>NZ_JAHGAJ010000027.1 GCF_030248535.1 Vibrio sp. D404a | reverse complement strand
TTTATACCAATCTGGAAAATTAACTGATCAGCTCAATCCACTCTCTTGAGCACATTCTTTTCACCCTATCTGCACTTTCTAGAAAGCAATTCCATGCACCACATACTTTCTCAACAATGTCGTCGTAGTTCGTAAAACTCTGGTTTGCTAGATAGTGTTGCCGTAGCCAACTCCATACTTGTTCAATTGGGTTTAGTTCGGGTGAATAGGGAGGCAGTTTAACTATACTCACATTCGAAAATTGCTCAGCAATGTCATTGGTATGCCAACCTGCACCATCCATGATCACAACCGCATGACGACCTTTTTCTGTTGCCTCTGATATTTGAGCAAGGTGGTTAATCATAATGTCTTTGTTTACCCAAGGGACAACCATGGCTTCTCCGATGCCTTTTGAAGGACAGACTGAACCAAACAAATACGCATACTCAAATTGCTGCTGTTTTACTGCTCGAGGCCTTGTGCCTCTCTCTGCCCAGAGGCGAGTCGTCGTATTTTGCTGCCCAAATCGAGCCTCATCTTGAAACCAGACATCCACCGATTCTAAACCCATATGCCCCGGGATCTTAAGGATCGTTTCTATTTTGAATTTTTTTAAAATCGTCTTGAACTTGCTGAGATTGAGAAGGGTGTTTAGAGCGTGAAGTTATCCAAGAAAACCCCATGTGATTAAGCAGGTAATAGATAGAGTCGGGGTGATAATGTTTATCAAATTCTCTGACGATGTAGGCATGGATATCACTGCCAGTTAATCGCCCTCCTGAAGAATCAGAGGCTCGGCTTTTGATAAATAGCCTTAACTGTTCACGTTGCTTTGGAGAAAGGAATGCGGGTCTCCCGGTCCTTGGTTTCTCTTGCAATCCTTCAAGTCCTTCTTCAAGGAAGGTTTGTACCCACTTATTCACACTTGTTCTGCTTACTTTAAGGAACTTAGCAATTTGGGTCCGAGAATGACCCTCTTTAAAATGGGCTAATGCGAGCAATCGCATCTTCATTTGAATAGATTTTTGTTGGCTAGCAAGCTTTTTGAAATCAATGTTATCGAGGCTATCCATAGCATCTTTTCCACGAGTAAGTCATAGCCTCAATTAGATCATATTTTTACTTAGATTGGTATTA
>NZ_JAHGAJ010000026.1 GCF_030248535.1 Vibrio sp. D404a | reverse complement strand
ACCTGCACCTGCACCGAAATATCAGCCTGCTCCAGCGCCAATGCAAGTGATGTCGACTTCCCCTCGCCCACAAAGCCGCGGTGGAATGAATGGCAACACAATTTCAACTCACGATCTGGATGAAGAGAACATTCCATCGTGGGCTGAACGTGCGTTTAAGTTTTCCGGATTGTCCGGTGACCATAATCTAATATGGAAGAAGTTTGTCCTTTGGTACAAAGCCAAAGCCAATGAATTAATGCCAATATCTCGAATTGAATCTAAGTTGCAGTACTGGCTAGTTAACGAGAAGCAAAATGAAAGACAACAACCGAAAACCGCTCAATATTCAGGAACTTCAGGACAAACTCAAGGAAATGGGTATCGACAAAAGCTTAGCCCATCTGAGCGCTTCAGGCAGCAACTCATCCAGAAAGGCAAAAAGCCAACTTTCTGATCCTGAGCCTGCTGTTGTTCCAGAAGTTTTACCGGTCGCTGCTTCGCCATCGGTACCTGTTGTTGAGTCCAATACAGGCTCAAATCAGCAAGTGCCTGTCGTTGACCAAGATCCGGCTGAGCTAGAGCTGTCTGACTGGTGTATCCATGTATTCGGTTCATTCCTTAGCGTGTATGAAACGCAATGGGAATACCAATACGGTAGTGAGCCAAGCGGTAAGTTCATTGAGTTCGCGAATACCATCGACTCTGACGGCTTAAACCGCGTGCTGATGCACTGTCATGAGCGTATTCAATTGGGTAACAGCTGGCCACCACAAATGGGTGAGCTGTGGATTCTAAAAGATTCACTGACAGAAGAAGAACTATTGGATAGCCGCATTCGCGTGCTGTCTCGCACAGCAATCAACCCAATTGAGAAGTGGCTAATTCAGAACAAGCTCTACGATTTGAAACGCACAGCTGAAAACAAGCTTGATGCTCTATTTAAGAAGTACTACTTGGAAGCGAAAAGACTTGATGAGAAAGGTATGCTTCATACTGAACTGCCACAACATTTACTGGCGGCGAACTCAGTGAAGAACCTCAACGACTTGAAACGTGAAGAGTACGAAGAGAAGCACGGTAAGGCTCTGAACCCGAGAATCCAACAGATTCTAGACAGTAAAAAGTCTCGATAGACTAGTTAGTTGTAATCGAGCTAGCTCCTTACAATAAACTTAGCTACTCGCAATAAACTCGCTACTTAAAGCCCAAATACAAAAACGCCAGCAATTACGCTGGCGTTTTTATTAATTCGTTGTTTTTGGTGCGATTCAAATCGAAAGCGCCAAAATGACGACTCACTGCTATAGAAAAATCTTACAGTAGGTGGATTGTCGCGTTTAGCGTGAATACACCTGAGTCATCGTCTTTCATCTTGAAGTTCTGGTAGCTTGCACCAACAGATACTGGGCCAAAGATGAAGTACTCTGCACCAACACCGTACATGATATCAACGTCGTCTTGCTTGAAAGAATCGCCCTTCAGCTCGTAAGAGTGCAGACCGCCTTTCGCGTAAACGTGTAGAGGGCCGAAGTCGATGCTTGGCTTAATAGCTAGGTATGCAGTGCTTGCATCCATGTTCTTAACATCGCGGTTACCGTACTTAACGCTATCGAAAGAACCTAGATCCCAGTAACCTGCTTCTACACCGATGATAGGTAGAATACCTGTACCCACGTGGATACCAACTGCCGTTTCTTCTTCGTTGCCTAGTGAGTTTTGACCACCCATTACGCCACCGTATAACCATGAATCAGCCATCGCTGTTGAAGATGCACCTAGCAGAGCTAGCGCTAATAACGTTTTTTTCATACTTGACCTTCTCGTCCTAGCGACGCTTAAGCGGTAAATGATTGCCACTAAAACGTCTTTTTGTAATTACTATCCAATTAACAAGAAAACAAGCAAGATTCATACCTGAACCTTGCTCGGTTATCTCGCTCAATCCTTAACAAGCATCGATAGCGTTTTTAACACGCTTATCCGATACTGGGTACGGCGTGCCAAGTTGCTGTGCGAAGAAGCTTACACGAAGCTCTTCTATCATCCAACGCACCTCTTTGACATTTTCTGGAACCGCGATCCCTTTTGGCACCTTATTCAGTAACTCTTTGTAATCGTTCATTACTGATTCGACTTTAATCATGTGTAGGCGGTCTTTGTTCGGATCAATCGGCAGTTTCTCCATACGACGCTCAATCGCGCGCATGTAGCGCAGGATGTCCGGCAGACGCTTCCAACCACACTCAGTCGCAAAGCCCTTGAATATTAACCCTTCTATCTGCGCTTTGATATCCGACAAGGCAAATGCCATCGATAGATCAACACGCCCTTTCAGCTTTTTGTTGATGTTGAACGCTGTGGTCAGAATGGTTTCAACTTGCTGAGCGATCTCAACAACCGTATCACCAAGCTCTGCACGAACGTGTTCTTTCAATGCTTCAAACTGCTCTGGTTCCCAAACCAAACCACCCTTCTCTTCGATAAGCTTATCGATACCACAAGCGATACAATCATCAATCAAATCAAGGACTTTACCGTAAGGGTTAAAGTACAGACCTAGCTTAGATTTATTTGGCAGGTTCGAGTGTAGGTACTTAATCGGCGATGGCACGTTAAGCAAAATCAGACGACGCTGACCCGCTTTCATGGCTGAGATCTGTTCTTGCTCGGTTTCGAACAGTTTGATCTCTACGCTGTCTTTGGTATCCACTAACGCAGGGAAGGCTTTTACGTCGTAGCCGCCACGTTTTTGTTGGTACACCTTAGGCAGTTCGCCAAAGCTCCACGTGTGAAGGTTCTGCTGTTCGATATCGTCGTCAGCCACTTTCGACAGTGTCTCTTGAACCTTGTCTTTCAAGCTCTCTTTCAGCTCGTGCAGATCTTTGTGCTCTTTCAGCTTACGACGGCGGTGGTCTACCGCGCGGAACGTTACTTTCAAGTGTTCTGGGATCTGGTCAAGTTTCCAATCATCACGTACTACTTCGACACCTGTCATACGGCGTAGCTCTTTCTCTAGAGAATCAAGCAGCGGCGCTTCAAGTGGTGTTACTCGCGCAAGGAATGCATCTGCGTAGTTTGGCGCAGGCACAAAGTTACGTCGTAACGTCTTAGGTAACGATTTGATAAGGCTAATGACAAGTTCTTGACGTAGCCCCGGGATCTGCCAATCAAAGCCACTCTGCTCTACTTGGTTCAGAATCGGCAGTGGTACGTGAACCGTCACACCATCGTTATCGTCGCCCGGCTCAAATTGGTAGCTTAGTTTTAGCTTCAAGCCATTTTGGTGCCAGAAGTTAGGGTAATCTAAATCGGTAACGTGGCTCGCATCGCCACGGAACAGCATCGATTTCTCGAAGTTCAGTAGCTCAGGCGTCTGTTTGCTGGTTTTCTTCCACCACGTATCGAAGTGACGGCCAGAAACCACCTCTTCGCCAACACGCTGGTCGTAGAAATCAAATAGCTCATCGTCATCAATCAAGATGTCACGACGACGCGATTTATGCTCTAGCTCCTCCACTTCTTGTAGAAGCTTGCGGTTCTGTTTGAAGAACGCGTGCTTGGTTTCCCACTCACCTTCAACCAATGCGCTGCGTACAAACAGTTCACGGCTGACGGTTGGGTCAATCGCACCGTAATTCACAAGGCGCTTAGGTACGATTGGAATGCCGTAAAGCATCACTTTCTCGTGCGCCATTACTGCGGCTTGTTTCTTCGACCAATGAGGTTCGCTGTAGCTGCGCTTAATTAGGTGCTTGGCTAATGGTTCAATCCATTCAGGCTGAATCTTAGCAATGATACGCCCCCAAAGTTTTGAGGTTTCCACCAGCTCAGCGGACATGATCCACTTAGGCTGCTTCTTAAACAGGCCAGACGCAGGGAAGATATGGAAGCGAGCGTTACGTGCACCTTGGTACTCGTTCTTCTCTTGGTCTTTCATACCAACGTGCGATAGCAAACCCGATAGCAGCGACTGGTGAATGCCTTCGTAGCTACCCGGTTCGTCGTTAAGCTTGGTATCTAACTCACGCATTGCTTGGTGAATTTGGAAGTACACATCTTGCCACTCACGAATACGCAGGTAGTTCAGGTAATCTTGCTTACACTGTTTGCGGAACTGGTTGCTCGACAGCGCTTTTTGCTGCTTCTTGATGTAGTCCCACAGGTTCACGAAGGTGATGAAGTCTGAGTCTTTATCGAAGAAACGCTTGTGTTTGTCGTCAGACGACTGCTGTTTGTCAGACGGACGCTCACGCGGGTCTTGAATCGACAATGCAGACGCAATAACCATCACTTCGTGCAGGCAGCGATTATTTGGTGCTTCAATCACCATGCGTGCTAAACGCGGGTCGATTGGCAGTTTAGATAGCTTACGACCAATGGCCGTTAGCTTCTTAGTATCGTCGCTGTGATTCTTGTTCTTGCTGTTTGGTTTGCCCGATGCAATCGCACCTAGCTCTTCAAGCAGTCTTACACCATCTTGGATGTTGCGTTTGTCTGGCGCTTCTACAAATGGGAAGGCTTGGATATCACCTAGACCAAGAGCCGTCATCTGCAAGATTACCGACGCAAGGTTGGTACGCAGAATCTCAGGATCAGTAAACTCTGGACGTGATTCGAAATCTTCCTCTGAGTAAAGACGAATACAGATACCTTCAGCCACACGACCACAACGACCTTTACGCTGGTTAGCACTCGCTTGAGATACAGGCTCAATCGGTAGGCGCTGTACTTTAGTACGGTAGCTGTAACGACTAATACGCGCAGTACCTGGGTCGATTACGTACTTGATACCCGGAACCGTTAGCGAGGTTTCCGCTACGTTGGTTGCCAGTACAATTCGACGCCCCGTGTGCGATTGGAAGATACGGTTCTGCTCACCCGCTGACAAACGTGCATACAGCGGCACGATTTCAGTGTCACGCAGGTTACGCTTACTTAGCGCATCTGCGGTATCACGAATCTCACGCTCACCGTTCATGAAGATCAGGATGTCACCTAAGCCTTCATCGCACAGCTCATCAACCGCTTCGAAGATGCCTTCCATTTGGTCACGATCAGAATCGCTATCTTCACCACCCAGTGGGCGGTAGCGAGTTTCTACTGGGTACGTACGACCTGATACTTCAATGATGGGTGCATTATTGAAGTGCTTAGAGAAGCGCTCAGGGTCGATGGTTGCCGACGTGATGATCACTTTTAGATCAGGACGCTTTGGTAGTAACTCTTTCAAGTAACCCATGATGAAATCGATGTTCAAGCTACGTTCGTGCGCTTCATCGATGATGATGGTGTCGTACTGATTTAAGAAACGGTCGTGTTGAATCTCCGCCAGTAGAATACCGTCGGTCATCAGTTTGATTTGAGTGTTATCCGAGATTTGATCGTTAAATCGAACCTTATAACCCACAAACTCACCCAGTTGGGTTTCCATCTCTTCCGCAATACGGTTCGCTACCGAACGCGCAGCCAGACGACGTGGCTGAGTATGGCCAATTAGGCCATAGCGACCGCGTCCAAGCTCAGAACAGATCTTAGGAAGTTGAGTTGTTTTACCTGAACCCGTTTCACCCGCCACGATCACCACTTGGTTCTCTTCAATTGCCTTAGCGATATCGTCACGCTTTTGGCTTACGGGCAGGATTTCTGGGTATTCGATGGTCGGCTTTTGCGCAGCGCGCTGAGTTGCCGTCATCATCGATTGGGCAATATCTAATGCAATCTCGTCAAAGACGGCGTGTTTCGATTTCTCATTTTTAATTCGGCTAGCACCTGCAATTCGCTTACTCAGACGGAAGCGATCACGCATCATACATTCTTTGAGCGCTTTACGAAGAGAGGCAGGTGTATTTTGGGAGGCCTTAGCCTGAGAAGCAGAATTCTTGTCTGCCGCGTCCGAACGTGCGGCGTCTTGATTCTTATCTGCTTTTTCCGGAGACGAAGTCAAAGCGTGTCCTATTCTTTTCATTACATAAAACTTTGCGAATTGTAGCACATAAGGGCTAGAACAAGATAACGGAAAGCACCTTACAAAAAGCCCTCTTCTAGAGTCATTCAATTTTTTCGAACAACTTAAGCAAATCTATCGCCTTTTAGGCTTTCTTTGTTCTCCTATAATGCATCACATAACAAAAAGCACTTATTCAAGGAAAACCATTATGTCTCGTGTACTAGCCCTAAAATCAAGCATCCTAGGCGATTACTCTCAATCAACTAAACTGGTTGAAGAGTTCATCAAAAATGTAGACCAAGATAAACTGACTGTTCGCGACCTAGCTGCAAATCCACTTCCAGTATTGGACTTTTCGGTAGCTACTGCGCTTCGCGCAACGGAAGATCTTTCTCAAGACCAGCAAACGATTGTTGACCTATCTGATACGCTAATCGAAGAGATTAAAGCTGCAGATACGCTAGTGATTGCCGCACCTATGTACAACTTCACTATCCCGACTCAGCTTAAAAACTGGATTGACCTGATTGCTCGTGCTGGCGTGACGTTTACTTACACAGAGAACGGCGTAAAAGGTCTAATCGAAGGTAAGAAAGCGATCGTAGTAACGACTCGTGGTGGCATCCACAAAGACGCAGCGACTGACAGCGTGACACCTTACCTACGTACAGTACTTGGCTTCGTTGGCATCACAGATGTGGAATTTGTTTACGCAGAAGCACTGAACATGGGTGAAGACGCAGCAGCAAAAGGCATCTCAGAAGCGCAGAGCCAACTTGCTGAATTGGCGTAAGTTAACGCTGATTGAAACAAGTAAAATCTGAATAGAAAACAAAAGCCTCATATCACTATGAGGCTTTTGTCGTTATATCGAGTTGTAATTAAAACTCATACTGGAAGTAGATGGTGTTGTAGTTACTGCCGCCCTTGATGCGACCAAACTGGGACGCGTTTTCGAAGATAGCCGAACGGTGGTGCAGCGAGTAACCGAACCAAAGATTGTTGAGGTCATTCTTACCGAACAGATCGCCAACATTCACGTCGAACGAGAAGTCTAGGTAGTTCAATAGATGGCTGGCGGTATAGCCCTTGCGTTCCATCTCAGTCGCTTCGATGTAAGTAATCGAATCGATGTAAGACATACCTTCTGCGACACCAAAACGCCACTGTGTTGGCCAATTGAAGGTGTAGTAAGCCTTAATCGCCACGACATATTCGGTACTGCTCGACTGAACGTCTGAGCTCCAGTGATGAACGATACCCGGCGTTAGGTAGATATCCAACGGGAAACCGAAAATCTCATCCGTCAGAGGGTGACCGTAGAAGAACGACGTAAGCTGGTTATTAAACTCATCTTTCTCAGCGTTGAACTTCATAATATCGCCGATGTTTGAAGGCGTTGCCCAACCGTGTGCCACACGAAGATAAGCTGGGTTACTCAATCGAGGTTTTGGTGCTTTCTCTTTATCGTTAAAGAAGCCAAAGCCAAGGTAGAGTTCACCTTGATAACGGTCTTCCACAATCGATGATTCATAAGCGTTGTCATCTAAGCGTGTCACACTGGTTGAACCCAGTAGATACAGGTTAGAAATGACGTGATACCTAGCTTCAACGCCCACGTTCAAATCAACGCCAGCACCAATATTTTTACCGGTTACCTCATAATATTCGCTGTTAAAGTCGGCACTTTTGTAGCGAAGGGTCGCACTTGGGGTAAATTCCCAGTCACCCACTTCGTAAAAACCTTTCGCACGTAAGTTACCGTGGAAGTTGTATTCACTATCGCTCATTATTTCGGTTTCGACGGCCCACTCATCATCAATTTGATAAGTGAGTTGTCCACCGAAGTCTGCAGTATCACCTTCTATCGCATTTTGCTCTGATGCAGGAATATCAATAAAGCGCATACGTGAGATGGCGTTGAGAGACCACTTCTCATCGTCCGATTGGAGCAAGTAAGCGCCCATTTCAGTGCCATCAATAAACACGTATTCATTTTTGAAAAACAGCATAGGTACAAACGAGCTTACCGATTGATCACCACCCGATGTGTCATAAGGGATACTCGCCGTTCGAAACATCGCGGCTATCCCCCACTCCTGCTCTTCGATCGCTGCTGCATTACCACTGCCTAGTAGTGCACCCGAGCCGACTAAGGTTGCTATTAATTTGTTCTTCATTGTTATTTTTTCTCTGCTGAGCTTATTTCTGCTAACGAATAGACATTTCTTGACCAATTTTGGTCAACTAACTTAATTTTAAGTAACTAACTTTAGGTTTGATCGTCATTGCCCGTTACAATGAAGGTCACCCTTGGTCAATTTAAAGTATTGTGAAAGTTTCAGAATTACAAAACATTATAAACCAGCTTCCGAGCGATGCCGATCCTGACATTGTCATGGGAGAGGCTTGGCTACCTGAAAGACTGGTCGACACCACACTTGATGGTGAGTTGTTGTTTCTTCAATTTGATAATGCTCCTGAAGAAACACAAGGAGACGAAGAAGGTCGTGGTTTCGTGGAGCACGAAATTACCATGATCCGAGAAAAACTCGAACAAATACTTGATGCTCCTTCAGACACCAAGACAAAAGCCGACGCGATGCTGGCGCTATTTTTAATGGGGCATGAACTTTCTAGCTCAGAAGTTATCGAAGTACTGGAAACACCCGACCTCGACAAAGACCCTGTTTAGCTTAAAGACTTCGTTTAACCGAAAGACCCTGTTTAACTTGAACACCTTGTTTAATTTAAAGAATAGTCCACCACCACAATTTTAGGAACACTGTGAAGCCTTCAACACCTCAGACACTCCCTTTGCTTATTGCAGGCCCAATACTGCGTAAAACGACTCAACAAGAGATCGTAATTTGGATCGTGACCAGTCAGCCCCTTTCAGGCTCAGTATCACTTTATCATCGCGATGATGAGCAGGCGTTTTTTGAAGCAGACCTTACTACTCAACAAAGCCTGCAAATCGGGCAGTCTGCCTGGGTAAGTTTGATTCAGCTAAACGGTGAATTCCCTACCAACACCCCATTAGAATACGACATACTGACAGATCAAGGCTCCCTCAAAGAGCTTGCGTCGCACCTCACATATAATGATCGTCAGCGTGTTGAGTTCGTGGTCTCTGAAGAATCGAACTACATTCTTCATGGTTCTTGTCGTAATCCGCACCACCCAAGCAAAGACAGCTTAGTAGCAGCAGATGCTAAGTTAGCAAACCAAGCCCCTTTAGAGCGCCCTGATCTATTGATGATGAGTGGCGATCAGATATACGCCGATCATGTGGCAGGCCCAATGCTCGATGCGATTTGGCAGGTGATTCAGTTACTCGGCCTCCCAGATGAGCGTCTACCTAATGATGCACAGGTGGCTGCGATTCAAGATAGCCAATCTCTGTTCGACAGTGAGTATCACCTATACCAGCGCCATGAATATCTTCCGCACCACAGTCAATCATATTCACTACTAGACAAACTGCTGCCAAATCGAAAGATCCCAATTTTTAGCTCTCGTGAGAGTGAAAACCATTTGGTGACACTCTCTGAATTTGTCGCCAT
Organism: Vibrio sp. D404a; assembly: GCF_030248535.1. Lineage (GTDB taxonomy): Bacteria > Pseudomonadota > Gammaproteobacteria > Enterobacterales > Vibrionaceae > Vibrio. The sequence goes on along the minus strand of NZ_JAHGAJ010000026.1, from coordinate 97,245 downwards.
GTATCTGTTAGTGTGGTCACCAACCCTGTGGCAGTGCATCAATCGCGAGCGCCTGATCGAGAATAACTTTGAACAAGGTGGCAGAAAGCTGACACCGCTTGAGCAGCAACAGTGGCGTGATGAAACGGTGGTTATCAATGATTTCATTGAAGGTCTGCCGCAAGTCCAGCGCCTGCTCGCACACATTCCCACCTACATGATTTTTGACGATCACGATGTGACTGACGATTGGAACCTCACCGTCGGTTGGGAACAAGCGGTATTACAAAACCAACTTGCGACACAAGTAATCGGCAACGGTTTGGCTTCATATTGGCTTTGCCAAGGCTGGGGTAATGCACCAGAAAAGTTTGATGATGTGTTTATCGAACACGCGAGGTCTGTGTTTGAGGTTCGCAGCAATGACGAAGCGGAAAACCGTCAGCCAATCATCGACGAGCAAGCGCATCAGGGATTCATTGAATACCTGAGCCGTTTTGAGGAGTGGCACTACACCATCGATTTGTCACCAAAAGTGATTGTGCTTGATACTCGAACGCGACGTTGGCGTTCGGAATCACGAATGAACAAACCTTCTGGCTTAATGGACTGGGAAGCGCTGATTGAATTTCAGCACCAGTTGATGCATCAAGACAAGGTCATCATTGTCTCGGCTGCGCCTATGTTTGGAGTTAAGTTTATCGAAGCACTGCAGAAGATCATGACGACCTGCGGTCAGCCACTCGTGATTGATGCGGAGAACTGGATGGCGCATCCAGGCAGTGCCAATACGCTTATTAGCATTTTCACTCACACCAAGACACCGACCAACTTCGTGGTACTTTCGGGTGACGTACACTACTCGTTCGCCTATGACATTAAGCTGCGCTACCGAAAGAACAGCCCTAATATCTATCAGATCACCTGTAGCGGAATTAAGAATGAATTCCCAGCGCCACTACTCAAGTTCTGCGATGTGTGTGATCGACTACTCTACAGCCCACGTTCAATACTGAACTACTTCACCAAACGTAAGCGTTTGAGAATCGAGAAGCGAAGCCCTGACAATCAGAGCTTTTACCGACTTTCAAACCGCAGCGCAATTGGTGAACTTAAGCTTGATGATTCGGGTAAACCCATCTCTATCACAACCCTAAGTGGTGATGGCAAAGTCACTCGATTCCCAGAGCCTGATTAGTGCCAAGTGGCTTTTCCTACAAACGACAATTTTGTCAACATAGTGTAAATCCACTTGCGATCAGCCAAGGTAAGCCCAATATTTAATAATAAGAGGCTTACCTATATCTCTTTGTTATCAATTCGGTAAGTGCTCGATGTTTATCCGCCGTCGTACTATTGGAGCTTGTTATGTTTAATTCCCTCACTTCGATCTTCAAACAGCTGATTGAAGGCCAAGACCTTAGTAAAACCCCGAAAGCGTCACCCAATATCGCGATAGCAAGCTTGCTGTGTGAAGTGGCAGGGGCAGACCATCAAATTGATGAGACCGAGCAAGCGGCAAAGTTGAAGCTAATTCAGCGCCTACTCGATCTAACGGAGGAAGAAGCGGCAGAACTGCTTGAGAAGGCACAACCGCAGGTAGAGCAATCCGTTTCTCTCTACGACTTTACTTCGCAACTGCGCGAACTTTCTCAACCTGTTCGCATTGACCTAATTCAAGCGATGTGGGAAGTGGCGCACGCTGATGGTGAGATAGACCCAATGGAAGATGCCGTGATCCGTAAAACCGCAGAGCTGCTTTACGTTGACCACAGTGATTTCATTAAGACTAAATTGAATGTGATTGGCGAGAATAAATAACAAAGCTGTTGATACCGAGGTCTGAGATGACCTCAAGCCGCCTTTAATGAGGCGACTTCAATCGCTCGCTTTTGTGTCAGCTTAAGCGCTCACCATGTAAGATCGCCTTGAGTTCGAGTGCTTTGCCATCTTTGGTTACGAATACGCCTCTCTGATCTGAGATATACACACTCTGGTTGTCGTTAATGTCCTCTATATAGGCATTTTTGATATTAACCGTTTGTGGCTCATAGGGCTGTGATTGTTCTAACTGGTACATGAAGTAGTGGCTCCCCCACTTCATGAATACACCAAAAAACTGCTTGGTTTTAACAATACTCTCGTTTTTGTCGTATCCCACATATTGCATTTTTACGCGCCCTTGGTTGAGGTTTAGGTACACTAACTCTGAACCAAGGCCTTCATAATTCGCTTGAAACTGGTAAGCACTCTTAGTTGAAAGTGCCGATACCATACCAAATCCGATAATCGACAAAATGGTCACTCCAATAGGTGTCCAGAATTTATGCATAGCTAGGCTCCTTAGGCGTGCAGAGGGTTTCATTAAGTTCACTCATATCTTGCCATACCAGATCTTCACCAGCGTCTGACCCCTTCGTCACCATAATCTGAGTGCTCTTACAACGAATGCTATTGCGATGAAGCACCACCACGTCTGATTGAACCCCAGCGTGCGAGAGTAAATCTGGTAGTTGCTCTAGATTAGACAATGTGCCGTCGTGATACACCTCAATTCCTTGATACTTATCCTTCTCAATAAAAAAGGTGACGTTGTAGAAACCAACGACGATTAGAGCACTCGCTGCCCACCCTGCAAGAGACGCCACACTAATAGATTTTGGAAGCCAAGAGGTCTGGCGTATATCGACTGCTTTCTCTTCGGCTACAACAGGCTGAGGCGTGCTTTCAATGCTTTGTGTTTCGACATTGGCTTCTGGGAGGCTAAGCGTTTCCAATTGCGCTTTCTCGGCGTCACCTGCCAGTTCAAGTCCCTGCTGCTGTGATCGACTGTTCAGGTTCGGAATGCAGTAACCTTCTTTCTGTACAGTGACGACTTTAAAATCCGCATCCAACTCTTTGAGCGCGGTACGGATATTCTTGATAGCGACATTCAATGAACTGCCTGTGACCACTTTCCCCGGCCAGCAGTGTTCAAGTAAATATTCTCGCTTTAATGTTTGAGGGCTAGACTCTAATAAGTATTTGAGAATAAAGCACTCAGACAGTGATAAGGGTATTTCTCTATTTAATTTAGCACTCTTTAATATACAATTTTCAAATTCTAACGTCATATCACATATATTAACTTTATCTTTATTTAATGAGTTCATAAGGCGAGAAATTTAATTAAAACAACTCGCCTTAGAGTATCATAATAATACGATCAAGATCACAGGTTTAATTTAAACCCTAATTCACTAATATGCATATTTGCCAAACCTAGCTTTACCGCTTCTAGTTCATGGGCAATATTACCTGCATCAGTTTCGTCTTTCGCCAATACCGCAATAGAATATATCGGGCGAATCATTTTCTCTGAGGCGTCATCGGAAACAATATTGGTATCCATTATATAGGCTGACGTAATTCGACCTTGTGCGCTCCAGTCTACGACTTTCTGTAGGTCTCTCGCGATAACTTGATCCACCAGCATTTTGTCTTCTGGCTCTTTCCACTCTAATTCGATCGCATAGTTTTTAAATGCTACGTTAATATCAAGCCATTTGTTGCCTATCTCTCGAACCTCAGTTATCTCAACTAAGTCTTTGTACTGGAAAGGTAGATTGCCGATCACCTTTCTCACTTCATCAGCACTCTCCGCTTCCATCACAAACTTGATGATTGGGAAGCTTTGACCGCCTACCATACTCTCACTCACGAACATGTCATGGATATAGCCGGCATCGATGAGATGAGCGAAGGCTTTTTTCTGTTTTGGCATTACGTCAAATATCGCCTGAGGGTCGTCAGTTTTCCACGCAACCGCTACGCCAAAGGCCGCTGCAGAGCTTTGTATTGAAAACACTAAGCTAAAAAAAGCTAAAAACAGAGTGCTCACCACTTTGAGAGCGCGGTTTCGACCTGAAAAGTCAAACAGACGGGCGGAGCGATTAACACTAAACGTATTGATAACAGTATTTGAATTCATGCGGAGCCTCATTAGTTGCGGATAACTTCATATAAATTGGGATCAGCAGCAATGCCATCTTGGCTTAGGGCTGGCAGTTCATTGCGCATAACATTGATTGCGTCCATAAAGTGTTGTTGACTCGACCACTGAGCAACGTTGATGTAACGGTAGGTCGCATCTTGGCTAAGTGAACGATGCAGGCTTGTAGAGATATAGCCCGGTTGCTTTTCTAGAATCGCACGAGCCTCCTCCCAATACGCCAATGTCTCCACATCTTTGTCACCATAAACAGAAAATGTATTAATTAGCACTACAGGTTGAGCTTGCGCAAATGTCGTCAATATTATTAACGCGCTACCTAGACAATATTTTAACTTGTTGTTCATTTTATTCTCCATGTTAAAGGCGAGTTAAAGCTAACATTCAGACTCTTTGCCTAGAACGGCAAAACACCAATTTTAATATTAATTAATTCAAATAAGATGAAATAATATTAAACATTAGGCTTTATTCTTCTTTATTGAGCGGGATGGAAATATAGTTCCACGACTTATCACTGGAGAAAGTTACTATGGAAAATAATAAACATAATTCTAGACTTAGCCTAAATCACGTTCATATATCTCATTGGGTTTTGGTGCTTTTAGTGTTAACAACATTAACGATTGGCTTCACTCTAACCAAAATCTTAGAGCATAACGAGAAAGCCAATTTGGCGTTTATTCATCAATTATTAGGGTTCCACATCATCGCGGTTTCTTTATACCTAATCATGAAGGTGCTTCGAAAGAACAAACTCAATATCACCTTAGCGACCATGGTGCATATCGCGTTGCCAATCACGCTCATCACAATTGCTGTCACCGGCATCAGTATGGCTGTGATAGGTACGCCATGGTCGGCAGCATATACATGGCTGATCCCAGATCTGACAGCGCCCAAGCAACAGTTTGTATTTCTGTTTTCGCTTCATTCCAATGCCATCAAGATATTGCTTATGTTGGTCACGCTTCATCTGCTTGGCGCACTAAAGCATCACTTTATTGATAAAGGGGACAAAGTTATGAAACTCATCGGAAAAGTGTCATAGATGAAACAGTAACCCACAAATTTGAAGAGCAGCTCAACTTCTGAGCAAAGCCCTCATTACTCAACCGTAATGAGGGCTTTTTTGATTGGCCTTGCTGAATCTTCATTTTGATTCTCACATTGAGATATTCACTTGATCTCCTATCTCCAAAATAACAAAAACCCAAAAAAGAACTAACTTTCAATCAGTTAACTTTTGGCACCCTGTTTGCTCTATTTAGGTTTTTAGGGACAAAAGGGAATCAACCATGAGAAAGCTACTTCCAACAATACTAACAACATCAGTCGCGCTCACCTTGTACGGATGCGGAGGTGGCGGAGGCGGTGGTAGCACATCAACGCCAGCAGCTACACAAAGTTTTACCGATATCTCCGTACCGAGCTCTTTTGAGTGGAGCGGATCGACTTCTCGCGATTTGACCATCAATGTTGTCAGCGACGTTTCGCAACGCGACGGTGAAGCAGCAGCGATACGCGGCTCTCACATCATCAAGCTGTACAGTATGAGCAGCGACGGTACTGACTCCCAACCTTTTTATACGGGAATGACCAATAGCGACGGCCAACTGACTAACACATTAAGCCTGTTGGACACATGGCAAGGCATTAAATTGGTGGCACTCGTTCGTGGCAATGAGTGTATCTCTCAGGTTGATTCGACAGACATTGCCAATGATCTGTACGTCAGTTGCAACATCGTTTTAGACGCTGATTAAGGAGTGAATATTATGGATAATATGAAAAAATCACTGCTTGTAGCTGGTTCCATCGCCGCGTGTAGTTTTTCCAATCAAGTCTTCGCAGCCGCTTCAGAGAACCAAACCGTCGACAACGGCGATGGTTCTACCACTGTGACTCAGAAGATCAATGCGAGCAGTACCCCTCCCCATTATGTTGCACCTTCTGGGTACGGCTTTTCAATCTACAGTGATAAGAACGAAGACTATTCATGGCAACATGACATCTCTATCCCATCAGGCGCACAAGTCACCTCTGCGACCCTAACTATCTATGCCTATGATGTGGATTCAGAGGCGCATCACGGTGAAAATGGTGAGTACGACAGTGTTACCGTCGACGGTACTATGCTGAACCCTGGTTTCCTTCAAGGGACCAACAACAATTGGTCTACCACTGTATTTGACTTACCGCTTGCTTCATTGGATGACGGTTTAATTAACGTTGACTTAGACATTGATGTTAATGGCGACGGTTGGTTAACCACGCTCGATTACAGCTTATTGACGGTAACCTACACGGAGATCGAGAACGATCCCCCATTCACTCCAACCTTATCTCGCAGTAGCGGTTTAGGCGATAATGACCCGCTAGTGGTTTCAGTAACAGGCCCTAGCCCTGCCGACCCAGATGGCGACTCGGTCACCTATACCTACCGTTGGTTTGTCGATGTTGGACAAGGTTTCTATGTAGACGATGAGTTCGTTGGCAAGAATGACAACAACGGCGCTACCCTACCTGCTAACCAAACGGAAAATGGTGAGCTGTGGAAAGTACAGGTAACTGCGGTTGACTCAAACGGTCTGATTAGTAACTTTGCAGAAATCAGCTGGCCAGAAATTGGTGATAGCGATGGCGACGGTGTGGCTGATGCCAATGACTACGCACCAAATGATCCGAATATCGCGTTCTACAGCCGCACGCCAACCACTGGCTGGCATACACTAGCGTACGAAGATCTATGGCCATATGAAGGTGATTACGACCTGAATGATTTCGTCACTCGCTACGCCTACGGTGTTTACACTAATGCCAGCAATGAAATCACGCGATTCGACTACTATGGTCAAGCAGTAGCGCGTGGTGCGGCAGACAACAATAGCTTTGCAATATCTCTTGCAGGATTAGAAGCCTCTGATGTCGGCAATCTGACGCGTACAATTGATGGTGTGACTACAACGGTGACTCCGGAAACTGGTCACACTGGTGAGATGGTATTTGTATTAATTGATAGTGTGAGTGATTTACTACCAGCTAACGGTTCATCTAACTTCTACAACACCGAAGCAGGTGATAACCGAAGTGCGGTCGATTACAGCGCGTCACTTGTAATCAATGGTTCAATGAGCAGCTTGGCACCAAAAGCGTTCAACCCGTTCATTTTCAAAGTTGGTTCTCGAAACAAAGAGATTCACTTGATGAACTACCCGAACACAGACCTTGCCAATACCAGCATATTTGGCGTCGGTGATGATGACAGTGTCGCTGAGGATAACGAGTTCTATCAAACTCAAGCCGGTCTACCTTGGGCATTGGATATCCCTGCAAACTGGGCTCACCCTTACGAAAGAACAGACACCAGCCAAGCTTACCCAGACATTACACCTTGGGTAGAGAGCGGCGGTGCAACCCATACCGATTGGCACTCTAACCCTGCTCCATCTAAAACGTGGTAACGGACTCGTGAGTCTAATCAACAACCAATAACCAAGGGCTAAGAGCCAAAAGCTAATAAGAAAAAAGCCACCATTACCGATTGAGTAATGGTGGCTTTTCTAATGAATAACGCTGAGTTTTAAAGCATCGTCAATGTCAGCTTGGCGAGATTGTAAGCATCCACATAACCTGAGTGCTGACGACCTTCCCACTCAATATTTTGCGCTTCTTGAGCCGCTCGGTGACCGATGCGTTTGTCTTTCAGACGATGTTGAATGCGGTACAAAGTCGCGATATTGAGGAACTCTGTAAACGGAGGTTCAATCCCTTTCTCAATACACTCTTTGTGTAAAATCAGGTCATCACGTCCCCAAGCAGCGTAAATCTTGTTCGGGCCACCGAAGTTTTTGATCATCGATTGAACGACAGATGCTAGTGGGCGACCTTGCTTTTCGATTTTACGCGGAGTAATACCGGTTAATTCTGCGCAGAACAAAGAGACTTCATCTTTTTCAGGCTTAACGTAGTACTGTGCTCGTTTTACGATTTGACCAGAAGCCAGATCAATCTCAGCCAGACCCACTTCAATGATCTCGCCGGTTGTTCCTACTCCATCTTCGTTCCAACAGCACATTTCCAAATCGAAACAGACTACTCGATTGTGATTCATACGTTGCCTAATTCTCTCGTCTAAAATTTCAAAGCAGGGATTGTACCTGAGCCTATTCAAGATCTCGACCCCAAGGCTGTTAAGTGCTCAATTCACCTGCAACTTATGTTTGTCTGCTGAGTCACATAGGTAAGCTGTTAAGTCACATAGATACTCAACTATCGTAGGATACAGAAACCGCCGTTGTTGCTATAAAGCACGCTAACCATCGCTGTGAGTATTCGCGATCGTCACTTGATCTCGCCCATTGAGCTTACTTTGGTAAAGCATGCTATCAGCCTTCTGAAGAATACCATTATTGGTTTCACCTTGATAAACCGAAGCACCAATACTCAGCGTACAGCCAATCGGCTTTCCTTGATACTCAACGACTGTCGTACGTACTAGAGACAAGATCGTATCTAAATAAACGGCCAGTTCATCTGTCTCGATCACCGTTGAGATAATGCTAAATTCATCGCCGCCTAATCGGAAAAAGCGGTCATCAGATCTAAGTACCTTGCTAATTACTTGGCTAATTTCAATCAGTAAAGCATCGCCGGCGGGGTGTCCGTAATGGTCATTCACCGTCTTAAACTCGTCGATATCAAAACTGACCAAACTGAACTGACAGCCTTGTTTTACAGCATCATCTAGCTGCTTGTTGAACGCTCGACGGTTGTAGATTTCTGTCAACGAATCGTGCTCTACAAGAAAACGTAGCTCTTCGGTTCGTTCATCCAACATTTGCGAGAGACGTTCTTTCTCTCTAACTTGGAGATTAACGATGTAAGAGAGTAATAGCGCAATCGTAAAGCCGACAAACGCGATCCCGGCGAGAACCAAGTAGCTACTTCGCGTTAAGTGTTCACCAAGTTTAAACTCAACCATCCAATCTCGATTCGTCAAACTAATGGTTTTTTTGATGCTGTGACCTGCAACCAAGTCAAACCCTTCCGTCTCAAAGAGAATGGGATCATCTTCTGCATCAAAACCGGTGTCACTGACTCGAACAAACACATCGATATCACCGATCGTTGAAGCTAGTAAGTTTTCAAAGTAAAAAGTCGTGCGTACGACACCCACAACCACGCCAAGTAACTCATCGGTATACCCCTTAAAGACTGGGTGATAAACCAGCATGCCTGTCTTTTCCAAACTTTGATCAAGGCCATCTTGGATCAAGCGTACCTTGTCAGACAGGTTCGCTTCGCGCGTGTCGCGAATGCTGTCGACAATGCGTTTAAAGCGTTCTCGGGACGAGTAAAAGCCGAGTAACCCAATATTCTCTTCGGAATTTGGATAGATGTCTGACGCGATGAAGATTGGTTCTCCATCCATGATGTAGCCGTAGGTTTTAGGCCCGTCTTTAGGAATGGTGAAAACTCGATATTCAGGATAGCGTGCTTGCATGGCCTCGGTATGAGCAGGGATTTGCTCTTCAGTCACCCGCTCCATCCACTGCAATCCAATCAAACTTTTGGAGCCATTAATGGTGTGCTGGGCGAAAGTATCAAATTTGTCCCAGTTTTCTCTGTCTGTCGAATAGAAAAAATTGGCACCAGAACCAATATAAGCCACATCGTTATTAATAAAAACACGCAAGCTTTGGGTTTGGTTTTCCGCAAAGTTATCGAGGTTCGACAAGAGAGCACGGTTTTGATTCACCACGACAATAATGAAACATAACGCCGTGATAAGAAAAACCACAGCGAATGTGATAAGCGGCAGTGAACGTCTTTTCAACCCAGTAAATGGGTCGACCGTATGGGGCATGTGACTTCCGAATTGATGTTAATTAACAAGCAAATTATACACCGACAGAATGCCAGTCTTTAATTAGCTTTTGCAGTTTAATAAGAGAAATAGAACACCGTTAGCAAAAATCCAAGTCAAGCGACCAATAAAACAACACAAACAGATTAATATTCAAGCTAACACACTAAAAAAACCTATCTTCAAAACCATTAAATAAAGCTCTTAGGCCTTGAATATGCTAGTATCTACCCATATTTATAGCTTGAAAGAAACCCATTTACCTCAAGGTAAAGCACCGTTCTTTCCGACCAGTATATTCATTTATACAAGCGAATATACCGTTAAATCAATCTAAAGAGAAATCACAATGAACTTTGATTTAAACCTTATCCCACAAACGTTTGATATGCTTCACGCAGGCCTTACTGCATCAAGCGTTTTACTACTGCTTATCGCTGTGTCTCGCAAATCTAAAGTCGTCGAAAAAGTGGTAGAAAAACCAGTAGAGAAAATTGTTGAAGTAGAAAAGCCAGTCGAAAAGATCGTTGAAGTTGAGAAAGTTGTTGAAGTAGAAAAAGTCATCGAGAAAGTAGTAGAAGTTGAGTCTAAACTGGCTACCGCGTCTACTGATTCAGCAATGCAACTTCTGTCTATCATGCAGCAAGAAGCTCGCCTTATCGATTTCCTAAAAGAAGACCTAACTTCATTCTCTGACGAAGAAGTAGGCGCTGCAGCTCGTGTTATTCACACTGGCGGTCAGAAAGTTCTGAGCGACTACGTGACTCTATCTCATATCCGCACTGAAGATGAAGAGACTCGCATTACTGTAGCTGAAGGCTTCAACCCACAAGAAGTTCGCCTAACGGGTAACGTAACTGGTAGCGCTCCATTCAACGGTACGCTTGTTCACAAAGGTTGGAAAGCGACTGAAATGAAGCTGCCTAAGCTAGCTGAAAACTACGATGCATCAGTAATCGCACCAGCAGAGGTGGAGCTATAATGGAACAGCACAACCATTTATCTCAAGACGCTTCGTCTCAAGAACAACCAGCACAAGAGCAAGGCGCTAAATACAGCGTTGGTATCGACTTGGGTACAACACACTGTGTACTTTCGTTCATCGATACGACAAACGAAGACGCTCGCGTTGAAGTAATGCCAATCCCTCAGCTTACTGCTCCGGGTACAGTAGAAACACGCAGCCAACTTGGCTCGTTCCTATATCAACCGCACGAACATGAGATGAACGAATCATCACGCGTTCTTCCTTGGTCAACAGAACCAAAAGCACTGGTTGGTGCTATCGCGCGTAACCTAGGCTCAAAAACGCCAATCCGCCTAATCGCTAGTGCAAAGTCTTGGCTATGTCACGGTGGCGTGAACCGTCGTGATGCTTTCCTTCCTGCAGGTAGCCCTGAAGAAGTTGAAAAAGTATCACCGCTAAAAGCGACTGAACTTTACCTAGAGCACCTGAAAGATGCATGGAATCACGCGAATCCGTCGCACCCTCTTTCAGAGCAAGATGTTACGATCACTGTTCCTGCGTCTTTCGACCCTGCGGCGCGTGACCTAACGGCAGAAGCAGCGCGTAATGTTGGCTTCACTCACCTAACTCTACTTGAAGAGCCACAAGCGGCACTCTACAGCTGGATCGATAACAGCAACGATCAGTGGCGTGATGAAGTTGAAGTTGGCGACATCGTATTAGTTGTCGATATCGGTGGTGGTACGACCGACCTTTCTTTGGTTGAAGTAACTGAAGACGAAGGCAACCTAACTCTGAACCGTATCGCGGTAGGTGAACACATCCTACTTGGCGGCGACAACATGGACCTTGCTCTGGCTTACCGTCTGAAGATGAAGCTAGCACAAGAAGGCAAAGAGCTGGCTCCTTGGCAAGTTCAAGCGATGACGCACGCATGTCGTGACGCTAAAGAAGCGCTACTGAATGATGCTGAGCTTCAAGCTGTGCCAATCGTGGTTCCAAGCCGTGGCTCTAAATTACTGGGCGCGACGCTAAAAACTGAGCTGACACAGCAAGAAGTTCAACAAACTCTGGTTGATGGTTTCTTCCCTAAAGTGGCAGTCACAGACCACCCAGTTCAAAAAACGCGTGGCGCACTGACTCAAATGGGTCTGCCTTACGCTCAAGATGCGGGTATTACGCGTCACATTGCTGCTTTCCTCTCTAAGCAAGCAAACGCGCTATCATGTGGTGAAGACACGGCTCAGCAAGACTTCAACCCATTCGCAAACATGCCAGGTATGCCAGGTGGTGAAGCGCCTGCTGCTGATTTCATTAAGCCAACCGCTATCCTATTCAACGGTGGTGTTCTGAAATCTAGCCTATTGGCGGATCGCCTTTCAGACACGATCAATGAGTGGTTGATCAACGCTGACGCTGAATTTGCTAAGCAGCTTTCTGGTCTAGATCTTGACCTTGCCGTTGCAAGTGGTGCTTCTTACTACGGCGCTGTTCGCCGCGGTCAAGGCGTACGTATTCGCGGTGGTATCGCTTCTGCTTACTACGTGGGTATTGAAAGTGCGATGCCAGCAATTCCGGGTATGGCTCCTCCAATGGAAGCACTGTGTGTTGCACCATTTGGTATGGAAGAAGGCTCAAGCGTTCAAGTACCAAGCCAAGAGTTCGGCCTAGTCATCGGTCAACCGGTTCACTTCCAGTTCTTTGGTTCAACGACACGCCGTGACGATGAAGCAGGTACTCACCTTGATCACTGGGCTCCAGAAGATCTTGAAGAGCTTCCAGAAATTCAAGTGACTCTACCAGTGTCTGAAGGTCGCCGTGAAGGTGAGGTTGTTCCTGTAACACTAGCATCACGCGTAACTGAGCTAGGCACGTTATACCTAGAAGCCATTGCGACTGACAACGGTCAAAAATGGCATGTTGAGTTCGACGTTCGCGAAGATGCGAATAGCGACTCCAACGAAGAAGCATAATGACTCAACGGCACCTTAGCGGGTGCCGTTATTTTATCAATGTGTCACTCCCTACCACACTGCGCGAATCGATAGGGAGTCTATTTATAACCAGATGTGATGAGATTCCCGACTCAGTTGTTTACTACGATTAGTATTACACCTCCATCAATGGAATCAGGTTCTAGAGCAAGACAACAATAAGATCAACGCTCTCTACTCACTGGTCATCACTCTGGCAGAAAAAGGTTTTGTATGGCATCTCCTCGTTTCTTAGTCGGTATCGATTTGGGTACCACCAATACTGTGGTGGCTTACTGTGAAATCACCGACGATTTACAACAATCCCCTGTTTCTCTGTTCGACATCGACCAGCTTATTGGCCCTGGCGAAGTGGTTCGTAAACCCCTACTCCCCTCTTTCCGTTATCACCCAGCTCAAGGGCAGATTGCACAAAACGACCTGATTCTGCCGTGGGACGTTGAGCCCGTTGCTGGTGATATCAGTAACGTCATTGTTGGTGAATGGGCCCGTGAACTTGGTGCTAAGGTTGAAGGCCGCCAAGTGTCCAGTGCTAAAAGCTGGCTCTCACACCAAGCTGTCGATCGTAACTCAGATATCCTACCTTGGGCAGGCGCAAGCGATGTGGATAAGGTTTCTCCTGTGGTTGCGAGTGCAAGCTACCTAAACCACATCCGCCAAGCTTGGAACTACCGCAACCCGAGTAACAAGCTGGAAGATCAAGATGTTGTGGTAACCGTGCCAGCATCGTTCGACGAGACAGCACGCAAACTCACGCTTGAAGCAGCGCAACTTGCAGGCCTAACAAAAATTCTACTGCTAGAAGAGCCACAAGCCGTATGTTACGACTGGTATGCACGTCACCAGCAAACTGCTGCTCAGGAGCTTGAGCAACTGCCGCTGATCTTGGTGTGTGATGTCGGCGGTGGTACGACCGATTTAAGTTTGATTGAAGCACGCTTTAATTCTAAAAATGGCGGTGAAGCTGAGCTAGCCCTTGATCGTATCGGCGTTGGTGAGCACTTAATGCTTGGTGGTGATAACCTCGACTTAGCATTAGCGCACCTTGCTGAGCAGCGTTTCAACCAAACCAAAAAGCTCAATGCTTCTAGCCTGACAAAGCTTATTCAACAGACTCGTAGTGCCAAGGAAAGCCTGCTTTCTAGCGAAGCGCCAGAGGATGTGAAAATCACCATGCTGGGCAGCGGTTCAAAGTTGCTAGGTGGTACTAAGAGTATTGGATTAACCAAATCAGAAGTACACCAGATTGCTCTTGAAGGCTTCTTCCCTCTTTCTGATTTCAATGAAGTTCCAGACAAGCGCCGCAGTGCCGTGGTTGAGTTTGGTCTTCCTTATGTTGCCGATCCAGCAGTCAGCAAACATATCGCTGAATTCCTGACTCAACATCAACAAGTATCGAAAGCAGCGCTAGATAACTCTTCAATCGAGTACGATGAATCTACACCGGCTATTCCGGTAGCAATCCTATTGAACGGTGGTGTGTTCAACAGTGATTTAGTGACTGAACGTATCACTCAACTGATTACGAGCTGGAAAGGCTCTGAAATCACGGTATTGGATAATCCACACCCTGACTGGTCTGTAGCACTTGGTGCGGTTGCCTTTGGTAAAGCACGCCGCGGTGCACAACTGAAAATCGGTGGCGGTGCCGCTCGTTCTTACTTCCTGCACCTGCAAGAGAAGAACAAGATGGGTAAAGCGCTTTGTCTGCTTGCTAAAGGTACCGAAGAAGGCCACGAGATTCGTCTAAGCAGCCGCCGCTTCTCATTGACTCTGGGTGAGCCTGTTCGCTTTAACTTGTTGACCTCAACACATGATCAGATCGCGCATGATACTGCGATTCAAAACGGCGTGATGGTGGATGTCGATGCCGACTTATTCTCTCCACTTCCTCCTTACATCTCGACCCTTGAAAGTTTTGATGACAAAGAGCTGCAAGCCAACCAAAAAGAACGTGTTGAGGTTCAGCTTGCTTGCCAACTGACCGAAGTCGGCACACTTAAAATGGAGTGCGTGAGCGTTAATGACGACAGTCAGCGCTGGTCATTAGAGTTTGAGGTACGTAATAAGCAAGGTGACGATGCAGAGCAAGAGAAGCTGCACCCTCGCCTTGAAGAGTGTAAAGAGCTCGTGTCTCGCCTCTACAGCGGCAACAAGAAAAGTGCAGAATCCAAAGAGATCAAAACTCTCGCTAAGGATCTTGAAAAGCGCTTGGGTAAACGCGACGAGTGGGATTTCACAACTCTGCGTCATCTGTTTGATACTTTCTCCTTAGGTAGAAAACGTCGCCGCCGCTCAGAAGCCCATGAGAAAAACTGGCTTCGCTTAGCTGGGTATTCAATGCGCCCGGGCTTTGGCGATCCAACAGACTCTTGGCGTATGGATCAATTATGGGGACTCTACCAACAGGGCATCCAGTTTAAGAACCACCAAGGCTGGACAGACTGGTGGGTGTTCTGGCGTCGCGTTGCCGGTGGTTTAAACCAAGAGCAGCAAGAGACCATATTGGCAGACATTGCTAAGTACCTGCACCCAGGAGCGATGAAGAACCCTAAATCAGCGAAAGATGCGCAAGACCATGGCTATGAATCTATGGTGCGTTTAGCCGCATCTTTAGAGCAGCTTGAGGTCGAAGACAAAGCGCTACTTTCAACTTGGTTCCTCAACAAAGCCATCAATCATAATCAGTTTGAGCAGGCACACTGGTGGGCGCTAGGTCGCTTGGCCTCACGTACTCCACTGTATGGTAGCCAACACAGCGTGATCCCTCGTGAGCAAGCTGAGCAGTGGTTGCCTAAACTACTTGAGCAAAACTGGCACAAAGAGCCAATGATCGCGTTTGCGGCGGTAATGATCTGTCGTAAAACCGGTGACCGCTTATTCGATATTTCTGATGACTTCCGTGACCAAGTGGTTGAGAAACTGAAGAGCAGTAAAGTGCCAGACTCGTGGCTAACGTTAGTGACAGAGGTAACAGAGCTGTCAGAGAGCGAATCTAAGCGCGTATTTGGTGATGCTCTACCAAGCGGGCTGAGTTTGATTCAAAGCTAATCGCTGAACACGATCACTTGATAATAAAAAAGCCACTTTCGCTGATTGAAAGTGGCTTTTTAGTTTATGTTGGTTACCTTGTTTAACCATTTAAATCGTTGAACCATAACGTGGTTTGTCATTACTAATGTTTTGTTCCAGTTGGGTTAATCGTAAAATCCGTGTGTTCGTAAATATCAGACAGCTTTTTAGGTTTCTTTGGTTTTGCTCCTCGTTTAGTTGGCTGATGAGTTTCGTTCAATATCCACTCCTCATGCATTTTTGCCGAATCCAAGAAATCTGGATCTTCCATTGCTTCCTTGCGAAGTTTATTTACACGTTCGAGAGTTTCCCAAATCATAATACTTCACCTCCACTAAGGCAGTACTATAAATTTAGTTCATAACGGAAAAACTTCAAATAAACTAATGAGATAGCGATCTCATTTTGAGAATAGACTCAATAAATCTCGATTTAACCACACCAGTTTATGGCCTTCGACACGATCAAAAAAGCGAGCCAACCGCTCGCTTTTTCATGTTCGATTCCGCTTAAGATCAATCTGCGCGGTTGCCGATCTTCACAGTGCCGTTGGTTGCGAACCAAAGCGCTTGTGAGCGACGACGACCTAACAGGATTGGGCCATCATCATAGAATAGGAAGTTCTTCCAGTGCTTCTTGAATACTGACCATTTGGTCTCAAGCACATTGTACTTTTCATAGCAAAAATAAACAGTTACGTCATCTTGCCAATCGATAAAGTCTAAGATCTCTTGTGGCATCTCAGGCTCATCGGCTTCCCAATTCTCCATCCAACTGATCTCTTGCTCCCAGTTCGATGCCTTGCTCGGCCAGTCTTGTGAGCTCAGTCTTTCTGCGTCTGGGCTCTGCGGGCTCACGTTCTCTTTCCAGAACTGAGAAGCACGCGCCTGTGTCATAGGTTTGATCTTTTCTAAGTCTTCAGCAGGCAATGGCATTGACTGATGAGTGAAAATCCATTTTCTTTGGTATTCGTCCAAAGTTGTATATGACATCAAATTTCCTTAACTTTTAAAAAGCCTTGTTCAATCGGCTTGATATTTTTACTACCGAGCTTAAACACTCAGCAAATTCTAATTCTAGATCATCGCGATCATTTATCTTCCCAATTCGGGTTGATCAATGAAGTGAGGACATGATCTCGCCACTGGCCGTCGATCAAAAGGTAGTCTTTAGCAAACCCTTCTTTCTCAAAGCCTAAATGCTGTAATACCGCCGCACTTCTTTCATTATGTGGGATATACCCAGCCATGATGCGATGCATCTTCTGCACTTCAAACATGTAGTCCAAAGCCATGCGAAGCGCTTTACGCATGTAACCATTGCCCTGCGCATCTTTCGCCAGGGAATACCCCAGGTTACACGCATGAAATGGGAATCGAGATAGATTACTGAACGACACGGTGCCTAACATTTCGTTAGTCTCTGCGTTGATAATCAAGCAGTAGTAAGCCAGCCCCATTTTGTGTAGCTCATTTAACTTAATTAGACGCTGAGCCCAACCCGTGCGTTCGAAAAACGCTTCTTCACGAGTGGGTTCCCACGGCTTTAAATGCTCACGGTTAGCTTGAAAATAACCACTGATCAAAGACGCATCGTCTATTTCCGCGGTACGCACAATCAGATTGCCTGAGCGTTTATATAGACGCTCAGGAGTGCTTCTATCTTCCATCAAACGTCCCTAATTCTTGCGAATACCATAGTCTCGAAGCTTGTTAGCAATCGAGGTATGAGACACATTCAATCGCTTAGCGAGTTTACGGCTAGATGGGAAAGACTGATAAAGCTTCTCTAAGATTTGCGATTCGTAGTCTTTCATTATCTCATCCAGTGAACCGTCTAGGCTAAGGTTAGCCATTCCAGAGTTCATGGTTTCTAGCTGAGGTAAGTGGAACTGCTCGACCGCTAAAGTATCGCCTTCTAACTCAGTCAGTGCGCGAAGCACCATGTTATCGAGCTGACGGATATTACCCGGCCACTGATAATTGCCAAGCTGCTCAACCAGTTCTGCAGTTAGCTTAGGTTTCAGCATACCGAGTTGCTGCGCGTACTTAGCCACAAAAAGCTCAAGCAGAGGCGCAACGTCATTCGAGCGCTCTCTCAGTGCTGGAATCGACAGCGTCAGTACATTTAAGCGGTAGAAAAGGTCTTCACGGAACGAACCAGAGTCTGCCAGTTCAGACAGTTTGTGGCGCGTTGAAGCGATAATACGCACATCTGCATGCATCTCTTCTTCTTCACCAACACGTCTAAAGCTGCCGTCTTGTAGGAAGCGCAGTAGTTTAATCTGCAGGTGCGGGCTCATCTCACCAATTTCATCGAGGAAGACCGTACCGCCATTCGCTTGCTCAAAGATACCTTTATGGCCCTGCTCATGGTTAAACGAGCCCGGAGCGTGACCAAACAGTTCGGTTTCCGCAACATCATCTGGCATAGAGGCACAGCTCAAAACAAGGAAAGGCGATGAAGAGCGATGAGAGCGGTTATGACAAGCTTTCGCTAGCATCTCTTTACCTGTGCCCGTATCACCTTCAATCAGTAGCGGTTGGTCAAGCATCGCCAGTTTCTTAGCTTGGCTAATCAGTGCTTTATGACGGTTAGAGACACCGACAAAGTGCTCGAAGCCTAAGTTGTTCTGCTCTGGTAGCGAGTCTTGTTGCGCTTGATCTTGCTGACACGAGCGAATGGTCATTACGCCACTGGCCAATACTGGCTCATTGACGTCACCACCAAGGTAAACAGGAAGGATTTCGATAGAGAAGTCTAATCCGTCCAACACAACCACTTCACGATGACGTTTTACGTCACCCTCAATCCAACGACTGAAGTTAAAGTTAGGGACAAATGTAGAAAGCGGCTCACCCACTACCTCACCTTCGGTTTTACCAAATAGGTTAAGGGCAGCGTGGTTTACCATGTCCACCGAACCTTTTAAGTCGATGGAAATAACCGGGTCGGGAAGGTTTGCGAGCAGTGCAATCAGCTCTGTGTTATGCCTTTCGCTCGGCATAAACTGAATCTTTCGGACGTCCTTTACACCAGAAATTCGACGAATTTCAGCCATAAGTTCACTAAAGGCATCAAAATCGATATCTGGACAATTCAGATAGATAATGCCTTTAACATCGATCTCAATACCGCGTAGGTCGATGCTTTTTGTTGCTAAAATATCAAGCAGCTCACGGGTTAAACCGAGTCTGTCTTCACACAATACTTCAAGACGCACAAGTATTCCTATTCAAGGTGTCAGGATAAGTTGACAGTAGTGTGAATTAAGGCCTCAATTCAGTCAAGAAGAAGAGTAAACAGATGTTTACTCTTCTCTCAATAATTACTTGATTGCGATACGTTTCAGCTCGTGTACCACTGCTTTGCGCATATGCGATAACTTCACTTTGCGATCCTGATGCCAAGGCATTGGACGCAGCAGTGCCATCGCTTTCAAGCCCAAGCGAGCCGTGAGTATACCGACACCTAAGCCTTGACCCGCTCTTGCTGACACCTTGCCCGCCAGATCCATAGAAACAAGGTCCATGCTGGCATCAATCGCCAGTTCACTTGCCCCAGCGGCCGCCATGTTGATCAACACCAATTTAAACAGCTTCAATCGAGACCAGTAGCCAAGCTCAATACCATACACATCGGCGAGCTTTTCAATCATAGTGAAACTGCGCCACGCCACCAGCAACATATCCGCTGCTGCTAACGGGCTCAAGGCAACCAATGCCGCCGACTCAGTCGAATACTTGGTGACCAAGTTAGTCGCTATCTTGTCTTGTTGGGACACCACAAGCGCATCGTACATGTCTAGCACTTCAGCGTCACTGTGCGCTGGGTTAACGCTGTTCTTCCATCTATCATACGCTGGCGACTCAGCAATAATGCCACCCTGTTTTGCAATCTCTTCACAGAAGGCTTTGCCCTTACCCACGCTGTCGCTTTTCAGTAGCGCTTCACTTTGCTCTTGCACGCTAAAGTGGTTTCGTAATGAACGCAGTTTCCATAGCTCTTTACCCATAGCACCAAGGCCTAAGGAGGCGATCGCTGCCATAAAACCAACCCAACCTAGTGATAGCCAGTCCGCGGTTTGGATTGCCGTTACCACACTGTCGATAGCTTGCCAGCCCACTAGGCCCGCAAAAGCCGTCAGTAAGCCTGAAGCCAACCATTTACGACCGCGACTTGGACGGATGATCTGCTCGAGTTGTTGCTCTGGTTCGCCCTGCAGTTCGCTGTCCTGTTCAACCGCGGCAGGGACAAACTTCTCCTGCTCTTCGAAAACCGTCTGCGCATTAAGCTCTGGCGTCGCTTGATGTTTCTGCTCTTCGGCAAACTCACTGTTCAGTGGTTGGTCGAAGACCTTTTTTGATTTCAGCTCACTCATATTGTCTCGCCCCCTACTTAAGTTTGTCGCCAATAAGATATTCCAACGCTTTGTCCATTCTCAGGTGCTGACAAGGTTCATCAGAATGCTGAGGCATGGGTCTGAAGCTGGTAAAGTCAAAGCTACTCTCTTGCCAATACTCTTTATGTGGCAGTTTCTTAGGCACTTCACCCGGATACATAGTTTGTGGCTCTCCATCCAATGTCGTACCTTGTAGCGCTGGTTGGCTGCTAGAGCCTGAAGCGATGAAACCTGCACTGGTTGCTTGAATAGACGCGATGCTCATGCAGCTCATCTCGATATGTTCAAACGCTGCTTGTTGCCACGCTGGATGCACCATCTGTTGTAGCAAAGAGACAAGGTTTGGATGCTGATCCGGTGTTACGTGGTCTGCTTTGGTCGCGGCGAATAGAATCTTGTCGATCTTAGGAGCAAACAGGCGACGTAATATATTGCTGCGACCATACTTAAAGCTTTTTAGTAGCTGCTCTAGAGCGCCACGCATATCCATAAAGGAGTCGTGCCCTGCGTTTAAAGGCTGTAAGCAATCCACTAGTACTATCTGGCGATCGAAGGTCGAAAAGTGATTCTTATAGAACGCCTTGACGACTTTCTGCTGGTACTCTTCATAGCGCGCTTTTAGTACAGCATAGTTACACCCTTTGCCATATTTCTGCTCAGGCTCAAGGCATGGGAAAAACTGCAATACTGGTGCACCTTCTAGCTCTCCCGGTAACACAAAACGACCCGGCTGAACCCAGTGCAAACCTTGCTCCTTACACCCATGCAGATATTGAGTATAAGTATCAGAAATCTGCGCCAAACGCTTTTCGTCGGCATCGGCCAACAGATCCAGCGCACTCGCTTCGTCTTTCCACGCATCAGCGAGTTCGGCACGTTGTCCTTTTAATGCTGCAAACTGAGACTGACTCCAAGTATTGAAGTCCATATCCAGCAGCGGCAAATCGAGTAGCCACTCTCCCGGATAGTCAATGATATCTAGGTACAGAGTGCTGTTTTTACTGAGAAGCTTTTTAGCTCCTTTCGCTGGCTTGTATTTAAGTGCCAAGCGAATCTCACTCACATCGCGTGTCGGAACTGGCCAAAATGGTGGCTCCGCATGCAGGGCATCCATCGCTTCGTCATAAGAGAAGCGTGGGATCATCATGTTATGCTGCGGTATGCGTTTCGCTCCAATCAATCGGCTATCACGCGCTGCCGAAAACAGTGGCAGATTACTGTGCGTTGAGGTGTGCAGCAGCTGGTTCACTAAAGAAGTGATAAACGCGGTTTTACCGGCACGCGATAAACCCGTCACCGCAACTCTGATATGAGAATCCGTTCCTCGACTGATAAAGTCACTCACTTCTTGTGTTATTTTTTTCATTCGAACGACTCCGTTAAACTTGGCTCTGCATGCTTGAACGCACACGAGCGTAATTCAAAAACAGGGGATAAGAAAGAGAAGTAAATGAATGCATCCGGCCTGTCTATGCGAGGTATTATCTAATATCGTTTCTTAATGCTAGATGAATAAAAGCCCCTGATTACCGTTATAATCAGGGGCTTTATACATTTTGCTTTTTACATACGTTCTTTTTGAATCAAGAAACGTTTGACGACTAATCGTCTTCTATCAATTTATAGATAACAAATAGCGCAATCTCTGCAATCAACCACAATGCACATGTAATTGTGACGTATTTATTATCGAAAATGCTAATCCCTTTCAAGATCAGATCATAACCAACAAAACCACCAATCACCACGGCTAAAATAATCTGGAGGATCTGAATAAAACGAGGCATCCGTTTCTCCTATGTTCTTATATCAAACTATGTGTTTATCACTATATCATTGATAATAAGACAAAAGTGCAGGAGTTGCTGCACTTTTGTCGTTTTCGAGCAATAAATCTAGATTTTTTGCCCTAATCGCTCACTGATTACTGCTCTGCTTCAGCGATTTTCACTTTCCAAGTATCAGGACCAATTTGGTGTGCGTTAGCGCCTGTCGAGTCTACCGCTACGGTTACTGGCATATCTTCAACTTCGAACTCGTAGATCGCTTCCATACCCAAATCTTCAAACGCCACAACGCGTGCTTTCTTGATCGCTTTCGCTACAAGGTACGCAGCACCGCCTACCGCCATTAGGTAAACCGCTTTGTGCTCTTTGATAGACTCAACGGTTGCAGGGCCGCGCTCTGCTTTACCGATCATACCCATGATGCCTGTTTCATTGAGCATCATGTCAGTGAACTTATCCATACGTGTCGACGTTGTTGGACCCGCTGGACCTACTGCTTCATCACCAACTGCATCAACTGGACCTACGTAGTAGATAAACTTACCTTTGAAGTCGACACCTTCAGGTAGACCTTCACCGCTCTCAAGCATGCCTTGAATACGTTTATGCGCCGCATCACGACCCGTTAAGATCTTGCCTGATAGAAGAACGGTTTCGCCCGTCTTCCACTCTTGAACATCTTCCTTAGTCACTTCATCAAGGTTCACGCGACGTGTATTTGCGCCCGCTTCCCAAGTGATGTCTGGCCACTCTTCTAGCTTAGGTGGCGTTAGCTCTGCTGGGCCGCTGCCGTCTAGCGTGAAGTGTACGTGACGCGTCGCTGCACAGTTAGGGATCAAACATACTGGTTTAGATGCAGCGTGTGTTGGTGCTGTCTTGATTTTAACGTCGACTACAGTCGTCAGACCGCCAAGGCCTTGTGCGCCGATACCCAGCTTGTTTACACGGTTGAAGATGTCTAGACGAAGCTCTTCTTCTGCGTTCTCTGGGCCTTTCTCGATAAGCTCTTGGATATCGATGTGTTCCATTAGAGACTCTTTCGCCAGTACCGCTGCTTTCTCAGCCGTACCACCGATACCTATACCTAGCATGCCCGGTGGACACCAACCTGCCCCCATGGTTGGCAGTGTCTTTTCTACCCACTCTGCAATGTCATCAGAAGGGTTTAGCATCACCATCTTGGTTTTGTTTTCTGAGCCGCCGCCTTTCGCTGCGATCTGAATTTCTACCTTGTTGCCCGGCACCATGTTGATGTGAACGACAGCTGGCGTATTATCTTTGGTGTTAATACGCTTGCCCGCAGGGTCCATTAGGACAGATGCACGCAGTGGGTTATCTGGGTTGTTGTAAGCTTGACGAACGCCTTCATCAACCATCTCTTGAACTGTTAGGTCTGTTTCCCATTTCACATCCATACCGATGTTAACGAAACAGGTTACGATACCCGTATCTTGACAGATTGGACGATGACCTTCTGCCGACATGCGAGAGTTAATCAGAATCTGAGCAATCGCGTCTTTTGCCGCTTGGCTCTCTTCTTTCTCGTACGCTTTTTCTAGGGCTTGGACAAAGTCTAAAGGGTGGTAATAAGAAATGTACTGAAGTGCGTCAGCGACACTGCTGATCACATCTTGCTTACGAATAACCGTCATTGCATGCCTCTTTATTGTTCTAGTTCCATGTTGGGCTCATGGCTCTATGGGTGTTTAGCTATTTATAATGTTGAGCTTAATTTAGTTGCGTTCACTGATGTTTCTATGGGGAATCGAAATCGCCCAGATATTCGCCAGTCTCGCTTTGCACTAAACCCCTTGTTTGAACTGTGTGAATCAAGAGCCCATTTTAATTTCAATTTATGATACTCTTGCTTCCTCTCACACGCCATGCAGTGATCGAACTCTTTGTCACAAATTAAACAAATGAATAACAACGAACTCCAGTCTATCCAAATCAAGCCGCTCGAATATCAATCAACTTTAGCTAAACAGCTGTTTTCAGGTATTGAAACCCTACCTTGGGCAATGCTATTACGCTCTGCATCAGAAAGCCATGTTGATAGCCGTTTTGACATTTTGGTTGCTCAACCGGTCGCCACATTCGAAACAATCGGTCAAAAAACCACGATAAATGTTAATGAAAATCGTATCGTTTCTGATACGGATCCGTTTGAGTTGCTGCATCAATATCAACAGGAGTTAATCCCTGATCTTGATTGCGAACATGACTTGCCGTTCGTCGGTGGTGCATTGGGTTATTTCAGCTACGATTTGGGACGTCGTGTAGAGACACTACCAGAACTGGCTAAACATGATATTAGCGCACCCGATATGGCTGTGGGTTTGTATGACTGGGCGGTGATTGTTGACCATAAACTAAAGACAGCCTGTGTAGTCGGATTGAATGTTGAAGAACGCTTTGCATGGCTGCAAGATCACCAACAGAAAGCGTTGTCCTCTTTTGGCTTAACCAGTGAATGGCAATCGAACATGACCCAAACCGGTTACGGTGAAAGATTCGACTCTGTGCAGGAGTACCTACTTTCAGGCGACTGTTACCAAATCAACTTAGCGCAGCGTTTCCACGCCAGCTACCAAGGCTCTGAATGGCAAGCGTATGACAAGCTTGAGCAGTACAACAGTGCGCCCTTCTCTGGCTTTATTCGCCTTGCAGACTGCGCGATTTTGAGTGTCTCTCCAGAGCGATTCCTAGAGCTCAAAGACAACACGATTGAGACTAAACCGATCAAGGGCACGCGCCCTCGCTCTGAAGACGCACAAGTCGATGCCGAATACGCGACTGACTTAGCCAATGCAGAGAAAGACCAAGCGGAAAACCTGATGATCGTTGACCTATTGCGTAACGACATTGGCCGTGTGGCAAAGCCGGGCACCGTGCATGTGCCTAAGCTGTTTGATATTGAGAGTTTCCCAGCCGTTCACCACCTTGTAAGCACCATACGTGCTGACTTAGATGAGCAGTACCATGCGACAGATTTATTGAGAGCGTGTTTCCCGGGCGGCTCTATCACTGGTGCACCTAAGGTAAGAGCAATGCAGATCATCGAAGAGCTAGAGCCTCATCGACGCTCTGCGTATTGCGGCAGTATCGGCTATATCAGCCGTCATGGTCGTATGGACACCAGCATCACCATTCGTACTCTGGTTGCGGAAGATGAGACGTTATACGCTTGGGCGGGTGGCGGTGTGGTTGCAGACAGTGATTGCCAATCTGAATACCAAGAGACACTAGATAAGCTAAGCAGAATCCTACCTGTGCTTGCTCAAGACTAATCGAAAGCACAACGGCAACGGAATGTTCTAGATACTCTATATGTGCGAACAGCATAAAAAAACCAGAAGTACGAGCTTCTGGTTTTTTGTTTTTTACGGGTGAAATCGTAGTAGATAGACAGCACTGAACTTGTGCTACTGGTTAACCGAAGACACGCCCCACTTCTTGAGCATCTCTTTTAAATCATTGGCCGTGTATGGCTTACTGAGTATGTCATCCATTCCACATTCAATGCAGCGTTCGCGCTCTTCCAGTGTGGTACCCGCGGTGAGTGCAACAATCGATCGGCTGTAACCCTGTTCACGCAGTTTCTCTGTCGCTTCAAAGCCATCCATGACTGGCATTCGACAATCCATAAACACCACGTCATATTCGTTGGCACTGGCCAAGTCAAAGCCCTCGACACCATTGTTTGCGATGGCGGGTTCAATCTCATGCTTACGCAGCATTTGTTGGATGATGATCTGGTTCATCTTGATGTCGTCTACTACTAGTACTTTGAGCAGTGACAAGCCCGTATCAGAGACGACGTTCTCTTTTCCTGTCTCTTCATCATGAGTGGTATTGACCACAATCAAGGGCACAGCGATGGTAAAGGTTGTACCAACACCCTGTGTGCTCTCTACAGAGATACGGCCATTCATCAGGCTCACGAGTTTACGACAGATCGCAAGCCCCAACCCCGTCCCTTCATAGTTACGGCTGCTGGAACGGTCTGCCTGAGTAAATGGGTCAAACAGCGTATTGAGCGCCGCTTCAGCAATCCCGACCCCGGTATCTTCGACAGCAAACACAAACTGATTGTCTTTCCAATTCACATTGACCTTTACGTGGCCCTCTTCGGTAAACTTAATCGCGTTACCTATCAAGTTCACAAACAACTGAGTAATACGCTCTAAGTCACCATTGAAATAATCAGGAACTTGCTGACCTATGGTGATTGTAAAATCAATCTGCTTCTCAGCGGCGCGGTTAACGAAAATGCTCTCGATGGTTTTCTTAAGATCGCGCAGTGCAAAAGTTTTGGGAATCAGCTCTAACATCCCTGCGTTGATCTTACTGTAATCAAGCAGGTCGTTAATTATGGTTCTGAGGAACTCACCGGATTGGCTCAGGTTATTGATGATCTCACGTTGAGGTTCAGTCAGTTCCGTATCGCTGATCAGTTCTGCACTGCCAAGCAAGCCATTGAGAGGCGTCCGCAGTTCGTGGTTGATCATCGCCACAAAGTCTCGAGTCGAACGCTCTGACTCCTCTGCGCGGCGTCTAGATTCAATATTGCGGTTAATAGCGAGTTGATGAGTGATGGCGCTGCAGATGAGGTCTGTCACCAGCATTAATTGGCTCTGAATAAAGTCGCCGTCTTGGTCCCCTAGGTTCACCTTAACCAAAAGTGAGCCGATAATGACCTGCTCAACCTCAAGCGGGATCACCAATACATCGCCTTGCCAAGTCAGCTCTTGAATATCGAGGTCGACGTCGCTGAGCGCAGCATCGCCGTAATCAAAGGTTTGAAGTTCTGGTAACAGTTTGGGTGGTAAGACTAATCGACTGGCTTCAATAAGATAACTGTTGGTGACATTGGTCGTGAGCTCCTGAAGCATCACGTCATCAAGGTCATTACGCAGAAAGGCTCTACCAAAGTCGATCAACAGGTTGTCGATCTGCTCTTGGAACTCAATACGTCGAATATTGGCGTTGGAACGTTTCTCAAGCTGACGCAGTGCCAGCTCAAGCTGTTGGTTCGCTTCAAAAAGCTCTAGGCTTTTCTGCTCAAGTAACCTTTCTGCTTCTTTTCTTGCTGCAATCTGTCGTTTGAGCTTTCGCTCAAGGGCCGACTCTGAACTCATACGGCTATTCTACTCTCAAGTTGAAACGTACTACACTCTGGTCTTCATTTTGAGGGATCATCTCGATAGCGATAGATTCGTTGTGGTACTCGGCACACCCCTCAATCAAACCGAGGCAGACGTGAGACATACAACGGGCACTTTTGTAGTCAAACACCAATTGAGCTTCTTCTGTGGTCAAAAAGGTAAATTGAGGTGGCTCAGCGTCTGGGTACAGCTTCTTCACTTCCACATGAATATAACGCTCTACGTGCTGGATAAACTGAAAGGTGGTATTGCTGTGGTTAAGACTGGCTTTATCAGGTAAAGAGTCGAGTAAATTCTTAAACACCGATTGGCCGAAAACACGCTGCAAGCTTGCAGCATCAATGTCAGTTTTTTTACTAAGGTTGATGATCAGCTTAACCAAGTCTTTGTGGTCATAGCTGCCAACCGAGGTATAGATACCTTCGTCTTCTGACATCTCTAGCACTTCTTCTAGAAGATCTAGGCCAAACTTATCTTCAACAAGCTCTAAGAATTCGGTAAATATGATTCCCTTCATTGCATACCTTCCACTTTGTTGTAATTAGAATATCGTTATTTGAATGTTCACCCTTTCTTATCCTAAGAACGTAATCCCAAGCTAAATGCCTAACAATTCAATAAATAACGATTGTCGGCAGGGTTTCTAACAATATAGCAAATATGCAACGCTTCGCATCCCCTCTGCCATAAAACTGTCGTCTGTTACGGATTGGTGTTGAGCCAGAAGTTGTGCTTATACTTAATAGCATAATAATCAATAAATTGGCTCAGCATGAACAGACAGAACTTCTTACAGCAATTCCAACTTAACCCTATTGTGGGCTATCACCCAGAATCTATTGAGCGCGTGGCGCAAATTCGTGATGAAGATCTACGCCAAGCCGCCGTCGTTGTCGGATTAGTTGAACGTGACAATGGGCTTAACGTAATTTTTACTAAACGGGCTGCACATCTGAAACATCACCCCGGTCAAGTGAGCTTTCCCGGTGGCAAATACGAACAAAGCGACCCGACTTTACAACACACTGCACTACGAGAATTACAAGAAGAGATAGGGATTGTTAAAGAACAGGTAAAAGTTATCGGTCAGCTCCCTGCTTTGAACACCATCAGTAAATTTTCAGTAACGCCGATTGTGGCTCTGATTGATCCTGACTACCAACCGAGAATCGACCGCAATGAAGTGGACTCTATTTTTGAAGTGCCAGCTGAATATGTGTTCGACCAAGCGAACTTACATAGTCATTTAGTGAATTTTAAGCAGGTCAAGCATCGTGTGTTCGCTATGCCCTACGAAGACCAGCTAATCTGGGGTGTAACGGCACAAATTGTACAATCAATGCAGCAACATGTACTGAAACAAGTTACATAAAATGGAGGTTTCGGTTATTTTTTCTTAACAAATGCTCAAATTTTCATGGAACAGATTTATTAATACATTTTTACGCAAACGGTTACCTTGTATAAAACTAAAACAGCCCACCTTTCAGATAAGAAAAACTAATATCAAACATTAACAAAAATCACCTGTAGCACGCCAAAATCGTGATCATAAAACCGTTTTTCGCATATCATATAACAAGCCGTTTCATTACATGATTTAGATCTATTTTTTGCCGAAGAAAATTCTGCAAAATTAGCCCCAACTTATTTCCTGTTCCCAAAAAATGAGTAATTTAACATGAACACAACAACTTCTTCGGCAAATGCCGTAAAAGACTCGAGCAAGTTTACTTATAAAGATTTTACTTGGTGTCTTTCTCTGTTCGGTACAGCAGTCGGTGCTGGCGTACTATTCCTTCCAATCAAAGCTGGCGCGGGTGGTTTTTGGCCATTAGTTATCCTAGCTCTAATCGCAGCACCAATGACTTGGTTTGCACATAAATCTCTAGCACGTTTTGTACTGTCTGCAAAAAACCCTGAAGCAGATATCACAGATACAGTAGAAGAACACTTCGGTAAGACTGGCGCGAACCTTATTACTTTCGCTTACTTTTTCGCTATCTACCCAATCGTTCTAATTTACGGTGTTGGTATCACAAACACTGTAGACTCTTTCCTTGTAAACCAAATGGGTATGGAATCTATCCCTCGCCCTCTTCTTTCTGGTGCACTTATCCTTGCTATGACAGCGGGTGTTGTATTCGGTAAAGAACTGATGCTTAAAGCAACTTCAGCGATGGTTTACCCACTAGTATTCATCCTACTAGCGCTGTCTTTCTACCTAGTTCCTGATTGGAACACATCTATGATGGACGTAAGCCCAGAATGGTCTGCTATGCCTTCTATCATCTGGCTAGCAATTCCAATCATCGTGTTCTCTTTCAACCACAGCCCAATCATTTCTCAGTTCTCTAAAGAGCAACGTCGTGTACACGGTGAAAACGCAGTTAAGAAGACTGACGCGATCACTGGTGGCGCAGCAATGATGCTGATGGGTTTTGTAATGTTCTTCGTATTCTCTGTTGTACTTTCTCTATCTCCAGAGCAACTAGCAACAGCGCAAGCACAAAACATCTCTGTACTTTCTTACCTAGCTAACGTTCACGAGTCTCCACTTATCTCTTACATGGGTCCTCTAGTAGCGTTCGCAGCAATCACTTCTAGCTACTTCGGTCACTTCCTAGGTGCACACGAAGGTCTAGTAGGTCTAATCAAATCTCGCTCTAACACTCAAGTAAGCAAGATTGAAAAAATCTCTCTAGCGTTCATCGTTGTGACTACTTGGATTGTTGCGGTAGTTAACCCAAGCATCCTAGGTATGATTGAAACAATGGGTGCTCCAATGATTGCAGCTATCCTGTTCCTAATGCCTATATTCGCGATGAACAAAGTACCAGCGATGGCTAAGTACAAAACTTCAGCACCTGTACAAATCTTTACAGCTTTATGTGGTCTAGCGGCTATTAGTTCTGTAATCTACGGCGCTCTTTAATCTCAGCACCATTACACTGATGCCCATGAGTGAAGCATTACTCATTGAGCAAGCTGAGCATTAAAACCAAATATAATGATAATAAATGAGCCTCCCTACTCCCCTTGGGAGGCTCTCTTTTGAGGTAATCACTATGATTAGTGTTTTTGATATCTATAAAATCGGTGTTGGTCCATCGAGCTCACACACAGTTGGACCAATGAAAGCGGGTAAAGAGTTTATTGATGATCTTCGTTCAATGGGAAAATTGCGCGACATCACTAAAATCACCGTGGACGTATATGGATCACTATCACTGACAGGGAAAGGTCACCACACAGATATCGCTATCATCATGGGTCTTGCTGGCAACACCCCTGAGAAAGTAGACATCGATTCTATTCCGGGCTTTATCGCTCGCGTAGAAGAAACTGAGCGCCTTCCTGTTGGCATGCACTGTCACACAGTATCGTTCCCGAAAGACGGTGGTATGAACTTCCATACTACTAACCTTGAGCTACACGAAAACGGCATGACTATCCACGCTTGGATCGATGACGAAAAAGCGTACTCAAAGACTTATTATTCTATTGGTGGTGGCTTCATCGTTGACGAAGAGAACTTCGGTAAAGAAGAAGAGAACCCAATCAAATCGCCTTACGAATTCACAACCGCTGAAGAGCTAGTGAACCAGTGTAAAGAGAGCGGCCTTTCTATCAGCACACTTGTGATGAAGAACCAAGCAGCCCTTCACTCTGATGAAGAGTCTCGCACTTACTTCGCGAACATCTGGAAAACGATGCGTGAATGTATGGATCGCGGCATGAACACTGAAGGTATTCTGCCTGGTCCACTCCGTGTACCTCGTCGTGCTGCGGCACTTCGCCAACAGCTGATGACTTCAGAGAAAACGACTAACGACCCAATGTCAGTGGTTGACTGGGTTAACATGTTCGCTTTCGCTGTAAACGAAGAGAACGCAGCTGGCGGTCGTGTAGTTACTGCACCAACAAACGGCGCATGTGGCATCATCCCTGCGGTACTTGCTTACTACGATAAGTTCATCCAAACAGTAACAGAGAAAGACTACATCCGTTACTTCGCGGCTTCTGGCGCGATCGGTGGTCTTTACAAGCGTAACGCTTCTATCTCTGGTGCTGAAGTTGGCTGTCAGGGTGAAGTTGGTGTGGCATGTTCTATGGCTGCTGCTGGTCTTGCTGAGCTTATGGGTGGTAGCCCTGAGCAAGTATGTATGGCTGCAGAAATCGCAATGGAGCACAACCTAGGTCTAACGTGTGACCCAGTTGCTGGTCAAGTACAAGTACCATGTATCGAACGTAACGGTATTGCTGCAGTGAAAGCAATCAACTCGACTCGTATGGCACTACGTCGCTCTTCTGCTCCAACTGTTTCTCTAGATAAGGTTATCGAAACCATGCTAGAGACAGGTAAAGACATGAACGCGAAATACCGTGAGACTTCTCAAGGTGGTCTAGCAATCAAAGTGGTTTGCTAATCGCAAGCACCTTGAATCGCTAAAATAGAAAAGGAACGCCGAGGCGTTCCTTTTTTGTATCTGTCACTTAGTTACTTTGGTTAATAAGCTTAACAGCAAAAATTAAATCACTTGTGAGATCAACAAGAAGCAACCAAACAGCAGTGAGAACAACATCATTACATTCCCACCTTCTGCCGTGTATCGTCCCTCTTCTACCTTCATGAAGCGTTGCTTGTGTACCATCACTAATGGGATAAACACCGCTAAGAAAACTAAGATAATACCTGCATAGTTCAACACTTGAAGGAATTTATCCGCAGCGAGTAGCGAACCCGTTAGTGGCAGAATGAAGCTGATGACATAAGTCACTACTGTATTCTGGTTAAACATGTCACGGTTCTGGTTGAACAGCGCCATGGCTACACCGAAGAATGAGGTAAGCAGTGCCAAGCCAGTAAAGGTCGACAGGATGTTACCAATCCAAGGTGATTTGGTTTCAAAAGCCGCCATTAGGTCTGAAACATTATGGAAACTTCTGAACTGCTCTTCACTCAGGTTACCCACTACGGCGAACAGCCAGCATAGGTAGCACACTAATGGGATAAGAGAGCCCACAATCACCATATTACGCAGTTGCTTGTCGGTCGCTTCTTGGTTGTAAGAAACCAAAGTAGGAATCACCACCATAAAGCCAAAGCTGGTAAACAAGATCGCACTGGTTTTGATTAGTGACAAATGATCATGACTCGTTACTTGCGTCAGGTTTTCTTGGGTCATACCCGGAGCAAGGAAGGTCATGGTGATAGCTAAGCTAGCAAGCATCACAAAGAATAGAGCTCGGTTTAGCTTATCAATAACACCTGTACCACATGCCACTACAGCACCAGCAATCAAAGTGAACGCGATTTGTCCCGTAGTCGCACTGATGTTAATACCAAGGCTTGCCAATACCTGGCTCAGAAGATCGCCAGCACCTAAGATGTATGCCATCAATAGGCAGATAAGCAGGGCGTATAGTAGGCCATTGGTAATTAATTGACCTTGTCTACCTAGCGTTTTGCGCGCGATTGAGTTCAAGCCAAGGCCTCCACCAGCCTTGATTGTCGCTTCCAATAAAAGAAGCGCTGCGTAAGTGGTACCGAAACAGATCAGCACCATCAAAAGTGAACCGTATAGCAATCCAAATTGAGCGAGAACCATTGGAATTGCAAGCATACCAGCACCCAGAGCGGTACCAGCGATAATTAGGGAGCTCCCTATCATTTTAATATTCATTGTCTTTAACTTATTTATTTTGTTTTTAATAGGTGTACTTCTCTGTCATCAATCAAGATGCAAAGAAAATTCGAAAGAAGTTAAGCTTTAAAACGAATATCGATAGGAGCGATAAGCGGAGTTAAATCGCGAGAAGGCAGTAGAAAGCGAGCTGTGATAAAAGCGAGATTGTAGAGAAAGAGAGGCAACTGAAGAGTTCTGTTGCTGATGTGGTGAACCTTCTGTCGGTTCGATGATTGGTGATGTGATTTTGAATTTCATCTGTGTGTCCAAACTAATCACATTCCATGTTATTGCAAGCAGCGATCCGTTACTGCCCTCCTCAGTATTGAGGTAAATTCATCTTAACGAAAGACGCCTGAAAAACAACGTTACAACCTTATTTTCTGCTATTTTTTGTTCATTTGTCTGTAATTTAAACAATCAGAGTTAAAAAGCATCACATATATTCTAAATAACCCAATTAAACGATCCTATTGGCCACATTTATCGCAAAGTTTTAACCAATATTTACAAGCTATTTTCATTTCTAATTACACGCCCAACCCTATAGATAGACATATCAATTAAAGATTTAATTAGTTGAAAGAAGATCAACATATCACCCGTATCGCGTTATTTTTATGACGTTTTTACGCCAAAATTCCATCACAAAGCTGCTACATCACAGAAACATAACCACAATCGGAGTGTGGTCACACAATTACCCCTTTATGATAGGTACCGCATAGTTTTATCGCTAGAGTATGCTCGTCATTATAATTAATAAAAATATGTGTTCGGTATGCGCTCAACAATAACGTTTAAAATACTGGTAGCACTGGCAGTGGTCTTCTCCCTACTCCTCGCTATCTCTACATACTTCCAATACAGCCAACAGAAACAGCTTGTAAACTCAGTTTTGAGTGAGCAACTGCACGACAAAGCCAGCAATTATTTCGATAGCCTGAACATGATGATGCTGACAGGCACCATGTCGCAAAAAGAGACCCTACGCCACAAAGCGTTGGCTCAAGAAGGCATTGAAGATGTTCGTGTTCTGAGAGCTGACTCTGTTAGCAAACTCTATGGTCCGGGTAATGCAGACCAGCAGCCTAAAGATGACATAGACAGACGCGCTTTGGCGGGTGAAACCGTGATTGAACCTTTCAGTGCCGATTGGGGCAAAGGCTTGGTCATCGCGTTGCCAATGAAATCAAGCGAGAACTACCGAGGCACCAACTGCGTTTCTTGTCATATTGCGCCTGAGGGCGAGGTGTTGGGTGCTATTCGTCTAGAGTACAACTTGAGCCATGTTAACGACCTGATTCACACTCAAACCATTACCGCGATCGTCATTATGGCGGTGATCTCGTTTGTCGGCTTCGCCCTTACCATGACACTGATCCGTAAGATCATTGTTCGTCCGCTTCAGCAAACCTCGCGTTTTATGACTCAAGTAAGCGACAACAAAAATCTATCAGAAAGACTGCCTATTGAACGCAACGACGAGATTGGGTCTTTGTCTGCCGCTATTAACTCATTTATGAAAACCGTATCGAATAGCTTGAGCCAAGTTCAGGATACCTCTCATAAGCTGAACACGTCAGCCAACCAACTGACCAGTGTTGCCCATATTACTGAAACAGCCGCTAGCGACCAACAAGATGAAACCGCAGAAGTTCAAAGTAATATCGAGGGTATTCAAGCGCAGCAAGTAAGTGCAGAGCAAGCCACCGTTACAGCCTCTAACCTTATCAATCATACAGCCGATGTCGCGTTCAAGAGCGCTAACCAAGCGCACGATGCCAGCAATGAGATCAAGAGCCTAGTCACCAGTATTGAAGAGGTAAAAGAGAAGATTCAGTCGCTCAATCAACAGACGGGTGAAGTCTCCTCTATCCTGACCGTGATTCACGGTATCGCAGAGCAGACCAACCTGTTGGCGCTTAATGCCGCTATTGAGGCAGCACGAGCAGGTGAACAAGGTCGTGGGTTTGCTGTCGTGGCGGATGAAGTGCGCCACCTCGCGTCTCGCACAGCAGAAGCAACCGGCAACATCGAGTCGATCATCCATCAATTCCAACAAGGCAGTGAACAGTCGCTTCATTCAGCCGATCGTGTTTGCGCTCAGGCATACCAAAGCTCAACGGATATCGATTCGCTTGCAGCGGAAATGAACGGTGTGGTTGAAGAAATGAAGCAGGTATTGGCTCACGCTCAAGATATTCAGCATCAAACGCAGTCAACGACCCACGCGACCAAGGATGTACAGAACAAGATTGAGGCGATCACCTCTCATGCCAATAACACGTCTCAATCGGCGGCAAGCACACGTGATATCAGTAACGACCTTGAAGAGCTGTCTGATCACCTTGAGAGCTTGATCAACCAGTTTACCCTTTCTAATAAGCAACAAGGAAGCTAATCACGCTTCTTCTTATCTGCAACAAGGCCGACTAATAGAGTAAAAAGTCGGCCTTTAAAGAAAAATAAGTCCATATAGGAAATATTTCTTTCTTCAACTAACAATAAAGGTTGAAGCTCTCTGTGTGACAGGTAATATGTTCCATTGATTTAAAAAGTTTATACAACTCAATGTTTCGATTGTTTTTTGTTCAAGTATCAGAAAATTAAAACTATCGTGATTTAGCATTGGGTTGAATTTGTCCCTCAATGGAGAATGAAACCAACATGACTTACGCGCCTGTAAAAGACGTACTTGGCGGCAAGCTAGCGGTAGACAGTGAAGTAACTGTTCGCGGCTGGATCCGTTCACGTCGTGATTCCAAAGCTGGAATCTCTTTCCTTGCCATTTATGACGGCTCTTGTTTCGACCCGATTCAGGCCGTGGTCCCTAATAATCTTAATAATTACGAAAACGAAGTACTAAAGCTGACTACAGGCTGCTCTGTTGAAGTAACTGGTAAGATTGTTGAGTCTCCTGCGAAAGGTCAAGACTTCGAACTTGCTGCAACTGACGTTAAAGTTGTAGGTTGGGTTGAAGACGCAGAAACTTACCCAATGGCGAAGACTCGTCACTCAATCGAATACCTACGCGAAGTAGCACACCTACGTCCACGTACTAACGTAATCGGTGCGGTTGCGCGTGTTCGTAACTGCCTATCTCAAGCAATCCACCGCTTCTACCACGAGCAGGGTTTCTTCTGGGTATCTGCTCCACTAATCACAGCTTCTGATGCAGAAGGTGCTGGTGAGATGTTCCGCGTTTCTACGCTAGACATGGAAAACCTACCTCGCACTGAGAAAGGCGATGTTGATTACAACGAAGATTTCTTCGGCAAAGAGACATTCCTAACGGTATCTGGTCAGCTAAACGCAGAAGCTTACGCTTGTGCACTAAGCAAGGTTTACACGTTCGGTCCTACGTTCCGTGCTGAAAACTCAAACACAAGCCGCCACCTAGCTGAGTTCTGGATGGTTGAGCCTGAAGTTGCATTCGCTGACCTAGAAGACGTTGCTAAGCTGTCTGAAGACATGCTTAAGTTCGTGTTCAAAGCAGTACTTGAAGAGTGCCGTGATGACCTTGAGTTCTTCGCTCAACGCATCGACAAAGAGGCAATCACTCGTCTAGAGCAGTTTGTTTCTTCTGACTTCGCACAAGTTGACTACACTGACGCAATCCAGATTCTTCTAGATTCAGGTCGTGAGTTCGAATTCCCAGTTGAATGGGGTATCGACATGTCTTCTGAGCACGAGCGTTACCTAGCTGAAGAGCACTTCAAAGCACCAGTAATCGTGAAGAACTACCCGAAAGACATCAAAGCATTCTACATGCGTGCTAACGATGACGGTAAGACGGTAGCAGCTATGGACGTACTAGCACCTGGTATCGGTGAAATCATCGGTGGTTCTCAGCGTGAAGAGCGTCTAGACATCCTAGACGAGCGTATGCGTGAAGTAGGTATCGACCCTGAACACATGAGCTGGTACCGCGACCTACGTAAATACGGTACAGTGCCACACGCTGGTTTCGGCCTAGGCTTCGAGCGTCTAGTATCTTACGTAACAGGCATGGGCAACGTACGTGACGTGATCCCATTCCCACGTACTCCTCGCTCTGCGAACTTCTAATTCCGCATTTAGCTAGAATTAAAAGAAAGAAAACAAAAACCTCCGCAATTGCGGAGGTTTTTTTATGGGGGATATATAGGAGTATAAAGATATTAACTTTGATCTTGCTTTTCCGCATAGCGAATCGCCAACGCGCAGATACCAAACAGAACAAAGGGAATAGCAGCTGTGGTGTATTCAGTCCATGCCATGTCAGCAAAGGCTTTAGCGAGCAGGACATGCCCGAAGATCAATAAAACGGCACAAAAAATCGCGACTAAGATGAGCTTAAGTTCATTACCGGCTGGGGATTTCAACATAACGGTTTCTCCAATATTTGGTCTACCGTTATTCAATCACAGATTATGTTGTTGAAAGGCGTACAGTTATGCGTGATTCGAGGCGTACAGTTTCTGAAAACGCAACCTTATGACCGCCTCGACAGTTGATGAGCCAACTTCCCTACCGTTTTCAATGCAGACTCTCGCTCAGGAGTAAATTCATGAGAAAAGTTGAGTCGAATCGCATGAGACACTTGCTGGCTATCACTAAACAGATCACCCGAAGCAATACTGATCCCCTGCTCCATCGCCAGTTTATACAGCTTATGGCTATCAAATGATTCTGGAAAACGAACCCAGATGAAGTACCCTCCTTGTGGCTCTTCCAATTCAATCGAGGTCGGGAAGTGTTCTCGTATCGCATCAATAAAGCCCTGTTTTCTTGCTTGTAGATGCTTACGTAGCTTGCGTAGGTGGTTGTCGTAGCTCTCGTGCGTCAAAAAGTGTGCGACCCCAAGTTGGACAGGTGCGCTACTCGATAAAGTAGACAGCAATTGCTGTTTTTGAATCTGATTGTGATAACGGGCATTAACCACCCAACCAACTCGATAACCGGGGCATAGACTCTTGGAGTAAGAACCACATAGCAATACCGAGTCGTCAGTATCATAAGCCTTGAGCGGTTTAGGCTTTTCCCCTTCGTAATAGAGATCCGCATAGACATCATCTTCAATGATCAATGTCTGATACTCACGAGCAATAGACGTAACCTCTTGCTTGCTCTGCTCTGATAGACAAGTACCCGTCGGGTTTTGGAAGGTAGTCATCAGCCAGCACGCTTTAACGTCATGGTCATTGAGCACCTGCCTAAATGCTTCAATATTCAGCCCCTGCTTTGGGCAAACCTCGACTTCAATCGCATTCAGGCCCAATCGTTCCACGGCCTGCAATGCTCCGTAGAAAGCTGGCGCTTCAATCACAACGGTATCACCGGGCTTAGTGACGGTTTGTAAACTTAGATTGAGCGCTTCCATTGCGCCAGAGGTGATCACGATATCTTGATGGCTTACAGCGATACCTTGTTGAAGATAACGCTGTGCAATCTGACGCCTTAGAGATTCACTCCCGGGTGGCAGGTTATTGATAACACTGGCGCCAGTCATCTTGCGACCTGCACTGGCGAGGTTTCTCGTCAACACAGGCAGCGGAAATAGGTCAGGGTCGGGAAAGGCAGAACCAAATGGCACCACGCCCTCTGCTGAGCTCGAGGTCAGGAAATCGAACAATCGATCATTGATGGCTCGCTTAGGCTCTGAAGCTTCAGGCAGAGTTACTAACGTCTCAATTTTCGGTGCAACAAAATAGCCGGACTGCGGCTTAGCGATGATCCAGCCCTCGCTCTCTAACAACTGGTAGGCTTGTAGAACAGTGCTATTGCTGACTTTATAGTTACGACAACTCATACGAACTGACGGGATCTTCTCGCCAGATCGCCAAGTATTATTGGCTATCTGAGTGCGAATGTCCTTTGCCAGCTCTTCGTAACGTGCCATAAACTCTAGTACCTAAAGAATCAATAAACCCAATACTCTAGCATTAACATGGGCTTAGATTATAGCTATCCCACTGATTAAACATCATTTATATAATTGTGTGAAAAACTTCACAGAACTACTGACGTGCTCTGCTAACTTTGATGCATAGCGATAAATCTAGATCGCTCTAAACTTATACAGATGTTCACAATAACAATGCGAGACCATAATGAAAAAGATAGAAGCAGAACACTTAGAGTACAAAGGTGAATCAAATGGTGTCCACAGTTGGACAACGCCGAGTGGTCAGCCTTATTACTGGCACCCAGATTGGCTGCACATCGCTGAAGATGCGACTGGCTCGCACCCAAAAGAGAAACTCGATCTTGTCGATGACCAACCTGCAACTGAAAAACATGCAGTATCGGCAATCCTAAAACACATCAACCAATGGGCTGCAGATAAGCTTGCTTCACACCCAGAAATTGAAGCGGGTTCAGTAGAAGCTGAGATCAACTTGAAGAAATAGAACCGCTCATTATACGTTCACTGGTGAAGCCAAATTTGCCAGTGAACCGTTCCTCTCCCCGTCTCACCTTTACTGGCTCACCTCACTTTAACCGACTTTCCAAAAGCAAACGTTTCATTTAACAAATCACTCAATATGTTCACTTAGCTCTATCAATTCTCGCCCCTCACCGATAGAATCGTCAAAATCCATACAAAATAATAATTATTAAGAAATGTTTTTTTGCCTGCCTCGTTCTAATAAAGAGTCATGGAAGCAGACTAGGATAATAACAAGGATTAATCGATGGATTCTTCGCACTACAATGCTAACCTAACCGCGAAACTCTACCTTCTTGCGGGCTTGCTGTTTGGAACCTACGGCAGCCGTGTCTGCCCAATGCTTGAAACACTCACAGCAATCGAAACCCTAACTCATGTAGGACTGGTTTTTGCAGCTCTACTCTTCATACGCCTTCAAATCGCAACGCGCTGGGCTACTTTTCAAAAAAGCGAGTACATCAAGCTCGATACCACGCTGTTTTTCGCTTTCAGTGTACCTCTCGCGACGTATTACAACCTGAGTTACGACTTCCCATTAGACAGCAACCTCAAGGTACTGTTTGGGCTTGCTTTGTTTGGCTTTTTCACGGGCAGTATTCTTGAATTAGATTCAAAGTTAAAACAGATGGATAGCTACCAAACTCAAGGCGCTAACAGCATTGAATTAAGTGGCGTTCGTCAGTCATTGGTTAAGCAATTGATTGGTTTAGTGTTGATTTTACTGACCTCGTTAACCTTAATGCTCAGCATGGTAGCAATAAAGGATGTGTTCTGGCTTGAGCACAATCCAGAACGCATCTTAGATGGCAGTGGCAAGATCAGTATCATGAAAGAGTTTGCTTACCTATCGCTTGTTTTGGGCGGTTACGCTGTAGTGATCATGACGATGTGGAGCAAGCTGATTAAGAAAATTCTATTGAGTCACGAATGCGCACTGGTTGAAGTCACCAGAGGGAATATTCAATCTCGCCTGCCTGTTTTCAACCATGATGAGCTTGGCTCTATGGCATCACTCACCAATGACATGCTCGACAGTCTTCAATCGGTTCAGCAAGAGGTAAAAACCACCCGCGACGTCGCAATTGTGAGCTTGTCTGCTTTAGCAGAATCTCGCGATAACGAAACAGGCGCGCATATTTTACGAACACAAGAGTATGTCAAAGCCTTAGCCGAACAGATGAGTTTGTCATCGAAACACGCGTCTCTACTCACACCAGAATACATAGAGCTACTGTACAAATCGGCCCCGTTGCACGATGTTGGAAAAGTCGGCGTGCCTGACAACGTGCTGCTAAAGCCAGGTAAACTGACCGATGAAGAGTTCGACATCATGAAAAAGCACCCAGAGATAGGTGCTGAGGCGCTGTCTATTGCCGAAGGTCAACTTGGTAGCAGCTCATTCCTAAGAGTTGCAAAAGAGATATCTCTAACCCACCATGAAAAATGGAATGGCAGCGGTTACCCCAACCAACTCGCGGGTGAAAACATCCCTCTGTCTGGCCGCTTGATGGCACTGGCTGATGTGTATGACGCATTAATCTCTAAACGTGTTTACAAGCCAGCGTTTAGCCACGATAAAGCAAAAAGCATCATTATTGAGGGCAAGGGGGAACATTTTGACCCCGATGTTGTGGAAGCCTTCTTAGCCGTAGAACAGAAATTTGTTGCAATAGCTGCAACTCATAAAGATGGAAAGCAGGATATCAATGAGTTAGAGCGAGAAAACTTCACTTTACAACCCGCTTAACGTCCCCACCAGACGCTTCGCTATTAAGACAAAACACACTAATTTCTTACACCCTATTGGTTTATCCGTAGGGTG
Organism: Vibrio sp. D404a; assembly: GCF_030248535.1. Lineage (GTDB taxonomy): Bacteria > Pseudomonadota > Gammaproteobacteria > Enterobacterales > Vibrionaceae > Vibrio. The sequence goes on along the minus strand of NZ_JAHGAJ010000026.1, from coordinate 56,068 downwards.
TTTTATTAGATATATTCGTGCTTTACTCATAAATTCAAACGAAATAGATTTTTTTTCCTCTTTCTACCCAATTCGTATTGTCTTCAAAATTTCATACAGGTATAAATACCACTAGATACTATCCCCTCTCAATTGACATGGATGAAGATTATGTTTGAAAAAGTACTCGCTGCCCCAGCAGACCCTATTCTCGGCCTGACTGAAGAGTTTAAAAAAGACGCTCGCGCAGAAAAAATCAACCTTGGTGTTGGTATTTACAAAAATGAAGATGGCCAAACGCCAGTTTTAAAAACCGTAAAAAAAGCGGAAGCAGCTCTTCTAGAAAACGAGAAAACTAAATCTTACCTAACAATTGAAGGTACTGCTGAGTACGGCCTAGCGGTACAGAAACTACTATTCGGTGCTGACGCTGAGATCGTAACTTCTCAACGTGCTAAAACGGCACAAGCTCCAGGTGGTACTGGTGCTCTACGTGTTGCTGGTGAATTCATCAAGCGTCAACTTGGCGACGTGAAGATCTGGATCAGTAACCCAACGTGGGCTAACCACAACGGTGTTTTCTCTGCTGCTGGTATTGAAACGGCTCAATACAGCTACTACAACGCAGAGACTAAAGACAAAGATTTCGCAGGCATGGTTGCTGACCTAGAGAAAGCCTCTGAAGGCGATATCGTTCTACTGCACGGCTGCTGCCACAACCCAACAGGCATCGATCCAACAGCAGAAGAGTGGGAAGTGCTGGCTAAGCTGGTTGCTGAGAAGAAACTTCTTCCACTATTCGACTTCGCTTACCAAGGTTTTGCTAAAGGCGTTGAAGAAGATGCTGCTGGTCTTCGTACTTTCGCTAAGTACAACAAAGAGATCCTAGTCGCGAGCTCGTTCTCTAAGAACTTTGGCTTGTATAACGAGCGTGTTGGCGCATTTACTCTGGTTGCAGAATCTGCAGACGTTGCAAACACAGCCTTCTCTCAAGTTAAGAGCATCATCCGTTCTATCTACTCTAACCCACCAGCGCACGGCAGTGCTGTTGTAACTCACATCCTAGGCGATGCTGAACTGCGTGCAGAGTGGGAAGCTGAAGTAGCAGAAATGCGTGACCGTATCCAAGAGATGCGCGAACTGTTCGTATCGACGCTTAAAGAGCAAGGTGTTGACGCTGACTTCACGTTCATCGAACGTCAAAACGGCATGTTCTCTTTCTCTGGTCTATCTAAAGAGCAAGTAAACCGCCTAAAAGAAGAGTTTGCGATCTACATTGTTGGCTCTGGCCGTATCAGTGTTGCAGGTATGACTAAGTCAAACATGCTACCACTATGCAAAGGCATCGCAGCGGTACTATAAGTGACGTCGAATGTAGAAAAAGCCAGCTTTCTGCTGGCTTTTTTGTTATTGAATGATTGTGTTTTCTATCGTTTCGATACATCAACCGACATGAGACGTCGATTTGTTAGCGTTTTTAGCCCGCTAGTACTCCAATCTAAACTCTAAACCCAGTTCGTTGGTACGCTCCCCGGCACCATCACTTTCACCGTCTCGGTGCTGATATGCCCCTTCAATTGAGAACTTAGACGTCACCTTATAACGTAATCCTAGGTGGTAAATCTCTTCATCAAACAGGTCGCTTCGATTGGCTTGAATACTGCCATTGGCAACCCAACGTTTAGCAAAGCCGTAGTTCAGCTCAACCTTACCGCCATGAATAAATTCAGTATCCGATTCAAGGGTTTTATTATTTGAATTGAGCTCGATTTCCCCTTTCGTTACCCCTAACAAATAAGAAGCGACGACATCAAGATCTTGGCGGATATTAAAACGATAACCCGCGCCTCCCATGAGGGTATCAATACGCGTAGTACTCTCATCTGGGTGAATAAAACGTGCAGTATAATCACCAATCAGCAACCACTGGTCCGTCATTTCATAGCTTACATCCAAGCCAAACACGGAGGCGTTATTATTCCCCCCAGCATCTTCATTTAAGCTGCCCGAATAAACCGAGGCTGAAACGTAGTTATAATCGAGAATGGTTGATTCTCTATCTTCAGCCATAGCGCCTGCAGAGAAAGCAGTACATACAGAGATTAAGCCCAGCTTCCATATCGACATTTAACTCTTCCTTAACACTTTTTCTTTAAATCAAAGGTTAGTCTATCCATAAGACTTTAAAAAGGTTTTACCTCACAGAATGATTTGTCCCGGAAAAAAATTATCAAATGATGTACCATGAAATCATATTAACTTACGGATGATTATTATGGATGCTGAGTTATTAGAGATTCAAAATTTCCTCGCGCAATATCCCCCTTTTAGTGAATTACCGGAAGAGATGCTGACGAAAGTCACAAGCAGCGTGGAAATCTCCTATTACCGTCAAGATACGCCCATTATTCACTTTGGCGACCAAATCCACGATTTATACGTGGTACGCAGTGGCGAAGTAGAGGTTTATCGACGTAAAGGAGAACTCTATAACCGTTTAGATGAGGGTGACCTATTCGGTCAAATGGGTCTGCTAACCAATAACAAGGTGCGCTTCCCAGTCAAAGCCATCGAAGATACCCTGCTGTACTGCATCCCAGAATCCATCTTTCAAGAACTCTACGACGGTTACGACTCGTTCGCCGATTTTGTAGAGGTAGAAGATAACGCCCGCCTGCGCCAAGCCATTTCAAACAACAGCGACGCGAACGATCTCACGACATCAAAGGTAAAAACGCTACTGACTAGCGATGCACCGATGATCGAAAAAACGCGCACCATTCAACAAGCAGCGACCATGATGGCAGAAGATAATGTCTCTTCACTGCTGATTATCGACCCAGATATTGTTGAAGACGATGAAGATGATTCAACGCCCGTGATCGGCATCATCACCGACCGCGACTTGTGTACACGTGTGCTTGCAGCAGGACTTGATCCGTCGGATGAAGTCTCTAGCGTAATGACACCAGAGGTTATCTCTCTCGACCACAACGCTTACGTATACGAAGCCATGATGACCATGCTTCGCTACAACGTACACCACCTGCCAGTACTTAAAGATAAGAAGCCAATCGGTATTATCGAAGCGACTGACATTGTCCGCTACGAATCTCAAAACTCATTACTGTTGGTGAGCAGCATCTTCCAGCAACAGAGCATTGAAGATCTTAAAGTGCTCTCAGAACAGGTCAAAGACAGCTTTGTTCGTTTGGTCAACGAAGACGCCAACGCTCACATGGTGGGAACGGCAATGTCGGTAATTGGCCGAAGCTTCAAACAGCGTATCATTGAACTTGCAGAAGAGACATTAGGTCACGCGCCTATCCCTTACTGCTTCCTCGCTCTCGGCTCAATGGGCCGTGATGAGCAGTTACTGGTTACCGACCAAGACAACGCGATTATTCTCGACGACACATACAACGAAGCCAAGCATGGCGCTTACTTTGAGGCTTTCTCTAAGTTCATTTGTGATGGTTTAGATCAGTGTGGCTATAGCTACTGTACTGGCGACATCATGGCAACCAACCCAACTTGGCGTATGACGCGCACAGAGTGGGAAGAGTGCTTTGCTGACTGGATTGATAATCCAAACCCGAAAGCGCTACTTAATGCCTCGATCTTCTTCGACCTAGATGGTGTTTATGGACGATTGAAATGGGCTGAGCAGCTGAACAGCTTTATTGTTCGCCGTTCGCGTAAGAACAACCGTTTCTTGGCGTGTTTGGCACGTAATGCGCTCAACCGTACACCACCTCTTGGTTTCTTCAAAGATTTCGTGATGGAGAAAGATGGTCGTCATAATAACTCCATCAACCTTAAACGACGCGGTACGGCGCCACTGGCCGATTTGATTCGTGTCCACTCTCTCGCGGTTGCCTCACGCTCAAAGAACTCTTTTGAACGACTAGATGACATCATCGATGCGGGTATCCTACCGAAAGGGCGAGCTCAAGATCTGAAGGATGCGATGGAGTTTATCTCTATGGTTCGTATTCGCCACCAAGCACTGGACGTCGATAATAATATTGAACCAGACAACAATATCGAGCCTGAGAACCTATCGGACTTTGAGCGCCGCAATTTAAAAGATGCGTTCCAGATCCTAAGTAATGCTCAGAACTTCCTGAAGTTCCGTTACCAAGCCAACAACAATTTTAAGTAGAGACGATGAATAAAATATTTAAGTCACCTGCGGTAGATTGGCACTTTAAGTTCGCGCAAAAACTCGACCGCGTTAAAGATGAACGACTCAAGGAGTTCTACACTAAGCCTCTGCCCGACCCGGATACCCCACTCTCTGAGGTGACCTTTCTGGCGTTGGACTTTGAAACAACCGGATTGAATGCATCGAAAGATGGCATCATTACGATTGGCTTGGTGCCATTTACGCTCAACCGCATCTATCTTAAACAAGCGCGTCACTGGACACTAAGACCAAGCCAAAAGCTTGAGGAAGAGTCAGTGGTGATTCACGGGATCACTCACAACGACATCATTGATGCTCCAGACCTGAATGAAGTGCTGGATGAAGTGCTAAAAGCGATGGCTGGACATATCCCAGTGGTTCACTATCGCCGCATTGAGCGTAACTTCCTCGATAACGCGCTGCGTGTGCGCTTAGGTGAAGGGATAGAGTTCCCAGTGTTGGATACGTTAGAGATTGAGTCTCAAGTGCAGTACAAGCTCGCTGGCGGCTTATGGAACAAACTCAAAGGTAAAAAGCCGGGGTCAGTCAGACTTGGTCAAAGCCGACGTCGCTATCACCTTCCCGATTACACGCCGCACCACGCATTAACGGACGCGATAGCCACCGCTGAACTCCTTCAAGCGCAGATTGCCCATCACTACGATGCGAGCCGTCCCCTGAAAGAGTTCTGGCTGTAAATGGGATAAAGCGCCCCATCACAAAAACGATAAAAAAGGAGCGACTCAGCTCCTTTTTGTTTGCCCTTGAAAGCCTTAATCGCTTTGGGCCTCATAGAAGCGACGCTTTTCGTTATACATGTCTTGGTCTGCGACGCTGAACATGTCACTGAGTTCAGAACTGTCACTCTGGGCATGACCAATAGAAAAGAGTACAGGTATCTGCTGAGCATTGACCAAAATGTGCGCCTGTTTCTGGTCGGCATACAGTTGCGTCTTAAGCGCTTCAACGTTAGGCAGAGCACTTGGCGTTAAGGTCAACACGGCAAACTCATCCCCACCCAGTCGATACATATTGCTATGCCCGTCTAAACGCCCTTGTACAATATCAACACACGCTTGAATTAATCGGTCACCCGCTTGATGCCCATGAATATCATTGGTCGGTTTTAACCCGTTAACATCGATAATCAACAACGATAACACCCAACCTTTTTCCAGCACTTTTCGCTCGCTGTAATTAAGGTCATCATCGAACGCTTTGCGATTAAAACAACCTGTTGCGAGGTCAATTCGAGTCAGGTTCTCTAGCTCAATCCATGCGGCAAGCTGCTTCTGGTAGAGGTCGAAAATCAACTGCTCTTCATCATTCAGCATCGGCTCATCATTGCTGCGTTTAAAGTATCCAATCACCTTCCCTTTAGAATCGAGAAGGGATTGGTAACGGAATGCCTTATTCTCTCGTAACGAAGGCTTGGTAAACGAGAATTGAATGCTCTTAACCGAAAGCAGGGCCCCTAGTTGGGTTTCCACTAGATTAGGGATCAAACGGTACTCAACCCCTTGTCGCATCGAAGAAAACTCAACAATCCTCATGATACTGCGCTTTTGGTCTTCCTCACGCTGAAGTGAATTGGTCAACCTGCTCGTCTTCTCTTCGACTGTTTTTTCAAGTTGGATATTGAAATTTTCCAGCTGAGCGTTGTTCACTTTGATCTGTTGATACGCCGATTTCAGCTTGTCATTGCGAATGGTTAATTCATCTAACTGAAGTCCAATGCGTTGCCACATCTTATCGAGCAAAACACTGAAGGCAAAAAACTCAGAGAACCTATGCTGCTCAGGCTTATTGGTGGGTAACTGATCTTGAGAATAAGACTCCACAGCTCCTGACAGCAAATTCAGCTGACGTGAGAACCAGTGGTTCAATACCAAAGCGAACACAACGGCTATCCCAAACGTCGCAAACAAGATTCGCACGAACACCACTTGCGCCTGCTGCATCTCTTCTTGGCGAGCTTCATCAGAGACATTGTGCTTCACTTCAACCGATAACGGTTCTAAAAAAAGTGGGTTGCTGATGGTCACCAAATGCGCGTCTTTATCGACAGGGTTCAAGTCCGCAGTATGGGAATAGTGAAACTCGACAGATTCCTGCTCATAAAGAAATGGCTCAACCTTGGCTTGAAGTTGATCATAACCCACTAATACAACGAGATAGCCTTGAGGTGAGTATTTGGACCCTTCTACCAATCGATAAGGCAGTATTGGCGCAACAATCGCTATGCCTGAGTTGGACTCATCTGCAATCGATGGTTCAGCGAATTCACTATGGAACAGCTTTCCCTGAACATAGGTCGCCTTGGCTCGTTTAATCTGACTGAGCAGTTGACTGTTTTCAAAGTGATATAGACTGCCTTTGTTGTCGTAAATTGGGCGCCAGCTCTTATCCAAAATGTAAGTCGCGGAAACGCCTTCTGCGAGCTCATTGAAGCGCGCCATTTTTTCCCAAACCACGCTGGAGAAGAAGACATTATTCCCCGCTTTAAGCAGAGATCGATCTTGGGCATACCACTCTGTTAGGCGCAAAGTCAGATCGATTTGGCTCTGTACGGTTTGCGTAATGCCTTGGGTAGAATTCTCAAGCTTGACTAACTTCTGCTCCAACAAGCTTTCTGACTGCTTATTCAGAATTAACTGGCCTGCAAAATAAACCGGCATAATCGCACAACAGAACAGCACCAAACCCATGGTGTATTTGAGAGAGAGCCTCACTATTGTTTCCCTCCGACTTGCTTAGCGTAGCGCGCCACAAAATCATCATAGAAAGCTGGGATCTCATCCTTTGGCATCCCCAACTTATAACGCTCAAGAGCGCGTGCAGAGGCCTCCCAAACGATCGCCATATAGTAGTCACTCGACATCATCTGCGCAGCCTGAAACTGGCGATACATCTGAGTGAAATCTTTTTGATTGGATGTCATTCGCTTATGATTCACATCTTTAAACGGCGACATCATGGCGTCACTTCGTGCCAGATAGCTGAATCTGTTCGACTGCAAGTAGCTGACCATTTCACGCAGCACCATTTGCTTTTCAATGTCTTGCATCCCTTTCTCAGTGATCGCGAACACTTTTGCACCACTGAATGACGCCATCTTCTTACCTTTGTAAGTCGGCAGTGAGTTAATGGTTAGATTAGGTTCCGCTTCAACGAGTTGGTGATACGCCCAGTCGCCATCAATGAGATAGTCGATCTCACCTTCGATAAACATTTTGCGTGCACACTGGTTATCACAATCGCTCGCAATCACGCCTTGACTCTCTAGATGTTCTATAAAATCAAAAATGGCGACCACACTCTCACCGTCAATATTTCGAGACGATAGCGGTTGATTCGAAAATAGCTGATGGAACGACAAGTAGAAGTACATATTTGGATTAGGGAATGCGATCGTTTTACGCGACGACGCCTGTGCCTGAGCAATCAACAACTCCCATGTTACCGGTGTCCTGACTTGGTTACGTGAGTAAAGTGCTAATTGATTTCCAATCGCAACAGGCAACGCTTTGAGTTGTCCATTAATGTCGACCACTTCCAACGCTTTTGGCTCATAGCGGCTCTTATCCACCCAACTGTTTGGAATGGTTGAAATATCAATGTAGTCAGATAAGCCTAGGAAGTCTGAAGGCACCCAAATCGCATCTGGGAACGCGGCATCCCTTGGATCAGCGACCACTAACTCAGCTCGAATGCTATTGATATCAAAAGGTCGAACTTCAACCGTATGTTCGGTCAAGGCTTCTACATGCTCTTTTACGTTCTGAGCTGTTTCAAATTCTATGCCTGCCCATATCTCAATGGTTGCTGCCTGCGTCACTGTCGTAGAATGCGCCACCAAAAGGAGAAACGCTGCTAGCCCCGCTAATATTTTCAAACCTGCCTCATTGCCAAAACAAACGCTATTGGAGACCGCAAATTTGCGGCGATACGTTATATAGTATTTGTTCATTAAAAAGAAGAAAATTCACCATCAACACCCATTCAAACGGAGCTTTTATCTCCACGGCATTGAGTACCATTTACAATAACGCGTACGGTTATGATTGACGAGGAAATAGTTTCCGTGTCTTGACCTGGCTCATCTTATGTAGCTGTGTGGGCTTTATGTTGCATGCTCATCCAAAGGTAACGCACGAATAGCAGATACAAAAAAGGGTGCCACACCGTGACACCCTTTAGGAAAATCGTCTTTAGCGACTATACGTTTTGCAATTATGCGTTCTCTTTTTCAAACTCTTTCATGAAGTTCACGAGAGCTTGAACGCCTTCTAGCGTCATCGCGTTGTAGATAGATGCGCGCATACCACCCACAGCTCGGTGACCTTTTAGTGACTTAAGGCCCGCTTTGTCTGCAAGCTCTAGGAACTTGCCGTCTAGCTCAGGCTTAGCCAATTGGAAAGGTACATTCATACGAGAGCGGTTCGCTGGGTGAACTTGGTTACGGTAGAACTCTGACTCGTCGATCGCGTTGTAAAGCAAATCAGCTTTCTCTTTATTAACGCGCTCAACCACTTCTACGCCGCCTTCCGCTTTTAGCCACTTGAACACTAAACCAGACAAGTACCACGCAAATGTTGGCGGTGTATTGAACATAGAGTCTTTCTCAGCAAGCACCTTGTAGTTCAAGATGCTTGGTAGAACTGAATTTGCCAGTTCTAGAAGATCATCACGAACAATCACGATACAGATACCCGCAGGGCCAATGTTCTTCTGAGCGCCAGCGTAGATCACACCGTATTTTGATACGTCAATTTTACGAGAAAGAATGTTTGAAGACATGTCTGCAACGATTGGCTTATCTGTTACAGGCAGCTCGTTGATCTCAATACCATCAATGGTCTCGTTTGGACAGAAGTGAACATACGCCGCTTCTGGGTCAATCTTCCATTCGCTCGCAGGAACCACAGCAGCTTTACCATCAACGGTCGTTTTCGCATTAAATACATCGATTTCTGCGTACTTGCTTGCTTCAGTTACGGCGCTCTCTGCCCAGTAACCCGCATCAACATACGTTGCTTTGGTTTTATCACCTAACAGGTTCAGTGGAACCGCAGCAAATTGAGCGCGTGCGCCACCTTGGCAAAACAGAACTTTGTAGTTGTCAGGGATATTCAAAAGATCACGTAAGTCTTGCTCCGACTCATCCGCTACTTGAATAAATTCTTTGCTGCGATGGCTGATTTCCATCACGGATGTGCCTAAGCCATTCCAGTCGATAAAATCCGCTTGCGCTTGCTTCATTACTGGTTTTGGTAATGCTGCCGGACCTGCACTGAAATTAAAAACGTTATCTAAAGTGTTTTCCATGGGGGGTGATGCTCCTGCTCGATAATAACTAGGCTAGATTAAAAACTAAGGCTCGATAAAACGGTAGATCGATATAACTATGCAAGTAATACCACGTTTTACTCAACATAAAAAGCAACAAAAGAGGTCTACAGACCTCTTTTGTTATGTATCGGTTAAAAATCTTAGCTTTGGCTAGCTACTGGTCGTATTCACGATGATTGCACTTCAAATTACTGCATTAAAGCCGGCATTAACAGTGCAATTAGTGGAATTTCTTGCCCATTTTCAAAGACTAAATTTCCATTTTCTAGCGCAGCGTGAATTTCATAACCTGTATCCGTTTGTTTAATCATCTCCATCACCATCAATTCATCGATGCCTTCTTGAATAAATGGATACTCTTGGACTAGCTCATTAGAGAAGCTTGAACTGATATCACCTGTCAGAGCAGGAATGATTAGGCTCGGATCACTGCTGATGTTTTCAGTACCTTCTGGAACGCTCACTAACCACTTAGATTGGAACTCACCCTCACCAAGGTCGAGCGAGATGTTCTTCATTGAAAGGTCGAAACCTTTTGCGAACAGAGTATCGATGTAAGGAATGATCTGTTCGATGTCTTCCTGTGTTAGTACTGGATTCGATTGGTAGATCTCAAAGACTTTCTCAAACGACTGGCTATCTAACTTATCCATCTCAAAGTCAACGTTCAGGTTGTTCACTTCACCGTCACTGGTTTGAATCGATGCGATGTTTAACTTTAGGTTGCTGCGCAGACGCTTGGTCGCTTCATCAAGGTGTGATTCAAAATCGTATTGAGAGTTTTCGATAGAGACATAAGGCTGCATTGTTGCATCGGTCACCGCAAACGACTCAATCGTGAAGTTTTGCGTACCTAGCCAGTAACCTTTCGCTTGTTTGCCTTCACCAACACCTTGTAGGTTGGATAGGGTCATCTCTTCGCCAGATGGGAAATCAATCTGAATAGAAGGAATATCAAGCTTGTAATCGATCTGACCTAATACCGTCGCGTGACCAGACACCGTTGATTTCGTAATAGAGACCGATGTAGCGTTCTCCTCTGTACCTTGGTGGTTCAGCTGGCTTAACTCAAGGTTAAAGCTTGTATTGCCATTCAGCTCTGTGCTTGTTGTTAACGTCAGTGGTAGGTTTGGCTGGTCTTCTAGTGTCGACAGTGCATCAAGGCCAATCAGACCATGGCTAACGTCACTGTTCACAATGTACTCACTCGGTAAGCCATCAATTTCCAACTGCTCTTTTAAGCTCTCATCAACAACCGTAATGCGTGTTTTAACATTCGATGAGAAGTAACCGCGGTCATAGTCGACAATTTCAGCCTGAATGCTAGAACTGTTTAATGTTGCGATACCATCTGTAATCGCATTCTGTCCAATCTGACCAACGGCTAGCGGCCAACAGAGTGCTAATGAAATAGCGCCGCCGATGGCACCAATTTTTCTAAGCTGTTCCATGTGTTCTCTTTAATTACGATCGTTTGTATTACTCAGTCTAACCTAACAATAGCATTCAGGAAACATTGAGTTAAATCAGTCTATTGCCTGATACTTCAATCAGCTCGGCAAATTACTAACTAGCTCTCATCCTTTACTGACGCATATTGATATTCTAATGCTAGGGAAGTCATTGAGGGAAAAATGTGAATCAATACGCTGTGATTTGTTTAGATAATAATCCTGTTAGCATTGAGCGAATAAGGATCGAACTCGCCCCACTTTCGGCGGCGTTCGATATCTATACGGCTGAGGATCTCGACGAAGCGCATCAGGCTCTGCGAGACATTCACGACAACCATCAAACTGTCGCTCTAGTGATTACACACCACCATTCTCAATTCGATGGCGTGCAGTTTCTTATTGAGCTAGAGCAGTTACCCCATACTAATACTGCGCGCACTATTTTGGTTAGCGCATCGTCAGATATCCAAATTATTTTAACCGCAGTTAATGAAGGACGTCTGAATCACTGTTTGACGAAGCCCGTGCCTGATCAAGTGCTGTTCAAATCTGCACAGAAGGAGCTCACCTCTTTCATCATAAAGTACGCGTCCGATGACCTGCTTGCCTACAGCCAAGTGCTCGACCAGCAACGTATCCTTAGAGCTCACATAGAACAGAAGATTCGCTCGTTCCAATCGGGTTTTATTCATGACTTTCATCAGCTGTCAGATTCGGCTTTAGCAGAAAAAGTGATCACTGCACTGCAAGACTTTTTCTCTCAAAACGACAAAACCAAAGCGATACGCGTCTATTCTTCCGATCACTTGCTCACTAAAGAGGGCGAAGACAACCGCTTCTTATGGTTTATTACACAAGGTGAAGTGGCGCTTTATAAGAAAGACGAACTGGGGCAGCAACGCGAAGTGGTTCGGCATACCAAAGGGAATATCGTTGGCGGGATGTCCTTTGTGACGGGTGAGCCCTCTTTTTCAACCGCAATTACCCTAACCTCAACCCATGTTATCAAGTTAGACCGAGATGTATTCTCGCAAGTGATGCATTCAAACAGCACCCTGTTACCGCTATTCACCAATCTACTACTGCGCCACTTCAATCGCCGTCTGCAGCGCAGTATTACCACCAAGCTTCGCCTGCAAGAGACGCTGGAATCACTCGAATCTGCCCACCAGCAACTGATTGAGAAAGAGAAGATGGCAATGTTGGGTCAACTGGTGGCCGGTGTTGCTCATGAGCTCAATAATCCGATTGCCGCAATTCTTCGCAGCATTGAAACGCTTGCCGACAATCTCGATTCGATTTTGGTTAACTCCACCTTGCCTAACTCGACACTCGCCACACAGGTTCTCGACAAAGCGAAACAATCCAAGCCTCTGTCGACCGCACAAGAGCGAGATCTCGTTAAAGCCCTATCTTCAACAATCAGTGATCGAACTTTGGCTAAGAAAGCGGTCAAGCTTAACCTGACTGACCAACAGCAAGTGATAGAGACACTTCAACAGTCTCCGAATGCCGCTAAAGAGCTATTAAACGACTTAGAGCACTACCACTTGGTTGGCAACTCCATTCGCTCTATCCATGTTTGCAGTAAACGAATCGCCGACATGGTGAAAAGCCTCAAGGGGTACGCCAGACAAGATGACGAGGCCAAGCTGCAAGCCGATCTTCATGAAGGGCTAGAAGACACGTTAGTGATTTTTGAAAATCGACTCAAAGTCCACACCGTAGAAAAGCACTATGATACCGACTTACCGCGTCTGCTTTGTCAACCCCTAGCGTTGCAGCAAGTCTGGACTAATTTACTCTCTAACGCCTTAGATGCCCTACCCGAACGCGGCACGATTGAAATTACCACCTCGGTAAAAGAGCGCGATCAACAGGAACACTTGGTCGTCGAGATTAAGGACAATGGACATGGCATAGACAGCGCCCACTTGGAAACCATCTTCAGCCCCAATTTCACCACTAAGAAGGAAGGAAACTTCGGACTCGGAATTGGACTTTCTATCTCTCAACAAATCGTAACCGCCCATAGCGGGTTCATTACCGTTGAATCAGAGCCTAACTGTTATACCTCGATGCAGGTATGGCTACCTCTTGAACCACAAGGAGCTTCAAATGAATAAGTACCTAATACTATGTGTTGATGACGAGCCTGAAGTGCTCAACAGCGTCCTTCAAGACCTTGCACCATTCGAAGAGCACTTTGTGGTTGAGGGAGCAGAATCGGTCGATGAAGCGAAAGAGGTGATTCAAGAAATGCACCAAGACGGCATAAAATTGGCGCTTATACTCTGCGATCACATTATGCCCGAAAAAACCGGCATCGATTTTCTGATTGAGCTGAATAAGAATGCTCCGACTCAGCCAACGCGCAAACTTCTTTTAACCGGACAAGCTGGGTTAGAAGATACCGTTACGGCAATCAATAACGCCGCACTCGACTTCTATATCTCCAAACCGTGGCGCGGCAATGAGCTCAGAGACACCATTACACAACAACTTACCGACTATGTTATCCAGCAAGACGATAATTTGTTGCAATGGACCTCGATTCTCGACACCGAACGAATTCTTACAACTATGGCGAATAAACGAACCAGTTTTGGCGAGTAGATTACAATTCTGGCAATCAAAGTTGCACAATGGCACCCAATTTGCTTACTTTTTAGCTAAATGACAAATGAATGACATTTAAAAGGATTACTTTTCTACAAGTTAGACTAGAATGTCTCAAAATTATTGTTTGTGCCACTGGGTGCAGACACAGGGAATTAACATTAATATAGGTTTACTGTCGTTATGCGTAAAATTCTACTGACTACCGCTATGCTTATGGCATCTAGCCAAGCATTTGCTGCCGATGATCAACCACAAGTGATGAGCAACTTCAGCTACGATTACTTTGAAGCTCGTATCGGCGCAAGCCCAGTTACTTTCGGTGGCGCGTTCAGTAAGTCAATTCACCCAAATGCTCACGCTGTAGCACGTATCGACTCTGAATTTGAGGGCGACTTCGATTCTGCTGTTGGTCTTGGTTTCCACTCTCCAATCAACAATTGGGCTGACCTTACTGGTGAAATGCTGATGCGTATCGTACAGCCAGAAGACTCTAGCTCAACGGATCTTGGTATGGAACTAAACCTTGGTGTTCGCCAATGGCTAGGTCCACAGCTTGAGGTTGGTGGTAAAGCGGGTTACGTATCTATCGATGACAACGACGATTGGATCGGTTCTGTATACGCGCGTTTCCACTCTACAGAGCTATTCTCTCTAGGTGCTGAAGCTCGTATCAACGACTTCTACGGTGATCAAATCATGTTCACTACTCGCTTTAAGTTCTAATAAAGTTGAACGAAAAGTCGAAAAGTGGCTTGTTAAGCGATTGAATAGATAAACAAAAACCGAGGATTATGTCCTCGGTTTTTATTTGTTTTGAATAATTTTGAGCATATATGTGGATTCTAGTGGCAGCTCTTCAATAGCTGTTGTTTACGAGGTTCTTGAAGCAGTTTCCAGTGAATACCATCAATTGCGCCAGCAAATTTCCAAAGTAGCTTTAGGTCTACATCGTTGCCGTAAGTTTTACGAACCTTACTGAAGACTTCAGATGCGCCTAACTGCATAAACATAGAAACATCCTCGACACCCGCTTTCTTAACCATGCGCTCTAACGTCAATTGCATGTTAGGCAGGTCACGTAGACGGCGACTCGCTGTCGATTTCTTGAAACTACGTTGTTGAACTGAATTATCGATAGAAGTACGAATAATGCTATCCAGCTCAGGGTGCTCACACGTAAACAGATCGGTAATATCGTAGTAATTTACAGTGGCTGTTGTCTGCTTTTTGACGTGGCGATATTTCTCGCAATCTAGATCCGTCAATTTTTCATCGAGTGACGAACCGCCGCGAATAAATAAGCAGCCTTCGCTAATCAATGCAAACATCGCGTCGCTCTGAAAGAGGCCAGTACCTCCGAACATTGAACGCTTTTGGTGCTCACCAAACTTACTTACGTAATTAATAAATGCTGTCTCGGTCATATCCATTGATCCTTAATCAAATTACCCCGATTAGTACGATCACCAGATAAGCAGCTTTTTTGTATGCGAAAATAAAATGTTCTAAATATAGGTAACTATTATGAATTGCTTGTCACCTTTGAAATAAATCATACTTCGAAAAGAAAATTAAGTCTGGACTTAGGTCACAGCAATTAATTGAGTATCGAGGGATTTCATGATTGATATCACATTACGCCATTATTCGTCGCTTTCATTTTGACGCCTAATGTTATCCCGGTTCAAATTTAGCTGTTATAGACTGAAACCGATTTTTACTTATGTCCTATTGCGCGGCAGCATTCCGGCTTGTAAACTGCAGTTGTCTTATTATTTATTCCCTTTATATGAATCATTTATCCTTCTATTGGCTTCCTGAGAACAAAGCACTTCTACTCAAAGGACTTGAGACTGAGTTCGCCCAACTGGTTAGCAGCTCTATTGCCTCTGGCAGAATCAACTTACCTCCTATCCCAGATGTGGTTTTAAAAATTCAGAAACTTTGTACGCTTGAATCTACCGGAATCGCCGATGTAGCAAAATGCTTGCTAGAGGATCCCGGCCTTACCGCCATTGTGATTCGTGTTGCTAACTCAGTCGTATTTAATCGCCGCAACATTACCTGCGTCGATATCATGACCGCTGTATCGCGCCTCGGTATTCTTCGAGTCCGAGATATTGTGACCGCTCAAGCCATTGAGCAATTGAAGCACAGCGTTAATCTCAGCCATGATTGCAATCAGCTGTTAAGACAAAGTGCGTCGATTTCGAAAGAGCTCGGTGCCACTATGGTTTTGGTGACTAACCAATTCAAAGAGTTTGAACCAAAAGAATACAGCTACCTAGAGCAAGAGAAAGCGCTCTTGGTCGGCCTACTGGCGGATATCGGTCTTTTCTGCCTAGTCAGCGAATATCACAACTATTTGGAACGAGGCAATTATCTCGACCAAGATATCGCATTGCAGATCTTCCAAACTCAGTGTTCTGCCACCAGCCAACTGGTATTAAAGCAGTGGGGATTTGACCGTGATTTTATTGATGTCTCTTCTAATAAGTCCTCTATAAACAGTGAGAAAGACGTTTCTTACCTCGATATCGCACGAATTGCTAATCATCTCTTGATGTTTAGAAACAATGATGAAAACATCGACTCTCACGAAGTCGAACTCAACGTCACCGGAGCTGAAGTTCTCTATCAACTCAGCAACTTAAATGACAACGAGTTCCACGTACAGCTTAACGACGTTATCAGTGCGAGCGGTTTATAAGGCGATAAACCGCTAAAAGCAGCATCGAGGGAATCATGTTTACAGGGATGATCTTCATTTTTGCCCCGCTTGTGGTGGGGTACCTATTTTCTATTTCTAGTGAAAAGGCACTAGAGATGATCAATCGTGCCACTTCTTATCTGATATACGTCATCTTAGGATTGATGGGATTGAGCCTCGCCGCGCTCGATAACCTTGGTAGCAATTTACAGACGATTTTGCTCTACACAGCAACCTTCTTCGTCTGCCTGAGTGCCTGTAATTTATTGGCACTGCCGCTCATTGATAAAGCCCTGCCGCTACAAACCGACAGCAGCCAAAAGAAACTGCCGCTTTCATCAATGGCTCTAGAGTCGGCAAAACTCATTCTAGTCGTCGGGTCTGGCCTTATTGCGGGTCTATTACTCCCAATTGGTTTGGGCTGGGTCGATACTGCAAGCGAATGGATTTTATTCGCTCTCCTCTTCTTCATCGGTATTCAACTGCGTAATAGCGGACTCACACTGCGTCAGATCCTGCTTAACAAGCACGGTATGGTGATCGCAGCGACCATCATTGTGACCTCTATGCTCGGTGGCGTGATTGCTGCGTACCTATTGGATATTCCTCTTTTCCGTGCACTAGCGATGTCTTCGGGCTTTGGGTGGTACTCTCTGGCGGGCATCTTAATGGGCGATGCGTTTGGACCTGTTTATGGTGGCGCTTCCTTCATGTTAGAACTGCTGCGTGAACTGGTAGCTCTAGTCGTGATTCCAATGCTGATTCGCAGCTACCCATGTACCTCGATTGGCTATGCTGGTGCCACCGCGATGGACTTCACTCTGCCCGTTATTCAGACCACAGGTGGCGTTCGCTGTGTGCCGATTGCGATTGTCAGTGGCTTCATTTTGAGCCTACTGGTACCAGTATTGATGCTATTCTTTGTATCTCTTGCTAACTAGATCGCAGGAATGGCAGATGAATTCTATTAGAATGCGTTCGTGTCTCTTTACTGGAAATACCGAAATTACCCAAGATACTGAAACAGTTACCGAAATAAAAAGGCACTAAGTGTCGTTGCTCAACAAATACCAACCACGGTAATCTGTGAAAACGTAGTCCTAAATAAAAACAGTTCTAAAAAGAATAAACCCAAAAAGGAACCGCTATGAAACGCCTTTGTGTCGCACTACTGCTAGCATCAACTTCTACCTTCTCTTTTGCAGCAGAGAGCTTAACTGGAAATCAACAATGTCTTGCTGAAAAATACGATGCGTATATCGATGCGTCTCTGAATTGGTATGCCGATCTTGCTGACCTAACCTCAGAACAATACCCAGAGCTTGAAGAAGTGAGCCAGTGGTTCCTTGAAGGCCGTAAGCACCACTTTGAACTCAACCGTGCTGCTGTTCGTTATTACCTAGTGAACGACTCAAGCAAAGTAGCGACTGAACAGTCTATCGAAGGTTGGTTGAAGCTAGAGCAACATGACATCAAAGAGTTGTCACAGCGTGATGACGAGCTGGGTAAGATTGCTAAGACAACATTCGACGATCGCCAGTCTAAACCTCACGCTCAAAACTATGAGCTACGTTCTGCGTTCGCGGAGCTTCTAAGCCATCCTAAACAGATTGATACAGCCCTTCAGCGCTACAACCAATCTATCGCTAAAGTTGAAAGCACTCAGTGTAAATAGCGACATATTCGCTACTTTTAAATAAAAGTAACGTTTATGGGAAGTGGGATTTCATAATTAAGACGGGACTTTGTTCCCGTTTTCGTTTAGATTGTCCCGCTCGCGTCAATATTAGAAAAATAACTCGCTTGCTATGGTTACGGAACAAAAAACAGCAGATGTGAGCTTTGATAGCCTGCTTCGTATCTTTACGGTACCAGAAGGCCCAGATTCAACGCTGACACAAATCGAAGACAAACTTTCACAAAACCTGAATCAATTCTTACGAGAGCACATCGTGGCGGAAGAGAAGCCACTGCGTGAGATTGAGAAGGACTTTTCCAATGCTCAAATCCCTGAGCAACCGGAGTTTGTTTCTGAACATACCGAGCATCTACTCGATTCACTGGTTTCTCACTCAGTTCACACCTCGTCTCCAAGCTTTATTGGTCACATGACGTCGGCTCTGCCGTACTTCTTGATGCCGCTGTCAAAGATCATGATTGCGCTTAACCAAAACCTTGTGAAGATTGAGACATCGAAAGCGTTTACGCCGCTTGAACGTCAAGTGTTGGGTATGCTGCACCGTTTGATCTATCAAGACAACGATGAGTTCTACTCACGCTGGATGCACAGCGCCAACCACTCTCTTGGTGCGTTCTGCTCTGGTGGCACCATTGCCAACATTACTGCTCTTTGGGTTGCGCGTAACAATGCGCTGAAAGCTCAAGGCGAGTTCAAGGGTGTGGAGAAAGAAGGCCTGTTTAAGGCGATGAAGCATTACGGCTATGAAGGCCTAGCGATTCTGGTTTCTGAACGTGGTCACTACTCACTTAAAAAAGCCGCTGACGTACTAGGTATCGGCCAAGAAGGTTTAGTATCAGTAAAAACTGATAACGACAACCGAATCTGTACTGAAGACCTGCAGCGCACCATTACCGAGCTAAAGAGCAAAAACATCAAGCCATTTGCGGTCATTGGTGTGGCTGGTACCACTGAGACAGGTAATATTGACCCGCTTAAAGCGGTGGCCGAGATCTGTGCTGAAGAAGATTGTCACTTCCATGTGGATGCAGCTTGGGGTGGTGCAACGCTAATGTCGAACAATCACCGTCACCTGCTTGATGGTATTGAGTTAGCAGACTCAGTGACGATTGATGCCCACAAACAGCTCTACATCCCTATGGGTGCGGGTATGGTGTTGTTCAAAAAGCCTGACGCGATGACGGCTATTGAGCATCACGCACAGTATATCCTTCGTAAAGGGTCAAAAGATCTAGGTAGTCACACGCTAGAGGGCTCTCGCTCAGGCATGGCGATGTTGGTTTACGCAGCAATGCACATCATCAGTCGTCCGGGTTATGAGCTGCTTATCGATCAGAGCATCAACAAAGCGCGCTATTTCGCCGACCTTATCAAGCAACAAAGTGACTTTGAGCTCGTTTCTGAACCTGAATTGTGCCTTCTGACTTACCGTTATGTGCCTGAAAGCGTTAAACTAGCGCTTGAAAAAGCAAACGACGCTGACCGCACCGAGCTTAATGAACTTTTAAATGAACTAACGAAGTTTATTCAGAAGAAGCAACGTGAAACCGGCAAATCGTTTGTATCTCGTACGCGCCTTAACCCAGAGGCTTGGTCGCACCAACACATCATTGTGTTCCGTGTGGTACTGGCTAACCCGCTCACTGGTAACGATATCCTAACCTCAGTGTTAGAAGAGCAGCGTGAAATCGCAAAACTTGCTCCGAACTTAATGGGCAAGATCACCGCTCTGGTTAGTAAGATTCATTCTTAAGAATTCAAATTTAGTTGCACCAGATTGAAAATTTCTTTCTTTTTGGTGTAACTAACCCGTCAATTCCACACCTATTTGCGCTTTTTTTACTCAAACCCTCTTCCAGTTTTGTAGTTTTCTAAAATTTTGTTGAGGTTTGTCATATTCTTAAGCATTCATCCCGTGTTTTTGTATTAGTAAATAGTGTGTTGGGTTTATACTTATCCTATGGTGCTAGTTAAAAATATATCTATTTGAAACGGCAATGCTAAAGAGCAATATCGCATTAGCTATTTATTTGCTTGATAACTCTTTGCTGCTCTTTGTTTCAGCCACTCCCCTGGTTCGAAGATATTAATTAGCAAGTTGTTCTCTATACCCTCGTGAACACTATGAATACATTAGAAAAAATACAAAAAAACCTGGAAAATTTCAGCAAGTCTGAGCGTAAAGTCGCCGAAGTCATTATGGCTTCACCTCAAACTGCTATTCATTCTAGTATTGCTACGTTGGCGAAAATGGCCGATGTAAGTGAGCCCACTGTTAATCGCTTCTGCCGTCGTTTAGATACGAAAGGCTTCCCTGACTTCAAATTGCACCTAGCTCAAAGCTTGGCAAACGGGACACCTTATGTGAACCGCAACGTTGAAGAAGATGATGGCCCAGATGCCTACACGCATAAGATCTTTGAATCGACAATGGCGTGTCTGGATGTGGCTAAAAACAGCCTTGATTCGATGCAAGTGAACCGTGCGGTTGACCTGCTAACACAAGCTAAGCGCATCTCATTCTTCGGTTTGGGTGCTTCTTCGTCTGTGGCGAAAGATGCTCAAAACAAGTTCATCCGTTTCAACATTCCAATCACATGTTTTGAAGACATTGTGATGCAACGAATGAGCTGCATTAACTGTAGTGACAACGATGTTATCGTTCTGATTTCACACACTGGCCGTACTAAGAGCCAAGTCGAAATCGCGAACTTAGCGCGTGAAAACGGTGCAACGGTTATCGCTATCACCGCGAAGGACTCTCCACTGGACAAGGCAAGCTCACTGTCGATTTCACTGGATGTGCCTGAAGACACTGACGTTTACATGCCAATGGCAAGCCGCGTAGTACAGATGACTGTCATCGATGTACTGGCAACGGGCTTCACACTGCGCCGTGGCACAGGTTTCCGCGAGAACTTAAAGCGTGTCAAAGAGTCACTGCGTGATTCTCGCTACGAGAAATACTCTCAGTTCTAATGCTGTACATAATCATTAAAAAATGGAGCCAATTGGCTCCATTTTTGTTTTGTGCTTTTTCCAAGTGATGGCTCATCCTTAACGCCTCTGATTGAAGCTTAGATCGTCCAGCTATTGCCCTTCTCAACAACACTGTTTTCTGAGGCGTATGAGTTAATAATGGTAAAGCTTGATTCCTTAGCCCCTTCACTATGCGTTTTATGCTGATGCTGAACCGGATCGCAACTGCAATCACGGCACACTTTTTCCAAGATATGGACCAAGCGCGCTTTATTGAGCGGTAGCGGGTTGCCTTTAATTGCAACTGACTTCATCGCATCCTCTGCGACATCAGCAAATGGGGTTTTACACACGCCGAAATGCAACAGGCTCGGTATTTCAAGTGTCTCTAACAATTCAGACAACCAAGAGACCGACTGCTCCTCAATCGCGTTATTATCCCCTGTGACTATCGCTGCGATACGCTGATAGCGAGTTAAGATATCTTCCCTGCCTTGCTCTCTTGCCACCTCAATGTTCTCTAACATTACTAGCGGGGCTAAACGCGCGGTAATAATACTGTGCGGGGCATGGATTTTCCCGCCAAGTGCAGACGCTAAACCATGCGCAGCGCCAAGCTTGGCATTTGTAATCGCCATACCACCTAGCATGGAAGCAAAAGCCAAATCAGAACGGGCCTCTGGTTGATCTTCCACACACGCCTTCACCACCGAAGCACTCAGCTTTCGTAAACCCTCTTCACAGATCATATCGGTTAATGGGTTTGGGTCACCACAAACGTAGGCTTCCATCAAATGGGTAAACGCATCCATCGCGCCACGACCCGAGAGGTAAAGATTAGTGCCATAGGTCAGCGTTGGGTCGACAATGGCAACATCGGCCAGCATGTCTGGACTGCGCAGGCTGATTTTGACCTGATCTTGTCCCGATTTGAGCACCGCATTTTTAGTGACCTCAGCGCCTGTACTGGCTGTGGTCGGAATGGCAATGAAAGGCAGTGGTTTGGCCTTGAGTGGCACGTTACGCCCTACGACTTCTACATAGTCATAGACATTACCTTGGTTGGGTAAAATCGCAGCCAACGCTTTCCCCATATCAATGGCACTGCCGCCACCCATCGCTATCACCATATCGGGTTTAAAACGTCGGGCCGAAGTCGCAGCCTCTTCAACCATCTTAATATTGGGCTCACCGGATACAGCGATGTGTTGATAACGCATACTTTGCGAATCGAGATATTCGGTCACGATCGTGGTTCTGTCTAAATTACTCCCCGTCACCAGTAAGACACTGTAGCCATACTGGTTAAACTGAGACAGTGAAGACTGTAATGCTCCTTCACCAAAGATGATCTTTGTAGATGTCATAAATTGAAACATGGTGCCTCCTGCGCCTATGACCAAACAATACTACGAACTCTTGGTTGCTGTGGTTTGCTAAAACGATATAAATCAGTGGATAAATTCAAATGCGGTCTGAATCACCTAACTGCCTGACTCATCTAACTACAAGATGCCTGTAACTGAATCGAATTTTTTTGACTCGGTGCAACTTGTCGCATTAAAAGAAGCTCAAAGTCAGATTCTTAGCGCTAATTCACATTCTGTGCCCTATCTCCTTGCTGTGCGCGAGGGCATTTTATGAAAGCCAACAGGTGAATGAATACTATTTAAGCTGATAGGCAAAACCTATTGCATTAACAGGCAATTCCATCTTTATTTCCCTATGTCATTAAGGCATAGTTGGTCTTAAGAATTTTGAGTCGTATTCGTTTAAGAATAGTTAACAATAATAGGTTAACGAGCCTCATCCCGTATTTAGGAGAAATGAAATGTTTGTAGTAATCTTTGGTCGCCCTGCTTGTCCATTCTGTGTTCGTGCTAAAGAGCACGCTGAGACTCTTAAAGCTAAGCGCGATGATTTCAACTACCGTTATGTTGACATTCACGCTGAAGGCATCAGCAAAGCTGACCTAGAGAAAACAGTAGGTAAGCCAGTTGAAACTGTGCCACAAATCTTCATCGACCAAGATCACATCGGCGGTTGCACAGAGTTTGAAGCATACGCAAAAGAGAACCTAGGTCTTTTCGATTAATCGAAAACCGATATAAACAGAGCGATAGCCAATAGCAAACGCCTGTAAAATCAGAGACAAATCTCGATTTAAAAGCTCACGCCACTCGCGTGAGCTTTTTTAATGGATAGAACAAAAATGAATCACGTGAATTTCAAGTAAAATAGTAAATTAGCGCTTATAATTTATTTATAATTAGATACAATTCACATCTCTACACTACCTTATGTTTCACGCCTTATATTGAGCTGCTGCTGTGAATATCGACGTTGTACTTTTGCTTGAGCAAAACCCTATTCTTCTCATTTTTGTCGTATTAGCGATTGGCCTTGCCATTGGTAAAATCCGCTTTGGAAATCTTCAACTAGGTAACTCTATTGGTGTCTTAATCACCTCACTCGTAATGGGTCACCTTGGCTTCTCATTCAACGCAGAAGCACTCACTATCGGTTTCATGCTGTTCATCTACTGTGTGGGTATTGAGGCAGGACCAAACTTCTTTGGTATCTTCTTTAGAGACGGTAAGCATTACCTTATCTTGAGTTTAGTGGTGCTCTCAACGGCGCTCGCCCTCACCTACTTCAGTAGCGAGTACCTAGGTTTAGGCTTTGGTCTATCAGCCGGCATGATGGCGGGAGCGTTAACAGCAACACCGATTCTGGTAGGTGCGCAAGATGCCCTCAACTCAGGGCTTGCAGAAGTACCACGTAACATGGATATCGGTCTGGTCATCGAAAACTTGTCTGTCGGCTACGCGATGGCTTACTTAGTCGGCCTTATTAGTATGATTATGTTTGCTCGACTGATTCCTAAGCTGCAAAAGGTAAACCTTCATGACTCTGCTGAGCAAATCGCGCAAGAGCGTGGCTTGGGTGCATCGGGGCAGCGTAAGGTGTATCTGCCTATTATCCGTGCTTACCGCGTTGGACAAGAGCTGATCGACTGGACAGATGGTAAGAACCTACGTGAGCTGGGTATCTACCGCCAAACAGGTTGTTATATTGAACGTATTCGTCGTAATGGCATTCTTGCCCACCCGGATGGTGACGCGATTCTGCAAGAAGGCGATGAGATCGCGCTAGTTGGCTTCCCAGACAGTCACGCGCGTCTTGATCCAAGCTTTAGAAACGGTAAAGAGGTATTCGACCGTAACCTTCTCGACTTGCGTATCGTAGAAGAAGAGATCGTCGTAAAAAGCGACAGTATTGCAGGTAAGCGTCTTTCAGACCTTAATCTCTCTGAGTATGGCTGTTTCTTGAACCGTGTAGTACGTGCACAGATTGAAATGCCGATGGATTTGAACATCGTCTTGGCGAAAGGTGATGTGCTTCAAGTGAGTGGTGAGAAGAGCCGTGTTCATGGCCTAGCTGAGAAAATCGGTTTCATCTCGATTCACAGCCAAATGGCTGACCTAATGGCATTCTGCAGCTTCTTCATTCTGGGCATTCTGTTTGGTTTGATCACCATGACTTTCGGCCAAGTGTCGTTTGGTCTTGGTAATGCGGTTGGCCTACTGCTTTCGGGCATCATGCTCGGCTTCTTGCGAGCAAACCACCCAACCTTTGGCTACGTGCCTCAAGGGGCTCTGAACATGGTCAAAGACCTTGGTTTGATGTTCTTCATGGTCGGCATCGGCTTGAGTGCCGGTGGCAAGATATTTGAGCACTTAACTCAGGTAGGTCCGCAAGTCATAGGCATCGCTCTCATAGTCAGTGTGCTGCCTGTTATCTTCGCTTATCTTGTGGGCGCTTATATCCTCAAGATGAACCGTGCACTGCTGTTTGGAGCCATCATCGGCGCAAGAACCTGCGCACCTGCAATGGACATAGTAAACGACCACGCACGTTCTACGATTCCTGCACTGGGTTACGCAGGTACATACGCGATAGCCAACATATTGATGACCCTAGCCGGTACTTTCATCATCATTATCAGCTAACGACTAGATTGGTTCAGATTTTTCTAATGCACTAATTCAGCTTTGGGTTAGTGCATTTTTTATTGCTCCAAATCTTGTCGTACCCGCTCTTCTATCTTTTCTCATCTCGAAACTCGTATCTCGTATCCGCCCTTAATTCCCTTCGTATCTCGAATCTCGTCACTCGTATCTGCTCTCAACTCCCTTCGTATCTCGCTACTCGAATCCCGTGTCCGCTCTTAATCTCTTCGTATCTCGGCACTCGCATCCCTCATCTGCTCTTTAATCTGCCCCAATAAAAAAGAGGCACTCAATGAGCACCTCTTTCGTATTTAAACCAAGCAATTAGAATTAGATGTCTACTACATCAAACTCAACAGCTGGGTTAACGTCTGCATCGTAGTCTACGCCTTCAACGCCGAAACCAAACAGCTTCAAGAACTCTTCTTTGTACTCTACGTAGTCAGTCAGTTCTTTTAGGTTTTCAGTCGTGATTTGTGGCCATAGGTTACGGCAGTGTTCTTGGATATCTTCACGAAGTTCCCAGTCATCTAGACGTAGACGGTTCTTGTCATCCACTTCTGCTGCGCTGCCGTCTTCTTTGTATAGACGTTGGCTGAACATGCGGAAGATCTGTTCCATACAACCTTCGTGTACGCCTTCTTCACGCATCTTCTTGAATACCATTGCGATGTACAGTGGCATTACTGGAATTGCTGAACTTGCTTGAGTCACAACAGACTTAAGAACAGCAACGTTCGCAGTGCCGCCAGTTTGACCTAGTTTCTCGTTAAGAGCCGCTGCAGCGCGGTCTAGGTCCATCTTAGCTTTACCTAGCGCGCCATCCCAGTAGATTGGCCAAGTTAGCTCAGTACCAATGTAGCTGTATGCAACTGTTTTACAGCCATCAGCAAGAACACCAGCTTCAGAAAGCGCGTTGATCCAAAGTTCCCAGTCTTCACCGCCCATTACGGTTACTGTATCTTTGATCTCTTCTTCTGTTGCAGGCTCAACGCTTGCTTCAATGATCGTGTCTTTGTTTGTATCAACTGCTGTTGAAGTGTAAGTCTCACCGATAGGCTTAAGAGAAGAACGAACAACTTCGCCAGTCTCAGGCATTTTACGTACTGGAGAAGCCAGAGAGTAAACCACCATGTCAACTTGACCAAGGTCTTCTTTGATTAGGTCAATTGTCTTTTGCTTAGCTTCGTTAGAGAAAGCGTCGCCATTTAGGCTCTTTGAATACAGGCCTTCTTCTTTTGCTAGCTTGTCGAATGCTGCTGAGTTGTAGTAGCCAGCTGTGCCCGGCTTTTTCTCAGTACCAGCTTTTTCGAAGAAAACACCGATAGTTGAAGCGCCGCCACCAAATGCAGCTGCGATACGAGAAGACAAGCCATAGCCACTTGAAGAACCCACAACAAGTACACGTTTTGGTGCATTTGCAATTGGGCCTTGAGCTTTGGTGTAAGCGATTTGTTCTTTTACGTTAGCTTCACAACCAACTGGGTGTGTTGTAGTACAGATGAATCCGCGAATTCGAGGTTTGATGATCATATTCAACTTCCTTAAAAAATCCCTGTTAGGATAAAAGTTTCGTCTACAAATGGCATCTAATTTCTTCAAAAATGTGGCTAAAATGCAAGTGGTTGGAGCACTCGGGTTGTATTTGCAGACATTTGTTCAAAATTCTAGCAAAGTTCTGGTTTAGTGATGTACAAATACAAAAAAGGCACCTCGAAAGGTGCCTTTTGATGATATTTCTATCAAGCAACGCTATTTAGCTTAGGTTTCAGCTCTTTTCGCGTCAAAGTTTCACTATAGTCGTGGCTAAAGTGGTCAACTTGAATGGCAGCGTAGCGCAGTTTGTCTGCTGCCAAGATTTGGTCAACTTCAGCTTGTGTCAGTACGTCTGCTGCCAGTGCTTGCGCTAGACGGTCAGCCAAAAGACCTTTACGGTCAACTTTACCTGCTTTCACTGCTTTGAAAATCTTACGCTCTAGTGGTTTGATGTCATACATTGCCACAAACGCATTTTCCATTAGACCAACGCTGTCATCTTCGTCTTGGCCAATGTAGCAAAGGTGCGTTAGGCGCTCACGGTGCGCTCCCGGAGTCATTAGACTTTCTGCAAGTTTCACTGTTAGCGTATCGCTAGGCTTCTCGAAGTGGTTGCCCACTGGGAAGATTAGCCCTTTCAGAACCTTACCCACTACCTTGTTAGGGAAGTTACGGTAAGCTTCCTGTAGCGACTTAGCCGCGTGATGGAAACAGTGCTGTACTGCGTAGTGCAAGTAATCTAGGTCAGCTTGTTGACGACCTTCATCTTCATACTTCTTAAGCGCAGCAGATGCCATGTATAGGTAGCTTAGACCATCACCTAGACGTGCAGAGATTAGCTCTTTACGTTTCAGCTCACCACCTAGCGTTAGCATCGCAAAGTCTGCACTTACTGCTAGCGCGCGACTCAAACGAGTCAGGTCTTGGTAGTATGGTTTTGTTGGACCGCTCATATCGGCTTTAATGAACTTAGAGCCTGTTAGTGCAGCGCCAAATGCGCCAAACGTGTTCTTAGTTGCGTGGGAGATGTGCTTGAACAACAAGTCATCAAAGTCTTTCGCACCTTGCTTCTCATCTGGATTTGCCGCCGCTTCCATCTCGCTCAGTACGTATGGGTGACAACGTGTTGCACCTTGACCAAAGATCATCAGGTTACGTGTCAGGATGTTTGCACCTTCTACTGTGATTGCAACTGGAATACCTAGGTAAGGTGCAGCCAAGTAGTTCATTGGACCATCTTGAATAGCACGACCTGAGTGAATATCCATTGAATCGTTCAAAATAGTACGCGCCATCTCTGTCATGTGGTATTTCGCGATAGCCGTTACGATGCCCGGTTTCTCTTTTAGGTCTAGAGAAGTCGTGGTCAGCGTACGTGTTGCTTCAAGCAAGTAGGTTAGACCACCGATACGACCTAGGCTCTCTGCGACACCTTCAAACTTACCAATCGACATACCAAATTGCTTACGAACGTATGCGTATGCGCCTGTAGTACGTGCAGTCAGGTGACCCATTGCTGTACCCAGTGCTGGTAGTGAGATACCACGACCGGCAGACAGACACTCAACCAACATACGCCAGCCTTTACCTGCGTAATCTGCACCGCCGATTAGCCACTCCATCGGGATAAACACATCATGACCACGGGTTGGACCGTTCATGAATGCAAGACCGAGTGGGTCATGACGCTCACCAATCACGACGCCTTCATGATCAGCAGGAATCAACGCACAGGTAATGCCGATATCTTCTTTATCGCCCAATAGTTTTTCTGGATCGTGCAGTTTAAACGCAAGACCAAGTACCGTAGCAACTGGCGCCAGCGTGATGTAACGCTTATTCCAGTTAAGGCGGATACCCAATGTCTCTTTGCCTTCGTGCATGCCCATACACACAGTACCCACATCTGGGATACCACCCGCATCAGAACCCGCTTCAGGGCCGGTTAGAGCGAAACATGGAATGTCAGTACCGTCAGCTAAGCGCGGTAGCCAGTAATCTTTTTGCTCTTGAGTACCATAGTGAGAAAGCAGCTCACCAGGACCAAGCGAGTTCGGAACCATTACTGATACTGCGGCACTGATACTGCGCGTCGCAATCTTGGTTACGATTGTCGAGTTAGCAAGAGAAGAGAAATTTCGACCACCGTACTCTTTCGAGATAATCAGCGAGAAGAATCGTTCTTTTCTTAAGAAGTCCCACACTTCCTTTGGAAGGTCACGGTCTTCTTTCACAATTTTGTGGTCGTCAAGCATTTCAAGCAGAGCTTCTAGCTCATTATCCATGAACGATTGCTCTTCAGCCGTCAATTGTGGCTTAGGGTATTGATGCAGCTTTTGGAAATCTGGTTTACCAGAAAACAGCTCTCCATCCCACCAAACACTACCGGCTTCCATCGCTTCTTTCTCAGTGCTAGAAAGTGGCGGCAGTACTTTTTTGAAGAGTTTAAAAGCTGGGTCACTTACCCATTTTTGTCTTAGAGAGCTCATAGTTCAGATCCTTTTGTTCACTATTTTTGGTGTGAAATTTTGCTTCTTATTGTTCTATTCGTTCGCCGACATTCCTGCCGCCAAATAAGGAATCAAGATATCGACAACCGCTTTTGCATCGACCTCTCTTCCGTAATCATTTTCTGATATTTCCATCAGAGCTTGGCTTGAAGCCATGGTGAAAACACAAGTCCCTAGGGTGAAGTGCAATCGCCAAAATAACTGTTCTTGCGTTAGGCTCGGATTCGCTTTCATTACTGATGCCGTAAACAGCCCTAATACTTCACTGTAACGAGTGGTGATAAACCAACGTAGGTGACCTTGAACATCGGTATAGCCACGTCCAATCAGCAACATAAATCGACTGGTGCCGTCTGGTCTCACATCGTTCAGGGAGCGCAGTGGTGATCTCAGTGATTCGAATACGTCACTCATAGTGTACGTTTCGTTCAGATTGAGGTTCACTAACGCGTCGTGAAGTGCTGGCATGAACGCTTCCAAGTAGCGATTGATCACCGCTCGAACCAAGGTCTTTTTATCGCCGAAGTGATAATTTACCGATGCAAGATTCACATTGGCTTTACTCGTAATCGTGCGCAACGAGGTGTCGTTAAAGCCGTGCTCTGCAAACAATCCTTCTGCTACATCCAGTATCTTTTCTTTGGTCGAACTTCTTGGTGCCATTTCAATCACTCGTATTAAACAACTGTTTGAAATATACCCATAGAACATTTATTTAACAAGTAAGCAACATCACATTTTCACCCATTGGTCGTACCAGTGGATAAAATCGTGTGATAACACGCTGAATTATCGGCGTTTTAAAAATTAAGAAAAAAAGAACAAATTTTGTCGGAACTGAATGAAAGTTGGCGGGTCATAAAAAGGGTAACAAGTAGCGTATTTTGAAGTCTTTCTGGCCGTCAGACTTGTCCCACTCTCTTGTTACTTACTGCAATTTCCTTATTAACTCCTATACTTGTATCCGCCCAAACCGTGTTGGTTTGGGCTTTTTTTTATCTGTAGTTAGTAACTTTTGACTGTTTGAACCCATTCCTCACCTTTGATCACTCCTTTTAGAAATCCTCCATAAATCGACCGAGCAAGCTATTGAGATAATTAACAATAAGAAGTCCGAAATTTGTGTCCGTCAACAACGTGCAGTGCACCTTCTCGATCGTTATCACTCAGATCGCTGTACAGTATCCGCATTAACGTTAATTTTTTTATCTAAACTTCTCATTTTCCAAGCAAATGTCCTAAGCTTCGAATACAAGGTCAGTTTTTTCCAACCACCTGAACTTGTCATCATAAAGAGACAGTCAAAAGTAGAAGGAGAACTACTTTGAAATTGTTCAAATTATCTTTGTTGAGTTGCCTCATTGTCGCAACTCCTATTGGGGCACAAACGCTAGAACAATCAGTCGCTATAACACTTGCTACAAATCCAGAGCTGAAAAGCATCTTTAATGAGTTTGCGAGTGTACGAAGTCAAAACGATGCTGCAGGAGGCGCTTATCTTCCTAGCATCGATCTAGACGCCGGTATCGGGTATGAGGGGATCAATCCAGCCCCGAATAATGGCCCTGATACAGATCTGACGCGTAAAGAGGCGACTGTATCGCTAACTCAATTACTTTGGGATGGCTCTGCCACGCTCTACAACATGGATCGAACTGCGGCTGAAGCCGAGTCGGTTCGTTTACAACTGCTTGCTGATGCAGAAGACAAGGCGTTAGAAGTAACGCAAGTCTATCTTGATGCGGTAAAGGCGACTGAAGTCTTAGCTCTATCTGAAAGTAACCTGTCGGTTCACAAGAAGATATACAAAGACATCAAACGCCGCGCTGAATCAGGCATCGGCTCAACAGCGGATGTCTCTCAGGTAGAGGCTCGTATCGCAAAGGCTCATGGTAACCTTTTGGCGGCGCAGAATAACCTGATTGATACCCACACTCAGTTTAGGAGGATCGTCGGCCAAGAGCCGTTGGGTCTCGTATACCCACGTGCTGATGTGTCAAAGATCCCTCTTTCACTGACCGATGCTTTGGTGTTTGCTTATGAACATCACCCAGTGATCCAAATCTCTGGCGCCGATGTTGACGCTGCACACTTCCAATATAAGCAATCGAAAGGTGTTAACTACCCTACTTTCTCAATTGAGGCTTCCCAGACGTGGCGCGATGATGCGGGCGGTGACGAAGGCTCAAGTGACGAGACACTCGCCATGCTGCGTATGCGTTACAACCTGTATAACGGTGGTAGCGATTCTGCAGAGAGTGAAAGTGCGGCTTACCAGCTAAACAAAGCCAAAGATCTTCGTGATAGAGCTTATCGACAAGTAGAAGAAGGGCTTCGCTTGTCATGGAGCGCACTGGACCTAACCCTTCAGCAAAAGAACTTCTTATCTGATCATGTGGACTCTGCTGCCGAGACTGTAATCGCTTACCAAAAGCAGTACCGCATCGGGCAACGAACCTTGCTTGATGTACTCAACACTGAGAACGAACTGTTTGAAGCTCGTAAAGACTACTTAGATGCACACTATGCAGAGCAATACGCTAAGTACCGAGTGTTGAATGCGACGGGAACACTACTCGATGCCATGTTGGTCGACGTTCCTGAAGAATGGACAAGAGCAATGGAGTATTGAACATGAAATCTATGTATCTCATTTTACCCGCTTGTCTCATTTGTCAGCCGTTGATGGCCTATGAAGAAGAGCCCTATGACGAGACACCCCTGGCTGTTCAGATCGCCGATTTAAAGGACGATGATTTGGATGGCGTGATTAACGCCCGTGACGACTGCCCTTCTACACCAAGAGGTGCATTAGTCGATAACGACGGCTGTGGTGAAAAAGTTCGTGAGCAAGAAGTGAAACAACTGCGAATCCTCTTTGCTAACGACTCCTACGAAATCAATCCTGTGTTCTCTGATCAGATCCGTCAAATGGCTCTCTTCTTAGAGACATACGAATCAGCCTCTATCGAAGTACAGGGCTATGCAAGTAAAGTTGGCTCTGCGGAGCACAACCTTGCGCTTTCAAAGGAGCGAGCACATGCAGTTGAAGATAGATTGATTGCAAACGGTGTTGAACCTGAGCGTGTCCGTATCGTTGGTTACGGCGATACACGACCAGAAAGTGCCGGAGACGATGCAACCTCACATGCTCTCAATCGCCGCGTAACAGCGACCGTTGTGGGCTTAAATGAAGAGATTGTTGAGGAGTGGACGATTTTCACCACCCTTGAAAAGTAGCTTCAAGACAACATTGAGCTTTGCGCTCGTTTAAAAGTATTGAGCTTAGTAGAGCTACTGAGCTGTTGAGGACTAATAAAGTATCGTGAAAGCTTAGGATAACAAACCCAAAACAACGTCAGGTGGCTGGGTAAAAGGCTTAAACAATAAAGCCGTGATGAGTTAAATCATCACGGCTTTTTCGTTTCTTTGTCATCATGTTTTAATCGGTATTAGCGGCTCCTGTCTGAACCAGCCAATACCCTCAAACATTATCTGTATTGATTACAGTTTTACTTCTTGGTGCTTAGTTTTCGGTAGAGAAATACTTAGCAGGAAGTAACCTAAGATAGCTGCTGTCGTTGAGCCCATTAGGATGCCTAATCGAGCTAGAGTATCAAAATCTGCGTTCGTTGGACCAAATGCCAGTGAAGAGATGAAGATAGACATCGTAAAGCCGATACCACACAGCACAGATACCGCGAAGATGTTCATAAAGTTCACACCCTCAGGTAGCTTAGCGACACCCGTTTTCACAGCACCCCAGCTGAATAGGAAAATACCCAGCGGCTTACCAACCAACAGACCTAAAGCAATACCAAGCGGTAGCATACTTGTCAGGTTAGACAGTGAGATGCCTTCTAGTGAGATACCTGCGTTTGCAAATGCGAAGATTGGTAGAATCGCGAATGCAACATACGGGTGCAGTGCATGCTCTAGGTGCTTCAACGGTGAATGCTCACCTTTGTTGCCTTTAAGTGGAATCGCAAAACCGATAACCACACCAGCAAGTGTTGCGTGAACACCCGACTTCAATACTGCGAACCACAGGATTGCACCAACAACGAGGTAAACACTTAGCTTGGTTACATGCTTATTGTTCAGCATAAACAACACACCAGTCGCGATAAAGCCAACCGTAAGTGCAAGCGTAGATAGATCACCTGAGTAGAACAGTGCAATGATAACAACAACACCTAGGTCATCGATGATTGCTAGTGCTAGTAGGAACACTTTCAAGCTTACCGGTACACGGTTACCTAGAAGCGCCATGATACCAAGTGCAAAAGCGATATCTGTTGCAGCTGGGATAGCCCAACCTTGCAGCGCTTCTGGGTTACTTGAGTTAAATAGCACGTAAATTAATGCAGGAGCCAACATACCACCTACCGCAGCGATAGCTGGGAAGATTGCTGTCTCTTTAGATTTTAGTGCACCTTCTAAAAGCTCACGCTTTACTTCAAGGCCAATAAGTAGGAAGAAGACTGCCATTAGGCCGTCATTAATCCAGTGAGAAACGGACATACCAAATACGTATGTGTGTAGCATACCCTGATACATTTCGTTCAGAGGTGAGTTCGCTACGAACATTGCAATTGCCGCTGCAATTACCAAAATGATGCCGCCAGCAGATTCCATTTTAAAGAAGTCACGGATGACGTCGTTCATGATTTCGCCCTTATATTTATTATTTAAATAAACGAATAACAAAGAATAGACACGAGTGTATAGCCAACTTTCGACGATACATAATCACTTCTTTGGATGTTTAACTTCGGTTTTTCCTACAAATACTAAACAATACGTCGTATATTCCATAATGTTGTGAGTTACACTAAATTAAGTATAGATGACCAACTATATAAGTGTAAGCTAGTTAATCCCTCCGCTGGGTGACCTAGATTGCATAAAAAAAGGCTATCAAATGATAGCCTTATATAAAAGTTAATAACCTGTCAGTTGCATAAAGCCTGTCGCTTCATGGCTTCCACTGGCCATAATGGGTCCTTCCCAATACGGGATCACAAACGGTAGCCACATATCTCTACGTTGAATCCGAGTTGTGAGATTGATCTCATATTGAGGCACATTGACGATCCACTGGAGCGGCATTCTTCGTCCATTGAGCAAGGTAGTGTTCGGTAATGGTTTGATATCTATATCAGAATCCGACAGCTGGTAAACCTTACCCGAGCGAGTTGCTAGCGTACCGAACACATAAGGCATCTGCTGATTATTACGGTAACGACTCACACTTAAGGCCGAGCCATCGTCTAGATTGAAGACAAACCAGTCCCAACCCTGCTGTCCTTCTCCCAGTAAGCCGCTACCCCACTCCTTGTGCAGCCATGCAGTACCAGAGACCTCTATTTCTGCTCCATCGAGCTTTAGAGTGCCATCTAGCGCTAAAAACGGAGCACTAAAGTTATATGAAGCAATAGGAAGCAGATCGTGTTTCTTCTGGTAGCCATTTTCACCATTCAAAACATAAGGCCCTTTGGTGACGGAATCGAGCTCTAAACCGAAGGTGTCGGTTTCCACACTTAAGCGCCCCGGAAATGGCGTCGCGCCAAGTGCACGCCAATTCCAGTTATCAATCCAAATACGGAACGGGCGATTGGTCATACCCGCTTGTCCAATACCACCACGTGCTAGTCTCTGCTCTTTCCAGACTTTTGTTGCGGAGGTAATCACCACGTTTGAAATGTAGATCTGTGGGCTTTGCCAGCCACGAGTCTCGCGCTCGTCGGTTGCAATCCGGAAGAAGCTCCACTGGACAGAGTAATCCTTGCCTGTGGCATCTTCTAAGGTCGCGAAATAGTGCCACCACTCATGTTGATACTCAGGATGGAATTGAAAGTCCTGCGGCAGCGAGACTGTGCGATCAGGCAATACCGGTTCAAACACCTTAAATTGCTCACTCACCAATACAGAGTTCACTTCATTCATGCCCTTATCACCCACTTCTGCAAAGTATGAGTAATAAGCCCAAATACCAACGAACAGACCAAAGAAGCCAATCAGTAATATAGAGGACAACACATTGTTTCTAGGCTTTTTCACGCCTTGTCTTTTACCCATTTACAGTGCGTCCCTCAAGGATTTCATCGGTGTATTACCTATCATACGAAGTACTGGTAATGCCCCTGCTAGCATCAGAGCGGCCATAGACCATGCAAAGGTAATAAAGTAGTCCCACGGTATGACTTGCAGCTCAAGCGACCAGCCAAACGACTGTTTAATAACAATATCAACAATCAGGTTCGCTAGCGCTAACCCTAATGGGATCGCGATTAATGAGGAAATCAGGCCAAACACGAACAACTGCAAGCTACCGGTAAAGATCAGCTCTTTTGCTGATACACCTAAGCAACGCTGCAACGAAATATGTCGCTGTCTCGACACCTCACCCGCGATAGTCGCG
The DNA here is from genome assembly GCF_030248535.1 of Vibrio sp. D404a. Lineage (GTDB taxonomy): Bacteria > Pseudomonadota > Gammaproteobacteria > Enterobacterales > Vibrionaceae > Vibrio. Next base: position 20,601 of record NZ_JAHGAJ010000026.1, on the reverse strand, counting down.
AAGAAGATACCAAATACCGCAATCACCAAGGTGATGTTGCCTAGGGTATCGGCGATCGCAAAGGTATGGTCAAAGACGCGCATCGCTTGGCTATGGATATTGTTATTATCGAAGATACGCTCGGAGCTTAATCTAAACACCGACTCCAATCGATTACGCAGCCCCGCAGGATTTACTTCGTCTTTCAGTATCACGCCTAAGCCGACGTTGCCCCGCCCTGCAAAGCCATATAACCAGTTGCGATGCGACATCATCACTTGATGGTAAGGGTTACCATAGTCGTAGTAGACACCCACGACTTGCCACCCAGAGCCTAGGTTGTCGTACATATCAATGTAATCACCAGGTCGGATACCTAGTTTGAGCGACATCGACTCACTAATCAGTACGCCTTTTGAGTGATGTAGGTGATACCAGTAATTCGGGATACCTAGTTTAATCGTTAATGCTTCAAGCTCGCCTTCTGACGGCCCCGTACTAACGACTTGAATACTGCCCACTGGCGATGGAATGTCTTTCTCCCAGCGCCACCACACTGAATCGACTTCAGGTTGGTCAGACAGCCAGTTGCTCATGCGTGCAGCGGCATTGTTGGTTGGGTAGATGTATAAATCTGCAGCCAAACGCTGTGATAACCATTTATCAGTGGTATCACGAAAACTCCCGACCATGGTTTCTACGCCAATATTAGCGGTCATCGCGAGCATGAAGGCCATGGTGGCAACACCACGGTAGCTCATGCTTGCTGCAGCATCAGCGAAGAACCAACGAGCACGCACCCAGCGCAGAGAATAAGAGAAACTATTGAACAGCTTCCACATTAAGAATGGCGTAAACAGCGCCACACTCACTAGCATCAGGGCGATGATAGCAAAGCCAGACTCTTGAGTTTGCGGAGCTTGATACACGGCAACCGCTGCAACACAGAAACCACAGCCGATAAGTGCTTGCCACGTAAACTCGGTACCAGCAAAGCGCATTAAAGACAAACGAGAAGAGAGTCGAATCGGCTGAGACTTAAGAAGGCGGATCAACGGCCACGCACACGCTAGGAACGCGCCTGCTAATGACATCGCCAAACTGTAACCACTCGACTTCCAGCTCCAATCAATACTCAGGCCTACGTTTGCATCGTAAAGGTCGCCTAAGCTTGAGGATACAGCTGGCAACAGTTGGTTAGCGAGCATCACACCAAAGATGTTGCCACAGATCCAACTGACTAAAACCAACGCCAGCAACTCAAAACAGAGCGCCTTGGTTAGCTGCCATCCCGATACGCCCGTTTGTCTCAGAACGCCAACCAAAGGCTGTCTTTGGATAAACGAAAGCGACATCGCTTGATAGAAGATGAAAAGACCCACAACAAAAGAGAGCATCCCCATTGCTGTTAGGTTCAGGTGGAACGCGCTAGTGAGCGATTCCAACTCAGCTTTTGAACTACGTGAAATCGTCAAACCATTCGGCAACATGTTCTTCAAGCGTTCGAACTTAGCTTCAGACATGTCTGAACAAGCAATCACAGAAAGACCCGCACTGCGTTTTAACATTCGCAGTAGAGAAATATCGGCGATCAGACGCGTACCATTAATCATGTTGTTTTGGTCGACGACCAGTGGCCCCAACTGAGAGCCATCCATCAGGTGGATATAATCGCCATCACTCCACTCCATGTGCTTAGCAAGATCGTCACTCACTAAGATTGGATATGGTGGCTTCATCAGATTCAACGTCGTGAGATCTTGAAGAGCAACACCTGGCTGCAGCTGAAGCATAGAGACCGGGTCTAAGCCGATCAGCATGAAGTTAGAGCCGTTTTCGTCAGTTACGCGATGGTTATCAAAAGGAGCACACTGCTGGAAGCCTTCACGGCGCAGTTGGATATAAAAGCCTTGTGGGATTTTATTCGCGTTGTGTTTAGGACGAATACGGTAAGGAAGCGGATTGGAAAACAGTTTTTCGCCATGAGCATAACTCTGCTTGGCGTGTTGGTTAATAGCTGTCACACCAACCAAAAGAGAAACGCCCAGTGTTAAACCGAGCCAAACAAGAATGATTTGAAGTGGGTAGCGTCGATAGTGACCGAGTAGCGCTTTAACTACGGGCCATAACATGAAGCTGTCCCCCTTGAAGACGAATGCAGCCATCCATATGCTGCGCCACTTTTTCACTGTGTGTCACAAGCAACAGTGTACATTCCAATTCACGCGCCAATGACGTCAACAAGCGCATAACGGCTTCTGCGTTACGCTCATCCAGACTACCGGTTGGTTCATCGGCAAGAAGAATCTTTGGCTCCATATAAAGAGCACGTGCGATCGCCGCTCGCTGCTGCTGACCACCAGACACCTCTTCAGGGTAACGCCCTAATAAAGGCATTAAGTCTAAAGCGGATAGAATTTGACGCCATAAGCCTTTATCTTCCGGCAAACCTTTCAACTGGCGACAGAAACGGATGTTGTCAGCAATGTTGAGGGTTGGCAGTAAGTTAAACTGCTGAAAGATATGACCGATGTTGTTACGACGGTAAGCAGTGCGGTCACGCTCTTTGGCGGCGTGCATATCGAAGTTTGGGAAAAGAATCTCGCCAGAATCCGCAAGGTCTAACCCTGCGATTAAATTGAGTAGTGTACTCTTACCTGAACCGCTTTCGCCCATCAATGCAAGCTGGTCACCTTGGTTTAATGTTAGTTCAGCACCTTGTAAGACGGGGTGGAATTCGCCCCCATCGACATAGCCTTTACATAGGTCTGATAGCTTTAACATTAAACAGCTCACATTAGTTAGAATTTGGAAGGAGAATCTACACTAAATCTATGGTTGTAGGAAGTAATTTGAAAGATAGATCACATGCTAAGTATAAAGTCACATAAATCTTACGTCTGACTTCAACTTCCTATAAGATTTTTTATCCATTTCTTACTCTTCATGCGATAGAGCGACCCACCCCATTTGATCACCTCTTCTGTTAAGAACATCAAATAGATCCATTCAGGTTCAACGCCAAAATAGATAGCTGCAATAGCCGCTAAAGGGATACTAATCAGCCACTGGGCAATCAGATCTTGGTAGAGGCAGAATTTCACATCTCCACCAGCTCGTAAAACGCCAACAATCACCGTCATTGGGATAGAACGAACCACAATACCTAAGCTCAAAATCAAGATGAATTTTTCAGATAACTCACGCGTTTCTGGAGTGAGTGCGCTGAAGGAATCTAGGATTGGAGCTTGAACAAAATAGAGCACCAACGCGACCACAATACTGGTGAAAAACGCAATGATGCTGATGCCCAGAGCTTGGTAGTAGACCGCTTCATTATTTTTAGCGCCCAATTGGTTGCCCACCAGCACCGCCGCAGCATTAGACATACCAATAAGAAGTGCCAAAGAGATTGATTCCACCGGAGTCATCACTGAGAGTGCAGCCAAGCCCTGAACACCTGACTGCCCCATGATGGCGTGATAAGCAAATAAGCCACCAGCCCAAGCTAAAAAGTTGAACGTGGTCGGTAATGAGAGCTTAAGAAAACGCACCACTTTATCTAACGTTGCTGCAGCTATTATATCAGCACGTTTAAATGCCAATAAATGCTGTTTCCAATAGAGGTATCCATACAGTGTTATTACCTCAATGGCACCACTCAGTACTGTTGCAATCGCAGCACCTTTAATTCCCATTGCTGGCATACCTAAGTTACCAAATATCAGCACCCAGTTGAGGAAGATGTTAGAGAGGATGCCAATACCGCTAAAGAAGGTACTCAACCCCGGACGGTGCATCGCACGAAGCCCCACCGCCATACTGCTCACACAAGCTACCGCAAACATGCTGAATGAGGTAATTACGATATAATCAGTACCTAAGCCAATAACCTCTTGAGAATCTGTCGTGACACCCATGACTTGCGTCGGGAAAGCGATAAAGAACAATACCGTCAGCGCCGCAAAGAACATTGAAACAAGCCAAGTCAGTGCTGTACTTTCGCGAACGCCCTGCCGATCTCCGGCTCCCCAATATTGAGCCGTTAGCAGCGCACCACCTGTCGTCACCCCAACCAACATAATCGTCGTCACGAACATGGCACGACTCGCCACGCCTACGGCCGCAATATCCGCCTCACCCAGTTGTCCCAACATCAAAACGTCGACCAAGCCTCGGCTTGAAAACATAATGCTTTGCAGCGTGATTGGTAGTGCAATCGCAATCAGTTGGCGAACAAAGTCACCCTTGGTATGACGTATTATTGAAGCAAGAAGCATAAGATGACCTCAATGGAACTTATTGAAGAAAAAGAGGAATACCGAATCAGTATAACAGTGATGCTTTTCATCTACTGCATTCAATCACACTCGTAATTGAAAATAGCGGTCTATAGAAGACGTTCACAGTGTTAATAGAAGCACATCGCCTCTACAAACCAGTTCAGTGGAGTCTAGGCTAACTAACACAGGTTGATGGCTCTGTTATGAAATCAAGTGAGCAGGTATTAAATCACAACCAATACAAACAATGAATGAAAAACAAGCATCTACAAGAGAAATAGGACCGAGCAATTCATTTACTGAGCTTTTATCTCTCTAAATCGTCAATTTTGATTAAAATCAAAGATAGTCCCGATAGCTAAATACATGAAATTGTTATCAAAAATAACATAAGCAAGTAAATATCTGTTTTGACACAGGTTTAAATGTTAAAAATCTTATAATCTATAAAATCGATTAATATCAATTCCTTTTTACCATTTCATTAAGTTCAATTAATTCAATAACTTCCAATGCAAATCATTAGGGAGTCAACCATGAATAATAAGAAAATAGTACTTGGGTTAGTGGGTTTAGGTGTCGCGGCTTATTTGGGTTCAGTTTATATCGTGAATCAAGACGATAAAGATCTGGCTAAACAAACGCTCGCGCAATACTCACATTTGGATCCTCAATCGCTCGATTTCCAAGCGATGAAGATCATGGCAGATAAAGGCTGTGGCTACTGTCACACCTCTGACAGCGAAATGCCATTCTACTCGGAATTTCCGATTGCCAAGAATCTAATGGAAGCCGATGTGCGTGTCGGTGTTCGCCATTTTGATATCAACAAGCTCTTCAGAAACATTAAAGAGCAACAACCTGTCTCTGAGGTAGCTCTGGCACGTATCGAAAAAGTGCTTTATGACGATTCAATGCCACCTAAGCTATACCAGTCTATGCACTGGGCGGCGGGTATCTCAAACGACGAGAAACACACACTATTGAAGTGGATCCGTGAAAGCCGAGCAGAACGCCACCAAGACTCGCCTGTAACGGCGGAGCGTAAGCAGCGTGCATTGCAACCTATCTACACCACTTTCGAAGTCGATGCAGACAAAGCCGCTCTGGGTAAGATTCTTTTCCACGATACTCGCCTTTCAGGAGACGACACGGTTTCTTGCGCTTCTTGTCATAGCCTAGACACCGGCGGTGTGGACAACCTTGTTGGTTCAGTCGGCATCGACGGTCAAGTTGGCGGTATCAATGCACCGACCGTATTTAACTCTGTCTACAACAAGCTCCAGTTCTGGGATGGTCGTGCTCACGATCTCCAAGCACAAGCTGGCGGCCCTCCGTTCAACCCAATTGAAATGGGTTCGCATGATTGGGCTCAAGTGATTGAAAAACTAAGCAATGATGAAGAGATGGTTGCGATGTTCGAACATGTTTATCAAGGCGATATGACAGGCGACACCATCACCCACGCCATTGCAGAATTTGAAAAGACATTGACGACGCCCAACAGCCGATTCGACCAATATCTCATGGGCGACAAGCAAGCGTTGAACGAAATCGAGCAACATGGTTTGGATCTCTTTAAACAATACAGCTGCCATACCTGTCATGCTGGTGAAGCGATGGGTGGTGAGACGTTTGAAACCATGGGTACTAAAGCTGATTACTTTGCAGACCGCGGCACCTCAGTCACCGCTGAAGACATGGGCCGATTTAATGTAACGGGTGAAGCCAGCGATAAGCACAAATTCAAAGTACCAACGCTACGCAACATTGAGCTAACGGCGCCATACTTCCATGACGGAAATGCGGAGACGCTTGAGCAAGCCATCTACGACATGGGCAAATATCAGGTTGGCGTAGAAATGTCAGATAGCGAAGTGAAAGCAATTAAATCGTTCTTAAAAACCTTAACGGGTGAATACAAAGGCGAAACGCTGAGTACTAAGACTGACAACGCAGAATCCGCAAGTGATGTGTAACTAACACAACATGTTAAGACACCACCTATAAGGTAAACGCAATCTGAGCCAATAGTGAGATACTATTGGCTTTTTTGCATATGACACTGGTAAATTAACAGTTAGTGACGTCCCTACTTCATATCAACGAATGGAGTCTTTATGAAGAAAGTATTGGTGTTAGGCGCTTCTGGCTATGTTGGTTCTCAGCTTTTACCTCAACTCCTTGAGCAAGGTTATCAAGTGACGGCAGCGGCTCGTCACATCGACTATTTACAAGCCCGGACTGAACCCCACCCTAACCTTTCACTTAAATATTTAGACCTTGCTGATGCAGACGCCACTCAAGCACTGGTGCCTGATTTCGATCTGGTTTTCTTCCTTGTCCACGGCATGGCTGAAGGACATGACTTTATTGATTACGAGCTTACGTTAGCAAGAAACTTTGTTAACGCCCTTGGACCTCGCAATCAACACGTTATCTATTTAAGCTCATTGCAGCCCCAAACGGCCGATTCGGATCACTTACAGGCCCGAAAGAAAACCGGTGATCTTCTTCGATCAGGCCCTGTACCTGTGACTGAACTTCAAGCAGGTGTGATCATCGGCCCGGGATCCGCAGCCTTCGAGATCATGCGCGACTTTGTCTATAACCTGCCGATTATGATCGCACCGAAATGGGTAGACTCCAAAGCCAACCCAATTGCGTTGAAAAACCTCAACTACTACTTATTAAAGCTGTCAGAAGAGCGTCCAGAATCTCATCAAACTTTTGAAGTCGGCGGCCCTGACATCGTCAGCTATCGCAATCAATTTGCCCACATTGCCAAAACCGCAGATAGACCACTCCGCTTATGGGCGACGTCGTTACTGACTCCGACAATGGCCTCTTACTGGCTTGGTGTGGTGACATCCGTCCCTTCTAATATAGGCCGTGCCTTGCTCGCTGGGCTAAAACACGACTTCATCGCCAACTCTATCGCCATTCAAGAGCGCTACCCACAGCCTCTTATTCCTTTTAAAAAGATGGTTGAGCAAGCAATTCACTCCGAAGGTGAGTTTGTTAAAAGCAATGTCTGGGGCTTTGATAAAACCGCATTCAAACGCTGGCAAGCCGGCTACGGTTACTACCCAAAACAAACAGGTGCGACCATCAAGTCGACGGTTTCGAAAGAGCAGTTATGGCAAGTGGCGCAACAGATTGGCAGCCCTAAACAAGGTTACTTTTTTGCCAATGGCTTATGGCGCACCCGTGAATGGCTAGACTTGTTCTTTGGTGGCGGCGTACCAAAGCGCCAAGAGCCTGAAGGGCCAACACTCAAAGTGGGCGATCATATCGATTCTTGGAAAGTGATTCGCTGTGAAGAGAACCAGTTCCTATCTCTGCTATTTGGCATGAAAGGCCCCGGCCTTGGTCGCCTCGAGATAACAGTTTCCGACCTTGCCGAGAAAGATCAATCAAATAATCAAAGTGAACTCAACATCACCGCTTGGTGGCACCCGAAAGGCTTTCTAGGGTTGCTGTATTGGTTTGCCATGATGCCAGCGCACCTGTTTATATTTAAGGGGATGGTAAAGGCGATAGAAAGACAGGCTAAAGAGCAGATGCGGGATACGAGTAGCGAGATGAGAAGAGATTAAGAGCAGATTAGAGTCTCGAGTGGCGGGATGCGAAGAGATTTAGGGGCAGATTAGAGTATCGAATAGCGGGATGCGAAGAGACTTGAGAGCAGATTCGGGATTCGGGTGGCGAGATGCGAAGAAATTTAAAATCAGATTCGGGATTCGAGTGGCGGGATGCGAAAAGATTTAAGAGCAGATTCGGGATTCGGGTGGCGAGATGCGAAGAGATTTAAAAGCAGACTCGGGATTCGAGTGGCGGGATGCGAAAAGATTTAAGAGCAGATTCGGGATTTGGGTGGCGAGATGCGAAGAGATTTAAAAGCAGATTCGGGATTCGAGTGGCGCGATGCGAAGAGATTAAGAGCGGATTCGGGATTCGAGTGGCGGGATGCGAAGAGATTAAGAGCGGACTCGGGATTCGAGTAGCGGGATGAGAAAAGATTAAGAGCAGATATAGACTCGAGGCTCGGGATAAAAAAAGAGCGGATAATTCCGCTCTTCGTATCTCTCATCTCGTATCCCGTATCTACTTCTCAGCAATAAAGCTGATTGGAATCTCAGCCAGTTGATTGCCTTGGTTAGCTGGGTAAACGATATATTCGCCGTGATACTTCACCGCAGATTTGTAGTCAGTAACTTTGTGCAGCATGAAGCCAGATTCCATCGCTGCTTGAACGAACTCTGCATGGTTGCCACGGACAAACCAGTTCATTGGCTTCGCCATCAGTTCACCATCGAACGAGTCGTCGCACTGCTTACCACAAAGTGCAAAAGAGTGTTCGCCGTCGGTGAAGAACTGGATCTTACCACCAGTGGTCAGTTCGTCTTCACTTGAAACGCTCCACCCCATCTCGTACATCTTCTCCATGAAGGCTTCTACATCACTGTCTTTCAACGCTTTTGGCTCTTCACCTTGTGGGAAGAACTTTGCGTAAAACGCAGAAATGCGACGGAAGGTGAACGTCAGATCCGAGTTATTACCTTTGGAACGACCCTGCTTCTGCCAGCGAATCAAATCCGCCGCCACACAGCGGTCATACGCCTGAGACTTGATCGCTTTCGTTACCCAGCGCACCAAGTAAAGGTTATTGGCAATCGGTGCATCTACCGCTTTGCCTGTCTTATGTAGAGCCGTTAACTCATCCAGTGCTGTGTTAACCAGCTTTTGAATTTCAATATAGTATTTTGACATTATGCCTTCTTTCCTAATGTCCAATAAAGTAGCGCTGAAAGTACGGCACACAGTGCCATCACAATGACCATAGAGCCAGCACTGTCACTCGGTAGGAACGCAACAATTGCACCCACTACAGAGCCTGTACCAAAACGTAATGTACCCGCTAGAGACGAAGCCGTGCCCGCCATATTTGGGTAACCGCTAAGCAGCAAACCCATGGTATTACTGCCGATGGTGGATAGAGTGCCAATGAATAGCATCACAAATGGCACAATTCCCCACAAACCCAGATCTAAAGTCCAACCGATGAACAAGCCTATGCCCGCAAGCAACTGAATCGATAGTCCCACTCTTAACATAGTGTGAGAGCCTACTTTTTTCACCATTCGGCCATTGATGCTGGTCATCAAGATCATCGCAACAATGTTTAGACCAAACAGGTAACCAAACAGGTCTGGGCGCACGCCATAGATATCGATGTAAACGAACGAGCCTGCCGTTAAGAACGCAAACATACCTGAGAACGAAAACGCACCCGAGAAAATCAAACCCATTGCGGTTTTGTTCTTACATAGGCGCAAGTAGTTACGCATGGTGGTTTTAAAACGCAACGGTTGACGCTTCTCTACTGGCAATGTCTCAGGGATCTTAAATGATACTGCTAGAATTACGATTACAGCGAAAATAGCCAATACCCAAAAAATCGAACGCCAGCCAAACCACAACGCTAGGTAACCACCAATCATTGGTGCCACCAGCGGTGCAACCGTCATCACAAGCGTAACGAACGACATGGTTCTTGCGAAATCTTCACGGTCAAACATGTCACGCACGACCGCTTGAATAATCACTGCCGCTGCTGCGCCTGCGAAACCTTGCGCGGTACGCACGTAAGTCAACGCATCAATACCGTGTGTCGTCGCACTCACCACAGAAGCAATAGCAAACAGAACGACACCAATCAATAGAACTGGTTTGCGACCATAGCTGTCGGCCAACGGGCCGTGAAGCAGCTGGCCAAGTGCAAAACCTGCGGTATAAGCTGTCAGCGTAATTTGAACCTCACCCGCTGTCACACCCAGATCTTTAGCGATGGTTGGCATCGCTGGCAGATACATGTCGATAGCAAGTGGCGTTAGTGCACCAATGGCACCAAGAATCAAGAACAGCAACAAGCCTAATTGAGGCGTTTCAGGTTGGGAACTGGGGGCAGTTTGGGTTTGCATAAATCTCCGACTAGGTACTAAAAACTAAGAACTGCGTTTGGACGCAAAACAGAATATTGGCTGAGACTTTCCTAGTACCAGTCAAATCAAATAGCCGACGCTATCCTTGGTCGGCATTAAATAGAGCGAAGGATTACTTCCAGATAGAGTCGATCTCTTCTTGAGTTAGGTAGCGGTACTCACCCAAATCTAGAGACTCATCCATTTCGATTTCACCAATACGCTCACGGTGAAGCGCTTCAACTTTGTTGCCTAGCGCTGCGAACATACGTTTAACTTGGTGGTACTTACCTTCATGGATGGTAAGAAGTACTTCGCGCTCTGCACGCACTTCAAGGTGTGCAGGTAGAGTAAGACCATCTTCGCTTTTCAGCTGGATGCCCTCTTTGAATTTCTCAACGTAATCGTCTTCTACTGGATCCACCAGCCAAACACGGTACATTTTTTCACACTTATGTTTCGGTGAAGTGATACGGTGCGACCATTGACCATCGTCTGTCACAAGCACAAGACCTGTAGTATCTACATCTAGACGACCAGCAAAGTGCAGCTTGTCCATCTTAATCTCGTCAAGCAGGTCAAACACCGTACGATTAGAGCTGTCTTCATGCGAGCAAACAAAGCCTTCCGGCTTGTAAACCATGATGTAACGTGGGCCTTGAACACGCAGTTCATTGCCTTGCCACTCAACCACGCACTCTTCGGTAACCTTAGTGGCACCGCTTTTTTGCATGACCTCGTTCACTGTCACTGTTTTTGATTTTAAAATCTGTGTTGCTTCTTTTCGAGTGACGCCTAATGAGTCACATAGAAATTTATCTAAACGCATGAATACCTCAACTAATCTAAGTCAGGTATTATAGTCACCTTTGCTCAATTAGTTGAGCGATTTCACACTATTTTTGCCACTTTACAAGACGCAATATGTATACACTTCGTCCTTATCAAGCTGACTCCGTAAAATCTGTTATTCATTACTTCCGTAAACACCAAACACCCGCCGTTCTGGTTTTGCCAACCGGTGCCGGAAAAAGCCTGGTGATTGCTGAGTTAGCACGCCTCGCAAAAGGACGAGTGCTTGTGATGGCACACGTAAAAGAGCTGGTTGAACAGAACCACGAAAAATACGAAGGCTATGGACTCAAAGGTTCCATTTTCTCGGCAGGTTTGGGGCGCAAAGAGACCGACCAGCAAGTGGTATTTGCATCGGTGCAATCTGTGGTGCGTAACCTTGATGCCTTTTCAAATCAGTTTTCATTGCTGGTTATTGATGAATGCCACCGCGTACCCGACGAGAAAAACAGCAGCTATCAGAAAGTGATTGCTCACCTACGAGAGAATAACTCCGGCATTAAGGTGCTTGGTTTGACGGCGACGCCTTATCGACTCGGGATGGGCTGGATTTACCAGTACCACACTCGCGGACAAGTGCGCTCTGAAGAGCCGAGATTTTTCCGCGACTGTATCTTTGAGCTGCCGATTCGTTACTTGCTAGACGAAGGATTTTTAACGCCAGCGAGAATGATTGATGCACCCGTGCTCAGTTATGACTTCTCCCAGCTAAAACCCGCCAATACGGGTCGCTATAAAGAAGCCGAACTCGACATGGTGATTGAACAGTCGAAACGCGCAACACCACAAATCGTCGAGCAGATTATTCACCTAGCGAAAGACAAACAAGGCATCATGGTTTTCGCGGCCACCGTGCGCCACGCTCAAGAGATCCTAGGTTTGTTACCTGAAGGGGAAGCAGCAATTGTGATTGGTGATACGCCAACCTTAGAGCGCGATCAGATCATCAACGATTTTAAGCAGCGCAAAACCAAGTATCTGGTGAATGTATCGGTATTAACCACAGGCTTCGATGCTCCGCACGTAGATCTGATTGCTATTTTGCGCCCTACTGAATCAATTAGTCTATATCAACAAATCGTTGGTCGAGGTCTTCGTCTGTCTCCCGGTAAAGAAGAGTGTTTGGTGCTCGACTATGCAGGCAACAGTTACGATCTCTATCAGCCAGAGGTAGGCGACCCAAAACCAGACTCGGACAGTGAAATCATCACCATTCCCTGCCCTGCTTGCGGCTTCAATAATAACTTCTGGGGCAAGCTCGATAGTAATGGCTTCCTACTCGAACACTTTGGCCGTAAATGCCAAGGCTACTTTACCGATGAAGAGACCGGCGAGCGCGAACATTGTGGCTATCGCTTCCGCGCTAAATATTGCGGTGAGTGCGGTGCTGACAACGACATCGCAGCGCGTATTTGCCATGAGTGCGATGCAACCTTGGTTGACCCAGACAAAAAACTCAAAGACGCTCTTAATCTTAAAGATGCGTTGGTATTCGAGTGTTTAGAAATGGACCTTAACGTCTTCAAAGATGACAAAGGCAAGTCACAACTTAAAGTGACCTACCGAGGTGAAAACCAAGCTCAGGTGCATGAGTTTTGGTCGCTCACCACCAAGAAACAGAAGCAGACCTTTAAAGACCAATTCGTTCGTCCTCATTTGGCGGACAGGCACCGTCCTTTTGAGGAAGCCTCGCCAACCAAAGTGGTTGCTCACCAACACAGATTCAGACCACCGCAGTTTGTGATTGCACGTAAGGTTGGCCGTTTCTGGAAAATGCGTGACAAGATCTTTGATGATGAGCTTCAAGAGCGTTAATCCTTATTCACCGCGACTGTGTCATTAAACCCACAACAAAGGCTGCTAAAGTCTCATTGTGGGTACGATTCACTTTCTGTTCATCTTCACTTTTTTATACTAGTCACTATCAACATTACCTAGGATTCGCTATGTTTAGTAAAGCAATGATTTCTTTGATGTCTTTAAGCTTTGGCTTAGTGGTTTCCAGCTCTGCATGGGCGGATTCACACCCTAACGGGCACGACCTCGTTCAAGACGTTCACAAAGAAGGCACTCGCATCGAGTTCGAAGAAGACCAAGATGAAGTGTATGAAGCCGTAAGAGAGGGTTACATCCGCCCGTTTTCTGAAATGTACGCCGCGGTAGAAAACGACCTTCATGGCCGAATCATCAAAGTCGAGCTTGAAGAAGACGACGATATCTGGGTTTATGAACTCAAGATCAACTACGACAACAACATTATCAAAGTCGAGTACAACGCTGAGACGTTAGAGATGTTGATGATCAAGGGTCGAAACTTCAAAGATGCGATTAAAACCGACAGCAATTAACGAATAACGAATAACAACAAAATAAGAAGAGCCAATCATGAAAATTCTAGTCGTTGAAGATGAACCGCGCCTAGGCGAACAAATTGTTGAAACCCTTGAAGGTGCCGACTGGGTACCAGAACTGTCGCAAGACGGCATTGATGCCCTGTATCGTGCCACTTCAGAAGAGTGGGATGCCATTGTTTTGGACTTAGGTTTACCAAAACTCGATGGCTTAACGGTATTGAAAGGCATTCGAGATGAGAACATCAACACACCAGTGATTATCCTTAGCGCACGCGACACACTGACACAGCGCGTAGAAGGCTTAAACGCCGGTGCCGATGACTATCTCACCAAGCCATTTGAAATGGTTGAGTTGATTGCCCGTATTCGCGCTCAACTGCGCCGAGCATCAGGTTCCGCTTCTCCGGTTCTACAGATTGGTGATTTGAGCTTAGATACACGTAGCTCTAAGGTACTGTGGCAAGGTCAGGCAGTGAGCCTAACGGCACTGGAATACAAAGTTGTTGCCTACTTTATGCATAATAAAGACAAGGTTATCTCACGTACTGAATTGGTTGAGCACATCTACAAGCAAGACTTCGACCGCGACTCAAATACCGTTGAGGTTTTCATTGGTCGTATTCGCAAAAAAATCGCGCCAAAGATCATCAAAACCGTGCGCGGTTTAGGCTATCAGCTCAACGCTGAGTAATCTGTCCCCTATCAATGAGTGGCTCACTTTGACCCTAGATAAAGGTGAGCCAATTAGCGATGATTCTAAATAAACAGTCTCTTAAGAAAATCAGTCTAAAAAGCCGCTTGCTCCTCGCTGCGGCTTTTTGGTTAGGTGCAATGATCCTCGCCGCCGGTATCGGTATTCCTAAGCTGGTCAATGACTACCTAGTTGATGATGTCAAACAACAGCTTAGCCTGACCATGGACGAACTGACCGCCAATATTGAAACCAATGACGCTGGCATGTTGGTGATGCTCGAACGCCTTTCCGACCCTAGGTTTAATCAGCCCTACAGTGGCGTTTATTGGCGTGCAGCCAGTGAAGGCCAAGTGATTCGCTCTCGCTCTTTGTGGGATAAGGACATGGAGATAAAACGTTCTCCTCTCCGCACGTCGATCAAAGGGCCAGATAAAGAGAATCTCATTCACATTGAACAAAAGATATACCTGCCAGAATTTAGTGACCCTGTCACCATCACCATAGGCGTCGATGAAGACCCGCTTGAATCTACCCTTCATGACCTTACTGGCCAAGTGTGGATTATCTTAAGCTTGTTGTTTGTTGGCGTACTGTTACTTATCGGTATCCAAGTCAGTTGGTCATTGCTGCCACTCAACAAGATGCAGCGCGAGTTAGTCATGCTGCGTAAAGGCGAACAGCAAGGTTTGAGCGACACTTATCCAAAAGAAGTCTCACCGCTGGTATCTGATTTGAATGCCCTCCTCTTCCACTATCAAGAGTTATTAGAGCGCGCCAGAAACCACGCTGGTAATTTGTCACACGCACTAAAAACACCCCTTTCAGTGCTGAAGAATGAAGTGCATGCGGTACCTAAAGAGAATCAACCGTTATTGCAGCAGCCGATTGACCAAATACAGAGCCAGATCGACTATCACCTAGGCCGTGCTCGTATGGCAGGTGCAATGAACATACTCTCGGTGAAATCATCACCTTGTGAACGCGTCGAAGCGATTTCTATGGCGTTTGATAAGGTGTATGCAACCAATGAAGTTACCATGATCAATGAGTTAGATTCAGAGATTGAGGTCGCCGTAGAGAAGACCGATCTTGATGAAATGGTCGGTAACTTACTGGAAAATAGCTACAAATGGGCAGCCAGCATTATTCGAGTTCATTCCAATCAACTCAGCGAAGGGCGAATCGAGTTGATCATCGAAGATGATGGCCCGGGAATCCCAGAAGAGAAAATGAGCCAAGCGGTTAAACGTGGCGTGCGCTTAGATGAAACCACACCGGGGACAGGCTTAGGCTTAAACATCGTGAATGAGATGGCCCACAGCTATCGTGGACAACTCAATCTAGAGAAAAGCTCAATGGGTGGTTTGAAAGCGACGCTTATTTTGCAGTTGTCTCAAGGCTAAAATGAAAAGAGGTACACAACTGTGTACCTCTTTTTCATATCATCGCCTTTCTTAAATCTCTTACCCACCAATCACCAAGATATTGCCATCGGTAAAGTAATCATGGTCATCGTTTAGAACCTCGGCTCTCGCTAAAGGTTGTTGTTCTATCGATACCTGTGGGAGGCTTTGTCGCACCTGCAATTCTAAGCTGTCACGCTCTGCATCTACATTTGGGTCGATGTTATGCAGTATGGTCACGATACCTGAGTAGGGCGTGAGCTTTAATCCATTGTCGTAACTGATTGCACCAAGCCACTTGGTGCGCTGTGTTTCTGGGTCTAACCCAGCACGCCACCAGCGAATGTGGCTACGCTTCATCAAATCACCCGGCAACTGAAAGGCCATGTCTTGTGGTTCGCCTCGCCAATATAGATCCGACACTGGTGGCGTATTTTCTTTGAGTAAGGTTAAGTAGCCCGTCCACTCAATCTCGTTACGTGAAAAGGTTTGATTCTCTATCCAACCCAACTCTCCCATCAGCTCTCTCGGGCTCTCTCCAATGTAAACCACGTTTATCGCTTGTGCATCGTAGAAAGAGGACTTACCCGGAAAGGCTTTATAAGTCACGGTATCTAAGCGTATCGATTGAGAAGCCAACTCTGAAGGCTGAGCAGTGAAATCGTCGGCTTTCCAAAAGAAGTGGGCGTAGTTTGCGTAAAGTAGCCAAGCCACCAGCAGTGCGCTCGACTTAAGCATCACTTTTCGCCATTTAAGACGACGGGCAATCACGGCGAATACACCAACCACGAACAAACCGACCAATAAGCTTTGATGCTCAGAAATAAAAGTCTGAATTCCTTGCAACATCGGGAAGTGCTCTAGGCCATGGGCCAATAGTGCTCCCCAGAAAATAAACTGTCCGCCACCAAGCACCAAGCCAACGGTCGCCAACAGTGAAAACTTACGCCAAGGCACCTTATGAGAGCCCGCAATAACCGGCACTACCCATGCAATGGGTCCTAACAGACGCGCAAATAGAATAATGTAAGTTCCTTTTCTGGCGATCATATAGCGGCAGCGCGCAATCAATCGCCTTGTTTTAGGGCGGTAAGCAATCAGCTTTCTTTGCGCCTTAAAACCCCATTTAGTACCAATAAAATAACTAAGTTGGTCACCGATAAAGCCGCCCAACATCACCAACACTAATGCCGACCAAACGCCAGAGTAGGCTTGATAACCAGCGGCAATGAAAAACGGCTCTCCCGGCACAAAAAGGTTGGGGCCGATCAGCGCATCACCTAATGCGCCTAAAAACAGTCCTAATCCCTCAAACATAGCGATACCTATCTAATTATTGCTCTCTGTAGTGACCGAATTTGTAGTTCATTTCGTTGTTACGCATCTCGCCTTTAAAGAATCGGCGTACGTTCGCTTTAAGGTAAGTCATGCCGGTTTCAACCACGCCATCTTGGTCTAAGCGTCTTGGGTCAAAGCCAAAGGTCATATTCAGGAAACGAAAGCGCCATGTCTTGCTGGCTCTTTTCACGTAGTCACAGTCTTCACACAAAACAATCTCTTGATCGAAGCCGCCTATTTCTTGGTGTGCACGCTTAGTTGAAAAAATGCAGGCGCCAACCGCAGTTGGGAAGAAGAACTGGGTTGTGAACAGACCAAAGTTGAATAGTCCATATCCAAACTTGTGCACTAGAGGTAGCCCTTTCGAGCTCATATAAACACCGGCCACTTCAAGCTTACGCTCATCCAGTTCATAGAGAGCTTTGGCAAGGAAGTTTCGTGGCAGCGAGACATCGGCGTCCAAGAAAAGGATGCGATTGTATTTCGCCAGAGAAGCGCCTGTATTGCGACCTAAGCTTACGCCTCGCTCTTCCATATGATGAACAGTGAGTGACGGCAGTGCCGACTCGTAGGCCTGTGCAACCTCTCGCGTTTTGTCGTCGCTGTTCGAGTCCACGACAATCACTTCGAACTCTTGGTGTGTTTGCACACTCAGTTCTTCCATTAGACGCCCAATGCGCTTCTCTTCGTTTAACGTGATAACCACAATGCTGATCGGTTCCATAATTCCACCTATTCGTTTCTGCTGTTTGATTAACAATAAGACTAACGAGGTACGCCTTAACCAATCCTTAGTGTGGCATTCATATTCCGTTCATTAACATGATGATTTGATGAAGATTAAAATAGATTTGGTGACAGAATAGAAAACACATAAATTGGGGTAAACGAGCATTTGCGGTGGTTTTCTCTACAAACAGTCCAATTTGCTCGGTTATTTTGTTTCGGCACGGGGATCTTACTTGCTCATTAAAGAATAGAGTGTTAGTATCCGCGCTCGCTCAAACATGAACTTGTTTATTTTGAGCATTACCACACACTCAAGGTCGCATTGAGGTGTGAACTTAATTTTTACTAATTTGAGAGTAAAACTATGAAATTCGAAGCAGTAGTACGTACTGAACTAGGTAAAGGTGCGAGCCGCCGCCTACGTCACGCTGGTCAATTCCCAGCAGTTGTTTACGGTGGTGAAGCAGCGCCAGTTTCTATCGCGCTAGCACACGACGACGTGATCAACCAAATGGACAAGCCTGAATTCTACGAAGCAATCACTCTAGTGATCGACGGCGCAGAAGTTAAGGTTAAGCCACAAGACGTTCAACGTCACGCTTACAAGCCAAAAGTTGAGCACATGGACTTCATCCGCATCTAATTCCCTACCAAGGAATTAGTTGGATAAATCCAACCTTTTGCATAAAAGATAAATCGACCTTACCAATCGATAAATCTAAAAATTCGAAACCCCGATGCTACCAACATCGGGGTTTCACCGTTTTTAGGGTTTAGAATCTCACTGCCCTTCTACCTAATTCTCTATCTAACCACCTATTTAACAGACAGCCGATTATTTGAAGTCTATTTTGGCTGCAATATCACCCCAATCAAAATGCCCATACTCCACGAATCCAAGGCTTTGATAGAAGTTTCTCGCCACATTGTTTTCCGCACAGTAACCAATATGAATCGCTTTAGGGCTCTTCGACTGAATTTCTTCTAACACGCACTTCATCATCATTCGACCAAACCCTTTACCTTGATGGCTTCTATCCACCATGACGCGAAAGATATAATACTCGTCAGGCCTAGCTGTGGGTGCCCAATCAGCACTAAGCCACTCACTATACATGATGAAGCCCACGACCTTACCTTCCACAACGGCCGCCCTAGGCTGATAGTCACGATTAACCGCCGCTTGTGCCATAGAGTGAACATTTTCAGACACGAGTCCTACTTGGCTCTTTTCAAGCTTAAGGCTGACAACTTCGTTTAGATTGTCTTTGGTTACTTTTACGAGTTTCATTTTATTACTTCGCCATCGCCTCTGCTCAACGAGCATCTAAAAATACGCTGCTTCTGGGTAATCGGTTATAGGTAAGGCTGACCATTTTGACGCAGCTTTACTAAAATTGATATAGGTGAACACTCAACGTTAGGAACAAGCTCAATGGACTACGACATAGATAAAGCATCAGAACTGGCTCTGGCCCTTCTTTTCTTAACCATGCATAAGAATTCCAAATTTGATGATTCATACCGCGCGTGGAAAGGTCTCGATTTTGACGTAATGAATCACCTTTACGAAAAAGGACTGATACTTGACCCAGTTAACAAGAACAAATCGGTGATCGTGACTCCAGAAGGAGCAAAGCAGGCCGAAGAGCTGTTCAATAAGTGGTTAAAGAAATAGGAAATAATTATCTGGATGGGAAGATGATTACGAGTATTAACCCGGAGATAGAAGCTGTTTAGTGTCGACTAGAGTGGCGCCAAAAGTAAGATGGTGGCGACATAGTCGTTTTGTTATGTTTTTACTTTCGCTAATGTGGTGTTTCAATATTAGATAACGAAAAAAGTACTCTATAGCTATCCAGTTTCTCTAATTTACTTTGGTACTGAGATACTATTGAAAATTCAATATAATCTTCTGCTTCAGTGCCCAAAGGTGAAGGGTTTGGATAGATGACAGCCAACGCTAAATATTTCGATAATTTAGGCTCATTGTTCAGCAAAGTCGAGAGACGCTGCGAAAAATCTTCATGCCACTTTTTTACAGTCCATGCATTGTTAACCGAAGTATTTCTAATTTGTCTGTCAAATCTGGCTACATCTACAATGCAATCGTGAAAGAACTTCCACGGCCTATGGTCAAAACCATCTAAACCATTGAAAAGATTTTTAATTCTATCAATCTCAGTGGCCTGGCAAGCATTAAGTCGTTCAGCAACATGACTCTGAATGATATCCAAGCAACTCCCATAAGTTTTTGCTTGAAGATCTAGCTCTGAATCCCCATCAAATTTTTGGTTGCTAGTCATAAATTACTCTTCAGTTGAATAAAAACACAACGCCTTGTTAAGGGGTGAGCAACGTAATACCGAAGCTTCTGTATACCACCTTAAACACTAGACTTAACGCATAGTAAAAATGCCACGCGTTGCGAATCCCTCTTGAACAATTTGTTATACAAAAACCTACAGCGCGTAGGCTACCCTCTAAATCCTAGTGAATGTACTTTAATATCAATTACTTTGATTTCTGTCGTTTAGCCCATTCTTCTGAGGCATCCCCCATTGTCAAACCTGTGGCATTGTTAATCCAATTCATGAAATCACGATCAAACTTAAAATTTTCGCCAAACTTTGATTTGAAATATCTGCGAACGTTCTGAGTCGTTTTATAGCTATCTGTAATTATGGTGCTGTCATCAATATGATTTTTATGCCAATCAACCTTATCCATGGTTTTGAAACCTCCTTTTGTATAACGCCGCGTTAAGTAGTGAGCAACGCTACCACCTAACCTAAACCATTGCACCGTAAACACCAAAACTCGACTTGAACTGAGAATGCCGAGCGTTGGGAATCCGTCTTAAACGCTTTGTATGGATAATAAGCACTCCAACCGGGTAATGTGAGACCCAGGCTTTAGCTGCAACTAAAGCTTTCTATGTAGCAGTTCGTTTAAACGCTGGCTCCCCCATCGAGAGACCGATAA
>NZ_JAHGAJ010000025.1 GCF_030248535.1 Vibrio sp. D404a | reverse complement strand
AATTGTTAAAGAGCTTTTGCTTATCGAAACTTTCTTTTTACAAAGAAACCTCTCAAAGCGGACGTGCATTCTAGCGATTTAATCTTCAGTGTCAAACACTTTTTGAAAATTAATTTCTTTCGAATTTTCGTCTTACTGATTACTGCTGAAGCCTTGTGGCGTCTGCCGTGTCAGTGAGGCGGCATTATAGAGATCATCTAAAACTTGGCAACCCCTTTTTTAATAAAAAATCGAAAAAAGTGCTTAGATGGCTACTTTTAATTCAAAACAGGCTTAAATCGTCTATTCAGCAAGCAAAATGGTCGTTTAAAGTCAAAATTCAGCAATCATTTCTTTGGTAAAGTCATTCAAAGACAGTTCAATACCCCAATTCCTAGCCTCGTTCTCTATATTTTCTAATGCATTTTGAACAGAACTAATCGTTAGTGTGTTGTTATCTAGGTCGTATACCTGTTTCTGCGTCGTGTAATAGAAGAAAAGAGTCGTTAGTGCATTTCGATTCCCCGATTCCGATGCTGCCTTTATCTTCTTTAACTTTCGATAGATCTGATTATGGATTTGTTTAAGGTTCCATACATAAACCGCTTCATTGAGATAAGGGTGAGTCTTTATCTTTGACGCGATAAACGCATTCAATGCAATGGCAAGCACAACACCGAGTAAGTTAAGGTGAAAATTTCCTGTCGATTCACCCGCTAAGTTATCTGTTGAACCAAACAACTCAATAAGCAGTGAACCAAAACCAATCGCACTTATCGCTAGTGAAGCCACTAAACCAATCAGCAAGACATTCATCTTTCTTCGATATTGTTCTTTGTCGATTTTTTGCAATCTCATTGATAACTCCTTGATATCAGATGACGGTTATTCTCTATATCTCTTTAGCTGTTCTCAACCGCTGAGATGTTTAAATGTGTTAACCATCTATTTACTACGTATAAAAAGAAGAAAGGCGCTTAAAACACGACAGGTTATTTGACTTCAATAAGAGAAAGGAGTTACATACCGCGATAAGTTAGTAATCATTGATACGGGCTCTAACCTCCTGCAGCTCCGTATAACTATTAAGGTACATTTCATGCGTTCATTCGTACTACGTGCTCGTGCGGCACCAACCGAAAGCAAACTCATTTTAGAAGGCGTCGGTCAAGAAGCTCATACCGAGATTTTGGCACACACGTTAATGAACACCATCTTCGTAGCCCAATCTCACCGCGAAGACGTGACTGTTCATCTTGTATTAGAGAGTACCAAGGACTTTTCTCGTACCATTACTGTTGATTCAAACGCGATCACCAATATTGGTGGTTTCCATGAGAGTGCACTTTTAGCCGCTGTTGTACGTGCTGTCGATGCATCGCAAGGCATGGGTAAAGAAGAGACAAGACAAGTTGAACCTGGCATTACCGTTCGAACTATCAGTTTCGAGAAGTTGGTTAAGGAGCTTTCTGAAGACCACCAGCTTTACATGATGGATAAGAAAGGTGACTTTATTCGTGATGCTGAGATTGCTGACAATCCATGTTTCTTGCTGACCGATCACATTCCAATGCCAAAGAAAAGCTATAACAGCCTAAAACGCTTAGGGACTGAGAAAATCAGCCTAGGGCCTAACATGCTGTTTGCTTCACAATGCGTAGTGTTAATCAATAACGAGCTAGACATCCGCGGATTCTAGTCTTGGAATTGCGCGCTATATAGTAAAGCCCGGTAACTTGAATCACTCAAAGTTACCGGACTTTTGATTTTGTTGTCGCTGGTCATGTGCTCGTTCCATTTAATCTAGGTTCGAGCTCTCACATCAAATCTCGCATAAGTGTTTCATACTGCTCTGACACCAGCACGACCAAATGATTGAGCTCTTTTGCATCGTCCTCCGCCAGTAAAAGCGACCAGTCCTTATGTTGCCCAGATTCGTCTCGCCCAACCACTTTTATGTGTCCTTGCTCAGACTCAAACGACAAATGACTAAAGTCAGTATCGTGGTGTTCATGAGACTCTAAAATATCAAATTCTAGATTTCCTGTTGGCTTTACCTGAACGTGCGCATGAAAATGTTGTTGATTCTGTAACTCATACTCCCTGTGTATCGCGAACATACGTCCTCCTATTAACCTAATCCCGAATGATTCAGCACCAAACATCGAAGCCATAGGCTTATTAATCCGAAGTTCCGTTCAGCCTGCTTCAAGAGTACGTGCTGTTATATAAAGTGTAGGCATTAGCTCTTAGTGATAGAGCAAAATAGGCCTGCTGTTTGATACTAGACAAAATAAGGTTGAGTATTGTTACAGTCAGATTGATATTTCTTGACGCCAGTTCCCTAGCACCCAAAACGCAAGAACCGAACAAAGCGATTTGTACATAAAATGTGCACTTCATTATTGGTTCCATCGCCTTATCGTAATGCTTCCACAAAGCACCTTATTTCCTTTTATTTGGCTGCAGAAAATTACAAGGCTTAAAAATAGAAAAGAGCTCAACTGAGTGAGCTCTTTTGCTATCTAGATTCGGGTTGTTTCAACTTAACCCAGCAAGATTAACCAAACATAAATGTGTATAGGTAACCTGCACCAATCGCCATGCTTAGGATTACGAATAGGAACGCGGCAATCATTTGATTCTTGAAGATAGATTTAAGCAAAATCACTTCGGTCAAACTTGCACCCGCACTACCAATAATCAACGCCATTACTGAACCAAGTGCCATACCTTTCTGTACGAGAGCTGCACTCAAAGGAATTACGGCTTCCGCACGGATGTATAGTGGGATACCAATAACCGCTGCGATAGGAATCGCGTACCACTTGCCTTCACCTGCATACTCAGCAATCAAGTCTGTTGGGATAAAGCCGTAGATGAATGAACCAATGGCAATACCCATCATTAGGTAAGGGAACACTTGTTTAAAGTCTTTCCAAGTCGATAGCCAAATACGCATCCAACGGCTTGGTTCTTTCTTCTCGACAACTTCAGCTGTCGCTGCACCACTTGTTGAACAACAAGAGACTTCCACTTTTGGTTCTTCTTTCGTACCACAGCATGATGTTTCTTTTGCCATTACCGGTGCAGGCTCTCCACATGAAGATGTTGCACAAGATGACTCTTTATTCTGAGCTTTCGGTGCTGAGTCGCCACAGCTTGTACCACAACTTGTTGCACCCGCTGATTCATACGCCTCTGGTTTTACATAGCGTTCAAAGCCCAGTTTTTCAAGAACGTAACCCGCTACAACAGAGACTGTCATCGCGATTACAAAGTAGAACATCGCCACTTTCCAACCGAAAGTCACAACAAACAGGCCAATGATCACTGGATTAAGCAGTGGGCTACCGAATAGGAACACCATCATAGGACCAAAACCCGCTCGCGCTCTTAGCAAACCTTTGAGAAAAGGAATGGTCGAGCAAGAACAGAATGGTGTGATTGCACCAAGCAGTGCCGCGACAATATAACCTTTACCCTTACGTGAGCTTAGAATCGACTGAATCTTTTCTGGTGTCAGAAATTCCTGCAGCACGCCAACAATGTAGCTAATCGCTAAGAAAAGGATGATCAGTTCGGTTGCTAAGAAAGCAAACATGTCTAAGGCTTCTTTCGCCATGGTGAGTATTTCGTTGTTCATAATTAACTCCAGATTGAGCACAGACAGTTCAAAGTTTTCTGAATTCTCTAAACTGCATCATTTCGAATATTCTCGAATTATAGAAATATAAATTTAATGATCAAGTAATATTTCGAAAAAAATCGAAATATATTCATTCAACACTAAAGATCAATAACTTAGAGATGATCAAACGATGAGAATTGAAATGACACCACATTTCGACTATTATCGAATTAAATTTTGAGGAGCCGCTATGAACTTAGAAACTGTAGCCAAAGCGTTAAAAGAGTTGGGCCACCCTATTCGCCTGTCGATTTACAAGACGGTTGTGAAAGCTGGGTATCAAGGTATTGCCGTTGGAGGCTTGCAAGAAGAGTTGGGAATTCCGGGCTCTACTCTTTCTCATCATATCTCTAGCCTTGCATCTGCAGGTCTTATTAGCCAAAGGCGAGAAGGTCGCACTCTGTTTTGCGTTGCTGAGTATGAATGCCTAGATGGCGTGATCGACTTCCTAAAAGATGAGTGTTGTGTCAATGACCAATGCTAGTGCTTCGAGCCTGAACCTTGAGCAGATTTGGTCTCAATACCAACAGGCTCTCAAGGCTTTCCTACACTCTAAGGTTAATCATCCCGACGATGTCGATGACCTACTGCAAGAGATTCTGCTCAAAACGTATCAAAACCTCGATACTGTGCAGGATGCAGATAGCATCAAGGCATGGCTGTTTCAGTTGGCGAACCGTACGATCATCGACTTCTACCGTAAACGTGCTCGTGACCTCCGTGATAGTAATATAGACGCGGAAGAGCTTTGGTTTGCCGAGCTTGATCAGAACACTGAATTTAAGCAACAACTGGCACAATGTATTGAACCCTTCATTCAAGCTCTACCAGAGAAAAACGCATCACTTCTGCTTGCGGTCGATATTAAAGGGCAAAGCCAAAAAGCGTTGGCGCTGAGCCAAAACAAAAGTTATTCGACCATTAAATCGCAAGTTCAGAAAAGTCGTGAAGAGCTGAAGAAACTGTTTGAGGAGTGCTGTCATTTATCTCTTGATAAACACGGCAGCGTGATCGATTGTGACCGAAAGCCCGACAGTAGTTGTGGTAGCTGTTAATCACAGTCGCAAAGACGAAAAAGCCAGCTTTGACGCTGGCTTTTCTACTATTGGTTGCTGCTATGTCTTTTTGCAAACCTAGTTACTGTTCACCGCTTGAGGTGCGACTGGTTGATAGCGACCCGGCTTATGATTCATCGCTAAGATTAGGTTAGTCACCACTGCCCCGACGATCGAAAGCAGAATCAATGAAACATCAACAATAAACAGCGACAAAATTACGATCGTACAATCTAACCCCATTTGTACCTTACCCGCACGAATACCGAAGCGTTCTTGTAGGTACAGAGCAAGAATGTTGAAGCCGCCTAGGCTCATCTTGTGTCTAAAGATCACCAACATACCCGTACCAATCAAACCACCGCCTAACATTGCCGCATAAACCTTATTGATCTCTGCAATCTGAATTACGTGGTAAAGGTGGTCAACTGCAAACGACACGATAGAAACCGCAATAAAGGTATTGATGGTAAAGCGCCAACCCATACGGGTAACCGACAGAATATAGAAAGGTAGATTAAGTGCAAAGAACACTTGGCCGAAGCTAAGCTCTGTGATTTTGGTAATGAAGATAGCTAACCCTGCAGTACCACCAGTCAGCAACCCTACTTGATTGAAAAAGATAACACCGAGTGACACCAATGCACTGCCTAGGGTTAATGCAAGTAGGTTCTCTCTGAGGTTATGATCTTTGTCCATTTGGATGACTCTCCCTTAAATTCCGAAACTTTTCTCGCTCATCCTGAAGCGATTTCGGCACTAGGGTCACGATTTTTAAGGAATATGTCGAGTTTACAGAGTGTGATCAATGTAGCTCAAATCGTATGCTTTTGTTTACAAGCATATAAATAGTCTTTTATTACAATACTTTATGTTCGGGTTATTATAACAAGTTTATAAAGCTAACTCCCAAGGCGCACACCACGCGTTGTTTGTTCTTCAATCTATGCATGAAACGCATAGACTGCATCACAAATGGTCATTTGTCTCATACCAACACTCTCATTAAGATGCGCGACTTCTTACCACATTGAGCGTATGTAAAACCCTTATGTTTTCACAATCTCTTTTTGCCCAATTAACCAGAATGACTCTGTTTTTGGTCATCAGTTTAGTGGTGGTTCACCATAGCCAACCACTGATCGATCTTTTGGCGCAACATGCCGTAAGTAGTGGATGCCACCAACAGTCTGCACATGACCATTCTGGGCACGAACATCATCACGACATGGGTGAACATGACATGTCTGCACATCACTCACATCATCATTAATTTAAGAGTATTAGAATGAGTATTTTCCGTTTTCCTTTACTGGTATGGCTTGGGATCGGCACTTTGATCATCAGTCTAGGGATCAGACAATCATTCGGCATTTTCATGATGCCAATTTCCGAACACTTCGGCACCGGCCGTGAGTTTTTCAGCTTTGCTATTGCATTACAGAACTTGCTCTTCGGTGTGTTTCAGCCGTTTGTTGGTATAGCGGCAGACAAATGGGGTGCTAGACGCATCATCATTGCGGGCGCATGCGCTTATGGATTGGGTCTACTTCTTACTTCCATCTCTACCGAATCGAGCATGCTGTATGTTTCACTTGGCGCGTTAATCGGTTTAGGTTTGAGTGCCACAAGTTACGTAATCGTACTTGGCGCAGTTGCAAAAGTCGTCCCAGCGGAACACGCAGCAAAAGCCTTTGGTTTAACCACGGCGGCGGGCTCGTTTGGTATGTTCGCTGTGATCCCGGGCGCACAATACATGCTCAATGAATTTGATTGGCAGTCTGCGATGCAAGTGTTCGCACTACTGTGCTGCTTAATGATTTCGTTTGCACTGTTTATGCGTACGCCTAAACCAAAGAGTACTGATGAAGCACGAACAGCCAGCGCAGAGGACTCACAAACTCTAAAACAAGCGTTGTCTGAAGCCTTTGCACATAAAGGGTACTGGCTTATCCATGCTGGCTTCTTTGTGTGTGGGTTCCACGTAATGTTTATTGCCACTCACTTACCAAGTTACTTGGCTGACAAGAACCTACCAGCGAGCAGTGCCGCAATGGCATTGGCTTATGTTGGTATCTTCAATATCTTCGGCTCCTACTTTTGGGGTGTGATGGGCGACAAGTTCAGCAAACGTCATGTGATGTCTGCACTGTACTTGGTTAGAACAGCAGTGATTGGCGCATTTGTAACGCTACCAGTAACCGAATCGACAGCGGCTATTTTCGGTGCGGCGATTGGCTTTTGCTGGTTAGGCACAGTACCACTGACATCAGGCTTAGTTCGTCAGATCTTCGGTGCGCGTTACCTATCTACTCTGTATGGCTTGGTGTTCTTTACTCACCAAGTAGGTAGCTTCTTAGGGGCTTGGGTCGGAGGTCGAATTTACGATTACTACGGATCTTACGAACCAATTTGGTGGTCGACAGTCGTGCTGGCTTTTGCTGCTGCACTTATCCATTTACCAATTAATGATAAGCCAATTGAGCGTCTTAAGATGGCAATGGCTTAATGAAAACAAACGGCTGCTCTGTATGAGTAGCCGTTTTTCTATTCGTCTCGACAAGCTACTCTTTTTACAGAAATTTTGCCGACATATGGGACAGACAACGCCATTTTAATTTATAGTATTTGTCTTCTCTCCCAATTCACAGATTGATACCACATGGAACTGTTCGATCAGACCGTCATTATCGCAATGGCGCTCATTTTTGCTGGCTCTTTTGTTCAAACCGCGATTGGTTTTGGCTTAGCCATTGTTGCTGCTCCATTGCTGTTTCTGGTTTCACCGGATTACGTCCCTGCCCCGATCTGTTTAGTCGGTCTGTTTATCTCTATCTTCAATGCCATGAAGCACCGCAGTAATATCTCAATTGGCGGTCTAAAGGTTGCACTACTGGGTCGTATCCCGGGCTCATTGGCAGGTGGGGCGCTGCTGGTGATGGTATCCACCAGCGTGTTGTCATTGTGGCTGGGTTTATTGGTGGTGTTTGCGGTGATAGTGAGCTTGCTGCCTTTCCGATTGGAACCGACACCGACCAAAATGGGTATCGCAGGCTTTTTCTCTGGATTCTTTGGCACCAGTTCAGGCATTGGTGGTCCGCCAATGGCGCTACTACTGCAACATCAAGATGCCAACCAACTGCGTGGTAACTTGTCAGCATTTTTTGTGTTCAGCTCTATCATTTCATTGATTGTGCAGATCCCGATTGGCTTCTTTACCTTGCATCATTTAGTTATTACCTTGCCACTGCTTCCTGCGGCTTGGCTTGGCTATAAACTGGCATTGATGACCACGCAAACTCTGCCTAAAGAACAAATTCGTATCGGGGCACTTTTGCTGTGCTCAATTAGTGGTGTCACAGCAATATGGCAAGGGTTAGCGGGTTAACTTGTCGAACGGCAAAGCGTCGCTGACAATAATAAAAGCGGTACTTAGGAAGGGATGACTCAATGGATTACGAACAATTTAATGAATTCTGCAAGGCGTTGCCCGCGACCACGTATGTGATGCAGTGGAACAACTCTCATGTGTGGAAAGTGGGTGGAAAGGTATTTGCGATTGGTGGATGGGGCCCTGATGATGAGCCTGCTTGTATTTTTAAAGCTTCCAACCAAAATTATGACTTCTTAAAAGACGCTCCAGGTTATCGACCTGCGCCCTACTTTGCCTCCCGCGGGATGAAATGGATTCAATGTACCGATACTCAGCTCGACGTTGAGGAGCTTAAGTACTACCTCGTCCAATCTCATAAGATCGTTTCTCTTGGATTAACGAAGAAAAAGCAGGCTGAACTGGGATTGAATCAGTGATGAATCACAGCTGACGTCATCACTGAACTCTCACCGCTTTCAGCTAACCAAATGCCCTAAGTGACTTAAACCAGCTGGGTAGATAAGGCTCTATCTTATAGGTCGGTATCACAGGCACTATGGCATACAACAATGCCGCAAATGCTACCGACGCGGCTAAATCGATGGGACGATGCATTCCCAACCAAACTCGGCTATATGCCACCGCACCAGCCCAGACTAACAACGCCCCTACCCATACAAACTTGCGTGCCTGCCAAAACAGGCCACCAAAGAACGCGACACAAATACCGACAAAAATCATATGCCCCGATGGGAATGAGTAATCTGTCTCGCCCAGCCAGTGAAGGGTTCGCCAATCGCTGACCTGACTAGACACCTGAACAATAGCGTCGTTTTTGGCGAGTAAGGGTAACTCGTAAAAGGCTTCCGGCAACTCAACCACTTGTTGTTCTGCCAAGTAAACCGCATATGGCCTTGGGCTCTCTGTGACGTGTTTAAGGTAAGTCTTAGCAGCAAAGCTTAAACCAAGCAGAATCAAGACTTGAACACCAACACTCACTAACTTAGCAGCGGGTAAACGCAGGCTAAGCAGCATGAAACCGAGCACTAACAGTGTGATGATGAATCCCTGACTGCCCGCAGAATAAGTCACGTAAGAGATCAACGCGCCGACCAAGCTATCAACGTCACTAGCGAAATTAAAGTCGGAGCCAAATAGAGAAAATGGCAACAAGGAATACAGGCTGAGAGCAAGGAGCAATAAACCTTTGGATTTATTAGAGAATAAGACGTTCATTGTGATGGCTTAACGTTGAAAAAGTCGAATGCTAGCTCACCTTAACACCACCAATATCAATTTTTTGTCAGAAAGATCATTAAGCTGTCATATTTCTATAAATGACATAAAATCAATGTCTTGATTGTATTCTTACGTTCACTCACATTCACAAGGGACGCCGTTGAATACACTCTTTTAACCTTTGTCTTTGTTCCCACAATCCTAGTCTTTTGTTGCCTGTAAGCAAAGTCTTTGCAGCCCGTGAACACAGCCTTTATTAACCATGCTCTGCGTGCTTTAACTCTACATGGTATTTTTCAGCAAAGCGCACTTATGTATCGAAAGCGGGTAAATAATCAGCAAAGTGTTCGCTAATTGCGTAAAGTTTGCGAGCTGTCCTTTTCATATGCCGATGAAAGGATTACCATTCCCGTGCTTTTGAAATCAATCTCGAAAGCCAATCAAATTTATTTTTTATTCTCAGGGCGGGGCGAAATTCCCCACCGGCGGTATACCACTCAAGTAGTTTCTTTGACTTACTCCGTGGTCAGCCCGCGAGCGCTCGATTCGTCGAGGTCAGCAGATCTGGTGAGAAGCCAGAGCCGACGGTTATAGTCCGGATGAGAGAGAATGGAAACACACCACTCGCATAGTTGAGTTGGTGCATTTCGTTTTGGATAAAGCCATGCGAACGACGATCTGTCTTAGTGATAGGTCGCGACGTCACTTGGTTGTCATCCCTCATGCAAGCCCTGATTCTGGTGATGTTTAGGAGTTTAACCATGAATCAGTCTTCAATTTTAGCCGAATTCGGCGAACCAATCGAACGCGTTGAAAACGCACTACAAGCACTGCGCGAAGGTCGTGGCGTACTTCTACTTGACGATGAAGATCGCGAGAACGAAGGTGATATTATCTACTCTGTAGAGCACCTAACCAATGAGCAGATGGCGCTGATGATCCGTGAATGTAGCGGCATTGTTTGCTTGTGCCTAACTGACGAACAAGCAAACCAGCTTGATCTTCCGCCTATGGTTGTTGACAACAATAGCGCTAACCAAACGGCTTTCACTGTGACTATCGAAGCAAAAGTTGGCGTAACAACCGGCGTTTCAGCAGCTGACCGTGTAACCACCATCAAAACGGCTGCAAACCCAAGTGCGAAACCAAGCGATCTTGCACGCCCGGGACACGTATTCCCGCTGCGCGCTCGTAAGGGCGGCGTTTTAGCTCGTCGTGGTCACACTGAGGGTACGGTTGATCTTATGCAAATGGCAGGTTTACCTTCTGCTGGTGTACTATGTGAAGTGACTAACCCAGACGGCACAATGGCGAAAACGCCAGAGATCGTTGCTTTTGGTAAGCTGCACAACATGCCTGTATTGACTATCGAAGACATGGTTGCTTACCGTAATCAATTCGACCTAAAGCTAGCATAAACGAAACAACACGTTTAAAGACCATTTCAAGCCCTACTCTGTGAGCGGGGCTTTTTCGTGTATAACGACCACCTAGTACATCACAACGGATCAAGTCCACTACTTCCCCTCTAAATCACAACTACCTATATCATTGATATCCAGATATATCTCATCAAACTCTCCCTATTTTAGGGCTAAATTGCACCAAGTTAGACAACCTCACATACGCACATAAACATAAGACACTGAATAATATAGTTTTTTTATTCTGGCACGCTTGACGCATACCACTAAGGAGGTATTCACATACAAGGAGTCAGTTATGTTTATGCTTATTTCAACAATTGTGTCTTTGGCTATGGTCTACGCTCTGTTTCACTTTTCACAGAAGCGCCAAAAATCAAATGACCGAAAATTTGATACGTTAGTGTTGCTTAGAGAGCTATTACAACTTTCTCGTAAGCACCGCGCAGCAACCCACTATGCATTAACCTGCAAGCTTTCAACGGAATCGGTGCAACGCGTCAATACTCTGTATCAGTCAATGATGACAACATCAAACACCCTGATTCAAAGAGGCCCTTTCGATGGTCGCCCGATGTATCGCATTTATCAGCTGAAACTCAAGGCGATGCACAACGATTGGCAAACTCGAAGCTTAGTACGAAACCAGTTCATTCATGGCAAAACCATTCGTCACAATATGTTGTTAATGGATGAATTGATGATCACTTGGCTAACAGAATCTGAGCAAGCTGATCTAGTGGATGATTACCATGCTGAATGGCTGCAGGTTCTAGACTGCATGGAGACGCTAACCAAGCTTAGAATGTGTATTCCAGACATGGACAAGCAAGATGAGTTCTTACGCGCCAAGTTCTACGCTGACCAAATTCATAGGCACCTCAACCGCTTGTCGTTGATCTGCCCATTGAGCTTAGGCTCTCCAACCGGTTCACGTGCGCTACAAACACTGACGGATATTCATGACAATGAGCAACGTATTATCACAGCAACCGCGATGTATGAATTAACCAGTGATATTTCGACCATCATTGCGCAGGTATATGACCAAATATTGTCTCGAATGACAGAGACGCTTTATCTACCGCTTCCAGAGATTTCGTTAAGGCTGGCAGACGACCATCAAGGTGTACACGGTTCCGTGTAAAGGCAGCACATTCAAAGTCGTCGTCCTATAGAACTCCCCACATTGAGTTCGTATCCGATATCACTTTTGGTATCGGATTTTTGTATTTATAGCGCCATAATTTCCCACTCTCAGATCTTCAGGAAAAGCACTCATCAAGCTATTGAGGCCGTAAAATATCTTGTGACCATGTCTGTGCAACGAAATCAATAAACTGACGAACCACAGGAAGCTGATAGCTCCTTGATAGATACACAGCCCATAGCGTGCTACTTGGCACAACGAAGTCAGTGAGAATCGGCACGAGTTCACCGTTAGCAATAATGGGATTAGCAATATCACACGGCAATCTTACAATCCCTTTCCCGCGGCAAGCCGCTCTAACCAGAACGCCAACATCATTGGCCGTAATAGAGCCTGACACTTCTACCGAGTGCTGCTGGTTATCTTTAACAAATTGCCAATGAGAGAGCCCTAGGTGTCTAAAGCAGTTGTGATCTCTTAGATCGGTAATGTGTTTTATTGGATCGTGTCGCTCTAAGTAATCAGGCGAGGCACATATCACCGAGTCAATCTTCATCAATTTACGCGCTATCAAGTTCTCGTCTGGCTGATCGGTATGACGAAGGGCGATATCAATTCGTTCATCCACCAATTGGGTGAAGCGATCTGAAGCGAACAGCTCGATGGTTACCTGCGGATGAAGCTCTGTGAAGGCTTCGACCACATCCAACAGTAGATTCTGAGTCAAACCGATTGGGGCGGATATCCGAACAACACCCGACAGTTGCTCTGTCATGTTAAGTGCACTGACTTCTAATTCAGCGGCCTCATGTAAAATTCGCTCACAACGAATCAGCGCCGCTTCACCTGCAGTCGTTAAACTTACCTTTCGCGTAGTGCGATGCAGCAAGCGCTGCTTTAACCAGCTTTCAACCTCTTGAACATGCCTTGAAACCTGAAGCCGACTCATCCCTAACTGTTCTGCCGCTTGAGTGAAGCTGGAACAAGTCGCGACTTCTACAAAACTTCGCATCGCGTTCAATCTATCCAATGGTGACTCCTTACTTTCTCTACCGTTTAGCTTGAATCAATATCCAGCTCAAGTCTATTGGTAACTTATATCGATACAATCTACATCATTAATCGATATTTATCACACATAAGCATGCTATTAGACTGCAATGGTTGTCGAAACACAGAATTAATTAACGGAGAATCATTATGAAAATTGCAGTATTAGGTGCATCAGGTTGGATTGGTAGCCACATTGCTAAAGAAGCAGCATCACGTGGTCATGAAGTTGTCGCGATTGTGAGAGACTCAAGCAAAATTGAGCAAGAAAGTTTAGAAGCTCGTACTTTCGATTTGCTCGATCCACAAGCGAAGATCAACGATGTGACATCTGATATCGATGTGGTGATTGCCTCAATTGGTGGACGTGCACTGGGCAATCATGAACTGGTTAAACAGAGTGCGGAGAAACTACTCTCTGAATTGCCAAGCGGTCGTCGCTTAATGTGGGTTGGTGGAGCTGGCTCTTTGGAAGTAGCGCCTAACGTGGAATTGGTTACTGTCCCTGATTTCCCAGAAGAGTACAAAGCCGAAGCGCTTGCTCAGGGTGAGGCTCTTGAAGTATTCAAACAATCAAACAGCGATGTGCAGTGGACATTTGTTAGCCCAGCTGCAGAGATCTTCCCAGGTGAAACGACATCTCAATATCGCATTGGTGGTGATCAGCTATTAACGGATGCTGAGGGTAACAGCAAAATCTCTGTATCAGATTACGCTATCGCAATGATTGATGTATTGGAAGGTGATGAACACATTAACCAACGAATCGGTGTGGCTTACTAATAGCTTCAAGCCTTATCCTTGCCTGAGTCCGCTCTATTAACGAGCGGACTTTTTCACAGATGTTTAGAAAGGAAGATGACCCGTTTTCACCAGAATGACTGTCTCTTCTTCCACAAATGGGAAATGTTCGCTCATATGTGGGCTGCGCATCCAAGTATGTTTTGGATAGACACCGTGTTCATCTCGAAAGGTGCCAGAAAGCACGAAGATCTCTTCGCCACCAAAATGACGATGCGGCTGAAAGCGTTCACCTACAGGCCATTTCACCAAAGCGACATGTTCATGCTCAAATTCGTGCAGGGGCATTACCTGCAAGCCGCCAATACCCGGTAACCACTCGGCTTGGTTGGTATCGACTCTTACCTGAGCCAAATCTCTATCATCAAACTGATTCAATTTAACCAAAATCGTACAGCCATTTTTACTTGATGGAGAGTGAGCGCTGCCTGGAGGGTTACGAATATAGGTGCCCGCAGGAAAGTCACCTGTCTCATCTGAAAATACGCCTTCTAACACAAAAATCTCTTCCCCTTTTGGGTGAGGGTGCTCTGAGAAAGAAGACTCAGGATCGTACTTAACCACGCTGGTCGTGTGGCCGGACTCTTTGGCTTCGCGCTCTAGTGGCTTTCTCCACACACCTTTTGCAGGGCTGGCTACCCACTCCATAGGGTCAGTTTCAATCACTAACCTTTTTGAAAAATCCATATTAAACATGATGGTGACCTTACTCTTGCTCTCGTTATTATTGTTCTATCGTGACTAGTTTAATTGCTTTCATTGTACGCGAATAATCAAAGAGGTGACCATTTCCGATTTTGTTCAGCATAGTGCCACCTCAAAAAATTCCGCCTATCAGTTACGACCCGCAATCACACCGCCATCAATATCCCAAATCGCACCGGTTACCCAGTCTGCACTGTCGGACAACAAGAAAGAGATACTGTTGGCGATGTCTTGTGGTAAACCGACGCGACCAATTGGGTGGAAATCATTAAAACCTTCAAGTGCCTCATCCACCTCTTCTGGATTAATAAATGATTCGTAGATAGGTGTTTTAACCACAGCAGGTGATACTGCATTAACTCGAATATTATGCTCAGCGAGCTCCATCGCCATGTGTTGCGTCAGTGAGTGAAGACCCGCTTTCGCCATTGAGTAAGCTGAAGATGGCGTCGCTTTGATCGCTTGTTTCGCCCACATAGAGCCGACATTTACAATATTGCCACCACCCGACCGAATCATCTTCTTAGTGACCGCTTGCGTAATGAAGAAAGTCGCTTTGTTGAGCTGCATATATTGGTCATAATCTGACGTTTGGTGATCAACAAACGCTTTAGGATTAAAGTAACCCGCTGCATTGACTAGATAGCCAATACCTTCTTCTATCGAAGCTAAATGCTCGATAAGGCGAGCGGTGCTTTCATCGTCATAGAGATTGGCTTGCCAGCCTGAAGCGTGACCGATAGTTTGCAACTCTGACACCGCGCTATCTAGCTTAGTTGCGTTGTTGCCGACCACCAATACATGGATATTTTGAGCGACAAGCTGCTTTGCTGTTTCAAGGCCCATCCCACTTGTTCCACCAATAACGACAGCAATACCTTTTTTAGTGAAGTTCATTTTGTTATCTCCTAAGTCATGTGAACGTGGTAATCTTAGGGCTTGAACTAACACTCTGAATAGTAAGTACAAATCGGTTAGGTAGGTACTTTTTGGTACATCTTTATGAAAAATCAGGAAAACTTTTTTTCTAGAAAATCAGCACCAGAACGCTCGGCACGTATGGTGGAAACCATCTATGGCTGCAAATGGTCACTCACGGTTTATCAGTTGCTGGCGAATGGCATCAACCGACCGGGTGAAATGGTACGTTCGGTGGAAGGGTTATCGACTAAAGTGTTGAACGAGTGTTTAAAGAGGAATGTTGAGTTCGGTATTTTGGACAAACAGATGTTCAACGAATTGCCACCAAGAGTGGAGTACCACGTCACACCATTTGGTGAGAAGTTCTTAGTGATTCTGGAACAATTAGAACAGCTGCAAAATGAAATAGATGAAATGTAGATCTGGTCTCAATACTGCTGGTGCGTTCTAACTATCCACCAGCAGCAAAAACAATCTTTGTACTAACTCTAGCTCACAGACATCTCTTCAAAACGATTCTTAACAAAGTCTATAAAGGTGCGGATTCGGCTCGGCTGGTAGCGGTCACGATGATAGATTGCAGAAAAGTCCACGCTCGGTACAACCCACTCATCAAACACTTGAACTAGCTGCTGGTTGTTCAGCTCTTCCAAACAGTAGATGGTAGGTACACGAATAATACCATTGCCCGCCATCGCCCCTTGAACTAACACTCGACCATTCTTGCACTGCAAACGCCCATTCACATGAACATCGACGAGTTTCTTACTGTCTTCCAGAGCTTGAAAACTCCATCTACGAACCGACCCCGTTAAACAGTCATGCTGCGTTAGCTCTTTTGGGTGAGCCGGTTTGCCTTTACGTTCAAAGTAAGCAGGGCTGGCAAGAGTACCCATTTCGATATCGAGTAGCTTACGGGCGATAAAGCCTGCATCTTCCAAGCTCCCCATACGAAAAGCGATATCAAAGGCGTCTTCAATCAGATCCACACGGTGGCTACTGAAATCTAAGCTGATGCTGATATCTGGATAAAGCTGCATAAATTCGTTGACCAAATCAGCAATAATCACTTCACCAAGATAACCGCCAACACAGTTAACCTTAATGTCTCCCCTCACTTCTTCAACATCATCAACAGCCGCAATCAAAGCTTGGTCAATATTGTCTAGCGCCTGTTCGCATCGTTCATAGAGATCTTGACCTGCATGGGTGAGTCGTAACATGCGTGTGGTGCGGATAAACAGTGTCACGCCCATCTGCTTTTCTAAGCTACTTACTTGACGAGAGACATGGGAACGAGAGACATCTAACTCTTCTGCCGCTTTAGTGAAATTGCCCAAGCGTGCAATGAGAACAAATGAACGAATATCAGACAGGTTAATTTGATTGAGCATAGTCGCGATTCAGTCAGAACAAAGATGCTTTTATTGTTGCAGTATGACAACAGTGTTTCAAGTAAAGCGCTATATATCAACAATGCTGTTTTCCTTAATATACCCCCATCGCAACGAAACACGTCAATAACGCCTTGTTTCAAATGCACTTAGACAATACGTCGTCACACGACGACATAAAGGTACAGAGGAAATAAACATGAAAAAACTAATCGTAATCACAGGTGCTAGTTCAGGTATTGGTGAAGCAATCGCTCGTCGTCTAAGCGATGAAGGTCACCCTCTGCTGCTTTTGGCTCGTCGTATTGACCGTCTTGAAGCACTAAACCTACCAAACTCTCTAGCAGTAAAAGTAGACGTGACTGACCAAGCATCATTCGAAGCTGCGATTGCACAAGGTGAAGAGAAGTTCGGCCCTGTTGACGCACTAATCAACAACGCTGGCGCAATGCTTCTAGGCCAAATCGATACTCAAGACGCATCTGAGTGGAAACGTATGTTCGATGTGAACGTGCTTGGCCTTCTTAACGGAATGCAAGCGGTTCTTGCGCCAATGAAAGAGCGTAACAGCGGCACAATCATCAACATCAGCTCAATTGCGGGTAAGAAAACATTCCCGAACCACGCAGCTTACTGTGGTACTAAGTTCGCTGTACACGCTATCTCTGAAAACGTACGTGAAGAAGTGGCTGCAGCAAACGTTCGTGTAACAACAATTGCACCAGGTGCGGTAGAAACTGAGCTTCTTTCTCACACAACATCTCAAGAGATCAAAGATGGTTACGGTGAGTGGAAAGAGCAAATGGGTGGCGTACTAGCAGCTGACGATATTGCTCGCGCAGTATCATTCGCTTACCAGCAACCACAAAACGTATGTATCCGTGAAATCGCTCTAGCACCAACTAAGCAAGAGCCATAAGCCTCACGCGATAACAAACATAGCGTCATCATTGACGTCGAATAAAGAAAGGGACCTGTAACTAGAAATAGCTTACAGGTCCCTTTTTATTTTCTGAGCTGACAGAATTACGCTTGCTGTGCGACCTCACGGCCACGCCAATGGATCACGCTCAAGCCAACGATTATTGCAATACCCAGTGGCCCTAAGCCGAATGGGTTGAGGAGCAGTAGTGGAAAGGTCATTACTGCGAATTAACATGGCTTACCGCACTACGAACTAAAGCGCCTAGTTCGTTCCATTTTCCTTCGTCCATAAGCTTTGTCGGAACCATCCAAGTGCCACCACATGCTAATACTGACGGTAAAGATAAGTACTCATCCACATTCTTCAAGCTAACTCCGCCAGTTGGCATAAAGTTAACCGGATAAACAGCTGTTAAAGCCTTAAGCATACCAACGCCTCCAGAGGCTTCTGCAGGGAAGAATTTTAATGTACGTAGTCCCATGTCCATCGCTTGCTCCACTAGGCTTGGGTTGTTGACACCAGGAACAATTGCGACACCTTTATCAATACAATATTGTACGGTGCGAGGGTTGAAACCAGGGCTAACGATAAAATCTACGCCCGCGTCGATAGAGGCATCTACCTGCTCATTAGTTAGCACCGTTCCCGAACCAATTAACATATCAGGGAACTCTTTACGCATTAAACGAATCGCTTCAATCGCGCACTCGGTACGAAGAGTGATTTCTGCACAAGGCATACCATTTTCAACCAGTGCACGGCCTAGTGGAATTGCATCTTCAACTTTATTTATTGCAATAACAGGAATAACTTTAAGGTTTGCTAAATGTTCATTTAACGTAGTCATTAGGACTCTCTCTTCATTGAACGGGTTATAAATACAAATCTGGCATTTCATCTCTTGGAATGATCGCGCCTTTATGTTGAATAACGGTGCTGGCTAGAATGTGCCCAGCTTCCGCTGATTGTGTCCCGCTACCACCACTAAGGCGTTTAGCGAGAAAACCGGCACTAAATGAATCACCGGCTGCTGTAGTATCCACCACGTTTTTGACTTTACTCGCAGCGACTGAGGAACAAGATCCATTTTTATAAACAAAGCAATCTTTACTGCCTCGTTTAACAATAATTTCAGAAACACCAGCGTCTCTTGTTCGTGCGATACATTGCTCAACGTCTTCATCACCGTATAACGCTTCTTCATCGTCGAAGGTCAGTAAGGCGGTGTCGGTGTATGACAGCATCTTTAAATACACTCTCTCAGCTTCATTACGCTCTTTCCATAACTTAGGGCGATAATTGTTATCGAAGAAAACTTGACCAGAAAAACTATCCAGAAGCTCAAATAGCATTTCTCGGCTGTTCTCGGTCAAAATTGCGAGCGTAATACCACTAAGGTAAACCACATCAAATTGCTTCAATTTAGCTAGTAATTCATGCGCATTATCTTGGTCAAACATAAACTTTGCAGAAGCTTCACTACGCCAATAATAAAAGCTACGCTCACCAGTTGAATCGGTTTCAATGTGATAAACTCCTGGTTGCTTGCCTGGAATTTGATGAATTAAAGATGTATCAATCCCCTCCTCTTCCCAAGCGTCTAGCATTGCTTGACTATAAGGGTCTTTACCCAAAGCCGTCACATAGGAGATTTCGATATCCTGAGCTTTGCATAAGCGAGAGAGATAAAGCGCTGTATTTAGCGTGTCTCCGCCGAATGACTGCTGCAGCGCCCCATTTTTATGCTGTAGCTCAACCATACATTCGCCAATAATGGCTATTTTAGTTTTTTTCATCTTTAACCTCAGCAGCGCTGGGAAATTAAATGCTCGTCAATAATTGTGTGCTGGTTGTAGAGCAACCTGAATATCACTTAACCAGGTTGAACCCTACTATTAGCACGCGACTATTGGTCTAACTAACTCACGATTTATTTGCTAGCTTGCTGCGCTTGCAAGTTGTCCCATGCACCGAGGATGTACATAATCCCAAGAGCTCGGTCATATAAACCGTAACCAGGACGAGCCCATTTCTCTTCACCCCAAATATGGCGACCATGGTCTGGTCGTACATAACCTTGATAATCGTGCTTATGAAGTGTTTGTATGACTTTAATAGTATCGACGGAGCCATCACACGCTCGATGAGAGGACTCGATAAAGTCACCGTTCTCAAACCTTTTTACATTACGTATATGTATAAAATGAATTCGCTCATGAACTTCGTCGATAATGTCTGGAATATCGTTATTGCTCGAACCAAGTGATCCGGTACATAAACTTAAGCCGTTATATGGGCTATCAACCAAGTTTAAAAACCTTAGAATATTTTCTTTGTTAATAATAATTCGAGGTAGACCAAAGATAGGGAATGCAGGGTCATCTGGGTGAATCCCCATTTTAATATCGTATTCTTCACAAACGGGGATAACTTTTTCTAAGAAATACTGGAGGTTTCCCCAAAGGTCTTCCGCTGTAAAACCTTTGTACTTCTCAAACGTTTCTTTTAACTGAGATAGTCGTTCTGGTTCCCACCCTGGCATTGTTACAGATACGTTCTTTGATAATTTTTCGATAAGCTCAATAGGCTCAATATCACTGATTTTACTCTTTTCGAAAAACAGAGCGTTAGAACCGTCTTCCATTTCTTTATACAGCTCGGTTCTGGTCCAATCGAATACTGGCATAAAGTTATAGCAGACTACTTTTACCCCGACATTAGCTAGTCTTTTTAAGGTTTCAATATAGTTATCAATATACTTATCTCTTGATGGCAAACCGAGTTTAATGTCTTCATGAACATTCACACTTTCGACGACATCAATATGAAAACCTGATTTCTCTATTATTTCTTTTTCAGCGAGAATACGTTCTTCGCTCCAAACTTCTCCAGCGGGCATATCGTGTAATGACCAAACAATGCCTTCTACACCAGGAATCTGTTTAATAAAAGGTAAACTTACCTCATCATTTCCTTCGCCATACCAACGAAATGACATTTTCATATTTATCTCCAAAAAAGTTTTTAATTATTTAGCAAATCGGACAAATAAAAGTTTAGAGCCTTAATATAATATTAATTGAGATAATATCAACTCAACCCTATATGCATAATCTATATACCCGCCCAATAAATATTTTTATTACGGATACGTATAACGAACAACTATTTACCAAAATTAAATGAGCTTGTACTTATATCTAGTTTGCGAGGAACCCTGACAAATCAGAGGGTTTCTCACACCTAATTTGTTCCATTACTTGAGTCAGTTGGTGCATTAACACTTCGATTGCATGCTCTCCACCTTCCTT
The DNA here is from genome assembly GCF_030248535.1 of Vibrio sp. D404a. Classification (GTDB taxonomy): domain Bacteria; phylum Pseudomonadota; class Gammaproteobacteria; order Enterobacterales; family Vibrionaceae; genus Vibrio. Next base: position 215,006 of record NZ_JAHGAJ010000025.1, on the reverse strand, counting down.
ACCCAATGACGACACGGCGTACATGAAAAAGCGACCCAAAAATGTAAATTGGGCACCGGATGCTAAGGAAGTGGCAATATCCACTCCCGATCGGATACCGCTATCCATCATCATCGTCGTTCCTGAGGGCACTGAATCTCGATCAATTTTTCTTAGAAGATCTATTGGGGATTCACAGGCGTCTAGCTGCCGAGCTCCATGGTTAGATAAAATAACCCCGTCGGCACTCACTTCTTCAAGTAACTTGAGATCGCTACTAGAACAAACGCCTTTTACGATTAAATTCCCCTCCCACTTGTCTCTTATTCTTTTCAAGCCTTCCGTATCCACTTTCCCCATCGCCATCGAGCGCATCATTTCTGGTAAATCGAGACGATGCTCTCTCATGTACGGTTCCAAATTCTTAAACTTCGGAATCCCATATTTGAGGGTTTGAGTTGCCCAATGCGGCGTTTTGCATACATCAATGAAGTTCTTAACAGAGTACTTAGGGGGCATAGTTAATCCATTCACGATATCATTGGGCCTAAACCCAAACGTCGGAATGTCGACCGTGACCACCAAGTTTTTATAGCCGCAACTCTTCAACCGTCCCAATATTGAGTCTTGTATTGTTTCATCCACAGGGTTGTAGAGTTGAAACCATGCATTGTCTTCAGCTAACTCTGCGATTACTTCTATCGACTCAGATGAAACGGTGCTTAGGATATATGGAATATTGTATTTCTTTGCTGCCTTCGCCAAAATTACCGGAGAATTAGGCCAAATCAGACCTTGTAAACCGATTGGTGCAATGCCGAATGGAGCGCTATATTCTTTCCCAAGGATTGTTGTTTTTAAGTCGCATTTTGAATACGGCGCTAAATACCTTGGTGCTAACTTAGAACTCTGCAATGCTAAACGGTTTGTCTCCAATCCAATATCATCAAAACATCCTCCTTCCAAATATTCATAGATAAACTTTGGAATATTCTTTTCTGTTTTTTTTCTCATTCGAGAATAATCTGGGTATCGACCATCTAACATTACATCAACTCTAATTGTTTATAAGAACACGCTTGGTAGCCAAAGTGATAACGCTGGTATATATGTGACCATCAATAACACGGCTAAATTGCACAATAGGAAAGGCACGATTGCTTTCACGACTTTCTCCATCGGAATTCCACCAATGCCCGCAGCAACGAACAAACAAACTCCAACAGGTGGTGTAGTTAGACCAATCATCAAGTTAAGCACGGCGATAATGCCAAAGTGCACTGGGTCAACACCGACAGCAGTCGCTACGCCTAACAGTGTAGGAAACAGTATGATTAGTGCCGCAATGGTCTCCATGAACGAGCCAACCAACAGCAACAATAAGTTGATGATTAGCAATACAATGATTGGATTTTCACTGATCGTTAGTATCGCAGACGCTATCATCTGTGGGATTTTTTCTGATGTTAGTATCCACCCAAACACATTTGCTAAACCAACAAGTAACATTAACGATGCAGTGGTTACTGCAGTCGAAAGTAGTATTTTCGGAAGATCTCTAAACGAAAGTCCCTTATAAACGAACACACCGATAATCATTGCATAAAGCGCCGCGACTACAGAGGCTTCGGTCGGCGTAAAGAAACCACCTACAATGCCAATCAGTATCAAAAATGTCAGGGAAATCGCCCAACAACTTGTACGTAAGTGAAGGATAATTTCAGATAACGTCGCGCGCTTTTCTTTCGGGTAGCCTCGTTTTACCGATAGGAAATAAGTCGTTGCCATCATCCCTACACCCAGTAACAAGCCCGGTACAGCACCAGCTAGAAACAGTTTTCCAACCGAGATACTGGTCAATGTGCCGACAATGATCATGGGTACGCTAGGAGGAATAATTGGCCCGATGGTTGAAGAGGCAGCAGTCACCGCGGCTGCAAATGGTTTGTCGTAACCACTTTTTGCCATACCAGGGATCATGACCGAACCAATCGATGCTGTATCTGCAACCGCAGTACCTGAAACGCCACCAAACAACATTGAACCACTAACATTCGCTAACCCAAGTCCACCACGAATATGCCCCAGCATCACGTTACTTAGCCCAATAATCTGTTCGGTGATATTCCCCCGATTCATTAAATTTCCAGCGAGTATGAAGCCGCCAATACAAAGGAGTACAAACGAATCAATGCCCGCAAACATTTTTTGTGGAATTACAGTTAATGAAATATCAGCTATCAATAAGTAAGCCATTGATGCTATTCCAAGCGTAATTGCAATAGGAAAGCCTAATATTAATAAAATAAAGAAAACCGAAAATAATATATAGACTTCCATATCATCCTCTCCGACTTGTATGTTTAATAATTATTTTTATAGAGTCTAGTGCTATAAATAATTGTAAGTTTGCAAAGATAAGAACACTTGCAAAAAAGATGTAGTCCATTTGAACTGCAAGTACTGGTGATGTTTGCCATTCACCGATACTCATAAATTGAAATGCATTTGGTAAAGCAATAAAGATAAAAACAGAAATAACGATATTAACAATTAGTTGATATATACTTTGCCATTTTTCGCTTAGTCTAGAAACTATAATATCGACACTCACTAGTTCTTTTGACTTAAAAGCTAATCCAGAACCAAAAGCAACGGTATAGATAAAGAAGTAGCGAGAAAGTTCTTCTGTCCAAGCAGGGGTACTTTCTAAAAACATTCTTGCAAATACTTGTAGTAAAACCACGCCACATAAAGCGACCAAGCTACAAATTGTAAAAAAGCTAAAAAAGCGAGTGGCAAGTCGATCAATGTGATTTACGGCTCTCGAAACGAGTGACTCTTTTGATTCTTCAGCCACATTTACGATTGTCGTCATAATTTCCCTCATGAGAAAATAGGGAGGCTTCCACCTCCCCAAGGGTTACTTATAGTTTTTGGATATCTTCAAACAGCGGTAACTGCTCTTTATTCAAACTTTTACGAACAGCCGGAAGCGCAGCTTCACGGAATGCCTCTTGATCGACATCGACGAATTTCATCCCTCTTTCTTGCAATAACTCTGCAAGCTTTCTTTCATCTTCTAGGAATAGATCTCGTTCGTAGGCCTGCGTTTCGGCAGCGGCTTCTTTAACCACAACTTGCAAGTCTTTAGGTAGTTTTTCTAATTGACGCTTACCCATAACAACGTAAATCCAGCTGCGTACGTGTTCTGTTTTGTTCACATAACCTTGAACTTCAAAGAACGATGCGCTGTTGATCAGTGATAGCGGGTTTTCTTGGGAATTGATCGTGCCTTGTTGTAAAGAAGTAAAAACTTCCGAGAATGCCATCGGAGTCGGTTTAGCACCAAGTTGCTCCCACACCTTTACAAAAATTGGAACGTTTGGAACACGTAGAATAGTACCGTTAAGATCTTCTGGCGTTGTAATTGGTTTATTCGAAGTTAGGTTGCGCGCACCACGTTCGAACCAAGTTAGTGGCACTAGGCCTGAACGTTGAGTGATTTGTTCTTCAATTTCTTTACCAACCTCACCATCGGCAACTGCTGCTAAGTGCTCGCTATCACGGATTGCATATGGGATTGCAAGCAGTGCTGCTTTCGGTGCCCAGTTTTGCAATGACTCACCCGAGATTGTTAGGTCAACCGTGCCTAGTTGGATGCCGTTAATGATATCCATCTCAGACCCTAATTCAGAGTTCGGATACACCAAAACTTCAATTCGTCCTTCAGATTTTTCTTCCACCGTTTTTTGGAAATGTAGGGCAGCTTTGTTCCAAACATTGTCATCGTTTGCCAGATGGCCAAATTTCAAAGTGTAGTCGGCAGCAGATGCAATTCCAGTGAAAAGAGAAGACGCTAATATAGCGACGCTCAATAGTTTTTGCTTCATCGTGTTCTCCATTTTTATCTTTATTGTACAGACCAATTTAATCTAACATCGGATTAACATTTCACAATTATTAAAAACGTTAAGTGTGATAAATGTGACAGAAAGACCCTACTTAGCATGGCATTTTTATGCGCAAAGTCTCAGCTTTCGCAACCAGAAAAAACCATATCTCGATCAATGAATAGTCATTTTTATGGGAATTACTCTATTTGTCCCACTTGCTTTACCTTCCTCGTTTTGGGCTGAATCCACGATGAAAACTCCGCATCACTTTAAGAATATTTAACTTGGCTATATTTGCACGACTCAACAGGTGGTAAATTAAATAGATTAAAAACAACAACTTAAAACCAAAACCCAACATAACAAAAAGCGAATCGGCCACTTATCTTTGTTTTATCTCTCATCAAAATACGATTTAAACCAAACTGGGAGCACAATATTCCAAAAACAATAAAGTATGATTTTAACTAAAAATCTGTAAATCATTGACCAAGTTCCTGTTTTACCGCCTCCTAATCTATAAAAAGAACACCACACCACTTAGCTCTACTTATTAACTCTATTGTTGAAGCTATATAACGCAATGTAGAAATATATTTAGCCACACAAAAAACCAACACAACAAAATTGGTCTGTACAATATTTTCACTTTAACATGCCCTTGGTCACATAACTTTTAGATAAATGATGGTTTAATTGGTACATAACAATGCTGCAGAGTGAGCCAACATCTCCTCAAAGCTATTTTCACGGTTAATCCCATTAAATAGACTGAGCAAAGAGAAGGGCGCACAACCAATCATTAGCGGCATAAAGAATCGATTATGAACAAGGTAGAAGCATGACAATAAAAACTGACCGGCTGTACATAACCGTCGCCAATCAGATCATTAACCGAATTAACGCAAAGCAATACCTCGTAGGGGACAAAATCCCACCAGAACGGAAGCTGTCAGAAGAGCTCAATGTGAGCCGTACCGTCATACGTGAAGCTATGGTTTATTTGGAACTATCTGGCATTGCTGAAATCAAGAAAGGGGCAGGGGTTTTCGTCTTACAAAGTCAGCCTCAACTGCCTTCCCCGGCACTAAGTGAATTTACGCCAAATGATATTTTGTCGGCTAGAAAAATTATTGAGGGTGAGTTTGCTGAACAAGCAGCGTTGAACAATACGCCTGAACTAATAAACGAACTTCAACAATGCCTTGACATGATGACTGCCTCTCAATTTTTCTCAAGTATCGAGTTGAGACATCAAACATCTCATGATGCTGACCAACAGTTTCACTTTGCAATCGCTAGCACTTGCCAGAACCCACTATTAACCATTTTCCACCAAGATCTGATGTCGCTACATATGAAAGGCAAAATGTGGGATCGCATGGAAGTCATTGCTAACGAACCGACTGCAAAAGGAATTTGGATTGACGATCATCAAGCGATCTTCAATGCGATCAAAGCCGGAGATCCTGAACAAGCTAAATCGGCAATGATCATGCACATCGATAACGTGATAGATAAGTTGAGTAACTAAAAATGAAATCATTTATTGTTAATGGGATTAATGACTACCAAGTCGTCGAACAAGACGTACCTTCTTTCTCTGATGACCAAGTATTAGTGCGTGTAGAGTACGCCGGGATTTGTGGCTCTGACCTGCACATTATTCACGGCCAAAACCCATTTGCTACTTACCCTAGAATCACTGGGCATGAGTTTGTAGGAACTATCGAAAAAATCGGAAGCAGCGTAACTGGGCTGGAAGTTGGAGCAAAAGTGGTCGTGAATCCTGTGATCAGCTGTGGCCAATGCCGACCATGCAAAATCGGTCGATCGAATGTGTGTACTGAACTTCAAGTGATTGGTGTTCACACCGATGGCGGATTCACACAATTTCAAACCGTGCCTGCAGCCAATATTATTGCCCTACCGGACAGCATCAACTTAAGAGATGCAACCTTAATAGAACCTTACAGTATCGCAGCTAACGTGTTTAACCGATTAGACGCTTCTTCGGATGACACAATATTGATCTACGGTGCGGGCGTTATTGGGTTAACCATTGTACAAATTGCTAATGTTTTAGGTATTCCATCTATAATTGTCGATCTTCTTGATGAAAAGTTAGAGACCGCCAAGCAATTAGGGGCGACTCATACCATTAACCCTAAACAAGAAAACACTGAGCAGCGAGTCATGGAGCTGACAGATGGGCAAGGTGTACCACTGATCGCAGACGCAGCATGTATTCCTGCTCTTATTCCTGAAATTATGAGGTTGGCAGCTCCTGCGGGAACTGTTTGTTTGCTCGGTTTCTCTAGTGAAGATAGTCCGCTTCAACAAGTAGAAGTGATCAAGAAAGAGCTGACCATTGTAGGCTCTCGTCTAAATAACAAGATGTTCCCGAAAGTGATTGACTGGATGGCTCAAGGAAAACTCGACACCGAGTTTTTAATCAGTCACGAGTTCACCCTCGATACCGCTCCTGATGCTATTGCACTTATAGAGAACGACCCACAAAAAGTACGTAAAGCATTGATAAAAATGCACTAACAGCTCGTATTGGCAATAATCCATATACGTTTTGTTCAACTTATTAAGTCTCCAATACTCATTTGGAGACTTCGATAGCTCATTCGCTCTCCCAAATTCGCTTACATCTGAGGATATTTATATGGCTTCTAGTCGAACTGAATATGATCAATTATCACATTCAAACTATGATCGCTCGTCACTTAAAAACCGAATCGTTCATATTGGTTGTGGTGCATTTTTCCGTGCTCACCAGGCTTTGGTATTAGAAAAACTCAACCAAATAACGCCTAGTGATTGGGGCTATACGACCGTAAGCTTGTTTAGTGGAAAGCCCTTTATTCAAGAGTTGAGAGAGCAAGACCATCGCTACACTGTCGTTGAACAAGATCATACCACCACCAATGTTCACACTATCGAATCAGTGATAGATAGTATGCACCCTATCCTAGACGGAATTGACTCGATTATAGAAAGAATGGCAGAGCCCCAAGTATCGATCGTTTCATTAACGATTACTGAAAAAGGCTATTGTGTAGACCCGAACACTCGCCAATTTCATGCTGGACACCCGTTGATTACTCAAGACATCGCTAATCCTAAAGCACCAAAATCCGCCTTAGGTGTGATTGTTGCTGCGTTAAGTTTGAGAAAAGAACGAAACCTACCTGCCTTCAGTGTCATGTCCTGTGACAACATGCCCCATAACGGGGAAGTAACGAAAGCCGCCATTATTGCTTATGCCAACATCATAGACCCGGGTTTATCTGAATGGATTTCAATCCATACCAGCTTCCCTAGCACAATGGTTGATAGAATTGTTCCCGCAATGACCGACGAATCATTGAAAACTATCGAATCATTAACTGGCAAGTTTGATCCTTGTGGACTGATCACAGAACCCTTTTTGCAATGGGTTATTGAAGATAACTTTGTTTCTGGCCGCCCTGAATGGCAGCTAATTGATGGTGTATCACTCGTAAAAGATGTGCAGCCTTATGAAGAAATGAAGCTTAGAATGCTCAATGGTAGCCACTCTTTTCTCGCTTACACAGGGTACTTATCCGGATATGAATATATTTCGGATACGATGGAAAACCCTAGCTTCAAAGAAATGACTCGTCGTCTTATGCTCAATGAGCAAAAACCAACCCTACAAGAGCTCGATAATATCAATCTCATCGAGTATTCCGAGCTGCTCTTAAATCGATTTTCAAATCCACATTTAAAGCATAAGACGCATCAGATCGCTATGGACGGCAGCCAAAAGCTACCGCAACGTATTATTGAATCGATGGGCATTCTAGCCAAAGGCGAGCGTGATTTTACCGCTTTAGCATTAGGTACTGCGGCATGGATGCGCTACATCAGAGGTATTGATGAAAACAATCAACCGATTGAGGTAGTAGACCCTCTCTCTGATCATTTATTGTCAATCAGTAAAAAACACGACTCAATTGAGCCACTAATTAACGCTCTTTTGAGTGAAGAAACGATCTTCGACCAATCCATTGTTCAACAGAAATCTGTTATTGATGCTATTACTCAGGCGTACATCAATATTGAACAAAAAGGCGCTAAGAAAGCGGTGATGGAAGCAGTACTGTAGCCCCGAGCGATAAAACAATTAATTAAATTTTCACGGATAACATCAAAACAAGAAAAGATCGCAAGTATAATATCTAGTTAACAAAAAGGGGTCTGAACATTCAGATCCCTTTCTCGTATTTATATAACTTCAAAACAGGTTACGCTTGTTGAGCAACCTCACGGCTGCGCCATTGGATGACTATTAGACCAACAATGATCGCGATACCCAGAGGACCTAAGCCGAATGGATTAAGGAGCAACAATGGGATAGCGAGCAATGCCACCAAACGTTCAACCATGTTCAGTGAGCGAATCAGATAACCTTCAATCGCGATAGCTATCGCAACGATGATTGTGAGTGTCTGAACGATAGAGAACAGCAGTGCTGGCATGCCATCATTCGGATTCACAATACTGGTGTACGCCATCATGATTGGGATGATGAACAGACCGCCCGCTAACTTGAACGCTTCAACCGAAGACTTCATTGGATTGGCGTTCGCAACCCCTGCGCCAGCGAAGGCGGCTAGTGCAATCGGAGGGGTGACGTTAGAAGTCTGTGACAACCAGAATACGATAAGGTGAGCCGTTAGCAGTGGCAGGCCAAAATCACTAAGCATTGGCACCGCCATAACCGCAAGTACGATATATGCAGCCGTTACTGGCAATCCCATACCCAATACCAAGGCCACTAAGCTGATCAAGCCCAATGCGATAAGCATGCACCCGCCAGAAAAATCCATCACAAACTGAGTAAACTGCAAGCCAATGCCTGTTTGGCCAACCACACCAACAATGATACCAGCAGCACCACACGCGGCCGATATAGGCAGTGCCATTAGCGCACCGTTTTTCATTCCTTCAATGAACTTCGTCAGCCCGATTCGGCTATGTTTACGCAGCGCCGCTGTTAGTAGAATCGCGGTACATCCCGCAACACCCACTAACAGTGGTGAGTAAGCCATCATCAAGAGTACCGTGATCAGAATCAACGGAATCAAGTGGTGGGCACCGTCTTTCATCACCGCAATCACAGCTTCGGTTTTGCTCACCGCTTTAAGGTTAAGCTTGCACGCCATCAGGTGGACATAAAGCAGAGTACAGAAGAAGTAGAGAATGGCCGGCGCAATCGAGGCGATCATGATTTCGCTATAAGGCACGCCAGTAAACTGGGCCATCACGAACGCACCTGCGCCCATGATCGGTGGCATAATCTGTCCACCTGTTGAGGCAGCGGCTTCAATACCCGCGGCTTGCTCTGGCTTATAACCAAGCTTTTTCATCATCGGGATAGTGATCGAGCCCGTCGTCACTGTATTGGCAATCGCAGAACCAGATATCGAACCTAATCCGGCCGAAGCTAATACCGCTGCTTTGGCTGGTCCGCCACGGTATTTACCTGCGATTGAGAAGGCGAGATCGATAAAGAACTTACCTGCCCCCGTCACCTCAAGGAATGCACCAAACAATACAAAGATAAACACGGTTGTCGCCGCTATCCCCAAGGCAGAGCCAAACACACCATTAGCTGAATAGATCTGGAACTGAATCAACTCTTGTAATGTATAAGCCTTGATTGCAAAGCCACTTGGCAACATGTCACCGAACGCACTATAAGCGAGGAACAGCGCTGCAATGAACACCATCACCCAGCCCACGGTACGTCGACACCCTTCCAAGAGCAGCACCAACAAAGCACTGCCAGCGAACATATCCGCAAACTGCAGCCCGTAAAATAGATGGTTGATGTCGTTGTAATCGAAGATCCACAGACGATAGCCTGCGAATACCACCACGCCACACAAGATCACATCGATCAGCTTGCCCACCACAAAAAGCTTATTTTCTCGATTGGCGATCAATGGATAGTGAAGGAAGATCAAGACCAAGACCCAGCACAGGTGGATAGGTCTAAAATAAGTTGCTGAGATCGTTGAACTCACACCTTGCCATATTTGAAAAACCGACAAAGCTACCGCGACAACTAAAGTCAGGTAGCCCATTGTTTTAACGAGTTTTTCATAGGGTAAATGCTGAGGTGACGCGTTTTGATTATCAGGGGTAATATCCATATTAATGCCTGCTGGATAAGAACGAATTGATAAAAAGGGTAAGTGAGAGCCACTTACCCTGAGGTAGAGATGTTATTTGCTTACCGAGTCTAGATACTTCTGAGCACCCGCATGAAGCGGTACGCCTTGCAATCGAGATGCATTTTCTGGTGTCGTCATCTCAGCCATTTTTACGACCTTACGAATATCACCAATGTTCTCAAATGCCGCTTTTGTTAGGTTAAATGCCATGTCATCACTCATATTGGCATTAACCACTAGCACGTTCCACACGCTTAATGTCGATACTGGCTCAACCTTGTTATAAACGCCTGCTGGAATATCGTATGCACTGTAAGCTGGATACTGTTTCATGAAGTTGGCACTCTCTTCTTCTGAAATAGAGAGCACTTTAATGTCATGAGTTAGGGCGATTTGCGTTACCGCACCAACACCTTGACCACCCACGATGAAACCTGCATCGATTTGACCATTCGCCAGTGCATTTGTTGTTTCTGAGTAGTTTAGGTAAACCGCATCGATGTCGTTTTTCACATCAATACCCATCGACTCTAGCAGCGCTGCCGATGTTACCGCTGTACCACTTGCAGGTGCACCAAGAGAAACACGCTTGCCTTTAAGCTGTGCTAGCGAATCGATACCTGAATCTTTAAGAGTTAGGGTATGAACCAGATTTGGATAGAGAGCAAACAGCGTCTTCACTGGCATTTTTTTAGGGAACTTGCCTTCGCCATTATAAGCATCCAACACAACGTTACCCATTGCGATACCTGCGATCATATCACCGCGGACGACCTTAATCGTGTTCTCAACTGAGGCTGCTGTCACTTCCGCTTTTGCATTCACATCTGGCACATTTTCAGACCAGACTTTTGCCAAAGCACCACCAAATGGATAGTAAATACCGCTCTGACCACCGGTACCAATTGAATAGTTTTCAGCACTTGCCATGGCTGGTAGAATCGCGAATAACGCCACTAATAAATTACGTTTAAGCACAATCATCTCCTTGATTATTAAACCGTAATTAGATGTAAACCTAGCTACAGATTTCATTAACTGATCGTTTTTTGAACCGTTTAAAACATTACTCTGCGACCGAACATTGTGCAATTAAATACTATGCAAATGTGAAACAAGTGTTAAATTGATCACTTATCAATAAAAAAGGGCAAGCCTAAGCTCACCCTTATGGTTTCAATCAATATTCCATAACCGTATTAGAATTCGATACGAAACACCGATGTCGTGCCACTCACTTCACTGCCAACGGCAATAAAGTGCTCACCAGAACGGCTAAAGTATTTAATCGATTCAGGCCCTAAATCACCCGCTTTCGGGTTGTAGGTATCGTTGTCACAATCGCCGTCTTCATCCACTTTTGTGCAAACTGGTTGTGAGAAGTCGCGGTTATTTAAGTAACTGATAAAACGACTCTCTTTTGGATCCGTCACGTCATAAACCATGATGCCACCATGACGCTCTAAGCCAATGAACGCGTAATGCTTACCATTGATCATCGCCACTTCAATAGCTTCTGGCTCAACACCTTTATCATCGCTGCGATCATCGCCACTCATGTTGTTGTCATTGGTGCTATTGAAATGCTCTGGCTGCTGTTGATAAACAATCTTGGCGAAGTCATCACCACTATCGAAGACCAACTCACCTGATTCATCCCAAATAGAGAACGATCGAGAACCAAATGCTTGAACTTTTTGATCCGCTTGCAACGTCTGTTGAGGCTTAATCACCTTTAGACGAGCTAGCTGCTTGTTGTCTTTTAAGGCTTCTGCTAATGGGTGATCGTCCGCGACATCCAACTTTTTACCGCGCACTTCGTCTACATACGCTATGCAGAAATCTTCTACTGTTGAGTATTGTGCCGTGCCTTGGAAATCATCACCATCCCACTTGTAACCAAGTTCATCACAAGCTTTCTGAGTAGTGTCAATACCATACTCTCGGCCATCACCTTCATTGGCCGTTACGATGTAGGTAGCTCCATTGACGCTATAGCTCGCGATGCTGTCTGGCATATAAAGCCCTTCAAGCATGTCATAGCTTTGGAAGTTACCCAGTTTTTTGTCTTTATTCGACGCGTCTAGCTCTGCGTTAGCCCATGACTTTCCGCCCAGACCGAAGATCGCATCAACCGTAGCCGTTTTGACATCAATCGCTGCTAGGGCATTGTTCTCTTGCAGGGCCACATAAAGCTTACCGTTGTCCGAGAAAGTTAGGTACTCAGGTTCTAGATCTTGAGCTACAGTTGCATTTGGTGCAGAGATACGAACCTTGTCGCTGAGTTCGCTATGGCGTGATTGCTCAGCATTAAAGGCCTTAAAGTCGATTTGCTTAACGACAGCATCTTGTGGTCCTTGTAATAAATCGATTAAGGTCACGCTGCCTTCTGGGTCAATAGTGTAATCCGCGTTCGGCTCACCTTCGTTAGCGGCAGCGATATAACGTCCGTCTTTCGAAAAGCTCACCATGTCTGGCAGTGCACCTGCGTTAAAAGTGGTAATCAGCTCTAGCGTGTCCGAACGATACAGCGCAATCAAACCGTTAGACTGTTTGTCTGCATTCTCGATAGCGACCGCCACCAACCCATTGTGGGTAGAAACACTGTTAGCTGCACCAATATTGATCCCAGACGCACTCGCTGCCGACTGCAAATCGATTGAACCTTCTGCACTTGGCTTGCCATCAGCATCCAGCGACAACACATCCACTTTTTTTGCTTGAGCATTCACAACGTAGAGTTTATCGGTGCAAACATCGTAGCTGACGATCTCTGCAGCTGACGTATCAAAAGGTGCGTCAGCGACCGAGGTGCCAACCAAGCGAATGCCCGTGACTTCTTTAGAAGAGGACATTGGTTGTGTTGGCGCTTGACATTCATAACCATAAAAAGTCGGCGCAGAAAAAGCAGCCACAAGTTCGCTTTCTTGATTGGTGCTCGATTGTGAACAACCCATCAGAGCGATTGAGACAGAAATTGAAGTGAAAAGTTGAGTCTTGCTTAGGTTAAATCCATTGAGTTTTAGCGAGTGCTTTTTCATATATCCTCCATGATCGAAAGTCGCAATCCTAGAGCTGTTCTATGACACCTCGCCTACAAATTGGTTAATAAAAAGTTACATCCATCGATTTGAATTATATTTATAAAAGCAGTGTTGTATATATCACGATACTGTTATGTCTACCGAAAACACATCAACATAAAAACGCACAAGCATAAAAAGCCCAGATACAAAAAAACGCCCAAGCTGGCTGGTGCTTGAGCGCTTAAAGTTAAAGCAGTTGATTAATTAGAACGATGGGAATAATCATCTATTTAGAAGTTGTAACCACCGCCGATCATGAATACCCATGGGTCGATGTCTACGTCAGTTGAGTATTGAGTGGTTGTAACACCAGCTGTGTGCTTATACTTTGCTGTTGTACCGATATCTGCATACCAAACCGATGCGTTTAAGAACCAATCATCATTGATCATGTAGTCCATACCAACGTTTGCTGCCAAGCCCCAAGAGTCATCTAGCGATAAATCACTTAGACCTGCTGCTTTGGCTTTGCTATTCAGAGACTCGTCGAAGAACACGGTGTAGTTGATACCCGCACCCACGTATGGGCGGAAATCACTTTGCGAGTCACCGAAGTAGTATTGAACCATAAACGTTGGTGGAAGGTGCTTGGTATCAGCAATTTCTCCTAGGCCACCAAAGTTAGTAGAAATGCTGTGAGAAAATGGAGTCGCGGCCAGTACTTCGAAGCTGATGTTGTCAGTAAACATGTAGCCAAGTGTCAGACCTAGCTGCGTGTTTGAATCTACTGAGAACTCAGCACCAGCAGTGTCAAGAACATCACCACTGCTGTCATTTGGAGATACCGTTGCTGCACCGACACGAACGATGAAATCGCCTTCGCTGTGAGCAAGAACGTTAGCAGACATAAGGGCTGAAAGAACCGCAATACCACATACTGTTTTTTTCATTATTATTTCCTTTTGTAGGGCTTACTTATTGATGAGTCAGTAATCATTTCTTATTTTGCGTGCAAGGTAGCACACAATAACCCCACATTATTGATGGAAATCAATTTGTGAAAACTTATGAGTATTTATATAAATTTATTTAACCTCGATCACTCTATCCACCCAATTTATTGACACTTTTGTAATGCAACTTTCCCGTGCATCATTTTGTTAAACAAAACACTGAACACACCCAGCGCACCAGTTCGGTGCAATTATTTCCTTTACACTTACCCCGTGTGCTATTTTGGTGCACCTGTACCTGTTATCATCTTTTCAACACTATAATTCAACAACTTACATATGGCTTAAAGCTTGCAGTAGTCTTGGCATAATCATAAATACATTGAGGTTCTGACATGCAAGACACTCTAACCATCGTACTCGCAGGTGGCGTAGGTTCTCGGCTTTCCCCACTTACAGACAACCGCGCCAAGCCCGCCGTCCCATTTGGTGGCAAATATCGAATCATCGACTTCACGTTAGCAAACTGTTTACATTCTGGTTTGCGACAAATACTGGTGTTGACTCAGTACAAATCCCACTCTTTACAGAAACACCTGCGTGATGGCTGGTCGGTACTCAACCCAGAGCTTGGCGAGTTCATCACCAATGTTCCCCCTCAAATGCGTACCGGAGACAGCTGGTACAGCGGCACGGCTGATGCCATCTATCAGAACTTGTACCTACTCTCTCGCAGTGAAGCAAAGCACGTCGTGGTGCTGTCTGGTGATCACATCTACCGCATGGACTACGCGCCGATGCTCAAGCAGCACAAACAGACAGAGGCCGATCTCACGGTCGCGTGTATGGAAGTGTCGATTGATGAAGCCAAAGAGTTTGGTGTGATGGAAATTGACGAGTCTCACCAAATTCAAAACTTCACCGAGAAACCACGCTACCCCGCGTGTGTTCCGGGTAGACCAACGAGAAGCATGGCCTCGATGGGTATCTACATTTTCGACAAAGAAGTACTGACCCGCGCCCTATTAGACGATGCGGAAGATCCAAACTCTAGCCACGACTTCGGCAAAGATGTCATCCCTAAACTGGTGAACAATCAAAGTGTGTATGCGTATAAATTTGGCAGTGAAGAGGGACGAGTGACGCAAGACGCTTACTGGAGAGATGTCGGTACCATCGACTCTTACTATCAATCCAACATGGACTTGCTTAAACCGGTCTCCCCTATCGACCTTTATCAACCGGACTGGGCGATTCGTACCTACGATCAGCAGCTCCCACCAGCTCGCACCATCGCATCGGTCGAAGGCAACCAAGGGATTTTCATTAATTCGATGATCGCCAATGGCGTGGTGATTGAGGGCGGCTCAGCGCAAAACTCCATCTTCTTCCCTAAAGTAAAAGTCGAGAATGCGGCAATTGTTATCGACAGCATCCTTTTTGAGAATGTAGAGATTGGTAAAAACTGCCACATTCAAAACTGCATCATAGATAAGCACGTTAAAGTACCAGCAGGGACTATGATTGGTGTTGACAGTAAAGAAGACGCCAAGCGATTCCACATATCAAAAGAAGGAGTGATTGTGGTGCCTTCTTCATATCGATTTGATTAGCCGAATTCATTTGGACACAAAAAAGGCAGCGTAACTCGCTGCCTTTAATGTTTCTATTCATATGGCTTAGAAAGGACCCAGTTCTATCATCTGAGCGATAACCACAGAGATAAGCGCACCTGCCGACCAGAACAGAAATAGCGGTAGGAAGAAGCGAACCCATTTCGAGTAAGGCACTTTTGCAATTGCCAACACCGCCAGCAAACCACCGTTGGTTGGATAAATGTAGTTTGAGATACCATCACCCAATTGAGACGCAAGTGCCGCTACCTGACGCGTAACCTCACCGATATCCGCCAGTGGAATGATGATTGGCATCGTAATCACCGCTTGGCCACTGCCCGACGGGATAAACAGGTTGATGATGGCTTGCGAGAAGTAGATACCTGCAGCTGCCACCAACTTTGAGCTACCAGAGATGATTTGCGCTAGGTAGTAGATAATAGAATCGACAATTTTAGCGTCTTCCATGATCGTTAATACCGAGCGAGCAAAGAAGATGATCAACACTGCGACCAGAACATCGCTCACGCCCTTTGTCCAGTATTCACAAATCTTGTTTGGAGACAGTCCTGCCACGAGACCCGGAATGATCGCCATTGCTACGAATGCACCCGCGATTTCAGTAAAACCGAAGCCCATGGTCAGTGTGCCGTAAATCATGTAGGCAAACACACCTAGGAACGCAATACCCGCCAGCTTTTCACGAGAGGTGAGCGCCTTAGCTTCAACGTTCGACTCGTAGTGGTAACCCGTACCATGTAGCAAACCTTTGGTTGGATCTTGCTTGATTTTACGCGCGTAGTTCAGAACATACCAAGCGCCTGTTAAGAGCATAAACATACCAACGATAAAGCGGTACCACATGCCTGAGTACATTGGCAGCTCTGCAATCGTATGAGCAATACCGGTAAAGAATGGGTTAGCCAAAGCCGCAGCAAAACCTGCACAGCTCGCCAAAAGAACCACACCCAGTGCCGTAATCGCGTCGTAGCCTAGCTTGATGCAGATAGGGATCATCAAAGAGATGAAGATAACGTCCAACTCACGCATCCCGGTAAAGGTTACGTTGAAAAAGATCGCCGTCATGATCACTGGCGCAATCACGTACAGTCCCTGCTTTTTCAGTTTGCTGGTTAACGCAACAACCGATGCATCCAATAGCCCCATGTGTTTGATGATACCAAATGCACCACCCACAAAAACCACAACGCCCATCACGCCTGAGGCTGATTTAAAGCCCTTAAAAAATGATTCAAAAAATGAGGCTAATGTTGTTGGGTTGCTCGCGAGCAATGTATAGCTGTCTGGGTCGATAACGGTGCGACCATTCATCACTACCCTTTCAAATTCACCTGCGGGGATAAAGTAGGTTGCGAAAGCCGCAACAATTACCATGATCACCAAAGAGAGAAACGGGTGGTTTACCTCTTTTTCATTCGCAGATTCAGGTATGGATGAAGATACCGTAGTTGTCATATAAGCTCCTTACTTGTCAGCTACTAGCAACGCCTAGCAGCAAGGATGATTTTGGGAAAAACAAAGCCCTTCACGCCAACAAAGTTAGCGCTAATGCGGGATGTTTAATAAAGGTCTTTGATAGATGGCGCTCTCAATGCACATGAATGAAGTAGTCTGAGCTACTTTCTTGCGTCCGAGCAGAATGCAGATGTTCAACCTGATAGCTAAACTGAGTGAGGACATTACCTTTAAAGGCGGAATTAACCGCGTAGGTAATGCGTATTTTATCAATTACAAAGACAAGCGGCGCATAATAGCACAACGAGCGGTAAATAGGGCGAAAAGTGTGATTTTGATCTAACTTTATCTCCGGGTGTTTAAAAGCCTTGCGAACTGATGTTAAAAAGCCCCGCGAACAGATGTTAAAAAGCCCCGCGAATACGGGGCCTAAGTCGAATTGGAGTAGCTCTGTTATTTCGGCGCAAGCTCGTAGTTCTCGGCCATCTCATGTGGTGCGATACCGTACTCGTAATCCGCTAAGAATCCATCTTTGTAAACTTTCATTCCTTTATCATCCCAGCTCACTTTAATGATCGCTGTTTCGCCATCTTCGCTTCCCATTAGCTTTAGCATCTCGGCATCAATTTTAATCGCTTTGATGGTTTTAATACGCTTAAACGGTTTGAACTCTGTGGTTGACGTTGGCAGTTCACCATAACTGCTTACCCAAGTCTCTTTTGGCACTAACCATTGATTATAAACGTCGTCCACAATCGGCTTAGGCATGCTTGCAATTACCACATTGTCTGTCATTACGTTATTGGTTTCTAAGCTATAACCGCCCTTACCGTCTGAAACATAGGTCGGGAAATCCGCGCCGATTTCGGACTCCGCAGGTAAGCGACCTAGGGTGACTGATTTTTTCACGTACAACTCAGCAGTATCAAACTTTTGCATGATTTCAGGGATTGCTTGAAATTCTACTGGGGCAGCAAACAGATTAAATGACACGGACATAGAAGCTGCAAGTGCAGCAAGTTTTAACGGCATAGACATAGTCAGAAGATCCTTAATGAACAGTGCGCCTACGATAAACCGCATAAAGTACGAGTCAACAGATTGCTGAGGGAAATATCAAGAGCTGTGATATTGATTAAAGGTTTTCGAGCTCGAAATAAGAGGAAAGTAAGCAGTTGTATAAAAAGTGACTAATATTGAGAGTAATTAGCTTGAAGGGATAAATTACTGCGGCAGAGAAACAAATTAGAGTAATTCATCAGGCATGATGCAAAATTAAACATGTATCAAAATCACGAGACATAATATGCGCACGGTTTTGGTGAGTTTCAAGAGCCAAACAACAGATTATTTGATAACACTGAACTCAATCACACATGTGTGTTTCCGCTGTTGGTTAATCTAACGGATGTTTGCTACGTTTAAATGACACAGTCATTGGAAAGGTATGATTTATGAAAGTAAACGTTCAAACACATCACGTATCAATTAACGACGACTCACGCAAAGACATCGAAGGCAAGTTCGATAAGATTGCTAACCACTTTCCATCACTGATCAGCTGCGACATCATCATCACTAAAGAGCACAACCAACATCAAGTTGAGGTATTCACAAATTACGAAGGTGTGCGTGTAACAGCCAAAGCGACAGACGATATTATGTATCCTGCCGTAACCGCAGCAATCAAGAAACTTGAAGCAGGTCTGAGTAACAGAAAAGGGCAATTGAAAGCCGATCTTCACGCTAAACCGACCAGCACTAAGCCAGAAATCGCGTCTGACATCATTCAAGAGATGAAGCTAGTTTAACTCGGCACTCTTTCATCTTATAAGGTGAATGGATAAGGAAAACAGAATATTAAGAGCCAGCCAACGTGCTGGCTTTTTTGATCTTGCAATAAAACGTGCTCCGTCGATTAAACCATACAAAGTGTTGTCGATATCACACATAGCAAGTAGTATGGAATCCACTATCGTTATGGAACAATGCAAAAAAAGGATGTTTATTATGAAAAAGATCGCACTTGTACTTTTCTTGGCAAGCCAACTCATGGCCTGTACTGAAGTCGGCAGTGAAGCTTGGTGTACGGATATGAAAGAGAAACCTAAAGGCGATTGGACAGCCAATGAAGCCGGTGATTTTGCTAAGCACTGCGTATTCTAATCCGATACCTCAAGCTGACTGCTTACAGTAAAGCTTATCGGCTCGATTATAGCTTTCAGAGCTGAACTGCTGAGAATCAATCTAAAAAAACGACCCTAAGAAGACCGAGACTCCTAGGGTCGTTTGAGCTTAAAATGCTAGATAAAAGCTCTCAATCACACAGTTTTACGTTAGGGAATACGTAATTAGATCAGTTTGTTACGAATATGAATCACGACGGCTTCCGCGATGATCACGACCGCAAAAATACTCACCAGTACCATTGATACCTTCTGCCACTCAAACAAGTTTTGAGCATCATTCAGTACCACACCTATACCACCTGCACCTACTAAGCCAAGCACGGCGGATTCACGAACGTTAATATCCCAACGGAACAGAACAATCGAGTAGAAAGCGGGCATGACTTGTGGCCAATAACCTTTTAGTAGAACACTCATCCAAGACGCGCCAGTTGCACGTAAGGCTTCAATTGGCCCCATGTTCACTTCGGCAATGGCTTCCGCTAACAGCTTCCCTACAAAGCCTACACTGCGGACGGCAATTGCCATAATGCCTGCAAGAACACCGGGGCCAAACAGGGCGATGAATAGCAGGGCCCAAACTAATGAGTTCACTGAGCGTGAAGACACTAGAAAGAACTGAGCAATCCAATTCAAGCTTTTGTTTGGCGTAATATTTGGCGCATTCAACAGCGCTAAAGGTATCGCAAAAATAAGAGTAAACAGTGTGCCGAGCGTTGCGATGTGCAGCGTCTCGATCATCGCATCATGAATGGTCGTTGGATAAAACCCATAATCCATCGGTAGCATGCGTTGAAACATATCCGCGAACTGCGCAGGCGCGTCATACAGAAACTCAGGAATCACTTCCACTGTTTGCCAAGACCACACAATCGCGCTCACCAAACTCAGATAAATGGCGAATCGAGCGATGCGTTCATTAGGAGTAAATCGCTGCCACTCTCTATCAATAGATGCTGTTGTCATCAGAAAATTCTCCTAACGATGTTGGAAAGAAACTCACCTACAAGAATCAAAGCGATAATGGTGATCAAAATCGCCGCTACAAAATCGTAATCGAAGCGCTGGAATGCCGAGAACAGTGTCCCACCCAGACCACCCGCACCAACGATACCAACCATGGTCGAGTTACGTAGGTTCGAGTCGAGTTGGTAGCTAGCAAAGCCAATAAAGCGAGTGAACACTTGCGGCATTACCGCATACAGAATCACACTCACAAAGCTTGCCCCAGTCGCTTTAATAGCTTCGACTGGTTTGAAAGAGATCTCTTCAATCGCTTCTGCAAACAACTTGGCAATGAAGCCAATTGAAGCGAACACGAGAGTCAGGATCCCCGCCAATGCGCCGAAGCCCACGGCTTTTACGAATAGAATCGCAATGATTACTGGGTGAAAAGAGCGACATAGCGCGATAAAGCCTCGAATTGGCGTTGATACAATCGATGGCATCATGTTTCTTGCTGCTAATAAGCCCAAGAACAGAGAGATAACGATGCCGAAGAAGCTCGAAATAATCGCGATCTGCAAGCTCTCCGCCAAACCACTTAACAGTAAGTTTGTGCGTGAAAAATCGGGCGGAAACATGCGCGATAGTAAACGCTCACTTTCGCCAAAACCGATAATTAGTCGGTCAAAGGTCAAACCCAAGGTCGAAAAGCTATAGAAAAGGTAAGCGACGATCGCCACCACAATCGCACGGTTTGTCCACGATGCCTTAAACGGATTCTGATATTGAGTCTGCGATGTCGATGAGTTTGTGGTTAATCCAGCCATGACTCACCTCCGTAGATGATCTTAAGGTCATCTTCTGAGATACCTTCAGGGCTGCCATCGTAATGCACCTTACCGTTACACATACCTATGATGCGTTTCGCATAACGCTTCGCTAGGCTCACATCGTGAATGTTGACTAGTACCGGGATATTTTTCTGCTGTGCGAAGGTTTCCATCAACTCCATGATTTCTACCGCTGTTTTAGGGTCAAGAGATGACGTTGGTTCATCAGCCAATAAGATGTATGGGTCTTGCATAACAGCACGAGCAATACCCACACGCTGTCTTTGACCGCCAGATAAGCTGTCTGCACGCTGATTAGCGAAGTCTTGAAGGCCAACAAATTCTAGTAGTTCGAAGGCTTTTGCAAGGTCTTGTGAAGAGTAGTTACGACGCCACGCATTCCAAGCCGTCATGTAGCCTAAGCGGCCACTCAGCACGTTCTCAATAACAGTCAATCGCTCTACTAGGTTGTACTCTTGAAAAACCATACCAATGTGACGACGCTGTTTACGCAGCGCTTGTCCCTGCAGTTTTGTCAGGTCAGAACCATCAAAGATAATCTCACCCTTACTTGGATCATTTAGACGGTTGATGCAACGAAGCAGTGTACTTTTACCCGTACCTGATGGGCCAATGATGGCGATGATCCCTGGTTCATCGATATCAATATTAATTCCTTTAAGGATCGGCTTTCCTGCTACGTATTCGTGATACAGGTCGTTGATCTTAATTCCGTCATAGCTAGCTACGGCCATACTGCGTTTCCTTGTGCAAATTTAGAATGAGCGATGCCCTACCCGTGAGGGCATCGACTTAAAACAACTTATTCAGTGAATAAGTGAAAATGGTATTAGAGAGGAGTTACTGACTGTTTGCTTGTTTCGCGAGCTCAGCTGCTTTTTTCTTCGCGCGTTTCGCCGCATCTTTTTCCGCAAGCTTTTTCAGACCCGCTTTGGTGTAAGCAGTACCGGTTGCATGAGCGATATCACGAATCACGCCCCACTCTTCTTTGTAAGAGATAGGAGAGAAACGGTCAGCGCCTTTGAATGCTGCGCTCATTTCTGGTGTAAAGCGGTAGCTAAAGAAGGCTTCGTTGATCTTATCAACAAGCTCTGGTTTAAGGTTGTAAGCGTAGCCAAATGCTGATGTTGGGAAACGTGGGCTGCGGTAGATGATTTTAAGCTCAGATGCATCTACGCGTCCTGCTGCAACCATGCGGTCGTAAACATCAGAGGCGACAGGTGCTGCATCGTAGTCTCCGTTGTATACACCCAAAATAGATTGATCATGCTTACCCGAGTAAAGCACCTTGTAGTCTTGGTCTGGTACTAAGCCTTTTGCAGGGAAAAGTGCACGTGGTGCAAGGTTGCCAGAGTTTGATGACGCAGAAGTATGCGCAACCTTTTTACCTTTCAGATCAGCCATCGTCTTGATGCCGCTGTCTTTACGCACGATAGTGATTAGGTTGTAACCTTGGAAGCCTGACTCATCACCTTTCACCGCGATTGGTACATAACCCGCTAGGTTAACCGCATAGCCCGTTGGACCTGTCGAGAAACCTGCAACGTGCAGACGACCAGAACGCATCGCTTCCACTTGTGCAGAGTTTGAGTGCACTGTGTAGTAAATCACGCGCTTACCTGTGATCTTACTTAGGTGCGCTTGGAAATCCGCAAATGCATCTTTATACAAGGCTGGGTCTTCTACAGGAGTGTAGGTAAACACGAGCGTACTCGGGTCATTCCACTCATCTGGATTTTTAGGCGAGTCTGCCACTAAATCTTGGTTTTCATCACAGTATCGATCGTCTAACACACCACGGCTAGAGCAGTCGTTTGCCATAGCCATTGAAGGAAGTAGTAGGGAGCTAGCGATTAACAGTCCTTTAACACTGATTTTCATATTCAAACCTTACTTTTACTTTTTGTTGAGGGTCGAACCTCTTATTGCACCCTTTGTGCCAACTATTATTTTATTTATTTTCAACCACTTAAAACAAATCTCATTTTAGGTGATTAGATTTGAGTCATTTTTGTCCAAGCTATTAATATGAATTTGGGTCACTTTTGTCCCACACTTATCAAGCCAAAAAAAGAGCCCGAAGGCTCTTAAAAAATAGATTGAGATTGTCCAATCATAGAGACAGGCAGCTCACTTCATACCGCCCATCTCACCAGCTCACTTAGGCTTTTGGTGCCATGCAGTTAGCGTAATAAGTCGTCGTTGCAGGCCAGTCACTGAATACACCCAACACTTCAACGTCTTGCGCGAGTACGTCTAGCATCTTCATCATATCGCCATCGTTGTTGATGCCTTGCTTGACGCTTTGGTAATACCAACCACCACCTTGTGCCAGTGGACCTGAACGCTCAAGTGTCCAAGCAATGATGTCTAAGTCAGCTTGCTTCGCCAGTTTAGCGTAGTCAGACGCAACGATTTGGTTATCTTTATCAAGCTCAACTAGAGCAAACAACGGCGGTGCGATGATGTTTACACCTGCTTTTTGTAGCTCTTTCATGTTCTCAATCGAAGCGACGAAGTCCGCTTGTTCATACACACGATCGTCCAGATACACCGCTTGTTCACCAAACTTAGGGTTCTCTTTGATCCAGTATTTAACGTCATCCAGGTTGAATGACTGTAGGTAGGCTTCAGACGCATCAAAACCAGCAGCCTTGACTTCATCCACCAGCTTTTGAGCATACATCTCTTGGCTAAAGCCATTGAATGGCATCTCTACCGCTGCTGATTTCAGCTCCGGTGTCACCTTCACGCCATGTTGCTTGAACAGCGCTGCACTCTCAGCATGGGTCATCAAGGTACCGCTTTGGCTATAAAGATCAGTTCTCCAGCCAGGCGTGCCATTCATGTACTCTTCAACCGTGGTGGCTTTAGGGTTCGCACCGTCCATTTTCCCTTTAAGAGTCTTAAACTCCGCCAAGGTAAAGTCTGTAGTGCGACACTCCACCTGAGCGTCTTCACCCGTTGCAGGGTTAGCTGGTTTAAATGGAACCGTACATTTCTTCGCAAGCTCTGGATGAGCCAACACGTCCGTCGTGGTGTGCAGATCGTTTTGTGAGTGACGGCAGACAAGCTCTTTGTCTTTGGTAAAGGTCACATCACATTCCAAGATGCCAGCACCCATTTGAATCGCAGCGAGATAAGACTCTTTAGTATGTTCCGGGAACTGCATTGGCGCACCACGGTGACCAATCGAGAAGTCACTGCGCTGGAAAGGCCCTTCACTACAACTCAATAGCTTAGTTTTCAGCGGTCCTTCGTCCATATTGTTGATTAAAAAGAGGGGACGAGGTCCAAGGTTGGCAGACTCTTGTGCTGCCCATGCTGTCATCGAACTCACGCCGAGTATTAAAGCAATTGAACCTTTCAGAATTTGCTTCATGTTTGTATCTCCTTGCAACAAGCAATTATTTTTACTTTCCTTAATTTGGCCATTCAGTCTCCACCTTAACGCTTCCGCTCATCAATAAAAGATACGGATGCAATACGGAGACTGATAGCCTGCCTGCGGCTTAAACCACAATGCTTATACGCAGCAATGGCTTTAAGCCGCAATAGTGAAGTGCAGGCATTGTGCCAAATATTAAAAACCTTATATTACAAACACTTGAAGTGGATATTAATTTATTGATTAATTAAATGGGTCATTACTGTCTTATCAGTTTTATCCTTTTCACCCTGACTATGTTTGGAACGAACTATGTTTTGAACGACTATATTTTGAAACTCTCTTTATCAAGCTGATGCTTTTTCATTTTTCGGTACAAGGTTTTACGGGGTAAGTTAAGCTTGTTAGACACATCGTTGATGTTGCCAGCGCTCTCTATCAAAGCTTCTGTTAACACGTTACGCTCGTACTGCTCCATCTGTTTCTCAAATGCAAATTCACCACTGGTCGACTCACAGCTTGGCGATTGCAGATCGAAACCATCACCCACAATACCCAACACAAAACGGTCTGCGACATTACGGAGCTCACGCACGTTGCCCGGCCACTCATGTCGACACAACTGCTGGATCTGCTCAGGGTAAATTGTCGATGGACGAGTCTTGTATTTGTGGCTAGCTTGAACAACAAAGTGTCGAAACAACAGTTGAATGTCCTCTTTACGATGGCGTAGAGCCGGCAGATTCAGACTAGCGATATTCAAGCGATAGAAAAGATCGGCTCTAAACTCACCCGACTCACTCAGGCTAGCGAGATCGGCTTTGCTTGCCGCAACCACAACAATATCAACAGGGATCAGTTCATTCCCGCCAACACGCTCAATGGTTCGCTCCTGAATCACTCGCAGTAATTTGATTTGCACCGCGATAGGCATACTTTCGATTTCATCAAGGAATAGGGTTCCACCACTCGCCTGCTCTATTTTGCCAATGCGTTTTTTATTGGCACTGGTGAACGACCCTGCCTCGTGGCCAAACAGTTCACTCTCAATGATGCTCTCTGTCATACCGCCACAGTTAATCGCTACAAACGGTTTGGCTTTTCGTCGGCTAAATTGATGAAGCGCCCTTGCTATCACCTCTTTACCAGTACCCGTTTCACCATTAATTATGGTATCCACACCTGTGTGTGCTAAAGCGAGAACCTGTTTGCGAATACTCTCCATGCCCTTTGATTGACCGATAACGACAGACTCGATTGGTAGGTCACTCTCTTCACTCTCACCAGAGGTTTGAGAGCTGCTGCTCTGACATTGCGCTAGTGCGAGATTGAGCTTCTCTACCAACTCACCGGTATCCAATGGTTTTTCTAAGAAATCAAACGCACCCAGCTTCATCGCTTCAATCGCCATAGGTATGTCACCGTGACCACTCATCAATAACACTTGTACGTTCGGTGCTCGGTGTTGAATCGCGCTAACCAAACTCAACCCATCGATTTTCGGCATTCGAACATCACTCAACACCACAGACTGGCTGCTTCCCTTCAACGACTTGAGTGCCAAATTAGGGTCGGTGTAACTGGTGACGTTGAATCCCTCGAGCTCAAGCATTTCACTCACCGCTTCGACAACGTCCAGTTCGTCATCAATCAAAATAATGTGGTTGTCTTGGGTCATGAGTGTGTGCCTTTTGGTAGAGTGACGATGAAAGTTGTGCCTTGGTGTTCTTGAGATTCCACATGAATCGAACCACCAAAGTCTTTTATGATGTTGTAAGCAATGGACAAACCAAGTCCGAGCCCTTTTCCAGAGCTTTTTCGTGAATAAAATGGGTCAAACAAGTGCGGGAGATCCTCTTGAGGAATACCTAAACCGTTGTCTTTGACTGATACTTCGATGGTCTCTGAGTGCTCAGAGGTAGAAATGATTAACTTAGGTTGTTCTTTGTGCTCGATAGCATCTAACGCATTGCTAATTAGATTCACCAATACTTGTTCTAAGCGGATGCTATTGGCTCGAACCAACAGTGCCCGATTCGGTAAATACTCAATGTTGACTCCGCTTTGGCGAGTTTCAAACAAGTCAATCGCATCGCTAATCACATCGTTCAATACAACACTGGTTAGCTTGCCATCGCTCTTACGCGAAAATGCTTTCAGGTGACGGGTAATCGCTGCGACTTTCTCTAGTAATATCTCGATCTTCTGCAGGTTGTTCGCCGCCTTATCCGGACGTTCTTTTTCCAACCACAACTGTGCACTGCGAACATGGCTATTCACCGCGGTAAGAGGCTGGTTAATTTCATGTGTAATGCCGACACTCAACTGCCCCAAAGCCGCAAGCTTACCTGCTTGAATCAGCTCATCTTGGGTCACGCGCAATTTCTCTTCAGCAATAGTGCGCTCGATAACCTCAGCTTCGAGCTTACGATTGGTCTGTTTCACGACCTTAGCGGTAGTTTGGAATACCCTTAAATACTTAGCCATTTGCGTCACTTCATCGCGACCACGAATCGCGACTTCGGTATCCAGATGCCCAGTAGAGATAGCGAACATATTGTCTTTTAGCTGCAAGAGGCGCTCTAAAACACTCTTTCGTACATAGAACCAAGATATCGCCGCTGCGGCTAATACGCTAAACAGGGAGAGAAACAGAGACAGTCGCTGATTTGAAAGCAGAGACTGCTGGGCTTGCTGAATGGATTGATCGATATTGCCATTCACCTTGCTGGTGTGGCTTTCAATTTGAACCGTGAGCTGGTTGAGGTGCTCTCGGCTATTTTGTAGAAAGTACATCTCTTGATAACGGTGATCGAGCGCCTTATTTTTTAACTCGTACAGAGTGCTTGTACTAGACGCCAGGCTATAGATCACCATCAACTGTTCATCTAACTCAGGAAATTCACTCCTTAAATCTCCACTCGCCCAAATGCCCCACCACTCTTCACCGACCTGCTCTAGACGGTATCCAGTGTAATCGAGTTCATTGAAGCTAGAATCGTTGTAGAGCTTCTCGACCAAACCCAGTTGATAGTAGAGCAGTGCCTTTAGTTGGGCAAAATCAATCTGCTGCTTACTCGATTGAGGGAGATCATCGAGTGCGTCACTGGCTTGTTGGAGCAATGGATAGAAACCTTCTAGCAGGTTACGTAACTCTTTGTTGAGCTGCTGCGACTCTATTTCACTTTGATAGAGCAAGCTCAAGCTATTGTGAACTTGTGAGATAAGATCCTTGAAGTAAGAGTGGTAGTCGGGAAATTGAACCATGATGCCTTTCATCTCCGAAATGGCCTGTTCAATTCGCAGCATCGCTTGTTGGCGCTCTAGGTTGGATTCAGCACCACTGAGTTGGGAAGAGGTTGTGATGACTTCTCTGACTCTGTCGTTCAGGCGAGCCGCATTGTCGAGCGCGGGGATCTCTTGCTCTTTCAGCTCAACAAGGCGCTGATTGAGAATATCAAAAGTGAAACTAGAAAAGACCGAAAGAAAGATCGTCGTCATCGACAGCATCGCTAAAGCCAACACCAAACGCAGTTCAATGCCTTTCCAATTGAACCACCTTCGACGTGAAAACTTCGCCCGCAACGTGGGCTCAAAGCGATATTCATCGTCTACAAATTGGGAAGAATCACTACTCACATTCTTTACTCTTTCTTATCGAACAATTCACAGTAAGCGTCAATGATTCAAAGAGTTAGGATGTTAAATAAGCCACGCCAACCAAGCGTATTGTTTTAGAGAAACAATGAAATCGCCCACAACCATTAACATTTCACATAAAACACCATAACAATTCTTTTATAAAGTGCTGACTGTGCATTTTGCGATAACAGAAAGTGACCTCGTAGACAGAACCAAAATTGTGTTAGGCCGAGGGTTATTGGAAAAGCGTTCCAACAAACTATTTTTACTCAACTGCATACCTTTTATCGGTGAATAATTTTGCACCAAATCATATTCCGGGCAGTGAAATGTAAATTTATTGTGACTGAGATCTCTCAGCCCTTTTTCTCATCCTCAGCCCTTTGATTTATGGATGATTTGCCTCTGTTTCACTTGGTCAATAATGAAGCAAAACACAATAATAAGGACTTGAACGTGAAACGCACCCTAACTACGACGGCTTTAGCGGTTTCTTTCGCACTCTTAGCTGGATGCCAGTCTACAACCGAGACCTCTGAGCAGGTCGACCTCAATGCCTACCAATGTCAAACCACACACAGCGCAGAAATCAACGACCTGCGTATCTACCAAGTAATGGTCGAAAGCTTTGTGAATGGCGATGACTCTATCGGTCACGGTACCGGTTACGGCACTAGCCACCATAAAGGCGATATTCAGGGCATCATCGACTCACTCGATTACATTCAATCGCTGGGAATGAATGGTATTTGGCTAACACCTATCTTCAATTCTGAGCCTGTTGCAGGACAAGACCACTGGGCAGATAGACTCGATGCAACGGGCTACTTCGCCACTGACTATTTCAGTATCGACCCACGATTCGGTACGTTAGAGCAAGCTAAACAGCTAGTAGAAGAGGCGCACGCTCGCGGCTTATACGTATTCTTTGATGGCGTATTCGGTCACCACAAAGGTAATGTTGCGCCTTCACCTACTGGTAAACTACCACAAGGCGAGAACAACCCTGTCGCTTACCCAGAGAGTTTAGAGTTCTACAAAGAGGTCGCGACTTACTGGATCAAAGAACTTAAGATTGATGGCTGGCGTCTTGACCAAGCGTATCAAGTACCAAAAGACGCATGGGCAGAAATTCGTGAGAGTGTTGATGTCGCTTCTGCAGAAGTTGAATACGTAAACTCAGAGGGTGAAACCGTTAATCCGCTTGGCTACATGGTTGCTGAGATTTGGGCGGGAGAAAACCGCATTATCGAAACAGGCTATGGTACTAATAGCTCTCCGGCACTCTGCTCTGCGTTTGACTTCCCTGTGCGTTACCGCTTAACGGAAACCCTTGCTGTAAACGAAGCCGGTGTTGGCGGTAAAGGTGGTGAGTGGCTAGCGGAAGGCATGTCATTGCACTCACTCTACCCAGACCACGCAAAACCAAACCTTATGATTGGTAACCACGACCTGGTGCGTTTTGGAGACTTGCTGCAACGTGGTGATATTGCTTCACCGGAAGACGATGAATATTGGCAACGTTACAAAGCGGCGTTCTCATTCCAAGCCGCTTACACAGGCCCAATCACCACTTACTATGGTGATGAGATTGGTGACCAGTTAGATGGATTTGCTGACAAAGTGTGGGACGACTGTGCCATTCCTGGGCTGTGTGACGACCACGTGGCGCGTACCAGCGGTAAAGTGGAAGGGGTAACCGCTGAGCTCAATGCTCGCGAGCAAGATCTCAAGCAGTATGTGACAACTCTGATGACACTTCGCCAAGACCACCCGGCACTGTCTCAAGGTAAGCGAACTCACCTACTTGCTAACGAATCCGTTTACGTCGACCACAAAGGCGGCGACAACGAAGCGATCATCTACGCCATTAACGTCACTGACAAAGCTTACACGCTAGAGCTCACTAAGAAACAATCTGGCTCTGACGCTGGACTGAGCGACCTGCTCACTCAAGACAAAATCGCCGCATTCGGTGACAGCTACCAAATTGAGCTAGCACCATTTGAAGGTCGATTCTTGAGCGTAGATAAACCAAGTGCTGCAGGACCTGTCGCTGCGGCGATGGCGAGCGCGCCAGTCTCTGGCCAAGGCTTTATGGCTCAGTGTGATAACCCTGTCGTATCTGAAGCGGGCCCAGTAAACAGTAAGCTATACGTCGTAGGCAACTTCGCTGACTCTGGCTGGAAACACAAAGAAGGCAGAGCCTTTACCTACCGTGGTGACAACACCTATCAAGTTGTGACTAACGAGAAACCGGGCAGCTACCGCATGCAATATGCGTCTAAGTCTTGGTCTCCGCAATACACGGCTGATGGGCTAAGCATCAAACTCGGTCAAGAGGCTGCGCTAACCAAAGGCGGTTATGGTAAAGATACCGCTGTTACCATCCGTGACGGCGGGAAGTATGTTTGGAGCTTGAAGTTTGACGATGCAGGTAAGCCACTGCAAGTTATGGCTTCAAAGTGTCCCTAGTCTCAACAACAGCATCGACGACACGTATTAGCGCCTATTTAGCTGGCTAATCACTGGCTAGCAACGCTGATTAAACGAATCGGCTAACTCAAATATGGTTCCCCGCCATCATGAGTTAGCCGATTTTTTATGTGCTAACAAATAAGGTTTCTGTTTAATCGCTGGATAATGATTGATGCACAACGGGTAAGAGTAGGCTCGACCATTGTTGATAAGCTTTGGCATTCAGGTGCAGGTCATCGCAGCTGAAATCATCCAATAGCACACCATTGAGCGCCAAAACTTCATTCACATCTAAGAACTGAACCCCATTCTCATGACAATAGCTTTTCAGCAGACTGTTCAGTTCTTCAACTTGAGTATTCAAACCTTGAAGGCTTTCTCCAACAAAAAGCGTTGATTGAACAACGACCTTAATCCCTTGCTTGAGCCATGTGTCTACGATCTCGACATAGTTTGTGAAAACTTGATCGACAGAGTAGCCTTGAGCAAGGTCGTTGATACCCGCCATAAAGCAGATCAGCTTGGGATTCACGTTCAAGGTCGTGTCTATTCGTCTTAGCATGCCAGCGGTTGTATCTCCGGCTAAACCTCGATTCACCATAGATATGTCTCGGAAGATATCAGCCCAAGGTGCCCACTCAGTAATCGAGTCTCCAAATACCACCAAATCCGCTTGGGGTGCAAAATGACGGTGGTTATCCGACGTCAGTACATAGCGGCTCATGCTGTGTCCTCGCTGTTGAATTTCAGATTGTCTGATCACGGCTTCCAAGATCACAGCATCAGGTGTTTGGTCGTCAAACTGCGCCAAAACCTTTTCAATATGCGGTTTCAAAGGGCTTAACTGAGTATCGAGTGCGTGTTGGTCTTTGAGTGATGCAAGCTTTTCAAGCAATGAGTATAAGGTCCCTCTGTGCTCGAGGGATTGATAGAGCGAATAGAGGTCAAGGACAGGTTGTTTTTTTAAAGCCGTAAGAAGTTGATCATCTTCCATGTGTTATCTAGCCTTTCATCGGAGAAGAGTTTGACCACATCATACCCGCTAAGAAATCACTTAGATAACACATGAATCAACAACAGCTCGAGTTGTTGCTATTTTTCTTTCACTAGAAGGTGATTGCGGTTATCTCGGCTCTTTTTAATAAGTTCGTTGCTTTCGTCCATATCATCAGACTTAGCCAATCTATCGTAAAGAAGTACATTCACCGTTGCCGCTAAGTTCATACAACCAACCGTCGGTACATACACAACATGATCAGCGCGATCTGCAACGTCTTGAGAAATCGAACCGTCTTCTGGACCAAAGATGTAGATAGCGTTTTCTGGGTGTTGGAACCTTGGTAGTGGCGTCGCGCCTTCTGCTAGTTCAACACACACAATCTTTGTCTCTGGGTCAAGGTCATCGAGAAATGAATCAACCCCGATCAGTGGAATATTGCGAGTTGCACTCTTGGTATCAGTATGAAATTTGGCTGCTTTTTCATAACGTTGACCAGTGTATTTAACTTCATCCACTTGATAACAGCCTGCAGCTCGCATCACAGCGCCAACATTGGTTGGGCTTTTAGGATTCGTTAAACCAATCGTCACCTGGCTTTTCTTCATGAATCTACTCACTTAAATCAATAACGGCGTGACTGGATTGTCACAGAGCGCCGCATTCTAGCAAAGCGCAACCTCTATCAAAAGCCATTCTTAGCCTTGTCGCATTGATGGTAAATGGTCAAATAAACAACAAACAGTTTACTGATTAAATTTAATTACATAAGCCAAATCATTCCCTCTATCTATTTGATTAAAAACAAGCATTTTTAGATCTTATACAATAAATAATAGATAAATTAATAAAGAGCAATTATTAAACCAAAGATGATTAAAGATTGACCATTCAAGTCATAAGCATGAAAACTCAAAAATAAAATGAAAAGCTAAAGTAATAATAAAAATATTGTATTGAATTATTTTGTGGATTATTCGGTATTTCTCGTATCTTGAAGCAATTTTCGTTTTTTAAGACAGTACCCGAAACATTCACAGAGAGGTATTTATGATTAAAAAAGCTTCTGCACTTTTACTAACTGTTATGCTAACAGCGTGTGCTTCACAAGGTACTAAGATGGACAACGAGACCATCAGCAAGGTTGAGAAAGGTCAAACGACTGAACAGCAGCTAATCACGATGCTAGGTGAACCAACATCTACAGGTTTCTCTTCAGATGGCTCTAAGCAGTTGACTTACACATATTCAAGTGCATCTAGCAACCCAGCATCTTTCATCCCGTTTGTAGGGTTCCTATTCTCAGGTGTTGATTCAGAAACTCAGGTTCTTTACATCACCTTAGATAAGAAAGGTAAAGTTTCAGATTACACTTATAGTGAACAAAGCACTGAAACTAAAACTGGCTTACTATAATTAGACGACAACGTCAGTTGGATAAATTAAGAGTCGATAATAGTTATTGGCTCTTATTATTTTTATCTATCATTTTAACTACAGTGAAAAAGGTCATTTAATTACCTTATTCAATATAATTCCCTCAATTTCTCCTTCACCGAATCCATATCAACTCTATTGCTATAAGTATACGCATGTAAATATGCTTATCCACTCATAAAAGCTCCACCAGCAGCCTTCATTTTTTCCCTCACCTCCCACAATTTCTTGCGATATGTTGCTCACACATTCAGCAAAAAGTTAACCGCTGTCAAATTTATAGAACAAAACTATGTAAACCTAACGTTTAGACCAATGGCGCATTTACATTTTTTGAACAGACAAATACTGTAAACCGATGTGTATTTATTTTGAGCGATAACTCGCAAAGTAAAGTCACCAAAGGGTCTTAGAACCAAGTAAAAAACAATATCTCTGCAGTAGGAAGTCTTTATGAGTCTAACCATCAAAAACCGCCTCTATATTTTGTCTTTTATCCCTCTCCTCTTTATGACGCTAGGGATGCTCTATGTAAGCTATCTAAAGACAACCGAACTCACCGCTGAGCAGGTCAACTCTACTCGCACTAATATGATGGAAATGAAGCAGAAAGAGCTGAAGTCTTATCTGCAAATGGCGGAATCATCGATCGCACCCTTCTTACAACGAGGGGCGACTCTAGAAGAAGCCCTACCGACTCTACGTCAGCTTGAGTACGGAGAGTCAGGTTACATCTTTGGTTACGACTCGAAAGGTGTGCGAGTTGTGGTTGGACAAAGTACTGATGGTATTGGGAAAAACTACTTCAATCTGCAGGACAAAAAAGGTAATTACCTAATTCAAGACCTGATCAGAAACTCCAAGAGCGGGCAATTTACCACTTATTACTTCCCTAAGTTGGGCGAGACCGAAGCACTACCGAAGCTGAGCTACTCCGTCTTTATCCCTCAGTGGGACTTAATGCTTGGCACAGGTTTTTACACCGATGACATTGATGCTGTGATTGCAGAAATGGAAGCGAGTTCTAACCAAGCACTTCAGGGCACGATCACAGCGATCAGTTTGTTCTGTGGCCTGATCGCTGCGATCGTTGCAGTCTTCGCTGTAGGTATTAACCGAACCATCATGAAGCCTATCGAGCAGCTAGATAGCTCGATCAGTTCGTTTGCAAGTGGTGAAGCAGACCTTACAGCTCGTATGGAACCATTCAAGGCCCCTGAATTTGCGAGACTCAGCGATAACTTCAACGCTTTTGTTGCTAGCCTTCAAACTATTATCCGCAGCGTTAGCGATGTTGGTCAGCAAGTTGTTAATGAAACCAATAGTATGTCCGCTCGCGCGGCTCAAGTTGATGAACTGGCAAACGGTCAACGTGAAGAGACAGAACAAGTCGCAACTGCCATGACAGAAATGACAACCACGGCACAAGAGATATCAAGCAACGCAAGCCAAGCAGCCAACTCAGCAAAACAAGCGGAAACCAATGCTCGTGAAGCACAAGAGATTGTGAATGCGGCAGCGGAATCGGTAGCAGGCTTGGCCTCTGAGGTATCAGAAGCAAACACAGTCGTGTCTCAACTTGAAGGTGACGTACAGAACATCTCATCTTCACTGGTGGTTATTCAAGATATTGCAGAACAAACCAAC
Organism: Vibrio sp. D404a; assembly: GCF_030248535.1. Taxonomy (GTDB): domain Bacteria; phylum Pseudomonadota; class Gammaproteobacteria; order Enterobacterales; family Vibrionaceae; genus Vibrio. The sequence continues at coordinate 180,271 of NZ_JAHGAJ010000025.1, read as the reverse complement.
CTACTGGCGCTGAACGCGGCGATTGAGGCTGCACGAGCGGGTGAACAAGGTCGAGGCTTTGCTGTGGTTGCTGATGAAGTACGTAAGCTTGCAAGCCGTACTCAGGAGAGTACCGGTGAAATCCACACCATGATCGAACAATTGAAAGCGGCCTCGGATGCTGCAGTGAAAGCGATGGATTCTAGCCAAAATCGCAGCGCGCAAACGGTAGAAGAAGCCAATGCTGCGGCGGAAGCACTAGCTAGAATTCAAGAGTCGATTGATACCATCATGGACATGAACTCTCTGATCGCAACTGCGACCGAAGAGCAGAACATTGTTGGCCAAGAGATCTCTCAGCGCGTGGTGGTTATCTCTGACTCAAGCTCTCAATCAGCAACGCTAGCCAATGAAAACCGTGCTGGCAGCCAGAACTTGAACGATCGCGCGAATGAGTTGTACCACTTAGTCGATAGATTCACTGTTTAGTCGTACTATTAAGCAAGATCCATTAAATAACGCCCTTACTCTTTAGTAGGGGCGTTTTACCATGTAAGGAATCATCTATGTTCAATTCTGATAAGAAAAAGGTAAAAGAGCTTTTGATTGCCACCAAGTATGGGGTTTCTGCATCTGAGATGATGACCATCATCGGCGTCGAGCAAGGCAAAGCGATGAAGTATATACAGCAGTTGAAAGAAGAAGGGGAAGATATTCAGTCATTAGGCGAAGGGAATAACCCCGAAGAGCTGGTCTTATACTCAATTGGTGAAATTGAACCATAACCCTAAGACCTAAAATCAACGCGAAGCAATTGTTCCACTGTTAGACATGAGTTTTAGATAGTCCCTCTTGGCATCGACTCAACAAAGGGCAAGATTCACATTTAGGACGTGGATGACAAAACTGTTGTCCATGCTCGACCAATACCCCGTGATAATAGCCATAACGCCGTGTGTCCGGCTCTAGCACTCTATGCATAAGATCATGAAACGTCTCATAGGACTTAGGGACGTCTAGCCCTACTCGCTCGAAGATCCTTCTTGCGTAGGCATCAATTACAAACGATGGCTTGCCTATCGCATAAACCAATATCGCATCGGCCGTTTCACCACCAATCCCTCGCACCGCAAGCAGCTCACGCCTAAGTTTTTCTAGCTCTTCAGAGCGTACTGCGTCTATCTCATAGTCATATTGAGCAAACCACTGCGTCATAGCCTTCAGTTTTAGAGCTTTTTGATTGTAGTAACCACTGGAGCGAATCGCTTGTGCCAATTCGTCGATATCCATGCTGGCAACCTGTTGTGGCGTGATGGTTTTACCTAAGTTATCTAGCGCTTTTTCGGCATTCTTCCAATTGGTGTTTTGTACCAGAATCGCTCCCATCATGATCTGATAAGGATCGCTGGTCGGCCACCAATCAAACCAACCATAGTGCTCTTCAAGACCACGAAACACATCTCGAATGAGTCTAGAGTCTTGTTCCGTCACTTGGCTAGCTTTCATTAATCTAAATTCTCAGCGAGAAAGTCCACCAGCAGACGAACTTTAGAAGAGAGGTTACGGTTTTGAGGATAGAGCGCCCAGATCCCCTCTTTGTCATCTCGGAAATCTGACAGCACTTCCATTAACTCTCCCGATTCTAGATCATCGCTGACATAGTATTCAGGTAGCTGCACTAAACCAATGCTCTGCTTTGCGGCATCTAACAGCGCTAAACCACTGTTACATTTGATACGCCCATTCACACGTACAGAGCGTGGCTGACCATTTTCTTTGAATCGCCAATGCTCAAAGCCGCCAACTAAACATTGATGGTTACTGAGTTCAGACAAGGTATGCGGCTCACCGTAACGTTCAATATATTCAGGGCTCGCACAGACATAAAGCTGGCGCTGTGACAAACGCTTCGCCACTAAACTAGAATCCTCCAGTCGGCCCAAACGAATTGCAACATCAACACCAGAATCAATCAGATCGAGCTTCTGGTTGGTGAGCATAAGTTCGAGTTCAACCTGAGGATAGAGAGCCAAAAACTGGTGCAACAACGGGGCAAGTTGGCGCTCTCCGTAGGTCACTGGCGCGGTCACCTTGAGCAAACCCTTTGGTGTTGACTGCATCTGAGTCACCGCGAGTTCTGCCAGCTCTAACCCTTCCACTAGCTGCTTACATTGTTGGTAATAAAGTTGTCCAGCTTCAGTCAGTGAGACTTTACGAGTGGTTCGGTTGAACAACTTAACCGCCAGTCTCTCTTCTAAACTAGCGACACGGCGGCTTATCTGCGCAACAGAGGTTGATAGCTTAGCTGCCGCACCAGTGAAGCTCTCACGCTCCGCTACCGCAACAAATTCACTCACCCCTTCCCAATTCGCCATACGATTACCCATTTACTAATACTTGTCGTTAAGTCTATTGAAATAACGTATTTAAGTCATCTTGATTCACGTTCATATATAAAGCGAGCCAGATTGAATGATCACTCCAGCTAGCTCATATGCAAACCTTCAATAGAAAGCCCGCACTTGAATCAAGCGCGGGCTTTTCGATCTCTTCAATGAATAAAACCAATGGGTCTATTCAACAGGTCTTAAAGTAAGAGAACTCTCACTACACTTCAAACTGAGACACCAGTCGATCGAGTGATTCACACTGCTCAGCCAACGCCATGCATGCATTTTCTGCGCTGCTTGCCATCTCAACCATTTGCATGGTGCTTTCTGCAATGCGTTGAACGTTCTGGTTCACTTCTTCAGACACATGAGACTGCTGAGATGCTGCCGTTGCGATCTGCGTATTCATCTCATTCATCATGCCGATTGAGCTGCGAATCTCTGCAAGTGATGTCGCCGCTGTTTCTGCTTGAGTAATGGTTTTCTCGCCGCTATCTTTGCTCTCGTTCATCACATTGACCGCTTGCTTCGCCCCCTGCTCTAAACGCTCAATCATGGATTCGATTTCACCTGTGCTATCTTGAGTTTTGCTCGCAAGGGCACGGACTTCATCAGCGACTACGGCAAATCCACGACCTTGTTCACCTGCACGCGCCGCTTCAATCGCTGCGTTTAGTGCGAGCAGATTCGTCTGTTCAGCAATGCCTTTAATCACACCCAGAATAGAGGCGATGCTCTTCACATCAGCATCTAGGTTGTGAACCACACCGCTCGCGTTTTCAATGTCACTTGCTAAGCGTTCGATTGAACCCACCGTTAGAGCCAATGTGCTGTTCGCTGACTCAACTTCGCGTGTCGCTGTGTTACTTGCTGTTGCCGCATCCACCGCGTTGCCACTTACCGCAGCACTGGTTGCTTGCATTTCATGTACCGCTGCAGCAACGACTTCACTCTCTTGCTGCTGGTTGGCTGAGAATTCTGCCACGCTTTGCGTCAGAGATTTGATATTCTCCATTTCCGAGCGCACTGCATTCGAAGCAAAGATAACTTGCTCGACTGTCACATGGATCTTGCCAACAAACTCATTGAACGCCTCACTTAGGCGAGCAATCTCATCGTTACCTTGTACTTTCATACGTTGTGACAAGTCACCATCGCCTGATGCGATTTCGCTCATCGCTTTCTCAACGTCTTGGATAGGCTTAACGATGAATCGATTCGACAACCAAAGTGCGAAACATGCCGCAAGGATCGCAACCCCCATACCCACTTCAATCACGATCTTGCTGGATTCAATAGAGTCATCCGCCTGCTGACGTAACTGGCTCTGTTTTTCTTCAATTAGAGATCGAATAGACCAAAGTTGGTTGCGAATTGTATCGAATTCCGCATCTAGTGCAGGTGTGTACTCATTGTTGTAAGCATGCGCATTGGCTGGATCAGCAAACATCGGTTCGTGCAGTTTCACCCAACGACTCATTGCAGAAACAAGCTTGGTCAGCTCCCCACGCGACGAACGATCAAGTACCCCTGCATCGTACAGTTGCTGCACGCTTTCAAAACGAGGTACTGCTTTATATGCGTTGTCTTTGAATTCAAAAATCTGATACTCGATTGCCGCCTGATCATCAGCAAGCAGTAAGCCTTGAGCGGACGCGATCACTTGATAGATATCACGATAGCCATCCTCTAGGTTTTCTAGCACAGGTTGCACGACATTATTCAGTTCGTGATTGATCGCGGCCTGTTGGTTCGACTTAATCACGTTCATGATAGTCACCGTAGAGAAGACAATCACAATCACCAATAATGGGATAGCTATCTTGCTGCGGATGGAAAGGTTGTTGATGCTCATTGGTCCTCTTTAACCGTACGATATTTAATGTTATTCATATAATATATCGTATGCGGAATAATCAACGCTATGAATTTGTGAGGTCGCTCTCATAGCAAACGTTACCGCAAATTTGTTCGATGAAAATTTAAGCAACCTAGAAAATTGAGAACCATTTTATCTTATAGATTTTGCTCGATAGACTGGCGATAGCGAGCAAATAGAACCATAATGTACGGCTGTTAAATCGATAGGTAAAAACATGAAAATTTGTGGCGTTGAAATCAAGGGTAATGATGCGATCATTTGTCTACTTTCTCTTTCAGATGGCGTATTCAACATCCCTGACTGCCGCGTTTCTAAGGTCGCAATCCGCGACGCAAATGACACGCAAAACATGAAGGACTTCCAATTCTCTTTCGCTAAGCTAATGGAAGACTACCAAGTCGAGAAAGTAGTGATTCGCCAGCGTCAAACCAAGGGTAAATTCGCAGGCGGCGGCCACGGCTTCAAACTGGAAGCTGCGATCCAATTGATTGATGGTCTTGATGTTGAAGTGGTGACACCTGCGGCAATCAAAGAGAGCCTAAAACACAATCCACTGATGATGAAGTTCAAAGAGACTGGTCTAAAACAGTACCAAGAAGCACCATTCACAACCGCTTATGCGTGCTTGATGAACAAAGCGTAATCGCAAGGTCGCTTAAAAGATGAAAGAGCCCGAAATAGGCTCTTTTTTATTGGAATTAAGAAATATCAATCGATGGTGTCACCCTTCGGATCTCACTTGGGCCTTCCACTTAACACCCTGTGACAACTTAGGCTTCTTCATCACTAAATAGACAGCAACCGCGGCCAGCGCAAAACCCAACGCACCATAAACATCAAACGACTCACCAAACATTAGCCAAGCCTGAATGGCAGTCGTTGGCGGTACAAGATAAAAGACAGACGCCACGCTCGATGCTGCGCCATGTTCCACCATATAGAGCAGCAATAAGATCGCGACACACGACAACACGACGACCAGCCATACCATGGTTAACGAGAACTCTAACGTCCAATCGACCTGCATCGTCTCAAAGCTCATTGCGTATGGAAGGAACAACAGTGCCGCTGCGAAGTACTGAACCATCGCACTGCCCACCATATCGACGCCTTTACAGAAACGCTTCTGATACAGGGTTCCAAACGTAATACCGATCAGAGCGAGAAAACACAGCAGCACCGCTTCGGTTTTATGTGCATCAGACTGCCACTCTATATTACCCATTAAGACTAAGCTGATTCCGCTAAACCCAAGTACTAAGCCAAGCCATTGAGACCAGTTAAATCGCTCCACAGTAAAGGTCACTATCATCACAGCAGTTAGAATCGGTTGTAATCCAACCAATAACGCACTCAACCCAGCAGGCATACCCATATCAATCGCAAGGTACGTCCCACCGAGATAAAAGCCGTGAATCAAAATGCCAACCACACAGCTATGAAAAAACGCAGCACCTTTGGGTACTCTTCGTTTTAAAAACGCAATAAGCAGTATAAACAAGACTACATTGGCCACCATGCGCAACGATAGTAAGGTTGCAGACTCCGCGTATTGCAAACCGAACCTCGCTCCAACAAAACCCGAAGACCACAAAATCACAAATACAAAGGGAATAAATTTAATCAACATGACAAATCCCTGGTCAACTATTCAACAATGCTGTTACCTTAATTGGGTACAGATTAAGTTAAAAGATACAGTTAGATTGTTTTGAATGGTTACAGATTTAGATCGAGATGAGCGATTGATGAGGGGTAGGCAGTGGGCGTAAATAAATACCTAGCGGTAGAGCAACATATCAAGAGTCAGATCGAGCACGGAATTTTGCACGTTGATGATCGCCTGCCCTCCATTCGACAACTCAGTATTCAATTAAGTATGAGCAAAAATACCGTGATACGCGCCTATCAAGAGTTAGAAGCGACTGGGCTAATCTATTCAGTCCCTAAGTCGGGATATCGTGTAAAACAGCCGGAGACCGGAGCCAAAGAAAACAGAAGCCAACCCAAAAGCGTTGACCTGCTTTCTGTGACACGCTCGGTGCTGTCTCGCCCTGCTGAAAAGCTCAAACTCCTGACAGGATCGGCACACCCCAGCATCAACAACGCGGCGGTTCGCAGTCTGTATGCTGAGATAGGTCGCCATAGCCGTCTGCAAACCCAATTACCGGGTTACTATCAGTTACCACCCGGTAACGACCAACTCGTCAAACAGCTCCTTAAAATCTCTCATGATCTCGGCGTTCCTGCAAGCGCCAATGAAATCGCGGTTACTCATGGCGCCCAACAAGCGATCAGCCTAGCCCTAAGAGCCCTCACTCAACCGGGAGACATAGTGGTTGTAGAGTCTCCCTGCTATTTCGGTAATCTGCTGTTGCTTGAGTCATTGGGATTAAAGGTGCTTGAAATTCCGGGTAGCGTGCAATCGGGCATTGATATTGAAGCTTTAAAAGAGGCCTTGGATCAGTGGCCCGTTAAAGCGTTAGTGATGACACCAAACTTTGCTAACCCTACTGGTTCTCGCATGCCTTTGGCGAATAGAAAATCACTCTTAGAGGCAACCGGATCACTGCCGATCATTGAGGATGATGTGTTTGGTAGCCTTGCCTATGATGCTCCTTTACCGAGCTTGAAAGAGCTTGATAACCAAGGTCGAGTCATCTATGTAAACTCATTATCCAAGACCCTCGACTCACGTTTGCGTGTCGGATGGCTACTGTCTGGACAGTACCAACAGCAAATAGAAAAGTTCTTACTGTGCGACAACATGGGCAGCTCGAATTTGATGCAATCGGCGGTTGGGCAATTTCTCACGACGGGCCGATACCGTAGCCACATCGCCAAAATGAAACGCCTATACCAAACCAATCAAAAGCAGTTTTACAACGCCCTGACCGAATCGCTCAACCAATATTCAGAGCTGAGAGGCCGTTATCACTTGTCTCGAAGTGAAGGGGCGTTTCTTGTGTGGCTAACACTGCCGGAAACCTTCGATAGCTATCAACTCTATCTCGATTGTAACCAACATAAATTAGGGGTCTTGCCGGGTACCGTGTTTGGTACACATGACCGATACAAACACTGCGTGAGATTCAGTGTCGCAAATTTAGAAGAGACCAAAGATTGGAGAAAGGGTGTGGAGCTATTGGCGAAACTCATCGCCAAGCAGTGTCAGTCACTTTTACAGAGCAATAGCCCAGACATAAAGTAATAGCCTCCCCCATAAAAAATAGCGTTCTGACACCCGACTCATCAATGTTGGCGGCTAAGGAAAGCGCCGCCAGTCGCTACACTTTCATACTAAAACCGAAGTAGATACCTTCGATTCTGGACATGTCCCTGTCTTTCCAGTTGTCTAAGGTATCGTGAATACGATAGCCCAGTTCCATTTTCATATTTTCTACAGGCTCGAAAGTCGAACCGAATTGACCACCAGCCAATACGCCATCATCACTCTTAGCGAAGCTATACCCTGTCGATACGCCGCCAAATATTGCCCATTTCGAATCAAAATTATAGACATAATCATAAGACCCGGTGGTGGTCGTATAGTTGGAATTCATACTGTGCGTTGCACCTACACCCCAGCGATGTCTATTGTCGATTAGAGCATGGTAGCCAACCGCTGGCGTAAATTCCGATTCATTTAGAGCCGTGTATCCATCAAGCATACCCAAACTCACAAAATGCTCCACCTCATCACTCACCGCGAACGCTGTGCCCATCGCGAATACAGAGAGCATAACAGTCGGGACCACGAAATGTTTCATTCAACCTCCTAAACATAAAACAGCGTCCAATGGTTAATCGCAATATGGGTATCTGATGGCTAGCAAAGTGGGAAGTAAAAAGAGACCAACAGAACCAATCAATATCATGGACGCAAAACGCGGTGACTCTAAGGGGACAAAGAAATGAATTGTCAGCGCTACGCAAAGTTTCCCCATAAAACCAACCAGTTAGTCATTAATTGAGCATTCAAGAGCGCTTAACCTAAGATCAAAAGAGGTAAAAGATCGTCTGACTCTTTGATAATCAGATCACAAAACAACCTCAATGGTATTGTATTGGTATTATCATTTGAAATACCATCTTTCTCGTACCCTACAGTACTAAAGGACATAATAATGAAATCGAATAACTTCAAACTATCTTCAATGATGTTCATTGAATGGTTTATCTGGGGAGCATGGTTCGTTCCCTTATGGCAAATACTCAATACCAACGGATTTACCCCAACTGAGATCGCTTGGTCATACGCTTGTACCGCTATCGCTGCGATCCTGTCACCGATCCTTGTTGGATCAATCACTGACCGCTTTTTCGCTGCGCAAAAAGTACTTTCGGTTATGTTGATTGCGGGTGCTGCGCTGATGTACTTGGCCGCACAACAAACGGAATTCGCTACCTTCTTCCCACTTCTGTTGCTGTACTCACTGACCTACATGCCAACGATAGCGCTAACCAACAGTATCGCTTTCTCGAATGTAGAAGACGTAGAGCGTGACTTCCCACGTATCCGAGTGATGGGCACCATTGGTTGGATCGCATCTGGTATTGCGATCGGTTTCCTACCGGGATGGCTAGGTTACGGTGATATCTCATCAAGCAACATTCCACTGATTCTAACGGCGCTAGCGTCTGCTGCTCTGGGTATCTTCGCACTTACACTGCCTGACACACCACCAAAGAGCACTGGCAAACTCAGCCTTAAAGTCATGCTTGGCTTAGACGCTATCGTGCTTTTGAAAGACAAAAACTTCTTAGCCTTCTTTGTTTGTTCTTTCATGTTCAGCATGCCTCTAGCGTTCTACTACATCTTCGCAAACGGCTATCTCACAGAAGTCGGCATGAGCAACGCAACGGGTTGGATGACCTTAGGCCAGTTCTCTGAAATCTTCTTCATGCTGGCACTGCCATTCTTTACTAAACGCTTTGGTATTAAGAAGGTACTACTTCTTGGTCTATTTACTGCGGCAGTTCGTTACGGCTTCTTCGTATACGGTAGCGCAGAAACTTGGTACCTATACTCACTGCTATTCGCGGGCATCCTACTGCATGGTGTGAGCTACGACTTCTACTTCGTAACGGCTTACATCTACGTTGACAAAAAAGCACCGGCACACATGCGTACTGCGGCACAAGGCCTTATCACTTTAGGTTGCCAAGGCATTGGTAGCTTGTTGGGTTACCGCTTAGGTGGCGTGTTGATGGAGAAGATGTTTGCTTACGACGAGCCACAAAATGGACTCACGTTTGATTGGGCAGGTATGTGGGGCTTCGGCGCCATCATGATCGCCGTCATCTTGGTCATCTTTATGTACTTCTTCCGTGAACCTAACGGCGAGATCAAAGAGATCGAGATCGATAACCAACCGGGCAATACCGCATCAGAGCAAACGCAAGCAGAAAAAGCTCAAGCATAATTTTATATCTGCTCAGCCTCTTCCCTAGCCTTTTGTATCGCTAACGGTTGAGCAGTTTTTAGATAACCTATTTTTGGTGAAGTAAGATGAACATTTCAAAACAAGACAGAATTTTAGGCACATTTTACGGTCAGGCACTGGGCGACTCTATGGGGATGCCATCAGAACTTTGGCCACGCAGCCGCGTAAAAGCGCACTTTGGTTGGATTGACCGCTTCTTACCAGGCCCTGCTGAAAACAACGCCGCTTGCTATTTCGATGCGTGCCAGTTCACCGATGACACCTCAATGGCGTTAGCTCTTGCCGATGCGATCATTGAATGTGACGGTGAGATAAACCCAGACATTATTGCCCGTAATGTTCTGAGCTGGGCAGAAGGATTTGACGCATTCAACAAAAACATCTTTGGTCCAAGTTCAAAGGCCGCAATGCGAGCGATTAAAGAAGGCACGTCGATTGACGAGTTAGAAAACAATGGCGTAACCAATGGCGCCGCGATGCGTGTCTCTCCAATGGGCTGCTTAGTACCAACCACCAGCTTAGATACTTTCATTGACCAAGTAGCGCTGGCTTCAAGCCCTACTCACAAATCGGATGTCGCGATTGCTGGCGCAGTTGCCATTGCTTGGGCGGTATCAAAAGCGATTGAAGGTAGCAACTGGGCATCAATCAAAGACCAACTGCCTGCCATTGCCAATGCTGCTCAAACTAAAAATGTCACCACGTTCAGTGCCTCAATGGGCGCTCGTATCGAACTTGCACTTATGGTCGCTTCTGAAAATAGTGGTATTGAAGAGCGCATGGAAAAGGTCTACAACTTAGTTGGCGCTGGCGTGAGCACCATTGAGTCAGTGCCTGCAGCAATGGCTATGGTAGAGCTTGCGCAAACCGATCCTAACCGCTGTGCTATTTTATGCGCCAACCTTGGTGGCGATACCGATACCATTGGCGCAATGGCAACAGCAATCTGTGGTGCACTGAACGGCATTCAATCTATCGATGTTGACCTTAAAAAGCAGCTTGATGATGAAAACCAGCTCGACTTTACGGGCTACGCTGCAACCTTCTTGCGACTAAGAGAAATTAAGGAGAAAGGGTATGCCTCATAACGCGCTTATCTCGCTTATTCCGACTCTAAACAACAAACGCCAGCTTTGCTTAATTGGTGCCGCAGTAGTCGATATCGTCACTGAAACACCTGCACTTCCTGAGCGTGGCACCGATGTGGAGCTCACCGAAAAAGGCATTCACGTTGGCGGATGCGCACTGAACATTGCGATAGCGCTCAAACAGCTAGGTGTCGAGTCGACCAATGCCTTACCTATTGGTCAAGGTCAGTGGGCGGATATCATTTCAACCTCGATGGCCGAAAAAGGCATTCACAGCAGCCTAAAAGACTACACCGGAGACAATGGTTGGTGCCTAGCCCTTGTTGAACCGGATGGTGAAAGAACCTTCTTGTCGGTAAGTGGTGTCGAGAATAATTGGAGTGCTGAAACACTCAATCAACTGTCGCTTGAAGACGATGCCATTATTTATCTATCTGGATACCAGCTCTCTTCTGCGTGCGGCGAACAGCTCATCTCATGGCTTGAAACGCTACCAAGCACCATCGACCTGTTTATTGACTTTGGGCCACGCCTTGGCGATGTGCCACCAGCGCTGTTTAAGAGATTGCTCGCGCTGAAACCTATTGTGTCTTTGAACCGTCAAGAGGCAGAGATTTTGGGAATGCAGGAGATTAATGCCTTTGTTGAGCAATGGCACTGCGATTACGCCTGCCCACTGATTTTGCGTATTGATAGTGATGGTGCACTATTCGCGACAGCTGAAGGCCATGGCAATGTCGCGCCATTTAGAGCCACCGTCGTTGACACGATTGGTGCTGGAGATACTCACGCAGGCGGAGTACTTGCAGGTCTAGCATCCGGTTGGGAGCTGGCCGATGCCATTCTCCTTGGTAATGCCGTCGCTTCCTATGTGGTGAGCCATGTCGGTGGCGATTGCGCGCCTAACGTCAATCAAATCACCCAATATCTAGAGCAATATTAAGCCCTGTCTCCATTTATAAGGCTCAGTTTCGCTGGGCCTTTTTTATACCCTCTTGGCCATTATCATGAACAACAAAGCAAAAAAAATCTTACTCGCCAGCTGCGGGATCAACCTCTGTATAGGCGTGCTCTACACATGGAGCGTGTTTAAAAACGCGTTGGTTGAACAAGGCTGGAACAACACTCAGGCCTCCATGCCCTACACTATCACCATCATCACTCTCTCGATTGCCCTTCTTATCGCTGGCCGTATTCAGGATAAAATCGGCCCTAAGCGTGTATTGATGACGGGTACCTTATTGGCTGGCCTTGGCATGGTATTGGCCAGTCTTTCATTAACACCCATTAATCTTAACTTAAGCTTTGGTGTAATCACTGGCGGTGGCATCGGTTTCGCATACGCCTGCCTAAACCCAACGGCGATGAAATGGTTCCACTCGTCTCAGAAAGGGATGGTCAATGGCCTGCTCGCCACCGCTTTCGGATTGGCAGCCATCTATTTGGCACCACTCACCAGTTATTTAATAGACATTTATGGCTTGGAACTCAGCCTTAGATATCTCGGTATGGGTTTGATTACAATTGCCTTCCCGTTGGCTTGCTCGATTACCAACCCACCAGCCGACTATCAAGCGCAAGGAAAAACGGTTCAAAAGAACCAAGCGACTAGTCAAAACGATTACGCTTGGCGTGAAATGCTCGCTACCAAGCAGTTCTACTTACTGTGGCTGACCTATGCGTTTGGAGCAACAGCCGGTTTAATGATCATCGCTCACATCACTTCTATCGCTGCGCAGCAAGCCAACATCATGCAGGGTGCGTATTTGGTGGTTACCCTATCTATTTTTAACTCAGCAGGCCGATTGGTGTCTGGACTACTGAGTGACAAAATTGGTGGCCTCAAAACACTCGTGATCGCTTTGGCATTGCAGAGCATCAACATGATCGTCTTCAGCCAGTTTGTGTCTAGCCCAACTCTTATGTTTGGTGCTGCATTGGCAGGTATCGGCTATGGCACTTTATTGGCTGTCTTTCCCTCTATCATGGCCGATCTCTATGGTTTAAAGAACTTTGGTGCAAACTATGGTGTACTTTACACCGCTTGGGGAATTGGCGGCTTTATCGGCCCAATGCTCGCGGCTATCTCCGTTGATTGGTATGGCAGCTATACCTTAGCTTATGGAATTTGTACAGTGTTGGTTTCAATGGCCGTATTGCTGACCTTTCAGGTTAAACCCATCACGGCAGACAGCCTTACAACGGCAGAGAAGAGCATGCCGAGCAAGACGCTCGCTTAATCACTATCAGTGCGACGAACCCAATAGGGTGGAATCTTTGTTTCACCCTAGAATGCACATTTCTTTTTCTGCGCCGTTCGCAATTCAGGTATACTTCGATTAAATATAAAAGCGAAAACAGACCTTTATGAGCACTTACCAACCTTTGCTAACTCTCATTCAAAACCGAATCGAGCAAAAAGATAAATCACCGCTTTATCTGAAGATCGCCGACTCAGTCAAACTGGCGACAGAGCAGAAGCTTCTAAAAGGCGGCGACTTCATTCCAACCGAACGAGAGTTCAGCGACAAGTTGGGAGTCTCTCGTATTACGGTGAGAAAGGCGCTTGACGTGTTGGATAAAGAGGGCGTCATTGTTCGCTCACGTGGCCTGGGGACAATGATCAGTGAGACCGTTGAATACTCAGGTAAAGAAGCCACGGGGTTCTCTCAACAGGCTGTTCTCAAAGGTAAAAAGCCAGACACTCTGTGGATCAAAAAAGATATTGTTGAGTGTTCTGCAGAGATTGCGACCAAACTTTCCATTAAAGAGAGTGAGCAAGTCTTTTTGCTTAAGCGCGTGCGTTACATTGACGAGCAAGCCGTCTCGATTGAGGAGTCTTACGTCCCAGCTCACCTCATCAAGAACCCGGATGAAATCCAGCTTTCGCTTTACGACTACTTCCGCAGCCAAGACATCTCGCCGACTAAGACTCAGAGTCGCGTGTCTGCACAAATGCCGACTCAAGAATCTCTGGAAAAGCTGGCTATCGACAACAACGTGCCAGTGCTGCTTATCGAGCAAACCGCTTACGACAAACAGGGCGTGCCGATCGAATACAGCATCAACCATTGTCGCGGTGACATGTACGTATTTGTGAGCGTAGATTAATCCAATTCAGAATAGAAAAAGGCCCGTGAGACATAACGAATCCCGGGCCTTTTGTTTATCTTACTGCTCTATATTTCTAGCAATAGCTATCGCTTAAACACGTTAGACAGCGTTTTCAGTGATGAAGCAAGCTCTGCTTGATCACGAGCTGTCACAGCAATTTGCGTTGCACCTGTGGTTGATTCAGTCGACTTCTGTTCCACCGAAACCACATTCTGCGCAATGTCTTGAGTCACAACGGCTTGCTCTTCTGTAGCCGTTGCAATCTGCTCAGCCATGCTAAATATCTCACCAACTGAATCAGAAATACTTTGTAGGCTTTGCTCAACACCACGCGAATCTTCTACCGCTTTTTGCGACATCTTTTGGCTGTTATCAATGACGTCAAATGCACTTTGAACATCGGTTTGTAAGGCTGTCACAAAGCCTTCGATCTCTGCCGTCGACTCTTGAGTACGCTGCGCCAATGTTCTTACTTCATCCGCCACGACCGCAAAACCACGGCCTTGTTCGCCAGCACGCGCCGCCTCAATCGCTGCATTCAGTGCTAACAAGTTAGTTTGCTCAGCCACCGATTTAATCACATCAATAACGCTGTTGATGTTACTGCTGCTCTCATTAAGGTGTGCGATTTTGTCCGCTAAACCATTAATCTCATTAGCTAGATGTTCAATTGAGTGGTAAGAGTGTTGAACTGTCTGCAACCCAACTTTAGTTTGCTGGTCAGCCGTTTGTGCTGAAGCCGCTGTTTGCTGAGTCTTATCCGCTACCTCATTAACTGTCGCAGAAAGCTCTTCGGTTGCCGTTGCGATTAAGCCAATCTGATCTTGTTGTTCGACCAAGGCATGAGAGTTGTAATCACAGGTTTGCGACGTCTCTTCTGCGGCAGAAGCCAGCGACATACTTGAATGCGACAACTGATCCATCACATCTTTAAACTTCTCTAAAGTCGAATTCAAAGACGCGGCGATTTGGCCAAGTTCACTGCTTCCTTCATATTTAGCACGCACCGTTAGATCATTGCTATCGCGAACACTCGCCATCACTGACGTTAAATTGCTGACTCGCGTTGTTAAGTCTCTAACCACTTTAATGCCGACAAATAGCGCTACCAAAGACACTACCGCGAACAACGCAATACTAAATAGCATCTGAGTTTGCGCTTGTTGAGCTTTGCTCTCGGTAAGGTCAATCAATGAATCCGCTAGGTGGTTCTCTGTTTGTTTCAGCTTGACGATGCGTCCTGTTGATTGAGCAAACCAATACACTGGATCAGTATCGAAACCGCTCATGGTCGATTTAGCGACCTCTCTCAAACGTTTTACTTCATCAACCGCTTCATCATTGAGTTGCTGTTCGAAGAAAGCAATGTTAGCCGGTGTGCTCAGCTCTCTAAAGTTAGAGAAATAGGTATCTTGTTGGGTCACCAGTGAGATGAACTTCACCAACATGCCCTCACCAAACTCATCTTTAGAGAAGGTATTGCTCAATACAGCGCGTTCGATACCCGCTCTCTCTTTGCCTTGAAGGAAGTTGTAGTACGCGATGGTCTCACGAGTGATGACCGAATCACTGCTAAGTTCTGCAATCAAAGAAGAGACACTCAATAGCTTCGCATTAAGCTGGGTGTAATAAGCAAGCGCCTGACCTAAAGGGATAGTTTGAGCGTCAACCTGACGACGAATGTCTGTAATTTGGTTAAGCCCTTGAGAAATCGTTTGATTGAGTTGCGTGATCTCTGGCAACTCGACAGTTTGTGATTGCCAAAAGTCGTTGCGAGCAGAACGCTTTTGGTTAGTCAGGTTACGTTGGTCGCTAAGCTCTTTACCAAACTTAGTGCCTTTAGCCCCCAAGAAACCAGCTGTCATGCCTCGCTCTTTCTGAAGCTCGTGCACCAGTTCACTGTACACCACCGAAAGGCGAGTCAGTTGATTGAGGGTCTGCATCTCTTGCGATGTATTCACGCTTTGCGATATGGCCGTTGCACTGAGCCACAGAAACCCGAGTATGGGTAGAATAAGCAGAGCAAATATTTTTTGCTTGAACGACATGTCCGTTAGTTTCATAAACCTTTCCTAGCAGCTGACAAATCTCTATATCCCGACTGTGGCACACTTCTTTCTTGGTACACCTTTACCGAGATCATTTAATTATCAAATTAATCAATAAATGTGCCATCCTGAGACATCACCCGGTCAAAATAACAGCTAAGCTTATAAAATATAGGGCTTTATCTGGTTTCTAGAGGCTCGGCACTACCTAATAAGTCTATAAGTGACATACAACACAATAAGTATATGCCCAAATAAGCAACAACTTGCATTTTATTGGTGCGTATTGCAGTTGAGATCCGAATGGGTATAATGCGCCGCTGACAAAACTGGTGAACTATAAACGAGGCAAGCGTATGAAGTGTCCTTCTTGTGAAGAGCATGTTGGTTGGGACTGGATTGAAGACGAAGCGATTGAGCCTAACGAAGAGTTCGAGTGCCCAGAGTGCGATGCAACCTTGATGTACGCCATTGATGAAGGCACCTACTACGGTGCAGAACACAAAACCGTCGAAGTGGTGGATAGCTAATAGCAACGGCTTCAAATCGTGAGATCCTTTACTCTCACGCCTAGCATGCTTAAAATGTTGAACACGTGTTCAAAGTCTTTAAGGTTACCCAATGGCAAATACAGCGAAATTCGATAGACAAGATGTGATCGACAAAGCCACCAATCTCTATTGGGAAAAAGGCTTTCACGCCACGTCAATGCGTAACCTGCAAGACGTGATCGACATGCGACCGGGCAGCATCTACGCCACCTTCGGTAGTAAAGAGGGTCTGTTTAAAGAGACACTGGCTCGCTATACCGAACTTGGTAAAACAAACTTAAAGCGTGCTCGTGAAGAAAACAGCTCCCCGCTTAAAGCACTCGAGAGCTTTGTTCGCCGCGCAGTCGTTGAGTCTAAGCAGAGTGCGCCTAACGGAATGTGTATGCTCGCTAAGACAGTCGCAGAGCTCACCAACGAGCACCAAGAACTGCTTGATGAAGCGAAGAAGTGCCTAGTCGTTATGGAAGGTGAGTTTGCCAAGCTAGTTGTAGAAGCGCAGCAGGCTGGCGAAATTGACCAAGACCGTGACGTTAAACATCTGGCTCGCCATGTTCAGGTACAAATTGCAGGCTTGCGCACTTACGCGAAAACTTGCGACGACTTAGATCTGCTCAATACCATGGTTGAAGATATCTTTAAGTATCACCCTTTCAAATAGAGTGATTTGATAAAGTGAGTGAGATTGGCTCTATCAACGAAGAGCCAATCTGAAGCCCCGTTACACCTTTCTCAAGAACTACACTTTTCTCAAAAGCAGTGCCTGACCATTAAGCATTGCGTCCTTGGTGCCTACATCAACAATCTTCTTACCTCTAAACCTTTCAACCTCTTTGATCGCCACATCGTGAGCGAATATCACTAAGCGCGCATGGTCGATGTCTTTTTGTGTGATTCGATTGCCAATCCCGTTTGCACCCTGCGTCTCGACTTTAATTCGCACACCCAGCTGTTGAGCCGCTTTCTCTAATGACTTCGCCGCAAGGAAGGTATGAGCGACCCCTGATGGGCAAGACGTAACAGCCAGCACATCTGCGACACCCTCTTCCGTGACAGAGCCACCGAGTTCTTGATGGCTATAGCCCTGGTCATCCTCATCAACGGTTTTCTTTAACAAGATCACGACTAAAGCCGTGGTTAACGCGCCTGCAAGCGTGCCGACCACGTAGGCAATTTTTCCATCGACCACAGGTAAAACGATCCAGCCGCCCCAAGGCGCATGGTTGATCACATGGAACATAAAGCCAATAATATTACCGACAATCCCTCCCGCGACGACCGCAGGCAACACGCGAGCTGGATCAGCCGCTGCAAAGGGAATCGCCCCTTCGCTGATCCCTATCATGCCCATGATACCGGCGGCTTTACCTGCTTCGCGCTCATCACGTTTGAATTTTTTAGGAGAGAGGAAGGTTGCCAATGCCATACCCAGTGGCGGCGTACAGATTGCGATACCAACACCACCCATTAGCCAAGGCTGAGTATTGACCTGAGTTTGAGCAAATAAGGTAGCGACCTTGTTGATTGGTCCACCCATATCAAAGGCTGTCATCCCACCGAGTACAGCGCCCAATAAAACCTTACCCGAGCCTGCCATTCCAGTCAGCATCTCGTTCATCGCTGTCATGAACTGAGCAATGTGCGCGCCGATACCCCACATCACCACTCCACAAGTGACAAAGGTGCCAACCAAGGGATAGATGAAGATCGCACTCAGCGCGGTCATGCTTTCCGGCAGTTTTATCCGTTTAAGCAACTGAACGGTATAACCCGCGACAAAGCCCACGACAATTGCGCCCAAAAAGCCAGTTTGATATTGCTCTACGGCCACCCAAGCCCCGATCATTCCCGGCGCTAAACCGGGTTTATCTGCCATCGAGTAGGCGATATAACCACCGAGCACCACGGTAAATAGGGTTAATCCAGCAACGCCCATTTGCGCCACATCGGCTAGAAAACCCGATTGCGGTAGCGCAGCTTGACCAGTGAACATAACGGAAAGTGACAGCAGCACCCCACCTGCGACCACAAATGGGATCATATGAGAGGTACCGTAAAGCAGGTGTTCTTTAACCCGATGCAAAGCTTGAGTGTACGGGCTGCTCATTAACAGTTGCTCATCGATAGGTTGATAAGCGTCGTTGGAAGATGAAGAAGAGGCATCGATGTCTGAAAACAGCATAATCACGTCTTCTACGGATTCAGCCGCCTTCAATTTTGTAACAAAGCCATCCTCGATGAACTTGGTCGAGACTTGTGCCAGAACCTCGATATGGTGTTCGTCGTTGTTGTCTGGAGACGCAAGCATAAAGAAGACATCTGAACACTCTCCTGTTTCCGCACCGTAATCTATCCCCTCGCGACTGATACCAATCGCAATCGCTGGTTTAGACACAGAACGGCTCTTAGCATGAGGAATGGCTATACCATCATCAAACCCTGTATTTCCTATTGATTCTCGCGCCCACAGTTCTTCAAGGAAGAGTTGTTTATTCGAAAGCTTACCAGCGCCATCGAGCATCTCCACTAGCTCTTCAAACACTTGCTGTTTGGTCGTTGCCTTGAGATCCAAGCAGATCGTATCAGATTCAATGAAATGTGTGATGTCCATAGCGGCTCGAGATTACTGAATATATATGATTAGGTTAGCGGTCAAAACCACCCAATCATATAGCACTAAACATGCATTAACTGGATTTTTGTAACCAAGAAATCAGAGTGTGAAGTGAGACTTTTGAATTCCAAACAACTCCCTCTAATATTTAAGGGCTTTCTTCATCTAAACAGAGAACCATCATGAGAATTGTAGCGGTAACTGCGTGCCCTACAGGCATTGCCCATACTTACATGGCTGCAGATGCACTAACTAAAACAGCGCCTAAATTTAATGTTTCGATCAAGGTCGAGACACAAGGAGCAATGGGCGTTGAAAACCAACTCAGCGCGCATGATATTGCCCAAGCCGACCGTGTACTGATCGTCTCTGATATCGAAATAGAACAACCGAATCGCTTCGATGCTAATAAGACCGTGCGCATTGCGATGGAAGACGTGTTGCTCAGCGTAGAGAAGGTCTTCATCAAATACTGTCGCAGCTGTTCATGATCCCAGAATATCAACTGACGTTTTTTGTCGACAACGCCTCCGCTAGTGCGCACGCGGCCCAACCTCTGTGCCGTCTTGCTCGCAAGTTCAAAAGCTCTATTCGTATCATCAACATCACTCAAGGTCGAGCAGCGGATCTCTCTAAGCTTGTGGCTCTACTACAAGTGGGGCTGCTTAAAGGCGATCTGGTTCAGATTACCGCAGTAGGACTTGATGCGGAGTTGGCGTGCTTTGTTCTCAAAGATGTGATTGCCGAGCATTATGTCTTGGTTGGATCTCAGGTTAATCATGAGTTCTCTACGGACTTGATGCAGCGTTTCCCTCAGATAAGCCCACCGTGTGAGGTTGATTGGCACCACGCTAAAGCGCAAACTCAGCTCACCAAATTCGAGTGTTTGAAAGGCTTAGCGCACCTTATCTACCCGGAGAATCCGGATGAACTGATTCTGTCATTCATTCGACGGGAAGAACGTTCTTCGACCTGTGTAGCACCGGGAATTGCACTGCCTCACGTAATGTTTGAGCATTGCGAGAGAATGTCGATAGCTGTGATTGTTAGCGAAGATCAGATTGATTGGGCGTCCAAGATTGGACAAGTGTATGTCGCGATAGCACTGGTCATGCCGACCAAACCACAGAGAGAGCAGATCATTGCAGCGACCAATCTGACACGCAACCTACTCAATGATCAGATCACCGAACGTTTGCAAAAAACCAAAAGTAGCATCGACCTGCAAGCCTTGCTGATGTACCTCACTTCTCGTTTACTGTAAGTACTCAATCCCCAGATTAAATAGAGCTACGATATTCACTCGGCGTTCTTCCTGTACGATTTTTAAAAACTCGGCAGAAATAGTTCACATCTTTAAAACCACAACGTACAGAGACTTCATTGAGCTTAAAATTATACTTCTTGAGCATGAACTTGGCGCGGTCGACTCGCACGCGTGTGATGTACTCGGCCAGCGTCATATGGCCTTGTTGGCGGAACATTCGCGACAAATGGTTGGAGGAAATACTAAAGCGCGAAGCTATGCTGTCTCGCGTGATCTGGCGGTGGAAATTCTCTTGAATATAGATACAAATACCCTGATACACATCTTGCACGCGGCTGTGAGACTTCTCGACGGGCGCATCTAACATGGTCTTGCTGTATTGAAGCAGCGCTTGCAGCAATAACTCATCCATCGGCTGCTTGTTACTCTCGCGCGCTAATGAACTAAGTGCCTCCAAAATATTATCAATCGCAAAGCCAGAGCGAGTCTGAATACTGTGCTTTTGGATATCATAGAAGCTCTCCTCACCCTTGCGTTTACTCACCAAGCTTAAACCCAGCTGTCGACGCCCAAACAGCATGCTTAGCACCGAACAGTCCGTATCCCAGTTCGGTTTGTTCCAACAGTTAGGTGGGATGAAAATCGCATCCCCCGCTTTAGCAACAACGTTAGTGATCTTACGATCATGACTCTCCATTTCATTAATATACTCACCGTCGAGCACCAGCTCTAAGCGCGGAAAGTTCACCTGATAACTGAATGCTGAAGGCGTGTGAAAATCGCCCGCAAACCAGATGTTATGAAGTGGTTCTCGCTCATTTAATACCGACGAGATTAGGTCATGAAATATCATTTATTCGAACTCTTAAAAGCAGCAATAACGCTACAGGAATAGATATACTCCTTAGTGAAACATAGCGCTATTGAGCAAAATCACAATTTGAGATCTAGGTTACAAAAATCCAGTTATGGAAATAAATATCCAGTCTAAGCCCAGATTTGGAACACCAAAATCACAATGAGCCAATCATTCTAAACCCTTATCAATAAAAGCCTTAACGTCTCTTAAAAGCTGTCAACACACCGCCTAAACTACCCTACTGAACGATCAAAATCACACTCCACTCAGAAGGCAACAATCATCCAGTAAATGCGTTTTTTCTTCACTACAGCAGGCACCGAATCAATTTCAGAATACCCCTAACAAAATAAAAAAAGAGTAGGGGTCCATTATGATCACAAAATTGATCAATCAAGATTTGATTAAGCTTTCGCTAAGCGCTAATTCCAAGGAAGACGTATTTAAAGAGCTGATAGACGTGCTGTACGCACAAGGTCGAATTTCAGACAAAGCACAATTTCTTGCCGACATTAAAGCGCGAGAAGAACAAGGCAACACTGGTTTTGAAGAAGGCATTGCCCTACCACACGCGAAAAGTAGCGCGGTAATCAAACCTGCGGTTGTTATCGGCGTGCACAAACAGGGCATCGAATACGGTGCCGATGATGGTCAGCCTTCGAAACTGTTCTTTATGATTGCTTCTCCCGATGGTGGCGATAATCACCACATCGAAGTTTTGGCCGAGCTCTCTTCAAAACTGATTGAGGAAGGCTTCATTGAAAACTTCATGAATGCCGATTCCGAACAGACGGCATTGGAACTACTTCTGACGAAACCAGAGCCAATTCAAACCAAAGAAGCAACAGAAACCCAAGGCTTCATCATTGGTGTCACAGGCTGCCCTGCTGGCGTGGCACACACCTATTTGGCAGCAGAAGCATTGGAGAAAGGCGCAGCGGCACTTGGCTACGATGTTAAGGTCGAAACTAACGGCTCTATCGGCGTTAAAAACAGCCCAACTCAAGAAGAGATTGAACGTGCAGACGCGATTGTCGTGGCTTGTGACAAGCAGGTCGACATGGCTCGTTTTGCCGGCAAACGCGTTATCTGCACCAACGTAAAAGCACCAATCAAAGACGCGCAAGGCTTGATTAAACAAGCACTCAACGCGCCAAGCTACCAAGCAGAACAAGCGCCGACCAATCAATCCGTTGCCGAAAAAGCCTCACAAGCGCGTTCAGACCTTTACCGTTACTTGATGAATGGCGTATCACACATGATTCCATTCGTAGTGACGGGCGGTCTATTGATTGCCCTAGCCCTAGCGATTGGTGGTGAGCCAAGCGAATCTGGCATGGCAATTCCTGCTGGTAGCATGTGGAACCAAATCCTAGAAGTGGGCGTGGTTGCCTTCACCCTGATGATCCCGATCTTGGCCGGCTACATTGCTTACGCGATTGCAGACCGCCCTGCTCTAACCCCTGGCTTGATTGGTGGCTGGATTGCGAACAACGGTTCTTTCTATGGCGCTGACGCAGGCACAGGCTTCATTGGCGCAATCATCGCAGGTCTATTAGTGGGTTACTTCGTTAAATGGATTACCTCGCTTAACTACCACAAATTCGTTCAGCCACTTGTGCCTATCATGATCGCTCCGATCACTGGTTCTCTATTTATCGCTGGTCTATTCATCTTTGTTATCGGTGCACCTATCGCGGGGCTGATGGATGCGCTTACAGCCCTACTTACTAGCATGAGCACAGGTAACGTGGTTCTACTTGGTATCGTACTGGGTGGCATGGCTGGCTTTGATATGGGCGGCCCATTCAACAAGGTGGCGTTCCTATTCTCGGTTGGCATGATTGCTAGCGGTCAGACTCAGTTCATGGGTGCAATGGCGTGTGCAATCCCTGTTGCTCCGCTGGGTATGGCTATCGCAACCAGACTTGGCCGTAAGTTTGACCTGTTCGAATCTTCTGAGATTGAAGCGGGTAAAGCAGCAGGCGCGATGGGCTTAGTGGGTATCTCTGAAGGTGCAATTCCTTTCGCGGCTCAAGACCCAATGTCGGTTATCCCTGCCAACGTGCTTGGCTCGATGACTGCAGCAGTTATGGCATTCTCCTTTGGTATCACCAACAGCGTTGCTCACGGTGGTCCTGTGGTTGCTCTACTTGGCGCAATGAACTACCCACTGCTAGCACTGGTGTGTATGGCGTCTGGTGCGGGCGTAACTGCGGTTACTTGTATCGCGCTTAAAAATCTACGCAAAGCCAAGCTAACAACAGCAGCGGCTTAAGCCATTCCAACTCCAATGGCTTGGGCCCCTCTATTCATCTTCTAGGAATGAATAGAGCTCAAGCCATGTTTCCCTTCATGGTGATTTCGATGTCTGATTTTTCTTTAACGAACGATTCGTTCGCACAACGCTTTTTCTACCCTATGACCAACGTGATTCAAAACTACGCATGGGGTAGCCCTTCTTCGTTCAACAAATTGTTTGGTATTGATAACCAAACTGGTGAGCCACAAGCAGAGATTTGGATGGGGGCTCACCCGAATGGTTGTTCAATGGTGAACGACAACGGGCAGCAGACCACACTGTCGAGCTTGATCTCTAAGAACCTAAACCTATTTTTAAGCGAGAAAGTGGCGAGTCGATTTGGTGAACTGCCTTATCTATTCAAGGTGTTAGCAGCAGAGAAAGCACTCTCTGTTCAAGTACACCCAAACAAACAACAAGCCGAGTCTGGATATGCACTAGAAGAGCAACAAGGCATTCCTATGACAGCGGGCAACCGTAACTACAAGGATCCTAACCACAAGCCAGAACTCGTGTACGCCCTAACCGACTACACGGCGATGAATGGTTTTAGGTCGATAAGCGAGATCCTTGAGCACTTCCATTACCTCGATATTCCAGAGCTGCATTCGATGGTTAACGATCTCGCGGGCGACCAAACTCCCAATGGATTAGCCTGCTTCTTCGCAAGCCTGTTGTCTCTGGAAGGTGAGCAAAAAGGCATGGCGTTAACCATGCTACTGATGAAGGCTAAGCTTTCTGATAAACGTGTATTCCAATTGATTTCAGAGCTTGAAGCTCAATACCCTGGTGATGTCGGCTTGTTCGCTCCGCTGTTATTGAATGTGATTACCCTAAAGCCGGGGCAAGCCATGTATCTTGATGCCGAAACGCCTCACGCTTACATCAAAGGCACAGGTCTAGAGATCATGGCGAACTCAGATAATGTGCTGCGTGCCGGATTAACGCCTAAGTACATGGACGTGAATGAACTGGTTTCTTGTACTCGATTCAATGAAAAGCCAGCAGATAGATTGCTGCTCAACCCGATTGAGCAAGGTGATGTGATGGAATACGAAATTCCAGTCGAAGATTTTAAGTTCTCTATCGTGCAAAACTCACAGCAACGACAGATCACGACCGAAGGTGCCGAGATCCTATTACCACTCGACGAGTCCATGGTGCTCACTCACCAATGCGGCGAAACCTGCGTTATAGAGAAAGGCCAGTCGGTGTTCATTCCTGCTTACGCAGAGAGCTACAAACTGGACTGTATTGGCCGAGTAGCGCGCGCTTACAGCTAGCTTTCCAACAACTCACAACACTGTCTTCATGCCCTGCTTTTGCGGGGCATTTTTGTTTTTGACGAAGGCTATTAGCATGTCGAAAACCTAATCCAAAACGCCATCAAACATGACCCATCTCACACTGGATGAATGATGCAAATCACACTTAATTTTGCTTGGTACAAATGTGCAGTGAAGGGCTTTTATTTGCTATTTCGCGAATCGGGTTAATCCATTAATTTTAATTCAAGAACTTCAATAATGAATGAGTTAATAAATGATCACACAGCTAACTAACGTCAACTTAATTAATAACAATCTTCAAGCGAATAATAAAAAAGAACTGTTTGAAGAATTGGCAGGCATGTTATTTGAGAATAACCGAATCAGCAGTAAAGAAACCTTTTTGGCAGACATTGAAATTCGTGAATCTCAAAGCATCACCTCAATGGATGGCATCGCTTACCCACACGCGAAAAGCAAGGCAGTAACAGAGCCTGCGATTGCTGTCGGTGTAAAGCGCGAAGGTATTGAGTATGGCGATGAAGACGGCATTAACCCAACAGTGTTTTTTATGATTGCTTCACCAGACAACGGTGCTGACCATCATATTTATGTATTACAAGAACTATTTGGAAAATTCAGCGATGAATTTATTCAAGATATCCATAACGCAAAAGATGAACATCAAATCCTTAATATTTTAATTAATTCATAAGGCGTAGACAATTATGAGTACCCTAGCGAACCAAACTACGAATACCAGTAGTAATTCTAATAATAAAAATAGCGACTATAAAAAACTCCTTAGTACCATGAAAGGCCACCTGCTTTTTGGTACATCTCACATGCTACCTTTCATTGTAGCCGGTGGTGTTTTGTTAGCTTTAGCCGTCATGGCATCAGGTAAAGGTGCGGTTCCAGCAGACGGCTTGCTGGCAGACATCTCTAACATCGGTATCAAAGGCCTTGTTCTTTTCCCAATCATTCTTGGCGGCTTTATTGGTTACTCAATTGCAGACAAACCAGCACTGGCACCAGCGATGATCTCTTCTGGCATCATGGCAGACATGGGCGGCGGCTTCCTTGGTTGTATCGTGGCTGGCTTTATTGCCGGTGGCGTGGTGCTTCAACTTAAGAAGATCCCACTTTCTACCAATATGACAGCATTAGGTGCATACTTCATCTATCCACTTGTCGGTACGTTAATCTCTGCAGGTATCGTAATGTGGGGCATCGGTGAGCCAATCAAACTGTTCATGGCTTCAATGAACGAGTTCCTAGCGTCAATGGCGGGTGCATCTAAGATGGTTCTGGGCACAATCCTTGGCGGTATGACAGCGTTCGATATGGGCGGCCCTATCAACAAAGTGGCAACCCTATTTGCTCAAACTCAAGTAGATACACAACCATGGCTAATGGGCGGCGTAGGCATCGCGATTTGTACACCACCTCTAGGTATGGCACTGGCAACCTTCCTATTCAAAAACAAGTTCTCTAAACAAGAACAAGAAGCAGGTAAAGCGGCGGCAATCATGGGTTCTATCGGTATCTCTGAAGGTGCTATCCCATTTGCTGCAAACGACCCAATGCGCGTTCTTCCTTCAATCGTTGCCGGTGGTATTGTTGGCTGTGTGTTCGGCTTCATGACAGACATCCTACTTCACGCACCATGGGGCGGCCTAATCACAGCACCAGTTTCAAGCAACATCCCAATGTACGTAGTTGGTATTTCACTTGGCTCACTAACCACAGCGGTCATCGTTGGCTTCTGGAAACCAGTCGCAGTTGAAACCGAAGAAGAAACGGTTGAAGCTACACCAGTACAAGCTCAAACAGCACCTGTAGCTGGTGAAGGCGAGTACGACATCGTAGCAGTAACATGTTGCCCTTCTGGTGTTGCACACACCTTCATGGCAGCCAAAGCACTAGAAAAAGCAGGTGCGGCAGCTGGCCTTAAGATCAAGGTAGAAACACAAGGTCAAAACGGCATTCAAAACCGCATCACCGACCTAGATGTCGCAAACGCGAAACTGGTTATCTTGGCTCACGATATTCAAGTAAAAGACGCTCACCGCTTTGCCAATGCTAACGTGATTGAATGTTCAACCAAAGAAGCGATGAAAAAAGCAGCGACGTTAGTGGTCGCGTAACCCAAATTAAAGCAAGCTCCTAACTCAAGAGCCCTTCCCCCTAAGGGCTCTATTTTTCTCTTCTCTATGAGCTCGTTACATGCTCTTCAGTCCCCACTTCTCAGCGGTTTGCTTGAAGAAACCTTGCGTCTTTTTCAATTCAACCCAGTGGTTAATGTAATTAATCCAAACCTGATCATCTTGTGGTAGTAGCATCGCAATTGGTGTTGGTTTGCGTGGCTCTTTTACCGGAACAATCGCGAGTTGTTTAAACTTCTCTACTAAGGTTGCAGCCTCTACGTTTGAAGTCACGGAGACATCAGCGCGGCGAGCCAAAAGCTCTTGGAAGTCACGTGCCGGCGCTTCAATCACGATGTGTTGTGCCGATGGGAAGAAGTCCTTCACCATTTTTTCTTGTACTGTGCCGAGCGTAGCGGCAACTTTGATTTCTGCTTTGTTAAAGTCACTCCAATCAGAGAACTTCTCTAGGTCTTTCTTTTGCACAACAGGGACAAAAGCCAGATAGAAATAGGGTTGGCTGTACCCAGCGACTTTTGCTCGAGACATGTTGAGCGATGCGCTGCCAGTCACGTCGTATTTGTTGGCTGTGATGCCATTCACCAAGGTTTTCCAGTCTGTTGCGACGTATTCCACTTTAACGCCTAGGTCCTTAGCCAACTCAGTCGTGACATCGATATCAAAGCCGCGGTAGCTATTGGTCGCTGGATCCTTCATTGTCATTGGGTTCCAATCCCCAGTTGTACCAACGCGAAGAACTCCGGCATCGAGTATCTCCTGCAAACGACTTTGTGCATGTGCAATTTGTGTAAAAGCAAGTAAGCACATTCCTAATGCAATTAAGCTTTTCTTCATTTTTTATTCCTTCAAAGAATGCTGATTTCTAAGTGATGAATGTAGATATTCTTCTTAATTATTAACCATTAAACAGATTTGGTTGTTAACATAGCAATAACAAATGGAGTTTTTGGGAGTAAATGTGAACTATCGTCACTTATCGCTAGTTTCTCTGCTGTTTCTGACAGGATGTTCAGACTACCAATGGGGATGGTATGTACTCGACCCGTCAACGGAGCATGGGCGAACTAACATTCAGTTTTTGGTAGCTGGTTTTAGCGAGACTATTCAAGTTTCGTTGTTGAGTATGTTTTTTGCGATGGCTTTGGGTCTATTGGTCGCCTTTCCAGCGCTTTCCAGCTCTCCAATACTCAGGGGGGTTAATCGACTTTACGTAGAGGTGATGCGTTCTATCCCTGTATTGGTATTGTTATTGTGGGTGTATTACGGAATGCCGACATTACTCGATGTTTCTTTGAACCACTTCTGGGCAGGGGTAATCGCATTGACCATTGCCGAGAGCGCCTTTATGGCAGAAGTGTTCCGTGGGGGGATTCAAGCGATTAATCGTGGCCAACACGAAGCGGCCGAATCCTTGGGATTAAACTATTGGCAAAAAATGCGATTGGTTATCTTACCGCAGGCATTCCGTCAGATACTGCCGCCCTTGGGCAATCAGTTTGTTTATATCCTCAAGATGAGCTCGCTAGTGAGTGTGATTGGTTTGAGTGATTTAACAAGGCGAGCAAATGAGCTGGTGGTGAACGAATATTTACCTTTAGAGATCTATACGTTTCTGGTTTTGGAATACCTTGTTCTTATTTTGGGGGTATCGCAAGCGGTTCGTTGGCTAGAAAAAAGGATTGCGATTCCGAGCCATTAAATGGTTCTAACCCTCAAGAGTGTTTAGCTATCTCCAACAAAAAAGCCTCGAGCACAAACCCAAACTCCTGTTGATACTCCCCCTAAAAAAATCCCCACTCATATGAGCGGGGATTTCTTTATTTCGAATACTCGACACTTCAAGTTATTCAATCAGTGCTTCTTCTGTCTCTAGGTCAAACAGGTGACACTGTGAGGTATTGAAATGAAGCATTGTCTCTTGTCCACTTTCTGCTGTGCGGTCAGCATCAAAAGGCACGCGTGCCACCATTTTATCGTGACCGAGTTGGAAGTAGAGATACAGCTCGTTACCCATAGACTCCACCACACCTAGACGATGATTTTGAGTATTGACCTCAGACAGTGGTGCATCATGATTCGCAAGGCTGATGTGTTCAGGACGAACGCCGAACCAAACCCACTCGCCCTGTTTTGCACGAGCAATGGCTTGCTTATCTTGAGGCAGTTCCCAACGAACCCCGCTCTCTGACAATACATTCATCACGCCATCAATTTCATCAATACGAGCTTTGATGATGTTCATCGCTGGCGAGCCAATGAAACCCGCCACAAACTTGTTTGCAGGATGATGATAAAGATTCATTGGCGTATCGACCTGCATGATCTCACCTTGATTAAGAACGCAGATGCGGTCGCCCAAGGTCATCGCTTCAACCTGATCGTGCGTCACGTAGATCATGGTAGCGTTTTGACCTTCCTGCTTTAGGTTATCGTGCAGCTGAGCAATACTCACTCGCGTCGAAACACGCAGCTTGGCATCCAAGTTAGAGAGAGGCTCGTCGAACAAGAACACGTCTGGTTTGCGCACCATAGCACGACCTAGCGCTACACGTTGACGCTGACCACCCGACATCTCACCCGGTTTGTTATTCAATAGGTGTTCGATATCTAACGTTTTCGCTGCCTCTGAAATACGCTCGTCGATCTCATGCTTTGGCAGTTTTTGCTGTTTTAATCCAAAGGCCATGTTGTCGTAGACCGACATATGCGGATACAGCGCGTAGTTTTGAAACACCATTGAGATGCCGCGATCTTTAGGTGGTAGATCGTTAACACGTTTATCTCCGATGTATACATCGCCCTCTGAGATATCTTCTAGCCCAGCGATCATGCGAAGTGTGGTGGATTTGGCACAGCCAGACGGCCCAACAAACACCATAAACTCGCCTTCTTGAATATTGAGGTCGACACCATGTACCGCTTTAAAGCCGTTTGGGTAAGTCTTCTCAACGCCTCTCAAGGTTACTTCAGCCATAACCAGTCCTTAAATCAATTCGTTAAATTCTTGAGGGTCGAAGTTGGCAACCGAATGAATCACCAAGTCAGCCATTGGCTCTAGTTCGGCGTGATTTGCCGTGCCAGTGAGTACACCCACGTTCTTAGCCCCAGCATTTCGACCAAATTCCATGTCCGATACCGTGTCACCAAACATGATCACTTCATGTGGCTCGATACCACACTGCTCGCAGAACGCATTCAACAATGCAGGTGCTGGCTTAGGTTCAATATCGCCGTCAGAATAGCCGACGTAATCAAACAGTTCGCTCAAGCCCGATTGCTCCAATGTGTAAACCGTCGAGTCTTTGGTGTCAGCCGTCGCTACGCCCAAATACATGCCTTGCTGCTTAAGCGACGTCAGCTTTTCCGTTACCCCCGGCAGTGCTTCAACCCACTCTGGATTCTCTTCCACTTGATTGTTGAAAGCCGCCTTGGTGACTTGAGTGAACTCAGTCAGAGATATCGAAGGCTCTAGCATTTTGAACCATGCAATCGCGGTATCTTCAACTGGGTTAGAAGCCAATAGTCCATAGTTATCAACCACATCGCCCTCAACTCCGATAGCCAAGAGTAACTCAGTAACCGTGACAGTTTGATTACCTTGGTGGTTATCACTGAAGGCTTTTACTTGCTCACTTGCACCACGAGAAACGTTGAGCCACATCTTGTGGAATTCCAATAGGGTGCCGTCTTTATCAAACAATAGTGCTTTAAACTTCATCACTATTTACTCGCTCCATAAGTTCACCCCAAGTGTCGACAAGAGGTTGGTTAAATTGTAGTTGTGTGCCATCAAAGACAGCGTTAATGCAGCCCTCAAACTCGCCTTTATTTGGCGATGCTGAGCCGTATTGAGAAGATGAACCGCGTCGAATATCGATACGACACCAGTGATAACCTGCTTCAACGGAAAGACTTTGCTTTTCATCCGTAAGATAGATTCTTTCGATCACTTTGCCATCGACCACGCACTCTGCGTAATAGTCATATTCCGTGTCGCGAACGGATAATCGATAGGTCAGTGCTTGGCCTTTGCTGTCTTCACCTGGCAGCAGATCGCCAAGGTTGATATCGAATTTCAGACCGCAACGGCGCTCTAGGTACACTTGTCCATTACGCAAACCGGCCAAGATCCCTTCTCCACTCAAGCCATGGCTATACACGAAAGTTGAAGGATCACCGTAAATGGAAGGCTCGGTCGCTTTTGGGTTGCGCTCATGAGGCTCTAGGTGTGAATCGCTGCCACCAATCGCGGTAATGCGCTGGCCGCAGTTCCACATCTCATTAAGTACCATTAAGGCATCTTCAGTCGCTTTTGGAGACGTTGACCAAGTTGGGTCACAACACACTTCAAAGGTCGAGACTTGGTTCAGCAGTACTTCATCGTAGTGCCAATGCCACGGCTTCATCATCGGGTGATTAATGCCAAGGGAACTGTGTCCACTTTTAGCAAGTTGTAGCCCCGCTTCCATAGTGGCTCGACTCGTATGTTCAACCTCTGTTAGATCCAAAGAATGACTTGGACCATGAACATTGAAATGCCCAAGATCGGTTGTGACTTCTAATGCAGGGAGAAACAGGCACTGCTTTGAAAGCGGCAGTTTCGGCTGACATATGTTGTGTTCGGTTATGAAGAAAAAATCTAAGCCTTGCGACTCAACAATCTCTTTTGCGGCACTTAGCGTGTTGTGTCCATCGGAAAGCTGAGTGTGGGCATGAAGATCACCACGATACCAACGCGACTCTGCACTCAGCATCTGGCTGTAATCAAATTCGATCTGGTGCGATGCAGTCACCACCGATTGAAGATCCAGTTCTTCACCGTTCGATGATTCAGGAAAGGCGATATCGACCTGATATTGCATCGCGCGTTCACGACGAAACTCACCTTCGAGGTTGTACAGCTCAACAAACCACTCACCCGCAGCCAATGGCCCATCGATCGCGCCTAAGCCCGATGCTTGTGGCTGAATCACTAGCGACTTATGCGCTTTTTCAAACAGTACCTTGCCACGAAAGTTTTGATTGGCATCGTAAGCGGCAGCGTACAAGAAGCCTTTGGTTACCGTCGTTCCGGTAATCTTGACGGCATCAACGTCCGCAGGGACATGAAAGGGAATTCGCACTCTGCCAAAAGAGAGTTCACCTTGAAATTGGTTCATTGCTTTCACCAAGTTGCTCTACATTAAACATCACAAAGAGCGATGAGATGATAGCCCACCACATTGATGGGCTACTGTTTTAGATACGGGATGTCTTGATCCCGAAGTTATGAGCGATTCGCTCTATCCAAAGCACGTTGCGCCTTTTTCGCCGCCTGTTTTAGCGCTTTTTCTGCTGGCACGTTCTGAATTTGGATTTGATCCGCCGCTACTTTCAGAGCATCCATGATTTTGCCGTTGGTTGGGTCAAGGAAGTCTTTAGTTGCCGTGTTCGCCTGCTTCAAAGGAATCAGAGCTTGTGGGTTGTCTTGAGTGAATGCTTGATACTCTGGCACCTCAGATACGCTGTTACGTACTGGGATGTAGCCTGTGAACATTGACCAAGCTGCTGTGTTCTTCGCATTGGTGTAGAACTCAACAAACTCAAATGCACCCTTCGCTGCTTTGTCGTCTGTGCCTTTTGGCATCACGTAAACTAGCGCACCCGCTTGTGGCGCTGATGGGTGGTTGCCCCAACCCGGTTGAGTGGTCGCTGCAAGCTTAGTGAAGTCCAAGTCACCTTGGTCACCCGATGAGCCAGTGTAGCCAAGCGCATTGTCTTTCATCACGTCATCGATAGTCTTGTACCAGTACTCCCAGCCTTGACCGCCGTAGTGAATACGCATGATTTGGTCGTCATGAATCCATTGACGGAAGCTGTCCCATACCTCAACCCACTCTGGAGCGTCGATCAGCACTTTCTTACCGTCATCACTGATGATCTTGGCGCCATTAGAGAATGCCGCATCGATCATGTTGTCTTGACCCCACATCGGCTCCCAACCATAGAAGGTGGTGTTGCCTTTGTCGTCACGCTGCGTCACTTTCTCAGCAACCTTTGCTACACCTTGCCAAGTCGCTAGGTCTTGCTCGGTAAAGCCATGCTCAGCCAGCACTTGCTTGTTGTAGTAGAACACCTGAGTGGTACCGTAAGCCGGCAAACCAATCACGGTGCCATCGTCTGCTGTCACTTGATCTTTAAACGCACCAATGAAATCAGAGAAGTTAAACTCTTCATCCATGAATGGCGTTAGGTCACGGCTCAATCCACGTCCGTGCATCGCTTCTGCACGGCCTGAATCAAGAAGAACCAATTCAGGAGCCGTTCGAGACGCCAAACCTGCTTGCAGCTTTTGGTAGGTTTCCGTGTAGTTACCCTGTAGAGCTGGCTTAACAACGTACTCATCTTGGCTCGCATTGAACTCTTCAATAAGCTTAGTCATCATTTGTTGAGGCTTAGTACCACCGGAATACCAGAAGTTAACCTCTGTTGCTGCAAGAACACTGCTAGAGAACATAGAAGCGCTTGCTGCGCCAGCACACACTAGTGCGAGAGTTTTTAGTTTCATTTCCGTTTACTCTTTTACGCCGTTATCGGCGATACCTGAAAGAATCGTCTTTTGACAGATGACGAATAGAATCAACAAAGGCATTACAGCAATGGTGCTCGCCGCCATGATCTGCGACCAGTTCAAACCGTAGTTGCCTTCAGCGATAAAGTAGTGACGAATCCCAGTCGCAATCAGGTTCAATTCCTGAGTGGTGATAACCAGACTCGGCCACATGTAACTGTTGTAGTTAGTGATGAAGGTGATAAGAAATAGTGTTGCTACTGCCGCTCGGCACTGCGGTAGCACTATCGCCCAAAGAATTTTTAGCTCGCCTGCGCCATCAATACGCGCCGCTTCAACCAAGGATGGATGTACCTTGATAAACACTTGGCGCAGGTAGAACACACCAAATACCGAGGCTGCGTTAGACGCAATCAAACCCATGTGAGAATCCAAAAGCCCTAGCTTGGCCAACGTGATGTAAGAAGGAATGTAGGTCACAGCTCCCGGTAACATGTAACACCCCATCACCACAAAATAGAGCAAGGTTTTAGAGCGAAACTTCAGCTGAGTCAGTGCATAAGCAAACATAGCCGAGTTGACGATCACCAATAGCGTGGTGAACAGAGCCACACTGAAGCTATTGAAGATATACAAACCAAAAGGGGCACTCTGGAACGTCTCAATGAATGTCTCCCAACGGAACTGCGAAGGGATAAGATCTAATGGGTTCGCGAAGATCTCATCATTGCTTTTCAGCGAGCCTGATAGCATCCACAAGAATGGGAATACCATGATGGTGCCGCACACCATCAAAAACAGATGCTTACTCAATGCAGCCAGAGACTGCGCATTAACTCGAGTGGCAGATGCTGTGCTCGATTGTTGTTTTTCTGTTTTCACCGCCACTGAAGAGCGCTGCGCTCTCGCACTGCTGCCTTTTAGTGGTCTGGTTGTGCGAATCACCGGATTCGCATCTAATGTTTGCGTGGTCATGATGTTGTCCTTTTCAAATCCGGTTTAGTAATACACCCAGCGTTTGCCCATATAGGTATTAAGCAGTGCGAGCAGGCCTGTGATGAGGAAGATCACCAAGGAAGTCGCAGCAGCTGGTCCCATCTCATAGCGCTCAAAGGCTTGCTGATAGAAGAGGTAAAGCAAGGTGCGTGTTTCGCCGCCCGGCCCGCCTTGGGTTAGGATTTGAAACTGATCGAACGCCTGCATCGCCGTGATAATGTTGACGACTACCAAAAAGAACGTGGTTGGCGAGATAAGCGGTAAGGTGATTTTTAAAAAGCGCGTTAGGCTGCTACAACCATCAATCAAAGACGCCTCATACAGTGACTCAGGGATCTTGTTGAGCGCGCTAATGTAGAACAGCATCGTCCAGCCAATCGCCTGCCACACTGTTACAATAATCACCGCAACTAGCGCAGTATTTCCGCTCTCTAACCAAGGGATCGCGTTAAAGCCCATCGACTGTAATAGATGGTTCGCTAGACCTGATTTAGTCTCAAATACCCAAGACCAAACAATCGACACCGCGACCGTTGGCGTGATCCAAGGGGAGAAGATCACCGCGCGATAAAACTGGCTGCCTTTGAAGTTTTTGTGCAGCAACATTGCAAACAGAAGGCCTAATAAAATGGTTGGCACGACGACACCAAGTGAGAACCAGAAGGTGTTCATCGCCGCTTGCAGAAACTCAAAGTCTTCCACCATGTATTGGTAATTTTCGAGTCCGACAAAGTCGTAGTCTGGCGAAATATAATCCCAATCGGTGAAGCTGATATAAATGGAGTAGCCAAACGGCACTAACCAAAAAGTAAACAGTGGAACTAACAGTGGCGCGGTAAACAGCAGCACTTTCAGTCGATTTGTCATGTGTTGTGAGAAAGCACTCATGGTGACCTCATCCTTGTTTGTATGTGCTTAAGCTAAGCGTTTTATATGACAGGTTAGTAAGAGCGCCCCTCATTTTTTTTATGGCCACTCATAAGAAAACCTTTACTCAGGCTCTGCACTTTCAATTTGGTGATAGAGCCAATCACAGAAGAAATTCACCTTGGCACTTCGACTATGTTTAGTAATCAGGTAGTGGGCAGATTCAGCAGGCATAAAGGCGTCACTGGCGAGCACTACCTCCCCTTTCTTAAGCAGTTCAGTAACCGCCAGTGACCTTACTAGCAATACACCAACACCTTGCTTAACCGCCTCTAACGCATGCAGTGAGTTACTAATTTCTAGCTGAACTTGCGGCAGTGACATCTCAAACTGGTTATGGCTCAGCCATTGCAACCAGTTCTCGCGGTAGCCTTTCACTTGCACTGTTGGCAATGAAGCAAAGTCACGAGCATCGAGCTGTTCTTGGTAGCGCTCTTTAAACTCTGGGCTACAAACCAGTTGCCAATGCTCTTGGAAAAGTCGTTCAAAATGGGTGTCTTCACTCTCTACTTTGCCGTTGGTCAGTTCGATATCGACATTCTGACAAGGCGTAGTCGACGGCCAATCCACCAGCTGAATGTCCAAGCGAATAAAAGGATATTTTTGATAAAAAGAAGCGAGCCGTGGCAATAGCCAGTTATGACAAAAGGTGTGATTGACGCGCAAGCTCAACACGTCGGTCTCTTTCTCACCAAATAGGATTTGCGTTTGTAGCTTGAGGTGAGCAAGTGAGCCCGAAACAATCGGTTGGTACTGCTGCGCAGCCGAGGTTAAACGTACGCCCTTTGAGCTGCGTTCAAACAGTGTGGTATCAAAAAAAGTCTCTAAGCTTTTGAGCTGTTGGCTTACCGCCGCTTGGGTAACACACAGCTCGCGCGCCGCCGCACCAATTGAGCCAAGGCGGGCAACTGCTTCGAATGCTACAAGGGCGCGTAGAGGGGGTAACATGGCTTCACCTAATTGAAATAAAAGTGAAAATTACTTCAATCAGGTTTCAGTTTTTTGCAGTTCGCGTTACAGATTAATGACAAAGGGACGTTGATCAGAAAATTATGATCAACGTCCCTTTTCTAAATGTCATACATTCGTGCCAATGTTTAAACGGACACGAACTTACTGCTTAATGTAGAGATCTTTCGAGTAAATGCGTCCTTCTACATTATTCTTGGCAAAGCCACCCACGGTTGGTCGAACCAATCGCGCTTGCATGTAGTAGTAGATTGGAGCAATTGGCATATCGACCGCTAGCGCCTGTTCTGCTTGGTCATAAAAAGTTTGACGCTCTTGTTCGGTAGTTGCCGATAGCGCACTCTCCATCGCTTTATCGTAGATGTCACTGCTGTAGCGCGCAAAGTTACCTGAAGAACCAGAGCGCAGCAGACTTAGGAACGTAGACGCTTCGTTATAGTCACCACACCAAGAAGCGCGCATTACATCGAAGTCACCCTGCCTGCGAGACACCAAGTAAGATTTCCACTCTTGGTTTTCCAACTCGACCTTGGCACCCAAGTTGTTTTTCAACATTGATGCAATCGCCACTGCAATCGACTTGTTGGACTCACTGGTATTGTAAAGCAGTTTGAAATCCAATGGGTTAGACGCATCGTATCCCGCCTCTTTCAGCAGTTGTTGCGCTTTCTCATCACGCTGATCTTGAGTCCAGCTGCTGTACTCAGGTTGGGTCGCCTCAAAGCCTGCGGTGTACTCATGAGCAAAGGTATAGGCAGGCAAGTTGCCCACTTGTGTGACACCATTTGTGACAACATCACGCATGATCGAATAGGAGACAGCTTGGCGAACTCGCACGTCATCAAACGGGGCACGCGTGGTGTTAAACGCATAGTAATAAGTACACAGCAAAGGAACTGCGGTATAAGCTTGCTGATACTCTTTCTGTAGTTTTTGTGCCATATGCGTTGGTACATCGGAAGTGATGTCGACCTCACCTACCGCATAGCGATTAATCGATGCATTCTGGTTTTCAAATGGAATGTATGTGACCTGATTTAAGTGCGTATCATCACTATCCCAATAATTTGGATTCTTCTTTAGCTCCACACGCTCATTGACCACCCATTCATCCAGAAGGAAAGCACCATTGCCGACAAACTGCTTTGGATCGCTCCAAGGTTTTTCACTGCTTTCTAGGTTGGCCTTGTGAACGGGCATCATCGAAGTGTGACCTGTCATCGCCACAAAGTAAGGGACTTTACTATCGAGTTCGAAGCGAAGCGTGTGCTTATCAATAGCGGTCACACCCAATGCATCTAACGGCTTTTTACCTTCCGCTACATCAGCAATACTGTTGATTTTGGTGAGTTTTAAATACCACACATTCGGTGATGCAGTTTTAGGATCGACAGCACGTCTTAACGCATACACGAAGTCATCGGCTGTTACCGGGTCGCCATTCGACCACTTGGCGTCTTTACGCAGATGGAACACAAAGGTTTTGTTGTCCTCGGTTTCCCAAGACTCAGCAACGCCCGGAGTAATATTGCCATCGCGGTCTTGAATCACTAAACCTTCAAACAAGTCTCGTAAGATGTGCATTTCCGGTAAGCCTTCGGCTTTAGCAGGGTCGAGCGTCGCTGCTTCGGCATCATTAGCGCGTACTAAATGTTGTTCCTTAGCCAGAGTGGTTCCTGCAGGCAGAGTATCTGCGGCGGCTGTTACTGAGATAAAAGGGGTCAATAAAGATGAGATGAGTAAAGCCGTTGACTGTTTTTTAAAATCCATATGTTTTTGCTCTCCTAGCCTATCTTTGAAGCAGAGTAATAAAATTAACCATGCGACAGTTGACGAGTTTTGACAGTTGTATTTATCTAATAGTTAATACTTGATAGTACTTGATCAATCGGGAGATTAAGGTGAGTTTAATTCCAAGAACGGAAAGAGCTGCGTTTTCAATAAAGCCGCTGACGTATGGAAGTTCTGTATTAGGGGCTCCTTTGCTCTATTTCCCTGCGCAAATCGAAAGCGACGATCGCGGGCTAATTTTAGCCGGCACCCACGGCGATGAAACTGCATCCATCGCAGGCTTATCGTGCGCGTTGAGAAGCTTGCCAGCTGCCAACCTAAGGCACGATGTGATCTTGTCGATGAACCCAGACGGCAACCAATTGGGCACTCGCGCTAACGCCAATCAAGTAGACTTAAACCGAGCCTTCCCAACTAAAAACTGGAAAGAAGATGGCACTGTATATCGCTGGAGCTCAAACACTCCAATTAGAGATGTAAAAGTCAGCACCGGGCAGCCAGACCAGCTCGAACCAGAAGTACAATCGCTGATAAACCTTATCGAAAAACGTAAGCCTAAGTTCGTGATCTCTTTCCACGAACCACTCGCACTCATTGACGACCCGGCCCAATCGGAACTCGCCTCTTGGCTAGGCAAACAGTTCAACCTACCAGTCGTCGAAGATGTCGATTATGA
This sequence comes from Vibrio sp. D404a, assembly GCF_030248535.1. Lineage (GTDB taxonomy): Bacteria > Pseudomonadota > Gammaproteobacteria > Enterobacterales > Vibrionaceae > Vibrio. The sequence continues at coordinate 141,388 of NZ_JAHGAJ010000025.1, read as the reverse complement.
AACTCCGGGGTCATTCGGCACATGGTGCGAAGAAAGAAACCTGCCGTGTATAACCGTGGAACTGCCGCCCGTTTCGGCAGACTTCGCGATTGAAGAGTACTTGGATGCGTTTGTGGCGGTATTGAGGTTTGACGGAGGTTAGCCAAAGTCATATGGACAAAAGCGAGTCTGCCGCTTTACTAAATTAGTGTTTAGACGATTAGCCGAGGTGCTGCAGACTCTATAATTTAGTGGCCAATTTTATTCAGCCACTACACTCACAGGTTTGTGAGACGTCAACGATAAAGAGTTTGAGCTAGCTCGTACCAAATGTTGCTCGGATATCAGTCTGCTTCTTTACAAAGATACTTAAAATAACCATGGCAATCGTTGGAACAATCCAACTAGCAAAATAGTGGTACAGCGGCATATTGCTTTCTAACCATTGGTTTGCTACTTCTGGCATGTAACCTAGGATGTACAGCGCATCAACAAAACCAAACGCTAGAGCAGTGAACGCCGTCGCGACCACCATGGTTTGGGACATCTTGTTGCGTACTGGTGCCATGATCATCAGCGCAATCGCTACTGGATGAAGTGCCACAACAGCTGGCAATGTGATAGCCAATAGTTGTTCCAAACCTACGTTGGCAATCAAACCTGCCAATACCATGGTTGAGATAACACAGCCTTTGTAGTTCACCTTACTGAAAGTGCTGTCATAGAACTCACTGCCTGCTGTCGTTACGCCGATAGCTGTAGTCAAACACGCCAATACCATCACCGCACCTAGTAATAGAGAACCAAATGCACCAAAGTGGCTGAAGGTGAATGCCGTTAAGATGTCGCCACCATTACTGAATTCAGAACCCAAGTATGAGCTTGTTGAGCCAATGTAAGCCAATGAGATGTAGACAAACGCCATGGCAACGGCGTACATCAAAGCAGCTATTAGCGTATATTTAGCGGTCGCTTTCGGGCAATCCACACCCATACTGCGAATTGCTCGGAAGATGATCCAACCAAAACCGATAGAACCTAGCGCATCCATGGTCATGTAGCCTTGGGTCAAGCCTTCAGCAAATGCGCCAGAGACGTATGGCCCCGTTGCAGTGGTTAGCTCGCCAGCAGGAGAAACCAAAGCAGTAACAGACATGATTATTAAGATAGCCATTAATGCAGGGGTTAAGATCTTGCCTAGGTTGTCGATCAACTTACCCGGATAAAGGGCGAATAGAATGGTGATAGCACAGAAAGTAATAGTGAAAGGCACCAAAGCTGCATCACCAAACATTGGCGCAAAGCTGAATTGGTAAGCGACGGTAATCGCACGTGGAATTACGAACGCAGGACCTATCACAATAAACACCATCACCCAAAAACTGGTCGCCAAAGGTTTAGGCAGGGCAGCAGTTAATTTGTCGGAACCGTTTACGATAGCCACCATCACTAGTGCCATTGCAGGCAAACCAACGCCCGTTAAGAGGAAGCCTGACATCCCGCTAAGAAAGTTTTCACCTGCTTGGTAACCCAAAAATGGAGGGAAGATCAGGTTACCCGCGCCTAAGTACATGGCGAAAGTCATGAAGCCCAAAGCGGCGATATTGCGTGCGCTTAACATTGTTATTCCTCTTATGTTTCGCTTGGAAGAAACTGAAGGAATGGAAGGAGTATGTGGTGTTCCCGTCAGCTTCTTCTCAAGCCGACAGAAAATTTAGATATAGCCTGTCAGCTCTGAATCAGTTTCAGAGAGAGCAGGAGGATCGCAGCAGCAACACCAGATAGGCGTTTCAAAGCAAATTGTGATTGCGCAGTTGCTGACATGAGAGATCCTTATAGACAAAAAACACCAAGGAGTAGATTGGCCTTGGTGTGTCGACACTCTAACGAACATTAGGGTATTAATACAACCCCGAGGCATAACATTGGTTGATATCGCCTACCTTAACCTCACAACCAGTGATTTAATCCAATTTTAATATAAAAATAAGAATAACAACCTAAAACCAGATGGTGTTATTACTATTTTGTCGAAGTTTCCAATTTAGTAAGTAATGAGTCGCCTACAGCAAACACGAGTTCGCTCCCCTAATGACTCACCGAGCTAGAAAACAGGTTGATAATCACCACGCCAGCCAGAATCAAGGCGATACCGATGACTGCGTAGATATCGAGCTTTTGACCGTAGACAAGCCAAGATAGAGCTGCGACGAGTACGATGCCCGCACCACACCAAATTGCGTATGCGACGCCAAGTGACATAGTTTGTACTGTGAGAGACAATAAATAGAAAGCACAGCCGTAGCCAACCAATACCGCGGCAGTGGCAGGTAAAGAGGTAAATTGCTGCGTTTTAGGCAATAGAGAAGTTGCGACAACTTCAAGCACGATGGCAAGTGACAGCATCACTGGTGCAGGGAGAGATAAAAGCATATTGGAGTCCACAACATAAAATACGGCGCTCAGGATATTGTAGTTTTATTTCCAATTCATGCGATTTTCAGTAAGCATTTATTATGACGTACCCTAAAATAACTTAACGATAAAGCCTATTGAATAAGTCTTCAAAATTCATAATCGCACAATATAAAAAAAGCCCACTAACTCATGGCTAATGGGCTCTTTCGGGTTTTCTATTTTAACTATAAGACTACCCACTTGCGGGTAGTCTAATCAGGCTTAGTTCACTGACGTAGAGTCTTTTAGAATCTCGCGCTTCACTTCACCTTTCAGATCAATCAGAGTTTGCTGCTCGGTATCAATCAGGAAGTGATCACTCGCTTGACCAGTCGCGAATTTTTCAAGAATCACGAACAAGCTACCAAAGCGAGAGCGGAACACTTCACCCACCGTGTATTGACCAAGATCGCCTAGCTCTGAATCGACAGTGCCTGCAAACTCTGCCAGTTCGCGGCTCAACAGTTCGTACTGACGCAATTGAGTTTCACCGATATCACGAAAAGCCAGTTCGTCGGCATTACGCAAGCGGTAAAAGTCGGTAGCCAGTGTCTCACCCTGCCAGTTAGCAAAGTCGGCGAGCTCTAAACCTTCAGCTTCGGCTAGCAGCTCCGCTTCAACCTTGGCCGCTTGCCAGTCTTTCTGGAACTGCTCGTAATCATCAACACCATTCGATACACAACCTTCAACTGGGTAGTTCATTTCATCAGCTAGCTGACAAACCGTGAACTGCGTATCTAGCTGAGACATAATCATCATCTGCTCGCCATCCATCTCCATGATCATGGTACGCATTTCAATTGGCCAGTCGTCCGGCAGGAATCGCAGACGAGTCAGCTCACGAATGTGCCAATCAGTCAGCTCGTAATAGCTTTCTGCATTGAGGATGTCCTTGTTCCAAATTTTAGCAATGGCTTCAGGATCATTACCCGCTGCCTGAGTTAAGTACTCATGTTCTTCGGCATAGTGGCTGAAGAGTTCGTTGTAACGCTTAACTTGATCGATAATGATGGTTTCTACTTCGATCTGATTGTCTGGACGAATCTCTAACAGCTTATACGCTGGGATATAGCCCGCGAGAGATGGCGCTTGGATGTTGAAAAGCGTGTGTTTAACGCCATCAATCTCATAGCTCTTCTTGCCTGTGTCATTGAAATGCATGTGACCACCAACGTGGATGCTGAGACCTGTTGCAGCCAATGCGCGGCTTGTGTCGTCGTCTGGTTCACGAGCTAACTGATGGCTGCCCTCACCAAACAGGTCTTCAATCTCTTCCGACGCTCCATTGTAGAAGTCCGTCATTGGGAAGTGAGAGAAAGAGACTAAGGTTTTGTTCTGCTCATTCGCGGCTTTAACCACATCGGTGATCCAGTCGATCACTTGCTCTTTGTGAGTCAGCATCATGTTGTAACCAGCGCTACTTGAGCCATCAAACGTGTTGCCATCTGAAGAGTCATCCGACGAACCGGATTTTGGACGATAAACGTTCGCATCGATTGCAAGTAACCAGAGTCCTTCGACAGGCTCCACTAAGTAACTCGTATCGGGAACCATAGAACAGCTTGAGTAGCCACTCTCTTTGTATTCGCCTCCTGTGCCCTCGTAACAGATCTCATACATACGCTTGTCGTAATCGGCTTCTTGTTTCGCTAGATCGAATGAATAGTTGACTCTTGCTTCATCGCTGCTGTAGGGCGTTTCGAAGTACAAGTAATCTTCTTGTGGGTAGAAGCCATGAGTACCAAGAATGCTCATGATCTCTTTGTAACCCCACTCACGTACTTCTTCAGTACATATGGTAGGTAAGTTATCGCCTTCACCGGGAATGGTCGTCCACTCATCGTCGTATCCAACACACTCTTCTTTGCCGCGGCTAAAGATTCGTTGTTCTTTACCACCCTCGCCTAGGTAGTCAGATTTACCTGCAGGAATTGTAAATGGGCGAACAGGATCGTGGTTGCCCGGCGCTGCAAAAAACTCAAGGCCGTAAGTTTCTCGGTAGTGGTCGAAAATACTCACTAATCCGCGCATATGTACTGGCTGGCCGTCATCACTGAAATCACCCGGTAGCGCAACGTATTTCACTCCGCGCTCAACTACATCGTCCAGTGCCGCTATCATTGCAAAGTAGTTTTCATTAAATAAGCGAGTGGAATTCATCTGCGACTTCATCGTTCTTATGGTCGCGTTCTGACGACTTTCTGGATTATAAAGCCCAGCAAATGAACCATCTTTGAAGTTGCCATACACATCATGAAAGTGAATGTCAGGCATAAACGCCACTTGCACTGGCTTCTTAAGATCGCCACTTTCATCACTGCTTGGGGAGTTAGAATTACAACCAGCTAAGGTGGCAGCAATAGCCCCTGCGAGTACGGTTAAAGTACTTTTTCTCATTATTCTCGTCCGAAAGGTTTAAATTGAAATCGGCGAGGAGGGTAAGGATAAAAAATGACACTAATGTTTCTGATATCTTACAGAAAATTGAACAGTTCAAACTTCTGTGAGACTTGTTCAAGCCTTAAAATTCAAAAGCTTACAACCAATAATCACAATAAATACTACTAACACTGCCATTCCAATTTCATATATAGAACAACCTAGAGCAAGCCGATAGCCATCATCCAAACCTATCATTCAGCCTCCCATTTGCATCTAGGAAGTGTTATTTCCTCATTCTGTAAGTCATTCAATTTTAGGCAATTGATGTTTTCAGCATTCCACATTATTACTTATTTGTAATAATCATTTTCATTTTAGTGGGATTATCAAAGTTACAGCTCACACTTATACTGGCCCCAACAAAACGAGAGAGCGGAAACAAACATGCTCAACTACGCTTAATACGTTGAGCATATTGAGAATTAAAAGTCCGCTGTAATGACACTAATAGGAAGCATCCAATGTCTATTGAAATCAAACCTGGTCAAACTCATATCCAATCTAAAGCTATGGTCGCTTGGAAAGCGGGCGAGCCTCTAAAACGTGAAACTGTTGATGTTGAACTGCCAAAGGCTGGCGAAGTACTTGTTCGTATCGTTGCTACTGGTGTTTGTCACACTGATGCATTCACTCTTTCGGGTGACGATCCAGAAGGTATCTTCCCTTCTATTCTTGGTCACGAAGGTGGCGGTATCGTTGAAATGGTTGGCGAAGGTGTAACAAGTGTTGAAGTAGGCGACCACGTTATCCCACTTTACACAGCAGAGTGTGGTGAGTGTAAGTTCTGTAAGTCTGGTAAAACTAACCTATGTCAGGCAGTACGTGAGACTCAAGGTAAAGGCCTAATGCCAGACGGCACAAGCCGTTTCTCTATCAACGGTGAGACAATTTACCACTACATGGGTTGTTCTACTTTCTCTGAGTACACGGTACTTCCAGAAATCTCACTGGCGAAAGTAAACAAAGAAGCGCCTCTTGAAGAAGTTTGTCTTCTAGGTTGTGGTGTAACCACAGGTATGGGTGCGGTACTGAACACGGCGAAAGTTGAAAAAGGCGACAACGTTGCTGTATTCGGCCTAGGTGGTATCGGTCTTTCTGCAATCATTGGTGCTCGCATGGCTGGTGCTAACCGCATCATCGGTGTTGATATCAACGAGAGCAAATTCGAGCTAGCAAAACAGCTTGGCGCGACTGATTGCATCAACCCAATGAACTTCGACAAGCCAATCCAAGACGTTATCGTTGAGATGACAGACGGTGGTGTTGAGTATTCATTCGAGTGTATCGGTAACGTAAACGTGATGCGTCAAGCGCTTGAGTGTTGTCACAAAGGTTGGGGTGAATCGGTAATCATCGGTGTTGCGGGTGCAGGTCAAGAGATCTCAACTCGTCCATTCCAACTAGTAACAGGTCGTGTATGGCGCGGTTCTGCTTTCGGTGGCGTTAAAGGTCGCTCTGAGCTTCCAGAAATCGTAAACCGTTACATGGCGGGTGAGTTTGGTCTTCAAGAGTTCATCACTCACACAATGAGCCTTGATGAAGTAAACGACGCATTCGACCTAATGCACAAAGGTGAATCTATCCGTACTGTTCTACACATGGATAGATAATACCTAGCTTGGCTCTCACTTGAGGGCCAACACATTGCCTTCACCACTTTTCGCCCGGGAAGTGGTGAAATCTCTTTATTAAGAGCCGACAACCCGACGCCTTTTAACAAAGAGACGCAAGCAAAGCGAAACCTAATTTTCTCCGCCCAACAACCGAATGGAGCACAATTTAATGACGATCGAAAATATCAGCCAAGCCAAGGTTGCTGGCGGTTGGCACAAGCAGTACACCCACTTTTCAGCTTCACTGAACTGCAATATGCGCTTTGCCATTTTCTTACCACCTAATGCGAGCAAAGAGAATCCAGTACCCGTGTTGTACTGGCTATCAGGCTTAACCTGTACTGATGAGAACTTCATGCAGAAGGCCGGCGCATTCAAGGCTGCAGCAGAACAAGGTATCGCTATTGTTGCCCCAGACACCAGCCCACGCGGCGAAGGTGTTGCTGATGACGAAGCATACGACATGGGTCAAGGCGCTGGTTTCTATCTAAACGCGACTAACGCCCCTTGGGACGAACACTACCGCATGTATGATTATGTGGTGACTGAACTTCCAGCGCTTATTGAGTCTTTCTTCCCTGTAACTCCAATTAAGTCGATCTCGGGTCACAGCATGGGTGGACATGGAGCATTAACCATCGGCATTAAAAACCAAGAGAGCTACCGCTCAATCTCTGCGTTCAGCCCAATCAGCAACCCAATGCAATGTCCGTGGGGTCAAAAAGCGTTCAGCCAATACTTGGGTCTGGATATTGAAGAGTGGAAACAATACGACGCCTCTGAACTTCTAAAAACCAAAGGCACAGTTTTGCCAATGCTGGTTGATCAGGGTGAGGCTGATAACTTCTTGGTTGAACAACTCAAGCCAGAGCAATTAATTGAAGCGGCAAAAGTAACAGAGTCAGATTTGGAGCTGCGCATGCAGCCTGGGTATGACCATAGCTACTACTTCATCTCAAGCTTCATTGATGAACATATTGAGTTTCATGCCGCTTACCTGAAGCAGTAGTCAAACATCATACAGCCCAAACCTTATTCATAGAGGTTTGGGCTTTTTTATGCTTGAACATTCCCGCCCTACTCAACATCTCATCAATGGATCTAGCCAATGTCTATCGACCGACGCAGCTAAAACCATGAAAACCTATATTTATTAATACATTAGTTATCAATAAATATGGATTTTGATACAAATACCCTGTCATTTGATGTTTATTTTGTGCGCCATGTTGCATTATAAAACCTATTTATACTTTTGCGTTTTATAAATTAAATTCAAAATGATATCTTCCGCCACCTATTCGAATTTTGAATAGTTTTATAACGATTTAAATCATAAATATATACTTATAAATCAAGTGGTAACGGAATGACGAATACCTTCAAACATACACGTCGTGTTTCTTCTGGCTTAATTTTAATGGCTTTGGCATCTCAGGCTCACGCAGCGCCTTTCGACTTTGTCATTGGTGCAGGCTATGACTTTGGCGGCGAGACAATGAGTACAGTCCAGTTCACAAACGGTGACTCAGATAAAATTGAATCCAATGAAGGCTTACTTATTTACGGTGGCGTAGACGTGCCTGTCGCTGACTCTTGGCGTGCGCGCGCAACGGTTGGATACAAAGGGACATCAGTCGATGGTTCAAACGGTGAAGTAACATTCGATCGTGTTCCATTCGAGCTTCTAGGCTTGTACAACTTCAATAATCACAATTTCGGGGTAGGTTTGGCTTACCACACTGGCGTGGAATACGAGTGTGATATTAGCAACTCATGTGATTTCACTGTTGAATTTGAAGATAGCCTTGGCTTCATCGCTCAATATGAATACCAGTTTCATGTAGGGACAGACAACCGCCTAGCATTGGGCGCGCGTTATACTCACATGGATTACGAAGCGAAAGATATTAACTACAGTGTCGACAGTGGCGGCTTTGGTTTAAACATCAGCTTCCTATTCTAAGAGTCTATAAACGCAAACTTGCAAACTCGCGCTCTATGGCCCTTTATCAATGCCAGTCACTCTCGACTGGCATTTTTGTATCCACTACCCGTTACTTTGCCTCGTAAACACAGCACGGCAACCAACAGATAAAGGCGATGCTGGTACATCACTGTTGTTTTCAAGGGTCGATGTCCAACCGTAACTCTCACCAATACGACTGACAATGATAAGTCCTAAACCATGTTCAGCTTTCGCATTGCTTTGTAGCCCAACCCCTGTATCTACAACACTAATCTCGTGTGAACTTATTGATACGTGAATCTCACCTTGTTGAGTAAATCTGATCGCGTTCTCGATATAGTTTTTAAGCACCATATTAACCAGTGCGATTGGCATATTGAGTACAGTGTCAGGCTCAACATCCAACGTCAGTGAAACGTCTGCTGGTAGCATGGTTCGGTATTTAGATAACTCGATAGTGGAAGGCGTTATCGGCGTAGAACTTGATTCCGCCGTCGCATTTTCTTGCTTTACGATATTGAGTAAAACTTCTACGGTGGCACTCATTCCATTGGCGGCGCCCAAGATGCGATCGCGCTGTTTAGCTTGGAAGGCACTGTCATCCGGCTTCATCGCTTGAAGCTCCGCTGCGCCCTGTACAATGGCGATTGGCGTTTTCAATTCATGGCTCGCATACTTGGCAAACATCAACTCTTGTTGTGCTAAGCGGTCTTTCATCTCAGAATAGCTATTAAGGTGCGCGGTGAGTTGCTGCAATTCATCGACCGAATTCTTTGATATAGAGAACCCTTGGTCATGACTCAACAGTTGTTCACTGAGATTAGTGATCGGCATGGCTAACTGATCAAACACGCGCTTTAGAGTAATCCGCAGTACGATAATTAGAAACAACATCAGTAGTGTGGCAATCACCATCAGAACGCCCCAGTTATCATCCCAAAGATCCATTTCGAATGAACTGATCGCAATGTAAGTTGGAATCGTGTCACCTTGATGCTGAAAAGCAAAATAATAGGCGATTACGCCGGGTACTATCGCCTCCTTTTGGGAAGGACGAACCTCAAAATGAAGCCTATCGACCGTATCGAGCTGCATAGGAATGAGCTGCTTTAACTGATCAGTGAGCCCCTCTTCACCATAATATACCGTCACATACTCCGACAGTTTTAAGGTGGTGGTGGGTGAAACTGCATAAAACTGCTCTGCCACACCCTTGAACGATCTAAGGTGTCGTTCAATTTGCGCCTCTTCCTGCCATACCAATCGGAGTGAAAACACCAAAAAAACAGCAAATGATGAGACAAAAGCGATCAGCGCGAACGTACGCATTGCTCGGATCCTGACATCTTCGATTGAATTTCCAAGCCTAGTTCGAATCTTCATTCTAGTACTCACTCATTATCTACAGCATGAGAATGAGCACTAGGCAACAGCAGCTGAAAACCGTGCTTAGGTATCGTCTTGAGTATCGGTGTTTCAAACGGTTTATCTAACACGTTGCGAAGAAGATAAATATGGCTCCGAAGCACATCTTTATCCGGGATATCATCTCCCCAAAGCAGATGGATTAGGGCCTCACGCGTTACCACATCACCTTGGGCTTTAACCAACTCTCGTAGAATCTGAAACATAATTGGAGTTAGGGAGAGCTGTTGCCCTTGTCGCGATGCTGTATGAGCTTTCTCATCAATCGTCACACCAGCAAAATTCAAGGTTTTTTGCGCGACTAAACCTCTATTGCGTTTAATCAAGGCACAAAGCCTCGCTTCTAGCTCAGGAAACTGAAAAGGCTTACTCACAAAATCATCCGCACCAGAATCAAAGCTGCTCAGTAGATCTTGTTGTCCATTTAGGGCTGTTAGCATCAGGATGGGTGTACTCACACCATTTTGGCGAAGCTTGGTAGCGACCTGCATACCATCGAGCTTCGGCAGCATTACATCCAGAATAATGGCATCGAAGTCATGATTCAGAGCCAGCTCAAAGCCCTGCTCTCCATCAGAAGCAAAATCAGCCACCGCATCTTTCACTTCAAGAAAATCAGCAATAATACCTTGCAGTTCTATGTTGTCCTCTACGACGAGAATACGGCTTCGCTTTAGCATCTGTTTACTCCTATTCAAAGCTAAAGCTTAATCCAAAAAAAGTCGAAATTATGTCTATTTGTCCATCTTCCTCAAGAAAATAACTCAACATAATTTCCGACAATTTATTGCTTTCTTTACCACCAAACTGGCCATCTTTTCGACTTAAATTTGACAGTTCTCGTTTCACAATGGTGTTAACGAAATGTGGAGTAAAAGCATGAAAACTGAATTAATGACGCTACTTGTATTGATGAGTGCAGCGACAACCCAAGCAACAGAATTGATTGGCCATGTTCAGGGATTAAACAAGCAAAGTGTGGTTGCAGAAGTACCCGGTGTGGTTGAAATGTCTGACCTAGAGGTCGGCGATACCGTCAGCCAAAATCAACAACTGGCACACATAAAAGCCGATGACTTTCAAAACTTTGTCAACAAAGCAAAAGCCAACCTTGCCCTTGCCAAAGCTGATCTCGCTCTGCGTGAAGCCACCTACCAGCGATACCAAAAGCTTATTAAGAAGAACAGTCTATCTGTCGGTGAACTGGACACGGCACGCGCCGAGTTTCTCAGTGCCAGCGCGTCGGTTTCGGTCGCTGAAATAGATTATCAACAATCAAAAATCGATCTTGAAAGCACCCAAATTAACGCCCAGCTTTCAGGCTATATCTCCAACAAAGCAACACAGTCAGGCGCTTGGGTCAATGAAGGTGAGTTGCTGTATGAAGTGGTCAATATCGACACAGTTACCCTCTCTTTCATGGCCAGCGAATACGATCTAAAAGACTTCTCTGTAGGGCAAGAGATCCTTGTATGGTCTGAAACTCACCCGCAACACAAGATGGAAGCTCGCGTGCAGCGTATCGGTGTCGAAATGCAAAACCTTACCTACCCTGTTTTCGTCGAAATCGACAACCAAGCTCATAGCTTCAAACCGGGAATGTCGGTCTATGCGTCCACCGAACTTTCATTGATTGAGCAAAGCACCGCACTCAACACATCTAATCTAAGCAAAGGCATGCAACCATGAACTTCTTAGCGTATTTCGCCAACCGCCAGTTCTTAGCTCGCATCATTACGGTCATGGTGTTGTTTACTGGTGCGGTGTCTCTGACTCAGCTCAATCTTCAAGAATATCCAGATGTAGCGATGGATACTGCTGAGATAGAGACCTTCTACCCAGGAGCTACAGCGCAAGACGTCGAACTCAATATCACCAACCCGATCGAGAAAGAGCTGCGCTCCGTTGATGGCATTGCCTATTTCACATCTGAATCCTCGGAAGGACGATCATTCATTGAAGTCGAGTATCAGCCCGGTGAAGATGCAGCGGTCATTTTACGAGATATCCAGCAAGCCGTTGATCGCGTGGGTAATCTACCGAAAGACATTGATGCGCCACCGGTTGTCACACAACCAAAGACCTCATCATTGGATGTATATCACTTCGGTGTAAGCCTCTCTGATTCCAACCTTGATGAGGCATCACTCCAGCATTATGCGTATCAACTGGAAAAGAAGATCAACAACATCGGCGGTGTTGGCTCTATTGCGATGTCGGGCTTCAATGATCGTGAGTTCTGGGTCGAAGTTGATCCAGAGAAAGCTCGCCGTTATCAACTGAGCTTTGACGAAGTAAGCAACGCCATCCAGCAGCACAACCTTTCACAATCAGGCGGGTTTGTGGAGTCTTGGAGTCAAGAGCAGAAGATCGTGACCATGACCAAAGTGGCGTCAACCGACGATATCTCTAATATCGTCATCAAAGCGTTGGACTCTGGTCAGGTCATCCGAGTCTCGGACGTTGCGAGCGTGTTCGATACCTTTGCACGCCCAACCGAAGATCCTGTAATGAACGGTAAACCAGCGATCATTTTCTCGGTGACCAACAGTGGCAGTGCCGATGTCATCTCAACCATCGCTAACATTGAGGCTGTACTGGATAAAGAGCGTGAACGCATCGGCGGTGATTTTATCTTCCAAACGGGTCTCGACCTTGGCAAAGACATGGACGAGAAATTTTCGATTGTCGCAACCAATGGTGCCATCGGCTTAGTCTTAGTGCTTTTGATTCTGAGCTTAATTCTGCAACGTCGTGTGGCGTTCTGGGTGTCAGTTTCAATTCCGTTCTGCGTACTGGGTGTGATGATCGTGCTGCCGATCATGGGGCTTAATTTAGACAGTATTACCTTAGCGGCGCTGCTGCTGGTTATCGGTATTATTGTTGATGACTCGGTGATCATTGCTGAAAGCATCTTCCAAGAAAAAGAAGCGGGTAAACAGGGTATTGAAGCCGCTGTTTCGGGCACGATTAAGGTCATCAAGCCCTTGATGGCGAGCTTAGTCACCACCGCACTGGTGTTTATTCCTATGCTGTTCATTCCCGGCACCATGGGTAAGGCCGTCGCGGTAATTCCGATGACAGTGATCGCGGCGTTGGTGTTCTCTTTCATTGAATGTACCTTAACCCTGCCTGCACACCTTGCGACCGCGAAAGCCAGCAACACAAAAGTACAAGAGAAAGACCGCTTAGAGTGGGTGACCAAGCAGTATCAAGCCATGCTCAATATGGCTCTCAAATACAAAAAAACGGTCATTCTCGCGGCATTCACAACCTGCGCGCTGTCCGGTGTTTTAGTCTCGACATTGAAAGTCGATATCTTCCCAACTGAAGCTGGCAAATACATTGAGGTGTATACCGAAGTTCAGGCTGGAACGCCTCTCAATAAAGTTCGTCAAGCGCACCAGAAAATCGAGCAAGCGATCGAGGCGCTACCAGAAAGCGAATTGGTCAGCTATGAAATTACCTACTCTTCTCCTGTATCGAGTGGTGTGATTAATCTGACCAATTTTGACCAACGCAATCGTTCTGCTGAGCAGATCATTACCTCATTAAACGAGCAGCTGAGCGCCCTCTCCAATAAGATGTTTATTAAGTTCTCAATCGACGCGGGCGGTCCACCTCCGGGCGACCCTGTCGAGGTGCGAGTGCTAGGTGGGACAGAATCTGAACGTAATCAAACCGTTGAATTAGTGATGGATTGGCTAAAGAACTATCAAGGTGTTACCAGTATTAACCACAGTGAATCACTGAAAGATCCTCAGCTTAATATCGTGCCGCAATACCATTGGTTAGCGAAATATAACCTAACGGTGACAGACCTATCGAATGCGCTGCGCGTTGGCTTTGATGGTAACCGTGTAACGTCAACTTGGCTTGGTGATCAAGAGGTGGATATTCGCGTGGTGCTTGATGAGCGATTCCGTGACATCGACAAGCTTAAAACCACCAAAATCTACACCGCTGATGGTCAGCAAGTGCCGTTAAGCCGTTTGGCACGAGTTGAACAGATTCAGATCCCCCGTTTGATCAAGCACTATAACGGAGAGCGCGAGGTGACAGTGTCGGCAGCGCTCTCAGATGAGAATATTAGTCCAGTCGCATTATCAGATGAACTACTGACAGAGTTGGCAGGACAATACCCAGCCAGTGTGACGATTGATGTAGGTGGTGAGGCTGAAAGCACCAACGAAACCATGAGCGGCTTTATGGTGGTGTTCCCTGCCGCCATGCTGGCAATTTACTGCGTGCTTGCGGTGATGTTCAACTCACTATTGCAACCGCTGCTTATTATGGTGGTGATTCCATTCGCGATCATGGCATCACTGATGGCGCTGGTTGTACACATGCAGCCGATGTCGCTGTTTGGCTTGATTGGTGTGTTGGGGATGACGGGGGTAGTGGTCAACAACTCCTTGGTACTGATTAACCGTATCAACGAGCTGAGAGCTCAAGGTTTGGAAGCAATGGAAGCGGTTGTACAAGCGGCCACCAGCCGATTACGCCCGATTGTAATGACGTCACTCACCACGGTCGCTGGCTTGCTGCCACTGGCTTATGGATTAGGTGGAACGGACGTGTTCATGGGGCCAATGTCGCTCACTTTAGGCTATGGTTTATTGTTCTCACTGCCGGTTGTCCTGTTGGTAATTCCAGCCATGTACGCCTTCTGCTTTACCAAGCGAAGCAAATAACTCGGTAACCATCTCCCTCGCTCTAGCTCTACGTCTAAGCGAGGGAGTTTTCCATTCTATTATTCTGTTTCAGCGGCAATCTTCACCCATTGTGAACGCCAAGCTTGAGCTTCCATTGGATCTGGCCAGAACTCTTTTTGATGAGTAATAAGCCCGTTAACCACAGTATGAAAGGTAATCGCACGCGCTTTTTCTACCCCGTCAGTAATCGACACATCGGTCACCACCTCATTATGTTCGCCAACAATAGAGTGAAGCTCAAATTGCCACTCTCCATTCGCAGGGTAGGAACTGTTGATGGCGGTAAAGTTATCACGCCCTTGAATAAGCTCGTGCGATTGCGGCCAATACCCCTCAAAGTCCTCACTTAAAAACTCACTAGCGCTCGCAAAATCATTCGATTTCATCGCCGTCCAGAAGGCAACCACGACCTCTTTGGCATCCATGTTTTTACTCCCTTTAACTCTCAATCCAGAATGCAGCAGCCAAGCCCACAGCCGTAAAAATAACATTGCGTTAGAATGGATTGCTGAATCCATCCACTTGGCTTACGATGCAAATATCCCGTGACTATACAAGAGTGACTTATGATAACTTGGCCTGCATTTATCAAACTAGATGGCGATCACGAACTGTTTTACATCGCGTCGCTCGAACAACTGCAATCAGAAAGTCATGATCTCATCGTCGGTGAACAAGATTGTATTATCGATGCCAAAGGGCATGCTTATTCCCTCCTCACCTACACCACGACTGAACTTCTCGAACGCCAACAAGGTATATACTCTTTAGAAGATGTAACCCAACTGATTCGTGCTCATGAGTTTCACAAGGTTCAAGTATGCTTGACCAAAATACATTTTGTCACCATCGAAGAGGCGATTGAGTCGCTCGCGTTTGAGCTAGGTTAAGCAACGGGTAGATACACTGCTTGAGGACTTGCATCTTCAGCGCTGCGGGCTACCATAGCCCACTTATATCCACCCTATTTTTGAAGGTTGCTATGAAAGCAATTAAAACCCTTTTCTTTTTGATGGTGCTGCTCAGTGGCCTGTTTACCGCTTGGCTATTTATTCCAATTCCAGCCACCATTGATAAGCAAACGCTCGACGTTCCGCTGACTGAACCATTCAAGCTCGTCGCGTATCGTAGCAATCCAAACGATGCATCTAAGCCGTTTACCTACCATTACTACGTTGTTTCTGACATCAGCGACATTGGCGACATGGACCCGTTCCTAGTCACAACCGATCAGTTCGTTAAATTGGGTGAGTTTGACGAGAACACGTTTAAGTTAACCGTGAACGGTAAAATCGAAAGCTACACCAACGATTTATGGATAGAGAAGTCTGACGGTAAATTCCAACACTGGTATGTCAGCGTTGATGCCAACTACGTTCGTTAGACACGAGCTCGCATAACCAAGACTTTAAAACTGCGCTCTGATTTCCAAGCGCAGTTTTTGTTTTTTAACTACCGCTTTCCCAAGCTATCTCCGTATAACAGCTTTGTGGGTGTCATAACCTCTACATCTGGTATAAGCTCCCTCCATAAAGACTCTCAATAAATCAAAACAATAGAGGATCACCCGTGGAATTTACGCTCGACAAATTTAACGGCATCATCATCGACCCAACAAGCGTCCCTCATGATACGAATTCATTTAATGCCGAACTGAATCAAATCACTGAATTTTCAAAGCAGAACAACAAGGGCATTATCTGGATTAGCTTGCCTATTTCCCTGTCGCATCTCATCCCAGTAGCGACGGAGCTAGGCTTTGTGTTCCACAACTGTTTAGAAGATGAGATTACGCTGATCCACAAATCCGAAATCGTCGAGTTTGTCCCTTTTATCACAACCCATACTTTGGGCGCTGGTGCATTGATCACCAATGAACACAACCAAGTGCTGATGATCAAAGAGCATGGTATGAAAGGCTACAAACTCCCTGGCGGCCACATTGAACTTGGCGAGGGTATTGAAGAGTCTGTGGTTCGAGAAACCTTTGAAGAGACAGGCATCGAAGCCACGTTCGTTTCAGTAGTGGGCATGGCAACGCGCCATCCATATCAGTTTGGCAAATCAAACCTCTACTTCGTTTGCCACCTTGTTGCTCAGACTCAAGAGATTGAGATTCAAGACACTGACGAAATCGCAGAAGCAAAATGGGTCGATATCCAAGAGTTTATCTGCGATATGAGCAACTTCCCATTCAACCGCCATATGGTTGAATCTTTGGTAGGCAAGCGAGGTTTGGAGCTGACTCAGCTTGAGGGCAATTCAGGTCCAACTCATAAGCCAGAAATTTTCTTTTCGAAGCACTAACGCATAGTCGTCTCAAAGCTTACAAAACAGAAATGCCCAAGTCATATGACTTGGGCATTTTAATTAAGCTATCAAGGAATTTTTTAGAACAACTTTAGAAGAAACCTAGCGGATTAGTATCGTAGCTGATCAGCAGGTTCTTGGTGTTTTGGTAGTGATCGAGCATCATCTTATGCGTCTCACGGCCGATGCCAGATTTCTTGTAACCACCAAACGCAGCGTGTGCTGGGTAAGCGTGGTAGCAGTTCACCCAAATACGACCTGCTTCGATATTACGACCCATTCGGTAAGCAAGGTTCGCATCACGCGTCCATACACCGGCCCCCAAACCATAATCAGTATCATTAGCAATCGCCAGCGCTTCCGCTTCATCTTTAAAGGTAGTGACCGCGATAACAGGGCCAAAGATCTCTTCTTGGAAGACACGCATCTTGTTGTTGCCTTCCAGCATGGTCGGTTGAATGTAATAGCCGTTACCAAGATCGTCTGGCTGCTGCGCGATTTCGCCACCAGTCAGGACTTTCGCGCCCTCTTGGCGACCAATCTCTAGGTAGCTAAGAATCTTATCGAACTGTTCTTGAGAGGCTTGTGCGCCAACCTGAGTGTCTGTATCTAGCGGATTGCCTTGCTTGATGGTTTGAGCACGCTCGACCACTTTCGTAATGAACTTGTCGTATACCGATTCATGAATCAGCACACGAGAAGGACAGGTACATACCTCACCTTGGTTAAAGAACGCCAGCAGCATACCTTCAACACACTTATCTAGGTATTCATCTTCATGATCAAAGATGTCCGGGAAGTAGATGTTTGGAGATTTACCGCCCAGCTCTACCGTTGATGGGATCAAGCTTTCAGCCGCACATTTTAGAATATGATGACCAACCTCAGTTGAGCCTGTAAATGCTAACTTAGCAATGCGATCGCTCGTCGCTAGGGCTTGCCCCGCTTCACTACCGAAACCATTAACAATGTTAACCACGCCCGCAGGTAGAAGATCTGCAATCTTTTCCATCATGACCAAAATAGACGTTGGTGTTTGCTCGGCAGGTTTCATCACCACACAACAACCTGCAGCGAGTGCTGGAGCCAGTTTCCAAGCCGCCATTAAGATTGGGAAGTTCCAAGGAATGATCTGACCGACTACACCAATAGGCTCTGGGAAGTGGTAGCTTGCGGTGTTTGAATCGAGCTCGGCTGCGCTGCCTTCTTGCGCTCGAATACAACCCGCAAAGTAACGGAAGTGATCGACAACTAAAGGAAGATCCGCAGCCAACGTTTCTCGCACTGGCTTACCGTTTTCCCAAGTCTCTGCAACGGCCAACTCTTCTAGGTTCGCTTCAATTCGGTCTGCAATTTTAAGTAGGATGTTCGAGCGTTCAGCAACACTGGTCGCCGCCCAACTTGCACGCGCTGCATGTGCTGCGTCTAGTGCTAACGAGATGTCCGCTTCTGTCGAGCGAGCTACTTGGCAGTAAACTTGTCCATTGACCGGAGAACTATTATCAAAGTATTCGCCAGACGTAGGCTTTACCCACTCCCCTCCGATAAAGTTGTCGTACTGAGCCTTAAAATTGCCGACTGCATTGTCACTGCCAGGCTGTGCGTAAATCATAGTGAGATCCTTCTGTGATTGTATAAGTATTTGAATATTCGCCATGTCATGTTCATGGTTTCTGTTTAAAACACTGTTGTTCCGTGTTTTGTTCACATACCAAACAACGCAAGTCACACGCCAACATCGAAAATATTGTTGTTAATGATTTGTAAAACTATGATTACCAAACATTTACAACCAGTGGTGAGTTGGAATTGAATCGTCGTACGGAGATTGCTCCAGTGTTCAACTGTTCCAAATTGGTACACCTTCACTGTTACAACATGGAACAGTCATGCAACTTCAACACACAAACAACGCAGAGTGGCTTAGCTCTTCTTGGCACCGTAGCAGCGAGGCGGGATTAAAACCTAGAAAGCTGCCCGACGACATTCGACTGCCAAATGCGATGCTCAAAGAGCGTCGTTTTCACTCATCACAGCTCATCGAAACCGTTGAGCGCATGGCCCTACCGCTGTTTAACCAGACTTTTGCCCGTAGTGACAGTCGGCTCATATTGACTGATACCGATGGGGTGATACTGGCAAGCTGGGGGCAGAAACGCTTTGAAGAGAAGCTCACAAGTATTGCATTGAGCTCTGGTGCCTGCTGGAAGGAACAACTTAAGGGCACCAATGCCATTGGCACTGCATTGATTGAAGCCAAACCCGTGACGATTATTGGTGAACAACACTTCATTCATCAGCACCGCTTTATCAGTTGTTCAGCGAACCCTATTTTTGATCATCAAGGGCAGATGGTCGGAATATTAGATATCACCAGTGAGCAGCAGCAACACGACAGTTCAGTGCAGTTCTTAGTGCAGAATATGGTGCAGTTGGTCGAGAACCAATTGCTTAATCACATCCCCCAAGGCTCTACTCGCATCGACCTCGCATGTGAAAAGTCACTGCTGCACAGCGGCTGGCAAGGCATTGTTATCGCCAATGAGGCCGGAGAAGTATTGGCACACAACCAAGTCGCTTCACAACTTTTGGAGCAAGGCTCGATACTTGGTGAAAGCATTGATCAGCTCTTCAATCGATCTGAATCATCTTTTGTGTTTGAGAAAAAGAGCCTCAACACGCCCTCACCAAAACGCAGCCGCGCAATCACTGCCTCATGTGAGCTACATTACGGCGATCAACAGATAGAACACGCTTGGCAGCAAGCCAGCAAAGTCATAGATAAAGGCATCAGCCTTCTGATACTGGGGGAAACAGGTGTTGGTAAAGGCGAGTTTGTCAAAGCACTGCATAAGCAGAGTCAACGCAGCAACAGTCCTTTGGTGGCAGTAAATTGTGGTGCCCTACCGAAAGACTTGATTGAGTCTGAGCTGTTTGGTTATGCGCCGGGGGCTTTTACTGGCGCAAACAAACAAGGGTTTCAAGGGAAGATCCGTCAAGCTGACAAAGGGATCTTATTCTTGGATGAGATAGCTGATATGCCGTTAGAAGCTCAGTGTCGTTTACTTCATGTCTTGCAGGATAAATCGGTAGTGCCTGTCGGTTCTAACCAAAGCTATCAAGTCGATTGCCAGATCATAGCAGCAACCCACAAAGACTTGACCCAGCTCGTCGAAACAGGTCAATTCAGACAGGATCTTTATTACCGTCTCAATGGTTTGATATTCACCCTGCCAAACCTCAGTCAAAGACAAGATAAACAGGAATTGATTGAAGCCATCTATCGCAAATATGCAGAGTCAGAACAAACTATCTGTTCGCACCTGATGTCTCTGTTTTGCTCCTATCCGTGGCCGGGCAACATTCGTGAACTGGATAATCTACTCAAGGTAACCGCTTTAATGTCGAGCGGTGAACCGCAACTAAAACTAGAGCATGTTCCTTTACAGCTAGCCGAGCAACTGGCGAATCAAAGCCCTATCACTTGCACTCAAGCGCCATCTAATAACGATCTGCAAAGCACAGTGGAAAAGACCTTAGTTCAAACCTATCAAGCGAACCAAGGCAACATCAGTAAAACGTCGAGGGTGCTTGGTATTAGTCGTAACACCATTTATCGCAAGCTTAAGCGACTGGGCATTTTGCAATAGTCGCTTATATAGGATTGAGAGCTCTGATAGCCTTAATGAGAAAGGTTGAGATCGCCCTGTCGATTTAAAAGATCTTTGTCTAACAGAGGATGGTGTTGAGTACCCAATATCAGAGCTATTTCTACAGCAGGCAGTGAGGGCATATTTTCAAGGATCTTAAGCTCCGGTGGCACGCTCAATTTACCCATCGCCCCAACAGCTAAGCCAGCTCTCACGATGGCGCTCTGAGCCGATGCTGTATTGCTGCAAGCTAGCAATCGATAGGCGGTGCCTTGTTTTGTCAATCCATTCACTGCGGCTGCGTGGTACTTACAATCGGTTTGAAACAGCGCCAACGGCAGCGATTCATGAGCATCGAAATCAAAGTCTTGGCTCGCTATCCACACCCCAACATCATTGGCGAGCCAGTAACCCTCTTCGCTATCAGGTGCACGCGTAACAATCGCTGCGTCGAGTCGTCCATCATCGAGCCACTCACGTAGCGTAATACTTGGTTGGCTGAATACCTGAATCGAACAAGTGGGCTCTGCCTCCATCAACACCTCAATAAACTTGGGCAGCAAGGTGTCGTTGTAGTCTTCAGGGCAACCCAGTCGCAGCGGCTGCTTGTTCTCGTAACATTTGACCTGTTTCAGCGCCGTATTATGTAACGCCACGAGTTGTTCAGCATGAGAGCGCAGAGCCAGCCCTGCTTCGGTCAGCACCAAGTTACGCCCCTCTTTTTGGAACAAGGTGACGTTGAGCTCTTCCTCTAACTTGCGCATCTGAGCGCTAAATGCAGACTGGGTGCGGTTTATCTGTTTGGCAGCTCGAGTGAAACTACTGGTTTCGACAAAGGCGAGAAAGCCCCTTAGCGCATCAATATCCATATCGATTTAGTACCCATCGTTTTTATTAATGTAATACATCAAAATTATCCGTTAGTGGCGCGCAATACAATCTCTTAAGCTTGTGTTCAATCAATAAGACGACAAACTTAACGCAAGGAAGCCTTTATGAAACTCTTCATCGCTAATCAAAACTACTCTAGCTGGTCGCTGCGTGCGTGGCTAATTGTGGCACAGCACAACCTCGAAGCCGAAATCACCAAACTGACACTATTCACACCAGAATTCTACGACACGCTGGCTGAAGTGACACCAACCGCTAAAGTGCCAACACTGGTCGATAACGAGGTCACAGTGTGGGACTCGTATGCGATTTTAGAATACATCAACGAAGCATATCTCAACGGTGCAGCGTGGCCGGAGTCTGCAACGGAACGTGCTCATGCCCGAGCGATATCCGCAGAGATGCACTCTGGCTTTTTTGCTCTAAGAGAAGAGCTACCGATGAACTGCCGAGCGCGCAGAAAAGTGGTATTGAGCGAGGCAGCGAAGAAAGATATTGAGAGAGTGGATACCCTGTGGTCCGAGCAAGGTGAAAAGTTCCCTGATGGTTGGCTTTTCGGCGAGTGGTCTATCGCTGATGCTATGTACGCGCCTCTTGCTCTAAGGTTCAGAACCTATGGAATTGAGCTTTCAGAAGCTGCGACTCGCTACCAAGAGCGTGTACTTAATAGCCCTGCCATTGTTAGATGGCTAGAAGAAGCAAGCTTAGAGACAGATATTGTTGAAGAGGATGAAGCTGGTGAGCCAGTTTAGAACTTGAAAAGGTGGTATTCAATGAGGCTCGGTATGAGCCTCATTGGTTTTGGTCGTAAGCTGTCGAAGTTACTGGTTTTCAATGCATGATTAAGATGCACTTGCGACTTTCAGAAGATATTTAGCCCAAATACATCCTTTACATCGAACAGAACTTTGGCTGTTTTTTCTCTGGAACGCTGACTACCGATAGATAAGATTTCCAACAGCTGAGCTTTGTCATCAAGGTACTCAGCCCTGCGATCTCTGATAGGGCGAAGCATCTCTTGTAGACACTCTTCCAAGACTTTCTTGGTCGTTCCATCACCTAACCCTCCACGTCGATAGTGCTCTTTAAGCTGCTCTACATCATTCTTATCTGGATGGAACGCATCAAGATAAGTGAACACCACATTTCCTTCGACGGTACCCGGGTCCTCTACTCTTAGATGATTAGGATCTGTGTACATTGATTTGACGGCTGTAGAGATCTCTTTCTCACTCGCGCCTAAATTGATGGCATTACCCATCGACTTCGACATCTTGTTCTTTCCATCAGTACTGGGTAAGCGCGGAGCATTACTGAGCAATGGTCGGCACTCATTCAAAACAGTACGCCCTGCTAAGCCGTTTACTTTTCTTACGATCTCATTGGTTTGTTCTAACATCGGCAACTGGTCATCTCCTACAGGCACTAATGTTGCGTTAAAGCCCGTAATGTCCGCCGCTTGAGAGATTGGGTAAGTTAAGAAACCTGCCGGAATAGAACGTTCAAACCCTTTGTTTTGAATCTCACTTTTCACTGTAGGATTGCGTTCTAATCGACTGATAGAAACAAGATTGCTGTAATACATGGTCAGCTCTGCAAGCGCAGGAACTTGTGATTGAAGACAGATGGTGGTTTGCGAAGGGTCAATGCCAACAGCTAGATAATCAGCCACCACGTTTAGAATGTTGGAAGAGACTTTACTTGGGTTATGCGCGTTATCCGTTAAGCCTTGCATGTCTGCGACCAGAATCGTCTGCTCATGCTGTGATTGTAAAGCCACACGCTGCTTGAGTGAACCCACGTAATGACCCAAGTGCAGAGGGCCTGTGGCTCTGTCACCAGTAAGGATAATGTCTTTTGTATCAGTGTGTTGATTGGTTTTCATAATGGTATCTCCTAGTAAAAATAAACCGCTACTGGAGATACAAAAAGAGATGACATTCTTAGCTACCTACCAGCAGCTTAAGAATGTAAGAATCCCGCGCCGCTCTAATTAGAGCGCCACCAGATAATGAATGATGAAGGTGTAGGATTCGTTTGCATTCATTCAATCTAACAACAACGCTTTATAAACTCAACCCGTACAACGCATAAAAAACAGCGCCTTAATCAGCGCTGTTTTTCTTATTAAATCATTGATATTTATATCAGCCGATGAACACCTTAGCTAACACGTAGCCTAAGCAACATGCACCGACTACACCAATCAAACCGACGGACATGAATGAGTGGTTGAAGTACCACTTACCAATCTTAGTGGTACCAGAAACATCGAAGTTCACCGTTGCGATGTCTGATGGGTAGTTCGGGATGAAGAAGTAGCCGTAAACCGCTGGCATCAAGCCGATAAGTAGTGCTGGGTCTAACCCTAGGCCAAGGCCAACAGGGAGCATCATACGGGCAGTAGCTGCTTGCGAGTTCACCACAACCGATACGATGAATAGCGCCAGTGCAAACGTCCATGGGTAGTTAGTTACCATTTCCACGATGCCCGATTTGAACTGAGGCATGGCGTATTGGAAGTAAGTATCTGACATCCAAGCGATACCAAAGATAGCGATCGCCGCCACCATGCCTGATTTAAATACCACACCATTTGGCACGTCACGCGGATCCGTTTTGGTCGCCAGCAAGATGATACCGCCGAAGCAGAGCATCATCATTTGGATGATCACCGACATCTTGATTGGCTTTTCACCGTCTACAATGGTTCTGATCTCTGGCACCATGGCCACAATAACGATCACTACAATTGAAAGTAGGAAGATCAATACTGCGTTGCGAGCCGACGTTGGTAGCACTTCATCTAAAGAAGTAGCAGTAGTGCTCTCAATGCGCTTTTTCCACTCAGGATCTTTTAGTCGCGCTTGGTAATCAGGATCGTCATTTAGCTCTTTACCGCGCTTCAAGCTATACAGAGACAGCAACAACGTACCAAACAAGGTTGCAGGTACGGTTACAAGCAAGATAGACAATAAGGTAATTGAGTGTTGAATATCAGACAGCTGCGCTAAGTAGTAAACCACTGCTGCTGAGATTGGAGATGCTGTAATCGCCAGTTGTGAGGCTACAGACGCTGCTGCCATTGGACGCTCTGGACGGATGCCATTTTTAAGCGCCACATCACCGATGATAGGCATAATTGAGTAAACCGCGTGGCCTGTACCCAATAGAAATGTCATCGAGTAAGTCACAAACGGCGCTATCAAGGTCACGCGTTTCGGGTTCTTTCTTAGCACCCTCTCTGCCACTTGCAGCATGTATTTCAAACCACCTGCGGCTTCTAAGATGGAAGCACAGGTCACAACCGCAAGAATAATCAGCATTACAGTGACTGGTGGAGAGGTTGGCGGCATCTTGAAAATGAATACTTCAATCACCAAGCCAATACCAGAAACAACACCCAAACCAATACCGCCATATCGAGAACCGATATAGAGGACGACTAGCAAAAATAGAAACTCAAAATACAACATAAGCTACCCTACCTAAAACATGGAATAGGGATATTTTCTCTGTATGTTCAATGATTTACTCATCACTAGGTCACACTCTTATTGACCATTCTAACGGATTGTTTTTTATCAGATTATGGTCACGATAACAGGGCAATAAGTATCTAGATTGTGATCATTTCTCTTCATCATGACGTCGATTTGTTATGCACACTGATGTTGATTGTTTCTTTTAGAACGGGGGAATCTATAAAATTCACCCATCAGATCTAATCGTTATTAAAGCAATGATATGCATATGAGTTTTCTGGGTAATTAAGGGAACATTTAAACCGAGTTGTCATAGTTTGGAACGTTAATTCACAGAGCTTTAACTCGCCTAAGTTATTGGGGTATGTCAAAATAGCCGCCCTCAGCAAAGACGATGGTACAAGAACCGCAACTATGAAATTCCAAGCAGCAATTTTTGATATGGATGGCCTACTTCTCGATACCGAGCGCCTGTGTATGCAGATATTTGAAGAAGCCTGCCAAGCACAAGGGGTCCCTTTCCTAAAAGATGTTTACCTCGGCATTATCGGCTGCAATGCTAAAACCATCGAGCAAATATTTCGTAACGGTTACGGCGAAGACCTCGACTACCCAGCCCTCAACAATGAGTGGCGCACTCGCTACAGTGCAATCGTGAAAAACCAAGCGATTCCAGTAAAAGAGGGCGTGATTGAACTGCTAGAGTGGTTAAAGTCAAACAACATTCCAGCTGCAGTTGCGACTTCAACACAACTGGATATCGCCAAGAAGAAACTTGAGTTAGCAGGGTTAGATTCTTACTTCACTTCTCTAAGCACTGGCTGTGAGGTAACGAATGGCAAGCCACACCCAGAGATCTACCTATTAGCGGCAGAACGTCTTGGCGTTGCACCAGAATCATGTCTGGCATTTGAAGATTCCAACAACGGCATCCGCGCTTCTATGGCAGCGAATATGATCAGCTTCCAGATCCCGGATTTGGTCGAACCGTGTGAAGAAGTAAAAGCACTCGGCCACACCATTAGCCCATCACTACACGATGTGCTGACTCAACTGCAAAAAGATGCAGCCTAGAAGCCTTAAGCTAAACATAATTTGAAGCCGACCTTTGAGTCGGCTTTGTTGTATTTGGTGTTTCAGAAAACGATCTCGATAAGCTCAAACCTCAGAAACTAGAGCTTCAGTACAAAGCCCATAAGATTGCCTGTAAAACAGAGTCAGAAATGATTAGCATGACAACTCAATACCAATCAGAAAAAGAACCGAACGTGCTCGAACAGTTTGAAGATCAGATGCTTAACTTTGCAAAGCAAGAGATGACCCAAGATGCGGCTCATGACATCAGCCACATCAAGCGTGTCGTAAAAACAGCAAAATCCTTGTGTGCCCAAGAACAAGCAGAGCTTGAAGTTGTGCTACCTGCAGCCTATTTGCATGACTGCTTTACTTTCCCTAAGAATCACCCCGAGCGAGCGACAAGTTCAAAAGTCGCAGCCGACAAAGCGATCGCATTTCTCAAGTCAATCGAATACCCCGCTCATCATTTTGATGCGATTCACCATGCGATCGTTACCCATAGTTTTAGCGCGAATATCACGCCAGAAACCGTTGAAGCGCAGATCGTTCAAGATGCCGACCGTCTGGACTCTCTTGGGGCGATTGGCATTGCTCGCTGTCTGTTTGTCGGTCAGAGCTTTGATGCTGAGCTCTATAACCATGAAGACCCGTTCGCCGAGGAGCGTGATTTAGATGATAAACATTTCAGCGTTGACCACTTCTACGTGAAGCTGTTCAAGCTCGCACAGACCATGAATACCAAATCGGCCAAACAAGAAGCTGAGCGTCGCACCAACTATATGCGAGGATTCCTCGATCAATTAGCGAGTGAGGTGTAGCCCCCCTTTTCATCTGTAGATTAGTCCCCATATCATTAAAAACTCGAAGTAATTTGGAATCCGTTATGACCCAAGAAAAGTTTGAAACCATTTATCAAAGAGCGGCTCACCGTAAGGGTGGCGAAGCTGAACTTGAGAAGATCGTTCGCAAACCACTGACCCACGATGAACTGATGCAGATCGGTGATGATCGCTGGCTCGCTGCCTTTACAGAAAAAGTGTTTCAGTGTGGTATTTCTTGGAGTGTGGTGAGGAAGAAGTGGCCTCAATTCGAAGAGGTATTCTTTGAGTTCGATGTTGAGAAGATGCTGATGCTACCTAATGAAATGTGGGAGCAAAAAGCACAAGACCCACGCATTATTCGCCACCTGACCAAAGTCATGACGATCCCTGCGAATGCGATGATGATCCGCAACGCTCAGCGTGAATACGGCAGCTTCGCTCAAATGGTTGCAGAGTGGCCATCAGAACGCATTACCGAACTTTGGGATCACCTCAAAAAGCACGGTAAACGACTCGGTGGTAACACTGGTGCCTACACCCTACGTCAAATGGGTAAAGATACGTTTATCTTGTCGACAGACGTCGAAGCACACTTGCGCACAACCGGTGTTATCGACAGCGGACGCAACACCAAACGCGCTCAACAAGCCGCAAGTAACGCGTTTAATGAGTGGCAACAGCAATCAGGAAGAAGCTTGAGTGAGATAAGCCAAATTGTTGCCTACAGTGGCGGCGATAACCGCGTTTAACTGCTCACCAAACCACTATTTCGTCAAATCATATTGGTTAGATTTCATACTCGACGGCACAGTTTTTCAGGCAAGATGAAAACTGTGTCTCAATTGTTATCAGATATACGCAAACTCTCTAACCTACTGGCCTCTGGCAGTAGCATTGTATGGATAAGTGTATACAATATAGAGTAATACCAGTGCAATATGCTCAACAATCCCTATTCGACTAAACAAGGGCCTTTATCTCTATGACAGCTCTCAAAAACTCTGTCTCAAAAGGTGTAAAAACGAAAGTAACGGGTCAAACCCAAGATGACGTTGTTTACTGCCATATCTTCGATGCGATACTAGAACAAAGGCTGCCACCAGCCACCAAACTGAGCGAAGAAGCATTAGCAGAAATCTTCGGTGTAAGCCGTACCATCATCCGCCGTGCCTTACTACGTCTATCTTTAGAACAAGTTGTGGTTATTCGTCCAAACCGAGGCGCCGTGATTGCCGCACCAACGGTCGATGAAGCAAAACAGATTTTCAAAGCACGTGAAGTGATGGAATTGGCCATCACTGAACTTGCGGTTAAGAATGCCACTAAAGCTCAGATCGACGAATGCAGAAAACTGGTCGCGAAAGAGAACTGCGCCTTTGAACAGGGCGACTACGGTTCTGGCCTGCGACTGTCTGGCGAGTTCCATATTAAACTTGCTGAAATGGCAGAAAACGCGCCGCTACTGGCTTTCCAACGTAGCTTGGTCTCACAAACCTCCCTGTTGATCGCCCAGTACGAAACAGGTACTCATTCAAACTGTTCTCAAGACGAACACGAGCAGTTACTTGATGCCATCGAATCCGGTGATGAAGAGCAAGCGGTTGATTTGATGCGTGAACACTTGAGCCATATTCGCTCTAAGCTCAACCTAGACAGCAGCACCGCCTCTAGCGATCTTCATGTGGTTTTCTCTGATCTTCTCAAGAGTAAGTCCTAGTTCGAACGCTTGCTGAACAAGTTAAAATCCTCTTTAAAAGCGAGTTCTATACTCGCTTTTTTCATGCCTGAAACCAAAAGTCATACTCTCTCACGACTCATTTTCTGTGCTTTTTGCTCTCGTTCGTATCAAATTTTGCCCCAAAACGACGGCCGAATATTCACCAAAACCCTCCAATTATCCAAACATTATTTGTATACATAGAAGTAAATTCATTCACCTAGTTAAATCCTCAATTTCCAAATTTACTCAATTAAAAACAACAAATTAAAATAAAAAAATTATTGTATACAATCTTACTCAAAACCCCTTTGTTGCATTTTTGTAAATAAATAGTTGACCACAGGGTCAGGATGGATAATTATTGACCAAGAAGTCAAAAAAATTACACATGGAATATGTCGATATACAAGGAGGTCTCTTGATTACTTTTTTGCTCAATCAGGAAATAAGACACGAAGACAATCTGTCGCCGAATATGACCGTACTTAATTACCTGCGTACTAACGCCAAGAAGACAGGTACCAAAGAGGGTTGCGGTTCTGGCGATTGCGGTGCGTGTACTGTGGTGTTAGGTGAAGTGGTAGACGGGCAATTACAGTATCGCTCGGTAAACTCATGCTTAACGTTCGTTTCCGCTCTGCATGGCAAGCAACTGATCACCGTTGAAGATCTGCAAAGCCGAGATCGATCTCTGCACCCAGTTCAACAAGCGGTTGTGGATTTTCATGGTTCACAATGTGGCTACTGCACGCCGGGCTTCATCATGTCGATGTTTGCACTTGGCAAAAATAAACCGAATGCGAGCAAAGAAGATGTCATGGAATCCCTTGCGGGCAACCTGTGTCGTTGTACGGGTTACCGACCAATCATTGATGCAGCCATGTCTCTCTCCAGCGACCAACCCCTGATTGACCAATTCGCCGAGCTGGAACGCAAGACGATTGAAAAACTCGAAAGTATTCAAGATACCGAGGCTAACCTGCGCCTAGGTCACCTCACCGCATTCTCACCGAAAAGCATTGATGAACTAGCGAAACTGTATATCGCGCATCCAAAGGCCAAGTTAGTGGCTGGCGGTACTGATTTAGCACTAGAAGTGACTCAATTCCACCGCGAGATTGAGACCCTTATCAGCGTCAACCTTGTCGAAGACATGAAGCTGTGTGAAGAGACAGACACCGACCTTATCATCGGTGCCAACCTTCCAATCAGCGACGCTTATTCACTATTGAAAAAGCACTACCCAGACTTTGGCGAACTGCTTCATCGCTTTGCTTCACTGCAAGTACGTAACCAAGGCACTATTGGCGGCAACGTAGCCAATGCTTCCCCTATCGGTGATACGCCTCCACTACTGATTGCGTTAGATGCCAAGATCAAACTGCGTTGTGGTGATGAGTCGCGCACCATGCCGATCGAGGACTACTTTATCAGCTATAAAGTCACTGCTCAGAAAGAGAGTGAGTTTATCGAGCAGATCATCATACCTAAACCAAGCAGCGATAACTTCCGCGCTTACAAACTCTCAAAACGTCTAGATGATGACATCTCAGCCGTGTGTGGCGCCTTCGACATTCAGGTGGAAGAAGGCAAGATAACGCATGCTCGCATCGCCTTTGGTGGTATGGCTGCAACGCCTAAGCGCGCCGCTCGTTGTGAAAATACGTTATTAGGCAGCCCTTGGACAGACGCTACAATTAAAGAAGCGATGCAGGAACTGTATCAAGACTTCGAGCCACTCTCTGATTTTCGAGCGAGCCAAGAGTACCGCTCATTGTCGGCAGCCAA
Organism: Vibrio sp. D404a; assembly: GCF_030248535.1. Classification (GTDB taxonomy): domain Bacteria; phylum Pseudomonadota; class Gammaproteobacteria; order Enterobacterales; family Vibrionaceae; genus Vibrio. Next base: position 111,046 of record NZ_JAHGAJ010000025.1, on the reverse strand, counting down.
TATGTTGCGCCGTTACTTCATTGAACAGCAAAACAAGCACAATCAAATCGAAACAAGGGTAACGTCTTATGTCTAACAAAAACAAACAGGCGATGACCCACGAAGAGATGGTGACTATCGCAAAACAAGATCTTAAAACTGGCGTGGGTAAAAGCGTTAAACACGACAGTGCACCAAAGCAAGTAACGGGCGAAGCGGTCTACATCGATGACCGTTTAGAGTTTCCAAACCAACTGCACGTCTACGCGCGCCTTAGTACTCAAGCGCATGCAAAAATCACTAAAATCGACGTATCGCCATGTTACGAATTTGAAGGCGTAGCTATCGCGATTCAAGCTAAAGACGTACCGGGTGAACTAGATATCGGTGCCATCCTTCCTGGCGATCCCCTACTCGCAGACGGCAAAGTCGAATTCTACGGCCAGCCAGTGATTGCTGTGGCGGCCAACGATCTTGAAACGGCACGCAAAGCCGCGCACGCCGCCATCATTGAATACGAAGAGCTGCCAGCGATTCTCGATGTGAAAGAAGCCTTAGCTAAAGAGCACTTCGTCACAGAGAGCCACACACAGCAACGTGGTGACTCGAAAGCGGCGCTTGCCAAAGCCAAACATGTGATATCTGGTGATCTCGAGATCGGCGGTCAAGAGCACTTCTATCTTGAGACTCAAGTCAGCAGCGTGATGCCGACCGAAGACGGCGGGATGATTGTTTACACCTCGACACAAAACCCGACCGAAGTACAAAAATTGGTTGCAGAAGTGCTTGGTGTGCCAATGCACAAAGTAGTGATTGATATGCGCCGTATGGGTGGTGGCTTTGGTGGTAAAGAGACTCAAGCAGCATCTCCTGCTTGTATTGCTGCTGTGATCGCGAGCTTAACTGGCCGACCAACCAAGATGCGCCTACTGCGTAACGAAGATATGCAGCAAACGGGCAAGCGACACCCATTTTACAATCAGTACACGGTCGGTTTTGACGACAACGGCGTGATTCAAGGTGCTGACATTACCGTTGCGGGTAACTGTGGCTACTCGCCTGACCTTTCAAGCTCGATTGTTGACCGCGCGATGTTCCATTCAGACAACGCCTACTACCTTGGCGATGCAACCGTGGTAGGACACCGCTGTAAAACCAATACTGCATCTAACACCGCTTACCGTGGTTTCGGCGGCCCTCAAGGCATGATGACAATTGAGCACATCATGGATGAGATCGCTCGTTACCTGAAAAAAGATCCATTGGAGGTACGTAAGGCGAACTATTACGGCGAAGAAGGCCGTAACGTGACCCATTACTACCAAACCGTTGAAGACAACTTTCTTCCTGAGATAACCGAACAGCTTGAACGCAGCAGTGACTACCACGCTCGCCGTAAAGAAATTGATGAGTTCAACAAGCAGAGCCCTATCTTGAAAAAAGGCTTGGCAATCACTCCGGTGAAATTCGGCATCTCGTTTACCGCAACTTTCTTGAACCAAGCTGGTGCGCTTATCCATATCTACACCGATGGCAGTATTCATTTGAATCACGGCGGTACGGAAATGGGCCAAGGCTTGAACATCAAAGTGGCGCAAATCGTTGCAGAGGAGTTCCAAGTCGATGTCGAACGTATCCAGATCACCGCTACAAACACAGACAAAGTTCCGAACACATCACCAACCGCGGCCTCATCGGGCGCCGACCTCAATGGTAAGGCCGCGCAGAACGCCGCAATAACGATTAAGCAACGACTGATCGACTTTGCAGCCTCGCACTTCAAAGTCTCGCAAGAAGAAGTGGTATTCAAGAACGGTATGGTACAGATCCGCGACGAGATCATGACCTTCAACGCGTTTGTCGAACTGGCTTGGTTTAACCAAATCTCGCTCTCCAGCACCGGCTTCTACCGCACTCCAAAAATCTATTACGATCACGAGAAAGCGCGCGGTCGACCGTTCTACTACTACGCCTACGGCGCGTCATGTTCTGAAGTGATCATCGATACGCTGACAGGTGAGAACAAAATTCTGCGCGTCGATATCCTGCACGATGTCGGGGCTTCATTGAACCCTGCTATCGATATCGGCCAAGTAGAAGGGGGCTTCGTTCAGGGCGCTGGCTGGCTCACCACCGAAGAGTTGGTATGGAATGAGCAAGGCCGCCTAATGACCAATGGCCCTGCAAGTTACAAGATCCCAGCGATTGCCGATATGCCGATCGATTTTAGAACGCATCTATTGGAGAACCGCAGTAACCCAGAAGACACCGTCTTCAACTCAAAAGCGGTTGGTGAACCACCGTTTATGCTGGGGATGTCGGTGTGGAGTGCGCTCAAAGATGCCATTAATTCAGTCGCCGTGGATGGGGCAATTCCGAAGTTGAATACACCCGCGACACCAGAGCGCATTCTGATGGCCGTTCAAGCTGTTTCAGAGCCCGCGAAGGCGTCAGTCGACACTGAGCAAGAGACGGCGTAGTGATTAACATCATCAAGCTGTGACAAACAAGTAACAAGGACACTCGCCAGTCCGCAGTATTGAGCAGGGAGCTCTTTAGACTGGCGTAAGAAGCATCAAGCTGGAGCTTTTGGAGGAAGTATGTTTAAGGATAATTGGATTCACGAACTGGCAAAACTGGAAGAGAACTACGAGCCGTGTGTCATGGTGACGGTTCTTGAAGATCGAGGTTCTGTGCCTCGTGATGCCGGAACAAAAATGCTGGTCACTCGCGATCGCATCATTGCGACCATTGGCGGCGGCCACCTTGAACATGTTGCGACTAAAATGGCGCGCGAGATGCTGATCGCCAGCGAAAAGTCTCTCAAAGTCGAGCGCTTCAACCTTGGTGCTCGCCTAGGCCAATGTTGTGGTGGAATGGCTACTCTGAGCTTCGAGCCGATTGGTACTCAACAGAACCATCTGGTGCTATTTGGTGCAGGCCATGTGGCTAAGGCGCTATTGCACATTGTCGCCACTCTGCCTTTCCGCGTAACGTGGATTGATGAGCGCGAAGAAGTGTTCCCTGAAACCTTACCTCAAGGCGTTAAAAAGCTTGTCACTGACGACCCAGTTGGTGAAGTGAAACAGATGCCACCAAACAGTTACTACCTAGTGATGACCCACAACCACCAGCTCGATTTCGACCTTGCTAAAGCCATCATTGACCGCGAAGACAGTCGTTACTTCGGCATGATTGGCTCACTAACAAAACGCAAGAAGTTCGATTTCCGATTGGAACAACGCGGCTATAACCAAGAGCAGATCAACACCATGATTTGTCCGATTGGTATTAGCGCTGTGAATGGAAAACATCCTGCAGAAATCGCGGTATCGGTTGCCGGTGAACTAATCGCACACTATCAGGGACAAGCGCTTGAACAGAAGCGCCCGACCCAACATTATCAAACTGAGGATCGTAACGATCCCAAGCAAACAAGCGATGTAGACGAACACCCTCTGGAAGAGAAAATCGCCTAACACAAATCGCAGACTCCAGTCGCCATAACGTGACTGGAGGGCATTAAAAGGAAGTAAACATGACAACGCAACGCAAAGCTTATCGCGCCAGTATTCTTCATAGCGTGGCCGACCCAAAGGATGTCGGTTTAGAAGAATCATATGAGTATTTTGAAGACGGTATTTTAGTGGTTGAGAATGGCCATGTGGTTGATTTGGGTAATGCCGATGATGTGCTTGCTCGTCAGCCGAAAACCCTCGATGTCAAAGAGTACAAAGATAAGCTGATCACCTCGGGATTTATCGATACTCATATCCACTACCCGCAAACCGGTATGATTGCATCGTATGGCGAGCAGCTGCTCGACTGGCTTGAAAACTACACCTTCCCAGAAGAGAAACGCTTTAAAAACCCAGTATACGCGCACAAGGTTGCGAAGCTATTTCTGGATGAGTTGGCAAGCAACGGTACAACCACAGCGCTGGTGTTCGGCACTGTTCATAAAGAATCGGTCAACGTGTTCTTTGAAGAAGCTGAGAGACGTAACCTACGTATGATTGCGGGTAAGGTGCTGATGGATCGCAACGCACCAGATTACCTAACCGATACACCAGAATCAGGCTATGCCGACTCAAAAGAGCTGATCGACAAGTGGCACAACCGTGGCCGCTTGCTGTATGCAGTGACACCGCGTTTTGCGCCAACGAGCACCCCGGAGCAACTGGCAACCGTCGGTAAACTGTTAGAAGAGTATCCAGATGTGTACATGCACACTCACCTTTCAGAGAACGAGAAAGAGATTGAGTGGGTGAAAGCTCTATTCCCAGAACGTGATAGCTACCTAGATGTATACGACCACTATGGCTTGCTGCACAAACGTTCGGTTTTCGCACATGGCATTCACTTGTCTGATTGCGAGTGTAAGCGTTTAGCCGATACTGAATCTGCTATCGCTTTCTGCCCAACCTCAAACCTATTCTTGGGTTCAGGTCTGTTCAGACTGCCTGAAATGGAAGAGCACGGAATCCGTGTTGGTATAGGTACCGATGTCGGCGCAGGTACTAGCTTCTCTATTCTGCAAACCATGAGTGAAGCGTACAAGATCATGCAGCTGCAACATAAGAAATTACACCCGGCTAAATCACTGTTCTTAGCCACATTAGGTGGTGCACGCTCTCTTCACCTAGAAGACAAAATCGGTAACCTGGAAGTGGGCAAAGAGGCAGATTTCGTGGTTCTGGATATGCACGCGACTCAGCTAATGCGCTTTAGAATGGAGCAAGCAACCAAGCTTGAAGAGAAGCTGTTTGTATTGATGAGTCTTGGAGATGACAGAACCGTCAGCGAGACATACATCTACGGTGAAAAGGCGTACGACGCTAATTTCAAAGAATATAAAAAACTCGTCAGTTAGGCTTAAAAGCGAGTAACACCTGCTAGGCAACAACGACAATCGTTGTTAATAATCCGTCCAGATTCGCCTAGCCTTCTATTCACCTCGACTTCTAGGACCAGTCGCACCGCAGCCTCTGGTCTTTTTTGTCGCAAGGTCTGTTAACCGAAAAAGGTCGAAGACTCTCATCAAATATAACTAAATCTCTACTGTGTGCTAAATGCCCACGACGTAAGCGATTTATGTTGGTAACTTAGGACACTTATGCACGTCGCTCAGCCTGCTTAATCCGTGTTGAGCATACCCTTAGTTTACCCGTCACTTAGAAAAGGAATTCTATGTTCGAGCAGGTTGTTGGCATTCTGTTTCCCGTTTTTGCGCTCGCTGCTGCTGGCTTTGCCGTGGGCCGTTGGCTCAAGCCGGACTTTAAGCCTATCAACCGCATCAATATGGACGTGTGTATCCCTGCTCTGGTGTTTGCATCCCTCGCAACCATGCCGCTCGATACTGAGCAAGTACCACTGATTACTGCCTCATTAGTGGCTGTATTAGTACCTGCAGTGTTAATGATTCCAATCTGTAAGATCTTTAAGCTCAACTTCAAAGCTTGGGCACCTCCACACATGTTTCGCAACAGTGGTAACCTTGCGATCCCACTATTCACCTATACCTTTGGTGACACAGCGCTGGCGCCAGCAGTATTGCTGTTCGTGGTTTCAGCCTGCATCCATATCAGTTTGGGTTTGGCACTATTAAGTGAAGGGAACCCGCTAAAACAGATCTTCAAGATGCCGATTTTCCTTGCCGCAGCCGTGGCAATGACGCTCAACTTATCTGGCGTCGCGGTTTGGAATCCGCTTTACGAAGCAACATCGCTACTTGGGCAAGCAGCCGTACCTATCATGCTGTTGTCGCTTGGCTCACAAATGGTCAACCTAAGGCTCAGCGGCCTTAAGGTAGGTTTACTATGCACGGCGCAATCTCTGTTCACCGGAGCCATCGCCTTCGGCATTATCTACTTCTTTATCCCGCTACCAACCCTGCAGCTTCAAATGATGGTTCTGTTCACCATGCTGCCACCAGCGGTAATGAACTACTTGTTTGCTGAACGCTTTAATGTGGAGCCACCTAAGGTTGCCTCTATGGTGCTGTTTGGCAACTTCTTAAGTATCGTGACCCTACCAATATTGCTGACGTTTGCGCTGTCGTTTGAGTAGGGTCTGCCGTTAAAACTAGAAGTAATACGCGGTGTTTAAACCCGCATTGGTTTGCAGCATAAACTCATCGATAGACATATCGACAAATAGATTCAGGTTGATGTTTCTCGTGAGCAAAACACCAACCTCGATACCGGCGTAACCGCCGAATACTTTCTCGTTCACATTCAAATAGTAGGTTTCAGTTATTGATGGGTTTCCTGGAGTCGAAACCGAATCATGCCACTCATCAATCCTGTGTGAGAATTGGTACTCAGACTGAGTGATCCCTAACTTTAGTTTCGATTTAACATATCGATTGACTTGGAACTCGCGAAAGCCTGCAAGCCTCAGTTGCTTCATTTCAACCATGTCATCCGATTGAGTTTCCAGCCAATACGTGAATGCTGGGCTGTCTGAAATATCGATAGTTTGAGATTCAGGGTCGACCGAGATGTCTTGGGTTCGATAACCGATTTCCGCACCCCAATCTCGATTAAACGACACTCCAGCACTAAACCCAGTAAAGAAGCCACTGCCAAAATCCGGGCGTGCAAGCTCTTCATTGAGATCATGAGGCGGAGAGGGAGGAAGAATATGGTCATGATCCGAGGACTGCCATACATCACTCTGGTTCGCGAATATTTGAGCGCTCCCACCCAGTTCAAAACTGATGTAGGGATTATTGAAAGATTGGGCATAAGAAGCAGTGCTTAACACACAGCAAGAGAAGATAACTAATTGTTTTATCATTATAATTCTTATATATAGCGAATTGAAGCGCAAACAATACACCACACCCTAAAGTGCATCAACACACATATCCGTACGACATCTCAAAAAATAGAATTAAGCCCATAAAACAAAAAGCCCCGGTATAGGAACCGGGGAAACAGGGTGGGACGAGTTTGGCGCGTGCCCGTATAACCAAACTCTCCCCAAGCCTCACCTAAGACTCACGCTCTTAGGTAAAGGATGCTGCTATTGAAGTTTCGCTCCTTGTGCTGCCCAATCACCGATAAGAGTACGTTCGTCATCCGTCATTTGGGTGAGGTTTCCAAGTGGCATGACTTTCGTTGTTACAGTTTGAGCGATGATTCTCGGTACGTTGGCTTTGATCTCTTCAGGTGTATCTAAGATCACTCCAGCTGGTGCTGCAGCAAAGGCAGCATGAGTCGGCGAAGCTGAGTGACACACCGAACAGCGCTCTTGAATGACCTGGTTGATGGTCTCAAAGCGAATACCTGCGTCCGAAGATGCTGTATCACTGGTAGTTGCTGTTTGCTGAACTTGAACACCATTGTCAGATTCCACAGCTCCTGTCGCAATTTCTTCCACGACTGGTATAGCCTCTGGATTGTTTTGCACTTGCTCAACCACTGGTGCTTTCGCAACGGGTGTCGGTGTCATCTGCTTTTTCGCGTAAGGTGAGGTCACGAACGCAAGCGTAATCATACCGAGTGCGGCGACTGGCACTGTCCAAGCAAACTTCTGACTGCCATGTCGGGTATTAAAGTAGTGGCGAACCAAGATACTGAATACCGCCAAACCAGCTAGAATCAACCAGTTGTACTCCGAACCATACGTGCTCGGGAAGTGGTTACTGATCATGATGAACAATACTGGTAGCGTCATGTAGTTATTGTGACGAGAACGCAGTAGGCCTTTCGCTGGAAGTGCTGGATCAGGTTCGCGCTTCTCTTCAATCGCTTTCACTAGGTTGCGCTGTGCAGGCATGATAACGCGGAATACATTACCCACCATGATGGTACCGATAATCGCGCCCACATGAATGTAAGCACCACGGCCACTAAACACTTGGGTCAAGCCGTAAGTCGCGGCCACCAGCAGGACGAACAACACAATACCAAGCAGTACTGGCGTCTTACCTAATGGAGAGTCACACAACAGATCGTAAATAAACCAACCAGCGACAAAAGAACCAATACCAATCGCGATTGCGGTAGTCGAATCAAGGCCTGAGCCCGGTGCAATCAGGTAAATCTCAGCGTTAAGGTAGTAGACAACCCCAAGTAGACACACACCTGTGATCCAAGTGAAGTAAGCTTCCCATTTAAACCAGTGAAGGTGTTCTGGCATCTCTGGTGGTGCCAGCTTGTACTTTTCAAGGTGATAGATACCACCACCGTGAATCGCCCATAAATCACCAGATAGGCCTGTTTTTGGGTTTACTCTGTTTAGGTTGTTTTCAAGCCAGACAAAGTAAAATGATGCGCCGATCCATGCGACACCAACGATCATGTGAATCCAGCGAATCGCCAAATTCAACCATTCTGTAATATGCGGATCCATAATAAACTCCTGTATCACAGCGCATTTTCAACGCGCTGATCTTCCTTATTGTTGTCCGTCGGCAGGTCTTCCAAGTGCAGTGCCACGAGGTCGCTATCAAAATAAACTTCATCACAGTTATGGCCTTCACCGCCTCTATCCACAATCAAGAACTGGTCTTGATCGGTAAGCGCGAGAACAGGATGGTGCCACACACCTTTGTGATAGTTCACTCCTTGACGACCGTTGCTGAGGAACGCTCGGCAGCTGGCTAATGTTGGATTTTCGCCCTTTGGCGCGACAACAATTAAATAGGGTTGACCAAGTAATGGAACGAATGCCTGAGAGCCAAGTGGATGACGCTCTAGCATCTCGATAGTCAATGGGTACTTCAGCGGAGTGGCCTGGAAGATGCTGATGATGGCTTCTCCACCTTGATCTTGCACATCCGTTGCCGCAAGCTTGTGGTAGCGACGAGTTGACCCATTGTTGATCATGAAAAAATCACTGTTATCAGACTCGATAACATCACCAAACTCAGCAAACGCTTGTTTGGTTAACGGTTCGATCACTAAACGACGTATTCCATTACTCATACTCTTTTCCTTACCTATTTCGCTTTGGTGCCAAATAGACGTAAACGGCTGATACCGCCATCTGGGAAGATGTTGGCACGTACGTGTGTCACCGCACCAAGATCGTTCACCTCGGAAATGAATTCATGAATATTGTGGGCAGACAGTTTTTGCGCCGGTAGAAGCTCACGCCAAAATAGACTTTGCGTCTCTACTTGGTCGTCGGTACCACCTTTTACATACGCCGCTTGAATTGAACAACTGTCTGGGAAGTTACCTTTAAAGTGCGCAGTATCAACAACGATACGTTCAATGTTGCCCGGGTGGCCTAACGCAACAATCACCCAATCGTTACCCGGTGTACGACGACGTGCTGTTTCCCAACCATCACCCATGTTTTCACCGCGGCCAGGGCCAAGAATGTTCGCTTTATTACCGTAGTGCTCATCACTACATGCCAGTGCGCGTCCGCCATGTTCAACCGCTGCAAGGTCAATTTGCTGTTGTGCATCAATCGCATCCCAATCAACGCTCGGGCGACCGTAAACACGAAGGCGCGCAACACCGCCATCTGGATAAATGTTTAGACGCAGGTGAGTAAATACTTGGTCACTTTCAATCTCTTCAAGGTGATGGTGGTCGCCTTGCAGGCCAATAGAGGGAAGGATCTCTTGCCACTCAGTAGAGTCTGTTGGCTCGCCTTGTGGTGAATAGCATGCATCAATCGATGCAGAAGGCGGGAAGTTACCTGTAAAGAATGAAGTATCGATATCAACACCCGCAATCGTGCCTGCTAGACCAAGGCGAATCACACAGTAGTCATAACCTTCGCCACGCTTACGGCGGCTTTCCCAACCGTCCATCCATTTACCGTTGTCATCGTATAGGTCATCTTTCCATACGGGTGCTGCGTGGCTGAGTAGGCGGCTTTTGTCGGCAAAGAAATCGTCCGTGGCGAAGATCGCTTCTGCACCGAGTTTTTCGTCTGCTAGGTTTATGTACTGTTCAAATTTATGGGTCATGTCCGTGTAATCCTATGAAATTAATCAAGTAATAATAAAATGAGAACTTAAAGGTTCAGTGGCTGACTACTCAGCATCCGACGCATTAAGCGAGTTCTGAAATAGCTGCTAACTCCGTTAACCTACATATCCCAGAGACGAAACATTGCGATCTTGTTGATCTCTTGTATCGCCGTAGCAAACTCAGTTTCACTATCATTTCCTAATCGCATCTCGAACGACTCAAGAATTTGGTAACGATTGGCTCCCTTTACCGCCATGATAAAAGGGAAGTTGAAGCGACTTTTGTAGCTGTTGTTGTAAGAAGTGAATTTTTCAAATTCTTCGGCGCTGCACTTATCGATGCCCGCCCCCGCTTGTTCCTTAGTAGACGACTCTGTGAGTTCGCCATTTACTGCTGCTCGACCGGCTAAGTCTGGGTGAGCATTGATCAAAGCCAACTGCTTGCCGTGGTCGGCTTGCAAAAGAGTGGATGCCATTTTCAAATGAAGATTCTCGATATGATCATCCTCTGCATTTAAGCCTTGGTCATACACTGCTTCGGCCACCCAAGGGCTGTGCTCGTACACATCTGCAAAATGGGCGACAAATTCATCGCGAGCCATTTTTGTGGGTTGGCATGATCGAAATACTGTCACTGTTAGCCTCCTTGCTATTGCTCTCTTTGCTTGTGTTGTTTTTATCGTTGTGAGTTGTTACTGCTTTTCCTAGTTCACTATCCCGCTTTATACGGATGGTGTTCATGCCAGTGATTGGCAATATCGATACGACGACATAGCCACACGCTGTCGTGTTGTTTTACGTAATCTAGAAAACGTCTCAGTGCCATGATTCGACCCGGACGCCCGACCAATCGGCAGTGAAGCCCAACCGACATCATTTTCGGTGCGGTTTCACCTTCCATATAAAGAGCATCAAAGGTGTCTTTTAGGTATTGGAAAAACTGTTCACCAGAGTTGAAGCCCTGCGCTGTCGAAAAGCGCATATCGTTCACATCTAGGGTGTAAGGGATCACCAGTTGAGGGTGCCCAGTCTCGGTATGCCAGTATGGTAGGTCGTCATCGTAGGCATCAGAGTCGTACAAAAACCCCCCCTCTTCTGCGACAAGTCGACGCGTATTTGGACCCGTTCGGCCTGTGTACCAGCCGAGTGGACGTTGGCCTGTCACTTGCTGGATGATCTCAATCGCTTTAACCATATGGTCGCGCTCTTCAGACTCATCAATATATTGATAGTCAATCCAGCGGTAACCGTGGCTACAGATCTCATGCCCCGCTTCCATCATCGCTTTGGCGACATCTGGATGACGCTCAATCGCCATAGCGACAGCAAAGACAGTTAACGGGATTTCATATTCATCAAACAGACGAAGTACACGCCACACCCCAGCTCGACTACCATACTCGTAGATCGATTCCATGCTGATATGGCGCTCGCCTTTGATCGGTTGTGCTGATGGGATCTCTGAGAGAAATGCTTCTGACTCATCATCACCGTGCAATAGACAACGTTCACCGCCTTCTTCGTAGTTCAATACAAAGGAGACCGCGACACGCGCATTACCCGGCCATTGAGGATTTGGAGGGGTAGCTCCATACCCAATCAAATCTCTTGAATAATCCTTATTCATCCAAGTACTCCTAACATAAGTGTTTGGCTTGGTGGCTCAGCTGTAAATTTCTTCTACAGGCTTAGACATAAGAGCAACCTCACCCCATACATTTATTGTATACAATAACTTATCTTAATGTAAAGATTTCGTTATTAAAGTTAAATTCACCACACTAGACCTTTAAATAACAACAACTTAAAATATCTTGGTGCAAGTTTATATTGATAATGCACAGAGTTAGTGCGTAAAAAAAGCGACTTAAAGTTAACATTTTTTCTACAATTGACTTTACTAATTGTATACAGTTCGTTCATAGTTAGTGCTGACAAAGTGAGCAGATATTGATTTTGTCAGGCAAAAAATCACAGATGAAACACAACAGAAGGACAGGACGCGACAACGCGCCGTGAAGGATTATGGGAAGATTAACAACACACGTTTTAGATACCACCCACGGCCTACCTGGAGCAGAAATCAAGGTAGAGCTTTACAAGGTAAATGAAGACTCAACTGAAAAATTGGCAACGGTTGTGACCAACTCCGACGGTAGAACCGATGCACCGATTCTTGCTGGTAGCAACTTCCTCCCTGGCAAGTATCAATTGGTGTTCTATGTGGCAGATTACTACAAAAGCAAAGGCGTCGAACTTGATGGCGTGCCTTTCTTAGACGATGTCGTGATTCGCTTCGGACTCGATGATCCGGATGCGCATTACCACGTCCCTCTTTTAGTATCCCCTTACAGCTTCTCGACATATCGCGGAAGTTAACCTCAAGCAATAACAAATAAAGGAAATTTAGCCGCACTTAATTTTTGCTAGGCCTTCGCTGACCACTTCTGTCAGCGAGCTTGGTCAGGCTTGTTCGTGCCCAAAAAAGAGAAATCACCTTAAACACATGAAACCTTAATATTGAAATCTTGCTGTATTCAATACATGGATCACAACATAAAAGGACTTGCTGACATGAGTGAGAGTAAAACTGAAATACTCAACCAAGATGCGAATAACGGAATTTTAGAGAAGTTTTTTAAAATTAAGGCCCACGGAAGCAGTGTAAAAAATGAATTGGTTGGTGGCGTGACCACTTTCGCAACCATGGCTTACATTATCTTCGTCAACCCACAGATCATGGCGGCATCTGGCATGGATTCTGGCGCGGTGTTCGTTGCAACCTGTATTGGTGCAGCGATTGGCTGTCTGTTAATGGGACTGTTTGCGAATTGGCCAGTGGGCCTTGCACCGGGTATGGGCCTCAACGCCTTCTTCTCGTTCACCGTGGTGAGTGAAATGGGTTACAGCTGGGAGGTAGCGCTTGGGGCGGTATTTATCTCTGGTGTGCTATTTGTCGGGATGAGCTTCTACAAGGTTCGTCAATGGATCATAGAGAGCATTCCAGAGAGTTTACGCTACTCCATGACCGCTGGTGTTGGTCTGTTCTTGGGCCTGATTGGTCTTAAAACCGCGGGCATTGTCGTCGAAAACCCAGCAACTTTGGTTTCATTAGGTGATTTCACCAAACCAGAAGCTCTGCTTGCTGCTATCGCATTCCTTATTATCGCGGTACTGAGTGAGCGTAAAGTCTTTGGTGCAGTACTGATTGGGATTTTGAGCGTAACGCTTATCGGTATGATGCTTGGTCTTGTGCAATACAATGGCTTCTTCGCTGCGCCGCCAAGCTTAGCGCCAACCTTTATGGCAATGGACATCGCAGGTGCACTCAATGTCTCTATGATCAGCGTTATCTTAGCCTTCCTCTTTGTAAACATGTTCGACACCGCGGGGACATTAATGGGTGTGGCAGAACGTGCACATCTAACTAACCCAGAAACAGGTAAAATCGAAGGTCTAAGCAAGGCACTTAAAGCCGACAGTATCTCAAGTGTCGCAGGGGCTTGTGTGGGTTGTCCACCAGTAACCAGTTACGTCGAGAGTGCTGCTGGTGTTGCAGCGGGTGCTCGTACTGGCCTTTCTGCCATTGTGGTTGGCGCGCTGTTCCTAGCTGCGATCTTCCTATCACCACTTGCTGGCATGATCCCGGCTTACGCGACGTCAGGCGCACTGATCTACGTAGCCTTTGTGATGATGAGTAGCATGCAACACGTTGATTGGAAAGACTTCACCAATGGTGCACCAGCTGCAATCACGGCGTTAATGATGCCACTCACATTCTCAATCGCGAATGGTATTGCGCTTGGCTTTATTACTTACACGGTATTAAAGCTGGCAACAGGCAAAACCAAAGATGTCTCTATCTCGATGTACTTCTTAGCGGCTATCTTCATCGCTAAATTGGTGTTCATTGGCTAATTTTCGGTTCATTAGTTAACCGCTATTGAGTCACGCACCTTGAACGCTTGGTTTATTAATCAAGCCAAGCGTTTCTATCAATTTTTAAGAAAGCTAACTGTGCGGAATCCACGGCGTGTTTAGACGCGCTCCCTCCGTGCACCTTTTTTATGACCCTACGCAGTTTGTAGAAGTCATTGTTTGACTGTCATTCGCTTGTGAACCTAAACACAAGCAGAGGAATATCAAATGAAACTTCTGTATACCCTAAATGAAAGACCCCCTCACGGGCTCACCCTCCTACTTGCTCTGCAACATATGCTGGCCTCTATTGGCGGCATCGTTGCAGTACCACTGATTGTTGGCGCATCCATTGGTTTGCCCAACACTGAAATCGTCTCGCTCATTAACGCGGCCTTGCTGGCATCGGGGATCGTCACGGTTGCCCAGTGTCTTGGCTTTGGCCCTATTGGTATTCGCTTACCCGTAGTGATGGGTTCTAGCTTCGCCTTTCTCGGTGTCGCGATATCTATTGGTAATGAAGGTGGCGTAAGTGCAATTATGGGCTCAGCCCTGATTGGCTCCTTCGTAGTGATTGCAGCCAGTTTTTACATGGACAAGGTGAGGAAACTGTTCCCTACCGTGGTAAGTGGTGTTGTGGTTACTCTTATCGGACTAACCATTTTACCGGTTGCCATGAATTGGGTCGGAGACTCGCCTGCCAATAGTGAACAATTTGCCACGCTACCGAAGCTCTTTTTGGCGCTGGTCTCGTTAGGTATTGTGGTTTGCGTCTCTGTTTATTGTAAAGGCGCAGTGGCTGCTTCAGCAATCGTGATCGGCCTTGCGGGCGGTTACATCGTGGCACTATCACTTGGCATGGTAAACCTCGACCAAATTAGCTCTGCTGCATGGATTGGCGGCCCTGAGCCTTTCAAATACGGCTTCACATTCTCAATGAGCGCCATCATTAGCATGAGCTTGGTGTACATCGTGGTTATCGCTGAAGCAACGGGTGACTTCATGGCGCTCGGCAATAACTGCCAAACCCAAGTCAGCGGTAAAGATCTTAAACGCGGTCTGTTAGGTGATGGACTTGGTAGTACGCTTTCATCGATTCTGACCGCTATGCCGCTCGCTTCGTTCAGCCAGAATGTAGGCATCGTCGGCATCACTGGGGTTGCTAGTCGCTATGTGGTTGCGGCAACGGGTGGTTTGCTGATCCTCGGAGGTTTGTTTCCGAAACTCGCTGCCATTGCTGTCACTATCCCTAAGCCAGTATTAGGGGGCGTGGGTTTTGTTATGTTCGGCATGATTGCCTACGCAGGTATTCGTATGTTAATAAAAGCTGCAGACACCAAACGAAACGCGTTAGTGATCTGTGTTGGTCTGGCTTCTGGACTTGCGGTAACGTTCGAACCACGACTGCTACAGCACTTACCTCATGATTTAGCGAACTTCCTACACTCTGGCATTACGACCGGGACAATCATGACAGTTTTACTGAACCTGATTCTACCTAAATCTTCACGTGCTGAAGAGCAAGAAGCACTCGCCGAAAGCCGAGCTCAAGTAAAGCTAGAGATGCAAGAACAAGCTGAAATACTAGAGCAGGAAGAGCACGCAGAACTACAGCAAAAAGAACAAACTGAAACAACAGAGGTTAAGGCAAATTAAACGCCTTACATTCGCTAGTGATTTCAGGCTTAACTGACTTAATGAGAAGTACGAACACTTACATCAGTTAAAGAAGCATACAGCAGTGAGTTGAAGAAACGCGCTGCTTTATAAACCCTTATCGTAAACAATACAAAACCAAAGACCCTCTTCCCTGAAAAGGCTGAGATGGCTAAGGACTATTATGAATGGAAACCATCTGGATTAAGAATCCACTCGCAATCTACACAGGTTCAAATACCGACGCACAAGGCGGACTCGTCGTCAGAGGCAATACCATTGTCGAGTTAGTAGGTAAGCACCAAGAACCAACTATCCCTGTTGACTATAGTGTTGATGCCTCGCGTCATGTTGTCACTCCAGGGCTGATTAACGCCCACCATCATTTCTATCAAACCCTTACTCGTGCCTACCCAGGCGCACTCAACAAAGAGCTTTTTCATTGGCTGAAAAGTTTGTACCCAGTTTGGGCAAACCTTGATGCTGAAATGATGAGCCTTGCCACTGAGCTGGCTTTGGTCGAGCTGATGATGTCTGGCTGCACCACTGCTTCCGATCACCATTACCTGCTTCCTAACGGGCTTGAACACGCGATTGATCTGCAAGTCGAAGCCGCAGAAAAGCTCGGTGTTCGAGCTATCTTTACCCGCGGTTCAATGAGTTTAGGAGAAGATGAAGGAGGACTACCTCCAAGGCACACCATCCAGACTGAGCAAACCATCATCGACGATAGCCAACGCTTGATCCGTGACTACCACCAGCGGAATGAAGGCGCGATGGTTCAAATTGCCCTTGCACCATGCTCACCATTCTCGGTCACCACAGATTTGATGAGGGAGACTGCTAGAATTAGTGAACGTGAAGGCGTGATGATGCACACTCACCTATGCGAGACCCTAGATGAAGAAGATTTCTGTATTGAGAAGTTTGGTTTGCGTCCGGTCGATTATCTCGAAGATGTGGGCTGGCTCAATGACCGAACTTGGTTAGCTCACGGTATCCACTTCAACCCAGAAGAGATAAAACGGCTAGGGGCGGCTGGCGTTGGCATCAGCCATTGCCCAACATCGAACATGATGCTTGCTTCAGGCATATGTAAGAACAACGACCTTGAAGCCGCTGGGGTGAAAGTCGGTCTCGGTGTTGATGGTTCGGCCTCGAATGATGGTTCGAATATGATTGCCGAAGTGCGAATGGCGATGTATCTGCAAAGGCTGCAGTACGGCTCCGCCAATGTCTCGCACTTTGATGCTCTGCGCTGGGCAACATCTGGGTCTGCACGCGCAATGGGTCGCACCGATATCGGTACTCTTGAGATTGGCAAACAAGCCGATATCGCTATGTTCAAGTTTGATGATATTCGTTTCTCTGGCAGTCATGATCCGCTCGCCGCACTGCTTTTGTGTGGTGCCCAGCAGGCAGATAAAGTAATGATAGCCGGACAATGGCGTGTCAACGATGGCGCAGTGATAGGTGTCGATATGGAACACCTCATGCACCGCCACCACGCCGCCGCAATGAGGCTTGGTAAGTTGCGATGAATAGCTAGAGTTTATCTCTTTTTCACTCTCTATAAATAAAGACCGACGTAATGTCGGTCTTTTACTATTGATAATGCTATCTATTAAAAGTCTGCTTCTCTCGTTGGGATAAACTTACGCTTTTTTGCTAAACGTTTTCGTGCTTCATCCACTGAAATCAAAGTTTGATTTCCAATTTTACTTACTTTAAGTGGATCATTTTTGTTGCTTACTTCATTTCTAACTGCGCCAACATGACTAAACCCAGAAAGAAGTGCGTACTCTAAGGTCGTCAATTCAGTGTCGTGACTCATTGGGTAGATGTTTGCAACTATAAACTCTTGACTCATATCTAATTTCAAATCTAATTTAAGTCTGGCGATAAACTTGTAAGCTAATTTACTGCCAACTTCAATCACCTCTAATGGTTCATCACCAAAGCTCCCAAGGTGTACCAAATAAGCATCACACGTCGCGGTCCATCTATAAAGTTGCATTAAAGGGTCATAGAAATTCCCTTTCTTCATTTCATCTAAGTGAAAACCGTGCTCGGCATACTCCCACATAAACCGCATTATTTCACCGAGGTATGAACGCTTTACAACTTCTCGTTCTGACTCAGTGTTATTCCACTCGATAGTCAGATCTGGCCAACCCGTTCCATTAGCCAGTTCAGCGGTCTGATTAATACAGGTTAACGCATAGTAAGCATACTGGTTCATTTCAGCTTCAGTAATTGGAGATAATTTGCTTTTACTTGAGATCGTAATCTTTAATGTGCTCATTATTTTTCTTTTAATTATTACGTTGACAACATCATAAAACACAAACTATGATGCCGTCAACGTAATAAACTATGAGACAAACGCGATGAATGATCTATTCTCCCAATACGAGCAGCTTCTTAAAGACGGAAATGCAAGTTGCAACGAGAAGGCGTTGCCTGAAGAATTATTAATTGAAGAGAGTAAAGACTTAGCTGTTTTCTATGCTCCATTCGATTATGTAAATAAGAGCGCTAAAATTGTGTTATGTGGTATTACACCGGGGTTACAACAAGCGGAACTGGCATTGCAAGAGGCTAGCACCCAGTTGAGAAGCGGAGCAACACAAGAACAAGCAAAAATTTCAGCAAAAAAAACTGCTAGTTTTGGTGGTCCAATGCGATCCAACTTAGTTCGTATGTTGGATTTTGTGGGCATCAACAAGGTTCTAGGAATTAATTCGACTTCAGACCTGTTCGATACATCTGCTCATTTAGTCCATTACACATCAGCACTGCGTTACCCTGTATTCAAGTCAGGGAAAAATTACAGTGGTACGCCGTCAATGCTTTCCAATCCTCTCCTTCGTAAACAGGTTGATTCATTCTTAGTTCCAGAATTAAGTTCTCTCAGCGAACAAACCATTTATATTCCTCTAGGTCCTAAGGTTGAGGAAGTATTGAACTACTGTGCGAAAATAGGTGTCATCAAACCAGAACAAGTATTAGGTGGCTTACCTCACCCATCAGGAGCTAACGCAGAAAGAATTGCTTACTTTTTAAATGAAAAGCCAAAAGACCAATTGTCCGTCAAAACAAACCCAGAAAAAATAGACTCAGCTCGAGAAGTAATTCTGAATAAAGTTAGTAATTTAACCTAATAAATCCCAACTAACTCGAACAATATGACTTAGTAACTTCAATATCAGGCTTAAAAAGGAATCGATAGACGCCTTTTTAAGCCCACAAAATCATAAATCCACCATGCCCTAATCCATCAAACTCTTTGACTTGATTGCCTTCTTCGCTAGCTCCTTTGCAAACTCAGCAATATCGGCTTCGAATTCATCAACGCTTTGACGGATTTCATTCAGTTGTACTGTCTGCATCACGCGGTTTTCCATCACGATTTGACCATTAACGATCGTGGTGTCGATGTTGCTTGGGTTCGCTTGGTAAACCAAGGTCGCGTATGGGTCATAGCTCGGCATCATGTTCGCCGATTGCGTCTCTACAATCACGATATCGGCTTTTTTCCCCACCTCTAGTGAACCAATTTGGTCTTCCATATGCAGAGCTTTTGCACCGCCCAGAGTTGCCATCTCGATCACCTGTTCAGGAATCATGATAGTGCGGTCTGAGTGCTTCAAACGCTGCATGTTGGCTGCATAACTCAGAGTACGCATGATATCGACTTGGTTAGAGCTCATTGGGCCGTCCGTGCCCAAGCCTATACGCATGTCAGCCCGGTACATATCCCATGCAGGCGCAATTCCCGTCGCTCCTTTAGCATTTGCCATCGGATTGTAAGAGATACCAGCGTCAGCCTGTTTTAAAAGCCTCTGATCGTTCTCAGACAAATGAATACCATGAGCAATCACGACACGCTCATCGAGTACGCCGATTTCATCCATGTACTCCACCGGTGAATTGGCTGTTGTTTCATCTTTAATACGCTTTTCTTCATTGGGAAATTCCGCAACGTGAATCAACACTGGCACATCGTATTGAGCCGATAATCTATTGATTTCTTGCAGTTTATCTTTGCTCACTGTGTAGACGGCATGGGGCGCGTAGGCAGGTGTGATCAAATCATCGTTCTTGTACTCTTCGATAAATCCTTTTGCGTAGTCAATACCTCCATAAGGTTCTTTCGCATCAACCACTGGGAATTTAATCACGGTTTCACCCAAAACAGCTCGTAGACCTACCTCTTTGGTTGCCTTTGCCATTTCATCCATGTGGTAATACATGTCGGCATAGGTGGTGACACCACTTTGCGCTAATTCGATGCTGCCGAGTTTAGTGGCATTGTAGATGAGCTCACGACTTAGCTTTTCCGCTTCGAGAGGAAAGAAGTAGGCAAATAAGCGATTTGAGATCCCCTCTTCTCCCAATCCGCGAAATGCAATCATAGGAAGGTGGTTGTGAGCATTGACCATACCAGGCATGACGATACCATCTTGAGCATCGATTACTTTCTCCGCACGATACTGGGTCAATAGCTCCTCACTACCAACCGCGATGATCTGGTCGTCTTTCACCACGACAACTCCATCGTCAATCACGTCCTTAGTCGCGTTAATCGTCAAGACTTGGCCATTGGTTATCATTAAGTCTGCGTTGTAATCGTTCGTCGCTATAGTCGAACCACAGCCAGTTAAAAGAACGGCGCTAATTGTGTAAGCCAAGCTTTTGAGAGTCATGCGTGTACCTTTGAGTTGTGCGTTCATTTATCGGGAGCAGATGCTTCCTTAATAAAGTCAAAGTAGCTTGCCCGTGAGATTTTGCTACTTTCACTTTTGATAGCAAAGACAACCTTGCCATTAAATAAAACGACATACTAAATCGAGTCGAGCCGATACTGAAATCCGTTATTGCACACAAAGTCACAATTATGGGAATACGAGGCGCAATCACTGCAATTGAATATATTGGGGCCGATATGAAAAAGACCTGCAATTGCAGGCCTTATATGAAACTCAAAAAGCTTAGCTTTTTACGCCACACCCTTTTATCACCAACTGTGTGATGAATTTAGCTGCGTCTTCGTAATCTTGGTCATCGAGTTGGTCTTTTTTCATCACACTGCATATCTGCCAGCCGAAATCAGCATAGGTTTGAGTCGCGGCCCAAATGGTAAACATTAAGTGATGTGCAGGCACGTCGTCCATCAGTCCTTGTGCAGACCAAGTAGCAAACTTATCGATGATCATCTGGGATTGCTTATAAAGCTCATCCCCAATCTCTTTTGGCAATACTTTAGCGCCCGACATCACTTCATTGGCAAACACTTTGGAAGCGTGTGGGTGATCACGAGAGATGATGAGTTTGGTTTGGATATATTGCGAAAGAGCTTCGACAGGATCATCGAGCTCTTCAATAGGGCGAGAGGCTTCCAACAAGGGTTGCGTCACCGACTCCAATACCGCGTTGTAGAGCTTGTCTTTCGAACTGAAGTAATAGAATACGTTAGGCTTTGGAATGTCGGCAGCTTTGGCGATATCAACCATTTTGGTCGCAGCATAACCGTGCATCGCGAACTGCTCACACGCCACTTGAATGATTAAGTCTTGGTTCTTCTGCCTGATCTTAGACATATCATATCCCTACAACCGATTGATTTAGCTTTAGTGTCCTATACGATACAAATAACTTTGACCGCCCCTTTATTGTGCATGAGACGGCCAATCGATTGGTTCACATATTTTAATAAATGAGAGGGAGATTAACTTTAAAGTATCAAAATCGCTCGAAAGTCGTTTACATTGGTCAGTGTCGGCCCCGTTGTTAGTAACACATCAACCTTGTCAAAGAAGTCATAACTGTTATTCGCATCTAAATAAGTTTCCGCTTTCAAAGACAGTGCCTCACTCTGTTGCCACGTATTCGGCGTTATCCAAGCCCCTGCGTTATCTTCAACCCCATCAATACCGTCGGTGTCCGCCGCCAGTGCGTATATGTTGTCATGCCCTTTGAGTTCATTGAATAGACTTAGCAAAAACTCACAGTTACGCCCGCCTCGACCATTACCCTTTACGGTTACCGTCGTTTCTCCACCTGAAAGCAATACGCAAGGCGTATTGAAAGGGTGCTGTCGACTAGCCACTTGTTTCGCCAGCGCAGCATGCACCTTAGCGACCTCCCTCGCTTCGCCCTCAATGCAATCACTCAAAATATACGCAGGAACTCCTAACCCTTCAGCTTCCGCAGCGGCAGACTCTAACGCTGACATCGGGGTCGCGATAATATGGTGTTCAGCGCTCTTCCAACATGTGTCATCAGGTTTGATGGTCTCCGATTCTGGATTGTTGAGCCACTCAAATACTGATGTTGGCATATCTATTCGATAACGCTCTAAGATGGCGAGTGCATCAAAACGAGTCGTAGTATCTGGAACGGTTGGGCCCGATGCAATCACACTGATATCATCACCGGGTACATCTGAGATAGCCAATGAAACGACTCTTGCAGGATAGGCCGCTTTGGCAAGACGCCCGCCTTTGATCAGCGATAGGTGTTTACGTACACAGTTCATCTCATCAATTGCTGCACCAGATTTAAGCAGAGCTTTGTTGATCTGCTGCTTCTCAGCAAGAGTGATATCACCACCGGGTAGACTCAGTAATGCCGAACCTCCGCCTGACAACAGACAGATCACTGTGTCATCGGCACTTAAGTTCTTCACCAATTTCAGCATTCGCTGGCTCACTTCTAGCCCCATTTCATCGG
This sequence comes from Vibrio sp. D404a, assembly GCF_030248535.1. GTDB lineage: Bacteria > Pseudomonadota > Gammaproteobacteria > Enterobacterales > Vibrionaceae > Vibrio. Next base: position 88,818 of record NZ_JAHGAJ010000025.1, on the reverse strand, counting down.
GTACTGGGTGCGCCGCTTCGATGACTTCAATATGCTCGCAGGGTGCGGTATGTTCGTAACGAGTAACCACTAGACCTTCGAGTTCTCGAAGTGCGAGGTCGTGCTTTTTCTTATCACGCCATACAGCTTCTAACTCTGCTGCCATCGACGCAGCCGCTTTACCCGCACCGATCACCACCGTACGTCCAGCCTGATTGGAGGAGCGATAAAAAATAGATTCAGAAAGAAAAGGTTCGATGTGGTTTCGCGGTAGCGCTTCATTAACTGCGCTAGAGAAAAGGGTATGTAAAAACTGTTTAGCATCGATGTCCATCAGCCACTCCTTAGTCGACGGAATAAAAAAGAACCCTAATACAAGGACACAGGTGCCTGCTAAGAAATAAGTTGAAAAGGAACAACTTCAACCTCTGCCTTATATTAGGAACGCGCATAAAAGGAGACGAAACTACGCGATTTATAAACAAACTGCTTGAGCCTGTGGGGTCTGCCACCCACCCTGGAGAAGTGGCAGCCTAAGTTCGTTACTCTGGTTTCATGAAACATGCATTCAATACCAGAGTAACGAATAGATTTACCCTAAATCGGGTACTATCGGATTGAGTGATCCGAGCGTTTTTCAATGGCTTGAATTAGTGCTGAGTGATCCCAACCTTCACCGCCCATATCAGCACACTCACCAAACAGTTGTTGAGCCGTCGCCGTATTCGGTAGTGATACACCTAATTCTTCGGCACCAGTCAGTGCAAGGTTAAGGTCTTTCTGATGCAGCGAGATTCTAAATCCTGGGTCAAAGGTTCCTTCCACCATACGCTCACCATGCACTTCCAAGATCTTAGAGTTAGCAAAACCACCCAACAGCGCCTGACGCACGCGAGCAGGATCGGCCCCCGCTTTAGAGGCAAATACCAGTGCCTCAGAGACCGCTTCAATGTTTAATGCTACGATAATTTGGTTAGCGACTTTACACGTTTGGCCTGCGCCATTATCACCCACCAAGGTAATGTTCTTGCCCATCACTTCAAATAGAGGTCGCGCCTTATCAAAAGCAGACTGCTCACCACCAACCATGATAGTCAGCGTCGCATTGATAGCACCCACTTCGCCCCCTGATACCGGAGCATCAAGATAGGACGCACCGCCCTCGTTAATGCGAGCCGCGATCGCTTTGGTGGCGATAGGAGAAATTGAACTCATATCAATCACCAGCTTTCCAGCCGCACCACCTGCAGTAAGGCCTTGCTCTACGCCGTTATCACCAAACAGAACATCTTCAACTTGAGGTGTGTTTGGCACCATTAGAATGATCACATCGGCCTGCTCTGCCACTTCCGCAGGTGAGTGATAAACCGTTGCACCAGCAGCGACAAGATCAGCAGGTGCTGGGTTGAAATGGTCTGAAAGAAGGATTTCGTGGCCAGCTTTTTGAAGGTTGCTCGCCATTGGTTTGCCCATGATACCTGTACCAATAAATGCAATTTTAGACATGTTGTTCTCCTTAACGCTTTAAGATAACCAGACACAATTAACGGTACTGGTGCAGCCAACCAAGGCCTTCTGTAGTGGTCGTTTTCGGTTTGTACTCACAGCCAACCCAACCTTGGTAGCCCAGTTCATCTAGGTAGTTGAGCACAAATGGGTAGTTAATCTCCCCCGTTCCCGGCTCATGACGACCTGGATTGTCAGCCAATTGGACGTGAGCTATCTGACCAATGTTCTGCTGCATAGTTGGCGTAAGATCGCCTTCCATGATCTGCATGTGGTAGATGTCGTATTGAATCGAGAGGTTGTCGCTCCCGACTTCTTTAATGATCGCTTTCGCCTGTTCCGTGGTATTAAGGAAGAAGCCCGGAATGTCGCGCGTGTTGATCGCTTCAATCACTAAACTGATTCCTTCAGCCGCCAGTGCGTTTGCCGCATAGTGAAGGTTAATCACGAACGCAGAGTGCGCATCTTGCGGAGTTACCCCTTGCGGCACAATTCCCGCTAAGCAGTTCACCTGTTTGCAACCTAGCGCTTTGGCGTACTCTATTGCTTTCGGCACGCCCGCTTGGAACTCTTCAACTCTTGCAGGGTCAACCGCAATACCTCGGTCACCCGCCTCCCAATCACCAGCCGGCAAGTTAAACAGCACCTGTTCTAGGTTGTTCTCAACCAACTTCTGTTTGATCGCTTGCGCGTCAAAAGCATATGGAAATAGATATTCGACGCCTTGAAACCCTGCGTCGGCAGCCGCTTCAAAACGATCCATAAAATCCACTTCAGTGAATAACATTGACAAATTAGCCGCAAATTTCGCCATGACTCTGTCCTTTTTATCTGTAATCTTTGGGCACTAAGCCTGTGCCCATTGACGTTCCGTTAAGCGACTATCGGCTTAACGGAAACACATTATTTGTGCGCAAGCGCTGTCGGCGCGTCTTCGCGAGTCTCCGCTAGCGGCTCAAACTCGTTGATGGCATTGATCTCAACACCCATCGAAATGTTGGTCACTCGCTCAAGAATCAATTCAACAACTACTGGCACTTTATGCTTGTTCATAAGCGCTTTAGCTTGTTCAAACGCCGGCGCAATTTGCTCTGGTTCGCGTACTCGAATCGCCTTACAGCCCAAGCCTTCTACAACGGCAACATGGTCTACACCATAGCCTTCAAGCTCTGGCGCATTCTGGTTATCAAATGCCAACTGTACACAGTAATCTATATCAAACTGACGTTGAGCTTGACGAATCAGACCTAGATAAGAGTTGTTCACCAACACATGGATATAAGGCAGATTAAACTGTGCACCTACCGCCAACTCTTCAATCATGAATTGGAAATCGTAGTCACCGGAGATAGCCACGATGTCACGATTTGGATCAGCAGCTCGAACACCTAACGCAGCAGGGGTTGTCCATCCTAACGGGCCAGCCTGACCACAGTTAATCCAGTGGCGCGGTTTGTACACATGAAGGAACTGAGCCGCAGCAATCTGCGACAGACCTATCGTACTTACGTAACAGGTGTCGCGGCCAAAGGCTTTGTTCATCTCTTCATAGACGCGCATTGGCTTCATCGGCGCTTCTTCAAAATTGGTTTTGCGTAGCATGGTGGCCTTGCGCTGCTGACACTCCCCCGCCCAATCGCTTCGATTTGGCAACTTGCCTGCGTCGCGCCACTCTCGAGCGACTTCCACCATCAGCTCTAGTGCAGATTTAGCATCAGAAACAATGCCTAGATCAGGGCAGAACACTCGTCCTATTTGAGTTGGTTCAATATCAACATGCACGAATTTTCGGCCTTCGGTGTACACATCCACAGAGCCGGTATGACGGTTTGCCCAGCGGTTACCAACACCGAATACAAAATCCGAGTTAAGCATGGTTTCATTACCGTAACGGTGGGAGGTTTGTAGCCCTACCATACCGGCCATTAATTCATGGTCGTCTGGAATCGAACCCCAACCCATTAGCGTTGGTATAACAGGAACACCAGTGATCTCAGCAAACTGCTGAAGAAGTTCAGAGGCGCCCGCGTTGATCACGCCGCCACCAGAAACAATCAGTGGCTTCTCCGCTTCCGCCATCATGGCGAGTGCTTTCTCGACTTGTTGTCTGGTTGCCGTTGGTTTGTATGGCTCTAGCGGTTCATAAGAGTCAATATCGAACTCAATTTCCGCCAACTGAACATCTAACGGCAAATCAATAAGAACTGGACCCGGGCGGCCGGAGCGCATCAAATGAAAGGCTTTTTGAAACGCGCGAGGAACTTGTGCAGGTTCGAGCACCGTCGTCGCCCACTTAGTGACAGGCTGAGCGATCGATTCAATATCTACCGCTTGAAAGTCCTCTTTGTGCAGCCTAGCTCGCGGAGCCTGACCTGTAATACATAAGATAGGAATAGAGTCAGCCGAGGCTGAATATAGACCGGTAATCATATCCGTTCCCGCAGGGCCAGAAGTACCGATACAGACACCAATATTATCCTGATTGGTGCGCGTGTATCCTTCTGCCATATGCGAAGCGCCTTCTACATGACGAGCTAGAACGTGATCAATACCACCAAGCTTTTTCATCGCCGCATACATAGGGTTAATCGCTGCGCCCGGAACACCAAATGCGATGTCTACTCCTTCACGTTTAAGCACTTCAACCGCTGCTTCAATCGCTTTCATAATTGCCATTCGAACCTCCAGTTCAGATTGTATACAATTAAACTAACTTTTGTGTACTATGAGCCATTCTCAGCATTTATCAAGTCCAATTTGAAACATTTTTGTTACATCAAACGCGCGTTTTAAGTAAGCACTAACCCCGAAAAGCTTACAATTCATTGCTTCACATAAAATATCTTTACATAAAAATAAATTTCAAATATTTCGAATGATAATTAAATGTTAAATAGGCTTTGATTGTTTACAGTTTTTGCCATATAAATAAACTTAAAAATAGAATTTTGTATACAAAATGACATCGTATTGTTCAAAGGAGACAGACAATGATGAATGACGTAAAAGAGAGAGAAGAGACTTTGTGTATGCAGGTACTTGGCAATATGGACAACGCTGAGTACAAAAAGATCCTGTCTAAAGATGCTTTGATCTTCTTAGAAGCACTGGTGAAAAAGTTTGGAGAGCGCCGTCAAAACCTGCTAACTGACCGCGAAGCTAAACAAGCCCAATTCGATGCGGGTGCATTGCCTGATTTCAGAGACGATACGGCAGCGATTCGTGACGACAAAACGTGGAAGGTCGCGACACCGCCACCAGAACTATTAGACCGCCGCGTTGAGATCACCGGTCCTATTGAACGTAAGATGGTCATCAATGCGCTTAACTCCGGCGCTAAAGTTTTCATGTGTTGCTTTGAAGACGCTTCATCTCCGACTTGGGAGAACATGGTCGACGGTCAAATCAACCTCAGAGATGCCAACCTTGGCACCATCAGCTACTACGATGAAAAGAAACAGAAGAACTACCAACTGGTGAATAACCCTGCACTGTTGATCGCGCGCCCACGTGGTATTCACCTCCCAGAGCAGTCTATCCAATTTAACCACCAACCGATAGCTGGCTGCTTAATGGATTTCGCTCTCTACTTTTTTCATAACTATCAATCACGTGCAGAGCAAGGCTTAGGTGTGTACTACTACATTCCAAAACTTGAAAGCATGGAAGAAGCGCAATGGTGGGACGATATCTTCAGCTTCACCGAGCAATATTTCAAAGTACCAAAAGGCACGATTCGAGCAACAGTATTGATAGAAACACTTCCTGCTGTATTCCAGATGGATGAAATTCTTTATGCGATGCGTGACCACATTGTTGCAATGAACTGTGGCCGTTGGGACTACATTTTCAGCTACATCAAAACGTTAAAGAACCACCAAGACCGTATTCTGCCTGATCGTCATGGTATCGGTATGGATCAAGAGTTTCTTAACGCCTACAGCCAACTGCTAGTGAGAACCTGTCACGCTCGCGGCGCGCTGGCGATGGGCGGCATGTCAGCATTCATCCCAGCGAAAGATCCCGCTGAGATGGAGCGCGTTACCGCCAAGGTTATTGAAGACAAGCAACGAGAATCTAAAAACGGTCATGACGGCACTTGGGTCGCGCACCCAGCACTGGTTGACCTTGCAATGTCTGAGTTCGACAAACATCTAGATGGAAAGGTCAACCAAATCGACTTCCAAAGCCCACAACATGAGATCAGTGCAGAGCTTCTGCTAAAGCCTTGCGAAGGAACCCGCGACGAAGCAGGCGTGCGTAAGAACATTCGTATCGCTCTCTACTACATCGAAGCATGGATTCAAGGCCATGGTTGTGTGCCAATTTATGGACTGATGGAAGACGCCGCTACGGCTGAGATCTCTAGAGCCAATATTTGGCAATGGATTCACCACGGCGTCACGTTAGACGATGGCCAAACCTTTACTAAAGAACTCTTCCACTCTTGGCTATACCAAGAGCTAGACACCATTAAACAAGAAGTCGGAGAAGCTCGCTATGCTGCAGGTCGATTCGAGGAGACAGCCGATCTCTTCTATCAACTGTCTACAGCAGAAGCGTTCGCCGCCTTCCTAACTTTACCCAGCTATGGGCTATTACAAGCGTCTTGACCTGACGCTTGGCCAACTTGAACTTGTGTCGCTTTAATCCTTAAACGACTCGGGAACAAGTTGGTTTAAGCCCCTGAAAAACAGGAGATAACATGGGAAGTTTGACTCTACAACAAGCGTTAACCATCATAGATGGAACCTTTAAAGCAGGCAGAAAGATCCATACTGAGCCTCTAACCGTTGCGGTTTTAGACAGCGGCGGCAAGCTCATCTCCCTGCAACGTCAGGATGGCTCTAGCATGATGCGACCAGACATCGCCATTGCTAAAGCTTGGGGAGCACTCGCACTCGGTTGCTCTTCTAGAAAACTCGCCCAAGATGCTGATAACAGACCAGCATTTATCTCCGCAGTAAACGTACTCGCACACGGGAACATGGTGCCTGTACCCGGGGGGCTACTCATCAGAGATAAAGATAAAACCGTACTCGGTGCCATTGGCGTCAGTGGTGATATCTCAGATATCGACGAAAGCTGCGCGATTAATGGAATTGGCTGTGCAGACCTTTACAGTGATGAGATGCTACAAGCCTAAACCTTAAATCTCGATACCACTTCCCTCTACATGGGGTAAATTGTGGACACAAAAAAACCGAAGCACTGAGCTTCGGTTTTTCGTTTTAACTTGGTGGCATTTGTTAGACGGTTATAAATAGTTAAACAGCCATCAATAGTGAAGCGCCAGAGAACTTATTCGTATGCACTTAGCCATGTTTTCAGCAGTTGATTGGTATTCTTCTTCTGACTTGCGGAGAGAGTTTTCACCAACTTCTTCTGCATCTCAACATGTTCAGTCATCATCTCATCAATCAGGGTTAGGCCATTTCTTGTGAGCTTAACACTCACACTACGACGGTCTTCTTTGCTGTGCTCACGGCTAATAAGCCCCTTGGCTTCTAGCTTATCTAATCGGTTAGTCATGGCACCAGAAGTCAACATCATTGAACCAATAAGCTCTGATGGGGTGAGTCGATAAGGCTTACCAGAGCGTCGTAACGTCGCCAATACATCAAACTCGCCCAGCTTCATATCGTATTGTTTATGAAGGTCGGCAACTTGTGTCTCCATGTATTTGGCGATACGCATTACTCGGCCCATAATCGCCATCGGCTCTGTCTCTAGGTCGGGCTTTTCCTTTGCCCATTGTTCTACCACGCGGTCAATAGCATCCATTTGCAATCACGCTCCGTTATTAGTCTTAGTTGCTTCAAACTAGTTTAACATAAAGATACTTTACAACCACTAGTTATGGGTATACTCTTCACACCAAGAGTTATCTTAACGTAAAGATATTTTAGATGAATATATTATTAGCAATGATCCCCGCCTTCTTCTGGGGTACAACTTATGCAGTGACGCAGTTTACGCTACAGGAGTGGCCACCATTACTACTTGGTGCTCTGCGTGCTTTGCCTGCAGGGTTATTATTGCTTGCCGTGAAACCTACTCTACCTAAAAAAGGCGAGTGGCAGATCATTTTCACACTAGGTTTAATCAATATTGCGACCTTCTTCGGTCTGATCTTTGTTATGGCTCTCACCTTGCCTTCAGCTATTTCAGGCGTAGGTATGATCTCAGTGCCTGTATTCGCAATGATTTTCCATTGGGTTGTTAAAAAGCAGCGCCCTAATCTGATTCAAGCTTTGTCGGGTATCGGTCTAATTTCACTGGCGTGGATGCTATTTAATCCAAGTCAGATTTCACTCAGCCCTGTCGGACTAGGTGCTATGTTTGCCGCTATCATGTGTATCATTGTGGGCAGCAGCATTACTAAATCACTCGGCGATCGCATGCACTGGTGGAAAGTGCTGACTTGGCAACTAATTCTTGGTGGTGTGATCTTGTCTGTAGCTTCAGCAGTTCACGCTTTCATCGACCCGCAGCCTTATGTCAGCGCGGTAACCCACTTCGATTCACGTAACTTTATGGGTCTATTGTGGGTGATTGGTTTGAATACGGCACTGGGCTATGGCATGTATGTATGGCTACTACAACGTATGTCAGTGGTCGACTTTACCTTTGGTGGTATTGCTAACCCAGTCGCAGGTATCGTAATGGGTATGCTGTTGATGGGTGAGTCATTTACTGCCGCTCAGTACTCGTTAATGACAGGTATGATCGTGATGTCGCTACTCCCTCAAGTCATCCTTGCGATTCGACAACCTAAAACGGTATCAGCGCCGAACAAGCCGCTAAAAGCAAGATAACCCCTTCAAACTTAAATAAAACCCGTTTCACACGGGTTTTATTTATTTGGTCTCTTCTCTATACAAAGTTTCAATTTGTCCTACCTGTATCGTCGTCTTATGATTAAAGAGTACACGTGACGTTAGGGGGCAAAATGGCAAAAGACTTATTCGCGAATCTCGATCTCAACCTTCTGAGAACGTTCATCATATTGCACCAAGAGCGCAACATGAGAAAAGCATCAGAGCGCCTTTTTGTCTCTCAGCCCGCGGTAAGTAAAGCTCTCCAGCGCCTGCGTGATCATTTCGATGATGAACTGTTCGTTAAAACACATCACGGCTTACGGGCGACTGAACATGCCAATCTGCTCGCAGAAAGTATCTCGCCGATATTGGACGAACTGTCGTGCGCGTTGAACAACAGCAACGAGTTCAACCCTGCCGAACTGCAAGGCGTCATCAAGGTTGCGCTCTCCCCTTACTTGCTAAGTCCGCTATCGAGCAAGTTGTTCAAGGCGATCCGCGCTCAGGCTCCTAACGTTCAGGTTCAGTTATTGAATTGGTCTAGCTCGACCATGACTGACATCATCAACGATGAGGTTCATATCGGCTTGAACTACGAGATCAACCACGCTCCCAAAGAGCTACTTCAACAGCGCATTGCACAAGATACGTTTAAAGGTTATGTACGTGAAGACCACCCTTATCAAGGTGATTTCATCGAGGTGAAAGATGGGGTGAATTTCGAGCTGGCCTCTGTTATTGCGGTCGACTGGAACTCGCATCAGTCACTGGCTGAAAAAATACTGAAGATTAAGGGTCACAAGGCCAATATTGGTTTCCGCTCTGAACTGCCCTCTGCAGTTATCGACGTGGTGCGTAACTCCGACATGCTTTTCCCTGCCTCTAAGTTCTTAGAGATTGAACAAAAGACATCATTGAGAGCCATCAACCTGTTGTTCGACAGCAAAGATGTACAACCAACAATGTGCGCCTACTACCACCACAAAAACCGCAATAGTCCAACAACACTGTGGCTGAAAAAGATCCTCGAGAATCTGCTGAACGGCGATTCTCAAAAGGTTCAATAATAACCCTGAGTTATCACGCTGTTTCTGCTCTCTCATTAATAACCGAACGTTAAAGCCTCTATTCCATCAAGCGATTAGAGGCTTTTTTGTCCACTCCATATACTTCTCTCATCGGCTAGGAACGCCACATAACACTGCAAGACGCACCACGAGTTCCTTAACTTTTTTGAGAGTAGATCCATGAAACTAAAATTACTAAGTACCCTAATCGCCGCTTCTTTCCTAGCTGGCTGTTCTTCTTCTGGTTCAAGTAGCAACGATGGTGGTCAAGTAACACCAGCTCCAACAAACCCAATTGAACATACGCCATCAAACCCGATCGAAGACTCAACCCCGGTGAACCCAATTGAGGGTGAGCCATCTAATCCTATTGAAGATTCAACACCATCTAATCCTATGGAAGGCGACCCATCTAACCCTATCGAGGATTCAACTCCTTCAAATCCAATTGAAGGCGAACCATCGAATCCAATCCAAGGGGTACCGTCAAACCCAGTAGAGGATTCAACGCCATCTAACCCAATGGAAGGCGACCCGTCTAACCCTATAGAGGATTCAACTCCTTCAAATCCAATTGAAGGCGATCCATCGAATCCAATTCAAGGGGTGCCGTCACACCCTAAAGAGGATTCAACGCCATCTAACCCAATTGAAGGAAAGCCGTCTAACCCGATTCAAGACACACCTTCGAATCCGATTGAAGATGCGACTCCTGCTCATCCAATAGAAGACGCTACTTCAGCAGCAGATATCCGTGAGCAAGTTCAATCGCTTTCTCAAGAACAACGTCAACAAATCAAACAAGCTGTAAAAGACCGTGTGAGCCGCGGCTAGATAAAACAGCAAATCAAAGCAAAGGAGCCGCTTTATAAGTGGCTCCTTTTTATTTGAATCTGAGTTGAGAGTGATATGAAACGACTATCTTTGGCTATGTTGGTTACGCTCAGTGTTTCCGCCAATGACCACCAGCTACAACAACTAAGCTACCACGAACCGAGCCTCAGCTTTCAAACCGCTAAGGCAGGCGATACATGGGTCGGCACGGTATCTGGCGTGATTCAAGCGACTGATGCCATCAATATTAATGCTGAGATCGACAGTGAAGGCTACCTAGAGCTTGGAACAGGCTATGGCGTAGTGCTCGGGCAGTTCTATACAGAAGCCTTCGTCAGTTATGGCCGCGCCGATCTAATTGACGTCTATGATGTAGGAGTGTTCACAGGGACAGCACTCACAAACAACATTATGCTGTTCGCCAACACCTCGCATGAATGGCGGAAGTTCTCACTCTTAGATTTGAGTGATGCCAATCGCGAATGGAAGAACACGATCGGTACGAGCTATTCACCTTCAGAGCATATGAGCTTTTCCTACTCTTTCAGCCATGATCGCCAATTAACGGGAGCAAAAGGCTATTACAACAGCCAAGACGTCACTTTTACTTTGAAGCCTAAATGGGTTGAGCCTTATGTGAAATACACCTTTGGACAAAAACGAGTCAGTCCTGGAGATGTATTTCGCTCTGATGGCAGTGTGGAACTGGGGTTTAACTTAAGGTTCTAGAACCCTGTTGAGATTTGAACCTTTTTTACCGTTTCATTTGGTAACTCTCACCCCTTTATTTTCGTATCTTGGATAGAGGGGATTTTTCCATTCAAGCACTCAATATACCCTTAAAAAGAACAATGACATTACATTAACTTACTTGAGTGAAAAAATTTTCTATATATAAAACAATAAAAAGAAATAAATTTTGCCAATCTTTCAAATTAGAGATAAAAAGGCAAACTTTTTCTCTTGCGAGCTCCTTATACTGTGGCACATCAATTAGGCGGCACAAGCCTATGATTTACAATTATAAGTATTGGGAAGTCACCATGAATTCGAAGTCTTTTACTGTTTTGCTCTTTTTGTCGGTGTGTCTTATCTGGGGCACCACTTGGTTCGCGATGGAAGTTGCTTTGCACTCTATCCCACCAATCTTTGCTACGGCGCTACGTTTCCTTTTAGCGGCACCTCTACTAGTCGTACTAGCCAAAGCGTTTAACCAACCTTTATTGTTTCCAAAAGGCAAACGCCAGTGGATCTTAATTGTCGCTCTGATGTACTTTGCGATTCCGTTTACCCTGATGATCTATGGTGAGCAGTACATTTCTTCAGGTCTCGCTTCCATTATCTTCGCTAACATGCCTGTCGCGGTGATGTTGATGTCTGGCTTGTTTTTAGGATTACGCCTCGCGAAACACCAAGTTTTTGGCCTTATCACAGCCGTTATCAGCTTATGTCTTATCCTAGGGAATGAGATGCAAATGGGCGGTGAAGACTACCTGATTGGTACCGTCTCTCTTGGTCTAGCGGTTGCGATTCACGCAGTCATGTACGTACTGGTTCAGAAGCACTGTAAAGACATTGAAATACTGACTTACAACGCGGTACCAAGCTTCATCGCTGCTATTTTCTTGTTCGCCGTTTCTGCTGTTGGTGAAAACGTCGATGTGTCTGCATTTACTTGGGACTCAATCTCTGCCGTTGTCTACTTAGGTTTTGTAGCAAGTGTCGGTGGCATTGTGGCTTACTTCAAACTGGGACAAGTGTCGACACCGTTCCAAGCTTCAATCTGTTTCCTAATTTTCCCAGTGGTTGCGCTCGTGATTTCAGCCGTTATCAACGGTGAAATGCTCGCGGAACAGTCATTGATTCTTATGTTACCGCTACTGTTTGGTATCTTACTGACCAAAGCTCCAAAGAACATGTTCAAACTACGCAGCGGGTTAAAGGCAAGTCAGTAATAAACTGGCCTCATAAAACCAACGCTGTAGTTAAATCCATTCAGATACAAAAAAGCTCCAATGGCGACATTGGAGCTTTTGTTTTATTCAAACTTCATCAAAGCAATCTATTGCTATCGCCAACTAAAGTAACGCACCTCATTGCCATCTTCAGGAATCTTAGGAATGTTCAGAGACAGTAGCAAAGAGACACCCGCCATCGCAGCACCAATAAAGAATACAGTTGCTGGAGAGGCTAGCCAGATAACACCAAACACCACCGGGATAACAACGGCTGCTATATGGTTAATGGTGAAAGAAACTCCTGCCGTTGAAGCCATATCTGCTGGATCTGCGATCTTCTGGAAGTAGGTTTTAATCGCCAATGCCAATGCAAAGAACAGATGATCAATTACGTACAGCGCGGCTGCCCACTCCGCACTCTGAACCAAGCCATAACCGACAAACACACCGATCAAGCCTACGTACTCAAACATCAATGCCTTTCTTTCACCGACGACTCCGATGAACTTACCAATACGCTTAGCAAACAAGAAGTTAAACAAGTAGTTAATCAGGAACAGTAAGGTTACATCAGCCGCAGAGTAGCCAAATTTCTCTACCATTAAGAAACCTGCAAACACGGTAAAGATCTGTCGACGAGCACCACTCATAAAGGTCAACGCATAGTAGAGCCAGTAGCGTTTACGTAGCACCAATTTCTTATTCTGCTGGGTCTCGGTTTTAAATTCAGGAAAGCCAAAGGTCATTACCAACACCAGCAAGAAGCCTATCCCACCAGTAATTCCGTAAACCCATGCAAAGTCGAGCTTCAGTTGCTCCAGCATCACCCAAATTGAGCCGTAAGTGATCAGAGACGCCAGTGCACCCACAGAGATCATCTTACCCAGCATCTCTGGCGCTTCTTCTTTACTCAGCCATTGCAGTGACAGCGATTGTTTCAGGGTTTCAAAATAGTGAAAGCCGGTCGACATTAAAATGGTTGTGAGAAGAAGCCCTGTTAGCGTTGGAAACAGACCTGTGATCGCCGTACCAACTGTCAGCATCGCCAGTGACACCAACATGAATCGCTGCTCACGGATAAAGGCCAACACAAACACAACGGTGAACGCTAGGAACCCAGGGATCTCACGCACACTCTGAAGTAACCCAATATCCGCTCCATCGAAGTTTGCACGCTCTACAACAAAGTTGTTCAGCAGCGCCATCCAACTCGAAAACGCGATCGGGACAATAATCGAAATCAGCAACAAAAAGTTCTGCGGCGTCTTCCAGCTTGCGGTTTTATCGAACATCAACCAACTCCTGTTCGTTCATTTCACGGAGCGCTTTTTGAGTGAGTTGCTCAGTGTATGGGTTAATCTTCCAGTGATTTGGGCTCCAGCCCTTAACAAAGCGTTGAAAATCGGCCCATGCGGTTGCAAACATAGGGCGCCAAGCCGCTTCGACTTGCACTGCATTTAATTGGGGCTGATAAAATGCCAACGCATGAGCAAGCTGCTCAAAATAGACATTTAACACTTCGATCTCTCGCTCTGCACAATCTCTTGGCCTAATCGCACTGCTCATAAACAGCGCCACATCCTTCATGGCACAGCCAAGTCCTACGTATTGAAAGTCCACAGCAGCGGCTTTTTGATTGTCCGTATCAAAGCAGAAATTCGCCAACTTAGCATCGCCGTGCACGATGGTGGTGTAGGGGCAATCTTTAAGCATCTGGTCAATCTGAGCGGCATGCTGCTTCAGTTCGAGATCAGTCAATGCATCAAGTTCATCAGGCCGTGTAGCCAAATGCCAATAAGTGCCGGATTCCCATAACGAGGTTAACTTGTCCGCACTTGTTTGGATGTGTTTTGCGTGGAAATGGGCCAGCCAACGTAAACAGGCATTGCGCTGCTGCACCTCTTCAAGGCTGTAGCCTTGAACATCACTCGCCAACACGTCAAAGCCTGACGTTTTTGGAAAACCGAGTGTGTTAAGATCTTGCATCACGATTAACCACTCCCCTTCCGTTTGTTGGCATTGTAAGCCAATTGGGATCGGGCAGTTCTCGTCATATTCTTGAGTAAACGCTTGATACCATGACGTTTCTACTTGGTAGGACTTCACCTTTCTTTGATGGGATAATTGAGTATTCCATCCCTTGGGGTGATCGGTTTTATCCGGCAACGCAACATGTTTAACAATCACGCTGGTCACGCTATCTGACTGGGTCTTAGGAAAATGAAGCCTAACCAACTCTCCATATCCACCCCAAAGACGTTGAATCACTTCTACTTCATGACAATCCGAGCCATGAATTGAGCGAGCAATATTATTATAAAGCGGCGATGTAGACACCGCGGTTGAACAAGACATACTTTCCTCGTTATGACTCATCTGCAAGTAGATGAGCCCACTGCTTTTGTCGCGCCATATAGTGAACTACATAGCTACAAACCGGGACAATTTTGAAGCCCGCTTTCTCTATTTCTGGAAGTACCGCTTCCATCATCACTTTACCCATGCCCTGCCCTTGTAGCTCATCCGGGACTCGTGTTGAAGTAATATGGAGCACTTGCCCTTGCTGTTGATACTTCACCACGGCGTATTGGTCGGAAGCCAACTCTACCGTTATTTGGTGAGCTTCCTTATCCCATTTTACTGCCTGCATTCTCAACTCCTATAAATATTCGACATGCTCCACGATAAACGATTGAAGTCTTGGATTGATGTTAATAGACTAACGTATGTGCATATAAATAAAACCCTGTGGTGGCAATTAAAATAACCCGTGAGGATTCACAGGCTCTCGTCCCGTACTCATCACTCACAACGTCCCCACTTACTTAAATCTAGCACGTAGAACACGTCTATTGTCAGACAACGCATGTTGGCGCATGGAGAAAACACAATGAACGCACCACTAAAGAAACCTGTGGAGCCGAACCAATCACTGCAAGACCCTCGAAACCGAACGGTTTCAACCATTAACAGTACCGACGCTTTGGCTATGATTGAGCATGGCAGTGAACTGACTCTCAACATCACTACCCCCGTTGGCAGCAAGTTTTTGGCCACCACTAAATTCATTGGTACACACAGTGAAAACTGTATCTTGATTGAAGTTCCTGAGGTCTCTTCAGACGATCTTGGTTTTTTCTTTCAAGAAGGCTTTTGGATGACCGTTCGCGCATATTCCCTTCGAGGTGAAGGCGCACTGATCCACTTTAGAAGTCAGATTCACCACAACATCGGTGAACCCTTCCCACTGCTGATCTTGTCAACACCAAGCACTATGCAGGTAACACAACTGCGCAAAGAGACGCGTTATGAGGTAAACCTAGCGGGTCGAATCAACATCAATGATCAGCGTACGGATTGTGAGATCCGCGATTTGTCGAAGAGTGGCTGTCGATTCGTTACCTCGCCTACCTCAAGAAACCTGCAGGTTGCAGAGCGCGTCTCGATTGAGATTGCACCGGACAACTACAACGGTCCACTACTTCCCCCACTGAAAGGGGTGATCTGTAACCTACAGAAATCGACGCACTATGCGAGATATGGTGTTGAGTTCGATGAAGTTGGTCGCGCGAATGCCCGTAACTTACTAAGTAAATTAAAGTTTGATGGGACAAAGCTGCGTCTAAGACAGGGCTAATTTAAAGTATCCCCGATAGATCAACTAGCGATCGGTAGACTAGCGACACAAGCGCTCCTCTCCTCCATCAAAAAAGAAACAGCCATCAAAGCGATGGCTGTTTTCGTTAGTGGTTCCCCATGAATAAATACCGAAGGCGTTGACTGCCCTCGGCATTAAAGGGCTATTTTCTCAATGCGTTGAGTTTGGCCTGTGCGATGCCAAAAATCGTATCGATCGGATAACTCCCTTCATCGCTTGGTTCTCCAGCGGCTTTGCCGGTAAACAGTTCAATCGCTTCAGTCACATGCTCGATAGCCCAGATGTTAAACTCACCTTTCTCTACCGCCTTAACGATATCGCTGCGTAGCATTAGGTTGTGTACGTTCGAACGTGGGATGATCACCCCTTGAGTGTTGCTGCGCCCTTTGATTTCACACACATCATAGAAGCCTTCGATTTTCTCGTTCACACCACCGATAGGCTGCGACTCACCGAACTGGTTCATTGAGCCTGTAATCGCAATATCTTGTCGGTTCGGTTGCTTCGAGAAAGCCGAAACCACGGCACAGAACTCAGCCATACTCGCACTGTCTCCGTCGACACCACCATAAGATTGCTCAAAGGTGATGTTGGTCGTGAGTGGTACCTTGGCGGTTTTACCAAATACCGAAGAGAGATACGCGGACAAGATCATCACCCCTTTCGAGTGAATACTGCCACCTAAGTCGACATTACGCTCGATATCGATCACCTCGCCATCACCATAAGCAGTGGTTGCGGTGATACGGTTCGGCGCGCCGAACATATGATCTGTGGTGCTCAGTACCGACAAGGCATTCACCTGACCGATCGCTTCACCCTCAACCCGCATCAAGGTGGTGCCGTTAGTAAAGGTCTCCATCACGCTGTCTTGCAATCGACCAACACGTAGCTGCTGATTAGACAGAGCCTGCTCAACGTGACCGGCACGAATCAGGTTCGAGTTCGCCCCTTTCGCGACGTAGTTAGACTCACGCAGTAGGTTCGCAATATGAGCCGAGTGCAGAGACAGCTTACTTTGGTCGCCTGCTTGACGAGAGCTGTGCTCGATAATGCGAGCAATTGCTTTACGATCACAATGCAGCATACCGTTGTCATGCACAATGCTGGAAATAAAGCGGGCGTAATGCAGCTCAGAGTCTGGTGTACGCTTCATCTCATCTTCAAAATCAGCAGTCACACGGAACAGCTCTCCAAACTCTGCATCGTAATGTTGCAGCAGTTGGTAGGTGCGATAATCACCAAACAGGATGATCTTCACATCGAGTGGAATAGGCTCTGGGTCGAGCGAGACAGCGCCCGTCAATGTCACCTCTTTCTCTAGTGAAGTAAGGCTTAATTGACGTGAACGAAGTGCACGTTTTAAGCCATCCCATACGTATGGCTGCTCCAACACTTTCACCGCGTCCATCAGCAGCACACCACCATTTGCACGGTGTAAGCTACCTGCACGAATCAATGAAAAGTCGGTAAATACCGTGCCCTTGAAAGTCGCCGTTTCTACATAGCCGAACAATGAGTGATAATTCGGGTTGTCTTCAACCACGATCGGCAACTCTTGCTCTTTCTGACTCACGAGAACATTAACCTTGTAGCGACGAGGCAGCTTCTTATCCAGCGAGGCTGTCGCAATTTCCGCTTGCTCGTTGCTCTCTTCTAAGAAGATCTCCGCATTTTCGACGATGTCTTTGCGCAGCGCCGTGAGGTATTTTTTGATCTCTGGGTACTTGCTGTAATCCTGCTTCAACTGTTTGATGAAGTGCGTGATCACATCACGTGTGGTGTCGTCATTAAGCTTTTGGATCTTTTCTGTGTAGGTCTCTTCAAGCTCGGTCAGCTCTCGAGAAATGGTGCGCAGCCCGACCTCAAGTGCGTCGATGCTCTTATCGAACTGCTCTTGCTCTTCGGCTGTGAGTTGGTCAAACGTCTCCTCGGTATGCAGCTCTTCGCCGTTCATCGCTACAAACTGATAATCACCTTTCGAGGTGATGGTGAGGTTAATACCCTTCTCCTTCGCCTCTAAACTGATCGCCTCAAGCGCCACCTGCTGTTTACTCGCAAGTTGGTTCTTGAGCGTATCTGCACGGCCAAAGTACATCTCGTTGTCAAACGCCAACGGCATCGCCTTTAACAGCTTGCGCATCAGCTTTTCGATGTCTTGCTTCAGGCTTGTGCCCACACCGCTCGGTAACTTGAGTACTTTAGGGGTACGAATATCATCGAAATTCGCGACATAACACCAGTCGAACAGCTGATCAGGCTCTTGTGGGTGACGATTGAGGTAACGCAAGATCATGGTGCGCTTACCAAGGCCATTGCGGCCAATCGCATAAATGTTGTAACCCTTTTCCTTGATCGACATAGCGAACTCGACCGCTTTCTGCGCGCGCTCTTGTCCAACTATCTCATCAATGGGAGCCAGTTCCTTGGTCGACTTACAAGGCAACTTTTCAAGTTCAGCTACCTGATACAGTTGCTCTGAGTTGAGTCTTTGAATCGCCATCGCCGCCTCCTTAATCCTTTTCTTATGGGTATAGTTCAAATAAGTGTAGATGTAATTTCCCCTAAATTTAGTGACTTACGCTACACCACAGCTCAACTGAACAAATAACGAACGATTTCGCTGTAAATCAATGAAACTAACAGAAATCAGTGACACTAAAATGATTTAACATTTGCAACAAAACCAAATGATTTTAGTTTGCATTTGATAATAAATATCATTAACATTCTTTGGTCTTATAGATTAGAGGCTGAGAAGATGGATTTAGAACGATGCTGGATGCACTACCTTAAAGCGGAACAACTCATGGAGCAGGGTCATTGGCCGGAAGCTCAACGTCTGTATGGCGATGTTCTGAGTTCGCTTCCTCGCCACATTCAAAATGCCGCATTCCAAAACGATATCAAGCCTTGCCAGTTTGCCTGTCTACTTACAGGCCTAAGAGACGCCAGTGTTTCTCAATCTGAGATCCTAAATAAACTGGGTCAGCAGCAAGATGCTTTTGATACATTGAACCAAAGCTACGCCTTGATGCAGTTCATCTCATTAGAAGATAACTCACTGATAAAGCGTACTTATTCGCTACTAGAACAGCAAAGCGAAGAACTTCTCAGACATTTGATCGCTTTTTGTAGTGCCCAGCGCAATGCTCACTGGATGCTAGAGCTAGAGCAGATACAGAGAGCTCACCACTACTTCGGACAACTCAAGTCGACCCACGACACCAACCCGACACCCAATGTCTTAAACTGAATAAGGACGTATCATGTCAGACAAGGCTATTCTTAAGGTCAACAACCTTTCCGTGAGTTTTAAAACCAATGATGGAATCATTGACGCGGTAAAAGGCATTAACTTCACGCTCAACCCAAGCGAAACCCTCGCGATTGTGGGTGAGTCCGGTTCTGGTAAATCCGTATCCTCTAATGCTCTCATGAGCCTCTTACCTGATAACGCCATCATCCACCCAGAGTCGTACATCGAGTTTGAAGGCGAATCTATCCTCGATAAGTCTGAGCGTGAGATGCAAGCCGTGCGTGGCGACCGTATCGGTATGATTTTCCAAGAACCGATGACTTCGCTAAACCCTTACCTTCGTGTCGGCATT
Organism: Vibrio sp. D404a; assembly: GCF_030248535.1. Classification (GTDB taxonomy): domain Bacteria; phylum Pseudomonadota; class Gammaproteobacteria; order Enterobacterales; family Vibrionaceae; genus Vibrio. The sequence continues at coordinate 69,384 of NZ_JAHGAJ010000025.1, read as the reverse complement.
CAAGTAGCTGAAGCGATTATGTGTCACCGCAACGTGTCGAAAGCTCAAGCCAAAGAGCGCGTGTTAGAGTTGTTTGATTTGGTACACCTACCGAATCCAAGCCAGGCCTACACTAAGTACCCACACGAATTTTCTGGTGGTCAACTGCAACGCATCATGATCGCTATGGCGCTGATTAATGAGCCAGACATTCTTATCGCCGATGAACCGACAACAGCTCTAGATGTAACGGTACAGGCTGAAGTGCTGTCTCTTATCAAAGAGATCCAAGCCAAGATGGGCATGGCGATCCTGTTCATTACCCATGATTTAGGTGTAGTAAAACACTTCGCTGATCGCGTATTAGTAATGTGTAAGGGTGAATTGGTCGAAGAAGGCGAGACTGTACCGCTGTTTGAAGCACCAAGACACGAATACACTCGCATGCTAATCAACTCAGTACCAAAAGGTTCAAAAACACCGATTGAAGAGTCAGCGCCACAACTACTCGAAGCGGACGATATTCGCGTTAAGTTCCTCGTTAAGCCGCACTTTATTAAGAGTCGCTGCCAATACTTTGAGGCAGTGAAAGGCATCTCGCTTAAGCTTAAGCAGGGTGAAACCTTAGGTATTGTTGGTGAGTCAGGTTCAGGCAAGTCGACCTTAGGTCGTGCTCTAATCGGTCTTCTGCCATCTACTGGCCGTATTGTTTACAAAGGGCAAGATGTAAGTCTGCTAACGGATAAAGAGCGCCACAACCTTAAGAAAGATGTGCAGATGGTGTTCCAAGACCCATACGGCTCGTTATCACCACGTATGACAGTCGGTGAGATCATCACTGAGGGATTGACCGTCCATCAGCCTCATCTAACTAAGAAAGAGCGTTTGGATCGTGCACGTAAAGCACTACTTGAAGTTCGCTTAGAGCCGAACTCAATCAACCGTTACCCACATGAGTTCTCGGGCGGACAACGTCAACGTATCGCGATTGCACGAGCGCTTATCCTTGAGCCTTCGTTCATCTTGCTGGATGAGCCAACGTCGGCACTTGACCGTTCAGTACAGCTAACCGTGATTGATCTTCTGAAAGACATTCAAGCTAAACACAACATCGGCTTCTTGTTCATCAGTCATGACTTATCGGTAGTAAAAGCCCTATCCGATCGCGTATTGGTGATGCAGAAGGGTGAAGTAATGGAGCAAGGTACAGCGGAAGACATTTTCCAAAATCCACAGCATGAATATACGCAGAAACTCATCGATGCGTCGTTCGATCTTGATGAAAAGCCGAAAAAAGATGCTGCGTAAGTGGAACTAATTCACATTAACAACGTCATATAAATACATTCTGAAAATTTGCATTAATGGATTGCTACAGAGTGGATATAGCAAATTGGTTTGGCCGCCAAAAATGAAAAAAGTCGCACGGATGCGACTTTTTTTGTACCTCTTTTTTACACTTAAAGAATGAGCGATAGCTAAACGCTCAACTCCTTAATTCCCATATTCCAAAGAGTAAAGGCGTAAGTATCCGCCGATAGATCAATCGCTTTGTTGAGCGGCATACCTGCACCGTGGCCCGCATTCACATCAATACGAATCATCACGGGTTGCTCACCTTGGTGTTTAAGCTGTAGCTCAGAGATAAACTTGTATGAGTGCGCGGGTACAACACGATCATCGTGGTCCGCCGTTGTCACCAATGTAGCCGGGTAAGATTGCCCCTCTTTAACATTGTGCACCGGTGAATAGCCCAATAGGTACTCGAACATCTCTTTGCTTTGCGCAGACGTGCCGTAGTCATAAGCCCAACCCTCACCAGAGGTAAAGGTGTGGTAGCGCAGCATATCTAGCACACCAACAGCAGGCAGAGCCACTTGGAATAGTTCAGGGCGTTGAGTCATACAAGCCCCGACCAACAAGCCACCATTAGAACCACCACGAATCGCCAACTTGCCAGAACTCGTGTAGTTGTTCTCAATTAAGAACTCCGCTGCAGCAATAAAGTCATCAAACACATTCTGCTTATGCTGCTGTGTGCCGGCTTTGTGCCACGCCTTACCATACTCGCCACCACCACGTAGGTTAGGTACAGCATAGATACCACCCAACTCTAGCCAGCTCGCGACATTGCCAGAGAACGAAGGAGGCAGGCTTACATTGAAACCGCCATAGCCGTAAAGAATGGTAGGCGCAGAACCATCGCGCTTAATGCCCTTTTTGTAAGAGATAAGCATCGGAACACGCGTGCCATCTTTAGAGCTGTAGAACACTTGCTCTGATTGATATTGCTCGCTCTCAAATGGCGCTTGCGACTTCTCAAACACCTTAGATTCACCCGTCTCGACATCAAACGAGAAGATGGTTGGCGGCGTCACGTAGTTAGTGAAGGTGTAGTAGAGCTGTGTCTGCTCTCGCTTACCACCTAGTCCACTTGCTGCACCTTGCGCTGGCAATCGGATATCACGCACCTTGTTACCTTGATAATCAAATTGCTCATATTTCGACAGCACGTCCACCATGTAGTGAGCCAATAGGTACCCACCACCGGTACTGATGTCCAGCGGTTGCTCGCGTTCAGGAATAATATCCGTCCATTGCTGAGTTTCAGTATCCAAGCTCACCACTCGACCGTTTGGCGCATCTAGGTTGGTATAAAGAATGAATTGGGAGCCTTGGTTATCAATCACATAAGTATCGCTGTCGACGTGGTCAATCACCGTATTGATGTGTTGCGATTCACTGTTTAAGTCGATGTAGAACATGCGATTACCCGATGTCGACTCTTGAGCCATAATGATCAGGTAGTTATCGTCCTCTGTGGTGTACCCAGAGACATAGCGATGCGCTTGCTCCTGCTTGGCTCCAAATATCACCTTATCGCTGCTCTGAGGCGTTCCTAGTTGGTGATAGTAAAGCTTATGCTGCTCAGTTCGAGCTGAAAGGTGACTGCCATCGGGTTTATCATAGCTAGAGTAGTAGAAGCCTTGACTACCCAACCACGAAACACCCGTAAACTTGGCATCGGTGATTTCTGGTTCTAGCTGCTGTTTGGTTTCTGCATCAATCACGAAGATCTTCCGCCAGTCGCTACCGCCTTCCGAGATACTGTAAGCCACCAAGCTGTAGTCCTTGGAAAACGACACCGAGCCTAATGATGTGGTGCCGTCTTCTGAGAAAGTATTGGGATCTAAAAAGACTTCAACCTGCTGACCTTCTTTCTGACGATAGAGAATGCTGTGATTCTGCAGGCCATCATTTTTATAGAAGTAGGTATAGTCGCCGCGCACAAACGGTTGAGAGCTCTTCTTATAGTCTTGTGCCTTTGCGATACGTTCACGTAAAGCATCACGGAATGGAATGTCTGAGAGATAACCAAACGTCAGGGCGTTTTGAGACTCCACCCATGCAGCCGTTTCTTCACTGGTGTCGTCTTCTAACCAGCGGTAAGGATCCTTCACTTGGGTACCAAAGTAGTCGTCAGAGATACTCTGCTGCTCAGTCTTTGGGTAGGAGATCTTTTTCATTCTTCCCTCTTCCTTAATTTTCAAATGATAATAATTCGCAACTAAGATGACGAATCGCCACGGTTAAATCAAGTAACCATTTGCACCAAAACGTAACCTTAGATAAAGGGCAACTCACTAAAAGTAGTGGGAAATTGCTAAGTAGCGTGCACGAATGTGCTCTATCAATAGCTTGATCTTATTCGGCGGTTGACGCGTGAACGGATAAACCGCGTAGATACCCAGTTTTTTGCCAACGATGTCGGGAAACAGATCCACCAACTGACCATTACGAATATCGTGATACACCAAGCAGCGCGGTACGTAAGCAATACCATGTCCCCCTAAAGCCGCCTTTCTCAATGCGGTTGCGTTATCGGTCGAGAACGAGCCTGATACACGCACTATGTATTTGTTATCGCCTTGCTCCTCACGGATAAATTGCCACTCACTGGCCCCCGTGGTCTGGTAGGCGTATTGCAAGCAGTTGTGTTTCACTAAATCCGTCGGGATGAGCGGTTTACCGTTACGAGCAATATAAGAGGGCGATGCGCACACCACCCATTGTGAGTCCAAAATGTGCCTTGCAATCAAGCTCGAATCTTCCAGATATCCGGTACGAATCACGAGGTCGAAGCCATCGTTGACTAGGTCTACAAAGCGATTATCCAATGACATATCGACCGTGAGCCCCGGGTGCATGTTACAAAACTCCGCCACTGCGTCCGCCAAGATCAAATCACCAGAAATACTCGGAACTGACATTTTGATGTGACCGCTGACATTTTCACCAAAGCCTGAAACTGCATCCATAGCCTCTTGGGTTGCCTGCTTCACATTTTTGGCTCCATGCAGGATCGCCTTGCCTGCCTCGGTCAGCGTTAATTTACGCGTTGTGCGGTATAATAATTGAACACCTATCTCTTCCTCTAAACGAGCAACTCTCTTGCTAACTACCGAATTTGTAAGGTTATTTTGCTCTGCCACCTTACTAAAAGAGCCTAATTCTACTACCTGTGAAAACAGGATTAAGTCGTCTGCACGCATACTATTATGCCAATTTTGGAATTAATTATTTTCATTATTTCCCTATATCTATAAAAAATAAAGGGGTAAATTCACGCCAAATTAACAAAACCATTACAACAACTGCCGTTGTAATAACAAAAAACAATAACGTGTAAGTCACTTCAAACCGACAAGGATTGAGGCAAGGACGAGGAAGTACCCATGAATGAAACTCTACTAGCTCTATTGGCATTTTCACCAATAGTTGTGGCAGCAATTCTGCTGGTTGGCCTGAATTGGCCAGCAAAAAAAGCGATGCCGGTGGCCTTTGGTCTGACCGTACTTATCGCACTATTTGGTTGGGACATGTCAGGCACTCGTGTGTTGGCATCTGTATTCCAAGGTTTTGGTATCACAGTATCGGTTCTCTGGATTGTGTTCGGCGCTATCTTCTTACTTAACACTTTGAAGCACACCGGAGCCATTACTACCATTCGTAACGGGTTTACTGATATTTCAGCCGACCGTCGCGTGCAGGCCATCATCATCGCTTGGTGTTTTGGCTCTTTCATTGAAGGCGCTTCGGGCTTTGGTACACCGGCAGCTATCGCAGCACCTCTACTGGTTGCTATCGGTTTCCCTGCGCTTGCAGCGGTACTGATGGGTATGATGATCCAATCAACGCCTGTTTCTTTTGGCGCGGTTGGCACACCAATCATTGTCGGCGTAAACAAGGGTCTGGATACGCACAACATCGGTGAAAACCTAGTGGCTCATGGCTCAACATGGGACGCATACCTACAACAAATCACATCAAGCGTTGCGATGATTCACGCGACTGTGGGTGTGATGATCCCAGTACTGATGGCGATGATGCTGACTCGCTTCTTTGGCAAAAACAAGAGCTGGACTGAAGGCCTAGATATTCTTCCGTTTGCACTGTTCGCTGGCGCAGCGTTTACCATCCCTTACGCATTAACAGGCGTGTTCCTAGGTGCTGAGTTCCCATCGCTAATTGGTGGTCTGGTTGGTCTTGCAATTGTTGTTACAGCAGCAAAACGTGGCTTCCTAGTACCAAAATCAAAGTGGGACTTCGAGAGCGAAGACAAGTGGCCTGCAGAGTGGTTAGGTTCTCTAAAAATCAACCTAGACGAAAACAAAGATCAACAGAAGATGAGCATGGCTCGCGCTTGGGCTCCTTATGTACTGCTTGCTGTTACTCTAGTTGCGAGCCGTGTTAGCCCTGAGTTCAAAGGATTCCTAAAGAGCGTTAGCCTATCGTTCAGCAACATCCTTGGTGAGACAGGTGTGAGCACTGCGATTCAACCTCTTTACCTACCGGGCGGTATCCTAGTCTTCGTTGCTCTGATCGCTGTTCTTATCCAAGGCCGTAGCGCTGCACCACTAGCAAAAGCGTTTGGTGAATCAAGCAAGACACTGATTGGTGCAGGTTTCGTACTGGTGTTCACAATCCCGATGGTTCGTATCTTCATCAACTCTGGCGTGAACGCCGCTGACCTAGCAAGTATGCCGGTAACCACAGCAAACTTCGCCGCTGACCTTGTAGGCTCTGCTTTCCCTGCATTGAGTGCAACCGTAGGTGCTCTGGGTGCTTTCATCGCTGGTTCAAACACAGTTTCGAACATGATGTTTAGCCAATTCCAATTCGAAGTCGCGCAGACTCTGACTATCTCAAGTGCCGTGGTTGTCGCTCTACAAGCGGTAGGTGCAGCAGCAGGTAACATGATTGCGATTCACAACGTTGTTGCAGCATCAGCAACAGTAGGTCTACTAGGCCGCGAAGGTGCGACACTACGTAAGACAGTTATCCCAACGTTCTACTACCTAGTAATGACAGGCATCATTGGTCTTGTGGTTATCTACGGATTCAACGTTACTGACGCGCTAATGCGTTAAGCTTAAATTCGGCGGTGTTCATATCACCGCCACCCAACTTGGCGTCAGCGTTCATTCCCCGACACCGCGAACGTTTGTACTGGTTACTCGTTGACTACGCACCTTCTGGAAGCCAGCAACCTAGCAATTACTGTGTACGTTGACGCCATTTTATTTCCAAACGCCTGTTCCAACTGGCACCACATTCGACAGAGTAAGCCTTCGAAGAGAGGCGAGCCCTAACCTTAGGATAAAGATTATGATTATCTCCGCATCTACAGACTACCGAGCTGCTGCCAAATCTAAGCTACCTCCATTCCTTTTCCATTACATTGATGGTGGTTCTTACGGCGAGCACACTCTGCACCGCAACACAGCAGACCTAGCTGAAATCGCGCTTAAGCAACGTGTTCTTAATGACATGTCGGAACTGAGTTTAGACACAGAACTGTTCGGTGAAAAACTAGCAATGCCTATCGCACTTGCCCCAGTTGGTCTAACAGGTATGTACGCTCGTCGTGGCGAAGTTCAAGCGGCTAAAGCAGCAGACAACAAAGGCATCCCATTTACGATGTCGACAGTATCGGTTTGTCCAATCGAGGAAGTGGCTCCTAAGATTGAACGTCCAATGTGGTTCCAGCTTTACGTACTTAAAGATCGTGGCTTCATGAAGAACGTTCTAGAGCGCGCAAAAGCGGCAGGTGTAACTACTCTTGTGTTCACTGTAGATATGCCAGTACCAGGTGCTCGCTACCGTGATATGCACTCAGGCATGAGCGGCCCGAACGCAGCTGTACGTCGCATTTTCCAATCAATGCGTCATCCAAGCTGGGCATTCGATGTGGGTGTATTTGGTAAACCACACGACCTTGGAAATATCTCAACTTACCGTGGCACACCAACCAAACTGGAAGATTACATCGGCTGGTTAGGTGATAACTTTGACCCATCTATCTCGTGGAAGGATCTCGAATGGATTCGTGACTTCTGGGATGGCCCAATGGTGATCAAAGGTATCCTTGACGAAGAAGATGCAAAAGACGCAGTTCGCTTTGGTGCCGATGGAATCGTGGTTTCAAACCACGGTGGTCGTCAGCTTGACGGCGTACTTTCAAGTGCAAAAGCCCTACCTGCGATCGCCGATGCAGTAAAAGGTGACACTAAGATTCTGGTCGATTCTGGTATCCGTACTGGTCTTGATGTAGTTCGCATGATGGCACTGGGTGCAGACTGTACTCTACTAGGTCGTTCATTTGTGTACGCACTAGCAGCACAAGGCCAAGCTGGTGTTGAGAACCTTCTTGACCTTTACGACAAAGAAATGCGTGTGGCGATGACGCTAACAGGCGCGAAAACAATAAAAGATCTTACCCGCGATTCACTGGTTAACTTGACCAAGTAAGCGACAATAAGTAAGACGGAAGCCTAAGAAAACATTTGGGCCACCTCTACCTCCGGAGTGTGGCCTTTTTTATACCTGTAACTTGGACGATCACAGTTGTTCAGCGAGATCTGCAAGCGCCTTCGCATCTAACGCTTCTGCCTGAGCACCTTGGGCAATCAAATCAATCACCTTGTAGTCACTCATATCACCAAACTCCGTTTTCAGGTAGTCACGAAACGCCTTCTCATTCGGCCATTTACCACGGACTACGTAACCCTCATCTGGGTCAAAATCCTCTGTTTCAAAAAATGAAAAGTCGGTGCTGCCGATGTTGTGGCAGTAGAGAACAAGATACATCGCGTTTCCTTAACGAATTGAAATTAGTAAAAACTGACAGGGAGATAGAAGTCCAACTCAAAAGCTTCTTCACTGTTGAGAAAGTGGTTTTGATGATAGTGAACATATGCCGGTGTCGAACGCTGCTTGAAGCCTGAACTTGGCAACCACTGCTCTAGAACCTGACTAATCTGGGGCAACAGTTCACCATAAATACCAGTAAGACGAAACACCGCATGCAAGCCACCCGGTATCACCATCTGATTAACCACACTGCGATATTTAATCGGCTCATCAATCGCAATACAGGCAACATAACGACATTGGTCCATTTCAACCCACGCTGGGTTTGAGTGATGCAAACCAAATTGGCGACTAAAATCGCGCTCTTCAGCATTTGCCCACGCTTTTAAGATAAGCCAAGCATTACGTATCGAACGATTGTAACCAGTATGCCTCACATAAGCAGCCAAACGCGGTGCCACCTCCATGATCTTAGGAGCAGGCAGTTCCCTTTGTGCGACACGATGGTAACCCGCCGCAATCTCAGCATCTTTAAGGTACGGCTTTTCTGCCGTCTGTAAATCGTGTTTTCTCCACTCCCCCGGCGCCATATGAAAGGTCGCCTTAAATGCGCGGCTGAACGATGAGAGCGAGCTAAAACCACACTTATTGGCTATCTCGGCAACGGATGACCCTGTATCAAACATCAATTGATTCGCCGCATACTCCATTCGGGTACGGCGGATGTATTGATGAATCGACTCTCCCACCACACTTTTGAAGATTCGGTGAAAATGCTGCTCTGAATAAGCGGCGACTTCAGCTAACTCTTTAGCGGGCAAATCTTTACTGATGTCTTGATGAATGTAGAAGAGCACATCATTGATTCTGGATATGTGTTGGCGTGACATTCTTTAAATAGCATAAATGGACATATTTAAGAGCATAAATGGACACATCGATTTTTTCAATGCCATGTAATATCACTGGATAAACAAAAAAAGCAGACACAACGAGATAACTACACATGGAAATCGCAAAATCATTACAACAAATCCAGTCTTCCTATATTCGCGAAATTCTTGCCGCCGCGAGCGACAAAAACGTCATCTCGTTGGCCGGCGGTCTGCCAGATGAACAAACATTTCCGATTGAGCTGATGAAGCCGACCCTAGAAAACTTAGCGAACATGCCAGAAGTGTTTCAATACGGTTCAACCGCAGGTTACGGCCCGCTGATCGATCATCTTAGCGATACCTACCAATTGCCAGAATCACACACTGCGATGATCTGTACAGGCTCACAGCAAGGTTTAGATTTGATCGCTCGTGCTTATGTTGATCCGGGCGATACGGTTGTAATGGAAGCGCCAAGCTACCTAGGTGCAATGCAGGTATTCGGTTTAGTACAAGCGAACATTGTGACTGTTTCTCAAACTGAGTTCGGACCAAACCTAGACGAGCTCGAAACCTGCTTCAAACAACAAGCACCGAAAATGTTCTACGCGGTACCGGATTTCCATAACCCAACGGGCGTATGCTGGACTCTAGAGAGCCGCCAACAAGTCGCTGCGCTTTGTGAACAATACAACGTCGCTTTCATTGAAGACGCACCTTATCGTGAACTGCGTTTTACCGGCTCTGAGCTGCCACTTGTATCGTCGTTCTGCCCAGATCACTCAATCGTACTGCGTTCATTCTCTAAGATTGCTTCTCCAGGTCTGCGTATCGGCGCGGTAACCGGCAAACGCAGCTACCTTGAACCACTTATCAAGGTTAAACAAGGCGCTGACCTACACTCAAGCGTTCCAATGCAAGCGCTTCTGCTTGGTCTTCTTAAGCACCAAGATTTTGGCCTGCACATGGAGAACATCCGCAACCTATACAAATCTCGCTACGAGGTGCTGTTCTCTGAACTAGAGCAGAAGCTGCCTCAAGGTTGTGTATTGAAACCTGTTGATGGTGGCATGTTCATTTGGGTTGAGATTCCAGAGTGCGATACGTTTGAACTGGCGAAGAGCCTACTTGGTAACGGCGTTGCGGTTGTACCAAGCCCTGTGTTCTACCCAGATGCAAATGGTGCCAAAGCGGCATTGCGCCTTAACTTCACTAATGCAAATCCAGATGAACTGCGAGAAGCAGTGTCTCGCTTAGCAGAAGGCTTAGCGGCGATTAGCTAACTTCTAGAAGAGTTGATGACGATTGGGGCGATTGCTGTTTCATCCTAATGGCAGCCAGTGCTAAAATGCCCCCAAATTAACAGTCGCTAGTTTAAAGGTAAGGTAATGAACCCAATTATTGCGCTATTAAAAGAGAACAACATCGGTGATGAGCAGATCAACAGCATTTTCAAAACGTTGACTGAAAACCCGCTAGCTGCAATGGCAACCATTAGCCAGCTTGGCTTGCCTCAAGAGAAGCTACAACTTCTTATGGGCCAAGTAATGCAAAACCCTGCACTTATCAAAGAAGCAGTAGAAGAGCTTGGCCTAGACTTCTCAAAAGTAGAAGCAGCAAAAGAGCAGCTAAACAAACAAGGCTAATTTGGCTTTAACCCAATACAAAACGCGCCCAACAGGTTATTACGTAACTTATTGGGCGCGTTTTTTGTTGCTGTCGATTCACTCTCTATTGAGTCATCACAGCAGAGATGATTGGGTCTTTATCTGCTTCCATCACTTTTGGATTCACCCCATAGTGACGCGACGTGAAGGTATAATCTTGTCCTTGGGTATCGATGTTGTTTTTCGCCGTTTCACCACAGTTGAAAGAGACGGTAATCGTACCATCCTCGTTCTTGTCCCAGGTGTGAGAGTTGATGTTACGCACACCTTCCATCAGATACTTGTCGCCATCATAAGCCGTAATCGAGGTGAAGAACTTGTTTTCTGGATCTTCGAAGGTGGTGGTGTAACACACATCGGCCTTCATCTTCGGACTGTTCGAATATTTATTACCTACAAACGCCTCTGGACTTGCGCCACCCCAACCCGCTGCATTTTCCAAGTTCCATTGGTGCAGATCCGACACCTTGTCTGACGTTCTTGGGAAGGTGTAGGTAAAGTTACTGGTATCGTTGACCTCTTTGGTAAATGCCTGTACCCAAGCTTCTACCTCATCATAATCATACGGCTGCGTTTTATAGTCTGTAGCAAAATTGAACTGAGAGGAGTTCACTTTATCCAGTGATGCCTTGGCGGCTTCAATGCCATTTTCTGTACCTGAACGGTAAAGAAGAAACGCATACTCAGACTCTACCGGCAGTTGGTAGCTGCCATCTTCAACGACGTAGTGTTGGCCGTGACCACGCTCAGTGACAACTTGCACCGCCATGTAGTTATCTGTCTCTGGAATAGAAAACGTCACCTTTCCATCAACACGCTTTACGATTGCTACCCCGTAGAGGGTGTCATCGTTCATTTGCACGGTAGGAGCGGCTTTTCCGCGTGGTGGTAAGCCGTGCATTTTAACGAATTTTTCAGTCGCACCTTTGCTCGCCCAGTTGCGGTAGTTACGAGCAGTTTCTGCGTGAGTGAAATTTTCCGCTGTCACTTCGATAGCGTTCGGTTGTGAAGCCAACACTGGAGTCGACATCAACAGGCCTGCAATAACAACACCTGAAACGTGAGCGATTGGAGATCGTTTAATAGCTTTCATAATGCTTCTCTCTTAGAGTCGAACTTACCTAGCCAAATCCATTCTCTTCGCTAACGATAAGTCATCAAGGTTAACTGTTCAGCTCGCGGCGAGGGTCTGTGTGGCAAGACTCTGGCTTCCAGTGCGGCTAACAACTTGATACCTACTTTAACGAACCGAACTCATTACTAGAAATGATTAATAATTATCTAAGAAATGCACCAAGTGCATATCACTCGTTCCGCCCTTTCTAAGACAACTCTTTTTGCGTAGATAGAATTAGAGCTTTCAACCACTGGTGAGGCGCACTATTTAACGTGCGCTTGTGCTCTATCAGGTAGATGTTAATGCTTAACTCAGGCTCCTGTCTCATCGCCAAAACAGGCACCAACTGTTCATGTAAATGGGCAGAGGTTAACAGTTTATCGGAAGACACCATCACGGTATCGGTGTTTTGCATCACTTCAACTAAGGAGTTCACCTGACCACTCTGAAAGGCAACATCCCTCTGCTTTCCATGCTTAACTAAGTACTTATCGATCGGGTTGACCAAATCAAATGGAGAGCGGATATCTAGGCTCATATCGACAAAGCGGTAACGCAGACAGTCATCCAGTGTCACCTCTTTTTGCTGCGCCAATGGGTGGTTTCGTGATACATAAAAAACCGGATAAGTGGTCGCAATGCGCTGAGAGGGGAATTCAGTTTGATTCTCTGGCTGGTCAACATGAATCGAGAAATCCACATCTCTTGTCGCCAATTGCTGGGTCGGGTCTTTCGCAACTGGGAACTCCATAAGGCTCGCTTTTGGAGCGTGCTCTTTGAGTGCTGTAATTAAAGGGATACACACAAAACCACTCATCAATGGCGGCAGGGAAATCGCAAAAGTCTGGTCGCACTCTTGTGGCGTAAAGGCCGACTTGGCGATCAAACTCTGCATGTTCCTGAGCAGTTCTTCCAAGGGCTCTTGCAGCTCTAACGCTTTTTGGGTTGGCACTAAGCCGTTAGATTCTCGGTAGAACAATGGATCATCAAACAGCTCTCGCAACCGCCCCAAAGTTCGGCTCATCGCAGGTTGTGAAAGATAAAGGGTTTGCGCTGCACGTGTCACATTGCGCTCTTTAATTAACACACTCAACGAGACCAATAGATTCAAATCGAGACGAGAAAGTTGCTGCTCTAGGGTTACCATCAACATGCACCTAAGTTATATCATAAAACCAGTATTATACGTTTTGATCAGAAAATCATCTTAGTTAGACAATAATGGCGACACGAATCCGAGCCGAACGCGATAAATAGAGAGCAATGCAATAAGTAGAGGCTAACGCAATAGATAAAAAGTAAGGCAATAGATAGAGATCAATGGCAATAAAAAAGCCCCACCGAAGTGGAGCTCATGATTAAAACGAAGTAAAGCTAAAAGTTAATACTTAAATCGAGCAATCTGACTCGACAGCTCTTCAGTATGACCCAAGATATCTTCGGCCAGTGATTGTAGGTTGCCGTTGACCGTTTGCATCTGGCTTGCACTCGCATCAAGTAGGTTCATGTCATCTGCGACGGTAGAGCTAACGTTTGATTGCTCTTCACACGCTGACGCTACTGAATCCACCATCTCGTTGATTGATGAGACCGAGCTAATAATACTGGTTAGCGCTTCTTGGATTTCATCTGAGCTCTCTTTGGTCTTTTCTACCAGCTTCTTCGACTTCTGAGTGGCGTCAAAAGAGGCCGATGTTTCAGTCTGTAGACGCTCGATAATAGTCTCAATCTCGTTGGTAGATTCATGCGTTTTCGATGCCAAGGCACGAACCTCATCAGCTACCACGGCAAAGCCACGTCCACTTTCTCCAGCACGTGCCGCTTCAATCGCTGCGTTCAATGCCAACAAGTTAGTCTGCTCTGCAATCGCTTTGATCACCTCAATAACGCGACCAATGTCATCACTGCTCACTTTGAGCGAGTTAGCACAATCCGCCGCGCCCTCTAAACTCTCAACCAACTCATCAATATTTTTCGCATTCACTTCGATGGTTTGACCGCTACGATGGCTCAATTGCAGTGCGTCGTTCGATTGATGCAAAGTATTTTCCGTGTGCGAGGCAATCTCTTTCGTCGCAATGTTGAACTGTTCAATCTTGCTCAGGCTTTCATGAGTCAGGCCTGACTGTTGCGTCGTCTGTACATTCATCTCATCACGCAGCTTGGCAATTGCATGACCATTGCCTGTTAGGTGTTGAGTAGTCTTTGCGGTATCCACAATAATGCTCTGAACCGTCGCAACGAACTGGTTAAATGCGCCAGCCAGCTCAGTCACTTCATCGTCACCTTTCTCTTCCACCCTTGACGTCAGATCACCGCCACCCGCCGCAATGTCATTCATGTTGTCTGACATCTGCTTGATTGGCGCAACCACTTTGCGGTCAAGCACCAATGAAATAAGCAGCAGGTTAATCGCAAAGACACTGAACATAATAAGTGACGAGACCTTCATCGCACTCGCTAGCTCATCACGCGCAGCTTGTTGGTTAAAACCGATTTCCACCTGTCCAACTGGTAGGTTATCCCATGTAATGGTCAGAGAAGATAAGGTTTCGACCGGCAACGAGTTAACACTCGCTAATGCCTTACCGTTTTGGTCTAGAACTGAAATCGACGCGATCGAGTTCTTTTGTGCATAGGCATCAATGATATTTTGCACCAAGGGTTTGTCATACACGTACACAGGTTCTTGCAAGATAACCTCAAGCTCCGAGACCACCTCTGAAGCATTTTGCTGCGCCTTAGACTCTGCGGCATTCTTACTAATAAAGTACTGCGCTGGCAGTGCTACCGCAGCCACCAACACCATGACCACAGCGATCATCAGTACCATTTTCTTTGTCAGTTTATTCATGTGATTACTTCCGATTCGCTAATGGATCAAAATAGTATTTTTCAGGTATCGCCTGAGTTTGTTGTGTCAGGTAAGGGTTATCGAGGTCGATAATGACGCGCTCTTCCAACTTGGCAAGCGACAGCGCCATCTTTACTTCTTTATCAGCAAAGAACATCTGCTCATAGGTACCATCCTCGAAAATGTCATTGATGATGCCAAGAAGGTGCTGCTGAAGTTCGCTGTCCCCTTTCTTCACAAAGAACATGTAAGGCATTCGGTAGCGCAGCATAATGTGAGTATCGACCGCCATTGGTAGATGCGGCTGCGACTCCACTTCAGCGAAAGGTTCCATTACACCGCGAGCGAAGAAGTGGCAACGATTGCCTGCCAGCATCATTTCGAAGATGTTAGGGTACTTAAGTGACTTCGCTGTTTTGACGTTATTGGCATCGATGATGAAGGTATCCGGCCAAGTTTTACCTGAACAGATAGTAAATTTTTGCAGATCAGAAAGGTTCTGAACTCCGGCAAGCAGGTTGTGATCGTTTTGATGGATCAACCCAATTCGCATACCAAGCATGCCCCTAAAAATCGGGAAATATACCGGGTCAAAGCGTTGCTCCATATCGATACTGGTCGCTGTCCAGATCACGTCCAACTTGCCAGATTCCAAGTCAGCCATCACCCTTGAACCTGCAGGTTCACCTGTCTTCGCATAAACATATTCTATGCTGTCGAAGCGGTCTGAGCGTGCAACCACTTCTTTAATTAGTGTTAAATGCAGCTTTTGGTCGTCTGGCTTACCCGCTACTTTCAATGGCTGAGCAAACAGTGGCGCAGCCGCCATGCTCGCGATCAAAGCCATCACTTTAATCATCTTCACATCCGTTCCCCATCGTCGTTGATGCTGTACCCTATTATCCCGGTAACGGAATGACAAACTGTAACTAAAATGATTTGATATGAGACATAGATAACGCTTTGTAGGGGTGATTTTTCATGATCGTCATCAAGATGAAAAAATCGACAGTTTTGGTTTCTCCTGATTCAGCTTTGGATCTGTTTTTCGATTCACTTCAGAGCGTTAGACAGCACGTCCTAAGACCACACTCAAAGCAGTGCTATATAGCCCTAACTTTGGTTGGTTTTTGTCCCCAACAAGCTTAGCTATACTCACGCCGAAAACTATTTATAAATCCCTCACTGACAAGTGAGATTGCTCTGGAATTACGCTCCAGCTCGCGAAAGGAAAAATCATGTCTCAATATGTTGTATGCGCTCTCTACAAGTTTGTCGCACTGGATGATTACCAAGATATCCGCCAACCACTTACTCAACTGCTCCTCGACAATCAAATCCGTGGCACTTTGTTGCTTGCTCAAGAAGGCATCAACGGTACTGTGGCAGGTTCGCGTGAGTCTATCGACGCTCTGCTTGCTTGGTTCAAGCTTGATGAGCGCCTAGCAGATGTTGTCTATAAAGAGTCGTTCAACGAGCAACAGCCGTTCAACCGCACTAAAGTTAAGCTCAAGAAAGAGATCGTGACCATGGGTGTTGAGGGCATTGACCCTCGCCATGTTGTGGGCACATATGTGAAACCAAAAGACTGGAATGAACTGATCTCAGATCCTGATGTAGTACTGGTCGATACTCGTAACGACTACGAAGTCGATATCGGCACCTTCAAAAACGCAGTGAACCCAAACACAGAAACTTTCCGTGAGTTCCCACAATACGTTGAGGACAACTTAGATCCTGCTAAACACAAAAAGGTAGCGATGTTCTGTACGGGTGGTATTCGTTGTGAAAAGTCGACGGCTTACATGAAAGAGCAAGGCTTCGAAGAGGTGTACCACCTTGAAGGCGGCATCCTAAAATACCTTGAGGAAGTGCCTGAAGAAGAGAGCATGTGGGAAGGTGACTGCTACTTGTTCGATGGTCGTGTTGCGGTTAACCACCAGCTAGAAAAGAGTGGCTACGACGTGTGTAACGCGTGTCGCTTACCAATCACTGAAGAAGACAAGCAGTCTGCTGACTTCGAAAAAGGTGTAAGCTGCCCTAAGTGTATCGACAAACACACAGAAGAACAGAAGCAACGCTTTAGAGAGCGTGAAAAGCAGGTACAGCTTTCTGCTGCTCGCGGTGAAACTCACGTCGGTGGTGATGCTGCACAGCTGATCGAACAAAGAAAACAGCAAAAACTTGAAAAGAAAGCTCAACAGCGAGCGAACAATAAATAATTGTTATTTTTGAGATAGATAGGGCACTTTTGGTGCCCTTTTTTATTGCTTTCGAGCTTTGCGTTCAGTGACACATTTCTTTAATGGTTATGCTTCTATACTGGTAAGCAAATACATTAATGAGGACACTAGAATGCTCAATGAAAACCACGCTTTTATCCTAGACTTCCCAGAGTTCAAACTCGATATCGTTCAGCTTAACCACGACGACCCGAAGTTCAAAAATAACATGCAGAAATACCACGAACTCGACTACACCATTCGCGAACTTGAAGTTTCGGGTAGCCCAATCGATGACGACAACATGCACAATCTGAAAGTGGAACGCATGGAACTGAAAGACACACTTTACAAGCAGCTATCTCGCCACCACCATCTTGCTGAAGAATCCAAATAACAAGAAACCGAATTCAAGTCACAGCAACACATAGGTTCACAGATACATAGATACATAGATACATAGATACAGGGACGTTCTTTCAACAATGAGACAAGGTGTCGAATCACTTCCATTACGCTACTCCCCCATTCTTCCTTCAGAAGCCGAGACGCAGTTTTCGGTGATAAAAGAGGCGCTTTATTCCCATGTTGAAGCCGTCTTTGGATGGGATGATGAATTTCAGAGGCAGCGGATAAACAATGACTATCAACCGGACTGGTTTTATTGGATACACGACCAAGATGAGCGAGTCGGATTAGTCTGCTACAAACCTTACCAGCAAGCCTATCACGTGCATTTGTTGATCGTATTCCCGCAATACCAAAATCGAAAGCTAGGGTATCGAGTAATGAGAGATATCCAAGCACTCGCCCTCAAAGAAGAACGCGGAACCATCACCCTTTCAAGCTTTAGACGCAATCAGCAAGCGATCGCTTTCTATCAGAGGTTGGGCTATCAGATAACCGATGACAGCGAAGCGGACTTTGTCAGCCTAGCGCTTCGTGTCATCGAATAAAGCGAAATAAAGGCCGCTTGCTACTTAATCCCATGCTTATTGGACAAGCTTAGGTTACGACGTGAAGAACAACAGCCCGTATATTATTGAGTGAACAAATGCTTATTGTTTGATTTATTTATATGAAACTTAGAGACTAATCACACAATTAGTTGTTATTTGTATCATTTATTGGAGCAATTTAACCTAATATTAAGGGCATTAATTCTCACTACGGCATTTAAAATGAACAAGTTGGTCGGAAGACACCTAGAAGAGATGGCCGATATTCGTTCGACTCGAAAACAAAAGATCGTCTACTCCTTTTCGCTCACCTCTACAGCCTTGTTTGTTTTTTACACTTGGGCCTACTACCAAGATGGCTATTACACCCTCGCCGTTTTTGAGCTGATGTTCGCCGTTATTGCCGTTATCAACGCGATATATATCAAAAAAGTACAAGAACCCCATTACTGTGAAATTCTGCTGAGTTGTGTGTTGCTTGTGCAAGGCGTGGTACTGTTTTTGTACAGTGGCACAATCCCCGATCGCGTTTTATGGCTCTACCCTATTCTTGCCGCAGTGATCTTTATTAATGAGTTCAGGATAGGGCTGATTCTCAGCACAACTTTCTTAATCTTTATCAGCTGCTTAATGGCGATACTACCCGCCAAATTCGCGCTGCCATTTAACAGTACTCATCGCTTTTCTCTTAGCTTGGTGACCATGAGTGCCGTGTGTCATGTCTCCTCATACTATTACACCAAGGCTGTCAGCTACATTCAGCGCCTATACCAAGAAGGGATTGAAGATCTGGCTTACCGTGACCAATTGACTGGGCTTGCTAATCGATGGAGCTTTGAACGTTGGGCAATAGAGAAACTCAATACCATCAACCCGAACAACAGCGTTACCGCCTTAGTCTTCTTAGATATTGATAACTTTAAAACCATCAATGACAGCTTTGGACACGATGTTGGCGATAGCGTGTTGCAGCACTTTGCACAACGTCTGAAAAATAACGTTCGCAACAAAGACAGAACCACCCACAACCACGACTATTCGATTGCCCGTTTTGCTGGCGATGAGTTTGTATTAATGCTTTATGATGTGCGAAGTAAGAAAGATCTAGATGGTATTTTACAGAGAATCAGCGGGTTATTTGAAAACGAAAACCTAACTAACAACCAAGTGGGCACCCTCACTTTGAGTATTGGTGTAGCGATGTATCCAACCGATGCCACAGACCTTGCCGAACTGACACGCTGTGCAGACAAAGCGATGTATTTTGCCAAGCATTCCGGCAAGAATCGTTTTGCTTACTACCAAGATGATCTCACGACGCCATTAATTGAAGATGTGAACCGAATAGAACCACAACCAAGTGAATCAATGCCAAGCAATGTGACAGCTTTGCATCAACAATCAAGCTAACCTGCCATGTACATGGCCCATAAACTGACCAGCCCAATGATCACAATCCAAACAACCTGACGCTGTTTGCTCGGGCTCATTTTCTTTGGTTTGAGAACGGGTTTAAACACCGTCTTTCTCGCCGATTCAAAGAAAGGGCGGTCTAACTCCTCTTTCTTCTTTCGACGGCGAAATGCCGCATTCGCGACTTCGGTAAAACGGTGACGTTGGTCTGTTGTAAAATCATGCTCGAAACCAACTCGGCCGCTTCTATCGTTGTGTTTAGATTGCACAGCCATCGTCGCCTCCTTGGCTAGAGTTTTCCTTATTGTAAGTATAGTCAGTAATTGCGAACTTTCTGATATTCAACCTTATGATTATCACCAAAGCTCATTGCTACCCACTATTTAACTTCTTTACGCCATCATGCTAGACAAGGATCAAACGGCCTCATTGTCGGAAAATCGCGGGTTCAAAGAGTGCGTTTTGGTTCATCTTTCACTTGTTCGAAATTTTCAAACAAGCCTGTCAGTTTTGCACTCTGTTGGTAAAAGCGCTTCCTCCCTAGACTAAGGGTATTCAAATAGCGGGAGATGACGACAATGGAACATCGACGTATTACACAGATTATCAATGCTCAAGCAACGTCTGACGGAGACGGCGTGAAAATTCAACGTATTGCTGGGTTTAATAACGCACGCTTCTCTCCATTTTTGATGGTGGATGAGCTGAAGTCAGATCAAAGCAAAGACTATGTTGGCGGCTTCCCACCGCACCCTCATCGTGGCATCGAGACTTTAACTTACATGCTTCAAGGTCACTTCCAACACAAGGATCATATGGGCAATGTGGGTGAGCTTCGTAGTGGCGGTGCTCAATGGATGGCAGCAGGCCGAGGTGTAATTCACAGTGAAATGCCAATGATGGAAGAGGGGCAGTTGCACGGTTTTCAGATTTGGATTAACCAACCAGCGCGCAACAAGATGCAACCCGCTCAATACCACGACTTTCAGAGTGAGACCCTCAAAGAGTTTTCAAGCTCAAGCACAGGTTTATTGCGCCTGATTGCTGGAAAAACAGAGGTGAATGGCACTGAGCTTATTGGCCCGCTGCAAACGACTGGGGTGCCATTGAGTGTAGCCGACTGGAGAGCAGAGCAAGGTCAGAGTATTGAACTGACAACAGATAAAAACCACAACGCACTAATTTACGTCTATCGTGGTGGTATTGAGGTGGCTGGACAAGCACTGACTGAGGGGCAATTTGCGCTGCTTAGTCAGGCTGAGATGATTGCAATGAACGCGGTTCAGACAGCTGGCGCACTGATCTTCTCAGGTCAACCTATCGATGAGCCTGTCGTGCACTATGGTCCTTTTGTGATGAACAGCATGGAAGAGATAGAACAGACCATCCATGACTTTAACAATGGTGTCTTTGAGACCTACTAAGAATTTTGCCTTCTTACTAGGGCGTGTTGATCTTTCGAGTTTGTTTTTGCAGCGAGTTGCTGGGTATTTATACAAGGCAGAGGCTTTGATGTGTAGCTAGCCTACATGAGAAGCCGATAACGCAGTAGAAATGACCAGCAAACGCTGCCCGAAGGGTTCGGCTAAAAGCGTTTTACTCTTTGTTGAGGGAGATTTGCTTAGAATGACTAGGCTACTTCTCCCTCGCCGCGATTAAAACGCTTTTATCTCGAACAAAATTCAACCACGAAAGGTCAACACGCCCTAGAAGGCAGCTAAAACGTGACGTTATCCACTGCCAAGAATATCGTTCACTGATTTGCCACGCTCAACCGAGCGTGGCGTTTTTCTTTCTGCGAGCCTATATTGCTCTATGTAAGCATCGAACGTGCTTATAGGTATTCACAAAGGTACGCAGTCGCCTCTGCCACCTGCACATCAAATGAAGAGTCACCCGCAACTTCAAATGAGTCGCCAGACTTAAATGTAGACCAATCTTCTTCGCCCACACGTTTAATCGTTAGTGCACCCTTTACTACGGTCATTCTTTCTGGGGCCGCAGTTCCAAACGTGTACTCACCCGCTTGCATCACACCTACACTGACGTCTTCTCCCTCTTGAGAAAAACCAAGAGATTTAACGCCACCATCGAAATAGGTATTTTCTTTAATCATTGTACTTCCTTGTCTTTATTCAGAACGGCGTGAGCTTATAACCTGTCTCATCACCAAATTTACGTGCCTGATTGTTTTAACTAATTCACCGGTTTCCTACAAGCAATTAATCGTCATAAGTTAGTGCTTTTGAGTGTTCCATCAACTCACTGAAATCACTTCATACCCAACACAATTAACGCTTTAACTCTTGCGTTGGCTTGTGGAATGTCGATCCTGCTTCTAACTTTGACAAGTTTCATTGCAATGTAGGTTATCAATAAATAGAATTGCTGATTCAAATGGAAGGAAACAGCTGTAAAAATGGGACAAAAAGAATCGAAAAACAGAGATCTATTGACTCAAGCGCTGTTTTACCTACTTCTATTGATCGGACTTATTGCAGCAGTCTATGCCAGTTATACCGCCTATCAAACTCATCAGAAATTTGTCGATCCAAGTAATGTCTACGGCAAGTGGATTGAGGTGGGGGCACCACCTTATGATACTGATGTACTCTCCCTCTCTGAGCAAGGGGTGGTAATGAACCATCGCTTAATCAGCACCAACTTTAAGTTCAATGGCAAAACCATCACCATAAAGACCGGTTCAGGGGAAACGGTGTATGCGATAAGTGGTACCTTCAATTCACCTCAATTGAAACGTCTAGTACCCGAAATTCCAACACAACAGTTTGTGAAAGAAGGCTATGAGCATACGGCTATCCCTTTAAACAGCAGCGCCGTGCAGCAAAGAAGAGCCTCTTTAGCAGAGCAATTCAGTAAATAACTCATTCAATTCTTTGAAATCTTTGTGATTACTGGCTTTCAAAAACACCACACCTATTCCATTTTTCAACATAAAAACATGCAACTTCAAAATATTGCATCACGTCATGTCGTAAAAACTCACCTATGAGACTTTTCCACTAGCGGCAATAATTTTATAAAACATGGACTCGACCTCTCACCCGCTGCGCAACAACTTTGTAACAAATTGTGATTTTTTCGTTGTCCATCGAAAACGGATTTATTTTCACTTATGAAATTAAAACTCTTTCGAATACTGAATTCGATGCCTCACCTAAGAGGCTGACATGGAGACGCTGTCGGTTTCATCAACCGCAGTGCGCTTCAAACACATTCAAGGAGTGAGAGAAAATATGATTCGTTTAAACACGTGTGCGACCGGTATAGCACTAGCGCTATCTGGCACCGCACTGGCCGCACCTACCGCACCAAGCATTGATATGTATGGTTCCAATAACCTGCAGTTCTCTAAGATTGAACTTGCGATGGAGACAACCTCTGGCTACAACGACATGGTTAAATACCACGACAAAGCCAAGATCGCGGTTAAGTTTAACCAATGGAGTGGCACCTCTGGCGACACTTACAACATCTACTTTGATGGCGTAAAAGTGGCGACAGGCGCGATCACTGGCAGTCAAACCACCGCGTCATTTGAATACGGCCAAGGTGGCTTGTATCAGATGGAAATTGAGGCTTGTGATGCCACAGGATGTAGCAAAAGTGCACCAGCACAAATCACCATTGCCGATACCGATGGTTCTCACCTTGCTCCACTCGCTATGAACATCGACCCAAACAATAAGACTTACAACACTGATCCTAATACGGTAGTGGGTACTTACTTTGTTGAATGGGGCATTTATGGTCGAGACTATACTGTCGACAACATACCTGCTGATAATCTGACCCACATCCTTTACGGCTTTATCCCAATCTGTGGTCCGAATGAATCAGTGAAATCCGTCGGCGGCAACAGCTACAACGCCTTAATGACCGCCTGTAATGGCGTGAATGATTATGAGGTGGTTATCCACGACCCATGGGCTGCATTCCAGAAAAGCTTTAACCAAGCTGGCCATGAATACAGCACACCGATCAAGGGTAACTACGCCATGATGATGGCGTTGAAGCAACGTAACCCAGACCTGAAGATCATCCCATCGATTGGAGGCTGGACTCTTTCTGACCCTTTCTTTGACTTTACCACTAAAGCCAACCGCGACACCTTTGTCACTTCTGTGAAAAAGTTCTTAAATACATGGAAGTTTTACGACGGCGTTGATATTGACTGGGAATTCCCAGGTGGCGGCGGTGCTGCGCCTGAACTAGGCGATCCGGTCAACGATGGCCCAGCTTACATCGCGTTAATGGCTGAACTGCGTGCAATGTTGGATGAGCTTGAAGCCGAAACAGGTAGAACGTACGAACTTACCTCAGCAATTGGCGTAGGCTATGACAAGATTGAAGATGTGAACTATGGCGAAGCCATTCAGTACATGGATTACATCTTCGCAATGACCTACGACTTCTACGGTGGCTGGAACAATGTGCTTGGTCACCAAACGGCGCTTAACTGTGGCAATTTCATGCGCCCAGGCCAGTGTGATGGTTCTGGTATTGATGAGAATGGAGAACCGTACAATGGACCTGCTTACACTACAGACAACGGCATTCAATTGCTGCTTGCCCAAGGTGTTCCTGCGAACAAATTAGTGGTCGGTACCGCGATGTATGGCCGCGGCTGGGAAGGCGTTCTTCCATCGACTCTGAGCGATCCGAGTGACCCAATGACTGGCGTCGGCAACGGTAAGCTTAAGGGCAGCACCGCACAGGGTGTTTGGGAAGATGGCGTGATAGACTACAAAGGCATTAAAGCCAATATGTTAGGCGAGAACAATCAGGGCATTAATGGCTTTGAGTATGGCTATGATGAAATGGCTGAGGCGCCTTATGTATGGAATCGTACCTCAGGTCAGTTGATTACGTTCGATGATGACCGTTCAGTCAAAGCAAAAGGGGCATACGTTCGTAGCCTTGGCTTGGCGGGTCTGTTCTCTTGGGAAATTGACGCCGATAACGGTGACATCCTAAATGCGATGCATGAAGGCTTAGCAGGCGGTACGACCGATCCTGTTAACCGTAAGCCAACGGCGTCTGCAGGTGCGGATATCACAGTAGAAGGCCCTGCATCTGTCACTCTTGATGGCAGCGCTTCCAAAGACAGTGATGGCACGATTGCGAGCTACGCTTGGACGCAAACGAGCGGAACTGCAGTAGCACTGACGAATGCTAATGCGGCGGTTGCAAGCTTTGATGTAGTCGAAGTCGCGCAAACGGAAACGCTCACCTTTAGCCTAACCGTGACAGACAACGAAGGTGCAACTTCGACAGATTCAGTGGTGGTAACGGTAACCGCGAAAGATACAGGCCCAGTCAACACAGCTCCGGTCGCTTCGATATCAGCACCTGCTGAAGTGAATGCTGGTGATGTCGTGGTGGTGGATGCTTCAGGCTCAACGGATGCGGACAACAATACCTTGACCTTTACTTGGGACGTACCTGCTGGACTGGATGCAACAGTTCAAGGTGCATCGGTCAGTTTTGTAGCAGCTGAGTACACTCAAGATACGCTACTGAACTTCTCGGTTACAGTCAGTGATGGAACCGAAACGTCTGTGGCTTCCGCTTCGGTGAAGGTTCTTAAGACAAGTACTGG
Source organism: Vibrio sp. D404a (assembly GCF_030248535.1). Taxonomy (GTDB): domain Bacteria; phylum Pseudomonadota; class Gammaproteobacteria; order Enterobacterales; family Vibrionaceae; genus Vibrio. Next base: position 44,521 of record NZ_JAHGAJ010000025.1, on the reverse strand, counting down.
CGGCGGCACGTGTAGTAATGCTTGGGATGCAAACACCATCTACAATGGCGGCGACCAAGTAACTCAAGGCAATACGCTTTGGGAAGCGAAATGGTGGACGAAAGGAGACGATCCATCACAGTCTGGTCAATGGGGTGTTTGGAAAGAAGTTGGCCCAGCGAGCTGTGCTAACTAAGATCATTTAAAACTCAAGTTCAGCTAAAACCTAGGCTCAATTAAAACCCAAGCCTAGTTAAAACCAAAGGCCAATCTCATCGTAGATTGGCCTTCTTCGTATTCAACATTGATTCAAAGCGACATCATTAAATCATGCATCATTAAATCAGAGCGTCAAAGCTCTCAAAGACTTGCGGGCACTTCATCACTCGACCATGTCCTTGACCTTGCGTGGTCACCAAAGTCACACGATCCATTTCATTCGCTGCACGCTCAGAGACCGAGTACTTAGTGAACTTGTCTTTCTCGTCATGCACGATAATAGTTTGTGACTCGCGGTTCGCTAACTTGCCGTATGGATCCACCGATTGAATTGGGTAGTTAAACTGCTCTTCAACCTCACCCACCACCGCTTCAAACAGTTTCATTGAGTAACCTGAACGAGCCACGCTGCCAAAGAGATTTTCTAGGTAATCGAGCACTGGCGCAATCAGCAACAGCGGTTTGTTCTCAAGTTTCGCGTGCTTACACTCCAAAGCCGATGCCGTGCCCATGCTGTGCCCAACCAAACCAGCGACATCGTCCACACTGTCTAAAATGGCTTCTAGTCCATCAACAAACGCAGGAATATGACCATACACGCCGTCGCTACCACCATGAGCAGGGTGGTCATAAGCCAGAGCGGTAAAGCCTTTCGCCGCAATATGCTCCATTAATGGGAAGAACTGACTCGCGGTACCTGACCAGCCATGACTCAAAACCCAAACCGGCCCTGTGCCCAACGTATAGGTTTTTAGCACTCCATCGCGGATAGCGACTTCACCTTTGATCAGCCCTTGTGGCTCGGTGTTTTTCGGCTCTGAACGCACTGGCGTAAGCAGTAACTTACGCGCGGTTTTCTTTGCGTGGCTTGGGGCGAGAATGTAGTGCAAGTTCGTCGTCGCACCGATCAGGCTTCTCTTAAAGCTGAATTTCGTTGAAGTGTTGAAATAAATTTTGTCACTCATGACCGTTCCTTTTGTCCACTCCAACATTGGGTGGCTTGTTTGCTCAGCCGAAAAAGAACGACCGTGCTATTTATAGTTAGACTCACGCTTGATAAGCATAAGTCATTGTTATTTTGTTATTTTGTTATTTTGTTATTTTCTTACGTGTGCTCTATTTCTTAAAAGTGCAGCATTTCTCACAAGTACAACATTGCTACACATGCTGTCGACAGTGCTATTGTTGTTTCCAGCTCGATATTAGGCGCTCCACACCACTCCAGAAGTGGCGATGGCTTGCCTCTTGACCATGCAAAGAGTAAAAAAGGTTCGCACTGAGATAGAGTCCATACAGCTCAAAAACCGCCTGCTTGGGGTCGAGGTCTTGGCGAAACTCTTTGGCCTCCACAGCCTTTGCTATTTGAATGGTGAGATAATCAATCCAGACCGAAATCGACTTCTGCAACGCTTGTTGGATCACCGAGGTCTCTTTCTGGTGATCTTTCCATGCATCAATAAACATGCAACTGCCTTGAAATGAATGATTCCAACCCAGCCAACTATCAAGCAGGTACTTCAACTTGGCTTCAATGGCTTGATCACTCAGCTCACGCGCAGGAGCTATCACTCGCTCGGTGAAAATCGCATTGGAGTACTCCACCACAGAAAGCTGTAAGTTCTCTTTCGAGTTAAAGTGTGCAAAGAGTCCACTCTTCGACATACCACACTGCTTTGCCAGCTCACCAATGGTAAGGCTTTCTAGGCCATTCTCACTCGCCAATGCAAAAGCATGACTCAAAATATACTCTTTAGTAATTTTTCCTTTGCTCATCATTCACCACAGAAAACTGAGATACTCTATTTTTAGCACGTTCGTTCTTTTTTGCAAATAATCTTACCGCTTCAACAAAATTTGATTTCTTTAGCGACAACTATTGTGGAAAAATGCGACAGTATTCAATGCGTTTTGTCTTACCGTCTCTGTGTACTGCACTCATAACCTTAATCGCCACCTCTGCAAGGACTGCATATGACCTCTCTTTGGCAACAATTTGCGTTTTCCGCTTCAATCACCGGGCCTATCTGTTTGATGTTGGTGTTGGGCGTGATGTTAAAGCGCATTGGATTAATCAACGAGAACTTCATTGATGTCGCGTCTAAAGTGGTTTTTCAGGTCACCCTTCCGGCGATGCTATTTTTAAGCATTGTGCAATCGAATCATGACTTTGCCGCCAGCGGAAAACTGGTTGTCTTTGGCGTACTTTCAAACTTCCTGTTTTTTGTCTTCACCATGCTCTCGACCCGATTCACTTTTTCATCGCCGAAGGATAAAGGCGTCATCGTACAGGGTGGATTTAGAGCCAATACCGCGATCATTGGACTTGCCTACGTCGCCAATATCTATGGTAACGACGGCGTTGCACTGGCGGCGATCTATGTTGCTTCGTTAACCGTGCTCTACAACATACAAGCGGTGGTTGCTCTGACACCAAAAGGCCAAGAATCCGGTCAAAAAGCGGTGCAGGTCATCGTGAAAACACTCACCAAAAACCCTCTAATCATTGCCATCTCACTTGGGGTCGTGTTCTATGCACTCTCAATTCCTGTACCTAAAATGGTCTCGGACGCTGGGCAGTACTTCGCCAATATGACGCTGCCATTAGCACTGTTATGTACTGGTGGCTCTCTCGATATTCGTTCCCTCAAGAAAGACCAAGCCCCAACTTGGTTTGCTACTGGATATAAGCTGATTCTTGCGCCACTGATCATCACCATAGGTGCGCTGTTCTTTGGATTCTCTGGCCAAGATCTTGGGTTGATATTCTTGATGAGCGCAGCACCTACCGCAGCGGCAAGCTATGTGATGGCTCGTGCGATGGGCGGGAACTCGACCCTAGCAGCAAACATTATCGCGGTCACGACGGTAATGTCGCTCATCACCTGTACATTGGGGATTTTCATTCTCAAAGCCACCAGCTTGATCTAGCTGCGAGTAACTTCAAATATTTGATATTTTGCGCCTCAATAATCGCCCGATACTTTGATTTAAAACTAGGGCGTTCGATATAAACACTGATAACTTTTGTAAAATTTTCACTTAGAGACCTGTTATGTCTAGCGCTCATCCACAACCATCGACACACATTGCCAGCCTTGAGCTGGGTCGTGTGGTGGCTATCTTGGCGATCATCGGCCTTCACTGCCAAATGGTCCTTTCTTACGCCTTAATTAACGATGTACCTTGGGTAGGTTACGCCCTCAACCAAGCGGCTCGATTTGCTGTACCACTATTTTTTCTGATCTCGGGCTTCCTGATTCAACCCAAGCTGGTTAATTCACCTTGGAATACATTAGTGCGCTACTCCAAGCCTCTACTTAAAGTCTGGTTGGCTTGGAGCATCATTAGCTTACTGATGCCGTTCAATCTCGGTAAAGTAATGGAAGTTGGTTACCTAGCAGAGCGCGAGGGCTACTGGGGCTTTCTAATGTCGACACCGCTGAACAGCTTATTCGAAGGTGGGTTGGTCCATTTATGGTTCATCCCAGCACTCGTTTGTGCCGTCGCCATTCTCGCGCTACTCATCGAAATGAAGCTAACCAAAGCGATTTTACCTTTGGCTCTGGTGTTATACCTGTATGGGGTTTTAGCAGGGAGTTACGCACCTCTGACTGAATTGGAAGCGCCAATTTTTACTCGAAATGGCCCTTTCTTTAGCACGCTTCTGGTTGCCATTGGCTTTATGATTCGCCAAAACAACTGGCGACTGTCTTCGAGCCAGTCTCTAATGATGGCAGGATTAGGCATGGCGATTCACTTTGCCGAAGCGGCTTGGTTGATGGGATTTGATGTCGCATTCAATATCAATGATTTCTTAGCGGGCACGGCGCTATGGGGCACTGGCGTATTTATGTGGTTATTAGCCAACCCTAGCCTTGGAGACACGGCTTGGGTACGCGCAATTTCCAGCCGTATGCTCGGTATTTATGTCAGCCATCTACTGCTAATTATTGTGATGTTCAATATCTGCGGCATGCTTGGCATTACAGGATTTGCCAAAGATGCGCTCACCTACAGCATGACGATTGCTCTCAGCTTTGGCTTAGTCGTTGCCATTGAAAAAAGTCCGCTTAGCCGTGTGCTACTTCGCTAGATCCTCTTACATTTAATATCGAATTTACCCGCTCATCGTGTGCTTTTCACTGAGCGGGCATATCTCAAAAGACCTTCGCTTACTCTTCAGTCTCTTTCAGCCATCTACGTGGCGACACGCCCGATACATGCTGAAATGCCCGAGAAAACCCAGAGTAGCTGTGATAACCGACCTCATCGGCCACCCAGTTGATCGGCTTATTTTGCAATAGGAGTGATTGAGCCACTGAAATCCGCCACTTCTGCACATAATCTCCCGGGGTCTCCCCCACTTCTCGCTTAAACGCCTCAACAAACTGTGTCCGAGACATGGCGGCCAGAGAGGCCATGTCAGCGACTGAGAAATGCTTAGCAGGTAACTGATGAACGGCGTTAACAACGGTAGCAAGACGAGGATGTGCTAGCGCAGAAAATACACCTTTATCGATTTTCTGCGCTTCGATTAAGTGACGAAAGATTAAAGCCATCAAGGCATCACTCAACTTATCCATTAAGTACTGCTGACCAGAAGCTGTCTGGTGCGACTCTCGAAATAGAGTCTCGATAACCGACAATAGATTGGGTTCGTCCTCAAAAGGAATTACGATCACTTCGGGCAAAGCTGACAACAGTGGATTAGCTCGCCCAGCGCGGTACGCCACATTTGCACACACCAACTCTGCTCCCTCGCCCACCCCTTCAATCACATGAGGCGAGCTGTGAGGCAAATAGACAATGCAAGGCTGCGTGATGGTTCTTTCGCCACTGTATTTGCTTGAGAGCTTGAGCTGCCCCGAATTCAACACATGTAAATGCCCTTCCGTGCCCTGTTGCGCGTTAAATGAAGACACACCACACAACTGCCCAGAATAGAAAACACCTGTGCGTATCGAGAAATGTTCCATCAATTGAGAAAGCAGATCCATGTTCCCTCCGAACGATTCGCTTACTTTTTAGGTTTTTTGTCCCTCTATAGACCGGACAAGTTAGCTAATTTATTCATACAAGCTAACCAAACAGAGACAAGGAATACGCTATGTCACCTATTAAATCAGCAGGTAAAAAATTCACTCTTGCAGCAGCATTAGTTGGCGCGAGTTTTTCAGTGATGGCAGCAGACATCGACATGAGCGTCGATAGCAATGATTTGGCGATTAAAGGTTATGATCCTGTGGCCTACTTTACGGATGCAGGCGCAGTACAAGGTTCACCTGAATATACTGCCACTTACAAAAATGCCATTTACCAGTTTGCAAGCAGCGAAAACCGCGACCAATTCCGCGCCGATCCACAAGCTTATGCGCCTCAATATGGCGGCTACTGTGCCTTTGGTGTAGCAATGGGTAAGAAGTTCGAAACAGACCCTAACGCATGGAAGATTGAAGACGGTAAACTCTACTTGAACTTAGATAAATCGGTGCAAAAACGCTGGTTAGAAGATACCCAAGGCTTCATTCAAGATGCTAACGGCAACTGGCCAGAGATCAAAACCGTTGATGCCGCTAAGCTTTAAAAGGAAACCATCTTTCCCTTCCCTTGAAGCAAAACGGAAGAGTATGACTCTTCCGTTTTCATTTCCATATGATCAGCGTACCTCTTTATCCACGCTTAAAGCGTCGCGTGAGATAAGGTGCACCAATCAAGATCCAGAGCATCCCAACCAAAATAGCCAGTGCGTTCACGGCTAACAGCACGATACTGGTTGTCGCAGACGAGACTAAAGACAGGCTCGTTCCCACAATGACCACAGCACCGACTATCGAAGCAATAACTTGCTGCCAAGGGTTAAGCTTCAAAGCTTCTGACTGGTCGCTACGCACCAACAATGCAATGAATAGCCCAAGTGCAGCAAACCATGAGAACACGTAAAGAGGCTGCAGCAACTGTAAGGTACCAAAGAAATAAACCACCAATAACAACAGCCACAAACGCTTAGATTCAACTAACCGTTTCTGATTTGCGAATCTAAACTGGTAGACCTTCAGAGATATCAAAGCGATCAAACCACCTAGTCCGACTCCCGCGACAATGTCGGTCGGGTAATGAACACCCAGCCAAACCCTCGCTGCGCCAGCGAGGAGCGACAGTGCAAACCAACCTACTATCGCGGCACTTGGACTGATATAGCCATGTTGCTCACCTTTCTTTGTTACCCAACCAAGTAACAACCCGACCACGGCTGCCGCTTGAGTTGTGTGGCCGCTAGGAAAACTAAAGCCACTGGCTTGGGCTTGCTGCAAACTTGGAAGCAAATAGAAAGGACGTGGAATTGCAAAACCCATTTTTAGGAGATTGACCGAATAAGCCGTCGCCAACAAAGCAAAAGCAAACGTCAGACCATAGCGTAAAGGCAACAGCAGTAATAACAGCACCAGTAATCCGACCGCAAATGCCCCTTCACCTAAACCATTACCAAAAGTGAGTAAGCTAGGAATGATAGGCATTGACTTAACCCAAGCTTGGAAAGAGTTCATAAACGGCAATTGCTTGGTATGAAGCTCACTTGCTCCATCGGTCAAATCATCGAGCACATGAAAAGTGCTGATGTGGCTCGTCTTGATCCAAGATTTAAGAGCGTCACTATCAGTTGGATAACGGTACTTATCGACGACAGCTGGCGTTAAAGGAGCAAGATAAACCTGACGAATTTCTTTGCCAAAATGTTGGGATTTAAGAGCAGGGATGATTTCAGCACCAAAACGGTTCTCGATAGCAGGTTCTATATAACCAATGCTCTCTTTGGGCTGACAAGCAAAGACAACTCGATTGTCGTCAATATCAAGCTGCTCACCCACATCGACATTTATCCCTGTCTCTTCGAACGTTTCTCGTTTCGCGGCAGTTTGAAAGGTCTCATCACTACCAATATACCCACCGGGTAAAGAAAGCGTGCGCGTCAGGTAATCTTGAACCAAAACGATCTCATCTTCTCCATTATGAATCACGCAGGTCGCGCCTTTGGGTTGATAAGGCTTAACCGTTTGTGAGTCTTGGTTTTGTTGAGCAAAGACCGACGAACTGAGTACACTGATGAAAACTAAAAATGGCAGTAACACATGTTGCAAAATAAAGCGCTCACAATTGTAATAACATGGCCGCCATTATGAATGTTGTTGCTTCAATATCCAGTTAAAATAAGAATCAGTTCTGTTATCTGAACCAAAACAACATTGGGACTTGTTCACCAATCCTATTGGTTAATTGCTTGCGCCCTTAAAACACTGTTTTCCTTACTTCTAACCATTCCAATGTGATCGAGCCAACGTTTTTCAGTGCAAAAATTGTTGATACTAAAGCGATTCGTGATTGTTATGTTATAACATTTCACAACTTCCGAGATATTTAAGGCTATCAGTGGTGCTTTTCGGAAGGGAACTAGAGTTAAAGGACCTTATAATGAAACTAAAACAACTCACTGCTCTGTGTGCGCTCTCTATCGCTGGTAACGCTTATGCAGACGTTACTGTAAAAGAAACGGACAAATTCCAAGATGTTGCAGAGAAAGTCAGTCAACTAACGGCGAAAGGTGAAAGCCCGCTGATCGTTATCGATATCGACAACACGCTACTCACATCAACAAGCGACATCGGTGGCGACATTTGGTACCAATGGCAACGCGGCAAGTTAGATGTAAAACCGTCAGCGGAAGACAAAGTAGGCTGTCTATTTGAAGACTCTATTGGTCTGCTTTACGAACTGGTTCCAATGAAAATCATTGAAGACAATGCTCCAGCAACGGTAAAAGGTTGGCAGGACCAAGGGCTGACTGTGATGGCACTGACATCACGCTCTCCAAACTACCGCTACGCGACAGAGCGTGAAATGGTTCGTGCAGGTTTCGATATGACACGCACAGCATTAAAAGAGAAAAGCTCTGATGAACTACCTATCTACATCGATAATCCTGAGCGCCCGTTGAGCTACATCAACGGCATTATGATGACGACTGGTATGAACAAAGGCACGATGTTGGATTACATCCTCGATAAAACCGACCAAAGCTTTAGCAGCGTAGTATTTATCGACGACAGTAAAAAGAACATCGTCAATATGGAAAAGGCCTACAAAGACGATGCTTCAATTGATATGACGATCTTCCACTACACCAAAGTAGAGCACGATCGTATGAAGCAGTACGGCTCAGTCTTGACTCAAGAGCAAGCAGACAAAATGGCCAGTGATTGGAAAGAATTAAATGTAGTTCTTGATAAAGTTGCCCCAGCTCGACTTGGGGAAGCGTGTTTGGGGCAATAATCTAGACCGCTACGTTTAGGGGTCGTGGGGCGCGGAGCTTCACGACCTTTTTCTTTTTAACCATTCACTTTTTTCTTCCCCAACATTCGATAGTCCTCTGTTGACACTATCATTGATGTGCATGATTACTCTGATCACACGATTCCGCCTCATTTTTACTCTATACTCCTAATTAATAAGTGTTTATTTTTCAGGAAGAAGAATGAGATTAGCTAGGATCTTGGTATTTGGGTTGTGCTTGTTTTCGACTCTCACCCACGCCACGCCGTGGCAATTCGTAAAAAGCGAAGACGGCATCATCATCCACAAACGCGACCACGGCAATGGCTTAGTAGAAGTACGTGCACAAATGCAGGTCGAGACCAGCTACTCTGGATTCCTATTGTTATTAGAAGACAGTGAGAATGTTCCAAACTGGATCGATAATGTGTCGCACAGTGAAGTACTAATGCAAATCTCCGACAACGAAAACATTGTCTATACCCAGTTCAAAGCACCTTGGCCGGCGCGAAATCGCGACATGGTGACGTATTCAAAATATGAGGAACAGGAAGGGCAGTTTACACTCACCATCAAAGATGCCTCCAACTATCTAGCCAAAGAGTCCGGCTACATTCGCATTCGGGATGTCGATGCTATTTGGACGCTACAGCCACTCACTAACGGCTTCACACACATCAACTACGCGGCCTATGCGAACGCAGGTGGCATATTGCCAGATTGGTTAATGAATCGCTTGTCCGCCAAAAACGCTTTTAGCACCTTCCAAAAGCTTAAGAAACAGCTACCAAAATACCAAGGGAAACAGCACCCAAATTTAAGCCAATAGGGCGTTGTTTTTCGTTCATCAGAAAATGCACTAATCACAGCCTTAATTACGTCTCGCCAAGTCGCGAGCAAGAATCAAAGCCAAGCCGAAGATTTGCAGAAACAGGGCGATGTTTTTATAAAGGGTCATTTGCTCTTCAAGGGCCTGAAGAAGCTCGGATAGGGTTAGATTATCAAGATAGAAATCGTCGATGCGTGTCCGTTGCGATTGCTGAGCTTGATTAATCATCATCATGATCTCAGAAAGATTTTCGACGGTGATCTCAGGAACATCCCCACTCACCCACACGCCTAACTGGCCTCGCATCGCCTCTTCAAGTTCCGGCGTCACCGCTGAGTTGGATGAAGTGCTGATATCCATGTGTAACAGCATGGATTCTCGCTTACGCTCTAGCGTTTCAATCGTATTCCACGCTAATTGAATTGAGTAGATATTACCCTGCTGACGCTCTCGGTATTGAGCCTGCTCCACCACCATTTTGTCGAGCACTAAGCTCGACACAACAATGGCCAGGATATTGAGTACCAAGCCGGTTAATACAATCATCCACGGTGGTGGAAGGCGTAACGCCATGGCTATCCTTATATGAGCTTATCAAAGGGAAGATAAATCAAGTTTAGAACAACCAGAGATACCATGCTGCCAAAGGTCAAATACATGCCTTGTTTTCTGCCTTTTAGACTGCGTGCCAAAATGCTTTTTCCGTGAACAATACGCCCCACAAGAAAAGCGATACCGATAACGTGGATCAACCATACGTTCGCGCCATTGAACTCAACCAACGCCATCAAAATCACGGTAATAGGAATGTAATCCATCGCATTACTCTGCGCAGAGCGCGCTACCTGTAATGACTCAACGCCACCATCAGCATGAGCGACCTGATTTTTCCTTCTCTGTTTGATCACTTCAATCGCTAGCCAAAGCATAACGAGAGCAAGTAAAGAGGCGTATAACGCAGTAACCATGGTGTGTCCTTTTCCTAAGCGATAACAATAGATAATGAGCAACTCAAAGGGGTACCAAGCTTGCTCGTCAGTTTGTAAGAGATCTCTCACAACCGTTGTGAGAGATCTCAAATAAGCTTCGCAGAATATACTCAAAAAACAAACTCAACTTATTGTTTTCTAATGATCAGCGCACATTTCTTTCTATTTATTGAGCTGAATTATAAATTTTCGCCATTGCGAGTGAGGTCACGACAGTGTTTAATTAAGTTGTCGACAGGGAGTTGGCAGGAACAGGAAAAAGCCTAACGGATTAGGTATCTTCAGGATGAAGATTTGGTAACACAGGATGCGTTATCAGCAAGGAAGTGATGCTCTAGGATGAGTGCTTATCAGGATGATAAGGTCAAGGACACCGCTAGGAAGGCGATGAATTGGATAGGTTAATGGAGTTAACCAAGTCAAGGAACGATGCAGGGAGCATACGTTACCTTATTTAAAAATAAATAAGATACAACGTCGGTAGCAGGACGGCTACGAAAAAGAACAGACCCCGTTTGGTGAAAGCCAAACGGGGTTTCTTTTTGGGTTACGATCCACTCAGGCCACTTGTGACCGCATGAACATCACCACGCTATAGCAAGATATTCATTACCAACATCGCACCAAACGCATTCAACACAGAAATAGCGATCATCACCGGAATATAGCGCCCTTCGGTACCAATCGGCCCCATGATGCGACCCATGTATTGGACTTGTGAGCCCATCAGGTAGATAGCTGGAGCCAGAATCGCGATGTGGGTGCCATTTAGAATGCCTTGGTCAAACAGAGTAATGACCACGCCTACCGCACCACCCATCGACATCCAAGCACCGATCAACACGGCTGCCGCTTCGCCAGGTAAACCAAATACCGCCATAATCGGAGAGAACACGCTGCCCATCAGATCGAGCGCGCCAGTGATCTGCAACGCTTTGATGATCACGAACGCCATCAGTACGTTTGGTACCGTCGAAGTCGTCGCGATTACCCAGCCTTTTTTCGCACCTTCAACGAAAATATCGGTCACCATAGGTTTCTTTGCTTTTACTTCGCTCATTACGCTGCTTCCTCTGTCATGTTTTGTTTTTTGTTAGAGCCAGACTTATCTTCTTTGCCTTCTGTGATGTTCAAGTAAATGCGGAACAAGTTAGCCCCGACAAACTTAAAGACAAACATCACTGCAACAGCAAGACCGATAGAAGATGAGACAGCCAATGAGCCATCGAGCGTGGTTAAGGTAAACAGCACAGCACCAGAAGAGAAGAAGTTCACAATGGCTGCGCCGGCGGTAAACTGGAACATGGTAAAGACATCGGTTTCACGCTTAGTGAGGTGGCCTTCGTCTTTCAGTTGCCTTGTCATCGCCGCACCAGCATCGGTACTTTGTAAAGAAGCAATCAGTGCTAAGCCTGAGTTGCCCGGAATACCCATCAACGGGCGTAATAAAGGTGTCAGTAGTTTTCGAGCTGCATCCAGAGCACCATAGTGTTCTAGAACGTTGATCATACCTAACGCGAACATCACGGTAGGAATCAAGGTTAGCGCGAAGATAAAGCCATCACGGGCGCCACTGCCGCCTTTACCTCGCAGAGAGGTGGTGGCAGCCTGAACGCCATCAGCTGTCTCACTGACGTCGTATGCCACCTTACCAAAGGAGCCATTGAGGGTCGTAAAGTCAAAAACGCCATACCATTCGTTTGACTTCAGTAAACCGGAAAAGAAGACAATCGCGAACGCGAGTGCTATGTAACAACCAATCGTCACTTTACGATCGGTTTGAACTGGATTAGTCATAATCGCCTCTATACATATTGTTTATGTGGAACAGAACACGTATAGATAGTGCAAAGTTATGCAGTAGCAGGTTATGACCAAAATCAATTAGATAATAATATTATTTATAACTACCGATATAAAATATAGAACTGTGATATCAGCAAAAGTATAGAAATTACTGCTAATGATAACTTAATATTTAGAACACAAAACCCATCAAAATATAAGCCGCCACACTTAACAATTACTCATTGTAATTATCATTTACCTACATTTTATGACACTACGTTCTCATTATCTCTGAAAGTGATGTGAGAGATCTCTTACACAAAATTTCTTCGAATTTATATTTCTCATTAAATACATAGACTTAGTTTGTGATTTTAGTTCCAAACCCATCAGTACAGCATACTAATACTAGGGTAAATCCACACTAACTACCCCTGAGCTTGAATAGAAAAGATCTGAGCTGATTGTGAAATTTCAGCCCTAGGGCCTGCTATAGACTGCCGTTAGCCAATAGCAAGGAAAAGGAAGCAGTGGTTACTATGGAAATGAGAACTTTGAAATATCAAGTAATGGGCAAAGGTATGTGGATTAGCGCAACTGTTTCTCGCGTTGTCGCTGACAAACTTGCACTGGAATACCAATCGTACGGTTGGCCTGTTGAAGTGTGTGCCGTTGAGCAAACTGTTACCTTTGATCGCAGCGCTGCTTAGGGCGATTAAGATCAAGCTCTATCAATACAATGGTTGATAGAGCTTTTTCGCTTTTTATGCATTGCACTTTTCTCTCTCATACTATTCGCTCTTCTCTACTACCAATTCACTAATCTCTTGAATTATTAAGAGTTCTATCACACTACGCTTGAATATTTAGGTCTACGCTTTTACGCGTACTCACTGGCCTAATCACATGGAGCGTATATTATGGCAGGCACAAAGATTCTCGCCTTTATCTTGGCTGCATTTCCGTCACTCTCTTTTGCCAGTGCGCTAGGAACCTCTCAAACCCTCAACCTAACTCAATCTTCGGTTGGCTACTTGTGCCTAGCGATTTTTGTCATAGCGTATGCATTCGTCATGATGGAAGAGTATCTTCAACTGCGAAAATCCAAACCGGTTCTACTTGCTGCTGGCCTCATCTGGATTGCTATCGGTTTGACCTATCAAAACTACCACCAAATTGAAGTCGCGCAGGCCGCCTTAGAGCACAACTTACTTGAGTATGCCGAGCTGCTGCTATTCCTGTTAGTGGCGATGACCTATATCAGTGCCATGGAGGAGCGTCGTTTGTTTGATGCACTGCAGGCTTGGATGGTAGGCAAAGGGTTTAACTACCGCTCCCTGTTTTGGCTAACAGGTATTCTGTCGTTCTTCATTTCTCCCATTGCCGACAACCTCACGACAGCGTTGTTAATGTGTGCCGTGGTGCTCAAAGTCGCTGGTTCCAACCCTAAATTCGTCAACCTTGCGTGCGTCAATATAGTGATTGCCGCCAACGCCGGCGGTGCCTTTAGCCCATTCGGTGACATTACTACCTTGATGGTATGGCAAGCGGGTTACGTGAGCTTCTCGGAATTTATGCCGCTGTTTATCCCATCGGCAGTAAACTATCTCGCACCCGCAATAATCATGTCCTATTTCGTACCGACAACCCAGCCGGACACTGTGCACCAACACGTTGAGCTCAAACGCGGAGCCAAACGTATTGTGTTCTTGTTCATCATGACCATTGCAACCGCGGTCGCTTTCCACGCTGTCATTCATTTCCCACCGGTGATGGGGATGATGATGGGCTTAGCGTATTTGCAGTTCTTTGGGTTCTTCCTACGCAAAACCTTGCCTAAATCACTCGCGAAGAAGAAAGCGATCGCCATCGCCAACCACGATGAAGCCGCTCTTAAACGCTTGGGTTCTGTGGTGCCTTTTGATGTCTTTCGACGTGTCTCCCACGCCGAGTGGGATACGCTGCTCTTCTTCTATGGCGTTGTAATGTGTGTTGGTGGGCTTAGCTTGCTTGGGTATTTGGAGTTAGCATCAGGCGTCATGTACAGCCAATGGAACCCAATTTGGGCCAATATTATGGTCGGTGTGCTGTCTGCCATCGTCGATAACATCCCAGTGATGTTCGCCGTGCTCTCTATGGAGCCTTCAATGTCGATTGGCAACTGGTTGTTGATCACCTTAACGGCAGGGGTTGGTGGTAGCTTACTCTCGATCGGCAGTGCTGCTGGAGTAGCATTGATGGGGGCTGCACATGGTAAATACACCTTTTTTGGTCACCTAAAATGGATGCCGGTGATCGCTATTGGTTACGCATTGAGCATTGCCGTGCATCTCGCGATGAACGCTAGCCTGTTTTAGTCACTTGAGTGAATAGATGTTTGATCAGAGACATGCCTGAGTTGGGGAAGAGAGGACCTCAGGATTTATGTCTTAAATGGTGAACATGTTAAGTGTCATAGAGCTCCAGTTAGCGTGCTTTAATCACTAAAAGCTAAAGGAACACTACCGAACCATCGAAGGATTATTACTTTGATTCAGGTACTCGCGTCCAAACGTTACTCAGTTGCAAGCCTGGGCAGCCGTTACAGGTCAGCCTATCGCCATCATTGTGGATACGCATCACCAATCCGGGGCCGGTTTTACTGCTCGCGCTATTCAGCTCAATGCTGATCAAGTCATCATCGACGGTATAATCGCGTGTAACGCTGGTGTCCGTGGTTTGGTAGCGCACTTTACCCGATTCGAAGACCAAGTAACTCTCATTCTCTGGGTTTTCATACATGCCACTGAATAGAACCAGTTGAGGAACCTCAAATGGTTTCGTTGTCTCACTCAAACACCCAGTCAATAAAACGCTGCTACACCCGATTACCGTCATCATTTGTCGGTTCATAGAGGTTTTCTGCTTTTATATTTATTCTGTAATTTGTAAATGATAAGCAGGGAATTATAGAAATACCAGAAAACAATAAGAGCATTTATTCAACTAATTGATAGATCACTTTCTAATTTCAGCAATGCTGACTTTCTCTCAACACCACCCGCATAGCCTGTCAGTTTACCGTTTTTACCGATCACGCGATGGCACGGTACTATGATGGAAACCGGATTTTTTCCATTTGCCAACCCCACCGCCCTAACCGCTTTAGGATTACCAATCTCATCAGCAAGCTGCTGGTAACTCCATGTCTCCCCAAAAGGAATACGCATTAAAGCTTGCCAAACCGACTGCTGAAATGGCGTTCCCTCTGCTGCGACTGGGATTGAGAAGTTGTTCAGCTTTCCAGAAAAATAGCCATCGAGTTGACGCTTAGTTTCTGCAAACAGCGCAAACGCATCATCTTGTACACCCAGTTCTTCTGGCTTAGTGGTGTGGGTTTCAAACCAAACACCCAATAATCCATCATCGCAGCCTTGTATCGTCACAATACCCAGTGGGCTCGTGTAGTAAGTAAATCGTTTAATCATTGTCATATATCCCAATATCGGTACGAAACCGCATGCTTTAGAAATGGCATTAGAAATGGCTCCAGCAATGGAATGTTGCATAGCTTCCCCAAGGAGCCACCTTGTTTGCTGTGATATTGGCATGTTGGTCGATGAATTTCTTCACAATCAAATCGCCAGTCAGTAAATGATCGGGTTCGCTCAGGCCTCTCAATAAAGCGTAATGAACTGTCCACGGACCAATGCCCTTAAGATCGAGCCACTTACTTGGATGCTGATGCTGGTTTTCAATCATGTAAGCGGCAAATCGGTGCAAGGTGTCTTTGCGACTCTGCGGCATTCGTAGAAAGCTGATATCCGCCGCATGCACTTGCTCTGGTGTCGGGAAGTAGAGAGTTCCTTCTTGCGGTGAAAGCTGCTTGGCCAGTAAATTTAACTGACCGATAGCGGCTTTAACCGAAACCTGCTGCCCTAAGATCGCACGCACACCCGCCTCCCAAGGCGACCATACTCCGGGAATACGAATGCCGGGCTCTTTAATCAGAGAGGCGTCTACATTGCCAAGGTGCGCCTCAACTCGATTGATGTCGACATCGAGATCAAACATCCGACGAATTCGACGTATCAAATTCCTCAGCTGATTCATTTGGCTTAACTCAAACTCAACTTCCAACTGGTCATCCGTTGACTGACGACGGTTGACGTGACGGATTCGAAACCAACCACTCGCTCCGTTGATGATCACGGTTCGCTGGTAATAGTCTTCTCCAACCTCTTCCACACCTTCTATCATCCGCTTACGATAAAAGTTCAGCATATGTTGCCAGTTGATCGCCCCCTTCACTGGAAGGCGAATCGCATTGGTACTAACACTGTCGGTTCCTGACTTTCGAATCTGAGAGGGTGACAGCTTCATCACTTTCAAAAAAGCATCATTAAAACGACGTGTGCTTTTAAAGCCGCAAGCAAATCCAATGTCAGTGATACTCATCTGGCTGTTATGGAGCAATTGCTTGGCAAACATCAGTTGGTTGTAAATCGCGTATTGCTTGGGCGACACACCCATATATTTAGAAAATAAGCTACGAAGGTAGCGATCTGATATCCCTAGACGCTCGCATAACTGCTGGCTGCTTCCTTCTGCCAACACACCCTCTTCAATCAGCTTTTGAGCTCTTAAAAAGGTGGTTTCAACACCCTTCCAAGCCGGAGAGAACGGCGCACTGTCTGGACGACAGCGCAAACATGGGCGATAGCCAGCTTGCAGCGCTTGAGCTTGATTAGAAAAATATTCGACGTTCTGCTCTTTCGGCGGCGAGGCTGGACAGATAGGACGACAGAATATACCCGTCGTTTTTACAGCGATAAAAAACAGGCCATCAAAGCGGGCGTCTCGCGCGAGTCGCGCCTGTTGGCATTGAGCACTGCTCAGATCGCTGTATTGATGAATCTTGCCTTCCATATGCCTACCTTCAACCCGATAACGTCAAGTAATAAATTAAAGTGTACCGACAAGCCAAGCGAACGCTAGCCATTTCCGGAACTGAATATACAATAAATTGAATTTTTTTAATTTGCTTTTCACATAGTTCAACTACCCTTATATAGAACGAGGTTTTCTCTCACAACGTCACAGCTATCACTTGGCGCCTAAGATGCCGAGGCTGGCTGAATAACAAGGATAATTGGCTATGGATCTGCACACCTGTCGCATTGTTCTCAAGAACAATCAAGTTCTCACCTGTCAGTCTGTCGAGCAATCGCTCGGATATCTCGAAGACACTTCCGAAAGCGGTATCTCCATGATTGAGATCGACGCTACTGACGGTCATCAAATACACTCTTACATGTCTCACTCGTTAGAAGAGTCCATTGAGAACTTAATGAATTTATGACATCTCACCCGTGTCGCTTGCCTTTGCTGGCTTAAAACTATAATGGCTCCCAATTGGGAGCCATTATTTCTTTGGATTTAGCTTGTTATTCGCTTTCACCAATCAACAATTGTTATTAATAACGATGACTACTCAGGCGAAATATCCGCTGCTTGTTGCAAGGTGTAAGCTGTAGAAGGGTCAATCTCTTTCACTAGTTCTTCGACCTGCATAATCGCGTCCACAGAGGTGCTCGACTTGCGATAGCTTAGGTAAATAGGGCGATACCAGTCCTCAACGCCTTTCACTTTGTGCAGTTGGCCAGACTCAATGAACGGCTCCACCAAAGAGACAGGCAAGTAAGCACTGCCGCCTTTCTCGAGAATAAAGTCTAGAGCAATACGAGCCGTTGAGGTGCGTAAATAAGGTGCTGGCACTTTCGGGTGACGCTCGGCGTGCTCTGAACCAAAGCGTGTCCCCCAATCAACGTATACATATTTATGCTGGAATACGCTCTCTAGGTCATCCGGCTGGGTAGAAACCAACACCAAGACTAAGTCTGCCACCTTTTTGCAGTTCAACTCTTCCGCTTTGATCTGATCGAAAGCAAAGGCCATATCTAGAGTGCGCTCTAACAGGCTTCGATTGAGTTGCTCACGTCCCATGACTTCCGCCATAAAGCCATAACCCCCAAAAGAGTCCGTCACCACACTCAAACAGTTTTGTAAGTAGGCATCCCAAATATTCGGAGTTCCACCTAACGTGAGTTGAAGCGCTTTGCCGCTCTCAAGAGACAGCTCAAACTTCGCCTGTTGCAAGGTAGACACCATTACTTCTGCATAACCAATCAAGCGCTCACCAGAGGAAGTCAGCTTAATATTGTTGCGATCGCGAATAAAAAGCTGAGTATCAAAATAGCCCTCAAGCTGTTTGATTCGGGCACTGACTGCCGCCTGAGTTAAATACAAGTTTTCAGCAGCACGACCGAAATGGCGCACCCTTGCAACCTCTAGAAAGGTTCTAAATACTTTCACATCCATCAAATACATCTCTGTAATAAATCTGCTAACTAGCAGATCTAGGATTGTTTATCGTAAGGGCAAAAACGTTTTGTTTTCCATTTTTGCCTTTTAACAATATTTTCGCGTGAGCAACAAAAACACTAATTTCAATCCAACCACATTACTGAGGCTGTTATGTCTGAGACCGAATTCCGACACGGAAAAAAACGTTTTTATGACACCAATAAATTCCCAAGAGGGTTTGCTAAGTCAGGTGATTTTACTCTTGTAGAAGAAGAAATCCTAACCTTGTTTGGTGATACCATGCTAGCACTTGAATCGGGCGAACTTGCACCGACCAACGCTGAAGAAAAACACTTTGTGAAAGTGTTATCTCACCCTCACAAGGCGAAGTCTAAGTTAGAGCGTGTTTGGTTGAAATACATCCAGCTTGCCCGCGGGCGTCGTCGCTTCCACACTCTTAACGGCTGTAAACGTGGCGAAATGCCAAGAGAAGAGTACGACAGCGAGTTAGTGTTGGAAGATTAATCTTCTGAGCTCAAGGTGTTGTTACGCCTTGAGCTTACTTCCCCACACGGCACCTGTTACAAGTGTAGCGAATAAGCGCGCCTTTACAATATATTTATAAATTTCATAATGATAGCGAGAATCTTCTCGTCATCATGCCTCTGCACATCCCGCATTTACTGCAACCCGAAGCGCCTTACCTCCCCTTCTAAACAACAAAATAAATGTCATTTTTTTAAGCCATCAATTTGTTACAAACTAAGCGGTGATAATTCGAGCAAAAATCCCTTTTATGACAAGCAGATGAAGCTTGTTTAACGATGATAAATATCCCTAGTAACATTGTGCAATTTTGAGACTTACTGTCACAGATATCATTAAAAAACTAAAAATTTGACCTAAAACAATGGCAGAAACAGATCACTTATTTTATAATGCGAATTAATGTTTCAGCACACTATAAATTATTTATCTTAGGGGCTACAAAAATGAGACTTATTCCTTTAAACAACGCGGCACAAGTAGGTAAATGGGCAGCTCGTCACATCGTTGAAGCGATCAAAGCATTCAACCCAACAGCTGATCGTCCATTCGTTCTTGGTCTACCTACTGGTGGCACACCACTAACGACTTACAAAGAGCTAATCGCGCTATACAATGCGGGTGAAGTTAGCTTTAAAAACGTTGTTACATTCAACATGGATGAGTACGTAGGTATCGATCCTAACCACCCTGAGTCTTACCGTACTTTCATGTACACAAACTTCTTCAACCACGTTGATATTCAAGAAGAGAACATCAACCTACTAGACGGCCAAGCTGAAGACATCGACGCTCACTGTGCTGCATACGAAGAAAAAATCCGTTCATACGGCAAAATCAACCTGTTCATGGGTGGTATCGGCATCGACGGTCACATCGCATTCAACGAACCAGGTTCTTCTCTAGCTTCTCGTACTCGTATCAAGACGCTAACTGAAGAGACTCGCATCGCGAACTCTCGCTTCTTCGACAACGACATCAACCAAGTGCCAAAATACGCACTAACAATCGGTGTTGCGACTCTACTAGACGCTGAAGAAGTAATGATCCTGACTATGGGTCACAACAAAGCACAAGCTCTACAAGTGGCTATCGAAGGTTCTGTAAACCACATGTGGACTGTTACAGCGCTTCAAATGCACCGTAAAGCTATCATCGTTGCTGATGAGCCAGCTCAACAAGAGCTTAAAGTTAAGACTCTACGCTACTTCCAAGAGCTAGAAGCTGAAAACATCCAAGACCTATAATCTAAGGTTTTGCTGATACAAAAAGCCACTTCGGTGGCTTTTTTTGTGCCTGCTATTTCATCAAGCAGATACCAGCTATCGATAACTTGAATTCAGGGCTTAGGGAGAATAGCAAAGGAGAAATTTGAGAGCGTGAAAGGCGGTAACCAAAACGAAAGGGAATTCTAAAACAAATAGATAATAACGAAAGCGAGCTTTCCCCAACCTAAGCTGGCAACCCATAGGGGAAGGTTGAACTAAGCCGAGCTGACTACACTCAAAGGCAATAGCTCAGATAAAGGGAAAGCGGTGCAATTAGATAGATGAAATGAGACTAAACAATCAGTGCGTTATCACGACAGAGCGTATTGATGAGGTCTGTAATCGCCAAAACGATGGTCGACTGAACCTTTTGATTATGGCGACCCATAAACATATCGAGCATAGGGCCCGACATCGACTCCACCATTTCCGCATCGTACTCAATCGGCATAATCTTTTGGATTGCATGGGTTTTATTCAGTTCAAACAGAACATTAGGATCGGTAAATGAAACCTCATCACCTTGGATTTTTGCCCACTCTTTCAAAGTAACAAAAATCTCTAGGTCATCGTAGACCTCTTTACTGATCACACCCAAGCCCAACAACAGCTTTGCACGAACCATGATTTCGCCTAGCGGGCCTCCACTATTAAGGAGAGGCTCGACCACAAATTTCACCGCAGTGTCATCTTTCTGGAATATGCTTTTAAGAACTGCATCGACCGTGTCGTCCAATGCATCGTAAGCCGCCATAAAACATGCATTAGCGGTGGTCGCCTCTGCAAGTGCTTCTAGGAGTTCTGTTTCATGGCTAGGATGTATTGGCATAACGGCTCTGCAATAAGAAAGTGCCACAGGAGTGGCACTTTGATGATTTATCATTTCAATGCTTGATAAGCTTGTTCCGCTAGTTTAACAACTTCTGAGTCGATATTCAGCTCAGAATAATGTGCTAATGTCTCAGCAAAACCTTTTTCTGCGAACATTGTTTGAAGTTCAACCGCTTGAGGGTCATCTTCATTCTTGTAGTGGAACGCCGCAGCAATCGCTTTAATCAAATTCTCATTTGGTAAGCCGTATTCTAGCGTACCGTTCAGTGGTTTGACTAGACGATCTTGTGGGCTCAGTTTACGGATTGGTTGACGGCCAACACGGTCCACTTCATCACGTAGATATGGGTTTGCAAAACGACCCAGAATCTTCTGGATGTAAGCGGCGTGAGCTTCTGGATCAAAACCGTAGCGTTTGATTAGAACCGCACCACTCTCTTCCATCGTCGCCGTCACTTGCGCACGGATTTCATCGTTCTCGATAGAGTCTTTGATTGTCTCAAGACCAGCCAATACACCAAGGTAAGCTGTTACTAGGTGACCCGTGTTCAGTGTGAATAGCTTACGCTCAACAAACGCCATTAGATTATCTGTGCATTCCATACCTGGGATGTTTGGAATCTCACCTTTGAATTGAGTCTCATCAACAATCCACTCGCTGAACGTTTCAACCGTTACCGCTAGAGGATCTGTCTCACCCGCTTCTGCCGGCGGAACGATACGGTCTACCGCTGAATCAACGAAACCGATGTTCTCTTCAGTGAACGCCTTCATCTCATCAGATAGATGCTCAAGAACCGCAGCCTTAAGTTGGCTGGTACCACGAACCATGTTCTCTGCCGCGATGATGTTCATTGGTGCAGTGTTACCTGCCGCTGCACGCTTCTCAATACCCTGTGCGATCGACTTAGAGATGATCTTTAATACAGTAGGGCCAACAGCCGTTGTGATTAGGTCTGACTCAGCGATGCAGTCAACCACTGCGCCTGTCGCTGAGTTTACTGCTGTTACGTTTTTAACTACTTCAACAACACACTCTTCGCCAACAATCTTAACTGGGTACTCTTTACGCTCGATTAGCGCATTAACCACAGTCTCATTAACGTCTGCAAACGTGACTTCAAGACCTGCGTCAGCAAGCAACTTACCAATGAAACCACGACCGATATTACCAGCACCGAAATGTAACGCTTTCATAATTTTTAGACCTTTTAACTATGTAATCTGTATAGATGACGGTTCAACAACATACTTCTAAACCGTGAGCTATCTAGACTGGGAAAATGAGGCCAGGGGGGACTGGCCTCGGTTCACTCAGGAGCTTGACTTAAAGCTTCTTATTGTCCGTTTAGAATCTTCAGAACATCCTCTGGGTTGGTGGTGTTCTGTAAGCGTTCCACTGCTTCTTCGTCATCAAGTGAATTCGTGATAGCCATCAGTACCATGTTGTGCTCGTCACCTTGAGCTGCGATACCGATTACCATTTTCGCGATATCGTCTTCGTCTTCGCCCCACTGAATACCTTCAGGGTACTGACAGAATACGATGCCGGTCTTTTGTACGTGCTGTTTCGCTTCAATCGTGCCGTGCGGTACTGCGATAGACTCACCTAGGTAAGTTGAAACCAGTTCCTCACGAGCGAACATGCCATCTACATATTCAGGTGCTACGTTGCCAAGTTTCACAAGTTGCTCACCTGCAAACTTAATCGCTTCGTTCTTATCCGCAGCTTTTAGGCCAAGGAATACCGCATCACTTGTTAGTGCTAGGCCTTCTTCTTTTGACTCTTCTTGTGCTGGCGCTGCTGCAGGTGCTGCTTTTGCGTCACCGCTTTGTGCTTCAACCAGTTCTGCAACCAAGTTGTCGTATACCGCGCCGTCTAGGAAATTGCTTAGAGACATGTGCATTGCACCTGGGATGGTATTGCGAGCACGGTCTGTTAAGTCTTTGTGCGTAATAACAATCTGTGAGTCCGCTGGTAGGTTGTTAATCGCGTAGTTGGTTACTGTGATGTCTAGGCCTGCTGCATCCACTTTCTTACGAAGTAGACCCGCGCCCATTGCACTTGAACCCATACCCGCGTCACATGCTACGTATACCGCTTTCACGTCTGCTAGGTTGATGTCTGCACCTGTTGTTGCACCTTTAGAAGACGCTTTCATGTCTTTCATTTGTGCAGATGCTTTCTCTAGTGAATCTTCGTTGTCATCTTGCGCTGATGTTTTTAGAAGAATTGACGCGACTACGAACGATACTGCTGTTGCTGCGATAACCGATAGAATCACACCGATGTAAGAACCTTTTGGTGTCATCAGTAGGATTGCGAAAATAGAACCTGGAGACGCTGGAGAAATTAGACCCGAGCTGAACATTACGTTAGTGAATACACCAGCCATACCACCTGCAATTACCGCAAGGATTAGACGTGGGTTCATTAGAACGTAAGGGAAGTAAATTTCGTGGATACCACCTAGGAAGTGGATGATAGATGCACCCGCAGCAGACTGCTTCGCGCTACCTTTACCAAACACCATGTAAGCAAGTAGTAGACCTAGACCAGGACCTGGGTTCGCTTCGATTAGGAAGAAGATTGAACGACCGATCTCTTCAGACTGCTGAATACCTAGAGGAGAGAAGATACCGTGGTTGATTGCGTTGTTTAGGAACAGGATTTTCGCAGGCTCAACGAAGATAGATGCTAGAGGAAGTGCACCTGCTTCAACCATTGCGTTAACACCAGCCGCTAGACCGCCAGACAACACTTTTACTGCAGGACCGATTGCTAGGAAAGCAATGATCGCACAGATCATACCGATGATACCGGCAGAGAAGTTGTTCACTAGCATTTCGAAGCCGCTCTTCACTTTACCGTGAACTGCTTCATCGAATTTCTTAATTGCGATACCACCAAGAGGACCAACAATCATCGCACCCATGAACATTGGAATGTCCGTACCTACGATAACACCCATTGTTGTGATAGCACCTACTACCGCACCACGGTCGCCGCCAACCATTTTACCACCGGTGTAACCGATAAGTAGAGGCAGCAAGTAAGTGATCATCGGGCCAACCATAGACGCTAACGTTTCGTTAGGAAGCCAACCAGTTGGAATAAATAGTGCAGTAATGAAACCCCACGCAATGAATGCGCCGATATTTGGCATTACCATATTGGATAAGAATCGACCAAAGTTTTGAACCTTGATCTTAGCTTCTGGTGATAACATAGGTAGAACCCCGTAGTGTATTGGTTGGTCAAATGACCGAAAGTGTGTGCTCAAAAGTTGAGTAAAATCTAACACAAGATTCAAAAAACGCACGTCGACGCCAATTTAGTGATGCAAATCACACACAAAATACAACTACGAGTTAGTCATGATGACTTTGATCACAAAAATAGGGTGAATCTAAATTACAAGCGCAAATGGATGAGATTGATTACCATTTACATACGATCTAGATCACACTTTAATTTCGAATCCTCAAAAATAAATAGTGACCCAAATCACACTTATTAAAACATAGCACCATAAACCATAACCCACCGAATAAAAACACAGCATACCAAGTTCAATTTATATGCACCCATATGTATCAAAACCCTCATTATGTAATTTAATTACAACTTTGAACATGTGCTTATTGGTATTTCAAAAGAGCATAGAGCAGATAAATGTCGTTGCGACACTCTGTCTGTGATTAAGTTAGTGATATAAATAGAACTCACGTGATTACTGTCAGCCACAGCCAAAAAAAGAAACACTTATATGCCATCAAATAAACTATCAACATCAGCGCTCGCCAAGCAGAGAGAGAGCGAACCCAAAGCCCTTTTCAATCAATTGAAGAGTGCAGGCTATATTGTCCGTAATCAGGATAAATGGGTATTAACAGAACGCGGTGAGTCTTTTGGTGGCGAATACGTTGAACATAAAAAGTTTGGGCAATTTATTGTGTGGCCGGAAAACCTACTAATAGATACCGCTTCGACCACAGGCGCGACACTGACAGCCACCCAATTAGGGCAGTCCCTAAGGTTAAGTGCTAAAAAGGTCAACTTGTTGCTCAATGAGCTAGGTTGGATTCGCCGTGAAGACGATGGATGGCATGTTACCAATACTGGTTTGAAAGTGGGTGGTGAACAAAGAGAAGATAAAGCCACCAATAATGTGTTTGTGGTTTGGCACGACACGGTCGCCAAGAACAAACGCCTAAAGCAATCCGTGGTTGAGTTCTTGGGTAAAGATGCCGAGAGTCACTCTACCGATGTATCGTTCTCTAGCTTTAGACAGAAGTTTGAGGCTAAGCACCGCACCTTAGATGGGCATTATGTTCGCTCCAAGGGGGAGCTTATTATCGACAACTGGCTCTATATGGCGGGTGTCGTCCATGCTTATGAGCGTCCTCTTCCTATCGCAACCGAAATTGTCAGTGACTTCTATTTACCCTCGGGTAAGGTATACATCCAGTTTTGGGGAAGCGATAAGGGTATGGTCGATGAAAAGAAGCAACAGAGCACAAAGCTCGTCTATCAAGAGCACGGCTTCGATCTGATTGAGATCTACCCAGAAGATATTCCCAACCTTGATAAAGTGCTCCCTCCTCTATTACGACAATTCGGTATTAAGGCGTATTAAAACGCTTTCCGCCTTGTGTAGCACGCATAACCCAACACACCTCACATGATTATGGACATTTAAGTCCATAGTCATTTGAGATCTTCGCTATTTTTCTCCCTCGAGAGTTCCTTTATCTTACACCCATCGATTTGAGCTACCGCAGATTCTCGATCATTGGGGCATGTTCGATGACCGTTTTGGTTATCCGTTTATTGTTGACGTTACTGAACATTAAACCCTACAACATTTATTCATATAGATACTAGGAGCCAACATGACTCATCCAATCATCAAAGATTTGAACACTCGCTACACTGCTAAAAAATACGATGCTGACAAACGCATCTCTGCGGAAGATATGGAAATCATCAAAGAAGCGCTGCGTCTATCTGCGTCTTCTATTAACTCTCAGCCTTGGAAATTCATCATCATTGAGAGTGACGAAGCAAAACAACGCTTCCACGATACATTCGAGAACATGCATCAGTTTAACCAACCGCATGCGAAAGAAGCGTCTCACACAATTCTGTTTGCTCACGACCCTAAATTCACAAAAGAGAAGTTTGCTAAGCGTGTAGATGCTGAAGTAAGTTCTGGTCACCTTCCTGCAGACATGTACGACATGTTCATGGGTGCTTACGCATTCGCAGACATGAATACTGACGAAGAAGGCTTCAACGGTAACTGGACTAAAGCTCAGGTTTACATCGCTCTAGGTAACATCCTACACACGCTGGCGCGTCTAGGTATTGCATCGACTCCAATGGAAGGTGTTGATTCAGCACTGATCGGTGAGAAGTTTGCAGACGAACTAGAAGGCCACGTTGTAGACGTTGCTCTAGCTATCGGTTACCACAAAGACGGCGAAGACTACAACCACGGCCTGCCAAAAGCTCGCCTAGCACTAGAACAAGTTGTAGAGACTCTATAATCCGTCTCTAAGACACGATTATCGTTCACATAATCGCACTGCTTTATTTGGCCAGACACGTCTGGCCTTTTTTGTATTTGGAAGAAAGGAAAGAGAGAATGAGGCAAAAGACATTAACGCTATTTGAAGAGCAAACCGCATTTCTGAACCAAGTCCAAAAGACACATAGCATTTAATTAGACACAAAAACAACGCGTGTCATTTGGACTCAAAAACAGATAGAACCAACAATTTAATCCATACTTATCAGCAACTTAAAAATTTGGCACAAGCGATGCAGTACAGACCTTAGAAACATTCATAGAAGGTAGTATCGTTATGACAATTCACGTTAAATCAAATGTCCATTGGGTTGGTATTCACGACTGGGAAACAGAGCACTTCCACGGCAAAGAGTACCATATGAATAAAGGGACAAGTTACAACTCATACTTGATTCGTGAAGAGAAGACTGTGCTGGTTGATACTGTAGACCACAGATTTACTGATCATTTCTTAGCAAACCTAGAGATGGAGATCGACCTCAACGAGATCGACTACATCATCTGTCAGCACGCCGAAGAAGATCACTCAGGGGCACTCGCGGCACTGTTAGCTAAAATCCCGAACACACCTGTTTATTGTACTGAAGCGGGCGTTAACTCCATTGTTGGTCATCATCACCAACCTGACTGGAACTTCCGTACAGTCAAAACCGGTGACACTCTCGACATAGGTAATGGCAAACAGCTTATCTTTGTAGAAATGAAAATGCTGCACTGGCCAGATTCGATGGCAACTTATCTCACTGGCGATGAGGTTCTATTTAGTAATGACGCCTTCGGTCAGCACTACTGTGACGAACGCCTGTTCAACGACCAACTCGATCAAGTAGAACTGCACGAACAGTGCTTACGCTACTTCTCGAACATCCTGACGCCGTTCGCCCCTCTAGTAAAAGCAAAAATTGAAGAAGTATTGAGCCTCGGTGTGCCGATCGATGTGATCGCCACTTCACACGGCTGTATTTGGCGCGATAACGCGACTCAGATCGTCGAGCAATATTATGAGTGGTCGAAAGCGTACAAAGAAGATCGCATCACTATCGTCTACGACACCATGTCGAACAACACTCGAATGATGGCCGATGCGATCGCCAAGGGTATTCGTCAAGGTAGCCCTGACACTGCGATTAAAGTGTTCAACATTTCGAAGCATGATAAGAACGATATTCTCGCCAATATCTTCCGCTCTAAAGGCGTACTTGTTGGCTCTTCAACCATGAATAACGTGATGATGCCGCAAATCGCAGCCTTGCTAGAAGAGATGCACGGCCTGCGCTTTGCTGACAAAAAAGCCGCAGCCTTCGGTTCTTCTGGCTGGACAGGTGGTGCCGTCAAACGTATCGACAGTCGCCTACGCGAGGCAAACTTTGAGGTGAGCCCACCACAACATATTCATTGGAAGCCAGATACCGATGCTCTACGTCAGTGTATTGATTACGGTGCGACTCTGGCCGAGGTCTGGAACCAAGATGAGTCGTACAGTCAGCCTAAAGTCGTCGAGCAGCAAGCAACCAAATTAGAAGCATCGGACACGCAAAATGAAGCTCCTGTATCTGAGCAAGCTGAAACTCCTGTGCCTGAGCAAACTGAGCAGCACCTTCCCCATGCCGACGACTGTACTTGCTGGCGCTGCACGGTTTGTGAATGGGTTTACGATCCTAAACAGGGCGAGCCCAACCAAGATGTCGCTCCTGGCACACCTTGGGAGCAAGTACCCGATAGCTTCCTGTGTCCAGAGTGCCACTTGGGCAAAGAAGTGTTTGTGGAGGTATAACATGGCCCCCATCATTATTATCGGCAGTGGCTTCGCTGCCCTACAAACCATCAAGATGATACGAAATGGTGATACCGAACTGCCAATCACGGTCATTACTGCAGACCAAGGTGTTGAGTACAACAAACCAAGTCTGTCGCACGTGTTCAGTGAAAAACAGTCTCCAAATGATTTGGTCACACATACAGCAGAGCAACTTGAGCAAAAATATTGCGTATCCATGATCACAAATACGCGCGTCACCTCACTGGATACTGACGAGCATACGCTGATCACTGAGCGTGGCGAGCGCTACAGCTATTCTAAATTAGTGCTGGCAACCGGAGCGAATACCTTTGTGCCACCAGCAATAGCAGAGCATAAAGCCTCGCTGTTAACCATGAACAGTTTGCAAGAGTTCTCGCAAGGCCAAGAGAGGCTTCAAACAGCCAATAGCGTTGCAGTGATCGGTGGTGGACTGATCGGAGTCGAACTCGCACTCGATCTGCAATCATCAGGGAAACAGGTCACTATTGTAGAGCCTGCTCCATCGTTACTGGCGAGTTTGCTGCCTAGGTTCATTGCTAGAGAATTGGAAAACGCTCTAAACGATGCAGGGGTGCAAACTAAAACAAGCTCGCAGGTAGCTGAGATAGTGGATAACGAAGCCACCAAGACACTGTGGCTAGAATCTACGACACCGACCGCCAATGAACAGAAGCAATCTTTGGAGGTCGACGAGGTGATCGTCGCTGCAGGGCTTAAGCCAAATATGGCATTGGCACAGCAAGCAGGCATCGCGACTCAGCGCGGTATTTTGGTTAACGAACAAATGCAGACCAGTGCACCGGATGTCTACGCGATTGGCGATTGTACCGAGATAGATGGGCAAATACGCGCGTACTTACAACCTGCGATCTTGTCGGCCAACGTGCTCGCGAAGCAGCTACTTGGACTGCCGAGCAAACTGGCGCTGCCGCACATGATGACCAAGGTAAAAACGCCTAAGTACCCAATTCTGTTTTCTGGAACGTTCGGGAAAAACGCACGCTGGGAAGCCAGCATCAAACCAAGTGGCATCGTTGCACGAGCCTTTGACGACAGCGAAAAAATGGTAGGGTTTGTCGTTACAGGTGACGATGCTTCTTCTTCCTTTGCACTGTTTCGCGAGCTACAGACCGCCTAGTTCTAGCTGACAAATCAAAGAAGCGAGAAGCGAGAATAAGATAAAAAAATGGGCTGTTCAAACCCAAGCCGAACAGCCCAATAATTAACTCAAGAAGAGCGATTCCGAGTTACAAATCTAATGAGATAAGAAGGTAACACGGTTAGCGAAATTCTGTTGTAAGTGCCTGTAAGCTCACTACTTACTTTCTCCCAAGTAGGTAAACGCAACCCATAAAAAAAGCTCCACGATCATCGTGGAGCTTTTCACTTTAAAACGGATTATCTCATCATCAATGGGTTAACCGATAAACGAGATATAGCCTTGTAGGATAATCAGGTTCACGATATCGATAAAGAACGCGCCCACAATCGGCACTACCATAAAGGCTTGTGGCGATGGACCGAATCGGTTCACCAAAGAACCCATGTTCATTACAGCCGTTGGAGTTGCGCCTAGGCCAAAGCCACAGTGGCCGCCCGACATAACCGCCGCATCGTAGTTTGAGCCCATCACCTTGAAGGTCACAAAGTACGAGAACAAACCTAGCACGACCGCTTGCACGCCCAAGATCACCAAGAATGGGATCGCAAGGTCGAAGATGTTCCACAGTTTAAGGCTCATTAACGCCATCGCTAAGAACAGAGAAAGCGACACTGTGCCAAGAATATCAACCGTTTCGCTGTCGGTTTTGTGCAGCTTAGTGACTTCAAATATATTGGTAATGAACACACCGATAAACAGCGCGTAAACAAAGTCAGGGATCATCAGCCAAGTAATTTCAAAGGTCGATACCCACTGCTCTAGGTATTTAGCACCGGTAATACAGATAAGAAGGATAAACAGAACTTCAATGACCTTCTTCGCCGTTACCTTGTCTTCTTCATACTCGTTGTACGTCACCAGCTCAGGGAAGCGCTCGTGCGTATGTGTGCCCGTACCGTACTCTGACTCTAGGTTGTTTTTGTCGATCAGTTTCTGTGCGACTGGGCTACCAATCAAACCACCAATGATCAGACCAAAGGTTGCCGATGCCATTGCGATTTCGAGTGTATTAGCAATTCCGTACGTGTCAGCAAAAGTCTGAGACCATGCGGCTCCGGTGCCGTGTCCACCAGACAGAGTAATCGAGCCAGCAATCAAGCCCATCAGCGGTTCTAACCCTAACGCTGTAGCCAAGGTCACGCCCACACCGTTTTGAATGATGATGTAAACCGACGCGACGGCCAAGAATAGGAACACCTTCGCGCCCCCTTTCATCAACTGGGTATAGTTCGCGGCTAAACCAACCGTTGCGAAAAACATCAACATGAATGTGTTTTGTAACGGGAGTGAGAACTCTAGATCAATGCCATTGAAATGAAGACCTGTGATTGCAAACGCGACAATCAAGCCGCCGACAATGGGTTCTGGGATATTGTACTTTTTAAGAACCGGAAGCTTCGCGTTTACAAAATGACCTAGAAACAAAACACTAATCGCGATTAGGAAAGATTCTAGTGGCCCTATTGAAATTAAATGATTCATATCACCTCTATATTTTTACGTTCCTCATCTTCCCTAATGAGTCTAGTTTTATCTGTAGTTTTTGGTGCTGCTCTACCTGTGTTTATGCAAATGGTGAGATAGTGAGTTTAGAAAACGCTCCACAATAGTGTGAAAGACAACCAAGATGTTAGTGCTAGGTCAATTTAAGCGAGGTCTAGGGTATTTTGTGACCGCAATCACCTCGAAAAATTCACTATGACATTTGGAAACTTTTAACGTTAACTATCGTTCTGGAAACCTAAAAAAGCAAAAAGGAGCTATTGATAGCTCCTCTTTCATTACCAGTGGTGGTAATTAGAATTTTTTCGGTGCGTAACCAGTCATAACCTCTAGACGAAGTTCTTTACCGATCTTCGTCATTGGGTGAACAACTACGAGTCCCTTTACAGACTTTTTCAGTTTACCCATGTCCGCTTGCTCAGCTTTAGTAATTTCACGGCTAAAAGGCATATCTAGCAGTGCTTTACGCTCTTTGTTTACATCGTAGCTTTGCTTGTGTTTCAGCTGTGCGATTTTCTTGGTTAGCTTTTTGATTTCGTCTTCGAATTGACGAACAACAGGACGATCATTACGAGCCTTAGCAGCCGCTAACTTGTGGCGACACTTGTCTAGACGGTTGTTAATTTGTTGAAGTTCGTTTTTAGCACTCATAATAATTTCCTAAAATTAAGCAAGCCAATGCGGATTGGGGCGCGGAGTATAGCACAAGGGTTATCCTGAACCGAAATTTATCTGCTAAATACACACCAAGCTAAATATAGCCTAAACTGGAAAGCGATAAAGTCGCTCAGAAAACATCGATTTAGGGCCAATACAAGAACAACAGGACGTCATTATGTACACCCTCGGAAAAACCGTACTTAACAGTGGTATCGCGTGCGCATTACTTGCCGCAACTCATGTCTCTGCAGAGACGACACCAACTCAAAATATCTCGATTCAGTATCAAGCCCCCACCAATGAACTCGAATCGGACATCAAACAAGCCATTATAGAAAGTGAAGTGAACGACACATTGGTTGATCTCTCTGAGCAGCTGTTTCCGTTCGACTCACCGCTTGTGGTGCAATACGGTGGTTCTGATGGTCCGCTTTACGATCCGAACACTCATGTCATCCACATGCCTTATCAGTTCTACTCTGAATCAGTGAACTATTTTGAGAAAAACAAGTATCAAGAGAAGTACGATAAATCAGCCCAAGCTGGCGCGGTAGACACCTTACTCCATACGTTACTGCATGAAGCGGCACACGCGTATATCGCCGACCAGAACATTGCCATTTTGGGTAAAGAAGAAGATGCCGCAGATAACTTCGCGACGCTATTACTGATTGATTATGTTGAACACGGAGCAGACGCAGCAATCAGTGCCGCTGATCTGTTTGCTTATGAGTCAGAAGATCGACCGGAATACTACGATCTTGGCGAATACATCGACGAACACAGCTTTGATCTACAACGCTACTTCTCAACCTTGTGCCTTGTTTATGGTAGCGATCCTGAGAGCCACAAAAACCTGCTTGATGAAGTCGAAAAAGACTACCTAAAAGACAGAAAAGAGTTTTGTGTCGAGCATTATCAAATCATGAACGAGAACTGGCACCGATATTTGAGTGCATCAACAGAGAGCGAATAGATAAAGCCAACTCAGTGCTGGCGTTAAACATTGATTTTATATTTTAAATCCTGAGCTTCATCGCCCGTCATACCGCGAAAACCCCAGCAGTGTGACGGCTGCTCTTTGATGGTAATTTCTATATCGGTAGGTGATAAACCAAGCTGCCTTTCTGCTTCATCGAAAATCGTTTTAATCAAGCGCTTTTTGGTATCGACCGTGCGCCCTTCCATCATATTAATCTCAATAACGGTATAGGCCTCTGTGCGACCTTGAGGAAAGAAAAAGTCTTCTCTATCTAGCGGAACAAAGCGATGAGCGCGTTTATCATCCGGCAAACCCAGTTCACGATTCAAACATTGCTGCAATACATCCGACAACTGCTGTTTAATTGGGTTTAGATGTTCCTTAATTCCGTAAATCACAATCATGACCATTCCTTGGATTTTCTATGATTTGAGCTCACTCAACGAATTTTTCATTTGATACGCATAGGTATCAATCACCCTACATATACTACTTAAAATTCCCCTGAATAGAGAGTGCCATTGTTGTTTTTCTAGACAGCTCTAACAGAAAGCGGGTTTGTCTTTAACTCTTCATGAAGTGAACCGTGTGGCAGTTTGATCGAAAGTAAATTGCGTAGCGTATAGCTATCACAACCAACCTTCACGAATCACAGAAAGTTTGGTGTTTGATACTTTTTTATTTTTTGGGGCACACTTTCTATGGAAACAAAAACCGACTACGCAATTTTCCCGTTGCCGCTGTTTATACTACCCGGCGGTCGACAACGGTTGAGAATCTTTGAACAAAAGTACCTAACCATGGTGGCACAAGCAGCTCAAGGCGATGGCTTTGTAATAGCGAGCCACGATAACCGCAACAATAGCCCCCTTAAAGATTGGGGTACAAAGGTCAAGATTGTCGACTTCAATCTTTCTGACGACAAGTTGCTGGAAATTGATGTGGAAGGTGAGTCTTTGGTTAGGCTTTTCAACACACGAAGAGACAACACAGGCCTTTTAAAAGCGGACTTCGAGACACTACCTCACTGGCCAAGTTTAGATTGTCAGCTTCCCCCAGTGTTCAGTAACTTTCTAGTCCAACTTTTCAGAGAACATGACGCGATTAGAGAGCTCTACCCGCATACTAATTTCGAAGATCCGCAATGGATCTGTGCACGCTTGTTGGAGGTGATGCCACTTCCGATCGAGAAGAAAGTGCGCTTCACTTCGCCATCAAGCTTCCCAGCTTTGGTTCCTTTTTTAAATCAAATAATTACTGGTAACGACTAGCTCAAACTTTTTTTCTTTTTGTTTGATCTAAGCATCACTTTCCTCCGTATAAGTCCTCAAACCCGGATGAAGGTTAGTCTATTATGCAATTAGGTAAAGTAAAAAACGAAAAAGCCAAGGAGTCTGTCATCGTACCCGACAGTAAAGTGCCGCCAGAGTTATCCAGCTGGCTAGTTTTAGTTGCATCTCATCGAGACAAGCAAGCGTTCACTCGTTTGTTTCAATTTTTCGCGCCCAAGATCAAGCGTTTTGGTATTAACAAGTTGGGGAGTGAAGCGTCCGCTAACGAGTTAGTACAAGACACCATGACCAACGTTTGGAAAAAGGCGCATCTTTACAACAGCGAGAAAGGTGCTGCAACCACTTGGGTTTATACGGTAATGCGTAATGCCGCTTTTGACATGCTGCGTAAAGTGAAGGCCAAAGCAGAGCAAAATGTTGCGGATGACATCTGGCCTATCGATGCTGCACTGTCTGAAGCAAGCGATGATGAGAGCGAATACAGCGACCACTTGATGAGTCGCCATGTACGTAATCAAATAGACAAGCTGCCTCCAGCGCAGCGAACCATCGTTGAAGGGGTTTATTATCAAGAGCTGTCTCAAGAGCAATTGGCGCAGCAACTCGGAGTGCCACTCGGCACAGTGAAATCAAGACTGAGACTCGCACTCGCCAAGTTGAAGCTTCATATGGGGGAACAGAACCATGATTAAACATCACCCAACAGCAGAAATACTCAGAGACTTCGTCACTGGTGAACTTCCTGATTCTCTCTCATTGATCGTATCAAGCCATGTAGAGATGTGTGAACAGTGCCAAGCCGAGGTTATGCGCCTTACCGAACTTGCAGCAACTGATAGCTTTGGCTCGGAAGAAGTTATTGCTGACGAGCTGATTGAGAACCAAGTGAATGCGGTACTTCACGGCAACGATGACGATATCCACGCAGACTTCGACATGAGCCTCATCGATATGATCACGGCTGATGAACAGCTGGCTAGCATCGATGCCACTGAAGACCATTCACCGCAGCTGGTGAAAGTCGCTGACACGGAATTTGAATTACCACGAGCACTTAACCAAGTCGTGAGAAAAGATTGGCTCAATCTAGGCAAGATCTCGCGCGCACGTCTCGACTTCGAAGATGGTGATCATCACACCAGCCTACTGCATATTGATAAAGAGGGCGCTGTGCCTTGCCATACTCACAAAGGCTTTGAGATTACCTTGCTTTTAGAGGGCAGTTTTGAAGATGAGATGGGCGAATATCATAAGGGCGATTTTATCTGGTTAGATGGTGAACATACGCACCAACCTTTTACTAAGGAAGGTTGTGTGTGCCTAACGGTTTCAAGCGATGCTCTATACTTTACGAAAGGTGTGAGTCAGTTGTTTAACCCAATTGGCAAGTTCATTTATTAGTGATTGAAAAACATTAATAAATACACCATCTTATATACAACGTCTTGAGTAATGTTTATAAGGATTTGACCTATGGACAAAAAAATAAAAATCGGTATCAGCGCTTGTGTTGCAGGACACAAGGTTAGATTCGATACAGGTCATAAACGCTCTCGTTTCTGCACTGACGATCTGGCTGACTATGTTGAGTTAGAGCCAGTGTGCCCGGAAATGGGAGTGGGGCTTCCAACGCCTCGCCCAACGATTCGTCAGACCAGAATGCTAGACGACGTCATCCATGTGTCTCGCCCTGATGGTACTGGTGATGTCACTAATGAGCTGATCGAATATGGGCAAAACTACGCAAAAAATAACGAACACATTGCGGGCTTTATTGTGTGTCAAAAAAGCCCGACCTGCGGTATGGAACGTGTGAAGGTCTATCACCACCACGGTCGCGGCTCAGAATCGACAGGCATTGGTATGTTTACCAAGCAGCTAATGGATCATAACCCATTGTTGCCGATCGAAGAGAACGGCCGTTTGAACGACCCAATCCTTCGCGAAAACTTCATGACTCGTGTGTTTACGTACCAGAAATGGCTCGACTTGGTTGATGAAGGCATCACTAAGCACAAGTTGATTCAGTTCCACAGCGCTCACAAATACCTAGTTATGTGTCACCACGTTGAAGGCTACAAAGAACTCGGCCAACTATTGGGTGAAAGTGATCTAGAGATCAATGAGCTGGCTGAACGCTACATTGAGGGGCTAATGACGGCACTGCAACACCATGCTAACCGTGGTACGCACGCTAACACACTTCAGCACTTACAAGGTTACTTTAAGAAGCAACTAAGCAGCACTCATAAGCAAGAGCTGTCACGACAAATCAACGATTTCCGTGAAGGCACTATCCCATTGCTGGTGCCACTTACGCTGATTAATCACTATTTGATGGAGTACCCAAACGAGTACTTACAGTCGCAGGTTTATCTAAACCCGCACCCACAAGAACTTAAGTTGAGATACGGATATTGAGCACTCTACTCTGGATACGACGCGACCTGCGCGTTCATGACAATCCAGCTTTGGTCTCTGCAATTGAAAACGGCGCTACACACGCCGTTTTTATTTCTACACCTAAACAGTGGCAACAACACCATTTAGCGCCGATCAAAGCTGACTTCATATACCGCCACCTAACCTTGCTATCAGAACAACTCGCCTCATTTGGCATTGAGCTCGTTCACCTGAAAGCCTCCGACTTTGACGATCAAGCGAGCACCCTAGCCAACTACTGCCGCGAGCACAGCATCACCCAAGTCATGGCCAACTCTGAGCCGGAAGTGGACGAACAACAGAGAGATGAAGCAGTACGTGCCCTCAACATCACATTGACCACCTTTGATTGCGACGTCATTGTTCCTGTAGGAAGAGTTCTCAATCAGCAGGGGGAGATGTTTAAGGTATTTACCCCGTTCAAAAAGGCTTGGCTAAAGTATGTTCAAGCTTCTGGCATTGATTGCGCACCCTATCCGAAAGTCGATTCAAAAAGAGCGCAACCAGAACTTCAAACCTTCTCAAGAGAGTATGATTTTGATTTCCCAAAGCAGGACTCTTCTCGCTGGCCATTAGCCGACGATGTGTTAGGGCAAGTGGTACCTCAGTTTCTTGCAGAAAAGCTCTACCAATACGCGGACAATAGAGACATCCCATCCATAAAGGGAACCTCTGGCTTATCTCCTTATCTTGCCATTGGCGCAATTAGCCCTCGTTGGTTGGCGATTCAATTGATTCAAGAACACCCAGAACTTCTGGTCGATACCCAGTGCGCTGAGTTCTCTTGGCTCAACGAGTTGATCTGGCGTGACTTCTATAAACACCTGATCTTCCACCATCCGAGATTAGTGAAAGGCGAGAACTTCCAAGAAAAATACAACGGACTCACCTGGCACAACGATCAAGAAGATTTCCAACGCTGGTGTGAAGGGAAAACCGGTTACCCACTGGTTGATGCAGCAATGCGCCAACTACTCGAAACAGGGTGGATGCACAACCGTCTACGAATGGTCGTCGCCAGCTTCTTGACTAAGCACTTGTTGGTTGATTGGCGATGGGGCGAGCGCTTCTTTATGGAGCACCTGATTGATGGTGATTACAGTGCCAACAATGGCGGATGGCAGTGGGCTGCAAGCACCGGCTGTGATGCGCAGCCTTACTTTAGGATTTTCAACCCGATAACTCAGAGTGAAAAGTTTGATCCTAAAGGAGTTTTCATCCGTAAATATCTCCCAGAGCTGCAAAACATTCCCGATAGAGACGTGCATTTTCCGCACACATTTATCACCAAGAGTGGACATGACAGTCGTTATTGGGGACCTATCGTTGAACATAAAGAAGCGCGGTTAAGGGCCCTAGATTTTTACAAATAGCACGATAGACGGAAGTGAGAGTGAACCCATGGAAAATTCACGATGGCTAGATAATTTTCTTGATATGTATAGGCAGCTGGGTACTGACGACTTTGGTGCATTACAGGATGTATACCACCAGCAGGTTGAATTCAAAGATCCACTTCATCAAGTAAACGGGTTGGACGCACTAACCCGTTACTTCGAGAACATCTACACCAATGTTGCCAGCTGTAAATTTACGATCATCAGTGCGTTCGAGTCTGGCGAAGAAGCCGCCGTTTACTGGTCTATGGAATTTACCCACAAACAGCTTAATGGACGCAAGCCGATTACCGTTGAGGGACACTCTCACCTTCAAATGAAAGACGACCTTGTGATTTATCACAGAGACTATCTCGACGTGGGATCCATGCTTTACGAGCACATTCCAGTTCTTGGCTGTGCGATCAAGTCCATCAAGCGTAGAGCGAGCCAATAACATGAGAATTCTTATCACAGGCGCAACCTCAGGTATCGGTCGAGATCTAGCAATCAAATACGCTCAACTTGGACATGTCGTCATCGCTTGTGGTCGTAGCCAAGACAAGCTCGATTCACTAACCAATGAGCAAGATAATGTTGAGCCGCTCTGCTTTGATCTTTTGGACTACGAAAATTACCCAGACCTTACTTCAGATGAACCATTAGATATGGTCATCTTGAACGCTGGGGATTGCGAGTATATTGATGACCCAGTCAACTTTGACGCCAAGCTATTTGAACGCGTAATCAACATTAACCTGATCTCAATTGGCTACGCCCTAGAGGCTTGGCTGAAATGTATAAAGCCAGCAGGCAGAGTCGTTCTAGTCAGCTCCAGTGCAGGGTTTTTGCCATTACCAAGAGCTGAAGCCTATGGAGCTTCAAAGGCTGCATTGACCTATTTAGGTCGAACGCTTGCTGTCGACCTCGCAGCACACAATATTCACGTTTCTATCGTTCATCCTGGTTTCGTAGATACACCATTAACAGAGCGAAATACGTTCGCTATGCCTATGATTATAAGTAGCGAACAAGCCGTTCAAAGAATCATCAGTGGACTCGAACAAGGAAAGAGCGAAGTAGATTTTCCTCGCAGGTTTATCTTCATCATGAAATGCTTGCGATTTTTACCCAAGTCGGTTTGGCATAAGCTTGCCTCAAGGATGGTATAACAATGAAAAAGATTGCCATTATTGGCTCCGGTATCTCCGGACTCACTTGCGCACACGTATTAGATAAACACCACGACATCACGGTTTTCGAGAAAAATGATTATGTCGGTGGGCACACCGCCACAGTCGATATTGAACACCAAGGCAAGGCATTTTCTATCGATACCGGCTTCATTGTTTTCAATGATCGCACCTACCCTAACTTCAACAAGCTACTCGAACAGCTTGGCGTCGATCGTCAAGAAACAGAAATGAGCTTCAGTGTTCACAACACTGACACTCAGTTTGAGTACAACGGTCACAGCATCAATTCATTGTTCGCTCAGCGCAGCAATATCTTAAAGCCGCAGTTTTGGACCCTGATTCTTGAGATCATCAAATTCAACAAACTGTGCAAGGAACGCTTTCAAAACCATCAGTTTACCGAAGATGAAACCTTGGGCGATTTCCTGAATCACTACCGCTTTTCAGACTTTTTCAGCCAACACTACATACTTCCTATGGGTGCGGCTATTTGGTCCACCAGCCTAGAAGAGATGGAACAGTTCGAACTTAAGTTCTTTATCCAATTCTTCTTTAACCATGGGTTACTCGATATCACCAATAGGCCGCAGTGGTATGTGATTCCAAAAGGTTCACGCTCCTACGTCGATGTTATTCTATCTCGCCTATCTAAACCCGTTCAGCTCAACAGCCACATCAAACAGGTGACCCGCTATGAAAGTGAAGTCGCTATCGAATTTGAATCTGGTGAAATACAAATTTTTGATGAAGTGATCTTCGCTTGTCACTCTGACCAAGCTCTGGCGCTACTCGGTGACGCGACTGAACAAGAGAAAGCGGTATTGGGTGAAATTCCATACAGCCGCAATGAAGTGGTGCTTCACACCGATACAAAGTTACTACCTGATCGCAAGCTAGCGTGGGCGAGTTGGAACTACATGTTAGATGGCAACAGCAAGCGACCAGCCTGTGTCACCTACAACATGAACATTTTGCAAGGGATTGAAGACGATTCCACCTTCTGTGTAACCCTCAACCAGAGCGATGCCATTAACCCAGATAAGATCATTCGTCAATTTGTCTACCATCACCCAGTGCTTAACTCCAATACCGTTCAAGCGCAGCAGCAACGTGAAACCATGTGTGGGCACAATCGCACTCATTTTGCGGGTGCGTACTGGTACAACGGCTTCCATGAAGATGGTGTGCGTAGTGCACTCGACGTGACCAAACGCTTTGGACTAGAACTATGAGCACGGTAACTCGCCACTTTGATGAAAACACCGAACGCAGTGGCATCTACTGGGGCAACGTAAGGCACCGCCGTTTCGGTGCCATTACCCACGAGTTTAGCTATCAGCTGTATATGATGGGACTTGATTTGGATGAGATCGAGCAGACAACAGCGCGTAGCTTGGTCTTCGGTACCCGTTGGTTCAACCCCATTCGCTTTGTTGAGACAGATTATGTTCCGGAGAAGACATTCAACGGAGATGAGTCTTTAGGCAATCATGAATCGCAAATCAATGATAAAACGTCAAATAGCTATAAAACGCAAAACAGCATTGAACCAAAAACTCTAAAGCAGCGTATAGCTCTCAAAGTGAAATCACTGGGCGGTCAATGGAGCGAATCCAACCGTGTCACCATGCTCGCACAGTGCCGTTGTTTCGGGATTTATTTTAGCCCAATCAACTGCTTCTTTTGCTTTGACGAAAATTTGGAGTGCCGTTACATGCTGGCTGAGGTAAGCAACACCCCTTGGCGTGAACGACACTATTATTTGATAGACATGCAGCAAGAGTTGAAGGCGAAGAAAGACTTCCACGTGTCACCATTTATGGATTTAGACATGACTTACCATTGGAAGATCAAGCCTCCATCACGCCGCACTTTAGTCCATATTGAAAATCATAGGGACGAGCAATATCCCGGAGACAAGAAGGTGTTTGACGCCACATTGGCACTCGAAAAACAACCGATGACTGCCAGTGATATACGACAAACACTGATTCGAACTCCGGCCATGACCACTAAGGTTGTGCTAGGCATTTATTACCAGGCTTTAAAACTGTTCATCAAAAAGGTGCCCTTTATCTCGCACCCAGATTCAGTTTCCAAGCCACCACAATACAAGAATTAACTAAGACGAGAATTTTCTCAGCGAGGTCTACATGGAACAGCTTGCCAAACAAAATCACAACATCAAGCAGCAGCCTCAAACCGCAGTGCTGAACAAAAACTGTAAGTATCGAAGCCTTGTTTTCACTATTCTGGAACGCTTACAGGGAGCCCAGCTCGAAGTCATCGAAGGGGATGAGCATTCAATATTTGGTGACCGAGAAGCCAACCTTCACGCCGAGATTGTCATTCACGATTCTAGTTTCTTTAAAGACGTTGTCCTTAACGGCAGTATTGGCGCTTCAGAGGCGTACATTGACGGCAAGTGGACAAGTCCACATTTAACTCGTGTCATTCAAATCATGGCTCGCAACCAGCAGCAACTCGACGAGCTAGATGACAAGACACAGTGGCTGTCCAAGATTAAAAATCTGTTTTTGAGAAAGCAGAACGCCAATACAGAGCAAGGCTCGAAACGTAACATTCTGGCTCACTACGATATTGGCAATGAGCTTTACGAGCGCTTCTTAGACCCATCAATGCAATACTCTTCAGCTATCTACAGTGAACAAGCTACCCAGCTCGCAGACGCTCAGCAAAATAAGATGCGTACCATTTGTGAACGCTTAGAGTTAACAGAACAAGACAGTGTGGTTGAGATAGGCACTGGGTGGGGTGGACTTGCGATATTCATGGCGCAAAACTACGGCTGCCATGTTACAACCACGACTATCTCTGATGCTCAGCACGAACTTGCCAAGCAGCGCATTGAAGCACTCGGACTAAGCGACAAGATCACTCTGCTTAAAGAGGACTATCGCAACCTATCAGGCCAATACGACAAGCTAGTCTCTATTGAGATGATTGAAGCGGTTGGTCATGAATTTCTACAAACCTTCTTTACTACCTGCTCTCAGCTGCTCAAGCCAACAGGCAAGATGTTGATACAAGCGATCACCATCGCAGATGGGCGTTATGAGAAATACCGTAAAGGGGTCGATTTCATTCAGAAATATATCTTCCCAGGCGGCTGCCTACCCTCTGTTGCTGTCATGACAGGTCACCTTGCACAGAGCACTGATCTTGTCGTCCAAGAAATTGACGACATCGGCTTGCACTACGCGCGCACGCTAAACGATTGGAATGTCGCGTTTGAGCGGAGCTGGGATGAACTACAAAGCCTAGGGTATTCAGAAGAGTTCAAGCGACTGTGGACCTTCTATTTCTGCTACTGCGAGGGCGCCTTCCTTGAACGCGTGATCAGCACTCATCACATTGTGGCGCGTAAGCCTCGCTACTATGGAGCAAAAGATGAAACGGTTCTGGATTATTAACCTTGTTCTGTTTCAAGCCACTTGGGTAAGCAGTGCTTTCTTTACCGAGCAAGCCGTCTTTATAGCGCCACTATTGGTGGCGCTGCATTTTCTTCTTTCACCCACTCGTCGTGACGACTTCAGAGTCTTACTCTTGCTGCCAATAGGTCTGCTTCTCGATAGCTTAATGATTGGCCTTGGCGCCTTTTCAGCACACCCAAGTATCGCTAACCAAACTTGGTTCCCGGTGTGGCTCGCCTGCTTGTGGGTGATGTTCTTAATCAGTTTTAACCATAGCCTCAATTGGCTAATGAAATGTCCGAACGTGATCCTCATTCTCCTCGGTTTCGTAGGAGGTACTAGTAGCTACTGGGGCGGCATCAAGGCAGGTGCGCTTCAGTCCACATGGCCAGATGTGTGGGTGTTATCCACGCTTGCGGTCAGTTGGGGATTAGTGATTCCCTTGTTAGTGGTCGGCTACTCGTATCTAAACAAGCCTAATATGGCGGAGACAACGAGGTGACTTATGGCTTATTCATCACAGGGTCGTGCTAAAGCTCAGCGCCACCCTTATTCGCAATGGAAGCGTTACTTACTGTCAGCGCTTGCAACCCTGTTTGCGTGCAGTGCACTTATCTTCCACAACGCCGCTAACGCCTCTCCCGTCGGTGATTTGAATAAGCAGGGCGAGGGAGAGATGACTTATCTCTTTTGGACACTGTACAACGCCGAGCTGTACACCACACCCACTCGCTCTGAGCAAGCACTGAAAATCGAATACTACCGCGACATTGATAGCAAAGATCTAGTCGATGCAACGCAAGATCAGTGGGAAAAACTCGGCTACTCAGACAGCAAAATCAAGAGCTGGATCGCTCCACTCTACGAAATGTGGCCGAACGTAAAACAGGGCAGCACTCTGACCATTCGCGTTTCAGAAAACCAGCAGAGCCAATTCTATTTCGACGAACAACCAATCGGCACCATTACCGATACCCAATTTGGACAAGCCTTTCTCTCTATCTGGCTGTCAGAAAACACGTCGGAACCGAAACTCCGCCAGCAGTTGTTAGGTCTCAATAAATAAAACAGGACACAATGAATGAAAACAGGATGGCTTCTTTTACTTTGCTCTCTTCTAATAGGGTGTGGCTCTGCCAACTTATCCGAACATACGGGCACCACACCTGAACTCAAGCTCGAACAGTTCTTTGACGGCGACCTCATCGCTTATGGCATGGTGCTCGATCGCTCTGGTAATCTACTGCGACGTTTTGAAGCGGATTTGGTAGCAGAGTGGCAAGGCGACCAGGGTGAAATCAAAGAGTGGTTTCGCTTCGCTGATGGTGAACGGTCCACTCGGATCTGGAAACTGGTTAAAACTGGCGACAACACCTACACAGGCACAGCGGGTGACGTAATAGGCGAAGCGTATGGTGAAACTCAAGGCTCTGCCCTTTACTGGAAATACACGCTAGAAATCGAAGTCGACGGTTCAATGTATGAAGTGACGCTAGATGACTGGATGTTTTTAATGGACGACAAACGTCTGTTCAACAAAACCGAAATGTCCAAGTTCGGTTTCAAGGTTGGCGAAGTCGTACTGTTTATCGAAAAACGCTAGCCGTCCATAGCAACAGATTACACAAGCCTCGACTCACTCTTTGAGTCGAGGCTTTCTGTTTCCATCATCTCAAATCAACCTTCACAGCGCTGATTGAACTTACCTATCACTAGATTTACCTTTCAATAGCTTTTGCCTTTCATGCTTGATAGCTATCTCCTATTAGAACAATAGAAACGTCCGAATTTACCCTCTGAGCCTATCGAGGCAATATATCTCCATCGACGCAAGGCAGCGTCAAAACAACAAATTAAAGAGAGTAAAATCATGATCAACACAGAAATCAAACCATTCAACGCAACGGCATTCAAAAACGGCGAATTCGTAGAAATCTCAGAGCAAGACGTGAAAGGT
>NZ_JAHGAJ010000024.1 GCF_030248535.1 Vibrio sp. D404a | reverse complement strand
CGAGATGCGAGATGCGAGATACGAGGATTGATGTGGCCCCTAAAAAGTAGACACAGGGGGTAAACCCCGCGAGGTAACTACGGGGGAGTTGGAGCGATGTAGGGAGCGGATATTAGCATTTTAGGTCGATATAGATTTGCTCAACTTTAGTTCGCGCCCATTCTGTTTTTCGCAAAAACTTTAAGCTCGACTTGATACTTGGGTCTTTCTTGAAGCAGTTAATGTTAACCATGTAACTCAACTCTTCCCAACCATAGTGATCGACTAGCTCAGTCAGTAGCTTTTGCAAAGTAATGCCATGCAGTGGGTTGTTTATTTGTGTCATGATAAGTCCAATAGGTATTTTTCGTCAGTATAGCAGCTTAGCCATCGGAGTTTCCGGACCATTTCAAAGAGAAATCAGTATCGACGATATTAAGATCTTCCCTTCCTTTATTCCCAAACTCACTGACTTGAGTTTCTATCCATTT
This sequence comes from Vibrio sp. D404a, assembly GCF_030248535.1. Taxonomy (GTDB): domain Bacteria; phylum Pseudomonadota; class Gammaproteobacteria; order Enterobacterales; family Vibrionaceae; genus Vibrio. The sequence goes on along the minus strand of NZ_JAHGAJ010000024.1, from coordinate 175,270 downwards.
AGAGAAGCGTTGAATCTTGTCGCGATGAAAGTATCCCGGCGGTGCACATAAGAAGTAATTATATTTCGGCCTTAGCGCGGTATTTCCAATTCTAACCAGCTTGCCTTCTTGCAGGTATCGATACACTAAGCTGTGTTTCACCAAAGCAACACCTTGAACAGAAAGTGCTCCCTCTAGTACAAAGTGAGAACCATCAAACTGCAATGTCGTGTGACCGCCTTCAACACCCACTTCATTGAGCCATATTGCCCAATCCATATCAGGCCATCGGTCTTCAATTAGTTCCGCTTTGTGCAGATCCTCGACACTGTATATTCCATACTTCTCCTGATAGAGCGGATGACAGACAGGGTATAGCACCTCATCCATTAACCAACGCGACTCTAGATTTGGGTAGTTACCGTGCCCGTAGCGTATACAGATATCAATACTCGAATCTTCAAAGGTAATTAGCTTGTTGGTTGGTTCAATCAGCATGGATAGGTCTGGATGTCTCTCTCTGAAGTCACCAATCCTTGGCACTAACCAGTGCTGAGCAAAGGATGGAACGGTGGAAATCGAGAGCTGATTTGGATTTGGGTCTTGGTTGATTCTTCTCACGCCATCTTGAAGGTGAGCAAAACCTTTCTTCGCTTGAAGATACAGAACCTCTCCCTCATGAGTGAGTACAATTTTTCGGTGCTGCCTGATGAAGAGTTCGGCACCGAGCCAGTCTTCAAGTTGCCTGATCTGTTGGCTTACCGCAGCTGCAGTGACAAACAAGGTTTCTGCAGCGAGCTTAAAGCTGCCTTTGTCGGCTGCAATATAGAAGTAGTAGATGCCTTGAAAGGGAGGTGTTCGTTCACTCACATTAGTTTTCCTTAACTGAATGCCAATATCTATCGTTTGTCGGCTGACTGTCTTTGGTCGAATATTAGCCATGTAAACAGATAAACATAGAGAATAAAAGTATAGAAGGGGTAAGTTATGAATTCAGGCACAGTTAGAGTCGAACTAGACGAGCGCTCAACCAATACGTCTATGATTAAGAAATTCTATTTCAAAGTGCAGCAATTTAGACAAAATGTAAAAACAAGAAAGCACTTAGCTGATCTACCCGATCACCTTTTAAATGATATTGGGCTAACGCATACACAAGCACAGCAAGAGGCGAGGAAGGCGTTTTGGGAGTAAGGGAGTTAGATTTAAATAAAAAGCGTAACTCAAGTTGTTACCTGAGTTACGCTTGTTTTTGTATATTCAAAAGCGCTTTTACCAAAAAGAACTTGGCTTAAGGTGGATTACTCCTCCCAAACTACCAATTTGTCTTTTGGCCAGTTATGGCCAACTTCATGGTACTTCTGCTCTAGAATATGACGTTTGATCTTGAGCGTTGGAGTTAGAATCCCGTTTTCAATGCTCCACGGTTCTTTGATCATCAGTACGCCTTTGATCTTCTCGTGAGAGGCCAATTGTGAGTTCATCTTCTCAATAACGCGTTTAGTGGTTCTCTCGTAGCGTTCACGGTCGAAGTTAGGGAAGTCATGAGGAACAACAAGCAGGATAGGACCAGGTAAGCCCAGACCAATCAGACACATCATCTCTACGCGACTGTATTCAAAAAGCTTTTTCTCAATTGGAACTGGAGCAACGAACTTACCTTTCGCTGTTTTGAACGTATCCTTTTTACGGCCTTGAATCGTCAGGTAGCCGTCGCTATCAATCGCACCGATATCACCCGTGTGCAGCCAACCTTCTGAGTTAAAAGACTCTTGTGTGGCAATGTCATTTTTGTAGTAACCGGAGAACAAGCCTTTACTGCGCACTAAGATCTCGTCATCCTCGGCAATCTTGAGCTCGACCCCTGGGCCTGCGTTACCTACAGAACCAATCTTGTCGGCTCTGAACGGGTAGTTAAGTGTGCTGTAAGCGAACGACTCCGTCATACCCCATGCTTCAGTGATGTGCAGACCGACGCTTTCGTACCAATCCAGTAGAGCAGGGGAGACTGGTGCAGAGCCACAACCAAGTACGCGAGCTTGGTCTAAGCCTAGGCCATCGGCCAGCTTCTTCTTGATGAGTGAATTAACAAACGGGATCTTGAGAAGAATATTGAGCTTCTTCTGCGGCAGTTTATCTTGAATTCGTTGCTGGAACAGAGTCCAGAGTCTCGGCACTGAGATGAACAGAGTCGGTCTGTGCATCTTCACATCTTCAATAAAGGTATCCAGTGATTCAGGGAATGCGGTTTGTACGCCACCCATGATAGATGAACCAAATATGTAAACGCGTTCGGTGATATGAGCCAGAGGTAGGTATGAGAACAAGCGGTCGTTTTTCTCAATACCAATATGGTCAATAAGACGTTGAACTGACCATGTAAACGCACCATACGTCAACATAGCACCCTTAGGTTGGCCTGATGTACCAGACGTGTAAACCAGAGACATAAGCTTGTCATCGTGATGCACAGGACGTTTGGAAGAGGGCTCGGATTTGTCTATAAGGTCATTGAACGAATGCTGGCATTTGGCTGCAGTATCATAAGGGAGAGAGATACTGATGAGTGCTGAGTTTTCGTCTAGTACTTGCTGAGTCGCGGCTGGATCGTCAAGTTTACCTGCAATGACAATCTTACTTTCACTGTGTTCAATACAGTAGGCAATAGTCTCGGCACCTGCGGTTGGGAATATAGGCACGCTGACAAAGTCACCCAACATCATCGCAAGGTCAGTAATAAACCATTCGGCACAGTTCTTTGAAACTAAGGCAACTCGATCGCCTGGCTGAGCGCCGAGCTCTTCGAGTGCGGTAACCAGTTTTAAGGCTTTATCGGCTACCTCTTTATAGGTGAACTCGACAAACTGGCGGTTGATGATCTGTTTTAGATAGACCTCATTTGGGCGCTCCTCTGCCCATTTTAAAATCATTTCGTTTGGTGTAGGGAGAGCTTGGTTTTGGTCTTGGCTAAACTCGTTAGGCTGAATCATTGTCTAACTCCATGTTTTTCGCTAAGTTATTATTGTTAAAATTATGTTAAACATAGCACGTAACTTTAGTTTTAGGGAGTAAATTAATGGTTTCCAAACTTCCTATATTGCCCAGGTGTGAGCCCGGTCTTTTTTTTGAATAACCGGCTGAAGTAAGAGACATCTTTGAAGCCCAATGTATAGGCTACATTGGCAATCGTCTGCTCTCGTTTCTGGATAAGGGTTAACTTAGCCTGCTCGATGCGAGCTGTGGTGACGTACTCCTGAAAGCTAACCCCCACGTTGGCATGAAATACTTTAGAGAAATAGTTCACTGACAGGTGGCAATGGTCGGCCACTTCTTTCTCTGTCACTGCACTGTTTAAATGCGCATCTATATAGGAAACGGTGCTTTCTACGTTAAAACGATGTGATATTTGATAGGCGTCTGGTTTATTACTCAACTGTTTGTATCTTTCTAAAAGAGTAGATAGGTGATTAGTTGCTTGTATATTATTCTCATTAATATGTGTAATGTTGCTTATTTTATTTTCACTTTGGTAAATATTATTGTGAATGACAATAATGTCTCTGTTTAAATTAATCGCTATTTTCTCTGCAAGGTCGGCTAATTGCTTATTTCTACTACTATGTAGGTATAAAAAGCTAAATGATTGATTTGGTTCACTTAGTACAGAAATATCCCAACCAACGTGATTAATAATGAAATTAGTTTGAATTACTTTTAACAAACAAGAATTCAAATAATTTGGCTCATCACCGATGAAATTTCCTTTTTCCATATCTGTAACTATTTGATAAGGCATTAACCTTATGAATCCAGTTTATTATGATTAAAGTAAATAATAGAAGAATAGTAAGAAAGGTCAAATTATTGACAAAATAATACTAACCGCTTGGTATGAAATGTACTGAAATGAACAGGTGAGAAGACTACGTAAGTGATGGAATAAAAGATCACAAGAAAGCGTACTCATCATATATTCCTCCTAGGGCATTGTTTTATATGCGTTTTAGGAGAAAGGTACTCATGTGAGTGCAAACCAAAAGAGTGACATGGAGTTCATTATGTTTTTATCTACTTATATCAAAGCAAAATTACTACTTGAAGAGTTCGCAAAAGACGAGCGCGGTGTAACAGCGATTGAGTACGCGGTGTTAGGCGTAGCGGTTGCTGCCGTTATTATATCTGTATTTAATAGTACAGATAACAGTTCTTTAGATAATGCTCTCAGTGAGGGAGTGAAAAATATCAAAAAAGCAATGGATGGCAGTACAACTAACTAATAAGTTAATGATCGAATCTATCATAACATTTAAGTTGTTTATTTGGGGATTGTTTTTAATTCTGATGTCTATATGCTATTTCGATATTAGGAAAAGAAAGATCCCCAATACAGCAGTTTTTTTATTGTTGATTTTCTTAATAATTTCTACTTTAGTGTATGAAATAAATATTTATTATATATCTTTCTTTATTACTTTATTCATTTGTTTCACGCTTTGGATGCTTGGGATTTGGGGTGCAGGGGACGTCAAGCTGTTGACAGTGCTTTCACTATTTATATCACCGGGTTTCTTGTTCGCCTCTATATTGGTTGTTCTTGTTGTTGGTGGCGTCGCCGCACTCTGTGAATATTTAACAACTAAGGTTATCCCTTCTAGGAAAAGCAAGGGCGTTCCATATGGTGTTGCTATTTGCGTGGGAGGGTGTGTTGGAATCTTAGCATCCATGGGCCAGTAAGGAGACGACATGAGCATCAAGGTTATTGTTCCAGTTGCCCTGATTGCAATCGGGGCTGGTTTGTTTGGTATTTCCCAGCAATACCTCAATCAGAGCAGCATTGAAGAATCATCAGTTGCACCTAAAGAGCAAGAAAAACGCGTCAACGTGTTGGTATTGAATCAAAGCTTGGAGCGAGGCCAAGTATTGTCTCCTGCTCAGTTCTCAACTAAACAGATCCCTGAAAGACAGCTCTCTATCTCTCAAGATGAAATTACCGCGACCATTCCGAATGGTGCTGTTGCTAGAAATACCTTATCACCTGGAGATTGGCTTCAAACAAGCATGTATGTCACGCCTGATCAACAGGGTTACATTGATGCGACTATCTCTGACCAAATGGTTCCTTATCCAATTATTGTCAACCGTGAGTCTATAGTTGGTGGAGTTATTGATCATGGCACAACTGTTGATGTAATTGCTTTGAGTTCCCAGCAACAAAATTTGGCTATTGAAGATGAAGTTGATGGTTTTCAAAGCGTATCAGTATCACCCATTTTATTGGCTGTGAAAGTATTAAAGATTGAGAATTTTAATTCAGAAAACGCAGGAGAAGAGCAACTCTCAGGGGTCGTTTTGGTTCTTGAACTTTCGCGAAAGCAAGTGGCGACACTTTCAATCGCAAAAAACATCGCTCAAATAGAAATACACAAATCAATTGGACCTGAATTTGCGGAGCAGTTACAGGCAAATTCAGGGGATGTGCTACCTGAATATAGAGCTATCGTCGAGTACCGTGGTGATAATGCGAAGATTCGATAAGAGCTTAGAGGGTAACTATATGAAAATAATAAATGTTCCTCGTTGGGTTTCAATAATCTGCCTGATGATTTTTGTTCAAGCTGCATACGCTCGGGTGGTTAATTTATCAGAGGGAGACGCTCGAAGTATAACGACGAAGCAAGAGATTGGGTCAGTGTTTATTTCAGACCCTGAAGTTGCCGATTATCAAGTTATAGATGAAAACAAAGTTGTGTTTTTTGGGCGCCAAACGGGTAATGCTTCATTTATGGTCTTTGATAAGGAAGGTAATACGATTATCTCTAACAAGCTGGTTGTGAATAAAAGCCTTGTTCATATTGAGCAGCAAATAGCACTTCGCTATCCAGACGCAGATGTCAGTATTTATAATTTAGGTGAACAAGCTGTGCTGAGTGGTACTGTGGCGTCGGAAAAAACTAAAGAGGAGATTTATCGACTGACTGGTGAACTATTAGGTAAAGAAGCTGAAATCACTAACGTTAATTGGCAAATAGGTGATGAAGCGTATGAGATGGCATTCATGCGTCGTTATCGGTACCCAGGTGTTGTTGACAATATTGAAGTAAAAACGACCAAGCAAGTCAATGTGAAGATATCAATTGCAGAAGTTTCGCACACGTTTCTTGAAGAGTTTGGTATTGAGATTGGTACAGTGTCCCCTGGTGTTTTTGTCGACCAACTGACCTCTTTTAGTGCTGATGACATTATTTCTGTGATCACTGCAATTGGTGATGATCGAGTTGGACAAGTCCTTGCCGAACCGAATCTCTCTGTAATCTCTGGTGAGACAGCAAGCTTTTTAGCGGGTGGTGAAATACCTGTTGTGACCGTAATAGATGGTAGTACGGATGTTGAGTATCGCGAGTATGGTATTCGACTAGAGCTGATGGCTAAGGTTCTCAATGATGACAAAATAAAACTATCCATGTTACCAGAGGTGAGTGCGTTAGATAATCAGTATCAGAATGATAACTTTGATCTACCGGCTCTGAAAACCCGCCGAGCAAGAACTACTGTCGAGTTAGGCGATGGTCAAAGTTTTGTTTTAGCTGGGTTGCTAAGTACTGAAGAGCGAGAAGAGCTACGACGTATTCCATATATTGGAGACATTCCAGTGCTAGGTGCTCTGTTTAGAAAGACAACTACCGAAAGAACGAAAACGGAATTGATCATTGTCGCAACCGTGAACCTTGTACAACCTATTCACCCAAATCAAATTCAGCTTCCTACTATACATCGAACCTACAACTTAAATCGTTGGTTGGGTTTGAGTGATGATTACCCTAAAGCATCGGAAGAGTTCGTGAATCAAATATTGTCAGCTGGAGGGTTTAAAAAATGAGAATTCGAAATCTAGCATTTATTCCTCTTCTTGGGTTATTTGGATGTGCAGAGCATATTGGAGAGCAGTCGGGGCCTGCAATCGAAGTGGTGCCTATTGAATATCAACTCGCAGTAAAAATTGAGAAAAATAAGCAGCAAGAAGCCTGGGACTATATCGATGGGTATATTTCTGAGAATTGGAATGACTTTGCAAATCAAGAGTTTTCCTTTGTATGGAGCACTAAAGAAGGGAAACGATTTGTTAACAAATATACCTCATATTTAAAAACTCGTGGTATGGAGTCAAAACAGTTATTTATTCACTATGACAAGAATTTAAACGAGGCTTTTGATTTCAGTTTCTCTACCACAGTACATAAGGTAGTTACGCCTATTTGTGAGTATGTAGAGGTTGGTCATTATGGCGAAATTACTAATGGCTGTGCTCCTGAAGGGATGCGATGGAAATCCATAACTCATCCAGAACGCATGTTCGATAAAAGTAACTTTTAAGTAGGGGTAGAAAATGGACTTGATTGATATCTTGAACAAAAAAGTACCTCATGCGAATCAAGCAACGAACGGTATTCGTAGTGTGGTTTTTTATCAGACAGATGAGTGCAAGAACTTAATACGAGAAGCGTGTAACTTCGAAGGCTTTAGTTTGCCGGAGTTTCAACAGTTGTCTGACGATAATGTGACGGCTTACGGTCAGCAAGAAGGTATTGAGATTATTGTTATAGAGCTGAATGAAAGTAAAGACCTTGTCGTTGATGCTGAGCGAATTTGCCACCTACTCCCCAATAGCGCATCTGTGATTATTGTAGGTAAAGAGGATTCAATTTCGACAATTAGGCGTTTAAGAAGCCTTGTCCTTTATTATTTATTTTGGCCTGTAACTAAAGAAGAGTTTATTGATTTTTCACTTGGTGTTTATCGCAATAGACAAGCCAATAGTGGTGTAGGGCTGGTAAGAAAAGCAAAACAAGTCAGCTTCTTAGGTTGTAAAGGCGGGGTCGGCAATACGTTTATTTGCGCTGAAATTAGTCGTTATCTTTCGAAGGAAAAACACAGTTCATGTGTCGTTGTGGATAATGCTTATCATGGTGGGAATATCGATATAATGATGGGAATAGAGGGCTTTGAGAAGCGTGAAGTTAGACCTGGTAGTCAAGTTCTTAACTTAGATGATGCAGCTTCTCAAAGTTTGCTCAAAAAGCAAAGTAGTTCTCTATCAGTGCTTTCGCTCACTTCTCCTGAACTTGAAATTGAGGAAATAAAGCAGTTTACCAAAGCAGCAGCAGGTCATTTGTCTCAAACAAATAATTTTCTAATAGAAGATTTGTTGAATACATCCAACCTTATATACAGCGTCAAAGAGCTAATTGAGTTATCAAACTGTATTGTTTTGACGTTCTCACCAAGCGTTTCTTCACTAAGAGAAGCTGGAAAATTCAAACGTAAACTTGATGATAGTTTGGGTTTAGATAACAGCGTCAGAATCATAATGGTGATGAATTGCCTTTTACCTAATGGAGATGCAACAGTATCCCAAGAAGAAGCTGAGAAATTTTTAAAATGTCCTATTGATATTGTTATCCCTCATATTAAGAAGTTGGATCATAAGTTACTGGAAGGTAAGTCGATCATTTCTCATGGAGGAAAACCAGCCCGATCATTAGAAGATTTAGCCGCTCTAATTTTAGGTGAAGAGATTAAATCTAAGAATGGTTGGTTTAGCTGAGGATTAGCCGATGAAGAACCCGATAGAAGCGTACAAAGAGATTCGTAGTCAGATATTTGAAGCTTTAGAACCCGACGCTATCAATGCCATGTCTAGTGAACAACTAGCTAAACAGTTGAAACAGGCTGTAGAACTTCTTATTGATAAAGATCAGCTATCAGTTTCTGCTGTAACTCGTCAACAATATGTACAAAACTTGGTTGATGAGCTTCATGGTTTAGGCCCATTGCAGTCACTGATGGATGACGATTCTATCACTGACGTAATGATTAATGGTTATGAAAATATTTTTATTGAACGCGATGGTTTAGTTGAAAAGTCGAATATTACTTTCGTCGATGAACGTCAGTTGATTGATATTGCGAAGCGTATTGCAAGCCGAGTTGGTCGACGTGTAGATGATTCCTCTCCTCTTTGTGATGCACGTTTGCAAGATGGTAGCCGCGTAAATATTGTTATCCCTCCTATCGCTCTTGATGGCACCAGTATTTCTATTCGTAAATTTAAAAAACAGGCGATTGATTTTTCAAGATTGCTTGAATACGGGTCAATGAGCCAAGAGATGGCTCAAGTCTTGATGATCGCCTCGCGTTGTCGGCTGAATATTTTGATTTCAGGTGGTACCGGCTCAGGGAAAACAACTCTCCTTAATGCGCTTTCGCAACATATCTCCGAGTCAGAGCGGATTGTGACCATAGAGGATGCGGCAGAATTAAGCTTGCTACAGCCTCATGTCGTACGCTTAGAAACGCGTAAAGCGGGCATTGAAAATACAGGGGAAATAGACCAACGAGCACTTGTAATTAATGCGCTTCGTATGAGACCGGATAGAATTATCGTAGGTGAGTGTCGTGGTGGAGAGGCGTTTGAGATGCTTCAAGCTATGAATACCGGTCATGATGGTTCGATGTCAACATTACATGCTAACACCCCTCGCGATGCGCTCGGTCGTGTCGAGTCAATGGTTATGATGGCAACTAAGAATTTACCTTTAGATGCGATCCGGAAAACGATCGTTAGTGCTATCGATATTATCGTACAGGTTAGTCGATTACATGACGGTAGCCGAAAAGTGATGAGTATTTCAGAAGTTATTGGTATGGAAGGAGATAATGTTGTGATGGAAGAGATCTTTAGATTTCAGCCTGATCCACAGCAAAATGATGTCAAAGTAATACATGGGAACTATGTTACCACAGGATTGATGCAGCGTTCGGTTTTAGTGGAGAAGGCAAGGTTCTTTGGTTTACATCAGCAGCTTGATTCGGTCTTTTCGTCAGCCGGGAGAGTAGCATGATCTATTACTTACTGTTGATGGTAGGAGGTGTGACTTTATTATTTCTGCCTGCATTACAAAAGAAGAAAACAATATCTTACCTTAAACCTAGTAAGCAGACTGTGGTTTTGGAGCATGTTGTTGCTACGGATCAGCAAGCGGTCAATCTTAAATCTTTAACGGAGCAAACTTTTTTTCAAAAAGTGGAAACTAGCTGGGATAATTTTACTAATCGAATCGGTAAGTACCCTTTAGTGAAAATAATTATATTCGAATTGGTTGCATATTTTGTGATTTCAAGTTTGATCTCATATTTTTTTAGAAGCGACAGCTTAGTTATTGTTTTGCCCCTTATGTTTATTGTGTCTTTCTGGATGTGTGTTTGGTTAAAACAGAGGGAGGAGCGGATATTCGAAGAGAGCTTTCCTGACGTACTAAATATGCTTGCTAGTTCAGTGTCTGCTGGCGAAAGTATAATGCATGCAATAGCATATGTAGGGCGCTCACAAGATAACGATCTCGGCAATGAGTTCCGTTTAATGGCTGAGCGTATGAAAATTGGTGAGAGCCCCGATGATGTTTTTCGTAAAGCATGTCTTCGTTTCCCGTATCCTTCATTTTATTTCTTCATTATTACTTTACGTGCAAACCTAGATAGAGGTGGTCAGTTAAAAGAGGTGATGACACGTATCAATCGCCTAATGTTCGATGCCAGAGCGATCAACAAGAAAAAGTATGCTTTGACCTCTGAAGCAAGAATGTCAGCCAAGATAGTTGCTGCGATACCGTTTGCTTTCCTATTTTTACTTCAATATATCAGTCCTGAAAACTATGACTTCGTTATGTTTAATGAACGAGGGAAACCAATCCTTTATTATGTATTGTTGAGTGAGTTTATCGGGATACTGATTGTTTGGTTATTGATGAAGAGAGTTAGCTAATGAGTGAAATTATTTCTTTTCTATCAGATGGTAAAGTGCAAGCAATTATATTTATGTGGATGATTGTTATCGGTCTTGGAGTGTTAATTTATTCTTTTTCTGTTAGTCAGACGAGAAAAAAGACTCTAAATAAAGTTGGTGTTTTGCTTGATGACAGTGTTGACTCTTCCAATACCTCAAAAGTTGAGTCAGTGAGCCGTTGGTTTGGTCAGTTATTTTCTATATCTGAGAGGGATGTTGAGAAAAAATTTGTTGCAGCGGGTTTCTATAATAGTAAATGGTTCAAATGGTTACTTCCAATAAAGTATATATCAATGGCATTGGGTATATTAGTGATACTGTTTTATACCATGACCATGCATATGGAATTGACAACAACGATTATACTAATTGCACTTTGGTTAAGTGTCGTTGTTGTCGGTCCTGACCTATACTTAGAGTTGAAGAAAAAGAAATTACAAAGGAAGCTTTCTGACAGGCTCCCCTATTTATTGGACCTAATGGGAGTGTGTGTTAGAACTGGGATGACAATAGAGGCTTCGATTGCATATCTTGCACATGAGATGCAAGGATTTGATCCGGATATATCGCATATGCTTCATAAAACAAACGAGAGAGCAAAGCTCGTTGGGTTGGAGAGTGCACTAGAAGAGTTATATAACCGTGTACCCACTAATGAAGTAAGAAGCTTTGTGATGACGCTTAATCAGAGTTTGCAATATGGTTCGTCTATATATGATGTATTGTCTAATTTAGCTAAGGATATTAGGGATGTCCACATGCTTGAATTGGAAGAAAAGATTGGTAAGTTGGCAGCTCAAATGTCAATACCATTAATACTTTTTATAATGTTTCCTATTGTTATTTTGATTACTGCCCCTGGGATTATGAGGATGTTAGGTGGTTGAAATGATTAAAAAATATCTACATTTGGTGCTAGTGGTCATTTTATTTAACTTGGTAATTGGGTGTGCCTCTACTTCTAATTCAATTTCGGACAACAGCCAAGAATTTAAGTCAAAAGAAGCATTGCTAAAAAATTCCGGCGATAACAATAAATTAATAGCGCTTTATAAAAAGCAACTTCAAAGTGATGATTCTTACGAGACTCGCTTGAAACTCGTAAATACTTACTTGAATGTAGGGGATATAGACTCTGCAGGTTTTCATCTGGAAAGAATGACAGCACCAAAAAATCAAAGTGCTGAGTTGGATTTCTTGAAAGCGAGGGTGAAGTTTGAGCAAGACGATCCACAACAAGCACTGGTGTATGCAAAACGCTCTCTGGAGAAAAGAGTGGAATTTGCCGAAGCGGAAAACCTGTTGGGTTTAGTTTATGTCAGGCTGGGTAAATTTGAGAGTGCCAGAGAGCACTTTTTAAAAGCTCGAGAGCTTCTTTATGAAGATGTCGTGATCAGCAATAACTTAGCTGTTATGGATATTTTAGAAGCGGACTATCAACGAGCGATAACACGCTTAGAGCCAGTTTATAAAAATGGACAAGCAGATAAGCAAGTCGTATCTAACCTAGTGTTAGCATACGCAAAGGTGGGTGATTTCGTTCAGGTTAAAGCCCTGTTAGGTGGGATGTACTCGTCGGAAGAGTTATATCATATCTATACAGGATTAAAGGATGTATCTCTGAACGCCTCTGTCAGAACACAATTCTGATAGAGCAGCTCTACTTACTAGGAGGTGAGTATGGCTAACTATATAGTGAGTAAGTTGATATTTAAGAAACGGCGGAGACAAAACGGAGTCGTGTCTATCGAGTTTGCTTTGGGTTTCTTTGCTTTTTGGTTGTTTATAGCTGCCTGGGTAGAAGTCTGCTTTTTGTCTTATGTATCAGCAGCTACAGATTTAGCTATTGCCAATGCTTCGCGAGAAGCCAAAAAAGACAATAGTACTTACCTAACATCGTTCAAGCAGGTTTTGGATAATAGTGACAGTGTTTGGTCGAATTTTGTCGACTCTAGCAAGGTTAGCTCCTCAGTCCACTACGTAAAAACGATGACAGAACTTCATTCAGTAGCAGACATATGTACTCCAAGTCTAGGAACTGGAGCAACTTGTGGGGTTGAGCAAGACAGTAGTATTGCTATTTATCATTTAAGTTATGAGATTGGTGGCGTATTTACTTACTTTTTCGATAGTACAACTCTTTTGTCTCGTGAAGTGATAGTGGTGCAAGAATATGAACGCGATAAATTTGAAATTTAAACAAAGAGGCGTGTTCGCAATAGAGTTTGCTCTCGTGGGAGTTTTTTTGGGGTTGCTTCTTATGATTGCAATCGATTCGACCATTAAAATATCAACTAAAGGAAAGCTCGATCGTCTATCTTTTTCATCAGTAAATCTGTTGAAAGAAAGAACGCAACTTTATGGTGAGAACTATACAACATCGCAGGCTGATGCTGATCTCGTTGTAGATGTGGTAACAAATTCTTTTGGTAGAACGATTGCAAGTTTTGATAGTTCTAAGTTCGGTGTTTTGATTGAAGAGCAAACTTACCAATCAAACGGTACTCCTAATGCACTAGTTACGTATCGAGATGGAATAAATTGTCAACCCGCCCAAGTCCTATCAGTTATTGAAAAGGACTTAAGTGTTGTGACTTCTTGGGGACGCCAAGCGACCTTATATAGAGTCACTTTGTGTTATGAAACGGAGAATCTACTCGCTAACTTGAGTGATTATGGATTTAGCACAGTACAGTCTTCGTCTGTGATAGTAGGGAGGTAGTATGAGTGACTTACTATCCCATAAAGAGCTTAAATTTAGAAAGCAAAAGGGGCATGCGGGCATATTAACAGTGTTAATTTTACCTGCATTATGGGCTCTGTTTAGTTTAGGGACTGATGGCGCACGTGCGATTCAAGATAAAGCTCGCTTAGACGATGCACTTGAAGCTGCTGCATTAGCGGTATCGGCGCATAATGATGATAACATTGACGATGGTTCGGGAAGTGGGAGCAAAGTTAATCAAGATATTGTAAAGGCGTATGTTAATGCATATGTGACTGATAAGGAGAGTATCACGTCCGTTAAAATTCAAAAGTTAGATTGCCAAAGTATACCTGATTGTGTTTCAGGTTTGGAAAATGGCGGTTCGCGTTTCTTCCAATATCAAGTCTCGGCAACAACCAAACATGATAGTTGGTTTTCAAGTGACGAAAATTTTGGTGATGATTTTAATGTATCTAGTTCAGGGACATCTAGAAAATACCAAGATCACCCAGTTGATGTTGTATTTGTATCTGACTTTTCAGGTTCAATGGATAATAACTGGAAGGGAGGCAAGCAGAAAAAATATCAAGATCTGAGAGATGTTATTTCAGCAGTGACAGTAGAGCTTCAGAAGTTTAATGATATTGTCCAACTTGATGACAATACAATTTCTTTTGTTGGTTTCAATAATTATGTTCGAGTTTCTGATCATAATAAATGTTACTTAGACCAGCTAGATTACAAAGTAAATATTAAATTTGACAATGGTGTACCAAAACCAGAAGTCGAAGTCGATTTTTCTAAAACAGTTAGCAATGTGTTCAAAGAGAAAAGCAATGCAAATTGTAGAACGACCAATATTTATGAAGATGCCATCTTTTATGATATTGAACCAACGACGAAATTTACTCAATTTAATACTGACGTAAAAACCTTTAGACCCGATGGCTATACTGCATCTCATCAAGGTTTAATTCGTGGTGCACAATTGGCAATGCAAGGGAAAAACCCACGTAGATTGATTATTATTTTGTCTGATGGTGCTGACAAAGGTAACAATCAAGTCGCCAACAAAGGGACACGTTCTCATAAAGCGATTTCGGAAAAATTATATGATAACCACGGATTGTGCGACAAGATTCGAAATGACTTAAATGCTCAGAAAGCGGATAACAAAGATAAGGACGATGTTTTGTCACGTATTGCTGTTATTGGGTTTGATTATGATCTGAATTCAAATGTGGGCCTTAAAGTCTGTGCGGGCGAGGACAATGTATTTAAAGCGGAGAATAAAAATCAAATTCTCGCAAAAATACTAGAGCTAATTAGTGAAGAGATCGGTCATTTGAAATAGTGGTAGTCCGAATGCGCTGATAACAAGGAGAAAACATGAAAAAGTCAAATTACTGGGTAGGATTACCGCTGTTGCTTTTGGTTAGTTATTCTCAAGCGGGTTATGCCTCTGAAGACCAAGTTACTAAATTGGAATATTACTGCTCACAAGATGATGTGAACTTTCAGCACTCGATTTCAGCGCATAAAGGCCGTGCAATGACGATCAATCAAGGGCCTTTTTCATTGATTGAGCAAGAGAGTGACTACGTCTTTCCACAAGATCAATTGCGCCGAGAGTTGTTAAGGCAAGGCGTAAGTCCTAAATGTATCGAGTTTTTGATTACTCAGGGCAACTTTGAGAACTTTGATAGTGGCGATGTAGTTGCGCGTGTTTATTTTGAGTTTGATAAGTCACGTTTAACGCCTGAGTCTATCTATGTATTGGACGAGTTATCTAAGAAGATTACGCGTAACAACCCTAACCTGTTTGTTGAAGGGCATACAGACAGCATAGGTACCAAAGAGTATAACTTCTCTCTAGGCTTGCGACGTGCGACTTCTGTTGAGAACTATCTTGTGCAGAAAGGAGCTGATAAAGAGTCCCTTGAAGGTGTATCAAAAGGCGAGCTAGTACCAATCGCAAGTAATGACACCTATCAAGGTAGACAGCAAAACCGACGAGTAGATATGGTCTTAAAGTAATATGGCTCAAACTAAAAAGCGTCACACCGTGGTGTGACGCTTTTCTTTGTTAGTAACACTTTCTTTTTCAGTAACCTTTTCTTTGTTGGCAACCGTAGCGCATTAAATAAAGTTTAGAGCAACACCAGCCGCAATAAACACACCGACAAGGCCAACGATCGGTAGCTTAACTGATTTGAGAAGCCACACACCAACAATAATCAATGCGAAATCTAAGCCATTGTTTACCGCACTGGTAAAGATCGGTTGGTATAGAGCCGCTAATAGTAAGCCAACAACTGCAGCATTAACCCCAGTTAAAGCGCCTGCTACTTTCGGCTTACTTGCTAAAGCCTGCCAGTTCTTTAACACACCAAGCAGTAGTAAAAAGCCAGGAAGGAAGACCGCGATAGTCGCCAGAAGAGCACCAACAATAGGCGCGGAAGGCATTAGCACGTAGCCCAGATAGGTTGCTAGGGTAAACATTGGCCCTGGAACAGCTTGTGCTGCTGCGTAACCGGTTAGGAACGTATCTTGGGACAGTTGGTCACCAATACCATTTTGTAATAGCGGAAGTACTACGTGGCCGCCACCAAATACCAAGCTACCGGCTTGATAGAAGAGCCCAAATACTTCAATACCTTGTGAAAGCGAGCTTGCTAGTGGTAGGCCTACTAATAGGGCAACAAAGATAATCAGAGGCATTACTGAGATTTTGTTTGTACTTTGAATTGCCTTAGGCTCTTTAGGAAGTAAGTACTGACTGCCGATGAACGCAGCAAAAAGTAGCACTAAGATTTGCGGCCAGATACCGGGCATTAGCAAGAGTACAACAGCAGTGATAACACACAAAGCGGTGGCTAATTTTGATTGGCAAAAGTTTTTATACATGCCAAATGTCGCATCAGCAACGACAACTACAGCAAGAAGCTTGAGACCATGGATGATCGAGTTGAACAAGGAGCTTTCAAGGAACTGACCACTGACGACCGCTAACACTAGCATCAAGATGACAGAGGGTGAGGTAAAGCCGACAAATGCGGCAATCGCGCCAGCTAAGCCGCCTTTTTTGTAACCTAGAGCAAATCCCACTTGGCTTGAGCCTGGTCCTGGCAGGAATTGGCTGAGTGCCACAATTTGACCGTACTCTTCATCTGACAGCCAGTTTAATTTTTCAACAAAGGTCTTACGAAAGTACCCAATGTGCGCGGCAGGTCCGCCAAAGCTGATCCAGCCAAGCCAGAAAAATGTCTTAAAAATTGAAAGCATGATCGTATCCAAATAAATGTTTGTGGCTAATTTATGTGGAGTTGTACTATGATTCAAATTAATTGTTTTAATTATTACTATGAATCATATGGGTTTGCTTGGTGACGGATTTTAATTGGAAGGGTATTGATCTTAACTTATTGATTGCACTGCAGGCTTTGTATAAAACCAACAGTGTGAGCAAGGCTGCTGAGCGTTGTTATGTGAGTCAGTCAGCAATGAGTCATAGCTTGCAGAGGCTTCGAAAGCTATTTGATGATCCGCTATTTGAGCGAGTTGGATCACGCATGCAGGCGACTGACAGAGCGATAGAACTCTCTGTAACCGTTGATGCTCTATTGAGCACTATTCAGTCCGAAGTTCTGATGTCAAAAGTGTTTGATGTTGATACCTATCAAGGTACATGGAAGATTGGGTTGACCGACTATGCGGAGCAGATGTTTGGCCCAAGTATCTTTGATTACATTAAAACTGAATCTCCTAATTCTCAAGTTGTGTTCTTCAATGTAAACCGATCCAATTATCAACACGTCTTCGAAGAGGCAAAGTTAGACCTCGCCATTGGAAGCTTTGGAGAAGTGCCATCACTTTATCGGACTAAACACCTTTATACTGAGCAGCATGTTTGTCTTTATGACAGTCAGACTTTGAACGTCAGTGACCCAATCTCGATTGAAGAGTTTGTTACAGTCGAGCATGCTTTAGTCTCTCCGAACGGAGCATTGCAGACAGGGGTAGATGCTAAGTTGGCCGAAGCCGGTGTAACGCGAAAGGTCGCTCTGTCTTCAAGCAATTTCTTGACCGTGAAACGATTGATCCGTGGTCGAAAAATACTATGTATTGTACCTAAGCTGGTGGCTCGTAGTGGGTCTGAGGTGGTAGAAGAGAGCTTGGTTGCCATCACTCCGCCTATTGATGTGCCTGACTTTGATATTCAGTTACTTTATCGTCGAGGAAAGGTCACTGAAGACAAAAACAAACACTTACGAAGCCTAGTTTCCAAAGCGGTGTCGGCAATAATTAATGAAGACAATGCGATGGAAAAACGAGGTTAAAATATCAGTGTTTTCCTACAAAAAAATCACGCCAATTTTCAGAATCTGACTATACTTAAATTAAAGAATTTTACAGATGTAATGAATAGAATTTTTCGTTTACCTAAGTTTTTAGTATCGACTATAACGGTTTGATATAGTTGAAAACTCTCCCACACTAAACGGATTTAGTTGGTTAGCGCTAGCTCCCCCTAGCGCTTTTTCTTTTTTCAAAATACGGTTTAGAAAGAGTACTTAGTCCACTTCTTCGATCGCCAACGGTGAGCCATGATGATGCCTCTGAACCATTCATCCATCGCAATTGCCATCCAAGCGCCAAATACGCCATAGCCCCAGTGCACGCCAAGCAAATAGCTCATGGCAACCCCAATGCCCCACATGCTCAATATGCCCATTTTTACTGGGAACTGAATGTCGCCTGCGGCTTTTAAGCAAGAGATAAAAATTAGATTAAATACGCGACCCGCTTCAAGTAGTATTGAGCCTGCAATCAGACTTGCCGTCAGGGCGATGATCTCTGGGTCTTGGGTAAAGACATCTAAGATCTCGAAGCGGAATAGGTAGACTAAACAGGTGATCACGGTCGATGCAATAAAGCCCACCACAAAGTATCGCTGTACTCGTGTGGTGATCTCATCAATCCAGCCTTTACCAATGTAGTAACCTGTCTGAATCTGGCTACCCTGACCAATAGCGAGAGCGAACGCAAAAGAAAGACGAGCGATGTTCTGCGCGTAAGTAAACGCCGCCAGTGATGATGTTCCCATCTGTACCACAAAGAAGGTAATGCTGATTTGAGCCATGTTGTAAGATAGCACCTCACCCGCATTCATAGAGCCAATTTTGATGATCTTTTGGTAGATAGATTTAGGGATAGACCTAAATTGTTTCACCGGAAGGTCGATCCCTTTGCTTTTAACGACACCAATTAAGATAAACATACCAATGACTTGGCTGAAAACGGTCGCGACTGCCACACCTTGAACACCGTAAACGGGCAATCCAAACGGTTGATATAGCGCGCAGTAGTTACCTACAACGTTGATAACACCAGCAATCATATTGATGACCATTGGTGATTTTGAATAGCCGTGGCTGCGAAGAATCGTAGTCAGTACTACGCCTATAGTGACGTTAAAAGTCAGAGCACCACTGATAAACAGATATTCTTGAGCGTACTGCTCCACTTGCGCTTCAAGCTGGTAGAGCGGAATGAAATATTCAGCGCCTAACACCGCTAGGATACTCAATAAAACGCCCGTGATGACGGCTAGGACAATACTGGCTACGCCGACATGCGCACTCTCTTGGTCACGAGACGCACCATTGTATTGTGCAATCAAGATACCTGTTCCGCTGCTGACCATGGTGGAGACAATGATCAGGAAAAATGAAATCTGCGAGATAACACCAACCGCTGATACTGCTTTATCTGAGTATCCGGATAGCATGAACACGTCACTGGTGTTGAGTGCGGTTCGCAGTAGAACTTCAATGAATATTGGCCAAGTGAGCGCAATGATTCCCATACGTTTGTTTAGGTTGGAATCAGCATTAGGCATTTACGTTTTCTCAAAAAAGGGAAGGGTGAGGCTTTAGTGTAGTGCTTATTAACAAAACAACTATCAAAATAATGTCCGGATTACCTATAAGGTCAAAATTAGTGGGATTTAGAGCTGAAATACCACTGTGTTGGTAACGTTTTCCCTTTCAGTATGATCAAGAAGATAGTAGGAAGGGGAGGTTGGGTAAGAGAGAGGGAAAGACAAAGCCAGTGCGTAGACTGGCTTTGTATAAACGGGCAGTTAGTCGATTCGCTGCCCCTGCACATCGAATAGATGACAGTCTTTTGCAGAGAAGCTTAGCTCCAAAGATTGATAACGAGAAACCTCTTGGTCGCCAGGGAGGTGAACCTTAAAGCCATCAATACCGCAAGATTGACCAAACATGTAGGTGCTATTACCAAGCCGTTCAACCACTTCGCTTTGAAACTCAATCTTGATGTCAGAACCGCCACTTATCTCTAAGTGTTCTGGCCTGATACCGAGTGTCAACTGTTGTCCTTCTGCTAACTTTTGGCTTGGAAGTGGCAGGATGATTTGGCTATTACCATTGATAGAAAGTTGAGCGTGAGTCTCTGAGCAAGAGCCCACTACACAAGGTAAGAAGTTCATCTTCGGTGAACCGATAAAGCCAGCCACAAACTCATTCTGTGGGGTATGGTAAAGCTCTAATGGAGAGCCAACTTGCTCTACTCTGCCATCTCTAAGTACTACGATCTTATCGGCAAGCGTCATCGCTTCGACTTGATCGTGAGTGACATAAATCATGGTATTTTGCAGATCTTGATGTAGTTTTGCGATTTGTAGACGCATATCGACACGAAGTTCTGCATCTAGGTTTGAGAGTGGTTCATCAAATAGGAACACCTTTGGGTTGCGTACAATCGCGCGACCGATCGCTACACGTTGGCGCTGACCACCAGACAGCTCTTTCGGCTTACGCTTTAATAGGTGTTCGAGTTGTAGAGTCTTAGCGGCACTGGTGACCTGCTTATCGATGGTCTCTTTTGCGACGCCATTCATCTTCAGGCCAAAGCCCATGTTCTCTTCCACTGTCATATGTGGGTAGAGCGCATAAGATTGGAATACCATGGCAACACCGCGTTCAGCAGGGTCAACATCGTTTACTAGCTCGTCGCCAATATGAATTTCGCCTTCGGTAATTTCTTCTAAACCGGCAACTAAACGAAGTAGCGTCGACTTACCACAACCTGACGGACCAACAAAAACAACGAATTCACCGTTAGTTATCTCTAGATCAACACCATGGATGGTCTGTACATCACCATAACGCTTAATGACCTTTTTTAAGCTGATATCAGCCATGCTATCTCCTTGCCTTGTTGGACTACATCACTTTGCCTTTAAAACATACGCATTCATCAGAAATTTGTTAGGTGCCTCGCACGATTTATTGATCCGGCTCATACAAATTTTACAAAGTATTCTGTTTTTTGTGGAATCGTTTACACAATTTAAACATAACGATACACAATATGATTGCTGAGATTAATATTTGAGCATGGTTACGATTAAAGCTTAGCAATTTGATGATGTTTCGCCGATTAACTTTGAAACAAATGGAATTGTAAACAAAGCTATGAAGACAAGGAATTTGGGAAAATGGTGCAATCTGTGAAAACGATATACCCAGAAAATCGCATCCCATCAGCCAGAAAGAAAAGGCGCATCAGCTCTAAGCTGTCGCCGTGGCTGTTTTTAACACCGGCAATAGCCATCTTCTCGCTCTATGTGATCTTTCCGATTGTGGACAGTATCTGGTTGAGTTTTTTCGAGTGGGATGGACTTGGTGAGAAAGAGTGGGTGGGGCTAGAGAACTATCGTGAGCTATTTGACTCCGATGCGTTCTACACCTCACTGACTAACAACTTCCTTTGGTTGATCTTCTTTATGCTTGCGCCACCTTGTGGTCTGGCTATCGCCCTCTTTCTCAACCAACAAGTGAAAGGCATCCGTGTTGTTAAGTCTCTCTTCTTCTTTCCATTTGTTATCTCACAAGTGGTTGTGGGCTTAGTGTTTGCCTGGTTTTACGATCCATCCTTTGGCCTGTTCAATATCGTCTTAGGTTCACTTGGTTTTGAGCCTATCTCCATTCTCGCCAATGAAGATTACGTTACCTACGGGATTATCGTGGCAGGCCTGTGGCCACAAATCTCTTACTGCATGATTTTGTACTTAACGGGCTTGAACAACCTAGACCCTGAACAGTTGGAAGCAGCACGACTGGATGGAGCCAAGAAGTGGCGAATGCTGTGGTATGTGGTGCTACCTCAATTGCGACCTGCCACTTTTATTGCCGTGGTAGTCACCGTAATTGGCGCTCTGCGTTCATTTGACTTAGTGGCAACCATGACCGCTGGTGGCCCGTGGGGAAGCTCTACAGTACTGGCGTATCAAATGTACGAAGAGTCGATCTTTAACTACCGAATGGGTTATGGCGCTGCGGTTTCCGTTGTTCTATTCCTGATTATGGATATCTATATCGCTTACTTCTTGTGGCGTATGTTGAGGAGTGAAAAATAATGTATCCACAACCGATTCAAAAAGCAGGACGCTTTACCAATATCAGTTATCGAGTGGCTCTGCCCATCTCTATTGTCATGTGGCTGCTCCCTCTTATTGCAGTGATGATGACCTCGATTCGTTCGATGGAAGACATCAACAAAGGTAACTACTGGGGCTGGCCAAGCGAGATTCAGTTTATTGAAAACTACACTCAGGTGTTCACCTCCACATCGATGGGACAGTATCTAATCAATAGCTTGATCATCACTTTACCAGCGGTAGCGGGAGCGGTTGCTCTCTCCACATTGGCAGGTTACGCGTTAGCTAAATACAACTTCAAGGCCAACCTCTGGATTTTCGCGATGTTCATTGCGGGTAACTTTGTACCTTTCCAGATCCTGATGATCCCGGTACGTGACCTGACGATTAACCTAGGTTTGTACGATACACACTGGGCTCTGATCTTTTTCCATATCGCCTTTCAAGCCGGCTTTTGTACTCTGTTTATGCGTAACTTTATCGTCGGTATACCTGATGCCTTGATCGAAGCTGCGCGTGTAGAGGGGGTCAGTGAATGGAAAATATTTTGGCATGTAGTTCTGCCGCTGGTTCGCCCTGCATTAGCTGCACTTGCAGTCTTAGTGTTTACCTTTATCTGGAATGATTTCTTCTGGGCCTTGGTTCTGGTTCAAAGCGATGAAGTGCGTCCAGTGACTGCTGGTTTAAGTTCACTTCAAGGTCAGTGGTTGGCGTCGTGGCAGTTCATGTCAGCGGGTGCTGTAGTTGCGGCTATTCCACCGGTTGTTCTGTTCTTTACCATGCAGAAGCACTTTATTGCCGGCCTGACTTTGGGAGCGACCAAAGGCTAAACAATCAATGAGGGCTCCTCAAAGTAGGAGCCGTTATATAAACAATCCACTTTAAATGGATACACAGAGAGTAACTAAAGCACGAATAACTCTACCCAGCACAATAATAAAAATTGGACTTAGTGAGCCCCGCTCTATAACAAGGACCTACATATGAAATACGTGAAACATATCGCTGCAACTGCAGTGCTTGCTGCCTCCGTCTCGACTACAGCGTTCGCAGGAACCTTAGTCATCAACTCAGATGCCTCTGACCCAGCCCCAAAAGAGGCTTGGAGTGAGATCATCAGTCGCTTTGAAAAAGAGAATCCTGATATCACGGTTAAGTACAACCTGTATGACCATGAGTCGTATAAAACCACGATTCGTAACTGGTTGGTGACCTCGCCACCGGATGTGGTGTTCTGGTATGCCGGTAACCGTATGAAGGCGTTTGTTGATCGTGGCTTGTTTGAAGATGTGAGTGACATCTGGGCAGACAACAACATGAAGCAAGACTTTGCAGCAGCGGCGCCGGCGATGACGGTGCAAGGCAAGCAATATGGTGTGCCTTACACGTATTACCAATGGGGTATCTACTACCGTAAAGACATCTTTGAGCAGTACGGTATTGCTGAACCAAAAACTTGGGAAGAGTTAAAGTCGGCGTCAGCAACACTAAAAGAAAACGGCGTGACACCATTTACCATCGGTACTAAGTATCTGTGGACGGCTGCTGGCTGGTTCGATTACATCAACATGCGTACCAATGGCTTAGATTTCCATATCCAATTGATGGATGGCAAGGTGCCTTATTCCGATGAGCGTGTGAAGAAAACATTCGCTAACTGGGCTGAGTTGGTTGAGCCAGGCTACTTCTTAGATAACCATGCATCTTACTCTTGGCAAGAAGCGCAACCTTTCCTATACAACGGTAAGGCAGCGATGTACTTAATGGGTAACTTCATTACGCCAAACTTCCCGGCGGAGCTTGATGGCAAGATGGATTTCTTCCAATTCCCAGTCATCGACCCAAGCGTGCCAATGGCAGAAGATGCGCCAATGGATACCCTGCACATTCCATCAAAAGCGAAGAACAAAGCTGATGCTCGTAAGTTCTTAGAGTTTGTCGCTCGTGCTGAGAACCAACAGCTAATCAATGAGATGCTGCTGCAGATCCCAACCAACAACAAAGCAAAAGCTAAGTCAGATCCGTTCTTAGACAAAGGCGTTGCGATGTTAGCGGCGAGTGATGGTACTGCACAGTTCTATGATCGCGACACCAACCCGGCGATGGCAAAAGAGGGGATGAAAGGCTTCCAAGAGTTTATGGTTCACCCTGAACGTATCGATAAGATTCTTAAGAAGCTAGACAAGGTAAGCAAACGCGCCTTTAAGTAATTGAGATCAAGCCGCAGCGATTGTCGCTGCGGTTTTCATCACTCTGTATGTGTCATCGTCAATAGTATTTATGGTGCGACTCACCTCACTGCCACTGCTGTTGGTTAAAGGCAGTTAAGTCATATTGACAATGACACACTCTGAACGGTTTATCGCAAGGAACAGTTAATGAGAAGCTTCTCTCAAATCATCTCCGCTCGTGAGTGGGAAAATCAACACATTACACATCACAACGTGCTGGAAGCGCATGCTCCTTTGAAGGCGTATACCTCTCGAGAAGATGCAGCTGCACGAACCATTTCGAATACCAAATCTTTAAATGGGGTCTGGAAGTTTCAGCTGTTTGATGCGCCAGAGTTGGTTAGTGAAGCCATGGTTGCAGAGCATTTTGACGATGCAACCTGGGACTCGATGGAAGTTCCGAGTAATTGGCAGATGCAAGGCTATGACAAACCGATTTATACCAATGTGAAGTATCCGTTTGCAGATACCCCGCCATTTGTGCCTCGCGATAACCCTACAGGGCTTTATCGAACCTCTTTTCAATGCACAGAGCAAGCATTGACGAATACCCACAGAATTGTGTTTGATGGCGTCAACTCTGCTTTTCATTTGTGGTGTAACGGCAAGTGGGTGGGCTATTCACAAGACAGCCGTTTGCCAGCTGAGTTTGACCTATCGGCGTTTGTCAAAGTGGGAGAAAACTCGTTAGCAGTTATGGTATTACGCTGGTCAGATGGCTCGTACCTTGAAGACCAAGATATGTGGTGGTTGAGCGGCATATTCCGCGACGTTACCTTGCTCACTAAGCCGAAGACAGCGATCGAAGACGTAAAAATCGAAACTCAATTAGACGCTGCCTATCGCGACGCGCAGCTCTGTGTTGATGTGAAAATATCAAAAAACAGTGATGAGAGTAGTGATGCTCATCAGGTAAAAATTGAACTGTATGATGTGCAAGGTCAGAAAGTCATTGAACCTGATGTTGTCGGTTTTGGCCAACGATATGTCGATGAAAAAGGGCCTTGGCAGGAAGTGGCATACAGCCAGAATTCCGTTGCTAACCCCCACAAATGGAGTGCTGAATCTCCCTATCTCTATCGCTGTGTTATCTCGTTAGAGAATGAACAAGGCGAGCTGCTCGACTGTGAGGCTTACGATGTCGGTTTTCGCAGCGTTGAGATCAGCGATGGCCTGCTTAAAGTTAATGGTAAGCCGCTGCTAATTCGAGGGGTGAATCGACACGAGCATCACCCTGAACTTGGGCATACCATGACTCGTGAGGGAATGATTCAAGACATTAAACTCATCAAGCAAAACAACTTCAACGCGGTGCGAACCGCCCATTACCCGAATCATCCACTTTGGTATGAGCTGTGTGATGAATATGGGTTGTACTTGGTTGATGAAGTAAACATCGAGACCCACGGACAAGTACCCATGTGCCGCCTATCAGACGATGCCTCTTGGCTCAATGCTTATATGCGTCGCATGACTCGCTTGGTCGAACGCGATAAGAATCACCCTAGTGTGATCATTTGGTCACTTGGCAATGAGTCAGGGATAGGGCGCAACCATCATGCGCTCTACCAGTGGGTTAAACAGAGCGACCCAACTCGACCTGTTCAATATGAAGGAGGTGGGGCGGATACCGCAGCTACCGATATTATGTGCCCTATGTATGCGCGAGTGGATTGGGATTTACCTGTCGTTGCTCATCAACCAGAGGTGACGCCGCGTGTTGGAATTCGCAAAGCGATCGCATTGCCGAATGAGCAGCGTCCGCTGATCTTATGTGAGTACGCACACGCGATGGGCAACAGCCTAGGTAGCTTTGATAAATACTGGCAAGCCTTTCGCGATAATCCAAGGCTGCAAGGCGGATTTATTTGGGACTGGGTTGATCAAGGCATCACCAAAACCGACGCAAAAGGCAAGCCTTATTGGGGGTATGGTGGCGATTTTGGTGATGAGATTAATGACCGTCAGTTCTGTATCAATGGATTGGTGTTCCCAGACCGAACCCTGCACCCGAGCTTGAACGAGGTAAAAAAGGCGCAGCAGTTTTATCAATTCGCTCTGATATCGCCTGAGCCTTTGGTGATTGAAGTGCGCAGCGAGAACCTTTTTTGCTCAAGTGATAAAGAAACCCTTTATTGGTCGATTACTCAAGAAGGAGAAGAGCAAAGTTGTGGCAGCATTGAACTGTTGTTAGAACCAGAGTCGAGTATTCAGATTGAGTTAGACAGCATTGTGCTTCCTCAAAAGGCCAATGCGCTCAACCACCTAAATCTAGAAGTGAGATTACATCAAGATACTAAGTGGGCAAGCAAAGGTTACGTTACAGCCACCGAGCAACTCACCCTACCGACATCGTCACAACTGGTGTTGGACGATAATACCTCTGAGCATCCACCGCAGGTCGTCGAGAGTGCTGAAAGCCTCATCATTATCGGCGCACAGTATCGCGTTGAGTTCGACCGTGTAATGGGTACTCTTGAAAGCTGGTTGAAAGAGGGCGTTGAACAGCTTGCCTGCGGCATTCGTGATAACTTCTATCGCGCGCCACTGGATAACGATATTGGTGTGAGTGAAGCAAATCGCGTTGATCCCAACTCATGGATAGCGCGATGGCAAGCCGCGGGATTAGATTCTCTGACGCCAGAGTGCATTGATTTCTCCTTCTTCACGCATGAAAACAAGGTATTGGTGACGTCGAAAATTGCTCATGTTGTTGAAGGACAAGTACGCCTGTTGTCGACTTGGCAATATCAATTGTTCTCTGATGGCGAAGTGATTATCGATGTGCATGTTCAGGCCGCCAAAGGTCTGCCATCTCTGCCACGTGTTGGTTTATCCTTTGCGCTAAAAGAGACGTCGAATGAGGTGACATGGTTTGGTCGTGGGCCACATGAAAACTACCCAGACAGAAAAAGCTCGGCTCATATTGGTCGCTATCAGCAGAACATAGAGCAGATGCATACTCCTTATATTTTCCCGTCTGATTGTGGGTTGCGTTGCGATGTGCGTGAGGCCGTTATTGGCGGATTTAAATTACAGGGCGATTTTCATTTTTCGGTCAGCCGCTTTGGACAGCAGCAACTTGTGCAGGCCAAACACACTTGTGATCTCACCGAGCAAGACCAGTTGTTTGTTTACGTCGATGGCTTTCATATGGGGGTTGGTGGAGATGATTCATGGACGCCAAGTGTGCATGATGAGTTCAAATTAACACAAGAGCACTACCGTTATCAGGTTCGATTCTTTGATGCATAGAGGCTTGGTGATCTGCTTGTGGAGTAAAAAGAACATGGTAGGCCAAATACTACAGTAACCTAAATGAACTGAAAGTTGATTCAAAGAAAAAGGCACCCAACATCATGTTGGGTGCCTTTGTTTTTGTAGTGGTTTTAGAACGATGTTAAAGCTTTGACTTACTCTGCGTCAGTAAAGAAATCGTTGTAAAGCATGTACAAGTGAGCAGCACTCCAAGAGAAGTTTGGCGCACCTTGCTGCTCACCGTTTAATGGGTTGTAGTTCTCACGGATAGGACCGTCTTGTACCAAGCCATCAGCGTGGTCGAAGAAAGCGCCTGCCATTTCAATCGCATCATCACGGTAACCGTAGCTGTCCATGCCTTTCAGGCCGAAGTAAAACTGGTCTACCCATACGCGTCCACGCCAGTAAATATCTGGGCCGAATGCTGGGTTAGATAGCGCTGCCGTGCCCAGTGGTACGTAGGTGTTGAACTCTGAGGTGTCTTTCATCACAGAGACCACCGCATCCGCGTGTGCTTGGGTTGCTGCACCGTTAAACAGTGGTGACCAACCTTCAGGGCCTTTGCCACGTTCTACAATCGGTTTACCAGCACAGCCATTGGCTAACGGCTTATCTTCAATACGAATGTCGTAGTAGAAGTTCGTGCCTTCATCGAACATACAGGTGTTGATGTAGTTCGATAGGTGCTCAGCCTTTTCACGGAACTCTTTCGCTTCCGCTTCTTTGCCTAGAATGTCAGCCATTTCCGCTAGGTACTTATTATCGCTGTACATGTAGCTTGCTTGGTCAACGGACTCTTGTAGCAGTGAGTAGCCTAACAGGGTGCCGTCTTCCGCGCGGTTTTGGGCGAATTCAACATCCCAATCACTGCGTTTTCCGCCGTTGGCTACGTAGGCGTCTAGCTGGTCTTTATCGATGAAACCAAAGGCTGCCGCATCATCACGACCTGACTCCCAAGATGCCGCAGTTTGAGCTGGGCTCTCGATGTAGTCATAGTTACCTTCTGCAATCACTTTATCCAGTGCTGCTTGACCTACAACGGTTTCGTGTTTGTCACCACGAACCACAGTGAAGTACATTTCGCCTTCTGGAGTGTTGTGTGCTTTGTCACGCGCTGCGCCGTATTCTGGAACGCCATTGCCGTTGTTATCGCGGTTACGTAGCCACCAGTCGTGGTATGCCACTAGTTTTGGGTACATCTCTTCTAGCCAAGCTTCATCGCTGGTGGTCTTGTAAACTTCCATTACCGCCCATGCTGCTAGGCTTGGCTTAGTATTACGTTCGTTCCAGTTACCACCGTCACCGCCACGCTCTGGGCTTAGGTTGTAAGCCAGTAGATCTGGCACGTAGCCTTCATCCCAAGGGCGAACAGGGTCATCAGCTTGAATTTGGTAGGCAAACATTGCGCGGATGTTGTCTTTCGCTACGTCTGGGTTGAAGTGCGCCATCGCGTAAGCTTGTTTCCATGTATCCCACGGCCATGTTTGGTTGCCTGAGAACCAACGCGCCGTTACAGAAGGTGTCACAGAGTCAAACTCCATCGCACCGGCTGCACCACGCCAGTTACCGTTTAGGGTTTCCATCGCTTTTACCGCAACACGCTCTTGCTCAGGCGTCGCATCCGGGTTGGTTAAGCCCATCTCTAGGTAACCTTCCCAGCGCGCTTCCGATGCCGCTAAGAAGTCGGTAGGGTTTGCCATGATCTTTTTGATTTCAGGCTGCTCCGCTTTCGCCTCGTCTGCCGTTAGCACATGCGAGTATGTGGTGTAGATAGTGGTTGATTCTGCAATGCTTGCGGTTGAAGTAAACGTTAGGCCATCGACCTTAGTTTGGGTTGGAATCGATTTATGAACTTGGTATTCAGACTCGCCTGAAGTCAGTAGATCCCACGTTGAACGCACTTTGCCAAAAGT
Source organism: Vibrio sp. D404a (assembly GCF_030248535.1). Taxonomy (GTDB): domain Bacteria; phylum Pseudomonadota; class Gammaproteobacteria; order Enterobacterales; family Vibrionaceae; genus Vibrio. The sequence continues at coordinate 145,875 of NZ_JAHGAJ010000024.1, read as the reverse complement.
GACCTTTAGGCCATCGTCCGTTGCAACGATTTGGCGATTGTAGTCAGGGTAAGTCTCGGCAATGGTTTTATCGGTTTGTGCTACGCTTTCTTTGGCGTGTGTTTTTTCAAGCAGTTCACCGTCCCACACTAACTCAACTGGTGAGTCAGTGGTGATTTTAGTTTCCAGCAGAGAGGTACGGTTAGAAGCAAAACGCATCGTCATCTCGACAGTAACATCGTCAGACTTTAGCGTCTGAATCAATGCGCCCGGTAGGCTGTAAGCTTCCATCGTGAATTCGACTTTTTTGCCATCTTTGAACACGCTTAGGCGGTCAAAGTTATCAGCCATGAAGTTAATGTATTCTTCAGTAAGCAGCGCAGTTCCCGGGAAGCCACCCATGCCTTCAGCCGTGTCTGGTAACAAGTGACCGTGCCATGCGCCTAGGTCGAAGAAAGGGTTAAAGCGTTGATGGTCATCGAAATCATAGTCTCGCATGTATTCTGGTGAGCCAGTGCGGTCGATAACGTTTTTAAATTGATTTGCTTGAAGCTCTTCAGAGCCTGTATTTGATGCGCAACCAGTAACAACAAGTGCTGCGCCAATAGCGATAGCTGCGAATGATTTGTTCAGTTTCATAGTGATTTCCTGTTATTACCAGTAGAAGTATTGCATTGCGAACACTTGTGCGTCGCCAATTTCAGTGTCGCTACCTACGCCAAAGCGGCTATCGAAAGCGGTCGCAAATGCACCGTTTCCGTATTCGTACCAAACACCTGCGTTGATGTAAGAAGTGATCTCTTTTTCGCCGTTATCACCATCAAAGTTAGCGTAGTTGTAGGCTGCTGATAGGTAAACACCTTGTGCGGCTTCGTACCAAGCGCTGGTTTGAATACCAGACTCACTGCCGAAAGACTCTTGATTGCCTTTGTCAGTGTCGTGCCAAACGCGCGTAGCAAAGTTCTTGTACTCAGCACCTAATAGTAGAAGTTCGCCACCGTCGTTATTACGAACTTCACCGCCACCCATTAGGGTTAGGTCGTCAGTCAGATCGTATTGGACATAACCGTTGACCATGGCGTTTTTGTCTTTCCATTGGTCTGCGAAGTTGTCGTATTTACCAAAGTGAATCAGCGCATCGTCTTCAGAGAAGTCAGACTCTGGAGCGAAGGAAACGCTGTAGCGCAGCTTGCCTTCTAGGTTTTGTATCTTCACACCCACGTGTACGTCACGAGTGTTTGAGATCGCGTAGCCGTACTCTACGGTTGGGTCACCCCACCATTGGACGTCATCCAGAGATGAGTCCATGCGACCGACAATAAATTCTGTTTTTGCATCAGTGCGATAACCAGCATAAAAGCGGTTAAAACCACCTTCGAAGCCGCCCCAACCATGACCTGTAGCCCATGCATTACCTTCGTCATCGGCTTGGACTGTCCAGCCTTCCATGTAAGCAAGACCAAACCAATTGCCATGCTCGATAGCCAAGCCAGCTTCAATGTAAGTGCCGTCGGCGTAGCGGCCCTTGTCGTCACCTTCTAGGGCAACATGACCACCAAGGCCAAGCTCACCATAGAAGTTAAATAGGGTTTCAGTTTCTGTTTTAGGGGGCTGAGTGTCGCTGTGGTTAGCAGCGCTTTCTTGTGCGTAAGCTTGGGTTGATAACGCAGCAAGAACACAACTAGCGATAAGAGTGGTTTTAGTAAAACTACTTTTCATTTTGTTCACTTCTGTGTCGGGTTAGTAAATGAAGAATCGTAAGCAGTTCTGACTTCTAATGTGGGGTGCTCTCAAGGCGTAGTGGTCAGGTTACTCGCGTTCTCCCGACTGATATTACTGATAAATGTGTTGTTTAAAATCCCTTTAACTCGAAAGTGTGATCTGTTTTAGTAAAATATTTACCTTCGTTTTGTTCCGAGTTTTAGTTGAACGTACAAACAGATGATAGCGCTGGGTTGTATCTATTAAGTGAATGAAAAATAGAACAAAATATAAGAAAAAAGACACTCACGGTTAGTTGAGTGTCTTTGATGAAAATCCTTAGTCTGAATTGTTATCTGTTAATCAGATACCAATGCCTTAGGCGTTTGCAGGTTCAGGCCTTGCTTCTAGCTTTTTCTCTTCTGCAGAAAGGCTTTTCTCGTATTGACCGTATTTCCACCAAGCGTAGCCAAGGAAGATAACAATGCCGCCGACGTTGTAGAAAATGATGGTCATGATGTCAGCACCTGTTGGGAAGGTTGATGCAAAGAAGCCCACCGTAAAGATACCAATAAGAATTGACACTGCAGCGATACCAACGGGGCGAGAACCCATGCGGAAGTCACGTGGTAGGTGATCGAGTTTCAGGCGTAGGTGCAGGTACGCAATCATGATGAACAGTGGCGGTAGCATAGAAGCTGCTGCAGTCATGTTGATGATAGTGCTCATTAAATCTTGCACTGTGTCAGACGCTAGCGTCGGGATGAACATCAATGGAATCACGATGAAGAATTGAACCCAAGCTGCACGCTCCGGTACGCCTTGTTTGTTTAGAGCGACTGTCTTCTCGCCGAAGATACCTTTGGGGATCTCAGAGAAGAAAATCTTAACCGGAGTTGCTGTCCACATCAGTAGAGAGCCTAACATCGCAGTGAAAGAAACGATGCCCACAAAGCGGTTCATAAGAATTTCAGGTAAGCCGAAGTAGAGTGCTAAGCCTTCAAAAACCTGTACTGAACCACCAGTGAACTTAAGCTCTTCACGAGATACGAATACGTTAGCCAGGATAGAACCCACCGAGTAAAGCGCACCAATAAAGATACCCGCAATGATGATCACCTTAACGAAAGACTTGTGACCGCCTTTGATGTCGTTTACGTAAACTGCGACCGATTCAGCGCCGCCAGCCGCCATGAAGATCCATGTGATGACGCCTAGGAATGCCCAGTTAAAGCTTGGCGTCATTGCTTCAATGGTGATTGGGTCAGCTGGCTCGATACCACCGATCAACGCACCGCCTGATAGCAGAATGTAAGACATGGTTAGTAGTAGCATCAGTGACGAAGTTAATGAGGTGATAGGACCTAACAGTTTCGCGCCGTTGTTAGAGATGTGCGTCGCGACCGCAAACAAAATAGTACTCAAGATCGCAGTGGTCATTGGCGTGAAGATGTACTCGAAACCTAAGAAAGCATACGACGCGTAAGCGATGATTCTAGGCAGCAGAGACGTGAAGAAGAATAGGTTAACAAACCAGTATGTGTAAGCTGAAATAAACGCCCAGCGACCGCCAAGAGAGCTTTTAACCCAGGAGTAAACACCTGCTTCTGAGTCTTTATTCAGGGATACGAACTCAGCAACAATCAAACAGAAAGGAACAAAATAAAAGATGGTTGCTAAAAAGAACATCGGAGCCGAAGAGAGGCCGATTTCGATGTTGTTATTAATGATGTTGTTAAAGCTATAAACCGCCGCGAAGGTCATAGACAGTAGGGCAAACTTGCCTATCGTACTGCGTTTATTATCGGACATGATGTTCTCCGGTGAATCACGTTGATGATCGTTAGTACTTGGTTCTAGAGAGGAAAATCTAGACCGCGTTTTCATTATTGTGTTGGTTTGCTAACTACCTTTCTTAAAGAAGGGGGAGAGCGATTATTGTTGTTATTTTTACGATCGGTCTTCTCTGTGTTTATGATTCTTTAAGTAAATTTATTACTTGCTGAAGTCAATATTTAACAAAGAAGAGGATGGAAGAGTTGAACATCTACATTTCGACTATTTAAAAGGCTTGTAGGGGCTTTGTGTCGTTTTTATGGTGTAGAAGTGGCTATCTCTTCAACAAGAAGATTAAAGATTAGACGCCAATAAGTTAACTGAAATTAGTCAAATATGTGAGCTTGAGTAAATATATTTAGTTAATATTTTACCTTGGTTTTTGTAGCTGTTTTATTTAGCGATTTATCGGTGTTTATGAGAGGTTTACACTTGACGGAATGGCGTTTTTATTATTGGTGGTTGGACTTTAATGTGTTGATTTAAATAGAAAAAGCGCCGTATTAGGCGCTTTTTTATAAATACTGAAGGTTAACTCTGGTTACGACTGCTTAGCCGTTTCTAGCTTAGCTTCTTTACCTGCTTGCTTCTTTTCAAAGCGAGAGATCCACCACCATGCAATGCCAGAGAATACCGCTGTCATAAATACGTTGATGAAGAAGGCTTGAACTAGGTCTACACCTGTTGGGAAGGCTGACGCTGTCATGCTCACAACGAAGATAGTAATCAGAACTGAAACCACAGCCATACCTTGAGTGCGAGTACCCATACGGAAATCACGCGGTGTGTCGTCATGCTTCAAGCGGAACACAAAGTACGCCACCATGATGAAGATAGGCGGTAGCATTGCGGTACCAGCTGTTAGGTTGATTGCAGTGTTCATCATGTCTTGTACTGATTCCGAGCCGAAGCCGTTAACCACAAGCATCACGAATACGAACGCAAACTGCCACCATGCTGCACGGACTGGAACACCATGTTCGTTTAGCTCTGTCGTTTTCTCACCGTAAACGCCTTTTGGAATTTCAGAGAAGTGGATTTTCACCGGTGCTGCTGTCCACATCATCATTGAGCCAAACATAGCAACGAATAGAACGATACCAACGAAGCGACCAACTAGAGATTCTGAGATGCTGAAGAACTGAGCCATGCCTGTGAAGATTTCAACCATACCACCCGCATAGGTTAGGTCTTCACGAGCAACGAACACGTTTACTAGCAGTGAGCCGACAGCGTACATTGAACCGATAGCGATACCTGCACCAATGATCACCTTGATGAATGACTTGTGGCCACCTTTTACATCGTTTAAGTAAGCTGCCGCCGTTTCTGCACCGCCAGCTGCTTGGAAGATCCAACACATAATGCCTAGCGTTGCCCAGTTAATGGTCGGGGACATAGCTTGAAGCGTGATTGGTTCAGCTGGTACGTGGTCGCCGCCTAGCGCCATTAGTGCACCGATAACGTAGATTGCGAATAGTGCGAATACACCGTAAGCCACGATTTCAGAGATCTTACCTAGCCAAGTGGCCCCCTTAGTCGAGATGTGGGTTGCAGCGGCAAATAGAACAATCGAGATCACCGAAGTCACTAGTGGAGAGAAGGCGTATTCGTAGCCCAACATCGCGTAAGATGCGTAAGCAATGACGTTTGGTAGTAGAGATACAAACCAGAACAGGTTTACGAACCAGTATAGGAATGAACCTAGGTAAGCGGCTTTGGTTCCGAGTGGCTTTTTCAGCCAGTCATACATACCTGACTCAGAGTTTTTATTTGCTGAAACGAATTCGGCAATGATGAACACGAACGGGATGAAGTAGATAAGGGTCGCAAGCAAAAAGATAGGGGCAGAACTTAGTCCCAATTCGATATTGTTGTTTACGATGTTGCGAACGTTAAATACCGCTGCAAATGTCATGGAGAGTAGGGCAAATTTGCCTAACTTTCCGCGTACAGATTCAGACATAGTAGTGTCCTCCGGGAATCACGTAATTATAGTAGTTATGGTCCTAAGTCTTTATTCGGTGACTTAGAGAGTTAATTATTCAGTGAGCCTTGAACGGCAAGGCTCACTCTGCGAATAGATAGGGTTGTTGTTATTTGTTGAGGAAGTAACCGTCTTCAATAGTCACTTTCAATACCACTTTGCGAACTCGGCTATCACCGTGGAAGCGGTAAGCTTGGTTGTTGTCAAAGATCGCCACTTGGCCTTCAACTAGCTCACGAGTTTCACCGTTACCCATTAGGTGTTCGCGGTCGGTTTCATCGCTGTAAGCTTGTATCTGCTCTAGCTCTGATTTCGCTGCGAACTCGACCGTTTCACGGCCTTCTAGGTAGTAGTGCACATCGAAGTAACGACGATTACCGGTGAAGTTTTCTGTATTGCGAGCCACGCCGTCTTCAATCATGTAAGCCAGTGAATCACCAATTGAATACATCACGCCATCTTTGATGTTGCCGATGTTTTCAATCGCTTCTACACAGCGTTGCCATTTACGACCATCACGGTAGACGACTTTAAATTGTTCTAAGTTCTCTAAAACGATCATCGTTTATGCCTCGTTCAGTTGTGGTTGAGCTTGTGGTGCATTGACCGTAAAAAACTCATCGCCAAAGTTGTGATTGATTAGGTGCTGCGCGTCGCAATCGCCTGCTTGGAATGGAATCAGAGTTAAGCCGTAGCGGAACTCATCCATATACACGCGGTAAGAGTCGAGCACTTCGCTGCCCCAAGAGTTGGAGCCTAAGCCCATTACTTGGTGATCTAGGTTTAGCGTGATGTAACCGCTTTTCTCTAGCTCAATGGTGTGTTGTGCTTGGTGCAGGTTTTGGTTGGTGTAGAACCATGCGCTGAAGTTGATTTCTTGCTGCGGTTTTACTGCAATACCATTACCCGCACGGCTTGAAAGCGCAGCCCAACGAACATGCTGACGATTGCCATTGTTTTGTGGGAACGGGTAGTTCTCGAACATGTCTGCGACGGTTGATTGGTACACATCAATCATGTTGGCTTGCTTGCTGTCTTGGTAGTTCTCTTCAGGGCCGCGGCCGTAGTATTGAACTTGGTCGAAGTCGCCATTGATGCCCATATCAAAACCAATCACAGGAATCACATGCGGGTACTCACCGTAACGTTCGCCGCTTAGCTCAACGTTCAATTGGCCTTCAGCATTAACTTGGTAGCGGTATTCACAACGCATACCGAAATCAAATACAGGTGGAGCAATGATGCTGGTGGTCGTGATCTCTACCTTGCCGTTGTTCTCTTCCACCTTCAGCGTGCGGAAGTGCTCTTGCATGATCTGTAGGTGTGCTGGCTCCCAGTAACCATCGTGCTCTTGCTTATGGTTATCGATCATTGGCTTGAAGAAGTTGATTCGTGGTTCTGACTTAATCATCTCTTCGCCATTGACCAACCATGACGTCAGCTTGCCGTTCACTTTCGAGAAGTTCAGTGCGAAGTTATGACCTTTGATTAGATAGGCGAGACGAGATTCTTCAACATTCAGTGCCGTTGCATTGTTGTTGATGAAGGCTTCTAGCTGTGCTGTGTTCTCTTTCACTTGGAACTGGTACACCGCAATGTCGTGGTTCGCTTCGCTGTAAGGCGTGCGAGAATCTTTGCGCACAGTAAAGTTCACAAACACTTCGCGCTCATCAAGCTGTGGCAAGTTAAGTGTCAGTTCGCGGCTAGAGTTTTCAGCCAACTCTTCAACCTTGATGTGTTGTACTGCAATGGTTTCGCCTTCAGCGCGAACTTCTGCAGTGATGGTGTAGTCATCAATATTTGAGAACCACAGCTTGTTATCAACGGTGAATGTGCCGTCTTCAGAATTGAAGTCGCGGATCTTCACTGGTGCAATAACCTGTTTGTACTCTTTTAAGCCTGGGCCCGGTGTTTGGTCTGGGTAGATCAAACCGTCCATGCAGAAGTTGTAGTTGTTCGGGTAGTCACCGTAGTCACCGCCATATTTGTAAAACTCAGTACCCGCTTCATCACGAGCTAAGATGCCGTGATCACACCACTCCCAAACGTAGTGACCTTGAATTGCATCGTGCTTGTAGAACACGTTTTGGTATTCGGTTAAGCCACCTGGGCCGTTACCCATTGCGTGTGCGTATTCGCAGATAATGCGTGGTTTTTCGTGTGGGTACTCGCCGAAGGCATTCATTAGCTGAGCACGTGAGTACATGGTAGAGATAACATCAACCACTTCAGCATCACGGTCTTCTTCATAGTGAACCAAGCGGGTGTCATCAATCGCTTTTGCCGCATCGTACATAGCGCGGATGTTGCAGCCGTAGCCTGACTCGTTGCCTAGTGACCACATGATGATAGAAGGGTGGTTCTTCTGAGCATGGATATGACGTTCGATACGCTCAACAAACACAGCTTCCCATGCTGCATCGTTAGTGATGCGGCTTAAGTCGCCAACGTTAGCAAAGCCGTGTGTTTCGACATCGGTTTCGCCCATAACAAATAGGCCGTAGATATCGCATAGCTCGTAGAAGCGAGGGTCGTTCGGGTAGTGCGCGGTACGTACTGAGTTTATGTTGTGTTGCTTCATCAATACTAGGTCTTTCTCAACGCGATCCATGCCAACCGCGCGACCTTTTAGGTGGTCGTTGTCATGACGGTTTACGCCGTGCAGCATCACGTATTTGTTGTTGATGTAGAACAGACCATCGCGAACTTTAATGTCACGGAAACCAACGCGTTGTGGAATCACTTCTAGCACTTTGCCGTCTGCATCTTTTAGCGTCAGCAGCAATTGGTAAAGGTATGGGTTTTCAGCGTTCCATTGAACAGGGTTCACGACATCGATAGAGAATTGAGTGTTCGCATTGCCGCCAGTCTGCTGGTTAGGAACCGTTAAGTTATCTACAGAGCCTTGGGAGATAACTTGGCTGCCATCAAGCAATGCGTACTCAAGGGTTGCGTTTGTCGCTGCTGCTAGGTTTTCTAGAGCAACGTTGCACGAAAGAGTAGCGCTTTGGTAAGCGTCGTCGAAATCAGTGCGAACCGTTAGGTCTTGAACATGAAGTTGTTCTTTACCAACAAGGTAAACATCACGGAAGATACCGCCTGTCCACCACATGTCTTGGTCTTCAATGTAGGTGGAGTCTGCCCACTGCATCACACGAATAGAAAGTAGGTTGTTGCCTGCTTTTACGTGGCTAGAGATATCGAATTCAGCGGTCAGTCGGCTGCCCTTGCTGAAACCAACATAGTCACCGTTTACGTAAACTTCGAAGTAGGTCTCTACACCATCAAACTTGATGATGGTCTGTTTGTCGTTCCAGCTGTCGCCAAGGAAGAACGAACGTTGATATGCGCCAGTTGGGTTGTCTGACGGTACAAAAGGCACATCAATTGGGAATGGGAAACCTTCATCTGTGTATTGAAGATCGCCGTGGCCTTCCATCTGCCACATGTTTGGTACCGTAATATGGCCCCAATCGCTCATCTCTTGAGAGTAAAACTCTTCAGGAACCAGTAACGGGTTGGTGAAGTAGCTGAAATTCCATTGACCACTTAATAGTTGGAAGTGGCTGCTTAATTCACGTTGAAATGTCTTAGCTGTTTTTTCTGATGCGTATGAGAAGAAGTAAGCACGTGGTGCCATACGGTTCTCATGTAAGTTCAGGAAGTTTTCCCAGTTGTTCACGTTGCCTCTCTCTCGGCCTATTTGAATGCTAGCCGACGTTCTTATGCGTAATTGGGTCGTAGTGAATACGAGTATTTTTTGGACTGAGGTAATTATTAGTAAAAGTTTTACTAAATGAAATTGGTGAAAACGTTTTACTTTAACTTCATCACATTTTTTGAGGGCTTTTCGTCGTGCGGTGTGATCCGTCTAAAAGAATGCTATGTGGTGAAAATAGCGTCAGGCAGGATCGGTTTAGGTAAGCGTGGTTTTGGGAGCCATAGAACCAAAAAAGCCACCGGTTTTTAGCGGTGGCTTTGTTTATCTTTTTGAATATTAAGCTATTTTGTTGTATCTCTGAGCTTTAGCTTGCTCGGCACGTAGACACGCAGTGGGATCGCTCGTCCGTCTCTCGATTTCTCGACCAGCAAGTTAACGCCTTGAATTCCCATCAGTTCAGAGTGAATACGAACCGTCGATAAAGATGGGAAAGTAAACTTAGCCGTTGGGATATCATTGACACTGATCAGAGCGATATCTTCTGGAATGTTCAATCCATGCTCATGAATAGCACGTAATACGCCAATTGCGATGGAATCTGAAGCAATGAACATCGCTTTTGGATAGTCGCCAGTTTCTAACATTTGCTTCGCTAACTTATAACCCGACAAGCTTGAGAAATCCCCACGATAGATATCTTGTTCGCTTACCACTTGTTTCAAAAGGCCGTACTCTGCGAAAGCGACTTCACGAATATCCGGTGTATTTACGTCATCTTGGCCGCCGATAAAGCCGATGCGGTCGTAGCCTTGGTCAATAAAGAAGTTAGTGATCTCTTTACTTATTCGAGCTAGGTCGATATCAACGGAGTCATACGGTTCTGAGTGATCAGTAAAGTCTACATAACAGATGTTATCAGTGAGCTTTTTCGCTTGTTCAATGACTTCTGGAGACATTCTACCAACCAGAAGAATACCTGTGATAGGGCTAGTGCTAGACTGTATTTTACTTTCATAACAGTTGGTTAGCTCTATATCCATCTTCTCACACTGGGTTTCAATACCGTGGCGAATAGATAGGTAGTACGGATCGTTTACCTCAGCTTCTTGCTTGTAATTGTACAGAGCAAGAAAGTGATGGTGCTGCTTTTTACTGCTAACCGTTTTACGTGAGCTGCTGGTTTTGTACTCCAGCTTTTCTGCAATTTCAAAGATACGCCTTTTGGTCTCTTCCTTAACACTCAATGTTGGATCTTCATTAAGGACCCTTGAAACCGTCGCCAATGATACATTTGCTTCAGTCGCGATATCTTTTAACGTTGCCATACTCACTTCCTGTTATTGGAACACTGGGCGGCTCTAAACATAGATGAGCGAAAAAACCAGTGCACCTCTCTAATTCTGCAACGTCTATTGTAATGAAACTGGAAGTCATTGCATTAACTTTTAGTAAAATAAGTTCAGAACTCTTAGTGCATATCGCAAATTTCACTATTCATAATTATCTTATTTAAATTCAATGAATTAGGTTGCCAATCATTCATTTCTCACGCCTTTCTCTCGGTTACCTATCTGTGAAACTTTGTGTAAACGTTTACACTTCGTGGTTTTGATCACAGAATTAGTTCCAAATTGACTGCTAGTATTTAATTAACGCGACGCTATTGAGTTTGGATATTCCACTTGAGTGTCATCAAGATTAAGAGAGAGGTTGATTGTGAAAGTACTGGTTACAGGCGGCATGGGGTACATCGGAAGTCATACTTGCATTCAAATGATGCAGGCAGGTATGGAGCCGATCATCGTTGATAACTTGTGTAACAGCAAAGAGTTGGTGCTTGAGAGAATCGAAGCATTAACGGGTCAACGCCCAACCTTTTACCTTGGCGATATTCGCGACGAATCTTTCCTCGATAGTGTGTTCGCAGAAAACAACATTCAGGCTGTGATTCATTTTGCGGGCTTAAAAGCCGTGGGTGAATCGGTGGCTAAACCTCTTGAATACTACGACAACAACGTCAACGGCTCTTTGGTTTTGGCTCGTTGCATGAAAAAAGCGGGCGTAAAAAGCATCGTATTCAGCTCTTCAGCAACGGTTTATGGCGACCCTGAGGTTGTGCCAATTACTGAAGATTCTCCTACGGGTGCAACAACTAACCCTTACGGACGCAGTAAATACATGGTCGAGGAGTGTTTGAGCGATCTGTTTAACGCCGAAAATGATTGGAGCGTAACGCTGCTTCGCTACTTCAACCCGGTTGGTGCACACCCGTCAGGCACTATGGGTGAAGACCCGCAAGGCATCCCAAACAACTTAATGCCATTTATTGCTCAAGTGGCCGTCGGTCGCCGTGAGAAGTTAGCGGTATTTGGTAACGATTACCCAACTCTAGATGGCACGGGCGTTCGTGATTACATCCACGTAATGGACTTGGCTGATGGTCACGTTGCAGCACTAAAAGCAGTCGGTGAGAAAGCGGGTTTGCATATCTACAATCTAGGCACAGGTAAAGGCTCAAGTGTTCTAGAGATGGTAGAAGCCTTTGCAAAAGCCTCTGGCAAACCAGTCCCTTATGAAATCTGTCCACGTCGCCCTGGTGATATTGCCGAGTGCTGGGCAAGTACTGAAAAAGCCGAGCGAGATCTAGGTTGGAAGGCGACACGCAGTGTTGATGAAATGACGGCGGATACGTGGAAGTGGCAGTCGAATAACCCCAATGGTTACTAACTTGATGTAATTGAAAGCTGCAACTCCAACTTCTTTGGGGAATGCAGAGGTAAGAGATTAGAAAAGAGAGATTCCAGATATCTCGTACCTCGATTCTGGAATGACGGATGAGTTAAAGGTTATTGAGCGCTATAGGCTATTAGCTGATGCACCGCACCATAAAGCTCTGGAAAAACGCTAAACATAGAGGTTTAGACACTGAGTTTTAAGCGATGAACTCAAACGTCATTCCCTACAGCGAGGAACGAGCGCGATAGGGAATCTCCTTGTAGAAGAATTATTTATCTTGGTCGATGCACCAAGAACACAAAAATTAAGAGCAATGTAAGTATGTCAAAAGTTGAATTTAACCCAGTCGATCACCCGCACCGTCGTTATAACCCATTAACAGGTCAGTGGATCTTGGTATCACCACACCGCGCAAAGCGTCCGTGGAGCGGCCAAGATGAGAAGCCATCAACCGAGCAACTGCCAGCGTACGACAAAGAGTGTTTCCTTTGTCCGACCAACACACGCATCTCAGGTGATGAGAACCCTGATTACGATGGCACTTATGTCTTCAGTAATGATTTCGCGGCGTTGATGCCTGACTCACCTGATGCTCCAGAGTCTGATAACCCTCTATTTAAGACTCAAGGTGTTCGAGGGTTGAGCCGCGTGATCTGTTTCTCACCGGATCACAGCAAGACATTGCCAGAGTTGCCGGTAAACAAGATTCGCGGCGTGATTGATACTTGGAACGAACAGATTGAAGAGCTAGGTAAAGATTACCTATGGGTTCAAGCGTTTGAGAACAAAGGCGAGACCATGGGCTGTTCTCAGCCGCACCCTCACGGTCAGATCTGGGCGAACAGCTTTCTGCCAAATGAGATCGAGCGTAAAGAGAAGCTTCTAAAAGAGTACTTCGAACAACAAGGTTCAAACCTATTAGTAGACTACGTTGAAGCTGAAATGAAAGACGGCTCTCGCACTGTGGTTGAAACGGAACATTGGATTGCCGTTGTACCTTACTGGGCAGCGTGGCCGTTCGAAACTATGTTGCTGCCAAAGACACACATTCGTCGTATGAGCGAACTGACTGACGAGCAACGTGATGATTTGGCGGTTGCGATTAAGAAGCTAACAAGCCGCTACGACAATCTGTTCCAATGTTCATTCCCATACTCGATGGGCTGGCACTATGCGCCATTCTTCGAAGAGGGGACCGACATTGATCATTGGCAGCTACACGCACTGTTCTATCCACCACTATTGCGTAGCGCATCGGTACGCAAGTTCATGGTGGGTTATGAAATGCTGGCAGAATCGCAACGTGACCTGACGGCAGAGCAAGCCGCGCAGCGTCTACGTGACTTGAGCGACGTGCACTACAAAGAGCAGTAATCGCTAGTTTCATCATAAAAAGAGATTCCAGATATCTCGTGCCTCGATTCTGGAATGACAACGAGTGAGGGGCCTAGGAAGTGAAATGCCTAGGAGTCTGCAAGCTAAAAAGCTGATGTTGTCATTCCCAACTGAGAGGGATAAACGTGATAGGGAATCGAACAGAATTAAAGTGGTGCCAATAAGGGGCCATAACCAATTGAATAAAGAGTTTAAGCAGAGAGTTTACTTATGTCTGATCTAATCCAAAACGCAAAAGCGTCTTTTACTTCGGTACTGAACTACGCACCGACTCACATCATCCAAGCGCCGGGTCGCGTTAACCTAATTGGTGAACATACCGACTACAATGATGGTTTTGTCCTACCGTGTGCCATTAACTACCAAACCGTAGTAGCGGCTGCGAAGCGTGACGATAACATCGTTCGAGTGGTGTCGGTGGATTACGGCGATGCGGTTGACGAGTTCGATCTGACACAAGAGATCACCTTCCAACAAGACAAGATGTGGGCGAACTACATTCGTGGAGTAGTGAAGTGCTTGAAAGGTCGTGGCTATGAGTTCAATGGTGCTGATATCTCGGTAACAGGTAATGTGCCTCAAGGTGCAGGGTTAAGCTCTTCGGCGGCTTTAGAAGTGGTTATTGGTCAAACCTTTAAAGTGCTTTACAACCTAGAGATCACCCAAGCAGAGATCGCATTGAACGGCCAGCAAGCTGAGAACGAGTTTGTTGGTTGTAACTGCGGCATCATGGACCAAATGATCTCAGCAGAAGGCCAAGCGAATCATGCGATGCTGTTGGATTGTCGTAGTCTAGAAACAACGCCTGTTTCAATGCCTGAAGATATGGCGGTGGTGATCATCAACTCTAACAAGAAGCGTGGTCTGGTCGACAGTGAATACAACACTCGTCGTGAGCAGTGTGAGGAAGCGGCGCGTATTTTTGGTGTGCCTGCACTACGTGATGTAACAATTGAACAATTCAATACTAAAGTCGATGAGCTGGATGAGATGGTGGCTAAACGTGCTCGCCACGTCATCACTGAAAACGACCGTACTGAAGAAGCGGCAGTTGCACTGCGTAATCATGATATGAAGCGTATGGGCGAATTGATGGCGGAGTCTCACGCATCCATGCGCGACGACTTTGAAATCACGGTAAAAGAGATCGACACGCTGGTGGATATGGTCAAAGAGGTGATTGGCGACCAAGGTGGCGTACGCATGACCGGTGGCGGTTTTGGTGGCTGTATCGTGGCATTAGTTCCACCAACACTGGTTGACGAGATTAAAGCGACGGTTGAACAGAAATACCAAGCGGCGACTGGCCTAAAAGAATCGATTTATGTGTGCCAAGCAAAAGACGGTGCAGGCTTAGTTGAAGTAATCTAACCCTTTGATTACAGGCTTACCAAGCAAAAAGATCATGGTAGGCCAAATAGTAAAGCCTTTGCTTGAGGGCAAGGGCTTTTTGCTGGCACTAGGAAGGAATGTAGGATGACACACGCGCAAAGTTTGCATCAATCAATGGCTCAAACAGCGGCTTACGACGGGCAAACCGCCAAGTTAGTCACGCTGTCAAATCAGCACGGCATGGAAGTGACATTGATGGATATTGGCGCGACTTGGTTGAGCTGTATTCTGCCAGTCAAAGGAAGTCAAAGAGAGGTGCTATTGGGTGTCAACTCAATGGAGAGCTTCGATAAGCAAGCCAGTTATATGGGTACAACCGTAGGGCGTTATGCTAACCGTATTGCGAGAGGGCGTTTCAAGATTGATGGCATCAACCATAAACTTGAGGTCAATCAAGCGGGCAATACCTTGCATGGCGGCCCTAATGGTTTTGATAAGCGTCGTTGGCAAATACTGGAGCAAACTGACAGCTCAGTAGAGTTTGGTTTAACCTCGCAAGACGGAGACCAAGGCTTTCCGGGGACACTCAAGGTCTCTGTGCGTTATCAACTGACCGACGATAACCGCGTATCCATCGACTACTTTGCCAAGACGGATAAAGACACCGTGGTTAACCTCACCAACCACGCCTATTTCAACCTATTGGGCGCTGAGTTGGAGCAAGATTGTTTGTCGCATATTGTTAGCATTAATGCGTCACAATACCTGCCGACAGACAAATCTGGGATCCCACTCGATGGGCTTAAATCAGTAAAATCGACCAGCTTCGATTTCAATCGGCCTATGATGATCTCAGAGCGTTTACTGGGAGATGAGCAACAAAAGAATGCCAAAGGCTATGACCATTCATTTCTATTGGCAGAAGAGTGCCGAGCTGGAAAGTGTGCCGCAACGGTGACTTCTCCAGACGCACTGGTGACTTTAAAAGTGTTTACGACCAAGCCTGCAATGCAGCTGTATACTGGAAATTGGTTGGCAGGAACGCCAAACCGTTCAGGGACAAGCTACCAAGATTATGCAGGTGTCGCGTTGGAAACACAGTTTTTACCGGACTCGCCAAACCACCCAGAGTGGAAGCAAGAGAGCTGTATTCTTAGACCTGAACAAGAGTACCGCCATCAAACTTGCTACCAGTTTGAATTTTCGGGGGATTAATCAGACTGACCCACTCGGCTCAAAAGTTTTGGTGAACCTTATTGGTATAAATCTCGCTGATAAGGGAATGACTAAGGTACGGATACATTAGTGAGAGTATGGTAACAAAGCCCTAGCGGACGTTTTTCGCTAGGGCTTTTTTTCATTTGTTCGATAGGGGAATAGGGTGATTCGAAGCGAGCGCAGCTGATTCACTGACCTCGCTGGTTAATCTTGGTATTCGTTGCTCTTGGTACTAGCCGGTCTTGGTATTAGTTGAGCTTAGTGACGGAGTTGCGGCGAACCAAGGTCGGAGAGAACATCATCGTCTCAGAGCTGGTGATTTCTTGCTTAGCAAGTTGCAGTGCGAGACGTGTCGCTTTCTCTGCCATCATTTGGATTGGATAGCGAATGGTGGTCAACTTTGGGGACACGTAGCGGGCAATTAGACCGTCATCAAATCCAACCATAGAGATTTGGTCCGGTGCTTGAATGCCGTTTTCATCCAACACAGAGAGTGCACCTGCAGCCATGTAGTCGTTATAAGCGACGATACCAGTAATAGGCAGTGATTTGGTCAGCAGGTTCGTCATGGCATATTCGCCACCCTCACTGCTTGGCTGCGAGCTTTCAATATAGCTTTCTGGCAGTTCAATGTTGTAGTCGTTGAGTGCGTCACTATAGCCTTGGATACGCTCTTGTGCATCTTCAATGTTGATCGATGAAGCAATACACGCGATGTTGCGGTGTCCGTGACGGATCAGGTATTCAGTGGCAAGGTAGGCGCCTTTCTGGTTGTCTAAGTAGATGCAGCGTTCACCGATCTCAGGGATATAGCGATTTATCACCACTAAGCCTTTCACCTCTTTAGCGTAGGCGATCAGCTCTTCATCGGTCAGTCCTTTTGAATGAATGACCAAAGACTCACAGCGGTTGTTGATTAAGAGTTCAATGGCTTGCTTCTCTTCTTCACGATCGTGAGAGCCATTACCGACTAGAATGTGTTTGCCGTTTTCACGCGCAACATTGTCGACCGACTTCACGAGAGTGCCGAAGAAAGGGTCTGAGATATCACCCACCAGAACACCAACGGTATTGGTGCTTTGACTCACTAACGCACGAGCATTGGCATTGGGGCGGTAGCCCAACTTTTTCATTGCCAGCGTCACCGACTCAATTGAGCTTGCACTTGCCTTCGGGGATTTATTGATTACACGAGAAACCGTTGCAACCGATACTCCAGCTTCCTTTGCTACGTCTTTAATTGTCGCCATTTTCTACCTCTACTCAGTACCGCTCTTATTTAACACTGTCGCTGATAGTATGGCAATCAAAGTTATCTTTTACTTCCAATATTGAGATCTTTACCGCTTGTAATTATTAGCTTTAGTGCTAGTGTAAATGTTTACACTTTACTTAAATTTAGTAAAAAAATTAATTCATCAATAATAAGGGAGTAAATATGGATACGATTGCGTACGGCGATTTTGCTAAGTTAGAGATGCGTGTGGGTAAGATCATTGAGGTTGCTCGCCATGAGAACGCAGACAAGCTATACATTGTTCAAATTGATGTCGGTGAAAAGACGCTACAAACGGTTACGAGCTTAGTGCCTTACTACACTGAAGAAGAGCTGATGGGCAAACAAGTGGTGGTGCTGTGTAATTTGGCGAAGGCCAAGATGCGTGGACACACATCAGAATGTATGTTGCTGTGTGCTGAAACAGAAGACGAATCAGAGAGTGTATTGCTGACACCAGAGCGTATGATGCCAGCAGGGGTTCGCATCGTTTAGTTATTTACGAGCTGCGCACCACTAGAAGTAGGTCATCAATGATGCTGTGGTGGTGCTCAGACACGCCTGCGAGGTTGCCATACTTAGGCTGATGGCGATCATTAATCATAGGGTGTTGCCAGCCCTGAGTGTGTTGTACAAAATGCGCGGCAAAACTCTCTGATATCTCTAAGCAGCCAGCGATAACCGTATCGACATAGGTTTGAACGATCGGACTGTTGCTGCAAGGCGCTTCAATTTCATCTTTTATGTAAACCCAGATCGTCTGTGAAGGATCAAAGCCTTGGTGGGCGTCGATTTGATCGGGGTTGAGCTCAATCCTGTGATAACCGCGTTCGCGACGATCGAACTCGGCCAGTGCCGCATCATCCACCTCAAGCAGCACACCATTAACCTGACCTTGTCCCTTGTTTACGATCAAAGGTGAAAGCACATAGCTGTCATCGATTTTACTCCAGTGTCTGACTAAACCATCGACGATCGCTGGGATTGCTTTTCCGGTCTGTCCGGTGAGTTGTCGTGAAGAGGAGTTGATTAAACTGCCGTAGCCAAAAATATACATCGCTATCCTTGTCTGTTTATTGTTGAAAGCCTTTCCTACTATATTGGGGATACCAACAAAAGTCAGCATATTACTTTTAGACATTAACAAGTCATATTGACATCTTGCTGTGTGTTTAAATGACATGAATGAGCATGGTTTAGTTTCTTAAATCCAGTAAATACAAGTATTTATGATTTTGGAATGCTTCATGCATTACCTAAGTTATATGTGAATCTATCGCCTTTTAATCTCTGGTCAGTAGGGGCGATACGCTTATCAAATTAGGAGCGAGCTTGTTAAATATCACAGATAAAAGCGTTGAAGATGCGATTCCTGCATACCTGCGCTTGGGCTTTAGACCCTTCTTCTTCCTTGGCAGTCTTTATGCGGTGTTGGCCATCGCCCTTTGGGTATACATGTTTCAAAACGGCCAACCTGAGATTCTTAATGTCCCAGCCTTGTGGTGGCACGTGCATGAGATGCTGTTTGGTTTCTCGATGGCGATTGTGGTTGGGTTTGTGTTAACCGCAGTGCAAACCTGGACGGGCGTTAATGGCACCAAGCATTATCGATTAGCGGCGCTAGTCGGCTTGTGGTTAGCACCTCGTATTCTGTTTTGGTCACCAGCCCCGTTATGGTTGATCTCCTCGATTGAGGCGCTGTTTTTGGCTTTTGCCGCGTACGAGATTGGTTTTCGTGTTGTACATGCAAAAGGGTGGAAGAATCTATTCTTCGTTCCGCTGTTTGTTTTGGCGATTGTGGCGAACTTTGCTAGCTACGCAACCATTAAGGGGATGCCGCCTTTCCCATCGTCTGCGGTTTGGCACGCGATGCTGTGGTGGTTCACTTTGTTGCTGTCTGTCATGGGCGGTAGGGTGATCCCATTCTTTACTGCGCGCCGCTTTGACTTTGAAAAACCACAACCATTACTGTGGCTTGAGTGGTTAGCCAATCTGCCATTGGTGGCCTTGTTTGTTCTTAGCTTCTTCCCGCTGACCTTCCTCGAGGTTGGGTCATCATTAATGCTGTTTGCAGGTGTGGTCCAACTGCTGCGAGTGGTTCGATGGAAGCCTTGGATGACGCTGTCAGAGCCATTAGTTTGGTCGCTACATGCTGCATACCTGTGTATTCCGGTGAGCCTGCTGCTGCGTGGTCTGTTAGATAACCCGTTTGCTGGTCACAATATGATTCACCTGTTTGCTATCGGCGGGTTGAGTGGTTTAATTCTCGCTATGATTGCGCGTGTCACAATGGGTCATACTGGTCGTGCTATCTATAAAGGGCCGAACATGGCTGTGGCATTTGCGGCAATTATTGTGGCTGCGCTGCTGCGTAGTGTTGGTGTGAGTTTCTTCCCGGCTCATATGTTGCCTCTGATTAACATCAGCGCGGGCTTATGGGTATTGGCTTTTGGTATGTATGTGCTTAAGTTCGGCATGATGCTATTGACTCCGAGAGTCGATGGTCATCCGGGCTAAGTGATTGAACAAAATTGAAAAGAAAAGGAAGCGGTGTGCTTCCTTTTTTCGTCTTAACCCTGTTATCCGAGTTTAGTGATTGGCTAGGTAATGACGAACTTGAGTGATCATATCCTCTTTGGCGTGAGGTGAGATAAAGCTTGCCTCGATAGCATTGATACTAAACTGAGCCAGTTCTTGTTTAGTCACGCTATGGGCATTGGCGACGGCGAAGAAGTTGTCGTTCATATAGCCACCGAAATAGGCAGGATCGTCCGAGTTAATTGTCACACATAACCCTCTTCTTAATAAATCCACAATGTTGTGTTGCTGCATTGTCTCAAACACTTTGAGCTTAGTGTTGGAGAGTGGGCACACCGTCAGAGGCATCCGATTGGCGGCTAATTCATTGATGAGCTCTGGATCGTCACTGCAACGAACACCGTGGTCGATACGAGTAACACCTAACATCTCGATGGCATCGCGAATGTTCTGTGCAGGCCCCTCTTCGCCGGCGTGTGCCACGCTGAGGAAGCCATGATTAAGAGCCTCTTGAAATACACGTTGAAACTTTTCTGGAGGGTGACCCATTTCTGAGGAGTCGAGTCCGACGCCAATAATGTGTTCTTTGAAGGGCAGGGCGCTCGCTAGGGTTTCAAAGGCGCTCTCTTCATCAAGATGACGCAGGAAGCACATGATCAATTGACTGCTGATCCCGAGTTCTTGATCGGCCTGTTTGAGAGCGCGAGTGATGCCTTTGATGACCGTTTCAAATTCAATTCCACGCTCTGTGTGAGTTTGAGGGTCAAAAAAGATCTCGGTATGAATCACGTTGTCTTGTTGGCATTTGAGTAAGTAAGCCCAAGTTAGATCATAAAAATCTTGTTCATGAATGAGCACGTTCGCCCCTTGATAATAGATATCGAGAAACGACTGTAGGTTGTGGAATTGGTAAGCCTCACGGACTTCCTCTGGTGTGGTGAAGGGGATACTGATGTTATTGCGTTTCGCCAGCTCGAACATCAGTTCTGGCTCCAGCGTCCCTTCTATATGCAGGTGCAGCTCAACTTTAGGGAGATGTTTAATGAAGCTTTCCATAGCGACTCCTTAGCTATTTTAATTATGGGCGGAGTAGTTAAGGCGTTGATGATAGATGAATTGTAGCTTGATAGGTTCGATCATCGGCCTTTGTCTCAGCATAGACTATTCCGAGATGCTCGCTTGCCCTTCGTTATAATTGATGCTGGCCTAACACCTATAGAACGCTGAAACGGGAGCGCAATCGATTGAGGAAATTGCAGTGTGATCCGCTGCAAATTTTTGCAGCAATGTTTATGGATTTGTGCTCTAATACCGCGCTTACCAAGGGATGGTGTTAAAAAGATACTCACATAGATGGAGTTATCAAAGTTGACCGATCCCTTAATGATCTCCCTTAGGAAAATACAGAACATGTCTAAGACCAAAAAATTTGATATCCGCCTTTCAGAAAAACGCAACGGCTGGTGTGCAGAGATTACTCGTCAAGTAACATCTCGCTCAACTCGCGTTTCTAAGCGTGAAACGGGTTTTGAAACTGAAGCGCAAGCACAAGAGTGGGCAGAGAAAGAGCTGGCTTCTTTCGTTGCTAACCAAGCTGAGCGTAACGAGCGCAAAGCTGAACAGCGTAAAGAGCGCGACGAACTGCGTCACGCGAAAGAGCTAAAAGCAGAGCAAGCGCGTGAAGCACGTGCAAAGGCTCGCGCAGCAGAGCTTGATGAAGAATAAGATTCAGATTCTACGAGGTTGAGTTTACTCGCCTGGTAAAGAAAAGGCCCCAATCGTCTTGAGCGACTGGGGCCTTTTTTGTGGAGTTTGAATGTATCGTTTGGTGACAGATTAGTTATTCAGAGTGGTTAACCAATCTTCTTCTGCCACTTCTTCAATGTAGTTCTCTACTGACTGCTCTACATCTTCATCATCTTGTTTGAAGTAAGCAATGTGGAACACCGCGTCACCCTCATTCACCAATGGCAGTGTTTGTTGACCAATCACAATACCGCCTTTCTTGGTGATGATTTGGCTCTCTTGGTGGCCCAGTGGTGAGCTGACATACGCTAGGGTTTGTCCTGCTTCTACTTTTTCGCCCAGCCTAACCATGTTGCGTAAAATACCGTCTGACTCTGCACGGATCCAACTGGTAGAGCGACTGATCACAGGCTCTGGCAGCTTTTTACGGTTTGGTCGCAGCATGCCAATCGCTTTCATCACTTGGTGAATACCCAAGTAACCCGCGCGAATCGCTAGGTGATCAAAGCGCAGCGCTTCACCGCCTTCGTATGTCAGTACCGGAATACCAAGCTTCTCAGCTTCGCTACGCAGTGAACCGTCGCGAAGTGGTGAGTCGATGATCACTGGTGTCGCAAACGCGTTAGCGATTCTTAATGTCTCAGGGTTCGACAAGTTGGCGCGAATCTGAGGCAGGTTGGTGCGGTGAATGGCACCTGTGTGCAGATCCAGAATGTAATCACAACGTTTCGCGACGTTTTCGAAGAAGGTGTACGCGATACGAGACGTCAATGAGCCTTTCTCACTGCCTGGGAAGCAACGGTTTAGGTCGCGACGGTCAGGTAAGTAGCGTGACTTATGAATAAAGCCAAACACGTTGACGATTGGCACGACAATCAGGGTACCTTTTAGCTTTTTCGGCTCGATAGCATTCGTTAGCTGGCGAGCAATCTCAACGCCATTAAGCTCGTCACCGTGAATAGCTGCGTTCACCATCAACGTTGGGCCTGCTTGGCGACCATGAATCACCTCGATAGGGATCGACAACGGAGAATGGGTATACAGCTGAGCCGCTTGCAGCTCAATCTCCATTCGTTGGCCTGGTTGTACAGTTTGACCAAGGAGTTCGAATGGTTGGTTAGGTTTTAGTCTTGCCATTTAGGTTTCTCAACGAATAGATAATGGATTAAATCGGAATGTACCAATCGTTGATTTTTAGTACGAATCAATCACTTTACGGTGACGACAAAAATTTTTGATGAGGCGTGTTTGAGAATGGAATCGGCATTGATTTATTCTTAATCAAGTTAATTGATTGCCGTTTTATTTCTGACAATTTGCTGATAATTCAGAAGAAAGTGACTGCTACTATCCAGCGCCTTTTTTTGGGCGAGTATATTAATTAACTGAGATCGTTATGAAAAAAACAATCACAAAGATCGTAGCTCTGGCAGTGGCGTCGGTAGCTCTTTCAGGCTGTGTGGGTAGTAATGCTGTTACTGGTTACCTAATGCAATTTAACCTTAAAGCGGTCGATAACCGTTACGCGCGCGGTGGATTGAACATGTTGCTCGCGCCTGTTTACGGTCTAACTGTTGCAGCGGACTACTTGGTTTTCAACTCGCTAGAGTTTTGGACGGGTAAAAACCCAATCACAGGTACACCGCATATCTTTGATAGCAAAACCGATACTTACATCGACATCAACCATCAGCTAGACAAGTCTCTAACTGAAGCGCCGATTGCACCGTTAACGCAGAACCGTGTAATTGAGCGTGGTGAGATGATGCAATTGGACGAGAATACAATCCAAATGAGCATTACTTACCAGAATGGTGAAAAAGCGACGTTGATTGGCGTGCGTGACGGTGAAGTCGTGACTTACTCTATCGACGGTGAAGTTGTGGCTCAAACCTCAATGGATGAACTAGCGGCTTACGCTGCAGCTCGCGCTTAACGTTTGTTGTAAACAAAGATACATAACAAGCTCGCTAGCTAAAAAAACAGGTACTCAATGAGTACCTGTTTTTGTTTGTGCTAGAAAAGCGAATTATGCTTTTTCTGGGATAGCTTCTATTTTTCTGGAATAGCTTCAAGTAGAGCAACCATTTGGTTCCAGAATAGCTCAACCGTATCAATCTTCACTTTCTCGTCTGGAGAGTGAGGGAATTTGATTGTTGGACCGAAAGAAACCATGTCCATGTTCGGGTAAGGTTCTTTGAATAGACCACACTCTAGGCCAGCATGGATAACCATGATGTTTGGTTTGTGACCGTAGATGCCCTCGTACATGTCACGGAAGATGTGCATGATTTCTGAATCTGCGTCCGGCTTCCAACCTGGGTATGCGCCAGAGAATGCGATGCTCGCACCCGCTAGTTCTGCTACCGAATTCAACATGCCTTCAACTTGTTGACGGCCTGAGTCGATAAGTGAACGGATCAAGCAAAGTACAGTGATTGAGTTCTCTTCTGTTGTGATAACACCTACGTTTAGAGAGGTTTCAACAACACCTTCAATCTCGTCACTCATGCGGATCACACCGTTTGGCGCCGCGTTAAGTGCCGCGATGAAGCGAGCTTGGTCTGCAGCTGCTAGCGCACCCATTTCAACAGAAGCTTCTTCGTTGAATGTTACGATGCTGTCTTCTACTTTGCCTAGCTCTGTAGAAAGAAGCTCAGTGTAGTAGTTGTATAGAGAAGCCAGTTTCTCTTGGTTCTCTGCAGGTAGTGCAACTGTAACGAAGCCTTCACGAGGGATAGCGTTACGTAGGCTACCGCCTTTGAATTCTACGATACGTAGGTCTAGTTCTTTTGCGTGACCTGCTAGGAAACGAGCAAGCAGTTTGTTTGCGTTCGCACGACCTGTGTGGATGTCACAACCAGAGTGACCGCCTTTCAGACCTTTAAGCGTTAGCTTGCGAGTAACAAACTCAGCAGGGATTGCGTTACGAGCAATCTCAAATGTCATTGCGCCGTCGATACCGCCAGCACAACCCATGTAGACTTCGCCTTCTTGCTCAGAGTCAGTATTCAGAAGGATATCACCCTCTAACCAACCCTCTTCAAGACCGAAAGCACCTGTCATGCCTGCTTCTTCATCTACGGTTAGTAGAACTTCGATTGGACCGTGCTTGATTTCGTTTGACGCCAATACTGCAAGACAAGAAGCCATGCCCATGCCGTTATCAGCACCTAGCGTTGTGCCTTTTGCTGTTACCCACTCACCGTCGATGTACGGCTGGATTGGATCTTTAGTGAAGTCGTGAACCGTATCTTCGTTCTTTTGTGGAACCATATCGATGTGCGCTTGTAGCACGACACCTTTTTTGTTTTCCATACCCGGTGTTGCAGGCTTCTTGATGAAAACATTGCCCGTTGGATCACGGCGAACATCTAGGCCTTGCTCTGTTGCCCAAGCGATAATGTATTGAGCTAACTCTTCTTCATGCTTCGATGGGTGCGGGATTGAGCAAATCTTATCGAAAAACTGCCAAAGTGGGGCAGGGGATAATTTACTGATCTCAGAATGGAATTCAGACACGGATGACTCCTTTTTTATTTAATAACCATATCTTTAGGTAGAGGTGCCCCTATATAAAGGACAATAATCTAGAGGTATGGGTCTGTTTTGATGCCGACAGCATACCATTTGAGCGGGGCAACGAGTAGGTGTTGCAACAGGCAATTGTTGCAAAGTTTGAAGATAGATCTGTAGTTGAGATCAAAAATAAGCGCGCAGTTGCTTAATAAATTGTCGTGCAAACGTTTTTATCGAACTATTATGTAATTAAATTACAGTTTAAGTTTGTTATTTAGTCTTTTTTTAGCAAAATTGTGAGCTGATGCAAAAAATACTTGTAATGTTTTTTCTTTAAGGTATATTAGTAACCAACTTCTGAAGCGAAGAGTAAATGCTCAAAGGATGAGTCCGTTTATCGCCTCCAAGGAACCGAGAAATCAAAATTGTTTTTAATTGATTTATTAAGGTGATAGTTATGAAAGGTTTACCATCTGCAATGTTCTGGCTTAACAGCTCTGTTTACACTAGCAACTTTGCATACCCAACTAGCTTTGGTTACAAGTAACCCGAGCGTGTGACTTGAACAGTTTGTTCACCCCTATATATTGGAATTTTTTTACAACCGTATTGGTTGACTGATTCTACCGCCACTCAAATTTGAGTGGCGTTTTTTTTATCTGTCGATAAATATTGGTGATTTTTTATACTTCAACTTTCTAGAACTGCTGTTATTACCAGATCTGTTGAAAAGAAGGCTGCTTTTATGACTTTTATCGTACGCTCCATGCAAACTTGTGTTTGTAACTTTTTTACATGGTAGAAAAAAACACCACTTAGATTCTGATTTTCTCAGTATTTTAAGCCACTGTTTTTAAAGCACTTGCCATTTCCATAGAGGGCTTTTTAATCGCCCTGTTTCATACATTCTCTCTATTAATATTGATTAGAGTCTTAATTCTATCTGGAATTTGTTATTTGATGACTTTATAATCCTGAGCCAATCGATTACGCAACCGTTTACTTTTTACCCTTATAGGATTCGATAATGTTCGAAAAGCTATTCAAACTCAGTGAAAACGGCACCAATGTGCGCACTGAAATCATCGCTGGTCTAACGACCTTCCTAACCATGGCTTACATCATTTTTGTAAACCCAATGATCCTAGCTGATGCGGGTATGGACCATGGCGCTGTATTTGTAGCAACCTGTCTAGCTGCGGCTATTGGCTGTTTCATCATGGGCTTTGTAGCAAACTACCCAATTGCTCAAGCTCCGGGTATGGGCTTAAACGCATTCTTCACCTACGCGGTGGTTATGGGTATGGGCTACACGTGGCAAGTCGCTTTGGCTGCGGTATTCGTGTCGGGCGTTATCTTCATTTTCTTAAGCATTTTTAAAGTCCGCGAATGGATCATTAACTCGATTCCTATGTCACTGCGTGTGGGTATCTCTGCGGGTATCGGTCTTTTCCTAGCGTTCATTGCACTGAGCAACGCGGGTATCGTGGTTTCTAACCCAGCAACGAAAGTATCACTGGGCGACATCACGGCGATTGGCCCTATCCTAGGCGCGCTTGGTTTCTTCCTAACGGTTGCACTGGTTCACCGTGGTGTGAAAGGTGCAGTAATGATCGCGATTCTCGCGATTACTGCGATTGCGATTGTTGTTGGTGATGTTCAGTACGGTGGTATCGTATCTACACCGCCAAGCCTAGCTCCAACCTTCATGCAGCTTGATTTCTCTGCGGTATTCGAAATCGGCATGATCTCTGTGGTATTTGCTTTCCTATTTGTCGACCTATTCGACACAGCAGGTACGCTAGTGGGTGTTGCTACAAAAGCAAACCTAATCAAAGAAGACGGCAAACTGCCTCGTCTAAACAAAGCGCTGCTTGCTGACTCAACAGCAACATCTATCGGTGCACTTCTAGGTACATCGAACACAACTTCTTACGTAGAGAGTGTTTCTGGTGTTGCTGAAGGTGGTCGTACTGGTCTAACAGCGGTTGTTGTTGGCGTTCTATTCCTTCTGGCTCTATTCTTCTCGCCTCTAGCGGGCATGATTCCAGCTTACGCAACATCGGGCGCGCTATTCTATGTAGCAATTCTGATGATGTCTGGCTTGGTTGGCATTGATTGGCGTGATCTTACAGAAGCGGCACCAGTCGTGGTAACATGTCTGCTTATGCCGTTGACGTACTCTATTGCAGAGGGTATCTCTCTAGGTTTCATCGCTTACGCTGCAATTAAGCTGCTAAGTGGCAAAGGTCGCGACGTTTCTGTTGCCGTTTGGGTAATGTCAGTGATCTTTATCCTTAAGTACATCTTCGCTTAATCGCTTGCAGAGGCCATATCGCTTATGGCCTCTAACAACATGACAAATTATTAGGTTTAATTACTATGAGTAACAAATTCATCATCACATGGGACAACATGCAATCTTACTGCCGTGAACTGGCTGCTAAGCAAATGCCTGCAGAACAGTGGAAGGGTATCTGGGCAGTAAGTCGTGGTGGTTTAGTACCAGGCGCAATCTTGGCTCGTGAGCTAGGTATTCGCTACGTTGATACAATTTGTATTTCTAGCTACGACCACGATCACCAACGTGATATGACGGTTGTAAAAGCGCCAGAGGGTGACGGTGAAGGTTTCCTAATCGTTGAAGACCTAGTAGACAGCGGTGACACTGCACGTAAACTTCGTGAAATGTACCCGAAAGCAAAACTGATCGCAGTATGTGCTAAGCCTTCAGGCGCTGCACTACTAGACGATTACATTGTTGATATCGCGCAAGACACATGGATTGAACAGCCATGGGACCTAAGCCTAGGTTACGTTGAGCCGGTAAATCGCAAGTCAAAATAAGCATAATCTGTGTTTTTTGAGAAATGACCCTTTATAGGGTCATTTTTTTTTATATCATTACAAGCATCATCCTCGACTGAGAATCCCCATGTCGTTATCTGAAGAAACCAGTAAAAACCTATCTGAAACTCTATTCGTTAAGCATAAACAGGCGAAAGAGACCTCGATGCTGACGCAATATATGCCAAGCTCGATTGACCTACTCGATCAGAAGCGTGAGGAGCAAGACAGCTCTTGGTATCGCAACCTGCGTCGCATGCAATGGGTATGGCAGGGGGTTAATCCAATCGAACAGGAAGCAGTGTTATCACGCATTGCCTCATCGACACACTCTCGCACCACCGATGAGTGGCTAGACACCGTAATGGGTTATCGCGGTGGTAACTGGGCGTACGAGTGGACCAAGCTAGGTATGCAGCACCAAAACCGCGCTAATGATAAGAGTGGTGAAGAGGTCGCTGAAGAGCTGTTCTCTGCTTCTTTGTGTTTTAGCATTGCAGGTTACCCTCATCTTAAAAACGACAACCTAGCGACTCAGGCTCAGGTGTTGGCGAACACGGCTTATGCGGAAGCGATCAAGCATACGAAGTTGGTGGTGAAGCAGCTTGAGATCCCGTATCAAAATCGCAAGATCAAAGCGCACCTGCACCTATCGAGTACCGAGAAACCTCAGCCGGTGGTGATTGTGAGCGCTGGCCTTGATAGCCTGCAAACGGATATGTGGCGTCTGTTTCGTGACTACCTTGCACCAAAGAACATTGCGATGCTAACTGTGGATATGCCGTCGATTGGTCACAGCTCTCATTGGCCGCTAACCGAAGACTCTTCATGTCTACACCAAGCGGTATTGAATGAATTGCCGAATATTCCTTGGGTTGACCACTATAAGGTAGGTCTGTTTGGTTTCCGCTTTGGTGGCAATGCGATGGTGCGCTTGTCTTTCTTAGAACAGCAGAAGATCAAAGCCTGTGTGGCATTAGGCGCACCGATTCATGACATATTTGTCCATACAAATAAGCTCAAGCAGATGCCGAAGATGCACCTTGATGTACTCGCTTCTCGTTTGGGTAAAGGTGCTGTTGATATCAATAGCTTGTCTGGGCAGCTGATGGCTTGGTCACTCAAAGTTCAGGGGCTACTGGCCAACAGTAAGACGCGTGTGCCTATCTTGGCATTGGCATTGGAAGGGGATCCGGTATCACCGCCATCGGATAATCAACTGGTTGCTATTTACAGCGATTACGGCAAGGCGAAGAAAATTAAGTCCAAGTCAATTACACAGGGTTATGAGCAATCCCTCGAATTGGCGATAAAATGGCTTGAGGATGAATTATTTAGATGACATTTCTCCAAAATTAGTTAAGCATGAAAAGTGTACAGATTAAGTACCTGATACTCAGAGAAAATTTATAAAACCCAACTGCGTCGTTTTTACGTATTGCAGTCTGAGTAACGTCATTCTTAACATTGAAAACGGAGATTCAATATGTCAGAAGTGACACAACAACCAACTCATTATCGTTTGCTAAATGTTTTAAAGGCTATTGGCCCATATCTGAGAGAGCCACAATCTGAAGACGGACACTATATCTTCGATTGCTTGTCAGTATGCGTGAATGATAAGAAGTCACCCGAAGAGCGTGAGTTCTGGGGATGGTGGCTAGAATTGGCAAAATCTGAACAAGGCTTTACCGCGAAATACAACATTGGCAAATACAACGTTGAAGGGGAATGGGACGAGCTAGAACTCCCTAAGAAGGCCATTTCTGAGGTAACTCGTACTCAAGAAGCGTTTCACCAAAAGCTCTCTGAGGAGCTGAAAACTAAGTTCGAACTGGAGGTTGAGCTAGACGCAGCTTCTGTCGAATTTGTTTAATTTTAAAGGTTACTCCTCTCTATAAAGTAAAAAGGTGCGATTTCGCACCTTTTCTACTTGTGAATTCCTGTTTTGATTGCTAAAACATCACCTCTTATTTGTTTTATTCATATAAAGACTTCATGACAACTAATCATCAAAGCGGGACAGCAACACAGCCTAAGACTGTGGTTGTTAAACTGGGTACCAGTGTCTTAACTGGTGGTACATTGGCGCTAGACAGAGCTCACATGGTAGAGCTTGTGCGTCAGTGTGCAGAACTTAAAAAACAAGGCCACTCTGTGGTTATGGTTTCGTCTGGCGCAATCGCAGCTGGGCGTGAGCACCTTGGTTACCCCGCACTACCCAACTCAATGGCAAGCAAGCAACTTCTTGCCGCAGTTGGGCAGAGCCAGTTGATTCAAGTGTGGGAGTCTTTGTTTGCTATCTACGGCATCAAGATTGGTCAAATGCTATTGACGCGTGCTGATCTTGATGACCGTGAACGCTTCTTAAACGCACGTGATACCATTAATGCGCTGGTGGATAACGACATTATCCCTATCGTGAACGAGAACGATGCCGTTGCAACCAACGAAATTAAAGTGGGTGATAACGACAACCTATCGGCATTGGTGGGTATCCTGTGTGGTGCGGATAAACTGCTGCTTCTGACGGACCAAAAAGGCCTCTTTACCGCAGATCCTCGCAAAGACCCAAATGCCGAGTTGATCAAAGAGGTCAAGACCATTGATGATACTCTGCGTAAAATCGCAGGTGGCAGTGGTACAACGCTAGGCACGGGTGGTATGGCGACTAAGCTGCAAGCGGCGGATATTGCTCGCCGTGCAGGTATTGAGGTAATCATCGCTGCAGGCAGTGCAGAAAACGTTGTATTTGACTCATTGAGTGAAGAGCCACAAGGCACGCGTTTCTTACCACTTGAAGAGGCATTAGAAAACCGCAAACGCTGGATTCTTGCGGGCCCAGCTTCTGCCGGCGACATCGTAGTCGATGATGGTGCAGTTAACGCAGTCAACACCAAAGGCAGCAGCCTACTGGCAAAAGGTGTGATTCAAGTACGCGGTGAGTTTTCCCGTGGTGAAGTCACCCAAGTGACCAACAACAAAGGTAAAGTGATTGCTCGCGGCATCGCAAGCTACTCAAGCCAAGACTTGGCGAAGATTGCGGGCAAACACAGTAAAGATATTGGAGAAATCCTGGGCTATGACTACGGCTCGGAAGTCATTCACCGTGATGACATGGTTGTTATCCAAGAGTAACTGACCACCCAAGTGTAGTGCGCATACGTTGAGTATGAGATATCGATGAATAGCTGCCGACTAAAGGTGGCTATTTGATTAAATAGCGCACCCAGAATTTCAGATAGACAGACAGAATTAAGGGAGAGTTAAACGTGGATTTAACTAACATGGGTATCGCAGCAAAAGAGGCTGCTTTTCACCTAGCAACAGCATCAACAGCGCAGAAGAACAAAGCGCTATCTATCATTGCAGATGAGCTAGAAGCCAATGCAGCAACTATCCTTGAAGCGAATGCAAAAGATATCGAATTGGGCCGTGAAGCGGGTTTAACAGAAGCACTGCTTGACCGCCTACTTCTAAACGAAGAGCGTTTAACAGGCATCGCCAATGATGTACGTAACGTCATCAGCCTAAATGACCCTGTCGGTAGCGAAATCGACAGCAAAGTACTAGAAAACGGCATGTCGCTTTCTCGCCGTCGCGTACCACTGGGTGTGGTTGGTGTTATCTACGAAGCACGTCCAAACGTGACTATCGATATCGCAGCTCTGTGTCTTAAAACCGGTAACGCAAGCATTCTGCGTGGCGGTAAAGAGACGTTTTTCTCAAACATGGAGCTGGTTAAAGTTATCCAATCTGCGCTAGAAAAAGCAGAGCTACCAGCAGCTTCAGTTCAGTACATTGAAAAGCCAGATCGTGAGCTTGTTTCTCAACTGCTTAAGCTAGATGAGTACGTAGACATGATTATTCCACGTGGTGGCGCAGGCCTACACAAAATGTGTAAAGAGAACAGCACCATCCCTGTGATCATCGGTGGCTTCGGTATTAGCCATATCTTTGTCGACGAGTCAGCGGATCTAGAGAAATCTGTCAATGTGGTTGAGAACTCAAAGGTTCAGCGTCCATCAGCATGTAACTCACTAGATACTCTGCTTGTTCATGAGGCGGTCGCTGAGGCGTTCCTTGGCAAGCTTAAAACACGCCTTGCAGGAAAAGTGACGCTGGTGGCAGACTCAAGTGCTAAAGCGCTACTGGCGGATTTTGCAGATGTGCGTGATGCCGGTGAAGATGATTTTGATACGGAATGGCTAAGCTATACGCTAGGTGTGAAAGTGGTAGCGGATGTAGCGCAAGCCATCGATCACATGCGCATTCACAACGCGAGCCACTCAGATGCGATCATGACCAACAGCCTAGAAAGCTCTGAGCGTTTTATTAACTCAGTAGGCTCTGCGGCGGTTTACGTGAACGCATCTACACGCTTTACTGATGGCGCTCAGTTTGGTCTGGGCGCAGAGGTTGCGGTATCAACGCAAAAGCTGCATGCACGTGGTCCTATGGGACTTGAAGAGCTAACCAGCTACAAGTGGGTTGGTAAAGCGAACTACTTGGTTCGCAGCTAAGGATGAATGTGAACGTTGGTGCGTCATAATCAACGAATAACCACATAAAAGGGCCTTAATTGGCCCTTTTTCTTTCCTTACGTTTGGCAATTCCGTTACACTGACAATCAATTATTTGGAGGTGATATGCATTGTCCTTTTTGTTCAGAGAACGACACGAAAGTAATCGATTCAAGGCTAGTAGCTGACGGGCATCAAGTTCGTCGTCGCCGTCAATGCCTGGCATGCAGTGAGCGTTTTACGACATTCGAATCGGCTGAGCTTGTTATGCCAAAAGTGATCAAGTCGAATGGCAACCGTGAACCATTTAACGAAGATAAAATGGTCGGTGGTGTGCAACGTGCATTAGAAAAACGCCCAGTGAGCGCTGATGCCATTGAGTTGGCGATCAGTACCATCAAATCTCAACTGCGCGCAACTGGCGAGCGTGAGGTACCAACCGAGATGATTGGTAACCTTGTGATGGACCAACTGAAAGAGCTCGATAAAGTCGCGTACATTCGTTTTGCCTCTGTGTACCGTAGCTTCGAAGATATCCGAGAGTTTGGCGAAGAGATTGCCAAGCTAGAGGACTAATCCCAACACATGTCAGAATTTACTCCCTTAGATTTTCAAATGATGTCGCGTGCCATGCAATTGGCGAAGCGCGGCATCTATACTACTGCTCCTAACCCTAATGTCGGCTGTGTGATTGCTCATGGCGACAACATCGTTGGTGAAGGCTTCCATGCTAAAGCGGGCGAAGCCCACGCGGAAGTTCATGCCATGAGAATGGCTGGCGACAAAGCCAAAGGCGCGACTGCTTATGTCACACTAGAGCCGTGTTCTCATTACGGCCGCACGCCTCCTTGTGCTGAAGGGCTGATTAAGGCTCAGGTTGCGAAAGTGATTTGTGCAATGGAAGACCCAAACCCTAAGGTCGCAGGTCGTGGTATCAAAATGCTTCGCGATGCGGGTATTGAGGTGCAGATTGGGCTGCTAGAGCAAGATGCATTGGCGTTAAACCCAGCCTTCATTAAGCGTATGCAAACGGGGCAGCCATTCGTTCAATTGAAGATGGCCGCTAGCCTAGATGGTCAAACCGCATTGAGCAATGGACAGAGTCAGTGGATCACTTCGCCACACGCGCGTCGTGATGTTCAACATTATCGCGCCAAAGCGGGAGCGGTATTATCGACCAGCCAAACGGTTATCGAAGACAACGCGTCACTCAATGTACGTTGGGATGAACTGCCTCAAGCCATCAAAGCTTGCTACCCTCAATCAGCGCTGCGCCAACCTGCGCGTGTGATTCTCGATCGACAAGCAAAACTGCTTCAAACTGCGAATCAAGCTCTCAAGTTGTATCAATCTGAAGCGCCAGTCCTACGTGTTGCGGAATCTGCAGCCGAGATAGAGGTGCCACTCAATGGTGAAGGTCAACTGGATATTAAGCAGTTAATTCACGATCTCCCAGCGCACCATATTGACCATATTTGGGTGGAAGCTGGGGCAACATTAGCCAAGAGTTTGATTGAGAATCAGTTGGTTGACGAGCTAATCTTATACTTAGCACCTAAACTAATGGGCAGTGATGGCCGCGGTTTAATGGGTGCGTTGGGCTTAAGCTCAATGGATGACGTGATCGATTTGACGATCAAAGATGTACGTATGGTAGGACCTGACATTCGTATTGTCGCCCAGCCAGTATGGAAATCCTAATCCGCGATAGTTATATCTATAGTAATTTAACTGCTTGATGAAAAAGCAGAAAGAACAAGAGTTTTAGAATGTTTACAGGAATTGTAGAAGCCGTAGGTACCCTAAGTGCGATCACGCCACGTGGTGAAGATATTACGGTAACCGTGAATGTCGGCAAGCTGGATATGTCTGATGTACAACTTGGAGACAGTATCGCCACCAATGGTGTGTGTTTAACTGTGGTTGAATTCAACGACAACAGCTACAGCGCAGACTTATCACTGGAAACTCTGAAAAAGACCGGCTTTATCGACTATCAAGCGGGCGATAAAGTAAACCTTGAGAAAGCAATGCTGCCGACCACGCGTTTCGGTGGACATATTGTGTCTGGTCACGTAGATGGCGTGGGTGAGATTGTCGAGCGCAATCAAGTCGGTCGTGCCATTGAGTTTTGGGTCGAGATGCCTGCTGAAATCTCTAAGTATGTTGCTCAGAAAGGCTCAATCACAGTTGACGGTATTAGCTTAACGGTCAATGACTTGCGCAAGAATGCCTTCAAGCTAACGATTGTTCCGCACACCTCTTCAGAGACGACCATTGACCAATTTAATGTGGGTCGTAAGGTGAACTTAGAAGTTGATGTGCTAGCTCGCTACATGGAACGTCTACTGCAAGGTCAGCAAGAAGAGTCGAAGCCAGAGTCTCGTCTGACAATGGAATTTTTACAGCAAAATGGTTTTGCCTAACCGTTATTACCCTAACTGTGCTCACACAGTGTAATCGCGAACAGTTAAGCAATATCAATCAGGTTTAAACAGTGTCGGTTCTTGGAAGCAGAACCATTTCAAAGGATATAGAATAATGCCAATTAGTACTCCTCAAGAAATTATTGAAGACATTCGCCTAGGAAAGATGGTTATCCTGATGGATGATGAAGATCGCGAGAACGAAGGCGATCTGATCATGGCGGCAGAGCATGTAACGCCAGAGGCGATCAACTTCATGGCGATGTTCGGCCGTGGCTTGATCTGTCTGACTTTGACTAAAGAGCGTTCGAGCCGTTTAGGCCTAGCGCCAATGGTGCAAGACAATAACGCGCAATACACCACCAACTTTACGGTGTCTATTGAAGCGGCAGAGGGTGTGACGACGGGTATTTCAGCATCTGACCGTGCGGTGACAGTGCAAGCTGCCGTTGCCAAAGAAGCGAAAGCGGCTGACTTGGTTCAACCTGGTCACATCTTCCCGTTAACAGCACAAGAAGGCGGTGTTCTAACTCGCGCAGGTCACACGGAAGCGGGTTGTGATTTAGCTCGTTTAGCAGGTTGTGAGCCAGCATCGGTTATCGTTGAGATCCTAAACGACGACGGCACCATGGCACGTCGCCCAGACCTTGAAGTGTTTGCTGAAAAGCACGACATCAAGCTTGGTACGATTGCTGATCTTATCGAATACCGTAACAACACGGAAACAACGATTGAGCGTGTTGCTCAGTGTCATCTACCGACTGAATTTGGTGACTTTGAGCTTGTTACGTACCGTGACACTATCGACAACCAAATCCATTACGCAATGCAGAAAGGCGACCTTACAGGCACTGCGCCACTGGTTCGCGTTCATCTGCACGACACCTTCACAGATCTGCTTCATTCAGATCGTGGCACCGAGCGCAGTTGGTCTCTCGACAAAGCGATGAAGCGTATTGGTGAAGAGGGCGGTGTTTTGGTTATTCTTGGTAACGAGGAGTCTTCAGATTCTTTGATTCACAAAGTGAAGACCTTCGAAGCACAAGACAAGAATGAACAGCCAACCATGGCTAAGAAGCAGGGAACGTCACGCCGTGTTGGTGTTGGTTCTCAGATTCTACAAGACCTAGGTGTTCAAGACATGCGTTTACTCTCTTCAAGCTCTAAACGCTACCATGCGCTTGGTGGCTTTGGTTTGAATGTGGTTGAGTACGTGTGTAACTAAGGCCGTTCTGCAGTAGAACTGTCAACAGATGTTATTGGTGAGACAACCCTAATTGATAGGTAAGCATTAAGCAGAGAGCACAAGATTGCATAGTGAACTCTCTGCCTTTTGACCCTTATCAGCATAGGAATCGTTTTGTACTCACCGCTTTATCTCCCCGGTGTTAGCTCAACTAAATTAGCATTAGATATTGCTCACAGTTTTGTGCTAGAATCCGGCGATTCTCACTTGATGAAAATAGTTAAAGGAAGGCTTATGAAAGTGATCGAGGGTGGCTTCCCAGCGCCAAATGCAAAAATTGCTATCGTTATTGCTCGTTTCAACAGTTTTATTAACGAAAGTTTACTTTCTGGTGCAATCGATACTTTAAAACGTCACGGACAAGTTAGCGAAGACAACATCACTGTTGTTCGTTGTCCAGGTGCAGTTGAACTTCCACTTGTAGCGCAGCGCGTTGCAAAAACTGGCAAGTTCGACGCGATTGTATCTCTAGGTACAGTAATTCGTGGCGGTACGCCTCATTTTGACTATGTTTGTAGTGAATGTAATAAAGGTTTGGCGCAAGTGTCTCTGGAATACTCTCTTCCAGTTGCATTCGGCGTACTAACTGTTGATACGATCGATCAAGCTATTGAACGCGCAGGAACCAAGGCTGGTAATAAAGGTGCAGAAGCTGCACTAAGCGCACTTGAGATGATCAACGTTCTTTCTGAAATCGATTCCTAATGGGGGCCAGTGTGAAACCAGCCGCACGTCGTAACGCACGTCAATTTGCTCTACAAGCAATTTATTCTTGGCAAATTACTAAAGAAAATATTGCTACCGTTGAAGAACAGTTCTTATCTGGTGGTAAGTATGATGAAGAAGAGCATCACGCAGCTGAGCCTGCGCTTGCTATGCCAGAAACAGACGTTGCATACTTCCGCGACCTGCTAACTGGTGTTGCTCTAAGCCACATGGAACTAGACAGCAAACTTCGTCCATTCGTATCTCGCCCAATGCAAGATCTGGACTTGATGGAACTTGCTCTTCTACGTTTAGCTATGTACGAGATGACTCGTCGCGAAGATGTACCATACAAAGTGGTTATCAACGAAGCTATCGAGCTAGCAAAAGTGTTTGCTGCAGAAGACAGCCATAAGTTTGTAAACGGTGTGCTTGATAAAGCAGCGCCGCACGTACGTAAGAAGTAATCGTTACGTATATTGAATCTAAAGGTCAGCTTTCATGCTGGCCTTTTTTGTTAGTCAAACCCAAAGATGGGGCATGTGATGTCTGGTGAGTTCAACCTGATTGATAAATACTTTGTAAACCGACAACCTCAACGCAAGGATGTACACCTTGCTGCCGGTGATGATTGTGCCTTGGTTAAGCCACCAAGTAACGTCGAAATTGCCATCAGTACCGACACCTTGGTTGCCGGTACCCACTTCTTAGCCGATGCCGATCCTGCTTGGGTGGCGCATAAGGCACTTGCATCAAACATTAGTGATTTAGCTGCCATGGGTGCAACCCCTGCTTGGGTTTCTTTCGCGCTGACCATGCCTGAGGTTGATGAAGAGTGGTTGGCCCCTTTCTGTGACTCCTTCTTTAAGCTTGCGGATTACTTTGGTATTCAACTAATCGGCGGCGACACCACTAAAGGCCCTTTGAGCCTGACGCTAACGGTGCAAGGCTTCGTACCTGAAGGCAAAGCGCTTCGTAGAGATGGCGCCAAGGTAGGTGATTGGATTTACGTGACAGGTAACCTAGGTGATAGCAAGGCTGGGCTAGAGGTGATACTCGATCTAGAAACCAATAAAGCGAAACCTTATGCGAAAGAGCTTGAAGAGAGACACTACATCAGCACTCCGAGAGTGTTAGCGGGTCAAGCGCTTGTGAACCTTGCTTCATCGGCCATTGATATCTCTGATGGTGTGATTGCGGATTTGAATCATATCTTGAAGCGTTCGCAGGTTGGCGCAAGTATTGATGTGAGTGCATTGCCTATTTCTCAAGAGTTACGCCAGTTCGCATCTGATATTTCAGCAGCGCAACACTATGCATTGACCAGTGGGGAAGAGTACGAACTCTGCTTTACCGTAGCAGAAGAAAATAAGGGTTCACTGGAAAGTGCTTTGTCACATACTGGAACAAAAGTTACCTGCATTGGTCAAATAAGACCTGTAGAATTCTTTGAATTACATAACAATGGCAAGCCACTAAGCTGGGACTTAAGTGGATATGATCACTTTAAGGTAAACGGATGACAAACCCTCTTTCTCTTATCTCTCTCAAAAACCCTTGGCACTTCCTTGCAACTGGTTTTGGCAGTGGACTTTCACCAATCGTACCGGGCACCATGGGTACCTTAGCCTCTATTCCGTTGTACCTGCTTCTTGTGCAGTTACCATTTCCAATGTATGTCGTGGCGGTTGTTCTTAGCTGCATCATTGGCGTGAAGATCTGTCAGGTAACGTCTGATGATATGGGTGTTCACGATCATGGCTCTATCGTTTGGGATGAGTTTGCGGGCTTTTGGATCACCATGGGCCTAGTCCCTCTATTACAGATCCCGACCGATGAATGGAAATGGCTATTGACAGGTTTCGTGCTGTTCCGCTTTTTCGATATGGTAAAACCGTGGCCAATTGGTTGGTTGGATAAGCGAATTCATGGCGGCCTGGGGATCATGATTGATGATATCGTTGCAGGTTTCATGGCTGGTATTGCACTGTATGCAGTAGGGCATTTTGCAGGTTGGTTGGCGTAACCGTTTACCGCCTTGCAGATAATATTAGTTGGTAAGCCAAGCTCTTATGTCAGTTGCAACAGAGCTTGGTCAAAATAGTAGAAAACAAGGAATAATAATGTCGAAGAAGGTTTACTGTATTGCTCAGTTTCAGCCAAAAGAAGGCAAACTGAACGAGCTATTCGAGGTGCTAAAAGCACTAGAGCCAAACACCATGCGTGAAGATGGTTGTATTCAATACACAGTGACTCGTCACCTACAGAGCCCGTTTGCCGAAGGCGAGAGCTACCCAATCGCATTCAACGAGATCTGGGCTGACAACGAAGCGTTTGAAGCGCACTGCCAACGCCGTGAGATTCAGGCATTCTTCCAAGAGCAGTGTGTAGAAGAGACTGGCCTAGTTGAGAAGTTCAATGTGTGTATCTACACCGATGAACCAGAAAACTACGACGCACCTGTACTGAAGTAAGCTTATCGCTTGCAACAGACTTAGGTAATAAAAAAGGTTGACCATATGGCCAACCTTTTTTGTATCTAGAGCAATGCTTGCTTATTTAGCGAGGTAATCCTTGATTGCCTTTTCAATGCCTTTCGCATCTAAGCCAAGTTCTTCGTGCAGCTCGCCTTGTGTGCCTTGAGCAATGAACTTGTCTGGTAGACCAAGGTTCAATACTGGCATTGGCAGTTTCGCTTGCATCAAGAACTCTACTACACCTGCACCTGCACCACCGGCAATCGCATTTTCTTCAATCGTCACGAGTACGTCGTGGTCAGCCGCTAACTGTTTGATTAGGTCTTCATCCAGTGGCTTAACAAAGCGCATATCAGCAACGGTTGCATCCAGTGCGTCTGCCGCTTGCAGTGCATTTTCAAGGAAAGTACCAAAGCTTAGAATCGCAACTTTAGCACCATCTTTAGCTTGTTTGCTTTCGCGAACCACACGACCTTTACCAATCTCAAGTGCCGTAAATTCGCTTTCAATCTCTGTCCCCATGCCATTACCACGTGGGTAACGAACCGCACTTGGACCATTGTGCTGGTGGCCAGTGTAAAGCATTTGGCGACATTCGTTTTCATCGCTTGGTGCCATGATCACCATGTTCGGGATACAGCGCATGAAGCTTAAATCGAACGCACCTTGGTGAGTTTGACCATCGGCACCCACAAGACCAGCACGGTCAATGGCGAACATCACAGGTAAATCCATGATAGCCACATCGTGGATCAGTTGGTCGTAACCGCGTTGTAGGAAGGTAGAGTAGATAGCAACAATCGGTTTGTTGCCCGCAATTGCCATACCCGTCGCTAGCGTCACAGCGTGCTGCTCAGCGATCGCTACGTCAAAGTACTGTTCAGGGTACTCTTTCGAGAAGCGCACCATGCCAGAGCCTTCGCGCATTGCTGGCGTGATTGCCATCAGCTTAGGATCTTGCGCGGCCATATCACACAGGAAGTCACCGAAGATCTTAGAGAAAGTCGGCTTAGCACTGGTGCTCTTTGGCAGGCTAGAGTGTGCAGGATCGAACTTAGGTACACCGTGGTAGCCAATCGGATCTTTCTCAGCTGGCTCGTAGCCTTTGCCTTTCTTAGTCATGATGTGCAGGAACTGAGGACCTTTTAGATCTCTCATGTTCTTAAGCGTTTTGATTAGCTCGTTAACATCGTGGCCATCAACTGGGCCGATGTAGTTGAAGCCAAGCTCTTCAAACATGGTTCCTGGAATTACCATGCCTTTAAGGTGTTCTTCAGTACGACGCACTAGCTCTTTAATCGGCGGAACGCCAGATAGCACTTTCTTGCCACCTTCACGAATTGACGTGTAAAGATTGCCAGAAAGAACCTGAGCTAAGTGATTGTTCAATGCACCCACGTTTTCAGAGATCGACATTTCGTTATCGTTAAGGATAACCAGCATGTCGTTGTGAACATCACCGGCGTGGTTCATGGCTTCGAATGCCATACCAGCAGTGATCGCACCATCACCAATCACGCTCACGACCTTACGATCTTTGCCCTCTTTTTTAGCACTGATTGCCATACCAAGAGCGGCACTGATAGATGTCGATGAGTGACCAACAGAAAGGGTGTCGTACTCGCTCTCTTCACGCCAAGGGAAAGGGTGTAAGCCGTCTTTCTGGCGAATAGTCGATAGGCGATCACGTCGACCTGTTAGAATTTTATGTGGGTAAGCCTGATGGCCCACATCCCAAACCAACTGATCGAAAGGGGTGTTGTATACATAGTGTAAAGCAACCGTCAGTTCCACCGTACCTAGGCCTGATGCCAAGTGACCGCTTGACTGGCTCACAGAGTTCAAGAGGTAGGTACGTAGCTCATCACAGAGCTGTGGAAGCGTCTCTTTTGGTAAAAGACGCAAATCCTCTGGCTTGTCAGCCAAAGCAAGAGTTGGGTACTTTGAAATATCAAGAGTCATAGGTAATGCGCGCTTATAGTCTTAGTTCTTGCGCTCGATGACATATCGGGCGAACTCTTCGAGTAACTGGGTATTGTATGGGATTGCGTCTAAAGCTTGAAGCGCTTCGTTCAATAGAGTTTGAGCTTTTTCTTGAGCGCCGTCCAATCCTAACAAAGAAGGGTAGGTGCTTTTGTTCAGTTCTTCATCAGAACCCTGTGGTTTACCAAGCGTCTCGGTATCACTGATGATATCGAGAATGTCGTCTTGAACCTGAAAAGCTAAACCAATCGCATCGGCAAATTTATCAAGCTGCGGCAGCACCTCGAAGGCTTTCTCGCCAGCGGCCAATGCACCTAAACGAATGGCACACTTCATCAATGCACCCGTTTTATTGCGATGGACTTCTTCCAGTTCTTGCAGCGAAATAGTGCGGTTTTCCGCTTCTAAATCGAGTGCTTGTCCAATGCACATACCTTGAGCACCAGAGGCTTCAGCTAGGCGTTGAATCATACGTACGCGGTTACTCTCTCCAGCAGCACTTAATGTGCCTTCTGCAAGTATAGTAAAGGCCAGCGTTTGTAGTGCATCACCGGTAAGAATAGCCGTGGCTTCGTCAAATTTAATGTGACAGGTTTGATGACCGCGACGCAGTTCGTCGTCGTCCATTGCGGGTAGGTCATCGTGAATTAATGAGTAGGCATGGATACACTCAATCGCTGATGCTGGTGTGTCTAGCTCTTCAGCGCTGCAACCAAGCATTTCCCCTGTGATGTAGACAAGAAATGGACGTGCGCGTTTTCCACCTAGCAGTAAGCCATAACGCATAGCCTTGATTAGGTTTTGGTTTTGATGTGGAAGGCGATCAAGCCATTGGTTTAACTGCTCGTTATTACGTGCTTGATAAGACGTTAAAGTCTCAATCATAGGGGATCTCATACTATTCGTTATTCTGGTTGTGGGTTGAAGTCACTTAGCTCAGCATCTTCGTCGTTTTGAAGAAGGATGCTTACGCGCTGTTCCGCGTCGTTTAGTTTGCTTTGACCTGCACGAGCTAGTGCAATTCCACGCTCGAATTTCTTCAGCGCATCATCTAAAGCTAGATCACCATTTTCGAGTTGATCAACTAAGCCATCAAGCTCTTCAATTGCGGCTTCAAAGCTCATATTTTCCGGTTTCTTAGTCGCCATAATAGTTCTGCGTTTGGAAAGATGAACGAACGTTACCCTAGGGCGTAGAGATGGTCAAATGTAACCAATAAAATTTGCTAGAAAGTTTGTTTTATCGGGCGCTTGGCGGGCATTTATGACGCACTTGATAAAACCATGGTTCGAGAAGCCTCACTTCCCTTGGGTCTACTTTTAATGCGCTGTTATTCATAAGTCTTAATGTTATTGAGACGCAAAAGTGTGATACTTAGGCCAAGAATTTTCTAAAAGATCTTATAGTCTTGCCGATAAGAAGATTATTCTCGAGGTAGAACAAGAAAAAGCATGAGGAGTGCTCAGTGGATTTAGCAACCCTAATAGGTTTAATTGGTGGATTTGCCTTCGTGATCATGGCAATGATCTTGGGCGGAAGCCTTGGGATGTTCTATGACACGACTTCGATCTTGATCGTGGTTGGTGGCTCAACCTTTGTGGTCTTGATGAAGTTCACAATGGGGCAGTTCTTTGGTGCCGCAAAAATTGCGGGCAAAGCCTTTATGTTTAAAGCCGATGAGCCAGAAGATCTTATCGCAAAAGTGGTTGAGATGGCGGATGCGGCACGTAAAGGTGGCTTCCTTGCACTCGAAGAGATGGAAATCAATAACAGCTTCATGCAGAAGGGTATCGACCTGTTGGTGGATGGTCACGATGCCGACGTCGTAAGAGCGGCACTGCAGAAAGATATCGCCTTGACGGACGAACGTCATGAACAGGGTGGTAAGGTATTCAGCGCGTTTGGTGATGTATCACCGGCGATGGGTATGATCGGTACGCTGGTTGGTCTGGTAGCGATGCTTTCGAACATGGATGATCCAAAAGCGATCGGTCCTGCGATGGCGGTAGCACTCTTAACCACGCTTTACGGTGCGATCCTATCGAACATGGTGTTCTTCCCAATTGCTGACAAACTGGCACTGCGCCGTGAACAAGAAACGCTAAACCGCCGCCTTGTGATGGATGGTGTATTGGCGATTCAAGATGGTCAAAACCCACGTGTTATCGATGGCTACCTGAAGAACTACCTCAATGAGGGCAAACGTCTTCTCGATGGCGAAGCCGATTAAGGAGCTCGGTAATGGAAGAAGAAATTCCCTGTAAATGTCCGCCCCCCGGCTTACCTTTATGGATGGGTACCTTTGCTGACTTGATGTCGCTGCTGATGTGTTTCTTCGTACTGCTGCTCTCTTTCTCTGAGATGGATGTACTGAAGTTTAAGCAGATCGCTGGCTCGATGAAGTTTGCCTTTGGTGTTCAAAACCGTTTAGAGGTTAAAGACATTCCCAAGGGCACCAGTATTATCGCGCAAGAGTTTCGTCCGGGTCGCCCAGAGCCGACACCGATTGATGTCATCATGCAGCAGACCATCGATATTACTCAGCAAACGCTTGAGTTTCATGAGGGTGAGTCTGATCGTGCTGGCGGTACCATGCGTGACCAAGGCAAGATGACCGGAGGCAAGTCGCCAGAGGTTTCGACTCACGATAATCAAAACTCCGAGTCAGAGCAGCAACAACAGCAGTCTGAAGCGCAATCTCAAGAGATGGAAACCTTGATGGAGAGCATCAAGAAAGCCTTGGAGCGTGAGATTGACCAAGGTGCTATCGAGGTTGAGAACCTAGGTCAGCAGATTGTGATTCGAAT
Organism: Vibrio sp. D404a; assembly: GCF_030248535.1. GTDB lineage: Bacteria > Pseudomonadota > Gammaproteobacteria > Enterobacterales > Vibrionaceae > Vibrio. The sequence continues at coordinate 101,937 of NZ_JAHGAJ010000024.1, read as the reverse complement.
TCGTGAGAAGGGAGCTTTCCCTGAAGGTTCTGCATTCTTACAACCTAAATTCCGTCCGTTGGTAAGACAGGTAGCAGAATTGGTGAAAGATGTGCCGGGTATTGTGCGTATCTCAGGACACACCGATAACCAACGTCTTGATTCAGAGCTGTACCGCTCTAACTGGGATCTCTCTTCTCAGCGTGCGGTGTCGGTTGCTCAAGAGATGGAGAAGGTTAGAGGATTCTCACACCAGAGACTGCGTGTTCGCGGTATGGCAGACACGGAGCCGTTGGAGCCAAACGATACAGATTGGCAGAGAAGTCTGAACCGTCGCGTTGAGATAAGCATCATGCAGGGTGAGCCACTCTACAGTGATGAAGTCCCAGTCGTGACCGAATAAACACACTTCAATATCTAAGCCCGAATTGAAAGCCTGAATCCAAAGCCTGAGTTATAGCGACTCGGGCTTTTTTGTGGAAAAACTAAACCTTTCGTTGTGTTTGTCAGTACAAACTATCTGGACTGAGTATTTATTCCCTCTTGAAAATAGGGTTAGGGCAAGCATTCTTTTCCTTGTATGACTTTCTCATGTATAATTCGCGCCCTTAGATTTAGATATGATCTATTCTTGCTTCAAGTGCTCGGTGAAATCTCAGTTTTTACTTAGCGCCGAGCCCCTTAAACTTGTTTAATGTTGTGAAAGTACTATGAAATTTATTGTTAAGCCCCATCCGGAAATTTTTGTAAAAAGTGAATCGGTGCGTAAGCGCTTCACAAGGATTCTAGAGTGCAACATTCGTAACGTTATCCAGCGTCGCTGTGAAAGCGTTGCGGTATTCAACCGTCGTGACCACATTGAAGTGACATCAGAGAGCGACAAGTACTACCCAGAAGTGCTTGAGATCCTGACGCAAACTCCGGGTATCCACCACTCTCTTGAAGTTCAGCAGTCTGAATTCAAAGACCTGCATGACATCTTCGAGCAGGTACTAGAGCGCAGCCGTGGCGACATCGAAGGCAAGACTTTCTCTGTTCGCGCGAAGCGTCGTGGTAAGCACGAGTTCACGTCTATTGAACTAGAGCGTTACGTTGGTGGCGGTCTAAACCAAGCGGTAGAATCGGCAAGCGTTAAGCTTAAAGATCCAGAAGTGACGGTAAAAGTTGAGATTGCAAACGACAAACTTAATCAGATCATCGCTCGTCATAAGGGCCTAGGTGGTTTCCCTCTAGGTACCCAAGAAGACGTATTGAGCCTGATCTCTGGTGGTTTTGACTCTGGCGTTTCAAGCTACCTACACATCAAGCGTGGCTCTAAAGTACATTACTGCTTCTTTAACCTAGGCGGTCCTGCACACGAGATCGGTGTTAAACAAGTGGCTCACTACCTATGGAACAAGTTCGGTTCTTCAGCGAAAGTGAAGTTCATCTCTATCGACTTTGAACCAGTGGTAGCGGAAATCCTTGAGAACGTAGAAGACGGCCAAATGGGCGTTGTTCTTAAGCGTATGTTCATGCGTGCTGGTGGCATGGTAGCAGAGAAGTTCAAGATCGAAGCATTGGTTACCGGTGAAGCACTAGGTCAGGTATCAAGCCAGACGCTGACTAACCTACGCCACATCGATAACGTAACGGATACTCTGATCCTTCGTCCACTGATCAACTGGGACAAAGAAGACATCATCGACCTTGCGCGTAACATCGGTACTGAAGATTTTGCGAAAGTAATGCCTGAATACTGTGGTGTTATCTCGAAGAAGCCAACAGTAAAAGCGAAGAAAGGTAAACTTGAAGCGGAAGAAGCGAAGTTTAACTTTGACGTTCTAGATCAAGTGATTGAAAACGCTCGCGTGATGGATATCCGTGACATCGAGAAAGAGAGCCAAGAGCAAGCGCCTGAGATCGAACAGGTTCAAGCTGTTGCTGAGCACGCTATCGTACTGGATATTCGTAGCCCAGATGAGGAAGACGAAAACCCATTAGAGATCGATGGCGTTGACGTTAAGCATCTGCCGTTCTACAAGCTAGCAACGCAATTTGGTGACCTTGACCAGAGCAAAGAGTACCTACTGTATTGTGACCGTGGTGTAATGAGCCGTCTGCAAGCGCTTTACTTGCAAGAGCAAGGTTTCGGTAACGTAAAAGTATACCGTCCTTAGGTTGTCACCTAGACACGATTAGAAAAGCCGCTATTACAGCGGCTTTTTTATTGGTTGGCGAAAATGGTGTATTCGCTTGGCTTTGTCTAACTCAGTCGTTTGTCAGGGCTGAGAGCACTAAACTTCTACGTTTAAGTAAATTACGTTTTAGGGAAGTTTTGCGGGAACAGAGCTCGAGCCGCTTCTTCATCAACCGTTGATTTAAAATCGATACCACTCTCTATTTCACGCGCTTGAGCAACCGCTGGGCGTGCATTAATGCTCTCAAACCAACGCTTCAGATTTGGGTATTCATCAAGCGCGTTGTCATCACCAAGAACAAACGGTGCTTTATTTATCCAACCCCATGCCGCCATATCGACAATGCTGTACTCCTCACCGACGATAAAGGTCTTATCGGCAAGATGGTTATCTAATACTTCATAGTGTCGCTGTGCTTCACGGCGGTAGCGATTTTTTGCGTAGGGAATATCTTCTGGTGCGGCTTTATGGAAGTGGACGGATTGACCTGAGAACGGCCCCAGTCCAGACGCGATAAACATCAGCCAAGAGAGAAGTTCACCTCGGTTTTGTGGTTGGCCTGAAAACAGCCCAGTTTTTTCTGATAGATAAAGCAGGATGGCGTTGGAATCGAAGATGCGCGTGCCATCATCCTCAATCGCTGGTGTTTTGCCATTGGGATTAATTTGACGAAATTCTGGTGTGTGTTGTTCCCCTTTGAGGGTATCAACAGGAACCACTTCATAGGCAAGGCCAGATTCTGCCAGATAAAGTGCAACTTTCATTGGGTTTGGGGTGCGGTGGAAATAAAACTTAATCATCTGTGAACTCCTAGTTCATCGTATGGACGGCACATCCGTGGTTAGATTGACTATAAATCAACCTGAACAGTCGTTCAAATTAAATTTCTAGAATTTTGATTAAGTGAGCTTGATTCCAAGAGTTTGAATAAGGTGAGCTATTGATAAACTTATTGTTATTTGGCGGCAGATAAAAAAACACCGCCATAAAGGCGGTGTAAAGAAATTTGACAGACAGGTCAAAATAAATACAGGAAGTAGATGCCTCGTTTTAGGGGATAGCTAAAACAAAACATTTGGTAGAACTCTACCCAACTCGAAAAGTACGAGTTTGCAAACACAACATCGCAGTTACTAAGCCAATTGATTCTGAGAGAATCAAGCCGTTCAGGCTAGTGACTGCGGAAGGAAATATAGAATTTCTCTAGCCGCTAAGCAATGGACAAATTATAATGTTTCAGATAAAAAAAACTAATGTCATTTTAGAGAGTAACTATGTCTCGTCGATTACCCCCATTAAACTCCCTACGAGTGTTTGAAGCTGCGGCTAGACACTTGAGTTTTACGCGTGCAGCAGAAGAGTTATTTGTTACTCAAGCTGCGGTCAGTCATCAGATTAAATCCTTGGAAGAGTTCTTATCATTGAAGCTCTTTCGTCGCAGGAACCGCTCTTTACTGCTTACCGAAGAGGGGCAGAGCTATTTCCTAGACATTAAAGACATCTTCACTTCGCTGGCAGAGGCGACGGATAAAGTACTGGAGCGCAGTGAGAAAGGGGCGTTGACCATCAGCTTGCCGCCAAGTTTTGCGATTCAATGGTTGGTACCGCGTCTGGCTGACTTCAATCAGCAAGAGCCAGATATTGATGTTCGAATTAAAGCGGTAGACATGGATGAGGGATCATTGACCGACGATGTCGATGTTGCGATCTACTACGGACGTGGCAACTGGCCGGGTCTACGAGCAGACAAACTTTACCAAGAATATCTGATTCCATTGTGTGCGCCTTCGATTCTATTGGGCACAAAACCATTAGAAACACTAACCGATTTAGCATGTCATACGCTATTGCATGATACGTCTCGAAAAGACTGGAAACAATTTGCGAAGCAAAACGGTATTGATGGGGTTAACGTCAATCATGGTCCTATCTTCAGTCACTCGACGATGGTGCTGCAAGCAGCTGCTCACGGCCAAGGGATTGCTTTGGGCAACAACGTATTAGCGCAGCCTGAAATTGAAGCTGGTCGACTGATCGCACCATTTGATGAGGTGTTGATCAGTAAGAATGCGTTCTACGTGGTGTGTCATGATAAACAAGCGGATATGGGACGTATCGCGACCTTCCGTGATTGGATGCTGGCGAAAGCACAAAGCGAACAAGAGGAATTATTAGATGAGTAATTGGCTGATTGATGGCGAAGAGCATAGCGAGTACACCTTTGTGTTTGCCCATGGCGCTGGCGCAGGTATGGATCATGAATTCATGCAGTCGGTCGCGAAGGGATTGGCGTTTAAAGGCATTCGTGTGATTCGCTTTAACTTCCCTTACATGATCAAACGCGCGGAAGATGGCAAGCGTCGCCCGCCAGATCGTGCGCCTAAGCTGCTTGAGGCCTATCAAGAAGTGATAGAGCAGGTCGATGCCAAACAATTAGTGATTGGCGGTAAATCTATGGGTGGACGTATGGCGAGTCATCTATCTGAGCACAAGAAGGTTGTGGGTATGGCTTGTTTAGGTTTCCCATTCCATCCACCGGGCAAGCCTGAAAACTACAAAGGTGAACACCTAGCCGAACTGAACAAAGCCTGTCTGATCCTACAAGGGGAACGTGACACCTTCGGCAAACGTGAAGAGTTCCCGGGCTTTGACCTCTCTACATCGGTATCGGTTGAGTTCATTCCTGATGGTGACCACAGCTTCAAGCCGCGCAAAAGCTCAGGACATACAGAGCAGAAAAACATCGCTTTAGCTGTTGAGAAACTGGCGGCCTTTATTAAAGGGGCGATAGATGAAAAGTAAAAGCTTGATCGGAATTGCGGGTCTCTCTGGTGCGATCGCCGTGATGTTGGGCGCGTTTGCAGCGCACGGCTTAAAAGGTCAGTTGCCCCCTTATCTGCTGGGTGTGTTTGAGACGGGTGTGTTGTACCAGTTCATCCATACGTTAGCGATTGTGGCGTGTGGCATCCTGCTACAGCTGAAACTTGGTGCTAAATCACAAAAATATTTTTTCATTGCGGCAATTTGCTTTATCATCGGCATCCTTTGTTTTAGCGGCAGCCTCTATGCGTTGGCGCTGACAGGAATTAAATGGTTTGGTCCTATAACGCCGTTGGGTGGACTACTATTTATCATTGGTTGGGGAGTCTTCTCCTTCGCTGCTTTGAATATAAAAGAGGTAACTCAGTGAAACACGTACTACTTTATTGTCGCTCTGGTTTTGAAAAAGAATGTGCTGGCGAAATTCAAGACAAAGCAACACAGCTGGAAGTGTTTGGTTTTCCTCGCTTAAAAAACAATACTGGCTTTGTATTGTTTGAGTGTTATCAAGATGGCGAAGCCGATCGTTTGATCAAAGAGATTGATTTCCAATCGCTGATCTTCGCTCGTCAAATGCTAGCAGTCGCGGTTGAGATTAAAGATCTTCCAAAGGATGATCGCATCTCTCCAATCCTTGATGAGTTGGCAGACAAAGAAGGTTTCCCACGTTGTGGCGACATTCGCATCGAAACGCCAGACACTAATGAAGCGAAAGAGCTGTTGAAGTTCTGTCGTAAGTTTACCGTGCCAATGCGTCAAGCAATGCGTGGTAAAGGCTTAATGACGGCAAAAGACAACGCGAAGAAGCCAGTACTGCACCTGTGCTTTATCGCTCCGGGTCACTGCTTTGTTGGCTACTCTTACCCGAACAACAACTCTCAGTTCTTTATGGGTATCCCACGTCTTAAATTCCCAGCAGATGCGCCAAGCCGTTCGACTTTGAAACTTGAAGAGGCGTTCCACGTATTCATTCCGCGTGATGAGTGGGATGAGCGTCTGGCTCCGGGGATGTGGGGTGTAGACTTGGGTGCATGTCCGGGTGGTTGGACTTACCAACTGGTTAAGCGCTCGATGTTCGTTCACTGTGTCGATAACGGCATGATGGCAGACAGCCTAATGGAAACGGGTCAGATTAAGCACCACATGGTGGATGGCTTTAAGTTCGAACCAGACCGTAAGAACGTTACTTGGATCATCTGTGACATGGTTGAGAAGCCAGCACGTGTTGCTCACCTAATGGGTGAGTGGATCATCAAAGGTTGGGCGAAAGAGGCACTGTTTAACCTGAAGTTACCGATGAAAGGTCGCTACGATGAGGTTCTACAAGATATCGAGAACCTGAAGCAGTTCCTAATCGAGAACAAAGTGAAGTTTAAGATGCAGGCGAAGCACTTGTATCATGACCGTGAAGAGATCACGGTACACATCCAGTCGCTTTCAAACATCTCTCCGCACTAATCGAACTCGATAGTCGTGTTAAAAAAATGCTCCTAATTGGGAGCATTTTTTATGGGTGTCAGAAAAAGGCGTTATTTACCTTTTCTAGCCTATGGCTGAGGGTCGTAGCGTAGGTCTTGTAAATTGAAGCCAAGATCGATGTCTGTCTTGAGTGCCGAAACTTGTTTACAGACACGTGCCGATTCAATGTGTTCATCGAACTTCTTACGATACTTCTTCGGTAGGTCTTCAGCTTGGTAGGCCGCTTCAATATCTGGGTAGCTGGTTAAGATTTCTTTGGCTGCTTTTGGGCCAATTCCCGGAATCCCCGGTACTTGGCTAGAGCTGACACCAGTGAGCCCCCAGTAATCCGCCAACTGGCTCGGCTTAACCCCAAACTCTGCCTCGATAAATGGCGTATCCAACCAACGGTGTTGGAAGTAGTCTCGGATCTGCAGTGTTGGTGAGAGCAGCTGGCAGTAACCTTTATCCGTCGAGATGATGGTGACCTTCTGCCCATGGTCGGCTACTTTCTTGGCCAGTGTCGCGACTAAATCATCCGCTTCATCACCGTCTGAAAGCAGAGAATCGATTCCAAGATCCCACCATGCTTGCTGAATCGCATCCAAACCGGCCATGAGTGGCTCTGGCATCGGTTTACGGTTCTCTTTGTAGCTTGGTAATATTTTTGCACGCCAACCACGGTCTTGGAGATGGTGATCAAATACCGCGATGATATGGCTTGGCTGAGACTCTTTGGTGATCTTATTTAACGTTCGCGTAGTGGTTGTGATGGTTCTTGCTATATCGCTTGGGTCCGGCTGAGCAGAGTGAACGCGTCGGATAAGGTTAAGAGCATCGATAATAACAAGATGGATAGACATAAGTTTCCAATAACTAAGCAATAAATAAAGGGGCGGTATCATTCGCCCCTTATAGTAACGTATCGCTTACGCAGTTGAAATGCTCTGTGCGGGATGCTCAGTCGTTGTTTTGCGCAATCTTATAACACGGCACGTAATCGGTGCCGCCCGGCAGCTTCATACGGTGCTGGTGGACAAAATCATTGAGTAGTCTGTCCATTTTGGTCATCAGGGCTTTATCGCCATCAATGATGAATGGTCCGTGCTTTTCAATCTCTAAGATACCTTCTGCCTTGACGTTACCCGCCACAATACCTGAGAAGGCTTTACGTAGATTTGCCGCTAAGTTTTCTGCCTTCTGATCCATGTGTAGGTCGAGTGCGGCCATTGACTCATGAGTTGGGTCAAATGGCAGTTGGAACTCTGGTTCGATATGCAATGACCAGTTGTAGCTGTAGGCGTCTCCGGTCTCTTTACGGTGAGAGCGCACATCTGGCATCGCTTGTTTCATGATTTTGGCCGCTTTCGCTGGGTCGTCGATCACGATCTCGTAGTGCTTCTGTGCCTCTTCACCCAAGGTTTCGCCAATAAAGCGGTCAATGGATCGGAAGTACTCTTCACTCTCTTTGGAACCCGTTAGCACAATCGGCATTGGCTGATCTGCATTGTTTGGATGCATCATGATACCTAGGATGTAGAGTAGCTCCTCCGCTGTACCCGGGCCGCCCGGGAAGATGATGATGCCATGCGCCATACGTACAAACGCCTCAAGACGCTTCTCGATATCCGGCATGATCACCAACTCGTTCACAATTGGGTTTGGTGGCTCAGCGGCAATGATGGAAGGTTCGGTTAAGCCAAGGTAACGGTGCTCTGTGTAGCGCTGCTTAGCATGACCAATGGCGGCGCCCTTCATTGGGCCTTCCATTGCACCCGGTCCACAACCGGTACAGATATTGAGTTCACGCAGGCCAAGCTCGTTACCCACCTCGCGGGTGTACTGGTATTCGCTGGCGTTGATCGAGTGACCACCCCAACAAACAATCAGGTTTGGTTCAATTCCTGGCGTGAGAGCGCCAGCATTTCGCAAGATACCAAACACCAAGTTCGTTATGTGAGTGGCGTTGGTGAGGTTGAGTCTCTGGTTATCGGCAAGGTGCATGTTGACGTAAACAATGTCACGCAACACTGAGAATAGGTGCTCTTGAATACCCTTGATGATTTCACCATCGACAAAAGCGTGCTCAGGTGGGTTGTGCAGCTCTAGCTTGATGCCGCGCTCACGTCGCACTACCTCAACGTCAAAAGAGAGGTATTTATCCAGCAGCTCTTTGGAGTTGTCTGTGTGGCTGCCAGAGTTAAGTACCGCTAGGGTACAGTTACGATACAGTTGGTATAGATCACTGGATGCGGTTTTCTTAAGGCGCTCAACTTCAAGTTGAGAGAGTAAATCCATGCTACCGGCAGGACTGATATGAGTGATCATAGTGCCTCCTTGTTGAATAAGAGTCGGGGGAGACAAGATGCGACGTCACCCTCTAACTCGGGAGTTGTGAAGCAAGGCATGCAACGCCAGAGGGCGTTTATGAAAATCGGATTATTCTATGCCTTGCTAAATGTTTTTGGCACAGGCTTGATCGCCAGAAAGGCTTGTTAAGCAAATGTTAACCATTAGCTTAGCAAACATTTTGATATTTGGTATGTGATAAGTATTTGAAAAAGAGAAATAAATTCTCAAATAGGAGAGGTTATTGCCAAACGAGCTGGTTTGAACCACGCTGTTTTGCCTTATTTAAGATGCGATTAAGTCGTTCCAGTACTTCTTCAGGTGTGTCTGACTCACTAAACTGAGTGCTAGCGGCACAGAGAGTTATGGTGATCTGTTGGTCGCGGAACTTAAATGGCAGGCGGCTGACTTGTGTTTGAATGCTCTGAATCACTTGGTGGCAGTATTCATCATTCTGTTCTGGCAGCAACAATACGAACTCTTCACCAGAAAAACGCGCCACGGTATCGGTTTTCGATAGCTCTTTGGTCATGGTGCGCGCAATGATCTTCAGCGCTTTATCACCAGCGGTATAACCAAAGCTGTCATTAATGGCTTTGAAATTATCGATATCCAGTAACACCACACGCAGCGAGTGTTGAGCTCGAATCCAACGGCGGTATTCCAGTTCTAGGCGATCTGTAAACGCGGTGCGGTTGTAGACCTTAGTCAGAGGGTCGAGCAACATACGCTGCGCCTGATCTTCAAGGCGTCGACGGTAGTCTTGCGTCACTTCATACAAAGAGTCGAGTTGCGTTTTGCCGTAGCTCATGCGATCGATTAGCGCTTGCTCTTTCTGCTCGGCGTGACTAAGCCTTTCAGAGAGCGAGGCAATCTCGTTAAGCAGTGGTGTTATCGACTGCTTCAATACATGGATATCGGTAGCTTGCTCGACAGACTGTTGGCTTTTACCCACTAAGTTACCCAGCTCATTGTTGAGGCTTTGACGGTGTTCAAAGTAGGTTTGACTCTGATCGCTGTTTTGATCCGCTGTTTTAATGCTTGCAGAGAGAGAAGCATTAAGTTGTTCAATGAATTGCTCAGACTTTTTGCGCTCTAGGTTCGTCCCTTCAATCACCAGCTTTAACACTTGCAGCGTCAGTTCAAACAGGTTTTGAGTGGAGACACCAAGTAGCAGCTTAGCGCGGATATCAGCGAGTAAATCACCCGATTCACCCTCGAAGTCGAGTTCGGTAATCAGGTGTTGCAGTTCGGTTGAGAGATCGGAGAGTAGAGCTTGCTCTGGGGAGTTGTCGGCATCGGAAAAATGAGAACGGGAATTGCTCGCCATGATTTTAACTGCACGCTCATAGATGCTGAGCAGTTTCATTGCGTGATCGATTTTCTGACTGCCATTGCCTTCAGAAAAGCTCAATAGGTTACGCAGGTCGCGCTTAAGCTGAGCCGGTAGGCCCGTTACGCGTTGCAGCGTTTCGCCACTGTGCTTAATGCTTTCGTCTAGATATCCGTTCTGTTTTTCCATAGCCACCGTTTTTTGTTTTAGCATCCTTTCCAAAACAGCCAACTTTGGGATCATTGAGCTGACGTCTTTCTTCTTCTGCAGCTCTTCCCTCAGGGCAATTAAGTTTTCATCCAGGTGGTCGTTAGTACCAACACAAGCATCGCTTAAAGATGTGACAATACGCTTAAGGACCTTTTGTTCACGTATGAACTTGAACGAGGTGTCTCTCTGATTCAGACGTGCTTGATCTAACTGAGTTTTCAGTTGATGTAGCTGAGCCTGGATGTCTTGTTCGAGAATGCCCATAGGTCAATAAATTAGTGCCACATAGATCGATTGCGATCGCTTTGATGAAATTCCAAGACATCGATAATAACAAAACTAAAAATAAGGTCACTGTTTCGAACGATTAACCGCTCGCAAATCACTCATCTTTTAGCATTTTTTTGATGTTGTCCTCATTCTGGTAAGAAGATTGTATTTTTATTAACCCTTGATTTATAGCGACTTTACATGCCTCTCTTATGTTACCAGTTGCAAGGCTCGCGGCTGGGGCGTTGTCGATGGCCTTCAAATATACCCACTGACTGCTGCGCTCTTTGAGACTAATCTCACGAGCAATATTGGTCGACATTAGCAGTACATCAAGTAGCTCTTGGTCATTAATCGCTGTGTAAGCACGAGGCAGGAACGGGTAGTCAGCGATACCTACTCGAATGGTGCGATTCATATTACGCTCAGGCTCAAAGTCGGTGATCCAAGATTGTAATTTGCGGAACATTGCTTCCGGTGACGCATTGCGATCCGAGTTCGGCTCAATGTAGAGCAAGTTTGCATCTGAAAAGTGGTAGATACGTGATGGACCATCGAGCTTGGTTTTGAGGTACTCACCAAACGCATCTTCAAGTTCAAGACCGGCTTTATAACCATTCTGTGTGTACATGTTGCGCAAAAATGGCAGGTCAATCATCACAAAGCGCAAACGGTCGTTTAACGGTTCGTGAATTAGCTCACCCATTTGCCATTGTTCGAAGGTCTGGCTGGTTTGCTCAAGCGAGTTCGACAGCTTGGCGTTAAGCATGCGCAGGTTTGGCAGCTTAGAGCGTGAGTGGGTGAAGAGATCGGTACTCAGGCTTTCGTTCTCTTTTGCTTGGCTCTGAATGATGTAGCCACGGCGTAATACGAAGAAAAACAGAATGATACTGAATAGGAACAGGGCAAAAGATATCTTTTGGAACTTGCGGTGCTCCTCTTTATACATCTCTAGCTCTTCTGCTTGCCCTGCGTAATGTAGGGTGCGTTCGGCAAACTCTTTCTGTTGGCGGAATGCATCTTCACTGATTCGGTTGAGGTTTTGCTGCTCAAGCGAGATCAATGAGGTGTACTGTTTTAGATTCTCAAGCGCTTGTTGAGGTTGCTGTGCCTGTTCGTAGCCAAGAGACAGCAGGTGATATGAGCGCTGAGATAGGCGCATGTCCTCAATCTGACGTGAGATATCTAGGGCACGTTGAGCGTATTTGATGACTTGATCACTGTCTTGTAGGTGATAAGCAAGGCCGGCTGACAGCAGTGCTGCTCGGCCTTCTAATTTGAGGTTATCGGTGTATTCAAGCAATTCAAGGGCACGAGACAAGTATTGCTCAGCCAATGGGTAGTTATAGAGGCGTAAGTAAGTGGCCGAAAGGCTTAGACGAATATCAATCACTTGGTTGATGTCGCGGTCGGTACTTTCATGATCTAAAACGTTGAAAAAGTGCACCAGAGCTAGATTGTACTTACCTTGGAAGTAGTACACATCACCCATCTTTTTCAATACTTGAGCCAAGATTGGTGAGCTTTCAAAGTTGTCGTAGAAGTCGGCCGCTTGAGAAAGGTGCTCAATAGCTTTATCTAGAACTTGGCGCTCAAAAAACAGCTGTGCCAGCAGGCGGTTGACCTTGGCTAGGCGCGCACTGAGGTTGCCTTCGACCGATTTCCAGTAACCATAAAGCAGCTCCGAAAGGGCGTGGTTGTACTCTTTATGAGTCAGATAAAACTCACCCACTGAGATGTGATAATCGATGGTGACTTTTTCAGAATAGCGTTGGTCGAGGAAGGCTTTTGCTTGCTGGTACAAACTTTCAGCTTCGTCGATTTGATTCTCGTATGAGGCAATTTCAGCCTTAAGCATGATCAAACGGTAGGTAATGCCTTCGGTGAGACGTAGAGTCTTATTAACCGACTGCAGACTCGCTTCGACCCCTGCCAATACCTCTTTCGCTTCAGCCGATTTACGATTGCTGATCCAAATTAGGCGAGTTTTTAGTATCTCTAGATCGAGCTGTAAGTATTCTAGGTTGTAGGTCTTAGAGAGCTCAGTTGCGGTATCAATATGCTGAATCGCAGTGCGAGTATGCCCAAGGTTAAACTCTGCTTTAGCAAGAATCTTATACGCATCGATACTGCTGTTAGGCGTACGAATGGAAGAATCCGTCTCTTCACGAGAAATGGCCGATGGGCTTTTCTCACTTTGGTCCGACAAAACACGCAGCGTCAGATAACTGTTGGCCATTTGTTTGGCTTGGCTTGGTTCAATCTCAACCAAGTTATTCGCTTCGTTAAGCAGGGCCGATGAGTAGACAGAGGCACTAACAGAAGCACTTAAGCTAACAAAGAGGAGGCCAATAAAAGTTAACCAACGCATTTTATTTTCCTTTCAGTCGAACTAGATATATCGAGGTAAACAAACCTCTATAGAGGCGAAATCTTCCAATGATTTACTGACGAGCCATACGCATGTTGTGAGACGGGCGGTCCTGCTCAGTAGAACGGTATGGATTGATGTCTAATCCACCGCGGCGCGTGTAACGTGCAAATACGGTCAGCTTAGAAGGTGCGCAGTACTTCATGATGTCAGTGAAGATACGCTCAACACACTGCTCATGAAACTCGTTATGCTCACGGAATGACACCAAGTAGCGCAATAGTGCTTCACGGTTGATCTTTGAACCTGTGTAAGCGATCTCAACGCTGCCCCAATCAGGTTGATTGGTGATCAGACAGTTAGATTTCAACAGGTGGCTGTGCAGAGTTTCTTCAACTTGCTCCTGTTCTGCTGCGCCTTCTAGGATTGACGCTTCAAAGTCGTAGCTGGTGATCTCAATGTCTTGATCGTCAATGCACTCGCCTTGCATCGTAACAATCGGTTGATTGGTGTAATCAGTCACTTTGTTTACGTTAACCAGTACTGTCTCACCTGCACACGCCGATAAATCTTGAGTCAGGCGCTCAGTTACCGCTTCCCAATCAGAGAAACGTGTCTGGTTGTAGCTGTTTAGGTACAGCTTGAAAGATTTAGATTCAATTAAATTTGGGCTGGTTGCAGGAATGAAAACCTCACCGACAGCAACTTGAGGTAAACCCTTATCGTTCAGCCATGAAAGTTCGTACATGGTCCAGATATCGTGGCCAATGAACGGCAGTTCGCCGCCTAAAGCTAGGTCGTCACGATTTAGACTGCGTGGCACAGGTTGCAGCAGGCTGGCGTCGTATTGGTTAGAGTACTCAGTTTTTTGACCTAGGGTTAAACCCGCTAGCTCTTTAGCGTCAGAATATTTGCTCATACTTTCGTTTCAAATTCGATTAGAATAGGGGCGATTTTACTGAATCCCCATTACTGTGTCATTAGGTCATCGCTTAATCGATGTGGAAAGGTGCCCGATTCTATTTATTATTTTCGCTTTAGGAGATTTTCATGACTCAACGTGCCCAAGACGCACTACTTTCATTCAGTCAGCAGTATGTCGATGCTTGGCAGCATCAACATCAATCTTTGCCTCGCAGCGAAGAGCTAGCAGACCTTGTCTCGCCGTGCGTTGAAGCAAAGCTATCGGGTGCTGTGTTATGGAAAAACTCTCCTCGTGAACAACATGCTGACTTTACCAATGTTGAAAATGGCATTGAGTTGTCGCTGCATGAAGACATTAAAACCTTCTATGGCGCGCAATACAGTGCAGATATGGATGCGACCTTTGATGGCAACCCTTTGACATTGCTGCAAGTTTGGAGCGACGAAGACTTTGTTCGCCTGCAAGAGAACATTCTTGGGCACTTGGTGACTCAGCGCCGACTCAAACTAAAGCCAACCGTGTTTATCGCCGCAACAGACGCAGATATGGACGTCATCTCTATCTGCAATCTGACAGGTAATGTGATTTTAGAGCGCCTTGGCACCAGCAACCGTGATGTACTGACAGAGACGCTGGCTGAATTTTTAGAGAAATTGGAACCGGCTGTTTAAGATGTACGTTGTAGAACTTCAATTCGAGTGTTTTGATAACACGACTATTAGCGCGGTCGATAAGGCAATCAATGGTCTAATGGATGCGCTGCGTTATAACGGCCAAGTACTGGGACGTGAGTTTCCGGTTGTTATGGGCGAGGGTGAGTTTTTCGTCCGCGTTGTTTGCCCTGAGCAAGACAGTTTGCACCCACGAAACCGTTCAGACTTCGTAAAAGTTTGCTTCGATCGTTTATCAGAGGCGAGCTTGCTAGCACCGAAAATGCGTATGTTAGGGCGTGATCTTAACTCTGAAGAAGCCGCGGAAGATGAACAGCCAAGTTGGCAAGTGCTTTACACCACATACGTACATACTTGTTCACCACTGCGCAGCGGTGAAACCTTGTTACCCATTCCACTTTATCGCAACCCGCCGACCTCAAATGGCGACCATAAAGCGGTGGTTAAGTGGCAAACTGAGTGGCAAGCATGCGATGAAATTCAGATGGCTGGTGGTTGTCGAGCGGAGCATGCAGCGCTGCATGAGATCTGTGACGCTGACAGTGTGCTGTTCAAGCGTGGTTGGGATCTGCGCGGCAGACTAGAGTACCTCTCAAAAGTGCCGACTTACTATTACCAGTATCGAGTTGGTGGTAAGAGCCTGGCTGATGAGCAAGCTCGAAAATGCCCTAAGTGTGGTGGAGAGTGGCTACTCGATGAGCCGATTCACGATATTTTCCACTTCAAATGCGATGACTGTCGTATTGTTTCCAACATGTCGTGGGATCATATCAAGTAATCACTTTAAACAAAAGTGGGTGAGTGCTCACTATCGTCAAGATTGTTACTATTAAAGCCCTTATGTTCTTTCGTAAGGGCTTTTTCTTTGTTCATTGTTCGTACCTTAGACCAATGATGTAGTTGCATATTTCAGCTTTTATATCCTCTCGATTTTTGCATTCAATAGGCTGGAAGTATTCATCTCAATAATCCAACCTGCATCAACTTTAACTCTCACCAATGGTTAACTTGATCACAATAATTTATTCAATCACTTCCTTTTTATAATCTTGCCAATATAAATGGGATCGATCCCATGGGAATGTTCCCATAATTAAAATGACAAGTTCGATCATTGATATAAAAGGAATGGATTATGAAACTGTTACCAATTGCCGCTGCCCTTACCTCTGTTTTGCTTACCCCCAATCTACTGGCTGAGACGGCACCCCTAGAATTTAACGGCTACATGCGTGGTGGCGTCGGAATGAGCGACAATGGTGGCTCAAACAGCAAATGGGAGGTGAATAAGGTCGGCCGATTAGGTAACGAGAATGACCTCTACGGTGAGTTTGGCTTTAAGAAAGAGCTGTTCAAGGACGAAGAGTCGACGTTTTTGATTGACTCGATGCTTGCATACTGGGAGGGGCAAGATGAGAACGCAAAAGATCGCAATGTGGATGTGGTCCAACTGAACATTCAAGCTGCTGGCTTGTTTGACGACAAAGACATCACGATGTGGGCGGGTGAGCGTTACTACCAACGTCACGATGTGCACATCATTGATAACTACTACTGGGATGTCAGTGGTATTGGTGGCGGTGTGGAACACATCAACCTTGGCCCGGGCAAACTGTCGTTGGCGTTGATTCAAGATACAGTGACAGGCGATGTGGATGATGGGCAAGAGACCACAGCCATGATTGCTGATATTCGTTATGCCGGTATTCCTCTTTGGAAAAATGCCGACCTAGAGTTAGGTGCGGATTTTAACTTCGGCAAAGAGAAGAAAGACCAATCACTTGATGCGGATGACAGCGTGATGCTGACCGCGAGCCTGAATCAGGGGTTACCGACGGGCTTTAACAAAACCATTTTACAGGTCGCGAACTCAGGTTATGCAGAGCAGATGACAACCTTTGGTACCGGCAGTGATTTGGTACGAGACAAAAACAACAACAACGCTGAAGGCTTCCGTATCATCAACTGGGGTGTGGTTTCGATTGGTGACAATATCGAGTTTGGCCACACTGTGCGCTACGCATACTCAACCGATGTTGGCGCGAATAACAGCACCGATGAATCCTTCAGTGCTGTCATTCGTCCACTGTACAAGTGGGATGAGAAAATGCGCACGGTTCTAGAATTGGGTGGATTCGTTGAGAAAATTGATAACCAAGATGGTGCTGGCGGTAAGTTCACAGTGGCGCAGGCTTGGGTTCCTAAGACAGGTTTCTGGGCGCGTCCTGAGTTCCGTATCTTCGCAACCTACATCCATGATGCAGAGAATGACGATGCATTCGGTACTGGCGAGAACAGCGAAGTGAGCCTGGGTATGCAGGTAGAAGCTTGGTGGTAATCCACACTGTATAGCTGCTAGTAAAACATCGGGCAAAGAAAAGGGCTGACATAATGTCAGCCCTTCATTATTGAGGTGAGTGAAAAGCGTGGATTACCAGCCTTTTACTACGCCACCTTGGAAGATGTCAGACGCTGCGTTGTACACTTCTTCAGTTTGGTAAGCTTTCACGAAGTTTTGTACGTTTTCTGCGTTTAGGTTGTCTTCACGAGATACGATAAGGTTTACGTATGGAGACTCTTTGTCTTCAACGAAAACACCATCTTTCTGTGGAGTTAGGTTGATTGAGCTAGCGTAAGTCGTGTTGATGATAGACAGTGCTACGTCATCCAGAGAGCGTGGAAGTTGTGCTGCGTCTAGTTCAACGATCGTTAGGTTCTTAGGGTTACCTACGATGTCACGAACGGTTGCTAGAAGGCCAACACCTTCGCGAAGCTCTAGAAGACCTTGTTGCTCAAGAAGCAGTAGAGAACGACCTAGGTTAGTCGGATCGTTTGGTACTGCAATGCGAGCACCGTCTTCAATTTCTTCTACTGACGTTACTTGCTTAGAGTAGCCTGCGATAGGGTATACAAAGGTGTTACCCGCGATGGTTAGCTTGTAACCACGGTCAGCAACTTGCTGATCTAGGTACGGCGCATGTTGGAATGCGTTGATGTCGATTGAGCCGTCATCAAGTGCCGCGTTTGGTGTTACGTAGTCTGTGAACGTTACTAGTTCAACGTCTAGGCCGTACTTTTCTTTTGCAACTTTTGCTGCAACTTCCGCTACTTGAGCTTCTGCACCTGCCATAACGCCGACTTTAACTTTTGATGTGTCGATCTCTTTTTCACCACAACCTGATAGCACAAGTGCTGATGCTGCCGCAGCGATAGCAAGTAAACCTTTTAGGCTAAATTTCATAATAATCTCCTTTTAATACACCTTTTTATCTGTGATCGACACGGCGAACAATAGAATCGCCAATCGATTGAATAATTTGAACTAGGACAATCAGCATTACGACAGTGACGGCCATAATCGTCACATCATAGCGGTGGAAACCATAGCGTATTGCTACGTCACCAAGACCACCACCGCCCACGGTACCTGCCATTGCTGAGTAGCTGACTAGGGTCACTAGTGTGATGGTTACTGAATTGATAATAGTGGGTAACGCCTCAGGTAGCAGAACTTTTGTGATGATCTGCGTTGGGGTAGCACCCATAGATTGCGCCGCTTCCACCAGACCTGTTGGAACTTCAAGTAGTGCGCCTTCAATAAGACGAGCCACGAATGGAATTGCGCCGATAGTCAGTGGAACGATTGCTGCGGTTGTACCGATAAAAGTACCAATTAACAGTTTAGTTAATGGGATAATCGCCACCATCAATACTAAGAAAGGTACTGAACGGCCTACGTTCACGACTGCGCCAAGAATCTTGTTTAGCTTGGTGTTCTCTAGCAAGCCACCTTTTTTGGTCGTGTGCAGGATAACGCCAAGTGGAATACCAACTGCAAAACCAACAATGCCAGCTACCGCTACCATGTAAAGGGTTTCCCACGTAGCGCCAAGTAGTAGGTTACCGTTTAGGCTTACCCAATCTGCGATCTCATTAAAGGACATAGCCAAGTACCTCTACTTTTACATTGTGTTCACGTAGGAATTCGATTGCTGCGTTGTCGTCTGCTTCGTTACCGAATAGCTCAGCCACCATCATGCCGAACTTCACGCCGCCAGCGTAATCAAGGTCAGAGCTTAGAATGCTGACATCGATATTGAATTTACGAGCGATTTGAGTCATTAGAGGGGCATCTACGGTTGCACCAGTAAACTCAAGACGAACCAGAGGGTAGCTGCCTTCAACGCGTGTTGTTTGCAGTCTTGCTTCGTAATCTTCTGGAATCGATAGATCCAAGGTTGAGCGAATGAACTGGTGAGCCAATTCTGTTTTCGGGTGCGCAAAGATGTCACCTACAGTGCCTTTCTCAACCAGTTCGCCACCACCGATGATCGCCACTTCGTGACAGATGCTTTTTACTACATCCATTTCGTGTGTAATCAGTAGCATGGTGATGTTCAGTTTGCGGTTGATCTCTTTAAGTAGCTCAAGGATAGATTGTGTCGTCGCCGGATCCAGTGCGCTGGTCGCTTCGTCACACAGTAGAACCTTAGGGTCAGACGCCAGTGCACGAGCAATCGCAACACGCTGCTTTTGACCACCACTTAGATTCGATGGGTAGCTGTCACGCTTGTCTGCAAGGCCAACCAGCTCAAGCAGTTGACTTACCTTTTGCTCGATCACGTCTTTATCTGTGCCTGCAAGCTCTAATGGCAGTGCGACATTATTAAATACAGTGCGTGAAGAGAGCAGATTAAAGTGTTGGAAAATCATACCGATATTGCGTCGTGCTTCACTTAGCTCTGACTTGCTTAGCTTTGTGAGGTCTACGCCATCAACAATCACTTCACCTGAGGTTGGTGCTTCTAGCATGTTTACACAGCGGATCAGTGTACTTTTACCTGCACCTGATGAGCCGATAACGCCAAAGATCTGACCTTGAGGAATGTGAAGGTTAATGTCTATTAAGGCATTGATTTCTTTAGTGCCTTGATAGAATACCTTGTTGACTTGATTCACTTTAATCATAAATAAACCTGTAACGGTGAACAGAATAATATGTTGATAGTTCGTTCGATTTACAGACGATGCTATGGCGTAACGTGATCTAAGTCAATAGATATTTTTACGTCTAGACGTCTAAACGTAAATCATCCTATAACGAGCGATGCAATTAGCAGGTGATGAAGCCACTAAAGCGTGCAATAATTAGTGATTAATAGAGAGTTGATTGAGAACCAAATTTTGTCAAAACCGGCTGTATTTTTAGATCGTGATGGCGTAATTAACGTTGACCACGGTTACGTGCATGATGAGCATGACTTCGAGTATATCGATGGCGTATTTGAAGCAGCAAAAGCTTTCAAAGAGATGGGATACCTTTTAGTGCTGGTGACCAACCAGTCAGGTATTGCTCGTGGTATGTTTAGTGAAGACCGCTTTCTGTCTTTAACTCAATGGATGGATTGGAACTTCGTCGACAATGGCGTTGAGCTTGATGGTATCTATTACTGCCCACATCATGCAGAGCACGGGGTTGGTGAATATAAGCAAGACTGCGATTGTCGTAAGCCAAAACCGGGCATGTTCATTTCAGCGCGCGATTTCTTGAAAATCGACATGGAAAAATCGGTCATGATTGGCGACAAAGCAGAAGATATGATGGCAGCAGAAGCTGCGGGTGTTGGCACTAAGGTGCTCGTGAGAACCGGTAAACCGGTGACAGAAAAAGGTGAAGCCTTAGCGAGCGTGGTCCTTGATAGCATTGCAGACGTGCCTGCTTACCTGAAGCGTTAATTCAACAACAACAGTGATTGGGTTGTTCTTTTAATCGAAAGGTGTGTTTATGAAGAGACAGTTTACAGTTTGTGCTATCGCATTGACGGCGCTCATCGGGTGCTCTCAGTCTGCGGTGGTTGAGAAAGACATCACCAGTGGTGAGTATATGACTTATCAGTGTGAGTCTGAGCGCACGTTCGATGTCGCTTACGGTGATGAGCAAGCGGTACTGCGACTTCCTGACAACCAATACCGACTCAAACAAGTGGTTGCAGCTTCTGGTACTAAGTATATTCTTGATGACGGTACCACGGAACTGATGAACGGTATTACCCTGTTTACCAAAGGCGAGCACGCTCGACTTGAACTTGGACGAGTTATTTACCGTAACTGCCGCATCCAATAATCAATCACTCAATGGCGACAAGTCACTGTAAATCAGTTGCTTGTCGTTTTTTCTCTGAATAACTTTATAAGACTCCATGCAAAAAAAACTCACTATTCTCGATATCGCTAAGCTTTCAGGTGTTGGTAAATCAACGGTTTCTCGTGTTCTCACTAATGATCCCAAAGTGAAGCCAGAAACGCGTGAAAGAGTAGAGAGAGTGATTCAGGAGTCGGGTTATACTCCCTCTAAATCTGCACAATCGATGCGTGGCGGCAGCCAAAAAGTGGTTGGCGTGATCATTTCTCGTCTGGATTCCCCTTCAGAGAATAAAGCCGTAAGTACTATGCTCGAGGAGCTGTATCGAGCTGGCTACGATGTGGTGATCATGGAGAGTTTGTTCGATCGCGAGAAAGCCAATGAGCACCTTCAGGTTCTTAAGCAGCGTAATGTCGATGGCATTATTGTGTTTGGTTTTACCGATTGTGATATTGAAGCCATTGAATCTTGGGAACATCGCGCGGTTGTTATTGCATTAGATACAGAGAACGTCACCTCGATTAACTACGATAACCAGCAGGTGATTGGTACTGCTCTCGCGCATTTGAAAGATCAGGGTTTATCAGACATTGGCTTTATCGGTGTTGACCCTAGTGATAAATCGACCGGTGAACTGCGTCTGAATGCCTACCTTAACTGGTGTGGTGAAAACAACATTGAGCCGAATTACCAGACTGGTGCTCTACACCATGAGAGTGCTTACCAATTGGTTGATCAAGTGCTTACCTCTACTACCCAAGCGATTGCTTGTGCTAGTGATACATTGGCACTTGGCGTGATCAAGCGTCTGCAAGAGTTGCAACGTGAAGATGTAGTGGTCACCGGGGTCGGTGGCAACGATCTACTTTCATTTTTATTCCCACGTGTATTTAGTATTGATCCGGGTTATCAATCGGCGGGTGCTTTAGCTGCTAAATTATTGATATCTCAATTACTTGGCCAAACACCTATTTCTCATCACACCCAAAAACCCATCGTTTAACCCCTTATTTCTAGGGTGAACTAGGTCTATTTACTAAACTGAAGAGTGTGATCTTATTCAATTAATGGGACTGTTCCCATTTTAATTTAATCATCATGCAGGCATTATACTCACCAAGTTATGGGAATGTTCCCATGAGCGTTGAGTTCAAATGAATTCAGATGAATTTGAGTGTAGAACGAAGAGAACCAGGGTGGGGTAGTATGAGTAAGATAGCGAAGCAAGACATTACGCGTCTTATTGAGTTAGTGGGTGGTAGTGACAATATCGCAAGCGTTAGCCACTGTTTAACTCGCTTACGTTTTGTGTTGAACGACACAGATAAAGCAGACAAAGTTGAGTTGGAAAAACTGAGCTTAGTAAAAGGGTGTTTTACCAACGCAGGTCAATTCCAAGTTGTGGTTGGTACTGAGGTCGATGAGGTCTACAAGCTACTCATTGAGCAGACCGGCAAACAGGAATCGTCGAAAGATGAGGCGAAGTTGGCAGCTCGTCAAAACATGAATGTGCTAGAGCGCGGTATTTCACACCTTGCCGAAATCTTTGTACCGCTGCTTCCTGCCATTATCACTGGTGGTCTTATCCTTGGCTTTCGTAATGTCATCGGCGACATTCGTATGTTCGATGGTAAGACTTTGGTTGAGCTTAGCCAGTTTTGGGCTACGGTTCACTCCTTCCTATGGCTGATTGGTGAAGCGATCTTCTTCTTCCTACCTGTTGGCGTATGTTGGTCTACAGTGAAGAAACTGGGCGGTACACCGATTTTAGGTATCACGCTTGGTGTCACCTTGGTTTCACCTCAGTTAATGAATGCCTACATGATAGGTAAAGCCGCACCAGAGGTGTGGGACTTCGGCCTGTTTGTCATTGAAAAAGTCGGTTATCAAGCACAAGTGATTCCTGCCATGCTCGCAGGTGTCGCGCTGGCCTTCATTGAGACCAACCTCAAACGCATTGTTCCGGCTTACCTATATCTAGTGGTTGTGCCATTCGTATCTATCATTCTTTCTGTAATTCTGGCTCACGCGTTCATCGGCCCATTTGGTCGTGTACTAGGTGACGGCGTTGCTTTCGCAGCTAAGGCAGCAATGACGGGCGACTTTGCGATTCTAGGTTCAACAATCTTTGGTTTCCTATACGCACCACTCGTAATTACGGGTATTCACCACACAACCAACGCAGTAGACCTACAACTGATGCAAGAGCTTGGCGGTACACCAATCTGGCCATTAATTGCTCTTTCAAATGTGGCTCAAGCATCTGCGGTTGTCGGCATCATTATTTTGAGCAAGCGCGAAGGCGAGCGTGACATTTCAGTCCCAGCCGCAATCTCAGCTTACTTGGGTGTTACAGAGCCTGCGATGTACGGCATCAACTTGAAATACAAGTTCCCAATGCTGAGTGCAATGCTAGGTAGTGCTGCAGCGGCTGCAATTTGTGGTGGCGCTGGAGTGATGGCGAATGGTATCGGTGTAGGCGGCTTGCCGGGCATCCTTTCGATTCAGCCACAGTACTGGACGATTTATCTATTGGCGTTAGCGGTGGCAATAGCACTCCCAATTATCTTGACCCTGTTCTTTTATAAACGGGCACAGGCAAAAGGCGAATTAACGGCAGTAAGTGCATAACTTTATTTGGAGCAACAGTTGTTTGAGTCACTGTTGCTCCACTTTTTATTTTTGTAAGTGAGTAGAGATGACCAATCAGAACAATGATGCGTTGTGGTGGAAAACAGCAACCATCTATCAAATTTATCCAAAGAGTTTTTGTGACAGTGGCGCTAAAGGAACCGGCGACATTCAAGGGGTTATATCCAAGCTGGATTACCTGAAAACGCTCGGTGTAGATGCAATTTGGCTGACGCCGGTATATCAATCACCTATGGTGGATAACGGCTACGATATTTCTGATTACTACGCGATTAATCCTGAATTTGGCACCATGGCCGACTTTGACCAACTCTTGGCTGAAGCTCACCAGCGAGGCATTCGCATCATCATGGACATCGTGGTGAACCATACCTCAACGCATCACGCTTGGTTCCAATCCGCTTTGGGTGACAAACAGAGCCCATACCGTGATTACTACATTTGGAAAGATCCGGTGGAAGGTCAAGCACCGACAAATTGGCAGTCGAAGTTTGGTGGTAATGCATGGGAGCTGGACGAAGCCACCGGGCAGTATTACCTACACCTCTTCGCTAAAGAGCAAGCTGATCTGAACTGGGAGAACCCGAAAGTACGTGGTGAAGTGAAAGAGATCATCAGTTATTGGGCGGAGAAAGGCGTTGATGGCTTCCGTTTAGATGTTATCAACCTGATTTCTAAGCAACAAGATTTCCCGAACGATGATATTGGTGATGGTCGTCGTTTTTACACGGACGGCCCACGAGTTCACGAATACTTGCAAGAGATCAGCGAAGCGGTTTTCCAAAAGTACGGTAGCGTAACGGTTGGTGAAATGTCTTCGACAACCCTTGAGCACTGTCAGCAATACTCTAGTCTTGATCAAAAAGAGCTGTCGATGGTGTTTAACTTCCATCACCTAAAGGTCGATTATCCAAATGGTGAAAAATGGACCAAAGCACCGTTTGATTTCTTACAGCTGAAGTCGATCTTTAACCACTGGCAAAGTGGACTCAACGGTAAAGGTTGGGGCGCGCTTTTCTGGTGTAACCATGACCAACCTCGTGTGGTAAGCCGTTTGGGTGACGATCAAAACTACCGTGTTGAGTCTGCGAAGATGTTGGCGGCGTCAGTACATATGATGCAAGGCACGCCATACATCTATCAAGGTGAAGAGATTGGCATGACCAATCCGGGCTACCAAGACATCGCGCAGTACCGTGATGTTGAAAGTACCAACATCTACCAGCTGATGGTGCACGAACAAGGTGTCGTTCATCAAGAGATGATGGCGATCTTGGCTCAGAAATCACGTGACAACTCTCGTACGCCGATGCAGTGGGATGGCTCTCCATATGCAGGCTTCTCTAAAGGCCAACCTTGGCTTGAGGTCGCGGGCAATTACCCACAAGTGAATGCCCAGCAAGCGGTAGAAGACTCGGACTCGGTGTTCTATTTCTACAAGAAGCTGATAGAGCTGCGTAAAGAAGTGCCCGTGATCACCGATGGCGATTATCAAGACTTATTGCCAGAGCACGCAAGTATTTTTGCCTATGCACGTCAGACTGCCACGCAGACTCTGTTGTGTATCAATAACTATTATGGCGAAGAGACCGAATGTGTACTTCCGGAACGTTTTGCGATGTCCGATGCGAAGACTCTGTTATCGAACTATTCGGACGCACAAAAACTAACGGCGTCACAGCATCAAGTGTTGCGTCCTTATGAAACGCGCATTCTGTTGATTGAACATCAAGATTAATACCTTGAACTTGTGTCGATAGGTTTTAGGCTCGCCCCCTGAGTATGGAACCGAGTGGCGCAAAATTGGGTATTGAGAACAAGGCTTTGGAGTGCTCCCCAAAGCCTTTCTTGTATTGCCTAAATCAGTTTGTTTACAAGACCTTGTCAATCGAGGTTAACGTCGCTTTCTCTTCTATTGGATTCATTTCTTCAGACTTCAGTAACTCTATTTGGCTAATTAAGCCGATGCTAGGGTTGAACCAACGCTGTGATGATGTAGAGAAGTGTATACTGTCCATATCAACACAGTTTATGTCATAGGTGTTGTCCTCGGATAGGTTTGCTGCTTCTATCGATTTCCCTGAAACGGTGAAGGCCTTACGGACACCCGTTTCATTTATCAGCTGCTGCCAATTCACACTGCAAGAAGCTGTATATGGTAGGTTCTGTACCCAAGGGTGCGATTCAAATTCACTTAGCATGCTCACGACAGCTTTGCCTGTGAGTGTAACCTGCAATGAAACCGTATTATTACTGATATCGATGATCGGGTTACCCTCTACTACATTGACACCATTTAGGCGAAACAGCGGGCTGCTTTCCATGATTTCGGTGATGTGTTCGCTGCCGATAAAGTAGGCGTCAGTAATCTCATGTAGCGCACCATCGCTACCAGCAAAGTAAACGGTGTGCTCACTCTCTTCAATTGCACTGTGTCTGACTTCTTCAGATAAGTAAAACTGAGTGATGCCATAATTAATTAAATCATGGACGATAGCGAGTAACTCTTCATTGTCCGTGTCTTTCTCAAGTAGCGTTACCATCTCTTGAGAGTCGAGAGGTTGAAAGACCATCGACATCTCATCTTCAAGTTGCTCATCAAGCTCAAACGCATAGGTTAGGCTGGTGGTCGAAGAAGGTGAAAACTGTGAGTTTTGAATTGGGTAGTCGGCCTTACTATTTGGGCCTTTATGGTTGCTGGTTGATCCCGACGAAGAGTCGCCACCGCCACAACCGTATAGAGCAATCAGTGAAGCGGTGAGTAGTGTCAGTTTTTTGTTCATGTTGAGCACTCCTAAATTGAACTGGCAAGGGCTGCCAGATTTGCTAGGAATGCTAGGTTTTTGACGGATTAGAGGGCAAAAAACAAAGTTACATAAGAACTTAATTTATGTTTAAGTTTTTGTTTTTACGGTTTTTATGTTTTTAGTTACTGAACTCTTTACCTACTGCTGTGCAATAATTAACCATCAAGTTTTCCCACTGCTTGATGATTCGTGGTTCCTTAATACTCAACTTTAAACTGCTCCAAGGCTGTAGGCAGGTCTCTTTAGACTCCGGCTGAGACAGTCTATCGAATAACGCTTCAGAAGGGATGACTCGTAACAGAGCGACCAAAGACTCCATGTAGTTCAAGCGGAAGTTATCGAGATTGCCTTGCTGAAAGCTGATGTGCGAAATCATCATATAGATAAGCGCATTCTCTATTCGCGAATGTCCTGAGGTATTGGTCAATAGTTCTTTCGCTGTTGGCAGGTCACGCAGCTTAAAATGAATCACGCCAAGCCAAAGCTTAAGTTCATCAGGTACTAGCTTAAAGTGTGTCTGTACGCGGTTGGTAAAGTGGGCCAAGCGTTGATGGTCTGTCTCAAAAAGTGCCAGCTTACGTGCGAGTAAGGTTGAGTTCATACAGTTTAGCTTGAGGCTATCCAAGTCAACCACTTGCTCAGAGAGTAAAAGATTGAGCTGTTCATTTTGGATAGTCCAGAGCGGCGCTTCTGGCTCTGGCAGTGAAAAGTAGCTCGCCAAGCCTCGGTTGATCGCCATAAGACTGTTGCTTAGGTCATCAATCTGAATGCTGTATACACCACGATAGGCCAACTTACCTGAGCTTGGGTAAATCAGACTGACTTGGGCACTGAGGCGTTTGTCTATCTCATGATCTTTCAATTGGATATTCAGTAGATAGTCACTGGTGCGCATGTTTTTCGCCCCGGGGAAGAACGGCGAATTATCGATAGGATCGACAAAGTAACTCGGCGCATCCTGATTAGCTAAGTCAGTATAGGAGTACTCAATCTGCTGCTGCAATAACAACGCCTTCACAGCGGTGCGGTACTTCCTTGCATTATCTCCCACGGCATCCACACGGCTTAACAGTAGCTCTACTTTGGGGATGAGTCGTTGTTCTCTTGCCGCCTCTGAGGTTTGATTGGAGGACTGCCAAAATAGATAACCCAACGTGGTACTCGTTACCAGCAACGCAAGCGTAACGAACCACAACCAAGTCGGCACAGATGACTTGGAGTGAACCTTGGCTGTTTGCTCTACAGGGTGTTGTTCAGGCTCGAAAAGCTGAACAGAGCTAGGATTCAGAAAGTAGCCCTTACGAGGGTAGGTAACCAGTATTTTAGTGGCATCGCTCTCGGGTAGGTGCTTTTGTAGTATTGAGCGCAGAGTACTGATGCGGTTGGTCAGGACATTCTTGGAAATGAAGCTGCTTTTCCAAATTTCTTCAATGATCAGCTCCGCTGAAATCGGTTCACCGACATGGCGCAGCAGCAACTCGAGCAGCTCAATCGAACGCGGCTCCAAGTTAATCACTTCTTCAGGCGTGCTCAGTTCTCGTGTCGCAGGGTTGTAGACAAGATCAGCAATCGAAATTGTGGTGTTTTTCGCCTGTGCGGCACTGAGGAAGTCTTGCATGGATAGCCGTGATTGATAAAAACCCGCAATTCTAGCGGCTTTATTTATAAAAAGCAGCTAGCTGTGCAAGATAAAAGCACTCATTTCGTCTTTGCTCAAAAACGAGAAAATGAGTGCTCACGGACAAGGCTAGGTACCGTAGCTTACTGAGTATCGAGTAGGCTTATGGTTCATTGCCAGCACGATGTTCAATACCACAGTACCAAGTACTGATACAGCGATGATCCATGGTGAAACAAAGAAGAATGAGGCAAACAGGATGCACGCATCGATCGCCATCTGTGTTTTGCCCACCGAAATGCCGTAACGATCTTGGATGTAAAGACACAGCACGTTGAAGCCGCCTAAGCTTGAACGATGGCGGAACAGGATTAGCATGCCTAGTCCCATTAATAAGCCACCCGCAATGGCGCAGTAGATCTCGTTGTGTGCATCCAGAGAGATAACTAAATATAGGTGATCCGCAAAAACAGACACTAAAGCTCCGGAAAAGGCACTGCTTATGGCAAAGTTACGCCCAAATCGTTTCCACGCTAATACGTAGAAAGGGCAGTTTGCGATAAAGTAAAGCACACCAAAGGTCACGGGCAGAAATTGGCTGAGTAGTAATGCCAAGCCCGTGGTGCCGCCAGTTAGCAGGTGTGCAGACTGTAAAAAGAAGACGCCTTGTGCGACTAAGAAGGTACCAGTAAGAATCGCGACCCAATCTTCTTTACGTGAGTGTTTTTCCATCGTTTTAATAATTACCTAGCGAATAAAGGCGTGCATAGTAGAGAAAAACATTCATTTTCGGTAGCTTGAGACACAAAATTAAGGTAAACCTATGTAATATTCGTTTTACAGGGTGTAAAGCGTAAAATTGACAGTAAGTCGCGTGCTTGATGCGATGTGTCGCATAAGCATGATGAAGCTTATATGTCATTATGAAAAAACTGCATGATAAATTTGCAATTAGCTCTTTATGACCTAGATCAAATTATGTAGAATGCGTCGCATCAAAACGGTGACGAAAACGTTTGCTTTCGGTCGTTGTGTGGTTTTTTTGAAACTTTCAGTACAATCTGAGTCAGGAGATACAGATGCTTAAGCGTGACATGAACATTGCTGATTACGATGCGGATCTATTCGCAGCTATCCAAGAAGAAACTCTTCGCCAGGAAGAACACATCGAACTAATCGCTTCAGAAAACTACACAAGCCCACGTGTAATGGAAGCTCAAGGTTCTCAGCTAACAAACAAATACGCTGAAGGCTACCCAGGCAAGCGTTACTACGGTGGTTGTGAGTACGTAGACAAAGTTGAAACTCTAGCAATCGAGCGTGCATGTGAACTATTTGGTGCGGAGTACGCGAACGTACAACCTCACTCTGGTTCTCAAGCGAACAACGCAGTATACATGGCGCTGCTAAACGCAGGCGACACGGTTCTAGGTATGAGCCTAGCGCACGGTGGCCACCTAACTCACGGTTCTCCAGTAAACTTCTCTGGTAAGCTTTACAACATCATCCCTTACGGTATCGACGAAGCAGGTCAAATCGATTACGAAGAGATGGAAAAGCTGGCTATCGAGAACAAGCCTAAGATGATCATCGGTGGCTTCTCTGCTTACTCTCAAATCTGTGACTGGAAACGCATGCGTGAAATCGCTGACAAAGTAGGTGCTTACCTATTCGTTGATATGGCGCACGTAGCAGGTCTAATCGCAGCAGGCGTTTACCCGAACCCAGTACCACACGCACACGTTGTTACAACAACAACACACAAAACACTAGCAGGTCCACGTGGTGGTCTAATCCTTTCTAACGAAGGCGAAGATCTTTACAAGAAGCTAAACTCTGCAGTATTCCCTGGCGGCCAAGGTGGTCCTCTAATGCACGTTATCGCAGGTAAAGCAGTAGCGTTCAAAGAAGCTCTAGAGCCAGAATTCAAAGAGTACCAAGCACGTGTAGTTGCTAACGCAAAAGCAATGGTTGCTGAATTCCTTGAGCGTGGCTACAACATTGTTTCAGGTTCTACAGAGAACCACCTGTTCCTAGTTGACCTAATCAACAAAGACATCACAGGTAAAGAAGCAGACGCAGCACTAGGTGCAGCAAACATCACTGTAAACAAGAACTCAGTACCAAACGACCCACGTAGCCCGTTTGTAACGTCAGGTATCCGTATCGGTTCTCCTTCTATCACTCGTCGCGGTTTCACAGAAGCTGACGCGAAAGAGCTAGCAGGTTGGATCTGTGACATCCTAGATAACATGGGTGATGAGTCTGTTATCGAAGCGACAAAAGCAAAAGTACTAAATATCTGTAAGCGTCTACCAGTTTACGCTTAATTTTTCTGCGTAGTAATTTGAACTTCGTTGTCGAGCATGCTCACTTACATCCGTAAGCTCCGCGTGCTCTCCTAGAATTTCAAACAACTACTTTGAAAAATGATGATTTTGGAGGCTCCTTTTTAGGAGCCTTTCTTATTGGTCGGTATTATCCAGATAATGAACGAATTTCTGTGTCGCACATACTCATTTGCTAGCGCAAACTCCGTGTGAGCTCCTTGAACTTCGCTCATCTACTTTGAAAAAGAGTTAAAAAGGTCCCTTTTGGGGCCTTTTTTGTTTTTGAGGTACTGCGTTGTCGAGCATGCTCACTGACATCCGTGTGCTCCGCGCCTTTTCCTTGAACTAAAGCTATTTGATTGAAAAATGATGATTTTGGAGGCTCCTTTTACAGGAGCCTTCTTTGTATTTGGTGGCTGTTGGTATCGGGGTTATTTTTTGATACTGAGGAGGGTGCCTGACTTACATTTGAATGAATAGTAGTGGCGGCTTTCGCTGAATTTACCTAGGCCTTCACCATCGCAGTAGTCGATGTTGATGTCGCGCATCACTTCTAAGGTGTCTTCGCTGCTTAGGGCAAACTTAGAGCCATCTGAGCAGACAATACGCACTCTTTCATCGTGACTTACCGAGTAGAGGTCGACTTCGGTATTACACAGCTCAAAAGAGGCTTCTCGAAAGTTGTCTTGTTGAGAGTTGGAAGCGCAACCAGCAGTAAGTGTGGCCGCGAACACGACTAAGAGTCCGAGTCTATTCATCATTAATCCTTCACCTTTATTACATTGTGTGACTGTTTTTACATCCTGTTTCGGGGGAGCCTTTATTGCGACAAGCTCCATTGCTGAAGCTATGCTCTAAGGCTGAGATATAAAAGTATAGGTGCAAATTAATAATTTATAATAAGTTTTTCGCTTTATGATTTTCTGGGAATCACAAACAAAAAGGCCAACACTGAGGTTGGCCTTCGAGGTATTTATTTTCTTTTGAGCAATTAACGGAATTGCTTTGCCTCTGGCAGGAATTCAAAACCGGCCGTTGCCAGTTTGGCTTCCAGAGCAGCTTTGTCGATATCGAAGAAATTAGCGAGCTTATCGAGATCACCAGAAAAATCATCACGCAGTTTCATGTTGACGATGCTCATTAGCATCACCGGGTCCATGGTTTCAAAATTCGCTAAGTTCATGTTAGTCCTCGAAGTCTGAGATCAGTAGGTTAGCTGCGGCAAAGGCTGCGCGCTCACGTGCTTCTTTAGGAAGAGACTCGTCGGCAGCAAGGTCGTTTAACGTTTTAACTGCACATGTAATGGCTTGAGGGATGTAGCCTTGATCGCCACTGCCAATTTGAGAGTACAGTTCACGAACTAAATCACAACAATCGTATACTTTCATGTTTATACCTAACTAAATGATAACTGGTCTCAATATACACATAGAGAAAAGCAAAAACAAAGCGCATTCAACGAATATTCGGTTTAGTTTGTCCTTGCTCAAGATCTCATTTTACTAGGTTAAACTGTGACCTGCTGTTCTAGCTGTAGCTTCACTTCATCGGCGAGGTTCAGCTGACGCGCAAGCTCTTTCAGGTACGCTTTCTCCATGAAGTTTTGTTCATCTATCACAATCAGCGAGGCAAGATAAATTTCGCTCGCTTGCTGAGGGCTAGTCGCTAACTGTGCAATATCACTTGGGTCTAGGGGCTTATGTAGTTCTTCAGACACTAGCTTGGACAGCTGATAATCTGCGCCCATGTTCTCAACCGCTTGTTCTATTTTCGCCATCTCCTCTTCATCAACATGACCATCGGCCTTTGAGGCTGCAATCATTGAACGCAGGATCAGCAGGTTGTGACAAGAATCTTGTTCATCAAAGGTGGCTTGTGGTGAAGAATCCGGTGTCCCTTGTTTGGCTTGATAGTCGTTATATACCTTGTAAGCCAAAGCTCCGAGTGCAGCAGCTCCGCCAATCCCCACCGCTTTCTTACCAATCTTTTTGGTTTTCTTTGAACCCATCAATGCACCTAGTAGTCCACCACCTACAGCACCGGCTCCGAGTGCACCTAATTTGCTTTTGTCTTGAGTCAGCCCGCTTAAGCTGGAGGAGCCTTGAGATAGCTTTTGGCTGCCTTGTTTTACCAAATCCGATTGCAGTGCTTGGTTAAGTAAACTTTTAATATCCATGGAACCTCCAGAAATAAACACATTGGAATTGTCTTTAGATTCACTATACGTTCCCGAAGATGAACAGAGGATTAACTTACAATGATTTACATTCAGCTTAAGAGAGAGGGGGGAAGACGAGGGGTATAAAAAAGGCCGCCATGTGGCAGCCTTTTAGAGTTTTAATCGAATATAGGTTCAATCGAGTGTCGCTTCAATCGATGACGGTCTGCTTACTTAGCAAACTGAGCAGTTACGTGCTCAACGATTGAATCCATTGCGATTGCTTCTTTAGTGCCTTCGCGACGGTTCTTGTATTCGAAGTTGCCTTCTTTCATTGAGCGGTCGCCAATCACGATAGTGTGAGGGATACCAATTAGCTCGATGTCAGAGAACATTACGCCTGGACGCTCTTTACGGTCATCGAATAGTACTTCGATACCCATTGCTGTTAGTTCAGCGTATAGCTTCTCAGCTGCTGCTTTCACTTCTTCAGACTTGTGCATGTTCATAGGAACGATAGCCACTTGGAAAGGTGCTAGTGCGTCTGGCCAGATGATACCGTATTTATCGTGGTTCTGTTCGATTGCTGAAGCAACAACACGTGAAACACCGATACCGTAACAACCCATCTCTAGGATTACGTTCTTACCGTCTGGACCAAGCACGCCACAGTTCATCGCTTCTGAGTAAACGTTACCCAGTTGGAAGATGTGACCCACTTCGATACCACGTTTAAGTTGAAGTGTACCTTGACCACATGGGCTTAGGTCGCCTTCGATTACGTTACGTAGATCTTCTACTTGAGCAAGCTCAACGTCACGACCCCAGTTGATACCGAAGTAGTGCTTACCATCTACGTTTGCACCCGCGCCGAAGTCGCTCATTACAGCAACAGAGCGGTCAACGATGAATGGTAGTTCAAGACCTACAGGGCCTAGTGAACCTGGACCAGCACCGATCAGTGCACGAATCTCTTCTTCAGAAGCCATCTCCAGTGGAGAAGCAACTTGTGGAAGGTTTTCTGCTTTCACTTCGTTTAGCTCATGGTCACCACGAACGATAAGCGCGATGATATCAGCGTCGACTTCGTCAGAAGCTTTAACGAATAGAGTCTTAACTGTCTTCTCGATAGCTAGACCGTGTTGTTCTACCAATTCAGCGATAGTTTTCGCGTTTGGCGTATCAACCAGTTCCATCTCTTGAGTTGGTGCTGCCGCTTCTTTAGTTGGAGCAAGTGCTTCAGCTTTCTCGATGTTTGCTGCGTAATCAGACTCTGTAGAGAATGCGATTAGGTCTTCACCGCTTTCAGCAAGTACGTGGAACTCTTGAGAGCCGCTACCACCGATAGCGCCTGAGTCTGCTAGTACTGGACGGTACTCAAGCCCCATGCGATCGAAGGCTTTACAGTAAGCATCGTGCATTGCTTGGTAAGATTTCTCTAGACCCGCTTTGTCGATGTCGAAGCTGTATGCATCCATCATAGAGAATTCGCGTGCACGCATTACGCCGAAACGTGGACGACGCTCATCACGGAATTTCGTTTGAATTTGGTATAGGTTTAGCGGCAGCTGTTTGTACGAGTTAACTTCGTTACGAACTAGGCTCGTGATTACTTCTTCAGCTGTTGGGCTAAGAACAAACGGACGAGAATGGCGGTCAGTAAAGCGCAGTAGTTCTGGGCCCATTTTTTCGCTACGACCAGTCTCTTCCCATAGTTCAAACGGCTGCACTACGGGCATTAAAGTCTCAACTGCACCTGCATTATCGATCTCTTGGCGAACGATGTTTTCGACTTTACGCAGTACACGTAGACCGGTAGGTAGCCAAGTGTATAAACCTGAAGCTAGCTTACGGATCATACCTGCACGTAGCATCAGCTGGTGGCTGATAACTTCTGCGTCGTTTGGAGTCTCTTTCAGAGTAGAAAGAAGATAGTTACTGGTACGCATTCTATGGTATCCGTTTCATCATAAATTAAAGAAAATTCACCGCAGCCACTGCCACAGTAAATCCGATTTAGCCGTATATAATATCAGCCTATTTGGGATCTCAAAAGCGTTCAATGTCAGTTACATTGATGAAAAGTGCTTCAACGACGAATTTCACGTTCAGATCGAACAAATTTACTGCATATTCCTTCGAATCCGGCTTGCCTTTCTTATAAGCAGGGCGTGGGTCTTGGGCAAGCACCTCTTTTATTACCGCAATAATGTGCCTACCTTCCGGGTGTTGACTTAGCTTTTGCTGTGCCTGCTGTGAGAAATTCACCTCAAGTTTTGCAGGCTCTTCTGCCGCAAAGCCACCAGCGGCATCGGGTATTGAATCCGAGTAGGGGATGTAAGGTTTGATATCGACAATCGGTGTACCATCAACCAGATCAACACTACCTAGTTCAAGGTAGGTTTGACCTTTCTCTTGAATCACGCCTTTGAGTTCGACAGCGGACATGCCAATGCCGTTAGGTCTAAAAGTCGCTCTAGAAGCAAACACACCAATACGATCATTACCGCCTAGACGAGGAGGGCGTACCGTTGGCTTCCAGCCGGCTTGTAAGTTTTGATCAAAAAGAAACAATAACCAGACATGGCTGAACTGTTCGATGCCGCGCACCGACTCCAAGCAGTTTGCCGTTCCAGAGAGTTTGACCCGTGAACGAGAGGAAGGCACTAACCTTGGCTGTCTAGGTACGGCAAACTTCTCTTTATAGGGTGATTCAATAAAGCCAATTGGCTCGATGGTGTACATGGCGTGGCATTCTCAACTTTCGATTTGTCGTAAAAATATCATAAAACAGCTTGTGTTTCTTTTGATAATGATTATCATTTGCAATGTTATAACGTATCAACTTGTATTTTTTGAGAGTATTAAAATGAAACCGAACATCCACCCTGAATACCGCACAGTAGTTTTCCATGACACGAGTGTTGATGAGTATTTCTTAATTGGTTCTACCCTGCAAACGGACCGCACCATCGAGTGGGAAGATGGCAATACTTATCCATACTTTACGATTGAAGTTTCGTCGAAGTCCCATCCTTTCTATACAGGTAAACAACGTGTGATTCATAAAGAAGGCCGTGTGGCGAACTTTACACGTCGTTTTGGTCAATTCAGCAAAGGGGATAAGTAGATGAAGGTCGTTAAATCTCTAAAAAGCGCCAAGAATCGTCACCCAGATTGTCAAATCGTTAAGCGAAGAGGCCGCCTTTATGTGATCTGCAAAACCAACCCAAGGTTTAAAGCAGTACAAAAGTAAATGGTGCAAAAATAGGCGTCAATGGCATGTGAATAGCATGTAACAATCGGGGATTGAGTCACACTTTTCAACAATAGTGGGTGATCTCTTTCTCCGGTGACCCATTTATTAGTTTTTCTTTTATTTTTATCGTACGGAGTAATTTTAGTCGCAGTTGAATCAAGTAGTTATAGTACGACGTATAAACAGAATGAATGGATTTATATGAATTATAAATCTGTTATTTGTATTTTAATTGGTGTTATTTGCTAACTTTTTGTTCAAATAACGTTAATTAATATGATTTGTTACACACTTTGTAACATTTTGCATTTCTAATTGACTGTTTTGTCGAGTACTCTGCGCCTGCAATTTGAACATTTTTGTCACATTTGCACAGGAATAACTACAAGGAGGGAACTGATGAGTTCATCAGCTTCAATTAAAAACAACTCGCCAAAGAAACCTATTTTCACCCGCTTTCTCGATGGCGTTGAGTATTTGGGGAACCTATTACCCCACCCGATCACTCTTTTCGCAATCTTCTGTGTCGCAATCTTAGTTACTTCAGGTATCGCAGGTTACTTCGAAGTGTCTGTTATGGACCCTCGTCCAGAAGGTGCCCCAGGTCGTGCCGCTGATGGTATGATCCACGTTGTCAGCCTACTTAATGCGGAAGGCTTACAACTTATCGTAACGAACCTCGTTAAAAACTTTGTTGGCTTTGCGCCACTTGGTACTGTACTAGTAGCAATGTTAGGTGTTGCTATTGCAGAACACTCTGGCCTTCTTTCTGCTGCAATGCGTGGCATGGTAATGGGCGCATCAAAGCGCATGGTTACTGTGACAGTGGTATTCGCAGGTATTATCTCTAATACTGCTTCTGAGCTTGGTTATGTGGTACTTATCCCACTAGCAGCAATGCTATTCCACTCTCTAGGTCGTCACCCACTTGCTGGTCTAGCGGCTGCATTCGCGGGTGTATCTGGTGGTTACTCTGCAAACCTTCTAATTGGTACGGTTGACCCACTGCTTTCTGGTATCACAGAAACAGCAGCACAAATGATTGACCCGACTTACACTGTTGGTCCTGAGTCAAACTGGTACTTCATGTTTGTGTCTACTTTCTTCATCGCAATTACGGGTGCATTCGTAACAGAGAAGATTGTTGAGCCAAAACTAGGTAAGTACAACGACGAAGAAGCGTCTGAAGATCTATCAAACGATTCAATGGGTAAGCTGACAGACGTTGAGAAGAAAGGTCTTAAGCTAGCAGGTATCGCAGTTCTAGCAGTATCAGCTCTTCTTGCTTGGACTATTGTTCCTGAAGACGGTGTTCTACGTTCTGCCGCTGGTACGGTTTCTGGTTCTCCATTCCTGAAAAGTATCGTAGCGTTCATCTTCGTATTCTTCGCAGTTCCTGGTTTCGTTTACGGTAAAGTTACCGGCACAATGAAAACTGACCGCGACGTTATCGATGCAATGTCTAAGTCTATGTCTTCTATGGGCATGTACATCGTACTTGTATTCTTCGCAGCTCAGTTTGTTGCGTTCTTCAAGTGGACTAACTTCGGTCAAGTATTCGCGGTAGCGGGTGCAAGCTTCCTACAAGACATCGGTCTAACAGGTCCAATGCTGTTCTTCGCATTCATCTTAATGTGTGGCTTCATCAACCTAATGATTGGTTCGGCTTCTGCTCAGTGGGCAGTAACAGCACCTATCTTCGTTCCGATGCTAATGCTGGTTGGTTACGCACCAGAAACGATTCAAGCGGCTTACCGTATCGGTGATTCAACAACGAACATCATTACTCCAATGATGAGCTACTTCGGTCTTATCCTTGCAGTAGCAACGCGTTACATGAAGAACCTAGGTATTGGTACTCTGATCGCAACTATGCTTCCATACTCAATCGTATTCATCGTTGGTTGGAGCTTAATGTTCTACGTGTGGGTATTCGTATTTGGTCTACCAGTTGGTCCAGGTGCTGAAACGTACTACACGCCATAGAGTCTAGTCATTAGTTAATGATTACATCGAAAGCCTGCACCGTGTGCAGGCTTTTTTATCGTCTGCATAAAGCCAAAAGCGATAAACAATGTACCCATATTCAAAAAACGAGACATTAAGAAACTACAGACCTGCGAAACGGTAGGTTAAACCGACCTCAAGCGACCAACCGAGATCTCTCTGAATCAGCGGACTATCGGTATCATGGTGGATAAACTCGGCCTTGCTGATGCCAATCCAATGAGGGCTAAACTCATACAGCCCTATTAACCCTGCCTCGTAAACAAAAGTGCCATCTGCGTTAAAGGCGGCTAAACCCGATGCCGTTGATTCTGCTGCGCTTACGCCATAGAGGTGGTTTGAAAGCTTTTCATCGCGATAGTCGACTTCAAAATACGGGGTGAGGGTAAATGCTGAGTCCCAAGTATTGAGTGTGCGCCCTAAGTGCAGCTGAATCTCATAGCCGTCATGCTCGGAGGTCACATCGTGCAGAAAAGTCACGCGCGCACCAACCGTACCCAGTGTTATACCGAGTTCGCCGCTCCCGTCTCTGTCATCAATACCATTAGGTAAGTCGGTAAAGGTATCGGACACTTCGGCGAAGCGCCACTG
The DNA here is from genome assembly GCF_030248535.1 of Vibrio sp. D404a. Taxonomy (GTDB): domain Bacteria; phylum Pseudomonadota; class Gammaproteobacteria; order Enterobacterales; family Vibrionaceae; genus Vibrio. The sequence continues at coordinate 63,807 of NZ_JAHGAJ010000024.1, read as the reverse complement.
ACCAGAAAGACCAACATAGGGTAAGACCTGCCAATTGGCTAAGCTGCCGTCAACAAATCCGATAGGGCCTGAATAGAAAAGGTTGGGTGTAGCACCCACTTGAGTTGAGTCCTTGGTTGAAAAGACGCTTTCACCGACGGTAAGACTCCCGCCTACAATACCATATTCTTCACTGGCAAAAGTGGGGTAACTGGCCGTGATAGCCAAGGTAAGTGGAAGGGCGATGCGGGACATCATAAGCAATACTCCGTTATTGTCGTATTAGATAAGAACGGAGCAGTGCTAATTTAATTGCAGGAGTGATTTAGCGCTTAGCGAGAATGCGGTCGAGGTGGTTAGCAAACTCACGGCGATCGGTTTGTGACAGTGACGCAGGGCCACCGGTTTGCACACCGCTTGAGCGCATAGTGTCCATAAAGTCGCGAATGTTGAGGCGCGCCTTGATGGTCTCTTTGGTATAAAGTTCACCGCGAGAGCTCAATGCTAACGCGCCTTTGGTGATGACTTCATCGGCGAGTGGGATATCAGATGTAATCACCAAATCGCCCTTCTCTGTACGCTTTACAATTTCATTGTCAGCAATATCGAAACCACTCGGAACTTGAATCGAGTGGATGTTATTGCGCTTGGGTACAGGGACAACGTGGTTGGCGATAAAGGTACACTCAACACCAGTACGTTCTGCTGCTCGAACAATCGTTTCTCGGATCACCTTTGGACAGGCATCGGCATCAACCCAAATCTTCATCATCTATTCTTTCTCTGCTAGCTTGGCTTCGAGTTGCGTCACGCGCTCGGTGAGTGCAATGATCTGCTGTTCGAGCTGAGCCATCTTATCTGTGGTGTTCTGTTGTGGTGCTGCGACTTCGACTTTCGGGACGCGGTTGGCAGCCTTCCAGCTTTTGATGGTGGTAATGAGTGCTGGCATTGGGACCGGCGTGCTCATGCGTGCCTTTACCAGTGCAACCGTTGGTTCTTTTCCTTGAGCCTGTAGCCCTTCAAGGACACTTTTTAGCTCGTCTGAGACATCTTTCGTTAGCATATTAACCTCCATAACGTCATCTCTCTGTATGTTACTCGCTCAAGCTGTGGATAGCGAATCCTAAAAGCGACATTCGCTTGTGAGAGATCTCTTACAAACGTTGTGAGATAACGCGAATAGTTCTTTAGAGAAATTGATATGCACATGGTTAAGGTGTTGAATTTTAATTGTTTTATATAGTTAACAACTTGGTTGAACTCAAAGTGTGATGCAAATCTATTGTCCGAAATCCTAAATCGCGTAAATTAAACCTTGTCGGAAGGAGTCTGACACGGAACAGGAAAGCACCAAGGATTTGGTTATCTTCAGGACGAAGATTTGGTTACTCAGGATGAGCGATCAAGCATGGAGCACAAGGACATTGTAGGGATACGACAGTTGATAGGATGTTAACTGCAACGGATTGACAATGGACACCTTTAGGATAAAGGTTTGGAACAACATCAGGATGATGTAAAGGACACCGCTCACGGAACAAGTGATGTGCGCTAACGAGGATTGTTAGCTTTCAGGATGATAGGACACCGCTAGGACGGCGAAGTAAAGGAAAGAGCTGAAGGATTACAGCCACTATTATGGATGATGCATGGAGCATTAATTAGTAGCCGGACTGCTGCGAGTAAGACCCTAGCCCTGACACTTCGGTGTCGGGGCTTTTCTTTATCTATTCTTTTCAAATATTTCTCTTCAAAATATTGTCTGCACAAGGAGTGTGATATGACGATTGCGACTGCAAGAACTTTAATAGTCCCTTATACCGAGCAGCTAGAACTCGACTTTATCAAGCTTAATTGCTGCCCAATTAACCGTGCAGAGATGAATGGCCCTCATACTGTCTCTTCGGCAAAACGTCTGTTTCAACATATTCTCACCGATGAGCAGGGCTTTGCTCGTGCCATTCTTCACAACCAAACTCGTGAATACATGGGGCATATCTTCATCTCTCATAGCGAGGGGACGTACGAGCTGGGGTTTATTCTCGACAAGCGCTTTTGGAATCAAGGTATTGCGAGTGAGGTGGTCAAGCCGTTCTTCAATATGGCGAGATTTGAAGCTGACTTAACTGAGGTGGTGGCGACAGTAAATGTCACCCACAATCCATCAATTAAGCTTTTGGATAAGCTCGGTTTTGAGTTTTATGGGACCAAACAAGATGAGTTTGGCCCCTACCACGAATATCGTTACTCGGAGCTTAGTGAAAAAAAAATCACATTCTATGAGGCTGTAGCTCAAAGCGCATCGCACGAAAGCCAACCATGGTAAGGCTGCCTTTATAACAGTCATCACCCAGCGCAGAGAATTCGAACTGATACACAGTGTGCCAACGCCATATCGTGGTTAGCTCATGGCGCATCTTTAACTTATGACCACTGAATGCCACGCTCAGCAACTGGAGATCGAGTTCTTTGCACTTTCTCGCTATCGCCGCTTTGGCGAGCTCTGACTGTCGGCGCTGCTGCCAAAACAGAAAGCAAAAGAAACAAAGAAACAGAATCCCCAATAAATTATCTATCATTCTTCGACACGTCCTTTTGTATCTATCCTCATCTTATCTTTCACCTATTGGTTTACTGCGCTTTTGCGGCTTGCTGTAGCTTAATCAAAGCGTTCGCAAGCTCTGGCGATGGGTTTGAGTTAAGCAGTGGTAAGAATACCATTCTTAAGCTCGGGATCATCACTAGGTCCGCAAACAGTTGATTGAATAGGTTTTGGTTACCCGTTTGTGCAAGGCGTAATAGGAACTGTTCTGCAATGGTCGCGTCTTGCAGTGTGTGCCAGCTTCTTCCTGCTAAGCCAATCAGGACCTCTTGATGACTCAGTCTTGGGCTTGCTAATACACGGCTTGCTACCTCTTTGGTGATTGATTGATTGGCACCAGAAAGAGAGCGAACTAAAGCAGACAGCAAGAACAGGTCTGGGTCTTGGCTTTTGATTTGGTCATCCGCCATCTCTTGAATTCGTTCTGCTAGCTTATCGCTCAGTGTTGCGTGCTCCAGAGCGCCAAGGGTTGCATAGAGAGGCTCAGAAGGGAGTTTGCGAAGCGCTTTACGAATCGCGACGCCGTTTTGCTTGTCACCCAAGCGAGCGCACATATCCGTGATGCCTTGCAAGCCAACGGTCTGCCAGTTTTCCCAGCCTAAATCACCAGTAAAGTAGTGTTGTGCGTGTTCATAGTACTGGCTAGTCGGCAATGAAAGCTCCGCACGAACTTGACTATGGAACACAGCCATTTTGTCTTCTGATGGCTTAAAAGTGTATGGGTTGTTAGAGAGCTTTTGCTGTTGCTCTTCACTCATATCACCGCTCAAACGTGTACCCATTGCCTCTAAAACGAACTTTAGGAAGTTTCCGATATCTGCTTGGCTCAATAGACCACGCTCATCGAGTTTAAACTTCAAGAACCAGATCCAAGGTTGTTTCTGTTCATTCCAGTAGCTGATCGCTAAGTGAGCCTGTTTCTGTAATGGGAACGGGTAGGGCTGCATGCCTTGTTCAACATCGGCAAAAAGATCATTGTCGACTTTTTGAATTCGACGGCCAAGATCGTAGATTTCGTATTGGCAGCCGCTATCTTTCAACAGCTGGGTGAGCGTGTGAATTGTTTCCATCAGTAATAAGCTCCTAACTTTCTTTCCCCAATAGATGGTACTCTATGGCCCAATTTCAAGGTCATGCGATAAATTACTTGGTGAAAAATGACGGCAACCACACAGTTATTCTCTTTGCTTCAGCAGTTGGAGCTGCAATTACAACACGCTCAGCTCTGGAGCCAGACACCACCTTCGGATGAAGCGTTAGCGAGCTCACAGCCGTTTGCGATAGATACTCTTGAACCAGAGCAGTGGTTACAGTGGATATTCATTGCGAAAATCAAGGCGATGATCGCGACAGGAGCTGCGTTACCAAAAGGATTTTCAATTGCCCCTTATTTTGCAGAAGTGTGGAAGAACGACGAGACCAAGAGTGACCTTTTGGTGACGATAAAGCAGATCGATGAGGTATGTGCATAATGTTAGAGATCATCTATCAAGACGAGTACTTTGTTGCGGTGAATAAGCCTGCTGGTATGTTGGTGCACCGTTCATGGCTCGATAAGCATGAAACTCAGTTTGTGATGCAAACACTGCGTGATCAGATCGGTCAACATGTCTTCCCTTTGCATCGTCTAGACAGACCAACATCGGGCGTATTGGTGTTTGCTCTATCAAGTGAAGTAGCATCGGAAGTGATGCCAATGTTTGCTAATCATGAGATGCAGAAAACCTATCATGCGATTGTTCGTGGCTGGATAGAGGAGGGGGATACCTTAAATTACGCGCTTAAGGTTGAGCTAGATAAGATTGCGGATAAGTTTGCGAAGGAAGATAAAGAAGCTCAAGAGGCTGTCACGGTTTATGAGCCGTTAGCTAAGGTAGAAGTGCCTTACTCAACAGGACGATTCCCAACCAGTCGCTACTGCTTAGTTGAGATGCTGCCAAAGACGGGCCGTAAACATCAGCTTCGCCGTCATATGGCGCACCTAAGACACCCAATTGTTGGTGACACCTCACACGGTGACGGCAAGCACAATCGACTATTTAGAGAGAATCTCGATTCGCACCGTCTTCTGTTGCACGCTTCAGAGCTACGCTTCATTCACCCGTTTACTCAGCAAGAGGTGGTGATGAGAGCGAGTTTAGATGAGACTTGGCTGAACCTGTTTAGGCAGTTTGAGTGGGATACTGAGTTAGTTGCGCAGAAGTAAATCGCTGACTAAAAAATAAAGTAAAGGGCTGATAGTGGAAGACTATCAGCCCTTTTTATTAACTTAAGAAAGGGATCACTTCAGTTTTTCTAGATCCGCTTCGATCTCTGCGATCTTGCTTGAAACTACTTTTTCTAGGTGACGTAAGTCGGTCAGTATCTTCTGTTTCACATCGACGTCACTGCTTGGTGATGGCTTGGTGATCTTATTCAGCTCATCAATCACTAGCGTTAGATTGCGGTTGATCTCAGTAACTTCCTTATACTGGTTGTTACCGCCGCTGACCAACACACTTTTTACTTGGCGTGGGTATTTGAATTTGACGCTTTTAGCGAACAGCTCGCCTTTTTGTTTGCGGAAGTAGATCTTTAGGATGTCTTTGTGAGCTTCTTGACGAAGTGAGTAACGTTCAATCTGTTTAGGTTCATGAATGCCTAAGCCAGTGAGGTTTGGATACATAAGCGACCTCTAGTATCTGAATGGAAGACGGATTACATAGGTTAATGTAGCAGCCTAATCATGAGCTAGATAGCGCTGGTGAATGAATTGATACTAAGTTGTGGGCAAGATCGCTCTCTCGACCTTGCCCACACTAAAAGCAGAATATTCAACTACCTGCTAGAGGTGGTCTAACTATGGCGCGAGCTCTGATACGTGCTCAGTAAGACGTTCACGTAGGGCTTGCTGTTGCTCTTCGGTTAAGCGCCCTCCAATATCACTGGTTAAGATAAACAAGTCTTCGGCACGTTCACCTATGGTGGTAATTTTTGCTGCATGTAAGTTGATGTTGAGCTCGGCAAAGGTTGCACCCACTTGCGCCAACAATCCTGGCGTGTCGAGCGCTCTTAGCTCCATTAAGGTACGCTTTTTACTCTTGGTTGGTAAAAACTCTACGGAAGTTTTCACCTTAAAGTGCTGCAAATTACGCGGTGTGCGACGAGTGCGTATCTTGGTTGGACGACCATCAGCCAGTACATGGGTAATATGTTTGATGACGGCTTTGTGTCTCGCTTCATCAATCGCTTCACCATGTTGGTCAAGCACCATAAAGGTATCCAGTACATGGCCATCTTTACTCACCATGACCTGTGCATCGTGAACGTTGAAGTTTCGTCTATCCAGTTCAGCAACCACGGTCGCAAACAGGGCTGGCTGATCTTTTGAATACACAAACACTTCGGTACCGCCGCGTGTTGCCTTTTTACTGATAAGAACAAGCGGTTGGCTTGGATCTTCGAGGCGGAGTAAGTTTTCACAGTGCCATGCGATTTGCTTATGGGTATGGCGCAGGAAGTAGTCTGCTTTAAAGCGCTGCCAAAGCACTTCAATTTCACGAGCAGTGAACCCTTCTTTACGTAGCAGCGCAGAAGCCATTTGTTGGTTGTGGCGAATGCGGTCACGCACATCGACCGGATTTTCCAAACCACGACGCAGGGCGCGCTGGGTTGAGTGGAATAACTCTGCCAATAGGGTGCGTTTCCAGCTGTTCCAAAGTTCTGGGTTGGTTGCACAAATATCTGCGACGGTTAAGCACACAAGGTACTCTAGTGACTCTTCATCACGAACTTTCTTGGCAAATTCGGTGATCACATCTGGGTCGTAGATGTCACGACGTTGAGCCGTTACTGACATCAGTAGGTGGTTTTGAACCAGCCAAGAAACCAACTTAGCTTCGGGCTTCGATAAGCCATGCTCAATACAGAAAGAGTAGGCCTCAACGGCACCGATCTCAGAGTGATCACCACCGCGCCCTTTACCGATATCATGGAAAATGGCTGCCAGAATCAACAGCTCTTTTTTCTGAATACGTGGGTAAACCTCACAACAGATAGGGTGCTTATCATGGTTGGTTGCGTAGCTAAAGCGGTTGATATGCTTGAGCAGTCGAATACTGTGCTCATCCACGGTGTAAACATGGAATAGGTCAAACTGCATCTGACCAACAATCTGACTCCATTGCGGTAGGTACGCAGATAGAACACCAAGTTTGTGCATTAAGCTAAATGCCTTATGCAGAGCATTCGGGTGACGAACCAGAGACATAAACTTCTCACGCGCCTCTGGAATGGTATGCAAGAAGCGATTAAGTCTACGACGCGCAGTACGCAGCTGACGCAGTGTCGGTGGGCTCACGCCCTCAATAGAGGAGTCGTTGGCGATATGGATAAACATATCAAGAATCGTTTCTGGTCGAGCTTGGAACAGGGCAGGCTTGCGCGCTTCAATCAATGCTCCACGCCTTTGGAAGTCGTCATCCAGAATTTGCGCTTCTTGCGTCTCGCCACCATTGATGATCGCTTGGTCAAACAGTTTGAGTAGCATTTTATTGAGCTCAGCGACACGGCGCAGGGTGCGGTAGAACTCCTTCATCATCATCTCAACGCCGCGGTTGCCTTCGCCAGAGTAGCCTAGGTGCTCAGCAACTTGGGCTTGATGGGCAAAGGTGAGTCGGTTGTCGTAGCGACGCAATTCGATATGCAGGGCAAAACGTACACGCCATAAGAAATCCTGACACTCGACCAGCTCGCGGTATTCAGCATCAGTCAGAAAGCCGTATTTACTCATTTCAAGCAGCGAGGTGGCGCCAAAGTGACGACGAGCTACCCAGCTCAATGTATGAATATCACGCAGGCCGCCTGGTGTTGATTTGATATCCGGCTCTAGGTTGTAGGTTGTGTCGTGGTAGCGTGCGTGGCGTTCTTTTTGTTCTTGGATCTTGGCTTTGTAGAAGGTCTCACTTGGCCAGAATGAATCAGAATGGATTTTAATTTTCAGTTGCTGGAAGGTATCTTCACTGCCGCATAGTAAACGAGACTCTTGCAGGTTGGTGGCGACGGTTAAGTCTGCACTACCAATATCCAAACACTCTGCCACGGTTCGAACAGCGTGTCCGACTTCAAGCCTCAAATCCCACAGTAGGGTGATGAATTGACTAACTTTATCGCCAAGCGCTTGGGGTAAGGTTTTCTGAGAAACCACCAAAATATCGATGTCTGAGAGTGGGTGTAATTCACCACGACCGTAACCGCCGACCGCGACAAGACTGATGTGAGGTAGTGTGCTGAAACCGAAGTGTTGCCATAAGCGGGTGAGTAGGCGATCCATGTATTCAGAGCGTGAGAGCACAAGGTCGGTCACTGGGTGGTGATTCAGAAACTCGTTTTTTTGATTCTCGGTGAACTGTTCGAGTTGTTGTTTGAGTTCACTGATTTCTATCTGTTCTTCTTTGAACGTAAGAGGGCATTGGTATGGCATAGTCTGCTATCCGTGCAAGCAAAAATAGGATTAACAGATAATTTACCAGAGGTTAGGCAGAAATCGAAATGGTTGTGAAAACGGTTGCGAAGCAGTGGTTGGGATAGGCAGATAAAAAATATCCCCGACAGTGCGGGGATATTCATAAACAAAGGTTACTAGAGTCTGGTGACTACGCGTTCTTCATGATACGTGGAATGGTGTCATCGCTACGTAGGGTTAGGACTTCACAACCTGTATCCGTTACAACTAGCGTGTGTTCCCACTGCGCAGAGTTTTTGCTGTCTGCGGTGTACACAGTCCAGCTGTCTTCGTCATCAAGACGGCAGCCAAACTTACCTGCGTTGATCATTGGCTCGATAGTGAAACACATACCCGCTTTCAGTACTGTGCGGTCATTGTTTTTGTAGTGTACGACTTGTGGATCTTCGTGGAACTCAGAACCGATGCCGTGGCCACAGTAATCTTTTACGATAGAGAACTTAGCACGAGGGTTGTTCTTGTTGTTGGTCTTGATGTACTTCTCAATCGCAGTACCGATTTGACCCAGTTGAACACCTGGCTTAACTTGGCGCATGCCTTCGTATAGGGCTTCTTGTGCAACCATACATAGACGTTTGTTTGCAGGTGATACGTCACCAACTAGGAACATTTTAGAAGTGTCACCGTGGTAACCTTGAGGACGTACGCTTAAGTCTGCGTCTTTGTCATCAGGGATGATAACCGTGATGTCTACGTTTAGGATGTCACCATCTTTAAGTACAGCTGGCTTGTGCTGACCAGTGCTGCCCACTTCGTCTTGCTCTGCTGGGATACCGTGACAAACGATGTGGTTGATAGAAGTACAAATCGACTTAGGGAAACCATGGTAATCAAGGGGAGCTGAATATGCGCCTTTCTCTAGAGCGTACTCGTGGCAAAGCTGGTTCAGCTCTTCCGTTGTCGTACCCACTTGAATGTGAGGTTCGATCATCTCTAAGATTTCTGCAGCCAGTTTACCGGCGACGCGCATTTTTTCGATTTCTTCAGCAGTTTTAATTTTTACAGCCATTGCATATCTCTTAATTAGGTCGCACCTAAGTGTGCGTATGGGGCTATTCTAGCAGTGCAGCAGTTTAGCGCAACACTGCCATATCCATACTAAAGGGGTGGTTACTCTTAGTGCTGGTGGAAAGACGACAAATGATTCCATCACAGCGACGTAAAAATGCACTTTATCAGTAGCTGTTGTTGAGCCTTAAAACAGAATTTTTTCTAGCCAAAGATAGACAAAATATGGTATAAAGCGCGCCGGACATCAGGACTGTTTTCTCCCTCTTGGCGAAACAGCCTTTGTGTTCACTTACTATATCTTTAAATCACACACATTCCGACACATGTTCCGGGGTGCTTCAACAACATAAATTAACCGCTGCTTTAAGCCGTTAGTTGTTAGGGGTCGGATTCATGGGGGATGTGGAGGCCTAACCCCATAGAGGATTTTAAAATGGCAACTGTATCAATGCGCGATATGCTAAAAGCTGGTGTTCACTTCGGTCACCAAACTCGTTACTGGAACCCAAAAATGAAGCCATTCATCTTTGGTGCTCGTAACAAGGTTCATATCATCAACCTAGAAAAAACTGTACCAATGTTCAACGACGCTCTAGCTGAACTAGCTAAAGTTGGCGAGAAGAAAGGTAAAGTTCTTTTTGTTGGTACTAAGCGCGCTGCATCTGAAGCTGTTAAAGAAGCTGCTGTAAACAGCAACCAGTTCTACGTTAACAACCGCTGGTTAGGCGGTATGCTAACGAACTACAAAACTGTTCGTCAGTCTATCAAGCGTCTAAAAGACCTAGAAGCTCAAGCTCAAGACGGTACTTTCGACAAGCTAACTAAGAAAGAAGCTCTAATGCGCACTCGTGAAATGGAGAAGCTAGAGAAGTCTCTTGGTGGTATCAAGAACATGGGCGGCCTACCAGACGCTCTATTCGTAATCGATGCTGATCACGAACACATCGCAGTTAAAGAAGCAAACAACCTAGGTATCCCAGTTTACGCTGTAGTTGATACTAACTCTAACCCAGACGGCGTTGACTTCGTTATCCCAGGTAACGACGATGCAATCCGTGCAGTACAGCTTTACCTAAACGCTGCTGCAGATGCGGTTAAAGAAGGTCGTAACAAAGATGTTGCTGCTGTAGCTGCTGAAAAAGATGGTTTTGTAGAAGCTGAATAATAGCGGCTCTGAATCACGCTTGGCTTACTAATCTAGATTTTGAAATCTTTATTAAATGTAAGCTAAGTTATAGTTAGATCGGGGGCCTCATTTTGGCCCCTGATTTTTACCTTATTTTCGAATCAACCGAGGAATAGAGAATGGCAACTGTAACTGCTGCTCTAGTTAAAGAACTTCGCGAGCGCACTGGCGCTGGCATGATGGAATGTAAGAAAGCGCTTGTAGAAGCAAACGCTGACATCGAACTAGCAATTGAAAACATGCGTAAATCTGGCGCAGCGAAAGCAGCTAAGAAAGCTGGTAACGTTGCTGCTGAAGGCGCAATCATCATCAAAGAAGAGAACGGCGTAGCTGCTCTTCTTGAAGTTAACTGTCAAACTGACTTCGTAGCAAAAGATGCTAGCTTCACTGCATTCGCAGAAGAAGTAGCAGCTGACGCAGTAGCTACTCAAGCTTCTGTAGAAGAGCTACAAGCTAAGTTCGAAGAAACTCGCGTTGCTCTAGTTGCAAAAATCGGCGAAAACATCAACATCCGTCGCGTAGCATACGTACAAGGTGCTGCACTTGCTTCTTACCGTCACGGTGAGAAAATCGGTGTTGTTGTAGCTGGTGAAGGCGAAGCTGAAACTCTTAAGCACGTTGCAATGCACGTTGCTGCATCTCGTCCTGAGTTCGTTAACCCAGAAGACGTACCTGCAGACGTAGTAGCTAAAGAGAAAGCTGTTCAAGTTGAAATCGCTATGAACGAAGGCAAGCCTCAAGAGATCGCTGAGAAAATGGTTATCGGCCGTATGAAGAAATTCACGGGCGAAATCTCTCTAACAGGTCAAGCTTTCATCATGGAACCTAAGAAAACTGTTGGCGAAATCCTTAAAGAGAAAGGCGCTGCAGTATCTAACTTCGTACGTCTAGAAGTTGGTGAAGGTATCGAGAAAGCTGCTGAAATGAGCTTCGCTGACGAAGTTGCAGCGGTACAAAAAGGTTAATCCTTAGCGTATTGTTCGAAAAAAGACCGTGGCCCATGCTACGGTCTTTTTATGAATAGCGCATGGAAAATTAACCGTGATGAATGGATAAGAATCTCAACACATTTTTGTCTATTCATGACTGTTAATCATCAACTCTTTGGAAGGTAAACTCCATGACTACGAACCCTAAACCAGCGTATCAACGTATTCTGTTAAAACTTAGCGGTGAAGCGCTACAAGGCGAAGAAGGTTTTGGTATTGACCCAACGATCCTTGATCGTATGGCTCAAGAAGTAAAAGAATTGGTTGAACTAGGTGTTCAAGTAGGTGTTGTAATTGGTGGCGGTAACCTTTTCCGTGGCGCAGGTCTTGCTGAAGCAGGTATGAACCGCGTTGTGGGTGACCACATGGGTATGCTAGCAACAGTAATGAACGGCCTTGCTATGCGTGACGCTCTACACCGTGCTTACGTAAACGCACGTGTAATGTCTGCAATCCCTCTTAAAGGTGTGTGTGACGACTACAACTGGGCTGATGCGATTTCTCAACTTCGTCAGGGGCGTGTTGTGATCTTCTCTGCGGGTACAGGTAACCCATTCTTCACTACAGATTCTGCTGCATGTCTACGTGGTATCGAGATTGAAGCGGATGTTGTGCTAAAAGCAACTAAAGTAGATGGTGTATTTACCGCTGACCCAGTAGCAAACCCAGACGCAGAGCTGTATGATACTTTGTCTTACAACACAGTTCTTGAGAAAGAGCTAAAAGTAATGGACTTGGCTGCATTTACGCTAGCACGTGATCACAAGATGCCAATCCGCGTATTTAACATGAACAAGCCAGGCGCACTACGTCGCGTGGTGATGGGTGAGACTGAAGGTACATTAATCAGCGAAACTGAATAATGACCCTCTCGCCAAGGTATTGCCTTGGCGAGTTTATTTTCATCACTCCTAAAAGCTTTCTTGAAGAAAGAACATAATCAAGGTGAAATTGTGATTAACGAAATCAAAAAAGACGCTCAAGAGCGCATGGAAAAAAGTGTTGAAGCACTAAGAAATAGCCTTCAAAAAATCCGTACAGGTCGTGCACACCCAAGCCTACTGTCTGGTATTTCTGTAGAGTACTATGGTGCACCAACACCTCTGACTCAAGTTGCTAACGTTATCGCTGAAGATGCTCGTACTCTAGCAATCACAGTGTTTGATAAAACACTAACGCCACTAGTTGAAAAAGCGATCATGACTTCTGACCTAGGTCTAAACCCTATGTCTGCGGGTACGGTTATCCGTGTTCCACTTCCACCGCTAACGGAAGAGCGTCGTAAAGACCTAGTTAAGATCGTTCGTGGCGAAGCTGAAGGTGGCCGTGTTGCTATCCGTAACATCCGTCGTGACGCAAACAGCGACCTAAAAGCGCTTCTTAAAGACAAAGAAATCTCTGAAGACGAAGATCGCAAAGCACAAGACGAAATTCAAAAGCTAACTGACGCTGCGGTTAAGAACGTAGATGAAGTACTCGCAACTAAAGAAAAAGAGTTGATGGAAGTTTAATTTTCCACATTCTTCTCTGTTGGAAAAACGCTGTTCTCACCGTTCAGCGTTTTTTTATGCTACTCTGTCCGACTATTAGAATTTGATTCACTCTTTTATGCATAATTCTCAAGCGTTCACAGACTCTCTCCCAAAACACATTGCAATCATCATGGATGGCAATGGCCGCTGGGCTAAAGCTCAGGGCAAGCCTCGTGTCTTTGGTCATAAAAACGGCGTACAAGCGGTTCGCAAAACCATCTCATCTTCTGCAAGACTCGGCATTAAAGCTGTGACTCTCTTCGCGTTTAGTAGCGAGAACTGGCGTCGCCCAGAAGAGGAAGTGGGTGTTCTGATGGAGCTGTTTATCACGGTTCTAGCGAGCGAAGTCAAAAAGCTCCATAAAAATAATCTACAACTGCGTGTTATTGGTGATAAAAGTCGTTTCAATGAGCGACTACAAAAGAAAATCGAAGAAGCGGAAGCTTTGACCAGTAATAACACCGGTATGGTGGTTAACATTGCCGCGAACTACGGCGGTAAATGGGATATTCAACAAGCGGTTAAATCGATTGCAGCTCAAGTTAAAGAGGGTGAGCTCAATGTCGATGACATCGATGAGCCTTTGATCACTTCACATCTCACAATGTCTGATATTCCAGAAGTCGATCTGCTTATTCGCACTAGTGGTGAATGTCGAATCAGCAACTTCATGCTGTGGCAACTTGCTTACGCAGAAATGTATTTCACTGAACAGTACTGGCCTGATTTCAACGAAGATAGCTTAGTTGAGGCGGTGACATGGTTTGTCAATCGAGAGCGTCGATTTGGCTGTACTGGCGAGCAAATCAAAGCAATGATGGACAGCTAATAAGGATTTTTTAGTTTGAAACAACGAATTATAACTGCGCTGATCTTAGCTCCTCTGGTTATTCTTGGCATTTTTGAGTTATCACTAGCAACATTCATCCTATCACTGGCCGTGATTACCCTTTTAGGTTACTGGGAATGGACTCAATTTGTAGAGAGTAAATCTCGCTACTTAGCCTTGGTGCCGACGGTTGCTATCAGTGCGGCGAGTTTTTTTCTTATTCCGTTTGACGCATTCAGCCTAAATCACTTATCAACAGCGCACTTTGCTGTTTTAGCAATTGGCTCTGTATGGTGGGTAATCGCGAGTGCTCTTGCTGTTAGTTACCCCAAATCAACGTCTTCTTGGCAAGATTCTACTCTACTGAGACATTGTTTCGGTATTTTGACACTGCTACCGTTTTTTTGGAGTGTGGTGATTCTACGAGCGAACGGTATTGATCAAGACCCTTATCATGGCGCTAAGCTGGTGATGTTTGTTTGCCTATTGGTATGGGCAGCAGACAGCGGTGCTTACTTTGCTGGCAAGAGTTTTGGTAAACGCAAAATGGCGCCGGCCGTAAGCCCAAATAAAACCATCGAAGGTCTGATTGGCGGCATTATCACAGCTGTCATCGTTGCTTGGATTTTTGCTGGCCTGTTTGATATTCAATTTACCAGTCCAATTCAGATGATCGTGATTACACTTATAACAGTGGTGATCTCTGTGCTGGGTGATCTCGTTGAAAGTATGTTTAAGCGAGTCTCTGGTATCAAAGACAGCAGTAACTTGATTCCGGGTCATGGAGGAATCCTTGACCGAATTGATAGCTTAACGGCTGCTTTCCCTGTCTTTGCCCTGCTTTACTTAGCATTCTAAATTAGAAGGGCAGAGTCATCTGCCCTTTGTTTTATCCCTACGGTCTTACTGTGATGCGAAATCTAACTATCCTTGGCGCAACAGGCTCAATCGGTGCAAGCACCCTTAGAGTTGTTGAACAGAACCCAGAACAATACAACGTCGTGGCTTTAGCTGCGGGTTCTAATGTAGATAAAATGCGAGAGCTGGTGAACAAGTGGCAGCCTGAATATGTGGCTATGGCGTGCTCTCAAGCAGCTGCAGAACTAGAGCGCCAACTTCAACAAGACTCTGTCTCAACGCTAGTGTTAAGTGGCAATGATGGCATGTGTCAGGTTGCAGCTTTAGACAAGGTTGATACCGTGATGGCGGCTATCGTTGGTGCGGCAGGTCTGTTGCCGACCATGTCTGCGGTAAAGGCTGGTAAGCGTATCTTGCTTGCCAATAAAGAAGCTTTGGTTATGTCGGGTCAGCTGTTTATCGATGCCGTTGAAAAGTATGGTGCAGAGCTCCTGCCCGTTGATAGCGAACATAACGCGATTTTTCAGTGTCTTCCAGAACGCGTTCAAACTCAGCTTGGGCGCTGTGATCTTGCCGAAAGCGGCATCAACCATATCCTTTTGACTGGTTCTGGCGGTCCATTCCGTTATACAGACGTCTCTGAACTAGAATCGGTGACTCCACAAAAAGCGATCGCGCACCCTAACTGGTCTATGGGGCCAAAGATTTCAGTAGATTCAGCGACTATGATGAACAAAGGTCTTGAGTATATTGAAGCCAAATGGCTGTTTAATGCCTCTCAAGAGCAACTTAAGGTGATTATTCATCCGCAGTCCGTGATTCACTCTATGGTGCAATACAAGGACGGCTCGGTGTTGGCTCAAATGGGTGAGCCTGATATGGCGACACCTATTGCATTGACCATGTCTTACCCAGACCGTATTGATGCGGGTGTGAAGCCTCTTGATTTTACCAAAGTAGGCGAGCTGACGTTTTTAGAACCAGACTACGCACGCTACCCATGTTTAAAACTGGCCATCGAAGCTTGTTACCTTGGGCAGCACGCGACAACGGCAATTAATGCGGCGAATGAAGTCGCGGTCGACGCTTTCTTGAATGAGAAGGTGAAATTTACCGACATTGCCTTGATTAACGAACACGTTATGAACAAAGTCTGTGAACAACACACGTCTGAAAGTCTAGATAGCTTGGAAAGCTTGCTAGAGCTAGATACTATGTCACGCAATCTTGCCGTTCAGTTTATTGAAGAGCAGTTATTATGAGTGGAATTCTATGGAACTTCGTGTCCTTCATCGTTGCATTAGGGATATTAGTCGCGGTTCATGAGTTTGGACATTTTTGGGTTGCACGTCGTTGTGGTGTAAAAGTCGAAAAATTCTCGATTGGTTTTGGTAAATCTATCTGGAGCAAAGCCGGCAAAGACGGCACCGAATACAGCTTATCGGTTATCCCTTTGGGCGGTTACGTCAAAATGCTCGATGGCCGAGTTGATGATATCTCCGAAGAGCAACAACAGTACGCATTTGACAAGAAGCCTCTGTGGAAACGAACAGCGATTGTCGGTGCCGGGCCTGCGTTTAACTTTTTGTTTGCTATTTTCGCGTATTGGCTGGTATTTCTGATTGGTGTGCCAGCCGTTAAGCCCGTAATTGGTGAGGTAGCTCCGCAATCTATTGCTGCTCAAGCAGGAATTGAATCTGGGATGGAACTTAAATCTATTTCAGGAATCAAAACCGCTGATTGGGAATCTGTGAACATTGGTCTGATCTCACATATTGGTGATGAGAGCATGACGGTGACCGTAGCCTCAGAGGGCAACATTGGTAATGAGCAGCAACTGACTCTCGACCTGACGCAATGGTCTTTTGACCCAGAGACAGAATCAGCGATGTCAACGTTGGGCTTTAAGCCTTTCTCACCTGAGATTTCTACAGTACTGGCTCAGGTTATCGAAGATGGTGCCGCTTATGCTGCGGGCTTTGAGGCGGGTGATCAGATCGTCAATATCAGTGGTACGGCGATTAATGATTGGCCGATGGTGGTTGAAGCTATTCGCTCAAACCCAGGCCAAGAACTAAGTGTTATTGTCGATAGAAATGGTTATCAGACTGAGCTGACGCTAACACCTAAATCTCGCGAGTTATCTGATGGCAGTTCAATCGGTTATGCTGGTATTGCTCCAGAAGTCGCAGAATGGCCTGAAGACTATCGCTTTGAACTGCAATTTGGTGTATTTGAAGCTGTAGGAAAAGCGATTGATAAAACAGGTCAGATCATTGACCTGACACTGACGATGCTCAAGAAGCTTATCGTGGGTGATGTAGGGTTAAACAACCTAAGCGGACCTATCTCCATTGCTAAAGGTGCAGGCACCACAGCAGATTATGGATTGGTTTACTTCCTAGGTTTCTTAGCTCTAATCAGTGTGAACTTAGGCATTATTAATTTAGTACCGCTGCCTATGTTAGATGGCGGGCATTTGCTCTTTTTCGCTATTGAGGCCATTACACGTAAACCTGTACCCGAAAAGGTACAAGAGATGGGTTACCGAGTGGGCAGTGCGATTATATTCTCACTGATGGCTCTAGCAATATTTAACGACTTTACTCGTCTGTGAATGGTTCATCACAGACTTTGGTAGTAGCAAGGAATAATTAGAATAAGTATGGCGATTAAGCAAATTCTGTTCGCAAGTCTATTAGCCACTAGCGTGGCGGCGAATGGGGCAGAAAACTTCGTAGTTCAAGATATAAAAATTGAAGGTCTACAGCGTGTGGCGCTTGGTGCTGCTCTCTTGAAAATGCCAGTGCGTATTGGCGATCAAGTGAGTGAAGGCGATGTATCTGAAATTATTCGAGCGCTTTATGCATCCGGTAACTTTGAAGACGTAAAAGTATTACGTGACGAAGGCGTACTGATCGTGCAGGTGCAAGAGCGTCCAACAATCGCTAACATCTCTTTCTCTGGCAACAAAGCAATTAAGGAAGAACAGCTTCAACAAAACCTTGATGCGTCCGGTGTGCGTGAAGGCGAAGCGTTAGACCGCACAACGCTGAGCAATATTGAGAAAGGTCTCGAAGACTTTTACTACAGTGTTGGTAAATACAATGCGACAGTAAAAGCGGTTGTGACACCTCTGCCACGTAACCGTTCTGATCTTAAGTTTGTGTTTACTGAAGGTGTGTCAGCGAAGATCCAACAGATCAACTTCATTGGTAATGAAGTTTACAGTGACGAAGAGTTACTGAGCCGCTTCAACTTAAATGTGGATGTGGCATGGTGGAACTTCTTAGCGGATGAAAAATACCAGAAGCAGGTACTTGCGGGTGATATTGAAGCACTGAAGTCTTACTACCTTGATCGTGGTTACTTGAAGTTCCAAGTTGATTCTACTCAAGTATCTATATCTCCAGATAAGAAAGGTGTCTACATCACTCTTGGTCTTGATGAGGGCCAACCTTATTCTGTTAAAGACGTGAAGTTCCGTGGTGAATTGATAGGCCGTGAAGCTGATTTTGAAGCCTTAGTGCCGTTTGAAGAAGGCGAGACCTATAACGGTTCTGCTGTCACATCACTGGAAGAGAACGTTAAACGAATCTTGGGTGAGTCGGGGTACGCATACCCACAAGTTCGCACCATTCCTGAATTCGATGATGAGACTCAAGAAGTGTCATTGGTGATCAACGTGGAAGCAGGTAGCCGTATCTACGTGCGTGACATTCGTTTTACCGGCAATAATTCAACCAAAGATGAAGTACTGCGTCGTGAAATGCGTCAAATGGAAGGCAGCTGGCTCAACTCGAAATCTATCGACACAGGTAAGAGTCGTCTTAACCGTTTAGGCTTCTTCGAAACTGTAGATGTACAAACGGTTCGTGTTCCGGGCAGCGAAGACCAAGTCGATTTGGTCTACAACGTAAAAGAAGCGAACTCGGGTAGCATTAACTTCGGTGTCGGCTACGGTACTGAATCAGGTGTGAGCTTCCAAGTGGGTCTTCAACAAGATAACTTTGCGGGCTCAGGCAACCGTGTTGGCATCAGTGCCATGATGAACGATTACCAAAAGAACGTGAGCTTGGACTACCGCGACCCATACTGGAACCTGGATGGCGTTAGCTTGGGTGGTAAGATCTTCTACAACGAATTTGAAGCATCGGAAGCGGGTATTGTTGACTATACCAACCAAAGTTATGGTACCAGCCTGACGTGGGGTTTCCCTGTAGACGAACTGAATCGTATAGAGTTTGGTGTGGGTTATACACACAACAAGATTGGTAATGTTCCGGGTTATGTTCAGGTTGAGCAGTTTGCGCGTAGTATCAACCAATACGGTGATGAGCATCTTTTGACTGATGACTTTGACGTTAATATTTCTTGGACTCGCAACAACTTGAACCGCGGTTTCTTCCCAACGCAAGGTAACCATCAGCGTGCTTTCTACAAAATGACGGTACCGGGTTCAGATGTTAAGTACTTTAAAGCCCAATATGATGTGAAACATTACATCCCACTGACTAAAAAGCATGAATTTACCCTACTGATGCGTGGTCGTTTAGGCTATGGTAATGGCTATGGTCAGACGGATGGGAACGATAACTTGTTCCCATTCTACGAGAACTACTACGCTGGTGGCTTCACAACGTTGCGTGGATTCGGCTCTAACTCTGCTGGTCCAAAGGCTGTTTACTCAAACAGCACGGGTAACAACCCGACTTACGATACAGCAACTGATGACTCAATTGGTGGTAACGCAATCGCACTTGCAAGCTTAGAGTTAATTGTACCGACGCCATTTGCTTCAGATGAGGCTCGCAGCCAGATCCGAACTAGTGTGTTCTTTGATATGGCAAGTGTATGGGATACAGAGTTTGTTGACCGTGGAGCACCAAGTAACGGCTCTCAGTACTACTACGATTACTCTGACCCAACACATTATCGCTCTTCATACGGTGCAGCCCTACAGTGGATGTCGCCAATGGGACCACTGGTTTTCTCTCTAGCTAAACCAATTAAAATTTACGAAGGTGATGATGAAGAGTTCTTCACATTCACCATTGGTAGAACTTTCTAATACTTAAAGGACAATATTTTGAAAAATATGATGAAAGCAGCAGGTCTAGGCCTAATCGTTCTTAGCTCTTCTTTCTTTGCAACAGCTGCAGAAGCGGCACAGAAAATTGGCTACGTGAACACTGCACAAGTATTCCAAGCTCTACCTCAGCGTGAAGTTGTTCTTCAAAAAATGCAGGAAGAGTTCAAAGATAAAGCAGCTGAACTGCAGAGCATTCAAGCAGAAGCGCAAACTAAAATTGAAAAGCTAAAGCGTGATGGCGAGCTTCTTGGTCCAGAAGAAGTTGAAAAACTGCGTATCGAAGTGGGTCAACTAGACAGCAAGTACAAGATCAAAGCGCAAGCTCTAGAGAAAGCGAGCCAACGCCGTGAAGCTCAAGAGAAACAGAAGCTATTTAAAGTGATTCAAGAAGCAGTAGAAAAAGTGGCTGAGAAAGAGGGCTACGACATGATCGTAGACATCTCTACGC
Organism: Vibrio sp. D404a; assembly: GCF_030248535.1. Lineage (GTDB taxonomy): Bacteria > Pseudomonadota > Gammaproteobacteria > Enterobacterales > Vibrionaceae > Vibrio. Next base: position 43,778 of record NZ_JAHGAJ010000024.1, on the reverse strand, counting down.
TTCAATACGCGAAACCTGAATACAATATCTCTGAGAAAGTAATTAAATCACTGAAATAAGCTCTATGAAGAATCTGACTTTAGCCGAATTGGCAGAAATTACCGGGGGTGAGTTACATGGTGAAGGCAGCGTTGTTGTCTCAGCTGTAGCTCCAATGGACAAGGCAAAAGAGGGGGATATTACTTTCCTTTCGAATGCAAAATACAGTAAACACTTACCTGAATGTAAAGCGTCTGCTGTGATGGTAAAAGAGAGTGAACGTGAACTGTGTACAACTCATGTTATTGTGGTTAATGACCCATACGTTGCGTTTGCGAAAGTAGCACAAGCTCTTGATACTACTCCTGAACCGGCTTCGGCTATCGCAGATTCTGCAGTGATTGCTGAGTCAGCGGTTTTAGGCGCGAACGTATCTATCGGTGCGAATGCGGTGATTGAATCTGGTGTTGAGCTGAGTGATAACGTAGTAATTGGTGCCGGCTGTTTCATCGGTAAAAATGCGAAAATTGGCTCAGGCACTAAGCTGTGGGCGAATGTGAGCATTTACCATGAAGTTGTGCTAGGTGAAGCATGTTTAGTTCAATCAAGCACAGTGATTGGCTCTGATGGCTTTGGTTACGCGAATGAGAAAGGCGAGTGGATTAAGATTCCTCAAGTCGGTACTGTTCGCATTGGTAATCGTGTTGAGATCGGTGCATGTACGACGATTGACCGCGGTGCGCTAGATGATACTGTTATTGAAGATAACGTAATCATTGATAACCAGATGCAAATTGCTCATAACGTTCACATCGGATATGGTTCAGCGTTGGCGGGTGGTACTATCGTCGCTGGCAGCACAACGATAGGTAAGTACTGTATCATTGGTGGTGGTAGCGTTATCAATGGTCATATTGAGATCGCTGATGGCGTAACGATTACCGGTATGGGTATGGTTATGCGTAGCATCACTGAGAAAGGTATGTACTCTTCAGGTATTCCTTTACAGCCAAATAAAGAGTGGCGTAAAACGGCAACGCGCGTTCACCGTATTGATGAGATGAACAAGCGTCTGAAAACTGTTGAAAAACTTATCGAGAAGGGCTCGGAATCATAATTCCAGCATTTCTAATTAAAAGGCTCGCGTCATGCGGGTCTTTTTCGTTTATAATCCCTTTAATTGACTAAAGAATACAAATAGGAATACGACTTTGACTACTGAACAGAAAACGATGAACATTACTGAAATTCAGGAACTACTACCTCATCGCTACCCATTCCTAATGATCGACCGTGTTACTCACTTTGAAGAAGAGAAAACACTGACAGCGATTAAGAATGTCTCTGTGAACGAGCCTCAGTTTACTGGCCACTTCCCACAACTTCCTGTATTCCCAGGTGTGTTGATTCTTGAAGCTATGGCTCAAGCAACAGGTCTGCTTGCATTTAAATCTTTTGGTGCGCCATCAGAGAATGAGTTGTACTACTTTGCGAGTGTTGATAAAGCTAAGTTCCGCAAGCCAGTAGTCCCTGGTGACCAGCTTGTTATTGAAGTGGAATTCCTTAAAGAACGTCGTGGCATCGCATCATTCAATGGTGTAGCAAAAGTGGACGGTGAAGTAGTATGTTCAGCTGAACTAAAATGCGCTCGTAGAGAGTTTTAATATGATCCATGAAACAGCAAACATTCACCCAGCAGCGGTAATAGAAGGTGAGGTGACCATTGGTGCAAACGTATCTGTGGGGCCATTCACTTACATTTCTGGCAACGTAACTATTGGTGAAGGCACTGAAGTTATGTCGCATGTTGTGATTAAAGGTCACACGACAATCGGTAAAGATAACCGAATCTTCCCGCATGCTGTTATTGGTGAAGAGAACCAAGATAAAAAGTATGGTGGTGAGGATACGACTGTCGTTATCGGTGATCGCAACGTGATTCGTGAAGCGGTTCAAATCCACCGTGGTACGGTTCAAGATAAAGCGACTACAGTAATTGGTGATGACAACCTGCTTTGTGTTAACGCTCACGTAGCGCATGACGTTATTGTTGGTAACCACACCCACATTGGCAACAATGCTATCTTGGGTGGTCACGTAACGGTTGGTGATTACGCCGGTGTTATGGCGTTATCTGCTATCCATCCATTCTGCTCTATCGGTGCTTATGCTTACATTGGCGGCTGTTCTGCAGTTGTACAAGATGTACTTCCATATGTTCTTGCTCAAGGTAACCATGCGGCACCATTTGGCTTGAACCTTGTTGGTCTGAAGCGTAATGGTTTCGAGAAGCCTGAGATTCGTGCGCTACAAAAAGCGTATAAAGAAATCTACCGTTCAGGTAAAACGCTAGACGAAGCAAAAGAGACATTGGTAGAGATGGCGAATGAATTCCCATCGATCAACCCAATGCTTGAGATGCTTGAAAGCTCAGAGCGCGGAATTATCCGATAGTAAAATGACAGGGTAAATGGTGTTTATGTGTGTATTCACAGTTTCATTTACCCATTAACAAAAAGATCGCTCCCACATAAGCGATCTTTTTTGTTTTAAGCCGTAAGGAATCAGGAAAGGTTTATGTCAGTAGAAACGATGCAATCAAACCATAATCAAGCACCTTCTGAACGCCCATTAAGAGTGGGTATTGTTGTTGGTGAACTCTCTGGTGATACCCTAGGTGAAGGCTTCATGAAAGCGATTCAAGAGCAGTATCCTAATGCAGAGTTTGTTGGTATTGGTGGTCCAAAAATGAAAGCCTTGGGTTGTGAGTCTCTATTCGAAATGGAAGAGCTTGCTGTAATGGGCTTAGTGGAAGTGCTTGGAAGACTGCCACGATTGCTGAAAGTTAAGGCGGAGTTGGTGAAGTATTTCACAAGTAACCCACCTGACGTTTTTATTGGCATTGATGCGCCAGATTTCAATTTACGTCTTGAGTTAGACCTAAAAAATGCAGGCATTAAAACGGTTCACTATGTAAGTCCATCTGTGTGGGCATGGCGTCCTAAACGTATCTTCAAAATCGATAAAGCGACCGACTTAGTATTGGCATTCCTTCCATTCGAAAAAGCGTTTTACGACAAATATAACGTTGCTTGTGAGTTCGTTGGGCATACGTTAGCTGATGCGATTCCATTAGAACCAAATCAGGCAGAAGCGCGTGAATTGCTCGGTTTAGAGCAAGACAAGAAATGGTTAGCCGTGCTTCCTGGTAGCCGTGGCGGTGAAATGAAGCTGATTGCTCAACCATTTATCGAAACTTGCCAACGCATTCATGAAAAGTACCCGGATATCGGCTTTGTTGTCGCAGCCGTGAATGAGACCCGCAAACAGCAGTTTACCGAGATCTGGAAGGCAACGGCACCAGAGCTGGATTTTGTTATTGTGCAAGATACTGCGCGTAATGTAATTACCGCTGCCGACTCAGTACTACTCGCTTCTGGTACGGTTGCGCTGGAATGTATGCTACTGAAACGCCCTATGGTGGTTGGTTACAAGGTAAATAAACTGACTGGCTACATTGTTAAGAAGCTAGCGATTACCGAGTTTGTTTCTTTGCCTAACATTCTTGCGGGCGAAGAGATCGTTAAGGAGCACATCCTTGAAGAGTGCCACCCTGACTTCTTATTCCCGTCGGTAGACGCCATGCTTTCTCGTGATAACTCTGCTTTAATCGAGCGCTTTACCGAGATGCACCACTGGATTCGTAAAGATGCTGATAAACAAGCGGCGAACCAAGTGTTGAAGCTGATTGGCTGGTCAACGCAAGACAAATAACAGATTACTAAATGCCCAAGAGAACACTATGGCTGTAAAAGATAAAAAAGAACTCCCTCCTTTCGAGTATCCTGCAGGCTACCAGCTGTTTGCAGGCGTTGATGAAGTTGGTCGTGGGCCTTTGGTCGGTGATGTGGTAACCGCAGCGGTAATTCTTGACCCAAATAATCCGATTGAAGGGCTTAACGACTCGAAGAAGCTATCAGAAAAGAAACGCCTAGCCCTATTACCTGAGATCAAAGAGAAAGCGCTAGCGTGGTCTGTAGGACGCTGCTCGCCTCAAGAGATCGATGAGTTAAATATCCTGCAAGCGACCATGGTTGCGATGCAGCGCGCAATCGCTGGTTTAAGTGTACAACCTGATATGGCATTGATTGATGGTAACCGAGTGCCTGATTTACCAATGGCAGGTCAAGCCGTTGTCAAAGGCGACCTTCGAGTTGCAGAAATCAGTGCAGCTTCCATCATTGCCAAGGTGGTGAGAGACCAAGAGATGGAAGAGTTGGACAAGCTACATCCAGAATTTGGTTTTGCGAAACATAAAGGCTATCCAACCAAAGCACACTTTGAAGCTATTGAAAAACATGGTGTGACTGAGCATTATCGTAAGAGCTTTAAGCCTGTAAAACGCATTTTAGGGCTTGATTAGCAGTCGCGTTGGCCAACAGAAACTCATAGAATTAATAAAACGTTGTTACCCCCTAGGCTTAGCCTAGAAATCAGGAAGAAGAATGTCAGATCCTAAATTCGTCCACCTTCGTGTTCATAGTGACTTTTCAATGGTCGATGGACTCTCCAAAGTACCGCCGTTGGTGAAAAAAGTTGCTGAGATGGGCATGCCTGCGATGGCGCTCACCGACTTTACCAACTTATGTGGTCTGGTGAAGTTTTATGGCACAGCTCATGGCTGTGGTGTAAAGCCTATCATTGGTGCAGACTTCCTGATGCAGTCTCCAGAGTTTGGTGAAGAACTTACGCGTTTAACCGTGCTAGCGACGGACAACAAGGGTTACAACAACCTAACTCTGTTGATATCGAAGGCCTATCTTCGTGGGCATGTTCAACACCACCCTGTTATTGATAAGGAGTGGCTGATTGAGAATGCGGAAGGCTTAATTATTCTATCTGGTGCGAAAGACGGCGAGATTGGTAAAGCACTATTGAAGGGCAATCAAGCTCTTGTCGATAGCTGTGTTGCTTTCTACAAAGAACATTTTTCTGATCGCTTTTATCTTGAATTGATTCGTACTGGTCGTCCTGATGAAGAGTCTTACCTGCACTTTGCTCTGGATCTTGCAGAACGAGTAGAACTGCCAGTGGTTGCGACCAACGAAGTAGTCTTTATCTCAGAAGACTTGTTCGAAGCGCACGAGATTCGAGTCGCGATTCATGATGGGTACACTTTAGAAGACCCTCGACGCCCTAAAAACTACAGTGAGCAGCAATATCTTCGTAGTGAAGAAGAGATGTGCGAGCTCTTTGCTGACATTCCAGAAGCTCTAGAAAACAGTGTTGAGATTGCTAAGCGTTGTAACGTTACGGTTCGTTTAGGTGAGTACTTCCTACCAAACTTTCCGACAGAAGGTCTGGCAATTGAAGACTTCTTGATTAAGAAGTCTGAAGAGGGCTTAGAGCGCCGTCTTGCGTTTCTTTTCCCTGATGAACAAGTACGTGCCGAGCGCAGACCAGAGTATGACGATCGTTTGAAAATCGAACTTGAAGTAATTAATAACATGGGTTTCCCTGGTTACTTCTTGATCGTAATGGAGTTCATCCAGTGGTCTAAAGATAACGATGTACCTGTAGGTCCTGGTCGTGGTTCGGGTGCGGGCTCACTGGTAGCCTACGCGTTGGATATCACCGATCTTGATCCACTTGAATACGATCTCCTCTTCGAACGTTTCTTGAACCCAGAACGTGTCTCAATGCCCGATTTCGATATCGACTTCTGTATGGATAAGCGTGACCAGGTTATTGACCACGTAGCAGAAATGTATGGTCGTGATGCGGTATCTCAGATCATCACGTTCGGTACCATGGCGGCAAAAGCGGTAATTCGCGACGTGGGGCGTGTACTTGGTCACCCGTTTGGCTTCGTTGATCGAATCTCCAAACTCGTCCCGCCTGATCCGGGAATGACTCTCGACAAAGCCTTTAAAGCTGAGCCAGCATTGCCAGAGCTGTATGATGGTGATGAAGAGGTGCGTGAGCTGATCGACAAATGTCGTATCCTTGAAGGTTGTACTCGTAACGCCGGTAAGCACGCGGGTGGTGTTGTAATCTCACCAACCACCATCACGGACTTTGCACCTATCTATGCTGATGCCGAGGGTAACTTCCCGGTAACTCAGTTTGATAAGAACGACGTAGAAACTGCAGGTCTGGTTAAGTTTGACTTCTTGGGTCTGCGTACTCTGACAATCATTGACTGGGCGTTAGGGTTAGTAAACCCAAGACTTGAGCGCGAAGGCAAAGATCCAGTTCGTATCGAATCGATTCCGTTAGATGACCAAGCGTCGTTCAACCTGTTACAAAATTCAGAAACTACTGCGGTATTCCAGCTGGAATCTCGTGGTATGAAAGATCTAATCAAACGTCTTCAACCTGACTGTTTCGAAGATATTATCGCATTGGTAGCGCTGTTTCGTCCGGGGCCACTGCAATCGGGCATGGTAGATAACTTTATCGACCGTAAGCACGGCCGAGAAGCTATTTCATACCCAGATGAAACATGGCAGCACGAATCGTTAAAAGAGACGCTTGAGCCAACCTACGGCATTATCTTGTATCAAGAGCAGGTAATGCAGATTGCCCAAATCCTCGCGGGTTATACGCTAGGTGGCGCAGATATGTTGCGTCGTGCGATGGGTAAGAAAAAGCCAGAAGAGATGGCGAAGCAGCGCGGTACCTTTAAAGAGGGTGCAGAAGCCAACGGAGTAGATGGCGAACTGGCCATGAAAATCTTCGACTTGGTAGAGAAGTTTGCAGGCTACGGTTTTAACAAATCTCACTCTGCTGCTTATGCTCTGGTTTCTTATCAAACTCTATGGCTGAAAACGCACTATCCTGCTGAATTTATGGCTGCGGTAATGACAGCGGATATGGATAACACTGAGAAGGTCATCGGCCTTGTGGATGAGTGTTTCCGTATGAAGTTGAAGCTGCTGCCGCCAGATATCAACTCTGGCTTATACCGCTTCAATGTAGATGAAGACGGGGCGATTGTTTACGGCATTGGCGCGATTAAAGGGGTAGGTGAAGGCCCGATTGAAGCGATCATCGAAGCCAGAAACAAGGGCGGGTATTTTAAAGACCTGTTTGATTTCTGTGCTCGTATCGACCTCAAGAAAGTCAATAAGCGTGTTATTGAAAAGCTCATTATGTCGGGTGCACTCGATCGTTTAGGTCCACACCGAGCGGCAATGATGGCTTCGCTTAACGATGCGGTGAAAGCGGCGAGCCAACATCACCACGCTGAATCGTTCGGTCAATCGGATATGTTTGGTGTGTTGACTGATGCGCCAGAAGAGGTCGAACAGAAATATACTCAGGTACCTAAATGGCCAGAGAAGGTATGGTTAGAAGGGGAAAGAGAAACTCTAGGCCTATACCTAACAGGTCACCCGGTTAATGCGTATATTAAAGAGCTTGCCAAATACACTAGTTGCCGCCTAAAAGATGCGACACCGACTCGTCGCGATCAGTCACTGACGATTGCCGGCTTAGTGATTGCGGCTCGAGTGATGACCACTAAACGTGGTACACGAATCGGCTTGATGACGATCGACGATCGATCTGGTCGAATGGAAGTGATGTTGTTCTCAGATGCGCTCGAACGCTACGCAGAATTGCTCGAAAAAGACAAAATTGTGGTCGTTTCTGGACAGGTCAGCTTTGATGACTTCAATGGTGGGCTTAAAATGTCCGCGCGCGAGGTCATGGACTTAGGAAGCGCCCGAGAAAAATATGCTCGCGGATTATCGATTTCTATCGATCAATCACAAATTAATGGTCAATTTTTTGAGCGTTTTAGCCAAATCTTAGAACCATATAGAGCCGGAACGGTCCCAGTCAATGTATACTACCAGCGTGCCGACGCTAGAGCGCGGTTAACATTGGGCACAGAATGGCGCGTAACGCCAAGTGATACATTGATAGATGAATTAAAACAGCTACTTGGAAATAGCCAAGTAGAACTCGAATTTAACTAAAATTCAGCTCTTGCTAATGGGAGCTGAGTCAACAAGGATTCATAGATGAGCCTGAACTTTCTAGAATTTGAAAAGCCTATCGCTGAACTTGAAGCAAAAATTGAAGCGCTACGTGACGTTTCTCGTCACGGTGGTGATGCTGCGGTAGATCTAGACAAAGAAATTGAACAACTAGAGAAAAAAAGCTTAGAGCTTAAACAGAAAATCTTTAGTGACTTAGGTGCATGGCAAGTGGCTCAACTTGCTCGTCACCCACAGCGTCCTTACACGCTAGATTACCTAGAGAACGTATTCACTGAATTTGAAGAGCTAGCGGGTGACCGTGCTTATGCAGACGACAAAGCGATCGTTGGTGGTATGGCTCGTCTGAACGGCCGTCCAGTTATGGTTATTGGTCACCAAAAAGGTCGTGAGACTAAAGAGAAAGTGATCCGTAACTTCGGTATGCCAAAACCAGAAGGTTACCGTAAGGCGTTGCGCTTAATGGAAACCGCTGAGCGTTTCAACATGCCAATCATTACTTTCATCGACACTGCGGGTGCATACCCAGGTGTTGGTGCTGAAGAGCGTGGCCAATCTGAAGCGATCGCAAAGAACCTGAAAGTGATGGCAGGTCTAACGGTTCCAGTTATCTGTAACGTTGTTGGTGAAGGCGGTTCAGGTGGTGCACTCGCTATCGGTGTGGGTGATTACGTGAACATGCTTCAGTACTCAACATACTCAGTAATTTCTCCAGAAGGTTGTGCATCAATCCTGTGGCGTGACTCAGACAAAGCACCACAAGCTGCAGAAGCGATGGGCCTAATTGCTCCTCGTCTAAAAGAGCTTGAGTTGATTGATGAGATTATTCCTGAGCCACTAGGTGGTGCACATCGCGATCCTATCCAAATGGCTGAGAACATGAAAGAGACGCTAGTTAAGCAGCTTGAAGAGCTAGAGCAATTTGATAACGATACGCTACTAGAGCGTCGTTACCAGCGTCTAATGAGCTACGGTTACTGCTAATTGCTAATTGTGTATTGCCTGTAATAAAGCAGGCTCTAAACGTTTGAATGAAAGGGTTGGACTCAGTGCCAACCCTTTTTTATTATTATTGCATTACTCTCAACCGCCAAACTCTAATGTCTCAGCTATATCAAGCGTTCTCATCTGCACTCGAAATTCATTCATCTTCTATCAATCGAATTGTTATCGCATTCAGTGGCGGTGTTGATTCACGAGTGTTGTTAGAGTTGACTGCTCGTTATGGTAAAGAGCAAGGCATTGAGTGCATTGCCGTTCATGTTCATCATGGCTTGAGCACCAACGCCGATGTTTGGGTAGAACAATGCCAGCAATGGTGTTTAGAGTCAGCTGTTAAGCTTTATGTCGAGCGAGTCTCTCTAGATACATCAAGCAGTGAAAGCCTAGAAAAGCTTGCTCGAGATGCACGTTATGGGGTGCTAAAAGCACACCTACGTAAGGGCGATATTTTGCTTACCGGGCAGCATCAAGATGATCAGCTAGAGACGTTTTTGCTTGCGTTAAAGCGAGGCAGTGGACCTAAAGGTCTATCTTCAATGGCAAAAGTGATGCCGATTGATGAAGCCTTTTTGATTCGCCCCTTGCTTGGTGTTTCTCGCCAAGAGATAGAAGCGTTTGCTAGTCAAAGCGGGCTTGAATGGGTCGAAGATGAAAGTAATCGAGATCAGCGCTTTGACCGAAACTTCATTCGTCATGAGGTGACACCTAAGCTGGTGGCGCGCTGGCCCTCTTTCCCTGACTCGGTTACTCGCAGTGCGCAATTATGTGCTGAGCAAGAATTACTGCTCGATGAATTGCTGGTTCCCAAATTGAACCAAGCACTTGGCCATTATCATAGTTTGAAAATTGAAAGCTTGTCAGAGTGTTCAAGCTTGATGCGCGCACGGCTACTAAGAATGTGGCTAGCTGACAATGGTCTAGTTATGCCAAGTCAGAAGCAATTAGAACTGTTGTGGAGTGAGGTCGCTTGTGCACAGCAAGATGCAAATCCAGTTTTGGTGTTAGGTCATGCCGAAGTGCGACGCTTTGACAACAAGCTGTTTATTATCGAATCTCGATCTTCATTAGAATCTTGGCAAGCTGAGTTACAAGTGGGCCAGTCTCTGAAATTACCCGATAGTCTAGGCTCCCTATCATTAAGCGTCATCGGCAACGAGTACTCGAAAGAGACAAAAGGCGCGCTCAATTTCTCATTGTCCAATGCTTCTGGCCCATTAAAAGTGATATTTAATCCTGAAGGTTTAGTGGCTCACCCTGTGGGGCGAGGGCATAGCCGAAAAATGAAAAAACTGTTCCAAGAATATAAGGTACCGAGTTGGCTACGCAGAAGAACACCGATACTCATGGATGGAGAGCATGTAGTAGCGGTGATGGGACTTTTTGTTGATAGGCGCTACCAAGGCCAAGATTGTGAAGCTGTCTGGAGCAAGTAATAGAACTTTGTGGCACAATTTAAAGGCACTTATATCAATAATAATCAATGGAATACGCAATGAAGAAAATAGCAGTAGGATTTGTCCTTGGACTGGGACTATTAAGTGGTCATGCGCTAGCGGGTGATGTCGCTGCTGGCCAAGCAAAAGCAGCAGTGTGCGCAGCGTGTCATGGTGCTGATGGTATCGCTGTGATCCCTGGTTACCCAAACCTAAAAGGTCAAAATGAGCAGTACCTTGTGACGTCAATGAATGCTTACAAAACTAAACAACGAAATGGTGGTCTAGCCGCGGTGATGCAAGCTCAAGCATCGATGCTCAGTGACGCAGATATAGCCAACCTTGCAGCTTACTATGCAAGCCTAAAATAGTTTACATACGAATGTGATTTCTAAGCCAGTGCTTGCCAGCGCTGGCTTTTTTCATTGAATGTTTATGACACCTATTCGATAATGGGCCATTCGTAGAGTTTAAGGGATGAACATGAAAAAAATTGAAGCCATTATCAAGCCATTCAAACTTGATGATGTACGTGAAGCACTGGCTGAAGTGGGTATTACGGGCATGACGGTATCTGAAGTAAAAGGCTTTGGACGTCAAAAAGGCCACACTGAACTTTACCGTGGTGCAGAGTACATGGTTGATTTTCTTCCAAAAGTAAAACTAGAAATCGTAGTGACTGACGAAGTGGCGGATCAATGTGTTGATACCATCATCGAGACAGCACAGACCGGTAAAATCGGCGACGGTAAGATATTCATTACCGACGTTGAGCGTGTGGTTCGTATCCGCACTGGCGAAGAAGACGAAGACGCCGTTTAAAAAAACATTTACCCTAAAAGGAGCGATTATCGCTCCTTTTTCATTTTCTAGGGCTTGGTTTATGTTGAAGAAAGTACTCATTGGTTTTGTTGTCGGCTCTGCGATTATTGTTGCGAGCTTTAAACTGATTTTTAAGATCCCAGTTCAGCCCAATCTTGTCACGAGCTCGCCGAGCATCAGTAATGATGTTTATAGTTGCTATCAAAACCCCAAACCACACGCGATAGATGTCTCTTCGGGGTTGAAAGTCACTGTATGGAATATCTATAAGCAGAATCGTGAGAACTGGCGCACTACACTTAACTCTCTGACCAATGAGAGCCAGTTGGTGCTGCTCCAAGAGGCGAGCATGAGTGAGGATATGCGGAAATGGATCCGTAGCGGCTTATGGGGCAGCAATAGAGTTAATGCCTTTGAAGCGCTCAACGAGAGTGCAGGGGTCTTAAACTTAGCTACTCACCTGCCCATTGAAGCATGTGCCTATACTCACGAAGAGCCATGGCTACAGCTGCCAAAGTCTGCATTGTGGTCACGTTATCAATTGAGTAACGGACAGCAGCTCGCGGTTGTGAACATTCACGCGGTTAATTTCACTTTTGGTACTGAAGATTACTTACAACAGTTGTCAGCACTAACATCGGCCCTAAGAGAGTATCGAGGGCCAGTCATTTTTGCAGGGGATTTTAATAGTTGGAGCGAAGCGCGTTTTGAGGTGCTACAGAAGGCTCTTGGCGAGGTTGGTTTGGCGGAAGTAGCGTTTACGCCAGATAACCGCACCCAATTTGTCACAGGGCTGGTACTTGATCATATCTTCTACCGAGGGTTAACGGTCAGAAACGCAAAAGCGCCCGAAACGGACGCTTCTGATCATAATCCAATGCTGGTTACCTTTGATTTGAATGACAATCGCGAGCAAGATGCAGAATTACTACTGAATTAAGAGACCAAGATATAGATGGCCCAGATTAGGTAGTAGCCAACCCATGGTAAAGCCGAGATAACCAGTGCTTGGCCTCGTTCAAACTCAGTCCAAGTGAGCACTGCAGCGTAACCTAATACGATGTACCAAGGCAGCAACAGTGGGAATGAACTAGCAAACTGTGACCAGTCATTGGTCAGTGGCAGCTTAATTAGGCCATTGATGCTGTTTAGATCTGCGGCATAGTTCATCACCTGACCATGTTTCAGCAGCAGGCTTGCGTAGCTCGCAATATCACCCAGTACTGCAGGGAAGGTGATCACAGCTGACGCGGCAAACCACTTCCAATAGCCGTGCTGGTGTTGACTTGGTTTGGTTGCTAGGTTGAACCAGAAGGCTAGCATCGCAATGGTTAGCGTGCGTCCAAATACATCGCTAATGATTTCACTGGCAAGCAGTGTGTTGCTATCAAGTAACTCCAATTGTTCTGGATTGGTTTGCGAGAGCTGGCGAGTCAACTCTGCGCTCAACCAAGTGAAATCTACGTTAGAAAAATACGCACCCCAAAATAGGAATGGGCTGAGCATTAAGACAACGTAGGGTTGCCACCCCCAGGCTCCTCGCTGATACAGCGCTAGGAAACACGCAGTTGGAGAGCGGAAAATATCCAACAGCATTACGAGTGGGTTACTTGACGGGTTCATACACTTACCTTAGTTACATCAACGTACAGCTTAAGCTTTTGCCCAGGCTGTAAGTACTTCTTGTTTTGCAAAGTGTTCCATTTTACAACATCGGAAGTTTTTACTTTGAACTTTGATGCAATACCGCTGACTGTGTCACCAGATTTTACGCTGTAGAAGACTGTTCTAATGATTGCACCATCAGAACTGTTCTTCCAGATAACCAAATTTTGGCCAATTCTAAGTGTGTCTCGCGGCCCCATGCCATTCCATTTAGCAAGAGATTGATGAGAGACTTTATTGGCACGCGCAATCGTCCATAGGCTATCGCCACTTTTTACTGTATGAGTGAGCTTATACTGACCACGGCTCTTTGACTGGGTATTCGCTAAGCGGTTTGAAGCGCTCAGTGCATATACTTTATCGTCTTTGGTTGAAGAAGGGATAAGCAGGTGCTGACCAACGCGAATGTTGTTATTGCTCATGCCATTGGCACTGCGAATCACCTTGCTAGTGGTATTGTAGCGTTGAGCTAATACACTGATGCTATCGCCAGATTTCACCTTGTAACGTACTAGCTTCATGCCTTTGCCTTTATTGGCAGCGACTTCGCTATTAAACTTTTCAACCGAGCTGATAGGAATAAGCAGTTGTTGATGCTTTTCTGGTGCGGTCGCCCACTGATTGTAGGCTGGGTTGTAGCCTTGCAGCTCTTTCACTGGAATACCGGCATAGTTAGCTGCGATCGCTAAATCGAGCTGCTCTTGCGGGTTGACCAGAGTTAAAACTGGTTTGTTGGCAATCGGTGGAATATCAATGCCGTACTTCTCTTGATTGGCGATGATGTCAGCCAGTGCCAGTAGCTTTGGTACGTAACCGCTGGTCTCTTTCGGAAGGTCAAGAGAGAAGAAGTCGATAGGTTTACCAAGCTTCTTGTTCTTGCGGATCGCGCTGTTAACTCGACCACCACCACTGTTGTATGCCGCGATAGCATGGCTCCAGTCGCCATCAAAGCGTTTGTTTAGTGACTCTAGGTACTCAAGTGCTGCATCGGTTGAGGCAGCGACGTCGCGGCGGCCGTCATACCAAAAGTTTTGCTCCAGACCGTAATATTTGCCTGTACCCGGAATAAATTGCCATAGCCCTGCTGCGCTACCATGGGAGTAGGCAAAAGCGTCAAATGAGCTCTCTACAACAGGCAGTAGGGCCAACTCTAGTGGCAGACCTTTCTCTTCGATCTTTTCAGTGATCAAATAGAGAAACGGTTGGGCACGTTGAGAGACTGTTCTTAGGTGGCTAGGGTGCTTTAGGTACCAAGTGCGGTAGTAGTCCACCGTTTTGTGGTTTGGTACTTCAAGCTCCAGTTGCATCGCAATACGTTTCCAAACATCTTGCTGTGTTTGTGGTGTAACGACAGGCGCTTCAACTTTGGGTTGTTCTTTTTCTGCTTTTGTTACAGATGATTCCGGTTGAGAAACTTCTTTAGCAGGGGGAGTGTTGGTTTGCTCGGAAGCTTGGTCTTGATTATCTGGCTGAGTTAATTGGCAACCAGAAAGTAGTAATACCAAAGCCCAGCTGTACTTAACTCGCATGTTACAGCCTTTTTTTTAAACGGCTGCTGATAATACTTGCCACCCCCTATGAGTGACAAGTCTCTAATTGTTAAAATTCGTTCTTCCACGCACGTAGCGCTGTAAACACTGAGAGCGCATCGGTGTGCTCAGTTCGGTTAGATACTGATTTAATTACACTTGGTTCACTGTAACGGAGAAATGGGTTGATCCACTTCTCTAAACGTAAATTTGTTGGAATTGTCGACTTATTCTGAGCTCGCAAACGATTTACATCGTCTCGGTACTGCTGAAGTTGCATATTGTCTGGTTCAACGGCGAGAGCAAATGCGATGTTGGCTGCAGTGTATTCATGTGCACAGTAGACCTCAGTTTCTTGTGGCAAGGCTGTGATCTTGTTAAGCGCATCAAACATCTGTTGCGGCGTCCCTTCCATGATTCGACCGCAGCCTGCAGAGAATAACACGTCACCACAGAATAGCTTGCCATCGCCAACATAACCAATGTGGCCAGCTGTATGGCCGCTTAAGCCGAGTACCAAAAATACTTCATCGAACAGTTCAAGTTGGTCGCCGTCATCGACAGGGTGAGTCAATGTTGGAATCGGTTCGTTCTTTGGACCAACAACATCAATAGTCGGGAATTGTCTCACTAGCTCTGGAACGCCACCGATGTGATCGTTGTGGTGGTGTGTAATTAAGATTGCATCTAAAGTTAGCTCATGGCGCTCTAAGTACTCAAGCACTGGAGCCGCATCACCAGGATCGACAACAGCACAACGACGATCGCTATTTTCAATCAGCCAGATGTAATTATCATTGAATGCAGGTATGCTTTTGATATGTAACATTATTGGTTCTCCAGTCACTTTAAGTGAGGCAGATTATTGATGAAGCCAGCACGCAGCCGTAAGAAATTTGAGCGCCCTTATACCTGGGAACAATTGCACAATGGCCCTTGGCTACGCGAGTCCATTCAAACTCGTTTAGATGAATGGTGCCCTAAGTTATTTGGTTATCACATGCTCAAGCTTGGTGGTCTCAGTTGCGAGATATCTAGCTGCACATGCAATATTCAACATCAAGTAAATCTAGATATCCAGAACCCTTTACATAATGTGATTGCAGATGACTATAATTTGCCCTTTTTAGAGAAGAGCTTCGATGTTGTCGTCCTCAGTCATCAGTTAGATTATAGCAATGACCCTCACCGTATGTTGCGTGAAGTCGATAGGGTGATGATGGATGATGGCTATCTGATTGTCACAGGGTTTAACCCGTTTAGTTTAACTGGGCTTGCGAGCTTACTGCCTTGGCGAAAAAACAGTTTACCTTGGAGTGGCAGGATGTATACCCCGAGCCGAGTAAAAGACTGGTTGGGTGTACTCAATTATCAGGTGATTCATTGCGATACTTATGCTTTGTTTCCGATGAGCCGCTATCGAGCGATGTGGACTTGGCTTGAAAATAGCTTAGGTAGCTACGCGTCAGTGGCGGGCAGTCAGTACTTTATTGTCGCGCGTAAGCGAACGTATCCGATTAAGCCAATTAAACCACATTGGCACCTTAAACGACGTTTTTCACCGGTTGGAGCCAGCTTTAGAGCAGGCGTGCGCAGCACTTCTATCGAGTCTTCTACGTTATCTAACGTTAATAAAAAAGCCGACTGACGGTCGGCTTTCTCTTGTTCTGCATTTTAGTAATAGACACTACGTGATCTAGCTAGGTTGGTAGCCAGTATCCTCTTCCGTTGGGTTTTCCGCTGCGGTACGTGCCAGTTCATCACACATTTCGTTTTCGCGATGCCCTGCGTGGCCCTTAACCCAGCGCCAATCAACTTGGTGGCGACCTGTCTCTTTATCGAGTAGCTGCCAAAGGTCGGCGTTTTTGACCGGCTTCTTGTCGGCGGTTTTCCACCCCCGTTTTTTCCAGTTGTGAATCCACTGAGTAATGCCTTGGCGAACGTATTGGCTATCGGTAGTCAGAATCACGTTACAAGGCTCTTTGAGTGTTTGTAGCGCAACTACAGCTGCCATCATCTCCATGCGGTTATTCGTGGTTAATGAATAGCCCTTAGCGAGCGTCTTTTCAGTTGTTTTATAGCGAAGTACGATCCCGTAGCCGCCCGGACCGGGATTACCCAGACACGAACCATCAGTGAAAATTTCAACTTGTTTCGCCATGATTTGATACTATTACCTCAAGCACATTATCGGCATAGTCTGACACAGTTATCCTTATGAATACCAGTAACAATTCTGAACAGCGTTCAAGCGCTGAAAATAAACGCATTGTTGTACTCGATACCGAAACGACGGGTATGAACACCGAGAGCGGTCCGCATTATCTCGGGCATCGCATTATCGAAATCGGTGCGGTAGAGATCATCAACCGTAAACTCACTGGGCGCCACTTTCACGTCTATATCAAGCCGGATCGCACTATTCAAGAAGAGGCGATTGGCGTTCACGGTATTACCGATGAGTTCCTAGTCGATAAGCCAGAATATCAAGACGTTCATAAAGAGTTCCTTGAGTTCATTAAAGATGCAGAACTGGTCGCGCACAACGCTCCCTTCGATACCGGCTTTATGGACTACGAGTTTGAGAAGCTTGACCCAAGTATCGGCAAGACTGACGACTACTGTAAAGTGACTGATACCCTTGCCATGGCGAAGAAAATCTTCCCGGGCAAGCGGAACAACCTTGATATCCTTTGTGAACGTTATGGGATAGATAACTCTCACCGAACACTCCACGGGGCTTTGCTCGATGCGGAGATCCTAGCCGACGTCTACCTACTGATGACGGGTGGCCAAACGTCGTTGCAATTTAACGCTGGTCAGCAAGATGGTGCAGCTGAAGGGATCCGCCGTGTCGAAAGTGGTCGAAAATCGCTAAAGGTTTTGCGTGCAACGGCCGATGAATTAAAAGCGCATAAAAATCGTTTAGATCTCGTCGAGGAGAGTGGAAGCTGCCTCTGGCGTCAGTAGGGAGAGAGTATGTTTAAGGCATTGGCTTGGAGTTGCTTGTTACTTGTTAGTATCGGTGTGCAGGCTGCAACGGAGTCTTCAATGCGACTGTTGGATAACCGCTTTAGAGTGGATCCAAGCATTGAACAGATTACGTTTGTTATTTATCGAGCCGACAATTCTCAACCTGTGGTTTTGGTTCGCCCGGATGGTAAAAAATACTATTCGTGGCGTAACGCAGATAACGTTCGCTGGTACCAAGAGTCTTCGATGGACATCGTCTCGATTGACCACCCGATGCCGGGGCCTTGGCAAGCCGTGGGTAAGGTATCACCAAAGAACAATATTAAGCTGCTCTCGCATCTAGTCTTAGATGCGAAACAGTTCCCTGATAAGCTCTATCAAACCGAAGTGCTTAAGTTTACGGCCCGTCTCACCTCAGACGGCAAGCCTTTAGTGCTGCGAGACTTCCTAGATAGAGTCAATCTCAAGATCACCTTTACCAAATACATTGAAAATGAAGACGCCTTAGTCCGTGAAGCGCGACCTGTTCCTGTGATTATGGGTGAATTTGCCGATAACGGCGAAGATCTCGATGAAGTAGCTGGGGATGGTATCTTCACCGTGGCACTACCGATTGATATCGAGCCGGGTAAGTATCGCGCTCGAATTACATCAGGCAATGGGGTCTTCCTACGTGCCCAAGAGCAGCAGGTTCTGGTTTATCCATCTCCAATTTCGACCACCTTTATTCAATCTCGTAAAGAGGGGCAACCTCATACGATTGTAGTGTCTGGCGAACAGGGAATGATTGCGCCAAGCTCTTTGGCGACACATGTGGAACACACAGCGCCTGATGAGTATGTCTCTTATCAACAAGGGCAAGCTGCAGATGAAGGTATGAAGGTCTCGATGGAAGTGCCTTATGTTGGTGAGCTGGGCATTTACTCTTGGGCTGGACGCGTTTTTGCGACCGATGCTTCAAGTCAACGTCCATTGATGTTCCCAATCCAAGAGCAGACCTATAGTGTGGTTGAAGATATCGATCTCGCTGAGTCTCGCCGTTTACAAGAAGAGGCACTTGCCGAGCAAAAACGAATTGCCGCAGAGCAGCAATTACTTAAGCAACGTGAAGAAGATAGACAACGCAGTTTGATCATCATCGGTGTTGGTAACCTTGTTGCCATTCTGCTTGGTCTATTGATTTGGTTTGTCGTTCGTAAAATTAGAGCCAAGAAGCAAGCACAGCCAGAGATGCAGTTATCGGTACCTAAGTCTTAGTCGTTACAAGCTTAAAGCTGTCTTTGATGTTATTACTGCAAGATAGCGTAGTGATCTTTTGATTGCCGCTATTGGGTGGTTACTGTTTGTTAGCGCTCAAACCAGTTGAGCTGGTGGGGGATTCAACGCTGATTATTACCTCCTCTGATAGCTCTTCAATTTGCCAAAATTAAGTATAAAAAAACGGGACTCAATGAGTCCCGTTTTGCTTCTAATATCAACTGTTATAACTAGGCAACATTAACCCTACGCGACGTTATCAATCGATGTCTCTGGGTATTGAGGCTTTGCTGCTAGTTCCTGAGGAGCGAAGTCGTCAACGTTAATGGTGTACAGACGATGTTCTTCAGCACTCTTCAGTAGAGCCGCCTCTTCGTTAGTCAAGATACCTTTGTCTAAACCAATCTCAGCTACTAGGTCTAAGCGTAGGAATGGACGTCGTTGACTCGTTTCTTTACACACCTTATCAAATAAAGGCTCAGCCTCTAGAATCACTTCTAGCGCACGCTCAATCTTACCGACCGCGTTGTGTTCAGTTGGTGCAAGGAACTGTCCGCGACCAAGGCGAGAGCGAGTTGCGCTTGGAGTTTGGATGATTTGAGCCACTTGGCTATCTAGCTTGTCACTTGGAGCACGGCGAATACGGCCAAATGGCAACAAGATAACGCGCAGTAGACGACCGACAACTGGGTTAGGGAAATTCGCTAGGAACTCATCAATAGCAACTTCAGTTTGACGAAGACTATCTTGCATACCCCAGTGAACCAACGCCAGATCTTCTTTATTGCTTCCTTCACTTTCAAAGCGTTTTAGAGTCGCTGAGCCAAGGTATAGCTGACTCAAAATGTCACCTAGACGAGCAGATAAACGCTCTCTACGTTTCAGTGAACCACCCAGTACCGCCATCGAGATATCAGACAGAAGTGCTAAGTTGGCACTGTAGCGATTCAGTTGCTGGTAGTAACGTTTAGTATCTTTATCTGCTGGTGTGCTTGAACCACGACCATCAGTCAAACCAAACCATAGGCTGCGTACTAGGTTACTCATGGTGAAGCTAACATGCCCTGCGAGTGCGCTATCGAACTTATCGAGTGCATCACTGCTTTCAGAGTAGGCAGCATTCATCTCTTCCAGTACGTAAGGATGACAACGAATCGCACCTTGACCATAAATGATCATAGAGCGAGTTAGGATGTTGGCACCTTCTACGGTGATCGCAATTGGTGAACCTTGGTAACCACGTGCTAAGAAGTTCGATGGGCCTAAGCAGATGCCTTTACCGCCTACGATGTCCATTGCATCAATGATGCTGCGTTGGCCACGGTGAGTACAGTGATACTTAACGATAGCTGAGATAACCGAAGGCTTTTCACCTAGGTCGATACCAGCAACGGTTAGATTGCTTGCCGCATCCATGACGTAAGCGTTACCCGCCAAGCGTGCCAACGGCTCTTCGACACCTTCCATACGACCGATAGGCTGTTTGAATTGGCGACGGATACGTGCATAAGCACCGGTTGCGAGAGCTGCCGTTTTCAGGCCACCTGTTGAGTTTGACGGTAGTGTGATACCACGTCCCACCGAAAGACACTCAACCAGCATACGCCAGCCTTGGCCTGCCATTTTCTGTCCGCCAATGATGAAGTCCATTGGAACGAACAAGTCTTGTGCTTTAGTTGGACCATTTTGGAATGGTACATTCAATGGGAAGTGACGGTTTCCAATCTCAACACCCGGAAGATCGGTTGGGATAAGTGCACATGTAATGCCTAGATCTTGTGTGTCTCCGAGTAAGCCGTCAGGGTCGCGCAGTTTGAATGCCAAGCCAAGAACTGTAGCCACAGGTGCTAGAGTGATGTATCGCTTGTTCCATGTTAGGCGCATACCTAGCACTTCTTCACCTTGCCATTCGCCTCTACATACGATGCCGTAATCTGGAATAGAGCCAGCGTCAGAGCCTGCTTCTGGGCTTGTTAGTGCAAAACATGGGATCTCTTTACCTTCAGCTAGGCGAGGCAAGTAGTGATTCTTTTGGTCTTCAGTACCGTAGTGTTGCAGCAGTTCACCTGGACCCAAAGAGTTTGGAACACCAACGGTTGATGAGAGTACGCTAGATACCCCGGTAAGCTTTTGTAGCACTAATGACTGTGCGTAAGCAGAAAACTCAAGGCCACCGTATTTCTTCTTGATGATCATCGCGAAGAACTTTTCATCTTTCAGATATTGCCAAACTTCCGGTGGTAGATCGGCCAGTTCATGGGTGACTTGGTAATCACTGACCATTTCACAAACGGTATTCACTGGTCCATCTAAGAAAGCTTGCTCTTCTGCTGATAATTTAGGATCAGCGATACTTTGCAGTTTGTTCCAATCAGGCTTGCCTTTGAACAACTCAGCTTCCCACCATACCGTACCGGCTTCTAGCGCCTCTTTTTCTGTCTGAGACATAGCAGGTAGCACTTTTTTAAATACAGTCAGTGCTTTTTGGCTAATGAGTGTTTGTCTGATTGCTGGGACAGCAAAAATAGCGACAGCGAGTATATAGGTTAGCCAGCCAGTCATGCCAACATCGGCAGCAAGCGTTAGGGCGACCATAGCAGCGGTTAAGGCAACGAGTGCACGCACAAGGGTGACTCGATGGTATAGGCAGACACTTAATACTAAGGTCATGCACAGTAGGGAGAGCAATATGTTCATGATCGATTTCCTTTTCAGAGATCACTTATTGTTATGGTTTAGGTAAGAGGTCTAACCAGTTAAGTGTAAACAAAGTATTAAATATTTGTAAAACTCTAATTTGAGCAAAAAGTGATCTCTGTAGAGTTAAAGTTCTAATTGTGAGAGGTGTGTGGTGAATAAATGTGCGAATTGAAACCAGAACAACAATAAAGGTGGCAATCTTTCGGCTTAACTGTCGACACTCTTAAATGTTTGTGGGTAAACTCAAGTAAAAGGGGGAAACAACCTCCATTCTCATTTCGCGTATGCTCAAGTGACGCAAAAACATATAAGAGATAAGCCTTATGTACCAAGACCTAATCAAAAGTGAATTAAACGAAGCTGCTGAGGTTCTGAACAAGTTTTTAAGTGATGATCATAACATCGCGCAAATTGAAGCAGCTGCTAAGATGATTGCTGACTCTTTTAAACAAGAGGGTAAAGTGCTGTCTTGTGGTAACGGTGGTTCACACTGTGATGCAATGCACTTCGCGGAAGAGTTAACGGGTCGTTACCGCGAAAACCGCCCAGGCTATGCTGGTATTGCTATTTCTGATCCTAGCCACCTATCTTGTGTAAGTAACGATTTCGGTTACGATTTTGTTTTCTCTCGCTACGTAGAAGCGGTTGGTCGTAAGGGTGATGTATTGTTTGGCCTATCAACGTCTGGCAATTCGGGCAACATTCTGAAGGCGATTGAAGCTGCACAAGCAAAAGGCATGAAGACGATTGCCCTAACCGGTAAAGATGGCGGTAAAATGGCAGGTTGTGCCGACATTGAAATCCGCGTTCCGCACTTCGGTTATGCCGATCGTATCCAAGAAATTCATATTAAGATCATTCACATCGTCATTCAGCTTGTTGAAAAAGAGATGGAATAAAAACGTAATAACAGATTGGGGCTCTGTAAATTGAGCTCCATGTTTGGTTGAAGAGGGAGTAGGTTTAACCATGTGTGAATTGCTCGGCATGAGCGCCAATGTGCCAACGGATATTTGTTTTAGTTTTACTGGCTTGATGCAACGCGGCGGTAAAACGGGCCCGCACCGAGACGGTTGGGGTATTACCTTTTATGAAGGGAAAGGCTTTCGCACCTTTAAGGATCCTAATCCAAGCTGTGAGTCTAAGATTGCTGAGCTGGTTCAAAACTATCCGATCAAGAGTTGTGCCGTGGTAAGTCATATCCGACAAGCAAATCGTGGTGGTGTAAACTTAGAGAATACCCACCCTTTTACGCGCGAGTTATGGGGTAAATATTGGACGTTTGCCCACAATGGTCAGCTTACCGATTACGACGATTTGCATAGCGGTCGTTTTCGCCCTGTTGGGCAAACGGACAGCGAACTCTCTTTCTGTTGGTTGCTGAAGCAGTTAGAAGAGCGATTCCCAGAGCCGCCTCAAGATATGACGGGTATGTTCCGTTTCGTTGCTGAGTGTTGTGACAAGCTGCGTGAGAAGGGCGTTTTTAACATGCTGCTGAGTGACGGCGAGTATGTGATGACCTACTGCACCAACCATCTGTATTGGATAACTCGCCGCGCACCGTTTGGTAAAGCAAGCCTGATTGACGAAGACGTTGAGATTAACTTTCAGGAAGAGACGACACCGAACGATGTGGTGAGTGTGGTTGCAACTCAGCCACTGACAGACAACGAAGCTTGGGCTCGAATGAAGCCGGGTGAGTTTGCGCTGTTCCATTTTGGTGAGCTTATTGAGTCAAACCACCAAGATTTGGCCGACGTGGCTTATGCGCCAAAGAAAGTGGCAAGCCAAGCACCGACAAAGCCTCTAGTATAGTACCTATTAGTTAAGGCATTAATTTGGCTAGATACTATGAAATAAAATGGCCGCTTCAAGTAAGCGGCCATTTTTGTGTTTGGTGAATATGTCTATTTCGAACTCTAATTCCGAATCGTGTTCGTTTAGTCCTCAGCGTAACCGTGCTTACCCAGTGCTTTGTCGTCAAGGTAAGCCTGCCCATCTTTCATCGCCAGTCGGTCTTCACTGAACCACTTACACACCAATGGGTAGATCTGGTGCTCTTGTGTGAGCACTCGGCTTGCTAGTATATCAGCGTCATCTTCGGCAAACACGGGTACTTTAGCTTGAAGAATCACTGGCCCACCGTCTAGCTCTTCGGTCACGAAATGCACACTGGTGCCGTGCTCTTTATCTTGAGCATCAATTGCTCGCTGGTGGGTGTGTAACCCTGGATATTTAGGCAGAAGAGAAGGATGGATGTTGACCATTCGACCTAAGTAGTGACGAACAAATTCAGCGCTCAGAATGCGCATGTAGCCCGCTAACACAATCAGGTCTGGTTGGTAGGCGTCGATCTGATTCATCAGTTCACTATCAAACGCTTCTCGTGATTCGAACTCTTTCGGATTGATTGAGTGTGCTGGAATATCGACAGCGCGTGCACGTTCAAGGCCAAATGCCTCTGCTTTGTT
Source organism: Vibrio sp. D404a (assembly GCF_030248535.1). GTDB lineage: Bacteria > Pseudomonadota > Gammaproteobacteria > Enterobacterales > Vibrionaceae > Vibrio. The sequence continues at coordinate 19,941 of NZ_JAHGAJ010000024.1, read as the reverse complement.
TGAGAAAACCGCTTTAACAGAGGCATGGATGTGTTGGTTCTGACAAGCATCAATGATCGCTTGTAGGTTGCTTCCGCTGCCGGAGACTAAAACAACGATGTTTTTCTGAGGGGCATTCTTTTTCATAGAGGTATCAAACGCGATGAGTGAAAGTAAATATACAATTTACCTACATATTTTAAGGTTTTCTGGGGCGTAAATAGCAGAATGAGGACCTATAGTCCTCATTCTTAATCGTGCGAGTTAGCAAATTAGCTTAGTTGATTTCAACTTGCTCTTCGCCTTCAGCAGCTTGTGCGATTTCACCAATCACCCAAGCGTTCTCGCCTTCCGCTTTCAATAGTTCAACAGCAGCATCTGCTTGATCTTTTGGTAGCGCAACGACTAGGCCAACACCACAGTTGAAAGTACGGTACATTTCAAATGTTTCTACGTTGCCTTTCTCTTGCAACCAGTTAAAGATTGCAGGCCATTCCCAGCTGTTACCATCGATAACGGCTTTAGTACCTTCTGGAAGTACGCGAGGGATGTTTTCCCAGAAACCACCACCCGTGATGTGCGAGATAGCATGAATGTCGTGCTCTGCGATCATCTTAAGTGCTGATTTGATGTAGATCTTAGTTGGTTCTAGTAGGTGTTCGCCAATTGTGCGACCTTCTAGCTCTTCGCTCTTATCAGCACCAGATACTTCTAGTACTTTACGAATTAGAGAGTAACCATTTGAGTGTGGGCCACTTGAGCCAACAGCGATCAGTGCATCACCAGCCGCAACTTTAGTACCGTCGATGATGTCCGCTTTTTCTACAACGCCAACACAGAAACCCGCTACGTCGTAGTCTTCGCCTTCGTACATGCCCGGCATTTCAGCAGTTTCACCACCGATAAGTGCACAGCCAGATTGAACACAACCTTCAGCAATGCCTGAAACTACGTCAGCAGCTGTATCAACGTCTAGCTTGCCTGTTGCGTAGTAGTCTAGGAAGAATAGAGGTTCTGCACCTTGAACGATTAGGTCGTTCACACACATTGCCACTAGGTCGATACCTATGGTGTCGTGTTTTTTCATATCCAAAGCAAGGCGGAGTTTAGTACCTACACCATCTGTACCTGAAACCAGTACAGGCTCTTTGTATTTAGTTGGTAGTTCACATAGGGCGCCAAAGCCACCAATGCCACCCATTACTTCTGGGCGACGAGTGCGTTTTACAGCACCTTTAATACGATCTACTAGTGCGTTACCTGCATCGATATCAACACCAGCGTCTTTGTAGCTTAGAGAAGAATTATTACCGCTCACGGGATAGTCCTCGGTCTTAAGTTGGATGTGAAAACGGCGCTATTCTAACAGGGCTTACCAAAGAAGAGCAAACGTTTGCGTGGATTTTTTACCAAATAAACATACTGAAAATGTGATGAAAACGATGTATAATCTGTGGGTTTATTTAAATATTGCCGGAGTTGGAAATGAAAGTTGTTGAAGTAAAACACCCGCTAGTTAAGCACAAGATTGGCCTGATGCGTGAAGGCGAAATCAGCACGAAGCGTTTTCGTGAACTAGCAACAGAGGTGGGTAGCCTTCTAACATATGAAGCGACAGCAGATTTCGAAACTGAGCGTGTAGAGATCAACGGCTGGAATGGTCCAGTAGAAGTTGACCAAATTAAAGGTAAGAAAGTAACGGTTGTGCCAATCCTGCGTGCAGGTCTTGGTATGATGGATGGTGTACTAGAGCACATCCCAAGCGCACGTATCAGTGTTGTTGGTATCTACCGTGATGAAGAAACACTTGAGCCTGTACCATACTTCAACAAGCTAGCGTCTAACATCGAAGAGCGTATTGCTCTTGTTGTTGACCCAATGCTAGCGACAGGTGGTTCAATGATTGCAACTATCGATCTTATGAAAGAGAAAGGTTGTAAGCACTTTAAGATTCTTGTTCTTGTTGCTGCTCCAGAAGGTATTGCAGCTCTTGAAAAAGCACACCCAGATGTTGAGCTTTACACTGCGGCAATCGATGAGAAGCTAAACGACAAGGGCTACATTGTTCCTGGTCTAGGTGATGCTGGCGACAAGATCTTCGGTACTAAGTAATTCGGTTATAGCGATACTCGTGACAACGAATGAATAAAAAAGGGAGCGTATCATTGGATACGCTCCCTTTTTGTTTGTATTCGATTATGGCTTATTTGATTTGAGCCGTATCAACCGACTGGTTTTCGCCGAGTTCATCTGGAAGAACAAGGTTCAGTAGGATGGCTACGATACCACACAGGCTCACACCTTGAAGACTGAAGTCACCGATGCCAAAGGCCATGCCGCCGATACCAAATACCAGTGTTACACCGACGATCACTAGGTTGCGTGATTTGTGTAGGTCTACTTGGTTTTTGATGAGTGTATTTAGGCCAACCGTTGCAATAGAGCCGAATAGTAGAATCATGATGCCACCCATAACTGGAACCGGAATGGTTTGCAGTAGTGCACCCAGTTTACCAACCAGAGCAAGAACGATAGCCGTTACTGCCGCCCATGTCATGATCACAGGGTTGAAGGCTTTGGTCAGCATCACCGCACCCGTTACCTCACTGTAGGTCGTATTTGGTGGCGCGCCCAGCATAGAAGCTGCAATGGTCGCCACGCCGTCACCGGTAATGGTACGGTGTAGACCTGGCTTTTTAAGGTAGTCTTTACCCGTCACGTTCGAAATTGCCAACATGTCGCCAACGTGTTCAACGGCAGGTGCGATAGCAACAAATACCATGAAGAAGATAGCATTGATGTTGAACTCTGGTGCCACAAAGTTAGGTAAAGCCAACCAAGAGGCTTGCGCGACAGGGCTAAAGTCAACCGCACCGTAAACCAAGCTAGTGATGTAACCAGCAACGATACCGCCAAAAATAGGCAACAGTTTTAGGAAGCCTTTGGCAAATACACTGATAACAATGGTGACAATCAGTGAAATCGCTGAGATCCAAAGTGCTGCGTCTGCGTCGACTAATTGAACTGCACCATCGCCTGTTTTACCTAGTGCCATATTTACTGCAACAGGAGCCAAGCCTAGACCGATCACCATGATCACAGGGCCAACAACCACTGGTGGTAGCAGTTTATGGATAAAGCCAACGCCGCGCACCTTAATAAGGCCGCCCATCATTACGTAGACCACACCTGCAGCCATTAAGCCACCCATGGTCGCGCCGATACCCCAAGTCTGAACGCCAAACATGATCGGTGCGATAAACGCGAAAGAGGAAGCGAGGAAAATGGGAACCGAACGGCGGGTAATGACTTGGAAGATAAGAGTACCGATACCGGCACCAAACAGAGCAACGTTGGGGTCTAAGCCGGTAAGTAAGGGAACTAATACAAGTGCACCAAAGGCGACAAAGAGCATTTGTGCACCTTGCAAAGCATTTTTCATGATAGGTCCTTGAGCTGATCGTGAAACAAAAAATAAAATTCGCGGGATTTTATCACCTAGCAATCGATTGCTATATAGGCTAGGTCAAATTTATGTCCTATTTGTCGTAAATATGTGTGTTATCACTTAAGTGTCCATTGTTTTTATTAAGTTGATATGCCCTTGTTCGATAATTCTTGGATATTCAAGCTTGTATCTTCCATCAACCTTGCCCAGTTACCCATAGTTGCTTATCATCAGGGCACAAGATTTTAAGATTAGGATCGATATGCGCTATTTAGCATTGTTGATGGGACTGTTGGCCGCGCCGAGTTATGCATTAACTCAGGTGGACATTTTTAGTGCCGAAGTGGCTATCAACTCAGAACAGAAAGAGCCTGAAAGAGCGGCAAGAAATGAAGGCATGCAGCAAGTGTTGGTTCGTGCGACGGGCCAGACCGATGTGGCCGCTAACGAAACCGTAAAGAAGGCGATGCGTCAAAGTGCTCAGTACTTATCGCAAATGAGCTTTGGTGAAGCCAGCGAGCAAACTACTTTGCGTATGCGTTTTAACGGTGCACAGATTCGTAACCTATTAACTCAAGCTCAGCTACCTTACTGGCCTGACACTCGCTCAAACGTATTGGTGTGGTTGGTCGAAGAGCAGAACTACGATAAGAATATCGTGTGGGAGCACTCCAACTCGGAACTAGCGGCCGGTATTCAGCAAAATGCGAAACTGCGTGGCTTGCCGATCACGCTACCAGTAGGCGACTTCGACGACATTACCGGTATTGCGACGTCTGATTTGTGGGGTGGTTTTGTGTCACCAATTAGCCAAGCAAGCCAACGTTATCCGGTTGATGCCGTGTTGGTTGTTCGTGCTCAGTCGTCAGGTTTGCGTTGGACGCTTTACGATCAACAACCTAATCAGTTAACAAGTGCTCCTAAATCACCGGTGACGGGTTCTATTTCAGATAGCGGTGCGTCGGCGTCTCAGTCTCTAGTGAATGAGATCAGTAACTACTACGCGACTAAGAGTGCTGTGACGGTTGCAAGTGAGTCGTCAGAGTCTATTCTGGCACAGTTCATTAGTTTGAATAATGCACAAGACTTTTTCCAGCTTGAGAATGCCTTAAAAGCACTTAACTCAGTAGCTAGCCTAGATATCCTTAAGATCCAGAATCACGAAGTGACGTTTAGAATTCACTTGTTATCAACTCAAGATGAGTTTGAGAAAGAAGTCGAGAGTCTACGTTCTGTAGCGAAAGTCGAGGCCTCTTATCTAGAGCCCGAGCAAACGCCAGAATTCGAAGTGCAAGACAACACATTGTCCGTGGGTGAATCCCAGGCTCTACCAGAAGCTCAGACGCTACCAGAATCTGATAGCACGCAGCAGGTCGAGACACCTAGCAACCCATCTTCAGAAGCAGAAACACCAGTAACAGAGGTGTCTGGTGACGAGACCGTAAACGATGAGATGATGGTGGAAGTTAAGGCTGAGCCTGTAGTGGTGAAACCTAGCCTAGTTTATGAGTGGATTCGCTAGTCGACTCGAACGGATAAACAAAGCCCTGCATTGACGCAGGGCTTTTTTGTATCTGAACTTTTTCTACTTCAACAGTCGAAGGCATAAGGTAAAGCCTAGTGTTGAAAAGTTTATTGTTCGAACTTGGCTTTCTCTTTCTTTTCTACTTCAGAGAGGCGTTTCAGTTTTATCCCCAACTCTTTGGCGCGGAATCGAGTAAACAAGATATTGCCCGCGAAACCAATTGTCGTTAGCAAAAGTTCGACCGCGGCCAACATGCGCTCTCCACCATCGACATACAAAATGGTTAACGCATGTAGGAAGTAGAGCATTAAGACAAAGTTAGCCCAAGCATGAGTATAAGGCTTACCGATTAAAATGCCGGGTAACGGCAACAGTAGCGGTATTGCCCATACAATCGCCAATGTGACATTGTCTAGATGAGGGTGTGGTGAAAGCGTCATTTGCCATGCTACCACCCAGCCTAACAGCGCTAAGTTGCCCACCAAGGCAACGTAGCGGAATAACCGGGTTTTGGGTGACATTGGCTTCTCTGACATATACATCATTGAGAGATTCCTTTCTGGTTTATCGCAATACGAGCGAGGCGCTTACCTAGGTTTTGGGCGAGTTCAATTTCTTCTTTGCTTAATGACGCGCTTTCCCCACTGCTGCTGGCTCCATAAGGTGTGCCGCCAGTTTGCGTAGTGTGCAGCGCAGGCTCAGAGTAGGGAATGCCCACCAGTAGCATGCCGTGATGGAGCAGCGGGAGCATCATGCTCTGTTGTGTGGTCTCTTGTCCGCCATGCAGCGATGACGAGGAGGTAAACACACAGGCTGGCTTATCAATGAGATCGCCATTGATCCACAGTGATGTGGTGCTGTCCCAAAAGTGCTTCATTGGCCCTGCCATGTTACCAAACCACACCGGGCTGCCGAGTGCTAGGCCATCACACCTTTTTAAGTCTTCAAGGCTTGCACAAGGATCGCTTGGCTCGTGATGAGGACGGGAAGGGGAATCAGCAGTGTGGATCTCCTGTACCGTTCTCAGCATGGCTTCACAACCAGCGACAGACTCAACCCCTCGAGCAATTTGACGAGCGAGTGCAAGGGTGTTGCCGTGGCGACTGTAGTATAAGACCAGGATTGAAACGCTCATATTGGCTTACAGGATCTCTAGAACTTGTTCTGGTGGGCGGCCAATCTTAGCTCGGTTATTAGCAACAACGACTGGGCGCTCAAACAGTTTTGGGTTGTCTGCCATCGCAGAGAATAGTTGCTCGTTTGTCACAGCGCTGTCGCCCAGATTCGCTTCTTTGTAATCTGCTTCTTTGGTGCGCATCATTTCACGCACGCTTTCGAAACCAAGCTGAGAAAACAGTACTTTAAGCTGTTCAACAGACAGTGGCGTCTCTAAGTATTTGACGACTTCTGGTTGAACACCATTTTCTTCAAGCAGCGCTAAAGTTTGGCGGCTCTTTGAGCAGCGAGGGTTATGATAAATTACGACAGACATGGTTCTTCCTCGTTATTATTTTTAAGTAGTTTTTTATGAGAGCAGCGCGTTAACGTGCTCTCATTGGTTGAGTCTTTTACAAAGTGATTGGTTATTGTAGTGCTAAGAAGCGTTCGCGCTGAATCATTAACTGGTCAATGCGTGCGTCATAACGAGCTTGTTTTAGGCTACCCAACTCCGCAATTTGGCTGGCTTGCGTGTAGTATTGGATGGCTTTATTCCAATTAGCTTGTAACGCTAGAATCTCAGCTCGTGCCGCCAAGTCTTCATCACTGTTACCCAAATCGATGTTTGCCTTAGACAGTAAATGCCAGCCGTTGGTGTCATTTGGGTTATCGTGGGTGTAACGTTGCAGAACACGCACCGCTTCTTGTGGCTCTTCGTTCTCAAGCAGCGCATTGGCGTAGTTGATGGTTAGAACGGAGTTGTTTGGCTGACGAACCAACGCGGCTTTTAACTCTTTGATCGCCACTTTCGGGTTATCTTGCTCGATGTGCAGATCTGAAATGGCATCGAGATAGAAAAGGTTGGTTGGGTCATTGCTGATCAACTTAGTCAGAATCGGCTCTGCTTTGTCGAGTTTCTTCGAATCCAAATACACCAGTGCTTGGCCATACTCCAGAGATGGAACCAGTGACTTTGGTGCTCTCTTTAATTTACGTTCAAACCAATCTAGGGCCGCATCTCCATCGATACCCGCATAGCGCGCGACGATACGAGAGCGTGCCAAATGGTAATCGAGTGAAGGCGCTAACTTGAGCGGTGGGTAGCTGCGAGCACGGGCACGAGAGTCGGTAATACGATCTTCTGGCAATGGGTGAGTTAACAGCATTGGTGGTGGCGTACTTGCGTAGCGGTACTCATCGGCAAGACGACCAAAGAAGCGTGGCATCGCGTTTGCGTCGAAGCCAGCTTTCACCATAGTGTTGATACCGAAACGGTCCGCTTCTTTTTCGTTGGCGCGGGTGTAGTTGATTTGGCTCTGCATGTTACCCGCAGTTGTCGCGGTAAGCGCTGCTATCCCAGCTTCTGGAGCAGCAATCGCTAGCAATACCGACGCCGCAAGTGCCGCAATGGTTGCTGGTGAGCGGCGTGCTTGGTCTTCCATGCTTCGAGCTAGGTGGCGCTGAGTGACGTGCGCGATTTCGTGAGCAATGACCGAAGCCAGTTCACTTTCGGATTGTGCGTGCAGAAATAGCCCTGAGTGGAGAGCAACATAGCCGCCGAAGAAAGCAAATGCGTTAATGTTTCTGTCGCGGATCATGAAAAAGTGAAACGGCGTTTTTACGTCGTTGGCATTGGCGACGAGGCGATGGCCTAAGCTATCGATGTATTGATTTAATACGGGGTCATTGACCACAGGCTGACTGCTACGAATGATGCGCATATAGGCATCACCATAGATCAACTCTTGGTCTATGGTCAGGGTTCCGCCGGCAGCCGTTCCAATATCAGGCAGGTCTAAGCTGTTCGCTTGAGCCAGTAATGGGGTGCCTAGTGTTGTAGCGATGCATAAGCAAGCGATTGAGCGAGCGCGTTTAAACATATTAGTCAGTAATACTCCGTTTCTTCTGACAGTAAGACAAGAGCAACACGAAATGGTTCTTTATCTGATCTCACCTTTGTTTAAGTACGTGCGTTAAACTAAAGGTTGCGGAATGAAAGATGGCACGTTTTCAAAAACAGATTACAATACGACCCTTATAATAAGCATCGAGCTAGATAATGAAACCAAATATTCTAGATTTACGCCAAGAGCGCTGCCCAATGGCGTTATTATTAGCCAAGCGTCACAGTGTTAAGTTAGAAAATGGTCAGTCCTTGCTGATACATATTGCTGATCAGAGCTCAATGACCGATATTGTAAGCTTTTTATCCAAGCAAGCTTTTACCGTTGAAGTAGAGCCTTGTTCTGGTCATCACCAAATCCAAGTTACAAAAAAGGAATTGCAATCAAATGCTTGAAATGATGAATCGTTGGTACAAGCGACGTTTTTCTGATCCACATGCAGTCAGTTTGGTGGCCATCATTTTATTTGGTTTTATCACCATCTATTTTTTCGGTCATTTGATCGCGCCTTTGCTGGTGGCGATTGTGCTTGCTTATCTTCTTGAATGGCCAGTGACACAGCTTCAACGACTCGGTTTACCAAGAACGCCATCGGTGATGTTGGTCATTTTGATGTTCTTTAGTTTGATGTTGATTGCTCTGTTTGGCTTAGTACCGACGATTTGGAATCAAGTGGGTAACCTGCTTAACGATATTCCAAACATGTATATTGGGCTGCAAAACTTTATCTCAACCATACCTGAGCGTTACCCAGAGCTAGCAAACCTACAGATCGTAGAGTCAGTGATGTCGAACGCCAAAAACAAAGTACTTGGTATGGGTGAAAGTGTGGTGAAAGGGTCATTAGCGTCACTGGTGAGCATTGCGACACTTGCGGTGTACCTGATTTTGGTTCCTCTGCTTATTTTCTTCTTGCTGAAAGACAAAGAAGAGATGATCAGAATGGCGAGTGGTCTGTTGCCGCAAAACCGCCGTTTGGCAACAAAGGTATGGGTTGAGATGAACCAGCAAATCTCAAACTACATTCGCGGTAAGGTACTAGAAATCTTAATTGTTGGTGGCGTGAGTTATGTGACGTTTGCAATCCTAGACTTGCGTTACTCTGCGCTGCTTGCCGTTGCTGTCGGCTTCTCGGTGTTGATTCCTTATATCGGCGCTGCCGCCGTCACTGTGCCTGTGGCGATCGTTGGCCTGTTCCAATGGGGACTTGCGCCACCGTTCTACTGGCTGCTACTGGCTTACGGTATTATTCAAGCGCTCGACGGCAACGTATTGGTGCCAGTGTTGTTCTCTGAGGCGGTAAACCTTCACCCTGTGGCTATCATCGTTGCCGTGCTGGTGTTTGGTGGCCTGTGGGGTTTCTGGGGCGTTTTCTTTGCGATTCCTCTGGCGACTTTAGTGAAAGCGGTATGGAATGCATTGCCAAGCCATGCGCTCGAAGATGAAGTCGAACAAGCTTAGCTAATTTGCGTTAAAACCATCGAATAAAGAAAGGCCGAATATCTCAGATATTCGGCCTTTTGATTTTTAACTCAGTAGCAGTTTAATGCGCCTGATTAGTCTTGTTGATTGAAGTAGTCTAAAACCACTTCATGGTGAGTCTTGGTCTTGAACTTGTTGAACACGTGCTCAATCACACCCTCTTCATTGATCAAGAAGCTGATGCGGTGCAGGCCGTCGTAGACTTTGCCCATGAACTTCTTCTCGCCCCATACTCCAAACTGTTCAGCAACCGCGTGGTCTTCATCTGAAAGCAGTGAGAAGTTAAGAGATTTTTTAGTAATGAAGTTTGGCAGACGTTTTACAGGGTCAATACTCACACCAAGAACCACAACGTTGAGCGCATCTAGCTCAGCTTTGATATCGCGTAGGCCTTCTGCTTGAACAATACAACCTGGAGTCATCGCTTTCGGGTAGAAGTAAAAAAGAACCTTCTTACCTTTGAAATCACCAAGAGAAACGATATTGCCATCTTGATCCGGAAGAGAGAATGCAGGTGCTGGAGTACCAGCTGTCAGCGTATTCATGACATTTCCTTTTTAAAGACTGTTTTTGATAAAGTTGAGCGAGCCTTGGACTGATAGGCTCTGACACAGCGCGTTAAATTCTTCTTGTAGCTGCATCAGGTTACATTCTGATTGGACAGAAGCGGTAATAGAGATATGGAACTGGTCATTATCGAGCTGCACTTTCGATTTATTGATGGTTTGAGCGCTGAGCGAGTCTAAACCGATCTCTCTGTCTGCAAAGAATTGGGTGAACTTTTCTGTTAGCCCAATCTTGTCATCAGATTCGATGAAGACCTCAAGCGTGTATGAGTTCTCGATATGATCATGAGGGGACGTACGTTTCATGATAGTAATCAGGTCATGCTCCTGACCAAGCAAGGGTAGGGTTGTCTCCACTCGAGTAACATTATTGGCTTTGCCAGACAGCAGCATGATGAGGGTAAATTCTTCACCAAACATCGCGATGCGACTATCGATAATATTACAGCCTGATTGGGTGACTAACTGAACCACTTGGTTACAAATACCCGGGCGATCTGTGCCCACTGCAGTGATTACTAGATGTTGAGTCATAAAATCACGTCTCTTTATATTCCATTGATGAGAGCATGTTAGCACAGATACCGTGACTAATGAGTGAAGGTAGGTGTGTTTTTATGCTTGATTGGACGATCTGTAGACAGAATTTCAGGTGAGAAAAACGTAACAATGCAGCGTCGTTTGATTAAACATGACCACTAACCGAGCCCTGACAAGTTAGGTGTTAAATCGGTTAAATTAGGTGTAAGCAAATCATTTCTAGCATTGAACCTGCTTATAAGTCGTTTGACCTCTAACATACGACAATATTTCATACAGTTGTGGCCGGTAAGCGACTTTATTCGCTTGTGTTTGTCAATCGGCTTACAGTAACATGCAAAAAGAACAAATTAAGGGAGATAGACATGTTTTCAGGAAGTATCGTTGCACTGGTTACACCATTCAATTCTGACGGTGAAGTGGATTTCGAAAGCCTTAAAAAATTGGTCGAGCACCACATTGCTGCAGGTAGTGATGGTCTAGTAGCCGTAGGTACTACGGGTGAATCTTCTACACTGACTATTGAAGAGCATGTCAAAGTCGTTACTAAGATGGTTGAGTTTGCTGATGGCCGTATTCCTGTGATTGCAGGTACGGGTGCAAATGCAACGCATGAGTCTGTCCTGTTCAGTCGTTTGCTCAATGGTTCTGGTATCGCGGGTTGCCTAAGCGTGACACCTTACTACAACAAACCAACACAAGAAGGTTTGTACCAGCACTATAAAGCGATCGCTGAAGTAAGTGACGTTCCTCAAATCTTATATAATGTACCAGGCCGCACCGCAGTAGACCTACTGCCAGAGACTGTGGCTCGTCTTTCAAAGATTGAAAACATCGTTGCACTAAAAGATGCGACGGGTGATCTAGACAGAATTGCAATTCATCGTGAACTTTGTGGCGAAGATTTTATCTTACTAAGTGGTGATGACCTCACAGGCCTAGAATTCGTAAAACGTGGCGGTGATGGTGTGATCTCAGTAACGAATAACGTTGCAGCGGCTGACATGGCGACCATGTTTAAGCTGGCGAAAGAGGGCAAATTCGAAGAGGCAGAGATCATTAACGAACGTTTAATGCCACTTCACAAACATTTGTTCATTGAATCTAATCCAATTCCAGTAAAATGGGCGGTTCATAAAATGGGCTTGATTACTGAAGGCAGTCTAAGACTACCGCTGACAGAACTGTCAGAAACAGCTCAGCCTATCGTTGCTCAAGCAATGACAGAAGCGTGTATTTACTAAATGTTTGAAACAGTGCCGAAGCTCATCTTCGGCATTTAGGAGTATAAATGAAGTATTCTCACCAGCTAGTGATCGGCTCACTGGCTGTTTTCGTTCTTACAGCATGCTCTGGCAGCCCGACTCAACGTCGTCAAGCCAAGGATGACTTCGAATACTTAGAAACCCCAGCGTTGACTCAATGGCAACTGCCTGAAGACGCTACCCCTCAATTCTACCCAAACTACGATATCCCTAAGGGAGAGTTTGCTGGTGGTATTGGTCGCGATGTTGATATTCGCCCACCACAACAGGTGTTGGAGCTTATCCCAGGTGCGCGTGCTGAGCGTCAAAACGGTGAAGTCACTCTTTGGTTACTGCGTGCTGAAGAAGCTGACCGTGTGTGGCAAACCGCCGTGGACATGCTAACAGAGCGTAACATCGGTATTCGTGAGCAGTCTGATAGAGAGATTGAGACCGATTGGGTTACTTGGGTCTCTGAAGACGAAGAAGTTGAGATCGGCAGTCGTTACACTATCTCTCGCTTTGAGGCGAATAATCGTCACGGCTTTAAGATTAACTTGATCGATTGGCGTGAAGGCTCTGAAGAGAAGTCTGTTTCTGCGACCAATAAAGAGCGTTACAACGCCTTCATGACCAACTTAGTGATGGCAAAATACGACGAAAACTTGCGTGCTGAAGCGGCACTGAAAGCACAAGAGCTGGTTAAGAGAATCCCTATCTCTATGGGCTCTGACCGCAGTGGTTTCCCTGTGATCATCGCTCGTACGCCTTACAACGTATTGTGGCAGCGTCTGCCTAAGCTTCTTCCTGAAATGGGCTTTGAGCTTGAAGAACGTAACCAGTCACAAGGTACAGTGAAAGCTAAATACGCATCACCAGATGATGAGTTCTGGGATACGATTGGTCTTAAGCCTATCGACCTAAGCCCAGGTACTTACACCTTCCTATTCGGTGATTTGGGTAACCGTACGTCTATCAACGTGACAGATGCGTCGGGTAAGCCAGTGGAAGAAGAGCTGTTGAAGTCTCTGGTTCCTATCTTGGCTCACGTAGCTGACCAAACGAAAGATGCGCCTGCGAAGTAATGTTCGCCATTAACAAGCGCTAAAGAAAAAGAGGACGTCATGTCCTCTTTTTTGTGTCTGAAAAACGTACTCTTGGATGTTTTCGTTCCAGTTCATTCACTATTTATCGTCCAGGTTTTCTCGGTTGAGTTTATCTAAACGGTTGAGCTTATCTAGGTCGCTCTCTTTTTTCAGTTTATCTGCCTTGCCGACATTCATGTTCGCCGTGTACTTGAGCGCGGCGATATTACCCACGACAACACTGACGACGATGAAAATAATGACCCAAGGGTTGGTTAGCCATTCAAGCATATAAACTCCTAGTTGCTGATATTGGTTATGAAACGATCATAGATGGATTCTAGCTGCTCCATAACCACCTCATACCCTAATATTGGCTCAGACTGGAGTTGTTTGCCAAGCAGAGTCGATGATAACTGTGATAGACAAAGCTGCGCAGTGCGTTTATGGCTAATGTGCCACGGTTCAACTGCCACGCCGCCTAAGTCCTTACGATATGGAAAGAAAAACCCAAACTCATCAGCGTTAGATTCTAGCCATTGATAAAATTCTTGCTGGTGGCCTTCGAAGTACTCCCAAGGCTCGAGCTGCAACTGAGTGTTATCAGGCAAGTGGTTGCGGGCGAATACATCGAAATCCGTTCCCCAGTGATGGCGGCTGGCGCCGGGAAGGGCAGACCAGCGTAGGATCGCCCAAAGCTTATCCTCATCGCTTAGCAAGCTGGTGTCTAATGGCTGACTATCGCTGTCGAGGAGCGCTGTCTCACCGGAGTACTTTCGATTCCAAATTAACGACTGGCGTTGATAGTCACGAAAGCCACTGGCAATTTCCATCTTAAATCCCGCTTGTTGCGCGGCAGCTACTAAACGGCAGAGATCTTGGCCGACCTCATGATGCACCAAGAAGGTTTTACTCCCAATCAAGGTCTCGGTTAAATGAGATTCGATTTGTCCCGTTAACTCTTCAGGTGTCATGAGGCTGCTCAGCTTAGTGTTTATGAATTGGCGGTCACGTTTAAGTGATTAGGGGTTCGCTAATAGGTTCACAAGCGTGCGCTCGTACATATCCGTCAGCTTCTCTAGATCAGCGACTTTTACGCACTCGTTCACCTTGTGAATCGTCGCGTTTACAGGGCCTAGCTCAACAACTTGGCCTTCCATGCGTGCAATGAAGCGACCGTCAGATGTACCACCAGTGGTAAGCAGTGCAGGCTTAACGTCGTTTACGTGGTCAACCGCATCAACAATCGCATCCAATAGATCACCTGTGTCTGTTAGGAACGGGTCGCCATTGAATGTCCATTTAAGATCATATTCAAAGTCGTATTTATCTAAGGTGTTCGTGATGCGTTCAACGATGATGTCGTTGCTCAGTTCAGTACTAAAACGAAGGTTAAACTGAACGTTGAACTCACCAGGGATCACGTTCGATGCACCGGTACCCGCGCTTACATTCGGGATCTGGAAGCTTGTTGGTGGGAAGTAGTCGTTACCCTTATCCCACTCTGTGGTTGCAAGCTCATGAATAGCAAGCAAAGAGCTGTGTACAGGGTTGTTCGCTAGGTGAGGGTAGGCAACATGACCTTGTGTCCCTTTGACAGTAAGATCGCCTGTGATTGAGCCTCGGCGGCCGTTCTTCACCACATCACCGACGAATTCTGTGCTTGATGGTTCACCCACAATACACATGTCGATGTTCTCACCACGTGCCATCAAGGTTTCTACCACACGGACGGTGCCGTTGATGAATGGGCCTTCTTCGTCAGACGTGATAAGAAAACCGATAGAGCCTTTATGGTCTGGGTTGTTTGCAATGAATTGCTCAACGGCAACGATCATTGAAGCCAGTGAGCCTTTCATATCTGCTGCACCACGGCCGTGCAGATAGCCATCAACAATAGTTGGTTCGAACGGTGGGGTATCCCAAAGTTCAGCTGGGCCAGAAGGAACCACATCGGTATGACCAGCAAAGGCAAACAGTGGTGCTTCTGTACCGCGGCGAGCCCAAAAGTTAGTAGTATCCTCAAACACCATCACTTCAATCTCGAAGCCTAGTGCTTTCAGGCGGTCGATCATTACTTCTTGGCAGCCAGCGTCTTCCGGCGTTACTGATTGGCGGCTAATAAGGTCTTTTGCCAGAGCCAAAGTTGGGCTGTCTGTCATCCTTGAATTCCTTGTTGTACTTGTACTGTTATTAATCTTGTTGTGTTTAGAAGCGTTGACGATCAGTTGTTAACGCTTCCTATGTTGTATTTGCCTAGTGCAAAAGTGGATTAAGCAAAAATAGCGGAATATTGGTCAGCTTTGAAGCCAATATGCAGCTTATCTTCCACTTTTAGAATTGGTCGCTTGATCATTGCAGGCTGTTCAACCAAAAGAGCGATAGCATTCTCTTCATTTAGGCCATCTTTTTGCTCTTGAGTTAGCTGACGGTAAGTCGTGCCGCGTTTGTTCAGTACTTGCTCCCAACCAAGCTCAGCACAGAAGCTACGTACTAGTGTTTCATCAACACCTTGTTTGCGGTAATCGTGAAATTCGAAGCTGATCTCTTCAGCTTGCAGCCATTTCTTCGCTTTTTTGATTGTGTCGCAGTTCGGGATACCAAACATTGTGATAGTCATTATTCTTCCTTTTGGTGATCTTCTTTCATTGTTATGTGTGGAATCCTATCAGGAACTCGGAATTCAGACAAAACAGAGTGAGGAATATTTCAAAGAACGAAAAAAAACAGTAAGAAAATGTCACGAATGGAGACTTATTGATCAACCTCAACATGTCGGATGAGAAAAAAGAAATAATTAACCAGCACAGATATAGGAGGTGTCAATGGAGTTGAGTCCTGTTTTTGCAAGGCGGCTATATTTAGCGTTACTCGTCGAAAGCCTTGATAGGC
Organism: Vibrio sp. D404a; assembly: GCF_030248535.1. Taxonomy (GTDB): domain Bacteria; phylum Pseudomonadota; class Gammaproteobacteria; order Enterobacterales; family Vibrionaceae; genus Vibrio. Next base: position 4,118 of record NZ_JAHGAJ010000024.1, on the reverse strand, counting down.
CGAATGTGCCTAAACTCATCGAAAAAACGGGTTGGCCTCGTCGTACTATTCAAGATGTACTTAAGGCGTTACCGGGGATCGGTATCGAACTCATGTTTATTCAAGATGGGCGACGTCATAACGATGGTTACTATCAGTTATCTGATTGGGGACCATTTGACAGTCAATGGGTTCTGGAACGTAAGAGTGATATAGCGTCCAGTCTTGGATTTAGTGCATAAGCCAGCGAAAGCTGGCTTTTTTCTCTTTCTTTTTAGGTTATGCGGTTAAGTTTACTGTTGTGAGCAGTGGTAGGCTGTGCCTAGAAGCGTTACTGACGTAGCAAAGTCTTGTGGTAGAGTGAATAACACCGTATTGGCTTTTAATGCGATGGCATTAGACTTCAGCTGGTTGATCGCGCCTTGTACTAGCGTGTCATTCGGGAAGAACAGGTAGCTATACCAATGCCCCTCACTGCCAGTGACTTCACCTTTGTAATGGCACTGACTGACATCTAAAACACCATGGTAATCCAATTGTACCTGATGCGCTTTCTCATGTGGCATCTGAGTGGGCGTGGTGCAACCCGCAAGCAAACCAAGAGTCAGTAATCCTAATGCTCGTCGTTTCATTTCATCATCTCACGATTGAGTAATGTAGGCCGCGAATCCAAGCCAGCTAACTAATAATAGTACCCACGGAAGCATGTTTGGTTTCTGTGATGGTGCGATATCTGTCTCGGTTGTTGTTTCTTGAACCTGAGCAGCCTGTTGTTGCTTCTCTTTTTGTTGTTTTTTCTTGGCTTTGTCTGCCTGACGATTACGCTCTTTTTGCTGTTTCTTATATTGTGCGATGCCTTTCTCAATCCCCTGAGCAATTAATTTAGTTTGCTCCTTGGTTTGACCTGGCTTCTGTGTCGCTTTCGCAATTTTTAGTGCCTCTTGCTGAGATTCAACAGAGGGTGTTGGAGTCTTTTTCTTCATACTGAGCTAATCGTAAATACCAATGAGTGGATAAGATAACGTAAACCTAGAGAAGTATGAATGATTTGCGTTAAAGTGTGTGTTTTCTAATAAGCTGAAGTGGGATCTGTGCGGTATTCTTTAGAACAATATGATAAACATGGCTTTCTCAAAGCGCCGATTTTGTTGTGGTTGGGTTGGTTATTTTTAGCTAAGGCGTTGGTTGTGTTTGTTGTCGCAGGGGCGAGCAGAGAATCAGGTACTAAAATACTAGAGATAGTCTATCCCGATCATCAGATGTTTTATGTGGGGATCGCCCTCAGCTTACCGAGCGTTTTACTGATGTGGTTGTTTGGTCTGAGATCACCAGAGCGACCACGGATTAATTTTATCGTTTCTTGGGGACGATGGGTCACCCTCGTTGCCGTATTCAGTCAGTTCGCCCACACTGTGTATCTGGTTTACTTGGATAATGGCTGGTTTCATTGGTCAAATGGTGTGACTCTGATGCTTCTACTATGGCTGTTTATCTATATCGTAAAGAGTGACACCGTGCGTGACTGTTTTGCCGTCGTTGAAGCGGAAGACTGACAATAATCAAAAATAATTAATACATTCATATTTATACTTAGAAGCTAAAAATGAAAGGATCGAACTATGCTTAACTCTTCAAATGAGCAGCCTCAAGCACAAGGTGCTATTTTACCTGAAGCTGGGCCTTTCGCTCTGTATGTGCAGCTAAAAGTCGTAAACAATGCACCAAAAGTGTTAGAACAATTGAAACAGCTGCCTTCTTTGGTCGCTGAATTGAATCAAACACAACCAGAGTCTAACCTGACTCTTTCACTGGCTTTCTCTAAGACATTCTGGGATAAATTTGAACAAGCCGCACCGGCTGATTTGATCGCATTCCCAGAGCTTGGTGAGGGTGATATCACTGCGCCAAGCACAGATTCAGATGTGCTGCTTCACTGCCACTCGAACCGCCATGATTTACATTTCTACGTGATTCGTAAGTTGCTAGAGCAGGTTGCTGAAGACGTTGAAGTGGTTGATGAGACATACGGCTATCGTTACCTAGACTCGCGTGACATGACAGACTTCGTTGATGGCACAGAGAACCCTAAAGATGCTCAGCGTGCAGAAGTTGCGTTGATTCCTGAAGGTGAATTTGCGGGCGGCAGCTACGTAATGGTTCAGCGCTTTATCCATAACCTACCGGCTTGGAATCGCTTGAATGTGAAAGCACAAGAGAAGGTGGTGGGTCGCACTAAGCCAGACTCTATTGAGTTAGACGATGTGCCAGCGGCATCTCACGTTGGCCGTGTTGATATCAAAGAAGAAGGCAAGGGTCTAAAGATTGTTCGTCACAGCCTGCCTTATGGTAGCGCGACGGGTGACCACGGCCTGTTATTTATTGCTTACTGTAATGCACGCCATAACTTTGATGCCATGCTTGAGAGCATGTACGGCGTTACCGATGGTAAAACGGACCAATTACTGCGCTTTACACATGCCGTGACCGGTGCATACTACTTTGCACCATCTCAGCAAATGCTGGCTGAACTGTCGATTAAATAGCTCTAACTATTTAGATACAGATACATTGAATTTAAAAAGGGGCCTTGTGCTCCTTTTTTGATTAAAGAACTAGCAAAGGTGGTCGATATAGAAGCAACGATTGACTTTATTACCTCCCAACGGATAAGCGAACATCTATGGCTATTACGGTAAATACGAATGTTTCAGCGCTGGTGGCACAGAGAAATCTCTCTAATGCCAGCAATATGCTGAACCAATCTTTGGAGCGACTCGCTTCCGGTAACCGTATTAATAGTGCTAAGGATGATGCTGCCGGTCTACAAATATCAAATCGACTTGAAGCGCAAATGAGCGGTATTGACGTTGCGGTTAGAAACGCTAACGACGGTATCTCTATTATGCAGACCGCAGAGGGTGCGATGAATGAGACCACCAATATCATGCAACGCATGCGTGACCTTTCTTTGCAGTCAGCGAATGGTTCGAACAGTAAATCAGAGCGAATTGCTATTCAGGAAGAGATTACTGCTCTTAATGACGAGCTGAACCGAATTGCCGAAACCACCTCATTTGGTGGTAAGAAGCTATTGAATGGCAGTTTTGGGAATACCGCTTTCCAAATAGGAAGTAGCTCTGGTGAGGCGGTACAAGTCGGCCTAAAAAGTATGCGAACAGATGGTATCGACATGGGCGGCTTTAGCTATGTTGCTAATGGTATGGCTGATAAGAGTTGGGCGGTGAGTTCGGGTAATACTGAGTTCAATATGTCGTTTACCGATCGTTTTGGGCAATCTCAATCTATCTCTATCAATGCCAAGGCGGGTGATGATATTGAGCAGCTTGCGACCTATATTAACGGCCAAACAGACCAAGTATCTGCATCGGTCAATGAAGATGGGCAGCTACAAATCTACATGGCGGGCGAACAAACGTCAGGAACGATATCATTTTCAGGCTCTCTGGCTGATGAGTTATCGATGTCGTCTGGTCGCTATGAATCGGTCAATGATATCGATGTGACGTCAGCGGGTGGGGCGCAGCGCGCTGTTTCAATCTTAGATACTGCGATGAAGTACGTGGACAGCCATCGCTCAGAACTGGGTGCGATGCAGAACCGATTTGATCACGCGATTAATAACCTACAAAACGTACATGAGAACTTGGCGACCTCAAACAGTCGTATTAAAGATACCGACTATGCCAAAGAGACCACGCAGATGATCAAGCAGCAAATCCTGCAGCAGGTGAGCACAACTATTCTTGCTCAAGCCAAACAGGCGCCTAATTTGGCGTTAACTCTGCTGGGGTAAATTGCCACGTCTCTCGGCAACACTTCTGACAACTTTAGTGTTTTTTTCTTCTTTTTTCTTATATTTACCCCTCTAATCACGTTTTTTCATTCAACCGAATTTATTTCTGAATTTTCTCATTTTTTCTCTAAAGGTTTCAGATTTAGCGCCGTTATTAAAAGTAACTTTGAGAGAACTACTTGGTTTTCCGAGACGTCGGAAACCGCAACACCGGAAAATCAATTGGAGAAATCACCATGGCAGTGAATGTAAATACCAACGTTTCAGCGATGACTGCGCAACGTTACCTAAACAACGCAAACAGCGCTCAACAGACTTCTATGGA
>NZ_JAHGAJ010000023.1 GCF_030248535.1 Vibrio sp. D404a | reverse complement strand
TTTTAAAAGTGAAAATAAAGAGCAAAAATTGAGTCCGGCAAACACGTAATAAGAATTAACCCTTCTTATTACAACCAAAAACCTTGGTTGTTTACCATACATAAAGACCCTTTCGGGTTGTATGGTTAAGTGACTAAGCGTACACGGTGGATGCCTTGGCAGTCAGAGGCGATGAAGGACGTATTAACTTGCGATAAGCCCAGATTAGGTAGTAAAAACCTTTTGAGTCTGGGATTTCCGAATGGGGAAACCCACTTACATAAGTAAGTATCTTGTTGTGAATACATAGCAACAAGAGGCAAACCGGGGGAACTGAAACATCTAAGTACCCCGAGGAAGAGAAATCAACCGAGATTCCGAAAGTAGCGGCGAGCGAAATTGGATTAGCCCTTAAGCTTTTAATGATGCAGGTGAAGAGTCTGGAAAGTCTCGCAATAAAGGGTGATAGCCCCGTAACCGACACATCATAATCAGTGAAATCGAGTAGGGCGGGACACGTGATATCCTGTCTGAATATGGGGGGACCATCCTCCAAGGCTAAATACTACTGACTGACCGATAGTGAACCAGTACCGTGAGGGAAAGGCGAAAAGAACCCCTGTGAGGGGAGTGAAATAGAACCTGAAACCGTGTACGTACAAGCAGTAGGAGCACCTTCGTGGTGTGACTGCGTACCTTTTGTATAATGGGTCAGCGACTTATATTCAGTGGCAAGGTTAACCGTTTAGGGGAGCCGTAGGGAAACCGAGTCTTAACTGGGCGTTCAGTCTCTGGATATAGACCCGAAACCAGGTGATCTAGCCATGGGCAGGTTGAAGGTTGAGTAACATCAACTGGAGGACCGAACCGACTAATGTTGAAAAATTAGCGGATGACTTGTGGCTAGGGGTGAAAGGCCAATCAAACCTGGAGATAGCTGGTTCTCCCCGAAAGCTATTTAGGTAGCGCCTCGGACGAATACTACTGGGGGTAGAGCACTGTTAAGGCTAGGGGGTCATCCCGACTTACCAACCCTTTGCAAACTCCGAATACCAGTAAGTACTATCCGGGAGACACACGGCGGGTGCTAACGTCCGTCGTGGAGAGGGAAACAACCCAGACCGCCAGCTAAGGTCCCAAAGTATAGCTAAGTGGGAAACGATGTGGGAAGGCTCAGACAGCCAGGATGTTGGCTTAGAAGCAGCCATCATTTAAAGAAAGCGTAATAGCTCACTGGTCGAGTCGGCCTGCGCGGAAGATGTAACGGGGCTAAGCTATACACCGAAGCTGCGGCTGCACACTTTAGTGTGCGGGGTAGGGGAGCGTTCTGTAAGCCGTTGAAGGTGGTCTGTAAGGGCTGCTGGAGGTATCAGAAGTGCGAATGCTGACATGAGTAACGATAAAGGGAGTGAAAAACTCCCTCGCCGGAAGACCAAGGGTTCCTGTCCAACGTTAATCGGGGCAGGGTAAGTCGACCCCTAAGGCGAGGCCGAAAGGCGTAGTCGATGGGAAACGGGTTAATATTCCCGTACTTCTTACAATTGCGATGGGGGGACGGAGAAGGCTAGGTGGGCCTGGCGACGGTTGTCCAGGTTCAAGTACGTAGGCGGAAGAATTAGGTAAATCCGGTTCTTCTTAACGCTGAGATACGATGTCGAGCCACTACGGTGGTGAAGTCATTGATGCCATGCTTCCAGGAAAAGCCTCTAAGCTTCAGATTGTAAGGAATCGTACCCCAAACCGACACAGGTGGTCGGGTAGAGAATACCAAGGCGCTTGAGAGAACTCGGGTGAAGGAACTAGGCAAAATGGTACCGTAACTTCGGGAGAAGGTACGCTCTTATCGGTGAAGTCCCTTGCGGATGGAGCTGACGAGAGTCGCAGATACCAGGTGGCTGCAACTGTTTATTAAAAACACAGCACTGTGCAAAATCGTAAGATGACGTATACGGTGTGACGCCTGCCCGGTGCCGGAAGGTTAATTGATGGGGTTAGACTTCGGTCGAAGCTCTTGATCGAAGCCCCGGTAAACGGCGGCCGTAACTATAACGGTCCTAAGGTAGCGAAATTCCTTGTCGGGTAAGTTCCGACCTGCACGAATGGCGTAATGATGGCCACGCTGTCTCCACCCGAGACTCAGTGAAATTGAAATCGCTGTGAAGATGCAGTGTACCCGCGGCTAGACGGAAAGACCCCGTGAACCTTTACTACAGCTTGGCACTGAACATTGACCCTACATGTGTAGGATAGGTGGGAGACTTTGAAACCGCGTCGCTAGATGTGGTGGAGTCGTCCTTGAAATACCACCCTTGTAGTGTTGATGTTCTAACGTTGGTCCCTGAATCGGGATTACGGACAGTGCCTGGTGGGTAGTTTGACTGGGGCGGTCTCCTCCCAAAGAGTAACGGAGGAGCACGAAGGTGGGCTAATCACGGTTGGACATCGTGAGGTTAGTGCAATGGCATAAGCCCGCTTGACTGCGAGAATGACAATTCGAGCAGGTGCGAAAGCAGGTCATAGTGATCCGGTGGTTCTGAATGGAAGGGCCATCGCTCAACGGATAAAAGGTACTCCGGGGATAACAGGCTGATACCGCCCAAGAGTTCATATCGACGGCGGTGTTTGGCACCTCGATGTCGGCTCATCACATCCTGGGGCTGAAGTCGGTCCCAAGGGTATGGCTGTTCGCCATTTAAAGTGGTACGCGAGCTGGGTTTAGAACGTCGTGAGACAGTTCGGTCCCTATCTGCCGTGGGCGTTGGAAGATTGAAGGGGGCTGCTCCTAGTACGAGAGGACCGGAGTGGACGAACCTCTGGTGTTCGGGTTGTCATGCCAATGGCATTGCCCGGTAGCTAAGTTCGGAATCGATAACCGCTGAAAGCATCTAAGCGGGAAGCGAGCCCTGAGATGAGTCTTCCCTGGCGCTTTAAGCGTCCTAAAGGGTTGTTCAAGACTAGAACGTTGATAGGCAGGGTGTGTAAGCGCTGTGAGGCGTTGAGCTAACCTGTACTAATTGCCCGTGAGGCTTAACCATACAACACCCAAGGGGTTTTGATGGACTCAAAGATATAAGCACTTGAATGAGTTTTAGA
>NZ_JAHGAJ010000022.1 GCF_030248535.1 Vibrio sp. D404a | reverse complement strand
ATAAAGAGATAAAGAGATAACTTTAACTAGAAAGGTCAGTGGGATTGAGAGAGTAGAGTCAGCAATAACAACCTAGTTAGCGGAAAGCCGCGATGTGAAATGCAAATGACTAGGTCTGTCTTGGTGTTGCTGCTACGAATGAAACGTGGCGATGTTTCTAGTGGAGGAGCGTTTGTGCTCTAGAGGACTGTGAAATGTCCTAGCTTCTGTCCACTTTCTGAGATTATGGTTCCGATACTCTCTCTTTCGTTAAACTCAAAGTCGATGAGATAACTGTTGTGTTGCAGCCTTGGCAATATGTGGCGATGCAAAATGTCACTGTTTAATTGTCGTATCTCGGTGACCCAAGAGATATTTTCTTTCAATAAGTCTATTTGGATTTTGAGCATTTATGGCCTCTAAATTTGTTGAGCGATTTCTCGCGTGATAGTTGGTACCAATGGATTTGTCGTGTTGTTCTTTTAGACATAATGTGCCTCGTGTTTATTACAATAATATTGAGATTAACCAGATAGCTTTGCGGCGATCAATGGATCCGTAGTGCAAAACCAAATGGGGTGTTGGGACAAAAAATGACGCTATTGAATGACTATCGAAGTAAAGCTGACGCAGAGATGGTGTAACGATGTATCGTGAACTGTCTTTGTGGGAACTTGGACTGGGATGTTGCATTAACAGCTCATGTTTTGAGCCAGGTGGCGTAATATACGCCTCGTTTTTTAATTTTCAAGCATTATTTCGATTATTTTCAAAATAAATGTTCTGTTTTTCCTATGCAACGGTGTTGAGAGCACGTTTCGCATAATTATTATTTGTTCGACACAGCAAACCAGCCAGTAATTTCTATACTGATCATTAAGTTATCGATACGACTAACTCAGTTAAGTGATTAAGGATGATTGAATGAAATGGATTGGCACATTTATAGCTGCTAGCTGCTCATTGAGTGCGTGGGCGAATGTCGAGCACTTTGTACGTTACCAATATCAAGATCAAGTGAGTTACGGTCAGCTCAAGGGCGAGACTATTACGCCCATCAAGGGTGGCCTTTTCGCACAGCATAGTCTATCTGACAAAACAGTCGCGCTTGCGGATGTTGAAATACTGCTTCCGACTCAGCCAGAGAAGGTTTTTGCCGTCGGTATGAACTTTCGTAGTCATGCTGCCTCACACCCTGATCTACCTCCACCGATGTTCTTGAAGCTGCCTTCTTCTCTTGTTCTGTCTGGGCAACCAGTACATGCGCCTTTTGATGCACGTAATGTGCACTTTGAAGGTGAATTGGTGCTGGTGATAGGGAAAACACTGCATAAAGCGGATCAAGAAGAAGCAGAAGCAGGCATCTTTGGTGTTACTGTGGGTAATGATCTCACGGAGCGTTCTTGGCAGGGCAGTGACTTGCAATGGCTAAGAGCCAAAGCCTCTGACGGCTTTGGACCTATCGGTAAGACGATTGCTAGAGGTGTTGATTACAACGATGTCGAGTTAACCACGCGATTAAATGGTTCTATCGTCCAACAAGAAAACACCACCTTTATGATCCACAGCCCGAAGAAAGTCGTCAGTTATTTAAGCCACTACTTCACCTTGAAACCCGGTGATTTGATCTTTATGGGGACGCCTGGAAAAACTAAAGCGCTTAAAGATGGCGACATGATCTCTGTGAGTATTAAAGGAGTAGGGGAAGTCACCAATACGATCTATTTCTAACCGATTGACAATCAAACGGTTAGAGTGGATTTACAATGTAAATTGTTACTAATTGTTCAAATGGTGTACATGTTGTTCTGGGTGTCATAGAACTGTAACACAATTGGTGAATGCTAAGCGCCATGGATATTCTGACCGTTTTTACTCTCTATTTGCTGTATGGCTTAGCGTTTTTCGCTATCGGTTTTTCTATTATTTTTAGGAACTACAAAAACAGCCAAATCAGCATATCAAAACTCCTGCCTATTCTGGCCGCGTTTGGCTTTATCCATGGTATACACGAATGGTCAGAACTCTATTTTATTTTGATAGAGCACAAACAGTATGAGACTCAAAATGTAGAGCTTTTTAAAGTCGTTAAACTGTGGCTCTCTTACCTACTGCTTGGTGCGTTCGGTTGGAAGATGTTTGATCTGATTGATCGACCTTGGGTTAAGTGGGCAAAGCTTGCCATTATCGCTCTACTGTTGATGTTTATTAACAGCCTTATCGATCGCTATGACGAGCAAGCCTTCATTGTCTATATCACGACCAGTTCACAGCACGTAAGGCTATTATTTGGTCTTGGTTCTGGTGTATTAGCAGGGATGATGCTGATCATCTATGCCAAACAATTCTATGATGCAGACCACCAAGCGGCTACGCCTTTTGTGTACACAGGTGCCGCTGTGATCTTCTATGGTATTACATCCGGATGGCTGTCGTCTGAATTTGGTGTTTGGGTGATCTTTGCGCGAACACTCTGCGCCATCGCGATTCTGTTTTTCCTATGGAAGGCACTGCGAATATTCGACAGAGAGCGAGAGCAGCAAATTGAGTCGATGCTGCATGATTCCTATCAAGATGCCAAAATGAAAGAGTTGGGTGAGCTAACATCCGCGGTCGCGCACGAAGTGAAAACACCACTCAGCAGTGCGTTGATGAGCTGTGATCTATTACAGGCCCGTTTGCCAGACAATGAAGACGTTAACCGACAACTGGTTCGTATTCGTGGCGGGATTGAAAAAGCCGCTCACATTAGTCACGAAGTGTTGAACTATGCTCATCATAGAGAAATGAAAAGAGAACCAGTTAATGTTTCGCAGTTATGCCAATCGGCGTTGTCGCTGGTTGAGTATCGCTTGTCGGATTTTATGGTCTCTTGCCAAATACCAGACAGGCTGCATGTCCTTGGCGATAAAGTGTATCTCGAAGAGGTGTTGGTAAATGTGTTGGTGAATGCGATTGATGCTTCTGAAGATTTCAAATCGATTACCATTAGTGCCAAAGAGCTTGGAACCAACATTGTTATTGAGCTTGAAGACTCAGGCAAGGGCATAGCCGAAGAGCTATTAGACAAGGTATATCAGCCTTTCTACACCACAAAACCGGTTGGAAAAGGCACAGGGATGGGGCTGTCTATCTCTAAGCAGATCATCTTACAACACCATGGTCAGCTGATATTAAAGAACACCAATTTTGGCTTGCAGGTGCAAGTGATTTTACCAAAGGCGATGAAATGACATTGAAACTCTTGCTCGCAGAAGATGATCAGCAGTTACGAGAAGTATTAGAGGAAGCGCTGGCTTTGGAAGGTTTCGAAGTCGTCTCCTTTGATAATGCAGAAGACGCCTTAGACTGCGCAACGGAGCAATATTTTGACCTAGCATTGTTTGATGTTGTGATGGGCGGGATGACGGGTATCGAAGCTTTATCTAACCTGCGCAGAACTCACCCAAAGATGGGTGTGGTGATTACAACGGCTTTTGCAACGGTTGATTTAGCCGTCGATGCCATGAAGAAGGGCGCGGATGAGTTTTTGACTAAGCCATTTAATTTGGCCACGCTCTCTGTGACCCTAAAGCGTGTTCATGCGAGTAAGGCTCCACAAACGCCAGTCGAAGAACGCAGTAATGACCAAGTTTTCAGTGCGCTCGCCAATCCGATTCGCCGTGCCGTGCTCAACCACCTTGGTATTCACAAGAAACTCAAATTTATGGACCTTTGTCGTGTTGTTGGCGTAGAAGACCATACTAAGTTTAACTTTCACCTTAGACAATTAGTGAAAAGTGGCTTAGTGAAAAAGGGCGAGGGGAAGATCTATTCACTGACTCAGAGTGGTAAGGAAGTCCAAGCCAACATGCTGCAATAGCACACGTTTCAAACGTACTGCACTTCAACCCCTTCTATCGTTCGAACCTTTCAACCATTTCCTTGCCAAGGAATTGTGTTATCTAACCGACGCAATTCCTTCCTCAATATCGTGCTATATGAGTATTTTTCGATCCTAAGTGGTGACCTAAAACCATGACACAACGGGCATTATTCTCTTTTGTAATACTCATTTTTACATTTCTAAATGACAAAGTTGTTGCACAGCAAACTTCCCGAGAATATTATTGATAATAATTCTCAGTTGCGTTACAAATTTGTTGTCAGATTAATGACATACTTTAAATAATCGTTATCTCGCAGTTGTTCGGTTGGCCTCACGTCAATCGCTTTCGTGTGTTTCATGGAAACCGAAATAACAGCAAAGGAATAGAAATGAACAAAATACTTAATTCAGCTCGTAAGCTAATGAGTGGCTTGGTACTGGTTTTAGCTTCGTCTGTACTTATGACAGCACACGCAAAAACAGTGACAGTAGAACACATTAAAGGCACAACCGAGGTATCGGGCGTACCACAGCGTGTTGTCGTTCTTGGTCACGGTAGCTTAGACGTATTGGATCAAATCGGTGTCGCTCCAGTTGGCGCGTCACACATGCTAATGCCTGATTACCTGCAGTCTTACCAAAAGACAACTCAAAACACGGGTTCTCTAAGCGAGCCAGACTTCGAAGCTATCTACATGCTTAAACCGGATCTGATCATCGCAGAAAACCGTATGCTAAAGGTTTACGACCAACTGGCAAAAATTGCTCCAACGATCATGTTCTACGTAGAAGGTGACAAGTACTGGGCAGATACGCAAAGAAACTGGCGCACACTAGGCGACATTTTTGAAAAGCAGTCTGAAGTTGAAGCTCTGATTGAAAAAACACAGCAACAAATCACTGCTGTGAACCAAAAAGTCACTCAAGATGAAACAACGGCAATGATGCTAATGAACAACGGCAGCAACATCGCGATGTTTAACAAAGGCAGCCGCTTCTCAATCATCTTTGATGACTTTGGATTTGTTGAGTCTAAGAGTGCAAAAGTAGCACCGATAAAAGGCAGCCACGGTAACCTTATCTCTTTTGAGTACATTGCAGATGCAAAACCGGAAGTGATTTATGTGCTAGACCGCGAACAAGCGATTGGTCGTTCAGAAGGCCGTGCAAAGCAGTTGTTTGACAATGCGCTAGTGGCTCAAACGCCAGCGGCAAAGCTAGATAACATCGTATTCATCGATTCAAGTGCATGGTACTTGGCAGGTGGTGGTGTAACAGCGACTCAACGTATGCTGAATGACATCGACCGCACAGTTAAGCAGTAAGTCATTATCAAAATACTGGGCTTATAAGTTCTTGCTTATAAGCCCTTTTTGACTGTTTATTACCTTTTAACTTTCTAGAACCTATGTCATTTTTTAGAACCTATGTCATTTTCTAGAGCTTTGGTAATTATTTAGATCCTTTGTAAGTTTCTATCACGGGACACTCCCAACTTTTCCTTAGTAATTATTTATGTTTAAACCCATTGCAGCCGCTGTTTTCCTCGTTGTTTTATGCGTTGCTTCCTTGATGATCGGTGTCGCTGAAATCAGCTTCAGTGATTTCTTCAACGGCAACGATCACGCCAACTCCATTTATGTTGTCAGCCGAATCCCTCGACTCCTTGCTATTGTGTTAGCCGGTGCCGGATTGAGTGTATCAGGGCTTATCATGCAGCAGATCGTGCAGAACAAGTTTGCTGCGCCATCCACTATGGGCACCATTGATTGTGCGATGCTTGGCTATATTGTTGGCTTGGTTGTATTGGGCAGCGCAGCGCAGTGGCACTACTTAGGGTTCATCTTCTCATTTGCTGTTTTGGGTACCATGATATTGGTGCGCTTCCTACAGCATTTGAAATTCAAAAATGCCGTACTAGTACCGCTGATCGGTATCATGTATGGCAACGTTATTTCGTCTCTGACCACCTTTATTGCTTACAAATATGACCTTGTGCAGACCATGTCCGCTTGGACAATGGCGAATTTCGCGAGTGTGCTGCAGGGTAGCTATGAAATCCTATACCTTGCTGTGCCGGCTTGTATCTTGGCATACATTTTCGCAAGCCAATTTAGCGCAGCCAGTATCGGTGAAAGCTTTGCTCGTAACATTGGTCTGAACTACCAAAAAATTGTGTTTATCGGCGTTGCGCTGGTGGCGGTGTGTGCGTCATCTGTGGTGATGATCGTGGGAGTTATCCCATTCCTTGGCTTGATTGTGCCAAATATTGTTTCGCTGATGATGGGCGACAATATGAAAAAGATCCTACCTTGGACCGCTTATTGGGGCGTGATCTTAGTATTAGCGTGTGACTTGCTCGCAAGGGTGATTATTTTCCCTTATGAAATTCCGATTTCTATGGTTATCAGTATTTTTGGTGGCTTGATCTTTATTTACCTAATCCTGAGAGACAAGTCTAATGCGTGATTCTTTAAAAATGGCTCTTTTGGCCGTTGTCTGTTTTGTCATGATCGGCGTGTTTATCGGGCAGGGGCTGACGTGGGATAACTACGAGTTCTTCTTATCGCTGCGTGCACCTAAGATCCTGTCGATTGTATTGGCGGCGATTGCGATTTCTACGTCGTCGTTGGTGTTCCAAACCATCACCAATAACCGAATCTTGACTCCGTCGATCCTTGGTTTCGATAGCCTATATCTGTTGGTTCAAGTCTCGCTCCTGTTCGTGTTTGGTGGTTTGAGCTTCTGGGTGATCGATGCGGTAGCAAACTTTGCCCTGTCAGTGGGCATCATGGTGTTGTTCTCGTTCGGACTGTTCCATTTTTACTTCAAGAGTAAACGAAATAACGTCTTCACTTTGCTGTTGATTGGTATTGTGTGTGGCAGTGTCTTTGGCAGCCTATCCAACTTCTTAGGCATGCTGATTGATCCGAATGAATTTGCGGTGCTGCAGAATGTAATGTTTGCGAGCTTTAACAATGTCAAAGGTCAATTGGTTTACTTGAGTATGATTCCACTGGGTCTGACGTTACTGGCTCTTTGGGTCATGGCACCCAAACTCGATGTGCTATGGCTTGGCGTTGATAACGCTACCAGCTTGGGCGTAAACACCAAGCGTTTGACGCAATTCACGCTGGTGATCGTTTCGATCATGGTCGCTGTGTCAACTGCTCTTGTTGGCCCAGTTCTGTTCTTTGGATTGATCACGGTGAGTTTGGCTCGTCAAATCTTCCAGTCTTATCAACACCGCGTACTTATCGTAGCGAGCAGTTTACTTGCGGTGGCGCTGTTGGTCTCTGGCCAATGGTTCGTGGAAAAGGTAATGAATTTTGAAACCACGGTCAGCGTTATCATCAACCTCGTCGGCGGTTTGTATTTTATGTTCTTGTTGTTACGCACCAGAATTCAATAAAGGTAGTGAGAAGTGATTAAATTAACAGGTTTAAGTAAGAAGTATGGCAAGACAACCGTTGTTGATGACGCCAGTGCACTGTTTCCGAAAGGTGAAGTAACTTCCATTATTGGTCCAAATGGTGCTGGTAAAAGTACGTTACTCTCAATGGCAAGTCGCCTTACTGACAGCGACGCGGGCGAAGTTCTTATTGGCGATAAGTTACTGGCTGAGTGGGACACAAAAGAGCTGGCGAAACACCTTGCGGTATTAAGACAGTCGAACAACATCAACATGCGCTTTACCGTGCGTGAATTGGTCTGCTTTGGCCGTTTCCCGCACTCACAAGGTCGAATGCAGGATAATGACCACAAGGTGGTTGATACAGCTTTAGAGCACTTAGGTATTACGGATATTCAGGACAAGTATCTTGACCAACTCAGTGGCGGTCAGCGTCAGATGGCGTTTATCGCGATGGTTGTTGCACAAGATACTGACTATGTTTTTCTCGATGAGCCGCTGAATAACCTCGATATTAAGCACTCAGTCGAAATCATGCAGACACTGCGCCGTTTAGCTCACGAGTTTAATAAAGCCGTTGTGATTGTGATTCATGACATCAACTTTGCATCCAGCTATTCAGACAACATTGTGGCGATGAAGCGCGGGCAGGTGATCAAAGCAGGAAAAGTGGAAGAGGTTGTCGATAAAGAAGTGATGGAGTCTATCTACGAGATTCCGTTTGAGATTCGCGAGTTCGACGGCGTGAAGATCTGTATGTACTACTCAGGTCGTTAATCGGTTCTTTATCAAAACTTAAAATTTACTAAAGATTAAAATACAAGAAGAGCGCCTAATTGGCGCTCTTCTTATTGGTAAGTGTTAGTGAGTGACTCGTACTTATGTGAGTGAGAAAGGCTTAACCGAAGTCGCCTGAGATGTAACGTTGCGTGCGGTCGTTCTTTGGCGCTTTGAAGATCTGTTCAGTCTCACCAAACTCAATCAACTCACCAAGGTACATAAAGCCTGTGTAGTCTGAGATACGCATTGCTTGTTGCATGTTATGAGTCACGATAACGATGGTGTACTTTTCTCTTAGCTCGGTAATCAGCTCTTCGATAGCTGCCGTTGCGATAGGGTCAAGCGCTGACGTCGGTTCATCCATCAGAATCACTTCTGGTTGTAGTGCGATAGTACGCGCGATACATAGACGCTGTTGTTGACCACCTGACAAGCCCATCGCGTCAGCATGTAGCTTATCCTTCACCTCTTCCCAAAGATGTGCGCGTTTCAGTGCCTTTTCGATTTGAGTGTCGATCTCTTGCTTGCTGAAACCGCCTTTTAGCTTAAGGCCAAACGCCATGTTCTCGTAAATAGACATTGGGAACGGCGTTGGTTTTTGGAAAACCATCCCCACCTTTGAGCGCAGTTCGTTTAGGTCAATCGAGCCAAGGATACTCTCATCATCAAGCAGGATATCACCCTCTGCATATTGAGTGCGGTAAAGGTCGTAGATGCGGTTCATTGTGCGCAGCAGAGTCGATTTACCACAACCTGATGGGCCAATTAGCGCTGTTACCTTGTTGTTGTAGATTGGCATCGTAATGCCCTTAAGCGCCGCAGGTAAGCTCTTGTTGTAGAAAAAGCTTAAGTCTTCTATTTGCATGCGGCATGACATTGCTTGGTCATTGGCAGCAGGGATAGACATAGGATCAACGTTTGGAGTGACAACGTTCTCGTTTACTACTGTGTTAGTCATGGCAGTCATTATGCTTTTCTCGCTTTCAATAATTTAGGCAAGCTTGTCGCTAGTACGTTTACAAATAAAATAAAGGATGTGATCAGCAGGGCACCAGCCCATGCCAGTTCTTGCCATGATGCGTAAGGGCTCATCGCAAATTGATAAATGGTTACAGGTAAGTTCGCCATTGGCGCGCCCATGTCTGTGGTCATGAAGCTGCTGTTTAGTGCTGTAAAGAGCAGTGGTGCAGTCTCACCTGAGATACGAGCAATCGAGAGCAAGATCGCGGTGATGATCCCTGGACCTGCTGCGCGGTAGCTCAGTTTGGTGATAACGCGCCATTTAGGAGCTCCAAGACCACTGCCAGCTTCTTTAAGTGTTGGTGGAACTAGGCGAAGCATCTCTTCAGTTGAGGAGATGATTACAGGCAACGCAAGGATGGCTAGCGCAATTGAGCCTGCCCACGCTGAGTATGAACCCATAGGCACCACAATCACGGCGTAGATGAACAGACCGACTAGGATTGAAGGTGCACTAACTAGCATTCCATTAAGGAAGCGCAGGGTTTCAGCGGTCTTATTCTCTTTTGGTGCTTCCGACAACCAAGTACCCGCCAGAACGCCAAGTGGTGCAGCGATAAGAATACCCATCCCCGTTAGGACAAGGCTTCCGTAGATAGCGTTCTTTAAGCCACCTTCACTGCCCGGCGCAGGAGTGAGCTCTGTGAATAAGCTCCACTTCATGCCCTTGATACCTTCACCAACCAGTGTGTAAAGGATACTAGAAAGCACGATGATACCCGTTGCAGTCGCGCCGATACACAATGCGTAGAAGAGTGCATTCTTTATTTTTCTTAGGTTCATGATTTACCTCGGTTTACTAGGTATCGAGCTGCACCCATTACGATGAATGTGATAGCAAATAACACTAGGCCTAGTGCGATCAGCGAAGAGATGTGAACTTCATTGGTCGCTTCATTAAACTGCTGTGCAATCGTCGAAGAGATCGAGCTTGCTGGCATAAACAGTGATGTTTCGATGCGGTTTGCACCACCGATGACAAAAGCCACCGCCATCGTTTCACCAAGCGCACGCCCAAGGCCGAGAATGCCGGCACTTGCCACAGCACTTTTTACTTTAGGAAGTAGTACCTTAGTAATCACTTCAAAAGGGGTTGCACCTACGCCATACGCAGCTTCGCGTAGTACGTCTGGAATTGAACGTAAGGCATCGCGAGTTAAAGCCGTCATGATAGGTAGAATCATGAAAGAGAGAATGATTCCTGCGCTCAGAAGGCCGATCCCGATAGGCGGGCCACTAAACCAAGTGCCGATAATTGGCAGTCCGGATAAGTTAGTCAGTGCCCACATTTGGAACCCTTCAGAGAACCAAGGTGCAAAGACGAACAGGCCCCACATACCGTAGATGATGCTTGGAATAGCAGCAAGAAGCTCAATAGCTTTACTTACGGGCGTGCTAATCCATTTAGGAGCAAGCTCTGCTAGGAAAATAGCAGTGCCGAGTGCGACAGGAACCGCGATACAGATAGCAATAAAAGAGGTGACTAGCGTACCGTAGATAGCGGAAGCTGCACCAAAGTTGCTATTGATCGGATCCCAAACATTGTTAAATACGAAGCCTGGACCAAATTCAGAAAAAGCCTTCCAACCACCATCAATTAAAGAAAGGATGATACCGGTTAGGGCAAAAAATATAAGAATAGAAGAGGTGAAGCTCAGTTTTTCAAATATTGAATCACCGTCTATTCTTTTAAAGTTCATTGTATTATTCATAAGCATGATAAGTACCGCCGACTTGTTATTCCTCGCTGTAAATTAAATGCCTATAGGGGGCCTAACTACGGTCGATGAAATAATAAGTGGCGGTATGAGTTCTCAATTAAAAGTTACTATCTGTTAAATTAAATAATCTATCGATTAATTAAGAATGGCTTTGCCGTTTGTAGTGAGTTCTTCAGACCAAGTTGCATTAACCATTTGGCTAACTGCTTTTGGCATTGGAATGTAATCTAACTCTTCCGCAGCATCAGCACCGTTCTCGTAGCTCCAGTTAAAGAACTTGAGGATCTCTTTGGCTTTTTCTGAGTCTTTCTGATCTTTATGCATCAAGATGAAAGTTGCTGCAGTCATAGGCCAAGAGTCGGCACCAGGCTGGTTATTCAGTAGCAGGTGGTAGCCAGGCGCATTCGCCCAGTCGCCGTTTGCTGCTGCAGATTGGAAAGTCTCCATAGTAGGTTGCAAGAACTTACCTTCAGCGCTGTCCATCTGTGTGTGAGTTAGGTCGTTTTGCTTCGCAAACGCATATTCAACGTAGCCGATCGCACCACGAGTACGGCTTACGAAGTTTGCTACGCCAGCATTGCCGTTACCGCCAATAGTGGTTGCTTCACGTGGCCAAGTAATGTCTTTACCGACACCGACTTGGCTATTCCAATCTTCATTAACCTGCGCAAGGTATTCTGTGAAGTTGAATGTTGTGCCTGAGCCATCTGAGCGGTGGACAACATAAATTGGTTGAGAAGGAATCGATAGGTCACCGTTTAGTGCGACGATTGCTTCATTGTTCCAATTTTTAATTTTGCCAAGGTAGATATCCGCTAGGATTTCACCTGTTAGTTTCATTTCACCTGCTTCGATGCCAGGAATGTTTACAACCGGTACGATTGCACCCATTACCATTGGAAATTGAATCATCTCTTCTTTGTTGAGCTCTTCAATTGTTAACGGTGCATCTGTTGCGCCGAAATCAACGGTTTTAGCTGTGATTTGACGAATGCCACCACCTGAACCAATCGCTTGGTAGTTGATTTGCACACCAGTAGCTTGCTGGTACTGCTCAGCCCACTTCGCGTAGATTGGATGAGGAAAAGTTGCACCTGCACCATTAATCGTCGTATTCGCAGAAACATTAAATGTTGCCGCAACAAGTAGAGACGACAATAGTGTAGTTTTAATCAATTTCACGGTATATCTCCAGTTAATCCATTATTCTTCAGAATAATATCGGTGTTTGAATAAGTGTGACGTTCTAGTGTTCAAGTAAAACATTGTGATTATTCAAGCTCAGTAAAATATGACTAGACTTATTAAGTTGTCGAAGGGGAGGTTATAAATCGAATATTTCACTTTTATTAAAGTCGATTTTGATTGGGTATTTATTGAAAAGGTTTATCTACAACAAAAAAATCTGATAAGAAAACTTCACAGAATATGGGTGTGTAAACGAGATTGGAGAGGAAATTGAAGAAAGAGTATGACGGTGAAATTGGGTGGTTGAGTCTTTAAGCCAGTCAAGAAAGACTCATCTGTGATGTTAGTGAGAGCAAAGTCATATTAGCGAGATATTCATATAGATGCATTTATCTGTCGCGATATACTGTCCCTTTTTGTAATGGTTAGGTTGCTGCTGTAGGACTCAATGTGGCTTCCAACATACTTGGCAGGGACAATGGAATGCCTCTATCAAAATTTGATCAGTTTTTAGTCGACTTAAAAGGCAGTGAGCGAGTGATAGTTCAGGCTCATGACTTTCCTGATCATGATGCTATCGCTTCGGCATTTGCATTGGCTTATCTACTTAAAAAGAAGGGTTTTGCCCCTTTTCTTTCATATCAGGGTTTTATCGACCGAGTATCACTCAATAATCTAATCGGTTGGCTAGACATTCCAATCGTTAAATCACACCAGTTAGACCTAAAACCGAGCGACAAAATCATTGTGGTCGATGGTTGTATTGGCGAAGCGAATGTAACGGACTTACCGGGATTAGAAGTCGCTGTGATTGACCATCATCAGGTCAAGGTACCGAGCTATGTTTGGTATGCAGATGTAAGGCCCGACTATGGTTCGACCGCGACAATCATGGTTGAGTACTTTAACTACTACAAGATACCGATTCCAAAGCGAATCGCGACGGCTCTGCTGGTGGGCTTAACGTTTGATACGGCAAGCTTTACTCGGTCGGTAAGCGAGGCGGATATTAAGGCACTGTTTCAATTGCAGCGCCTTGCTGACATGGTGACCGTTAATGGCATCTGTCGAAATCAGATCGAATATCAAGAGCTTCAATATTTTGATTCTATGTTGACCTCAATGAAACGTGACAAGAATAGTGCGTTTGCTATTTTGCCTGAAGGGTGCCCAAAGAACATGCTAGGGGTTCTTGGAGACTTTCTATTGACGGTTGATGAGATTGACATCGTGGTGTTGAGCGCGAGATCGTATCAGAGGACGTTTGTTTCTCTCCGTTCAGAGTGTGAAGATAATGACGTCGCTGAAGTTGTGCGAGGGGCACTCAATGATCGAGGCCTTGGTTATGGTGGCGGGCACGCTCATATGGCAGGTGGTGTGATTAATCAACGCTTCAAAATGGCCGATGAACTTGCCTATCTTTATGAGTTAATTCGACCTCGATTAACACTCAGTTAGTGTCATCAATACAAGATAAAAATGCCCTATATTCATAGCGAAATAGGGCATTGTTATTTTAAAAGTTAGAGGTGTACTGTGCGTTAGTCGTACATCAGTTTTTTGGCTTTCTCTTCATCAAACTCTTTAAGGTGTTTTCTTGCAAGGTGTCTAAACGGCAGCGCCTTGACCATCTCTTCGAAAGGTTGAACCGCAAATGCCCAGAAAATAGAGCCATCGAAGCCGAAAATGATCAAAGCACATAGTGGAATCGAGACGATCCATTGACCGGTGAAGTTAATCTTAAATACTGCCGTGGTTTGACCTAATGCTCTCAATACGTGGCCGTGAACCGTGTTGTAGCCACGGACAAGCGGAAGAAAGATATAGAGCGGCGCAATCACCGTTAGAGCGTCATAGGTGGCGCTATCCAGATCGGGGTAGATATCACCCATGAAGAAACTCAGTGCGATAAAGAAGAACATCGACAGAATCGAGA
This sequence comes from Vibrio sp. D404a, assembly GCF_030248535.1. Lineage (GTDB taxonomy): Bacteria > Pseudomonadota > Gammaproteobacteria > Enterobacterales > Vibrionaceae > Vibrio. Next base: position 171,997 of record NZ_JAHGAJ010000022.1, on the reverse strand, counting down.
TGATCACCGCGATATCGATACTGGCATCAACATTCTTTCTTAGATCGGTCATCTGCTTTGAGCCAATCGCTTGGCTGATTGTGATAGCAGACGAGTGAGCCCAAGCGGTAATAAACTGGGTCCCAGCGCGAATCCAAGGCATGACCAAGGTAATCGCTACATAAGCGTTGATATTAAGCTGCGTGTAAAGCAGTTGGTAAATGGTCGCGCCAATCGACAGCATGGTCACATTCGCAGCGACGGGGAATATCTCTTTAAAGTGATTAACGACATTGCGTGAAAAGTCAGAGCCGAAAGCGTTCAGCGACACTTCAATGCAGTTCTCAAATCGAATACACAAATAGAGATAGACCGCACGAATCATTATCGCAACTAAACTGCCTATCGCTGCTCCTTGTACCCCTAATCCTTCAAAGCTCGACCAACCATGGATGAACACGTAGCTCACCAAAACGTTCACAGGCAGTTCGATTAAATAGCCTCTAAACGGCACCTTGGTTTTACCTAAGCCGTTAAACAGCGCGATGATCACTTGGGTTATTGCTGTGAACAAGACAATGTATTTGGAGAAGCTGAGGTAGACGGCAATCTCATCATGCAGCGAAACATCATCGGTAAGCGTGCTGATCAGTGAGTTATCAAAGAAGGTTAGGGCAAGGAAGAATAGAAAAGCCGTACCAAAATTAATCAGCATCCCGGCTAAAAATGCTCGGGAGAGTGAGGCTTGAACGCCTGAACCTACTGCGCGACTCAGTACAAGTTGAGTACCGTTGGCGAGCGCCATTTGAATGCCGAGAATAAAGGCGATAACCGTGGTCGCGATACCCATGGCCGCTAAGGAGACTTCGCCAAGTGGTGAAACCAACAAGGTATCGATCATCAGCATGGACTGCATCAACAGGGCGTTGAGTGCTAACGGCCAGGCAAGGGAAAGGTTCTTTTTGACGTAAGATTGAGATGCCACAATGACCTCTTAAAGAGCAAACTCATGATATAAGTGGTTTATATCATGAGTATTTTAATCGAATGTTGTAGTTGAAGAGACGTGACTTATCGATTAAGCCATTGCCGCGACCTTTAAAGGTACCTTAGATAGCTTTTGATTGTCGTCGTTCAACAGGCTTTGAGAAGCCATCCGTGCTCCTTCGCTATTCCCTGACATAATGGCGTCGTAAATGGCTTTGTGTTCTGCAAGACAGAAACGCCCACCTTCTGCCGAGTGATCAATAAACTGTCGGAAAATCGCCGACAAAATGTTGCCAAACGGAATGTAGAACTGGTTACCCGTCGAAAGGAAAATCGTGCGGTGGAACAGATGGTCATTGACCGTCCAGCTTCCATAATCAAAGCTCTCTGCGGCGAGTGTCATCTTTTGAAATAGAACGGAGAGCTCTTTACGTTGCTCGACAGTTGCATTGCGAGCTGCGAGCGCGCACGCTTCCGGTTCAATCGCTTTGCGAAGTCCTAAGAATTGGGCCAAAAACGGCTTAGTGTCTTCAAGATCTTGAATCCAATCGAGGAGTTGAGGATCTAAAAAGTGCCAGTTAGAACGCGGCATAATGCGAGTCCCCACTTTAGGCTTGGATTCAATAAGTCCTTTTGCAGAGAGCAGTTTGGTTGATTCTCTTAACGCAGTTCGACTGACGCCAAAGATCTCACAAAGCTCCATCTCACTGGGTAGCTTTTCTTCTTCTTTTAATTCGCCAGATAAGATCTTACGGGCAACTTGTCTTGCCACTTGAACATGAATGCGGCGGCTAGAATCTTCCACCAGCGTGAATACGGACATGTAAACCACCTATATATAAAGGGTCAAAGCCAGAATGAACTGGCTTTGGGTTGGCAGTGTTACGTTGTCAGTGCTAGGCAGGGTAATCAGGATAAGACGTGATAAAGAGAGTTAGCTCAACCAAATTCACCATTTCAATATGCTGCTGACCACCTGTCGAACTCGATGTGAGTGTTTAGACGTACCACTGCAAATTAGTGAGATGCGATAGTGTCATCTCATTGATGGTCCATAAAATGAACCGACGTTGTTGTATAAACTATTGGCCGACTTTCAATAAAGGCATTGAGAAACCGTAGCCACGATCATAAAGGTGACTATTAGATGAAATTGACGATATAAGAAATCTGCCGTTAATTAATAATACAATAGCATGTAATTGAATCAAGCAGTACAGCATCAAAATCCACTATATGCGGCTATAATTAGAGAGAAAGATACATATATGTGACATTAGTCGTACAAAACAAACACCCAAATACAAGTGAGAATTATTATTAAGCCATTAGTTGATGGGCAATTTTGAGCGTATTATTTGTGTAATCTAATTTATACAATTAGTTTTGTTTAAATCTGGGACGGAGCGCAGTAACGATATTTGGTAGTTGAATATATAAGTGATATAGTGGGGATTAAATAATACATTAATAACAACAAGTGAACATATGGTCGGAACATTCAATTCAATCGCAGGTTCAAAACGTAGCCTACACGTGCAAGTTGCTCGTGAAATTGCTCGTAGTATCCTGTCAGGTGAGCTAGCTCAAGGTTCTATTATCCCTGGTGAGATGGCGCTTTGTGAGCAATTTGGTATCAGTCGTACAGCACTGCGTGAAGCGGTGAAATTGCTGACGTCAAAAGGTCTTTTAGAGTCTCGTCCAAAAGTAGGTACTCGTGTTGTTAATCGCGCGTATTGGAACTTCCTAGATCCTCAGCTTATCGGTTGGATGGACGGCCTAGCGGATACCGACGAATTCTGCTTCCAGTTTCTAGGCTTACGTCGTGCGATTGAGCCTGAAGCGTGCGCACTAGCAGCGAAAAACGCGTCAGCTGAACAGCGTATTGAGCTTTCAGAAACATTCCAAGAGATGGTTGAAGTCTCTGAAGCTGAAGTGTTCGACCAAGAGCGTTGGACAGATGTAGACATGCGATTCCATAGCCTTATCTTTAACGCGACGGGTAACGATTTCTATCTTCCATTTGGCAATATTTTAACAACGATGTTCGTTAACTTTATTGTTCACTCTTCGGAAGAGGGCAGTACTTGTATCAATGAACACCGCCAGATCTACGATGCGATCATGGCTGGTAACAGCGAAAAAGCGCGTTCTGCTTCTGCAAACCACCTGCAAGAATCAAATCACAGATTACCAGCAGCTAGCTAATTTAAGCTTTCTGTCTGAATCAAATAGCAATAATAAAGCCAGCATACATATGCTGGCTTTTTTGTTGTTTTCTATAGCTTTTGCGGATTACGAGCTTCGAGCAGATTAGAAGCTGTAGGTAATACCAACACGGCTACGTAGTTGACGGTCACGGCTGTCTTGTACGTTACCGAACTCAACGTATGGACGCCAGCTCCAGTCAGCCTCTTTGTAACCTACTTTTAGGTTGTAGTCCCATTCGTAGTCAGCACCGCCGCCGCCAGTCCACTCATTGTTGGCAAAGTCTTCTGCATAGTTCGCTTCAAAACCAAATTGGAAAGCATTCCAGTTGTAATCTAGGTTACCAGTGATTTTACTGCGGTTTCTGTTGTCATTCGACGAATCAGAGTTGTAATCGCGGAACTCATGACGGTAGCGTAGTTTCGCTTTTAGACCAGAATCAAACGAGTATTGAACACGTACTTGTGGTTTGTAAGTTACGCTGTCAGAACCAAAGGTGACAGGCATACTTGGTTGGATCATCCATTGATCATTCAATTTGAAACGGTAGCCATATTCGAACTCATTGTCCGCCGCTTCCCACTCCGAGAATGGCTTACCTTTTTGCTTCATCTCAGCACCAAAGAAATGGTTGTCAACTGACCCACTCATTTTGATACGGCTTGCCCACTCTTCTGAACCATGTTTGTACTCTTGGCGCGCATCAAGTGATGCAGCTGAAACACTGCCAGCAAAAAGAGTTGCTGTAATAGCTAAAGCAATTTTATTTTTAGAAATCATAATGTTGTTCCACTGTAATTAAAAGTTATGAAGGGTGGGCTTTTATTCACCCACCCGTAGGGGATTTATAGTTTTGGGTAAAGCAATTCGATGTCACGCTGTGCCCAAACCTCTGCAAGGTTCTTCTTCACCGTAAATTCGCTAAAATCGGTTTCTGTCGCGAGCTGGACCCACTCAGGCTTGTCCATCGCCACACCCGCTTTTAGGTAAAGCGGCGTCATGCGCTCGATACGGCGACGCTCATCTTTTTGGGTGTAAGGCCACTCTTTACTAAGGTCGTGGTAAGTCGCCATAAGCTGAATACCTGTCTCTAAAGAGCCGCCTTTCTTATTGGTGTAGTTCCAAAGGTCGACGTCTACCTTTTCGCCGATCTGCGCCATGCCAACCAATGGATCTAAGCTGAAGTAGTGGTAGTGATAAGCTCGAGTGCGCTCAATTTCATGCGGCTGAGAGCCATCCTTTTCGAACTGAGTATCGATACGCATCTTGCCTTTCTGAACCATCTGTTTTGCCAGTGGTTCGTTACCGATAAAGTAGGCAATACTTGCGACTTGATAGTCATACCAAGTACCGTGGTTGTTCTCAGCGTAAGCCTCACCTTTAGGGCCTCCTGACAGGTCATCGACAATCAGCCAATCTAGGTAGTCGCTGTACCATTGCTTAATCTGTTCTTCGTCTTTTTCTGTCCAAGAAGGTGATTGAGAAAGCATGGCGATTGAATCAAGCATGCGATCAGCCAAGGTACGAGTATCAATGATTCCGCCACGACGTCCTTCTGCAACACCTGGAACACCTTGACCGTAATTCACATTAGGGTTCATCTTAGTTTCTTCATTGATGAACCAAGTTCTAATGTATTCAATACCTTGCTGAGCATACTTTTCGTCTTGGCTAAAATAGTAAGCGATAGCTAATGCACGAACTGAGCGGGTGAAGTGCCCAATTCGCTTAGAATCTGTTTCATCTGTTTTAGAGGCTGGATTGGTTTTACCGTCGTGGCGAACCCACGGTAGACCGTCTTCTTTTGATTTATCAGGCCACCAATATGGGCTGATACTCATGTAGTCATTCTTATTGCCACTCGGGGGAGTCATGCCTTTATCAGCGACACTGAATGGGCCGTCTTGCATTGCGAGTTCTGCTTCTTCCAATAGTCGGTCATAAGTGACTTTCATTGTTGAAGGTGCTTGCTCAGATTGAAGTAAAGTGCGGTTAGCTTCTAGGGTTGCTTCATCCAAGAAGACGAAGTCAGCTGCAATCACATTGGAGCCAAAAGTGATGGCTCCAATACAAGCCGCAAGGTGTAGGGGACGTAGGGCTTTCATAAAATGCCTTTTATTATTGAGTTAAGATAATACAAATATGCTATCTCAATATTTTCATGTTGATCTGTGAATTGGATCTACTTGTGATGACAAAATTGGTGGTAACAAAGCGTTACATCTTGAAATATATATGCTAAGGCTATGTTTTATATGGCTTTGTAGGTTTATAAGAAAGTAGGCAAAAAATTAGACGTTCAAGAATTGTGCTCTAAATCAAGGTATTCAGAATATTCGCTTTATTTTTATTTGTAATACATTAATATTATTAACAGCTGGCGCGGACAAGCATTTTGATGACAGTATGTTGCAAACTGATTGATTCGCTCTGGTTATCGGATCTTAGGCATTGATTGAAGTGCCTTACACCGGTATTTCTATTCTTGCTCCCAACTATACTAATGATGTCTTCTGTCGCACTGCGTTGAGATAGAAGGAGGCGGTGGAAACACTGCCTTTGCGCCCATGTTGATACAGGCAACATGGGCGTTTTTTTATCTGCGCTTTTTACTTTCCCAATTACAGTCACTCATTTTGTTCTTGCTTTTGACCGTTCTCGTTGCATCAATCTCTTTGTTTTAAGACTGATACTAGCGACGATATACAAGAGGGATTTGATAACCTTCTTAGATAATTAGTATTACTTTTTACTTGTCGTTGATGGAGAAAACTCAGGCGGATAACTGTGGTGCACTAGAACTTAGTGATTAAGCACGCAATATGTGATGACTTTATCTCTAGCTATTAAGCGATAATATTCCTCCAAATTATCTGTTTTTCTTTAGTATTCATGTCTTTTCTCACCATTTAGCAGCTTTTCAGGCTTTTATTTATTCTATTGATTTATGATTTTGAGCTCGATCACTCCATACGTTTTTCGTCATCAAAATTTAAGATTTGAATCACGCAATTGAGTTATTGTAGTACAAATAATTTCCATCACTATTTATAGTCGAGACAACAAAAAAACAAATAAAAGGTCTCTACGATGGAACTCAATACCCTGATAGTAGGCATCTACTTCCTATTCTTAATTGCAATAGGGTGGATGTTTAGAACATTTACCAGCACAACCAGCGACTACTTCCGAGGCGGCGGTAGCATGCTTTGGTGGATGGTTGGTGCAACAGCATTTATGACACAATTTAGTGCCTGGACATTCACTGGGGCGGCCGGTAAGGCATTTACTGATGGCTTTGCCGTTGCGATTATCTTTATCGCGAATGCGTTCGGCTACCTAATGAACTACTTATATTTTGCACCGAAATTCAGACAGTTACGTGTTGTGACGGTTATCGAAGCGATTCGTATGCGTTTTGGTAAAGTCAACGAGCAGGTCTTTACTTGGTCTGGCATGCCAAACAGCGTTATTTCAGCAGGTATCTGGCTTAACGGTCTGGCTATTATTGCCTCTGGTATCTTTGGCTTCGATATGACGACAACCATCATTCTGACTGGTCTTGTGGTTCTGGTCATGTCAGTAACAGGTGGCTCTTGGGCGGTTATCGCTTCTGACTTCATGCAGATGGTTATCATCATGGCGGTAACGGTGACGTGTGCCGTAGTGGCGATGTATCACGGTGGTGGCGTAACTAATATCGTCAACAACTTCCCAACGGATTCGTTCATTACAGGTGACAACCTCAACTACCTAAGCATCTTTAGCATTTGGGCTGTGTTTATCTTCCTAAAGCAGTTCAGCATCACCAACAACATGTTGAACTCTTACCGTTACCTTGCGGCAAAAGATTCAAACAACGCGCGTAAAGCTGCTCTACTGGCTTGTGTACTCATGACGCTTGGTCCAATCATCTGGTTCATGCCTTCTTGGTTTATCGCGGGTCAAGGCGTTGATCTTGCTTCTCAATACCCAGAGGCGGGCAGCAAAGCCGCTGACTTCGCTTACCTTTACTTCGTACAAGAGTACATGCCGGTAGGTATGGTGGGTCTATTGATTGCCGCGATGTTCGCAGCGACGATGTCTTCTATGGATTCAGGTCTAAACCGTAACTCTGGTATCTTTGTTAAGAACTTCTACGAGCCGATTTTACGTCCGAATGCGAACGAGAAAGAGCTGGTAATCGTGTCTAAACTCACGTCTACCTTCTTCGGTATCTCGATCATCCTTGTGGCACTGTTCATCAACTCTCTAAAAGGTCTAAGCCTATTTGATACCATGATGTATGTCGGCGCCTTGATTGGCTTCCCTATGACAATCCCAGCGTTCTGCGGTTTCTTCATCCGTAAGACGCCAGACTGGGCAGGTTGGGGGACGCTAGTTGTTGGTGGCTTTGTATCATACTTTGTTGGTTTCGTTATCACTGCCGAAATGATTGAAGGTTGGTTTGGTCTGAATGAGCTAACAGGCCGTGAGTGGGCTGATCTTAAAGTTGCTATTGGTCTGATTGGACACATCGTATTTACGGCTGGCTTCTTTGTTCTATCAACTCTGTTCTACAAACCATTGCCAGAGCACCGTGAGAAGGACGTTGATACCTTCTTTGGTAACCTAGCAACGCCATTAGTTGCGGAAAGTACAGAGCAGAAGAAGCTAGATAACAAACAACGTCGCATGCTGGGTTCATTGATTGCGGTAGCAGGTGTTGGTGTGATGGCGATGTTTGTCCTACCAAACCCAATGTGGGGACGTTTAGTGTTCGTATTGTGTGGACTGATTGTATTCTCTGTGGGCCTGCTTCTAGTGAAAGCGGTGGATGATAAAGTCGAAGGCGTACAAGAAGAGACGACGGCATAAAACGACTGTCGATTAAAGTAAAACGATAACACCAAAGGCTGCTCTGATGAGCGGCCTTTTTGTTGCTTGTAAACATATTAAAGGTGGAATATACATTACGCATCTGTGCGCAAGGAAGGGATTTAGCAAATTTTTTACTTTGTTCTGTTGAGGACGCCAAATTGCGACCTACACTTGGTAAATAACTAATTGATTTATATATGGGGTAGTAATGAGTAGTAAACCGACGGTTCTCGTGGTAGACGATACGCCCAGCAACTTAGATGTACTCACCGGAATACTCAAAGACACGTACCAAGTCAAAGTGGCGATTAATGGTCACGTCGGTCTAAAAATTGCAAAAACGATGCCCCAACCAGATCTTATTCTTCTCGATATTATGATGCCGGACATTGACGGCTTTGAAGTGTGTCGTCAGCTGAAATCGCAGCCGAACACTGCGCATATCCCGATTATATTTGTGACCGCGAAGATTGACCCAGAAGATGAAGTCAAAGGCTTGAGTTTAGGTGCGGTGGATTACATTACTAAGCCTATCACGCCCGAGATTGCTCGCCAGCGCGTTAAAACCCACATTGCACTCTACGACCAAAAACGTGTCCTCGATGAGCAAGTTCAAGAGAAGACCGAAGAGATCAAACTCGGGCTCCTAGAAACAATCAAGATTCTAGGCCGCGCCGCTGAGTTTAAAGACAACGAAACGGGTATGCATGTCCTTAGAATGAGTCATTACTGCTATGTGTTGGCCGTCGCTGCAGGTATGCCGAAAGAAGATGCTGAGACATTCAGAGACGCCGCGCCAATGCATGACATTGGTAAGATTGGTATTCCAGACGCGATCCTTCTTAAGCCGGGCAAGTTGAATGATCAAGAATGGAATGTAATGCGACAGCATGTTGAGTTTGGTATCGAGATCTTAGGGAATCATAGCGACTCTAAGTTGATGAAGATGGCGGTAGAGGTCGCTCAGTATCATCATGAAAAGTGGGATGGGACGGGGTATCCGAATCAACTCAGTGGTGATGATATTCCTTTAGTGGGGCGCATTGCTGCGGTTGCCGATGTATTTGATGCGCTTACAGCAGACAGACCCTACAAGAAAGCCTGGAGCATTGAAGAAACCCTAGCACTGTTTGAGAGGGAAAAAGGCAAACACTTCGACCCTATGGTGGTTGATTTGCTGATACAAAACCTAGATCAGATACTGAGCGTCAAAGAGCAGTTTAAAGATGAGTAAGCCAAGCGCACTTATGCTTGGAAGCGAGAGGCTTCGAAGCGGGCAGCCAATATCAGCTTGGTTTTTCAGAGTCGTTTTATCAGTAGGATTACTGACATCGTTCGCCCTCGTTACGTCAGTTCATGCGGAAACGGAAAAACCTAATTATCCTGAAACTAAAGCGGTGTCGGATGCTGAACTTCAATCTTGGCTTAGCCTTGAACCGACCATTACCTACGTGGTTTTAGCTGGGCATTACCCATACTCTTTTATTGATGATAACGGCAACGTTTCTGGGCTTGTGCGTGATTATGCGCGTGACCTTGAGCAGCGTTATTTCGTTAATACCCAATTCTTAGTCGTGAATTCATACATTGAAGCTAAACGAGCGCTGGAAGATGGCCGGGCAGATGTGTTCCCATTCCAACAATTTGAAGTTCCAGAAGGCTCGGACTTCATTGCAACCGACCCTTATATTCCCTATCAGATTGCATTGATTGTGCCGACAAATAGTCAGCAGGAGTCTGGCTCTGCTCAACAAGCCAACTCTGATCAACAAGCTAATTCGGAACAGCAAGCGAATAAGAAGATCGCCATGGTCAAGGACTCAATTGACGCTGAGCGAGCAGGATTTCAACTCAACTTAATGACACAAACCACCGTTGATAATGTGATTGATGGTATTCGAGCACTGGAAGATGGACTGGTTGATGGGTTATTGGCGGAGCCGATCAGTACCATGGACTTAGCATTTAAAAGCGGCGTCTATGATCTGGGAGTGAATTATGTTTTGGATCGTTGGCGAGATATGGAAGCGTCAATGGTTTTGAAGTCGGGTAATCCTATCTTACTCGCACTCTTGAACGATCAAATTAATACCATGGAGATTGAAAAGAAGAACAGTATTCTGAGTAAATGGCTCAATGAATCACCGTATCGAGTCGCCCTGAAAGGGGTGTTTGGCTTTGGTAATCCTCCGTATCTTTATCCTGATAGTGCATCGGTGGGGATGGAGCACGCGATTCTTCAGCGCGCATTTAATGAGATGGGTTATCAGATTGGTGACGTTGTCACACTGCCACCTGCGGCGGCGAGAACGGCGATGGAGACCAATCGCTCTATGGCGTTTGTTTCAAGTAAGCAGATTGAAGATGAAACAACAGGGTATTTGAGTGATGAGATACTCAATGTGGAATTTGTGCCTATCTCATTGTCCCGTCGCAATGTTTCTATTCAGTCTCGTACGCCCTTATCTTTGGGGGCACTGTTGTACGACGAGACTTCACCTATTGTAAAAGCGGTCGAACAGCTAGAGCAGAGTCTGTTTATTGAAAAGGTCGAGGACTTCGATAGCCTAGAATCTGCGTTCTCGCAGCTCAGAGCACAGAATGTGGATCTGTTATTAGTCGAAAGGCGTGTGCTTGATTGGTTTATTGCCAACACTCGCTTCATAGAAATGGAAGAGCTTACTCTACATACAGACAACAGCATTAATTATCCTATCTATGTTGATTTTAGAGACCAAGACATCCGTGACAGTTTCAACGTAGCGATTAACAAGCTGAAAAATAGTGACCACGGTCTTGCGCAAATCATCGATTCTCATATCCATCACGACTTGTCGAGTGTCTTAAAAAAAGCCGACATCATGGCACAGGTCTCCGCTTACTTTATCGTTAATGATCGTATTCAAGAGTTACCAGAGTTGTTTGAAATCTTTGATGCAGACAGCTCATTCAGCGTGATCACGGCTCAAACAGACAACAGTACTCGTCCGATTGAGGCTTGGTACTTAGGTGATGTGGATGTGGGGCTGTTGAAGACTCGCGATACTTCCCACCTTTCTTCAGTAACCAAGAAAACGGCTTACTGGACCAAGGGGGGAACGACAAACGCCGGTAGTATGACTTTCTACTTCGATGTCGATCGGATCCTGAAGAACTATGCTTTTTATCCATCCATTGACCGCTTTGAAAGCTACGGAACGGGAGCCAAGCGTTACATCAGTGAGATCTACCAAAAGAACAATCTGACGGGTGAAATTCTTAACCTGACCCAAAATGAGCGCGATTGGATCAAAGTGAATCGCGATATTAAGGTGGGTATTGACCCAGATGCGCTTCCCTATGAGGCACTCAGTGATAACCAAGAGTACATTGGGATCATTGATGATTATCTCACGCTTATCCAACAGAAAACCGGTCTGAAAATCGAGCATGTGGACGTTGAAACTTGGGAGGAGACACGTCGCCTTGTTGATCATCATGCTGTGGATCTGGTTTCTGCTGCGGTGGAAAACCATGCGTTAGGCGAGAACGTGAAGCCAGCCAAGAGTTTTTTTTCTAGCCGATTGGCCATTGCCTCAATTAAAGACGTGAACAGTTTGCTGCTTAGCGAAGCGATAGGGTGGAAGATCGGGATTGTTAAAGGGGCTGCCAATACGGAGAGCATAGTCGAGCAACACCCACAGGTTGAATGGGTTTTGCTGCAATCAACCAGTGAAGGGCTCAGCCAAGTCAGCGAGGGTTTGTTGGATGCAACCATTGATACTATCGATGTTCTTAATTACCAGATCAACTCGTTTGGGTATCAAGGCATTGGCATTATAGGCAGGCTCGACTTTTTTGTGTCGCCGACGCTGCATGTTTTAAAATCAGAGCCGTTACTTTTGTCGATTGTGAACAAAGCAATCAACAGTATCTCAGCGGAAGAGCATCAGAAGATCTCCGCAAAGTGGGCGGCACCGAGGCAGATAGAAACCATTGATTATGAGTTGGTGTACACGATCTCGGGTTTCTCGATCCTGATTTTTATTCTTATCGTATTTTGGAACCGAAAACTGACACGTCAGGTGATCATCGCCAATAATGCGACCGAGGCATACAAACGTGCGCAAGCTCAACTCTATTCGATGCTCAACACCTCTCCGATTGCCGCAGCCGTTGTCTTTGGAGATGAGGTTCGTTATGCCAATGAAAGGGCGAAACACTTGTTTGGTGTAGACCATGAAGACCTTTCTTTGATAGCCCCTGATGCGATCCATGAATCTTTGGAAGATAGGAAAGCGATCTATGAGGAGTTGGCTAAATATGGTCAGGTAGAGAATCGTGAGTTAAAGCTGCGAACATTGGGTGGCGAGCCGCTGGTGGCCTTGGTGAGTTACTACCAGTTTGAACTGGATGGCGAACTTGCGGTGTTGTTTTGGGCGTTTGATATTTCGATTATGAAGCAGCTTAACCAGCGGCTTGCAGAAGAGAAACGACGGGCCGATGACGCCAGCCAAGCGAAATCTGAGTTTCTAGCCAATATGAGCCATGAGATCCGCACCCCAATGAATGCGATTCTTGGGCTCTCTCATCTAGCGATTGGAGAGATACAGAACCCTGTTGCTAAAAACTACATTGAGAAAGTCCACCGCTCTGGACAATCTCTGCTCGCAATCATTAATGACATTCTAGATTTCTCTAAGATAGAAGCCGGTGAGTTGGGGATTGATAGTATTCCTTTTAGTCCAACTCAACCTCTCAATGAGGTAGTGGAGTTAATGGAAGCCAAGGCCAGAGAGAAACAACTGTCGCTGCTATCGGATATTGATATCCCCGCAGAACTCGCACTGGTTGGCGATCCTTTGAGGCTGTTTCAGGTTTTGCTCAATCTTGTAGGTAACGCGATTAAGTTTACGGAGCAGGGGAATGTCACCATCCATTGCCGCATCGCAAATGAATCGATAAACACAGCGACTTTAAGTATCTCGGTGATCGATACCGGGATTGGTATCTCTCCAGAACATAAGAAGTATCTATTTGAAGCTTTCCGACAGGCAGACAGCACGACAACAAGGCGTTTTGGTGGTACAGGGCTCGGGCTCAATATTAGCCAGAAGCTGGTAAAAGCAATGGGAAGTGAAATCCATATTGAGAGCGAGCTTGGCGAGGGCAGCTGCTTTTACTTTGAGCTGAAACTGCCTAAAGCCTCTCAAGTGGAAGTAGCTAAGTTCAGAACCAAAGAAGCGTTCAGTACCCAAACTATTTTCTTTGAGGGTGAGCGAGTTCTATTGGTTGAAGACAACGAGCTCAATCAAGACTTGGCGATGGCATTTTTGAAGAGAATGAATCTCTCGGTCGATCTGGCGGAGAACGGCCAGCAGGCTATAGAGTGCGTGAAAGCGAACGACTACAAATTGATTTTGATGGACTTGCAAATGCCGATCATGGATGGCTATGAAGCCACACGACATGTGAAGCAGCTAAAGGCCGATATACCGATTATTGCGATGTCAGCTAATGCCTTCTCTGAAGCAAAGGAGCGGGCGATAGAAGCTGGCGTGGATGATTTCCTAGACAAGCCGATTGTGTTGGATAAAGCGATGGCGATGATTGCGCACTATATCGGCTCGGGTGTAGCGAAAACCAATCAAGGTGTGAGTCAGAGAGAAGGTGTAAGTCAGAGAGAGCGAGAAACGCTACAAGAAGCTCCTGAAGAGCAGCATGAATTATTTTCAGAGCAAGCTCTTGAACGCGCGACTCAGGGGGACGAGTTGTTAAAGCAGAAGTTGCTGATGCGTTTTACGGCACAAGCTCAGCCGATGCTGATTCATTCTCGTGAGCTACTGAACAATAGGGCGTGGCAGGAGCTAGAGCGAGAGGTTCATACCTTGAAGAGCATGTGTGGAGCGATAGGAGGTTTAAGCGCTCAGGCTTTCTTAGCCAATTGCGAGGGTAAGGCAAAAGATCACTGCTTAACCAGTGTTGATCTAGATGAAGCTTCTAAAAGATTGAATAAATTATTGGATGCTATTCAACCGCAACGGGTAACCAATGAAGGCACAGTGGCTGATGCGGTATCAGCCAACGAGGAAAACAGTGCGGATAGTGGACTCAGTCATGAACAAAAACAGAGGCTGGTCGAGCTTATCGCCAACTATGATAGCGAAGCACTCGACTACGTGAATGAACTGCTGTCGAGTACCAATATGCCATTGCTGCTGCAGGTGCATAAAGCGCTTGAACAATATGACTTCGATACAGCCTTGCAGCATGCTAATAATATCGAGTGATTAGCGAGTATAGGCTTACAACGAAATGTAAGCCTATTGCTCTAAACTGCTCGCAAAGGTCTGTTTAATGAGGTCGATGACGGTGTCATAACGGCGCGGCAGTGTGCGATTTCTCTTTTGAACCAAGTAGAGCGCTTCCTCAACTTTCACTTTCGGTGGCACGATATGAAGTTGGTCTTTGCCTGGGAAGTTCTCGACTGCGCCCTCTGGCAATACCGTAAAACCAAGCCCTTTAGAGACAGGTAGTAGAATCTGATGAAGCTGATTGATGTAGCCTGTTTTTGGTAACTCATTGATATTGAGCTTTTTCAGCGCTTCATCCCCACACAGATCGAAATAGAGCGATAGGTAGTGCGTTGAATCAGGGTGAGCAATCAAACCCAGCTGGTGGAGCTTCTCTGGTGTGATGTCGACGTCTTTGAGGCTCTTATGTGTGATTAGACACAGCGCTTCCTTACCAATCATCTCTGTTTGATAAACTCGGTCATTTGGTAGCTGAGTAACGATCCCCACATCAATCGTACCTTGTAACACGTCGTTGAAGATTCGTTGATTGGGTGAAGCCTCGACGTGGATGCTAAGCTCTGAATGCTCAGCTTGCAGTTCGAGAAAATCCGGATATAACTGAAGAGCAAGGGTACCAGAGCACGAGAGGTTACATTGACCTGCGAAAGGGTTGTCAAAGCGCAACGATTCAAACAACTCTTGTTGCTCTTTGTTGAGCTTTAGCGCGTAGCGATAAATTATTCGACCCTGTTCCGTCAGCTCAAAGGTCTTGTTCTCGCGAGACAGCAGTGAACAGTTGCAAGCTTGCTCAAGCTTTTTAATGTGCTGACTCACACCGGGTTGTGTCATGTAGAGCTTTTCAGCGGTCTGAGTAAAGTGGCCCACTTCCACCAGTGTCTTAAAGGTGTTAAGCCAAAGAGGGTTAATCATTTTGGTTCCTAATATAACAAAATATTATCACTTCCTTTGATTAGCATAACCCAAAGTAGTCAGGATGGATAAATATATCGTCATAAATGTCAGCTATTAAAGGGTTGCAAGTTTGTTGTCGATTTGTTGTAGTTGCTACCCAGTGCATAAAAGGTGGCAAAATGAACAGGAACGTTTGGATACTCTCCCTCTGTCAGGCTCTATTGATGACCGGCAACATTCTTTTGATTTCGGTAATCGGGCTGATTGGTAAACAAATAGCACCAAGCCAAAGTATGATCACCTTGCCTGTCGCACTTCAATTTCTGGGTTTGATGACTGCAACCATTCCTGCCTCACTTATCTCAGGTAAGCTTGGGCGCAAGCGCGGTTTTAGTATTGGTAATCTGGTTGGAATATCAGGTGCGAGCCTCGCCACTTTTGCTCTCTCTACTCAACAATTTTATCTGTTCTGTTTCGCCACCTTTTTATTGGGTATCGGTATTGGCTTTGGCACGCTCTATCGTTTCGCAGCAATTGAAGTCTGTAGTGAAGATGCACGTCATCGAGCTATATCGATTTCGATGGCGGGTGGAGTTTTAGCCGCTGTGTTAGGACCTAATCTCGCGGTGATGTCTCAGCAATGGTCACAAGACGGTTTGTACATCGGTGCATTCGCATCCTTGATTGGCCTTAACGTGCTTGCCCTTATTATTCTACAGACGGTTCAGTTTCCTAAGTTCAATCTGGCGACTCAACAGCTAAAGACTGATCCTATAAGTACTATGATCAAGGCACCCAATTTTGTAGGTGCAGTGTTTGCGGCGATGGTGGCTTACGCAGTAATGAATATCCTAATGACGGCAACACCGCTTGCAATGATTGGCTGTGGCTTTGATTTTACGAAAGCTGCCGGTGTCATTGAGTGGCATGTATTGGGGATGTTTGTACCGGCGTTCTTTACGGGTGGTTTGATTGAAAAGTTTGGTGCTAAGCGAATGATTTTGGCGGGCGCGGTGTTGTTCTTATTGTGTATTGCTATCAACATTCATGGCGAGTCAATTTGGCACTTTAGGTCTGCACTTGTGCTGCTTGGTGTCGGTTGGAACTTTATGTTTATTGCAGCCACCGGACTGTTTAGTCAATCGTATCAAGCGAAAAACAAGTCGAAGGCACAAGCGTTGAACGAGTTTGTTGTGTTTAGTTGTGTCAGTGTGACAGCGCTGCTCTCTGGTTGGCTTGAATCCATGGTTGGGTGGCAGAAACTTAATCTGTATGTGTTGCCGTTTGTTTTGCTAGTTATCATGGTGTTTGCTTTTAGTGCAAAGAAGGCAGCTCAACCATCTGTGACAGAATAGAACTGTGACAGAATGGAAACCATTAAGCTCCCATAATCCTCTCTAAAGTAAGTGCTCTAACGTTATTCTAGGGCACTTTAGTCTGAATGTTATGTTGTTAAATGTTTGATAAATAGTTAAAAAGTTCAATGAGACTGACTATTTTATTGGCTTTATTGATTAAAGTCCCAATACCAACCACTTTTTTGCATAGCTTTATTCAATCAATACATTTTTTTCATGTTAGATATGTATAATTGCGCCGCTTTTATTCTAGGAGGCGTAATGAAAGTTGTAGAACGTCCACAATTAACCTTGTCTTTGTTTTCACCTAAGTACTGGTGTGTTTGGTTTGGCTTTGGTTTTTTAGCACTATTAGTCAATATTCTTCCCTATCGGCTACTCGTCTTGTTAGGGGAGGGAATAGGACAACTTGCTAAGTCGATATTAGGTCGCCGTGCGAAAGTAGCACGACGTAACTTTGAACTGGCTTTTCCTGACTTGTCGGAGAAAGAGCTCGATAAGTTAGTCGCAAGAAACTTTGATTATGCTGGCATGGCTTTGATTGAGACTGGCATGGCGTGGTTTTGGCCAGACTGGCGTGTGAAGCGTCACATGCGCGTTATTGGCAAAGAACTTATTCTTGAACAAGAGGCCAATGGCAGAGGTGTGTTGGTCGCGTGTGGTCACTTCCTCAATCTTGAGATGACAGCACGTATCTTTAGCTTGTTTGCGCCGGGTTATGGTGTGTATCGTCCACACAGCAATGCGGCATATGAGTTTATTCAGCACCACGGTAGAACGCGTAAAGGTCATAAAATGATCGACCGTTCGGATCTCAAAGGCATGCTGAAGGTGCTTAAATCTGGCAATCGACTTTGGTACCTACCGGACCACGACTACGGTGCGAAAGCGTCAGTATTTGTTCCTTTCTTTGGCGTCGAGAAAGCTTCGACCACTGCGGGCACTGGCTTTTTGATTGATGCGACGAAATGTGCCGTGATGTCGGGCGTTAGTGTCAGAAAAGGTGGCGTTTACGAACTTGAGATCAGTGAAGATTTTAGCGAAAAGTTTCCACGCAAGCAGCCTGAAGTTGCGGCCCAAGTGATGAACCAAGAGATCGAACGTTTGATCCTAAAAGATATTAGCGCTTGGATGTGGTTACACAGAAGGTATAAAACCCTACCCGAGGATCACATTGGTCCTTGTCGTTATGCTTAATCAAACGACTTAGTGTATTCCTGTTCATAATTTTCTTTAAGCCTTGGATGTCAATCCGAGGCTTTGTTGTATTTGTGACCTATTGCGATAAGAAACGAACAAAGTACCGTCATTTGCGTAAAATGTGAGGTTCATATTTTGTCATAATTTCAATTATTGTATATATTCGCCTGCTAAAACTATAAATACCAATAAGCAACGAATAATGACTGCCAGCCTATCTTCTCAACGACGTGAAACACTCTTAAACGATACGGATCAACTTGTGTCGACCACTGACCTTAAAGGCGTGATTACTTACAGTAATGATGCGTTTTGTCGAATTGCCGAATACGAACAAGAAGAACTGTTGGGTCAAAACCACAACATTGTTCGTCATGATGACATGCCTAAAGCGGCTTTTGCTGATATGTGGGTTAATCTCCGAAAGGGCAAAGCTTGGCGCGGTATTGTAAAGAACAAGACCAAATCTGGTGGTTACTACTGGGTTGATGCTTATGTGACGCCTATTTATGACAATGGTGCTATCAGCGGCTATCAGTCAGTGCGTGTTAAGCCAAAAGCTCAATGGGTTCAGGTGGCAGACAAAGCGTATCAAGGACTGCTAAAAGCAGAGAAGAGTGGTCGCCAATGGTCGCTGAAAATCAGTGATAGTGTTCGTTACGCGATTCTTTTAGGTTCACTTTCTGCGCCAGTATTGTCCAATATGATGGATATGGGGCAGGCCGCGCAATGGCTATGTAGCTTATTGCCAGTCTCGGCGCTTGCACTATTGTTCAGACAAGAGCTTATCGACACGCCACGCGAGCTCAAAAAGCTTCAGTCTAAGTTTGATAGTGTCAGTCGTTTAGTTTATTCAGGTAACAGTCAGTTCTCTGTCGCCGATTTCCATTTGAAGCTATTGTCTGCGCGCATTCGCACTGTGTTGGGTCGAATGACAGACTCAGCGAAGCCAATTCAAGATCTAGCGGATAACTTGAGTGCAACCTCTTACCAAGTGACCGAAGCGCTGGACCAGCAAACCAAAGATATTCTTGAAGTCCGTGAGGCGACAGGCGAAGTGGAAGTGACTGCGAATGAAGTCTCTTCAACAACGCAAGAAGCGCATCAAATTGTCGATATCACCTTTAAGACGTGTGCGAGTGCGAAACAGAGCATCGAACAAACACACGACAACCTTGATAGCTTGACCCAACAAGCGGAAAAGGCGACTCAAACCACATACCAGTTAAGCGACCAAGCTCAGAACGTCAGCAAAATGATGGAAGAGATCGGTGGCATTGCTGAGCAAACTAACTTACTAGCATTGAACGCAGCGATCGAAGCGGCACGTGCAGGTGAACAAGGTCGTGGCTTTGCTGTAGTTGCCGATGAGGTTCGTGCTCTGTCTGGCCGTACTTCAAAAGCGACAGTACAGATCAAAGAAAGCATTGAAGCCATGCTTCACACTATAGAAGGGTGGCAACGTGACATCCTAGACAACCGTGAGCAGACCGCGAAGTGTGGTGAATCGGCGCAAGTGAGCTCTGAGCGATTGTCTGAGGTTGAGTCTCTGATGCAACAGATGAATCAACTGATGCAATCGGTAGAAAATGCTGCGAATCAACAGCGCCAATTGACCAGTGATGTGAATCTTCATATCCAGTCTATTGCTTCGACGGCAGAGCAAAACCTAGCAGCAACGCATTCAGTAAAAGAACACTCCAATGACCTTAAGAATCAGGTCGGAGAGTTCTATTTGCTAGCTCAGCGATTCGAAGAGAAGTAGATATTACTTATCTCAGCTATATAGACATTAAAGCCCCGCACTCGCGGGGCTTCTGTTTAGCTTCTTAGCCTATCTGGTTGATAGGCTATCAGTTTTCACATCTACATTATTTTTCAATGAGTTAGCTCGTTAGGCTCTTATAGAGATACTTTTCGCAGGTAGCGTCACTGATACGTTTGAGCACATGAGATATCAAAGCAACCACGATTAAGCCAAACAGCAAACGACCCCAAAAGATGGTGATTGAATCATCACCTATCAATAAGAATTTAATATAAAAATTCACATATTTTTGATTAAATAAGTTACCATTTTATTCGCACTGATGCTTATTGGTATCAATGCGTTAATAATATAAGGACAATATTAAAATGAAAAATATGGCAAAAACGTCATTAGCAGTGGCTCTATCGTTGGCAGCATTCTCTGCTAGTTCGGCTAATATAATCGCGGATGGCCGCGGTAATGGTATGGGTAACACGGGCGTAACGTCTGCAGACTTTCTCCTCGCTCCCTTCTATAACCCTGCGCTTGTGGCGGTTCATAGAGAAGAAGATGACTTTGGCTTGTTACTGCCTTCTATTGGAGCGACAGCCAAAGATACCGATGAGACAATATCATTAATCGAAGACTTACAAGATGCCATCGACAGAAACCCTGGTAGTGTCAATGATCCTGAAGTTGATCGTCTGTTGAATGAAATCAAAGGGAACTCTCCAGTAGCGGTAACTGCGGGGGCGGGCTTAGCTGTTGCTTTCCCAATCAACGCTCTTTCTGCCAACCTATTTACCCGTGGCTATGCTGAGGTAATCGCGGTGCCGGATGTCGATACTTCGGGCAGCACCACAGCCGATAATGTAGCAGCTTCAGAAGTTCACATGGTAGCGTTTGGCTATTCCGAATTTGGCTTAGCACTAGCGAAACGAGTTAATCTCTCTGGCTATGATGTTTCTTTTGGTATCACGCCAAAATACCAGAAGCTCATGACTTACCAAGAGACCGCAAACATCAATGATTTTGATCTAGAAGACTACGATCAAAGTGAAGTAAGCGAGACGGCATTCAATGTCGACTTAGGAGCGGTACTTATGCACAATAATTATCGTCTAGGCATCGCAATTAAAGATCTGTTGGCACAAGAGGTAAAAACCTATGATGGTGGTGATACCTATAATCTAGATACTCAAGTGACGCTTTCTGGCGCCTATGCAATGGAGTTGTTTACAGCGACTGTAGATTGGGATGTAACCAAACAAGAGCGATTTGCTAACTTAGCTGACGATACTCAGTTTTTGCGTTTTGGTGTTGAAGGCAATGCATGGGGTTGGGTGCAGCTTCGCGCAGGTTATGAGATTGACCTAGAAGATACACTAGACAGCTCAATGACAGCGGGTATCGGGATCAGTCCTGGAGATTTAGTAAGTCTTGATATTGCAGGAAGCTATGCTGGTGATAACCAGTTTGGTGTCGGTGGTAATCTAGCCTTTACCTTCTAGTTGTTATTGATAGTTCATAAAGCCCCGCACTCGCGGGGCTTTTGTTTAGTCTATTAGCCGGTTCGATTGCTAGGCTATCAGTTTTTACATCTACATTATTTTCCAATTAGTTAGCTCGTTAGGCTTTTATAGAGATACTTTTCGCAGGTAGCATCACTGATACGTTTGAGCGCATGAGATATCAATGCGACCACGATTAATCCAAACAACAAACGACCCCAAAAGATGGTGATGAAGTCGGCACCTATCAGCATGATAAGTATCGTGTCTTCAATCATGCTGTGAACCAAATTTAACAGCATGATAGCAGTGAAGATATCTCGAGCTGGAATATGTCCTTTGTTGGCTTCGTTGATCAATAGGCCACCTCCAAAAGAGATCCCGAGAGTCATGCCGACGATGGTCATGTTGGTTGCTTCTGGGCTAATACCAAGGATTTTTAGCACTGGACGCAGCGCAATGGCGATCAGTTTTTCGATACCTAACATCTTTAGCACTTTAAGCGTAAACAGTAGTACAGATATGATTATGAAAATCATGAATAGGCTTTCGACTTGGCTCCAAGTCCACTCAAGATAAGTCTGCTGGTTGTTTAAGTCTGGTGCCCATATCACCTGTGCCGTTTGTTCTAGTAGACCGCCCCATGTATAGGTTTGGTGAAGTATCCAAGCAAACAATAGACCACCACCGAGCCTCAATACCATGGTTGCCAAG
This sequence comes from Vibrio sp. D404a, assembly GCF_030248535.1. Lineage (GTDB taxonomy): Bacteria > Pseudomonadota > Gammaproteobacteria > Enterobacterales > Vibrionaceae > Vibrio. The sequence goes on along the minus strand of NZ_JAHGAJ010000022.1, from coordinate 150,243 downwards.
ACGCTCACGCCCGCTCGTTTAGCAACAGCAGCTTCAATCGGCAGTGAGTGTGCTATCAACATTAATGACCCTAGAATCGAAACCTGAGCAACGCTGAGCTCGGCATTGGTATTCATAAACACCAATAAACCAGCATAGATGTTGGTTAACAGGGTAGTCGCCCAAACGAGACCCATCTCATCCGGTAAACCAACAAAGCTCATCAGAGGGCTTAGCCATTCACTCAGTAGCGCAACACCGCCAAGCTCCTCAATGACCTTAATCACGATAATAATCGGTATCATTAGTTTGTAGAGCGTCCATGTGACATCAAAAATTTCTTGCCACAGCTCTGTGAAGAAATTTGAGAGCTTTCTCATTGCGTCATCCTTTTCATTACAATTGATAGAGAGAATGTTAAGGTATTTATAAGAAATATGATTAATGAAATTGGCTTGTTTATCAGGTTAGATTTCTTGTTTGATGAAAATGCTAATTAAAATTTCTTATTTTTTGCTTTTGAGGAAATAAATGGAACTAGACCGAATTGACAGACGTATCTTAGCTATTTTGCAGAAGAACAATCGTATCCCTAATGTCGATCTAGCAGAGGAAGTGGGGCTCTCTGCTCCGGCTTGTCTTAAAAGGGTCAAACGGCTTAGAGAAGAGAAGGTGATTGTCGGTGATGTCTCTTTGATCAACCCTGCATTGGCTGGCAATAAGGTGACCTTGATTGTCTCAGTAGAGATGGAGCGCGATAGGGGAGATATCTACAGTGTCTTTCGAAACTCTGTCGAGCAAGCGCCAGAGGTGACTCAGTGCTATCAAATAACCGGTGGCTACGATTTTCTGATTGTCTTGTCTGTGCCAGATATTCAAGCCTATGAACGCTTTATTGAACGAGTTCTTCATCAGGATAGGAACATTAGGAAGTTCCACACGTCGGTGTCGACCAAAACTGTTAAATTCAGCACGGAAGTGAATATTGAAGAGATACAATAAAAAATGCCCCGCTTTAGTAGCGGGGCATTTTAGTATCGAGACGCAGAGATTAAGCTAGAAGCTCTTTCGCTGTGTTTACTACGTTTTCTGTAGTGAAACCGAACATCTTGAATAGCTCACCTGCAGGTGCAGATTCGCCGAACGTTGTCATACCGATGATCTTGCCACCGAAGCCAACGTACTTGTACCAGAAGTCAGCGATGCCAGCTTCTACAGCGATACGAGCTGTTACGTCAGATGGAAGTACAGATTCGCGGTACTCAGCGTCTTGCTTGTCGAATGCATCAGTTGCAGGCATAGATACTACGCGTACCTTCTTACCTTCAGCAGTCAGTTCAGCCGCAGCGTTAACCGCTAGTTCAACTTCAGAACCTGTAGCGATTAGGATTAGCTCTGGCTTGCCTTCACAATCTTTCAGGATGTAACCACCCTTCGCGATGTTAGCTACTTGCTCTTCGCTACGCTCTTGCTGTGCAAGGTTTTGACGAGAGAAGATTAGAGACGTTGGACCGTCTTTGCGTTCGATAGCCAGTTTCCAAGCGACTGCAGACTCAACTTGGTCACATGGACGCCATGTGCTCATGTTTGGCGTTAGACGTAGAGAAGCCATTTGCTCAACTGGTTGGTGAGTTGGGCCATCTTCGCCAAGACCGATAGAGTCGTGGGTGTAAACTTGGATGTTCTGAACTTTCATCAGAGCAGCCATACGCATTGCGTTACGAGCGTATTCCATGAACATTAGGAATGTTGCACCGTATGGTACGAAACCACCGTGAAGCGCAATACCGTTCATGATCGCAGTCATACCGAATTCACGTACACCGTAGTGAATGTAGTTACCCGCTGGATCTTCAGCAGAAACAGACTTAGAACCAGACCACATAGTTAGGTTAGAAGGTGCAAGGTCAGCAGAGCCGCCTAGGAATTCAGGTAGCATAGCACCGAATGCTTCTAGTGCGTTTTGAGACGCTTTACGTGATGCGATGTTCGCTGGGTTAGCTTGAAGATCAGCAATGATTTGGTTCGCTTTCTCTTCCCACTGTGCAGGTAGTTCGCCGTTTACTCGTCTCTTAAACTCAGCCGCCAACTCGGGGTGTGCTGCTTCATAAGCAGAAAGTTTCTCGTTCCACGCTGCTTCCTTAGCTGCGCCTGCTTCTTTCGCATCCCACTCTGCGTAGACTTCCGACGGAATTTCAAAAGGACCGTGCTCCCAACCAAGTTGTTTACGTGTCGCTGCAATTTCTTCAGCGCCTAGTGGTGCACCGTGACAGTCGTGTGAACCAGATTTGTTTGGAGAACCAAAACCGATGATAGTCTTAGTACAGATTAGAGTAGGGCGTGGGTCAGCTTTCGCTGCAACGATAGCTGCGTTGATAGCTTCTGCATCGTGGCCATCTACTGCTGGGATTACGTGCCAGCCGTACGCTTCAAAACGCTTAGGCGTGTCGTCAGAGAACCAACCTTCAACTTCACCATCGATAGAGATGCCGTTGTCATCCCAGAAAGCGATAAGCTTACCAAGACCTAGCGTACCAGCTAGAGAACATGCTTCGTGAGAGATACCTTCCATCAGACAGCCGTCACCCATGAATGCATAAGTGAAGTGGTCAACGATGTCGTGGCCTTCTTTGTTGAATTGTGCTGCTAGAGTTTTCTCAGCAAGCGCCATACCAACAGCGTTCGTGATACCTTGACCTAGTGGGCCAGTTGTTGTTTCGATACCCGGTGCGTAACCGTACTCAGGGTGACCTGGAGTCTTAGAGTGCAGTTGACGGAAGTTCTTAAGATCTTCGATTGATAGCTCGTAGCCTGCTAGGTGAAGCAGAGAGTAAATCAGCATAGAGCCGTGGCCGTTTGAAAGAACAAAACGGTCGCGGTCAGCCCACTCTGGGTTTGACGGGTTGTGGTTTAGGTGATCACGCCAAAGAACTTCAGCGATGTCAGCCATACCCATAGGTGCGCCTGGGTGGCCAGAGTTTGCTTGTTGTACGCCGTCCATGCTTAGAGCACGAATAGCATTAGCTAAATGTTTACGATCCATAATAACTACCAGTGTTTAAATATTGGAATTGGAAATTGAAAGGGGAACGCAAACGTTCCCCTTTTTTAATTCTGTGTGATTACAGCTTAGCTGCGATCATGTCTTCTAGTTTGCCTTGGTCAACTGCGAAGTTGCGGATACCTTCTGCAACTTTCTCAACTGCCATTGCGTCTAGGTTGTGCTCCCATAGGAACTCAGCGTGAGTCATTGGAGCAGGGCGCTCTTTAGAGCCTTTAGAGTCAACTAGCTTTTCTACCACTTCACCTTCAGCTGCTTCTAGTTCAGCTAGAAGAGCAGGAGCGATAGTTAGGCGGTCACAACCAGCAAGTTCTAGGATCTCGCCGATGTTACGGAAGCTTGCGCCCATAACTACAGTGTTGTAGCCGTGCTCTTTGTAGTAGTTGTAGATGTCAGTTACTGAGATTACGCCTGGATCTTCAGAAGCTTCGAAGTCACGACCTTCTTTCGCTTTGTACCAGTCCATGATACGACCAACGAATGGAGAGATTAGGAATACGCCAGCTTCAGCACATGCACGAGCTTGTGCGAAAGAGAATAGAAGCGTTAGGTTACAGTTGATGCCTTCTTTCTCTAGGATTTCAGCAGCGCGGATACCTTCCCAAGTTGAAGCTAGTTTGATTAGGATGCGATCGTTAGTGATGCCTGCGTCGTTGTACATTTTTACAAGCTGACGAGCTTTAGCAACGCTGCCTTCTGTGTCGTAAGAAAGACGAGCATCTACTTCAGTAGAGATACGGCCAGGGATTGTTTTTAGGATTTCTTTACCGATGTTTACTGCAAGCATGTCACAAGTGTCTTGAACTTGTTGAGCTTTATCAGCGCTTTGCGCTTTAGCGTATTCGATTGAAGCATCGATAAGTGGCGCATACTCTTCGATTTGAGCCGCTTTAAGAATCAGAGAAGGGTTAGTTGTTGCGTCTTCTGGCTGGTACTTTTTGATTGCATCAATTTCACCAGTGTCTGCTACTACTGTCGTTAGTTTACGAAGTTGCTCTAATTTGTTGCTCATTTTTGATCATCCTATCTATCGCATTACATCTCGTGTGAAGAGAGATGTGGGCATTTGCAAGCTAGCTAATAAACTTCTCATCCCCAAATCATTGGTTCAGTTGTTCATTAATTTTAAAATTTCGAGCTGACGAACATTTGCTTCGAACATATGTTCGTTGGCTGAGTAAATGATGTAGCCATATTTATCCTATCTGACGGCAAAGTCAATGGTGAATAGTGCAGTAAAGTGACTTTAATCAAATATAATTTACTCCAGTAAACACGGGCTCTGAAAGCAAACGTTTAATGGTTGCGTATTAACCAGTTCCATTACACTTTAGTGACAAGGTATGGTGTGAGCATTTGTTTTGTATCATTACATATGTTCATGGTGTAAACTTATGCGACAGTTGCTTTGCTATCGGGCAATTGCTGCTTATTTAGGTGAATAAATTGTTAAATACTTGTTGGGTGCTATATGAGTAAGAATATTCAAGATGTGTCGGAAGAAAATACTGATCTTCTCACAGAAGTGGCGGTTGCCTACTATCAAGACGGTGCGACGCAAGAAGAGATATCGAAAAAGTTCTCAATCTCTCGTGCAAAGGTTGGTCGAATGCTCAAGCAAGCGAGAGACGAAGGTATTGTAGAGATAACGGTCAAGTACCACCCCGTGTTTAGTGCCAAAATTGAACAACGCCTGATTGAACGCTTTGGCGTTAAGCGTGCACTGGTCGCGCTAGATCAACCTAATGAAGAGCAGCAGCGCCAACAAGTAGCCGGCCTCGTTTCAAACTATCTTACCAGCACGCTTAAAAACGGAATGGTCGTCACCGTTGGGCAGGGACGGAACGTGTCCTCGGTAGCGCACCATACAGGTGTAATCACACCGCGCGATTGTAAGTTCGTTTGTGGTATCGGTGGTATTCACCCTCGTGGTGGTATGTTTAATGCTGACCACATCTGTCGTCAATTGGCGAAAAAGTATGGCGGCACATCTGAAACCTTGTACGCGCCTGCGTATGCCGAAAACAAAGCGCAAAAAACCGCTTTCATGGAAAACAGTACCGTTAAGCAGACCCTAGACTTAGCGCGAAAAGCGGATGTCGCCTTAGTGGGTATCGGTGATATGAGCGAAAACAGTTATATGGTTGACCTCGGTTGGTTTACCGCAGGCGAGGTGGTTCAATCTCGTTTACTACAAGGGGTAGTCGGTGACTTCGCCGGTTACGACTTTTTTGATGTGCATGGTAAAGCCGCCAACACTGTCATGAGCGACCGAGTGATAGGTTTAGGGTTAGAAGAGTTCCGCCCGATTGCAGAGGTGATTGCCATTGCTGCAGAGAACAGTAAACCGCTTGCGCTACTCGGTGCACTTCGTACTGGTGTCGTCGATGTGATTGCGACCAGTGTAAGCAACGCATTGACCGTTCTTAACTTGGATGAGCAGATGAAATATGCCGAAAAAGGTGAGAGCGCCAAATAACTGATTCGCCAATGAGTTTAGCTAACTGGCAACATTCGGTTGGATTAGCCGGGAAATGAGATAAAAAATGGAAGCACACGCTTCCATTTTTTATGCTTCACACTCTTCTTCAACTGAAGGTGTGTAGTGCTTTAGGTATTGGCTGAGTTCCTCATACGGTATTGGACGAGAGAAGTAATAGCCCTGCATTAAGTCACAGTGACAAGCTTTCAAAACATCAAAGTGCTCTTTCGTCTCGACACCTTCCGCGAGTACCACCATGCCAAAGTTTTTACCAATGGCAATGATGTTCTGAACCATGGTCAGCGACTGAACATCACAGTTGATGTTCTCGATAAAGCTTTTGTCTATCTTTAACTCATAAATAGGTAGAGCTTTCAGCATGCTCAAAGATGAGTAACCCGTACCAAAGTCATCCAACGAGATCTTGATTCCTCTATCATTGAGAGATTCAAAGATAGGGCGAACCTGCTGAACATCTTCAATAAATAGGTTTTCGGTGATCTCCAATGTTAGATAATCACTTGGGAACTGGTATTTTTCCAATGTTGCCAATAAGTGGTCAGTAAACGACGCATGCATGAACTGGCGAACCGAAATGTTGATTGATAGTCCCAGCTTAAACATCTCGATGCGATGCAAGTGAGCAATCTGCTGAACGCTAGACTCAATGATGAATGCGCCGAGCCTAGGCATTAAACCTGTCTTCTCGGCAATAGGTATAAATATGTCAGGTGGCACAAACCCAAGCTCGTCATCAATCCAACGCACCAGTGCTTCGACACCGTGAATGCTACCATCAGCGCGCAACAGTGGTTGAAACACCATAAACAGCGTTTGCTTTTCTACGGCAACTCTCAGCTTTTGTTCCACCTTCATCTTATAAAGGTGCTTTTCCTGCATTTCAGCGGTAAACATGCTGTAGGAGCTCTGCTGCTGTTTGGCTTTGTACATTGAGATATCAGCTGAACGCAGAAGACTATCCAGATCTTTACCGTGGTGCGGAAACTGTGCAATGCCGATACTGCAGCTTAGTAGGAACTGTGCTTCGTCTACGTCGTAAGGCTTCGACAGCACCTCAATGATTCGCTCGGCCAAGCGGTGTAACTCGCTTTCATTAGTGAGTGGTGTTAAAAACAAGAACTCGTCACTTGAATCTCTGATTACCAAGCTAAGGCGTGATTGGAAGCGACTTAGGCGCAGCGCGATCTGTTTTAAGATCTTATCACCGAAGTCATGACCATGGGTGTCGTTGACGCTCTTAAAGTTATCGATATCGATAAACAGTAAAGTAAACGGATGCTTCTCGTCATCAAGCCATTTGCTGATGTTTTGGCGCATATAGAAGCGATTCGGTAACGAGGTCAGCGGATCGTGGTTTGCTTGGTAGATAAGCTGCGTGCGGGTACGAAGCTCGCTCTTCGAAATAGACTTAACCAGAGCGTAGAAGCCTGCGTGCAGCAATAGGAACACAGCAATATAAATGCTGAATTCTTTCCAAAATACTTGGTCAACGTAGGGAAGGTCGGTGCTCGCGATCACCCACAACTTGTAGTCTTTAAGATAAGTTGTCGTGACGATGCAGTTTTGTCCTGAGTCATCGATGATCGCTGAGTAGATCTTTTCGCTGTTTTTCGCATCTTGAATATCGATTTTATAGGTCTGTGCAAAACTATCCGCGATGCGTTGAACCATATCCCTATCAACGGGCGTCGAATACGCTCTCAGCGAAACCACATCCTTTGAATAGAATTGTCGATAAAGATCGTCGCGCAGTAGGCTCAAGCTATTGTATTCAGCCGTGTTTACGTTTTTCTTAAACAGAATCGTACTATTGAGTTTTAATCCGGCGGTCATCACGGCTGCCACATCTTTACCGTTAGTAGAAATTGATTTTCTAATCGGGATGATCAAGGTGCCCAATGAATCCTGGAAGTAGGTTCTGCCCAACACCATTTTTTGGCTTTCAATCGCTTCTAAAAACGAATCACGAGTGTAATCGTAGTCGAGAAGGTTACGCTGTTCGCCCAACATCAAGTTCGAGCTAACAGCAAGGTACTCGCCTTGAGGGTTGAGTAAGCCAAAGGCGGCGATAGCGGGGTGGGTGTCGAGCAGCTTGTCTAGAATAGGACGAATTTGAATAGCCGCAGTTCGAGTAAAATCCGACTGCTGAATCATTTGGTGACCGACAACTTCAAGTAGCGCTTCTTGGCTAGTTAGCAGGGAATCGACAGAGTTAGAGAACAACTCCAACTGCATATGTTGCTGGCGCGTGAAGTCATCACGATTGGTTTGCCATTTGATAAGGCCAAACGCAGAAAAAAGTATCGCAGTCAGCAGTACGATCAATACGTACAACGTCCAGATATTTTTTTTGAATACAGCCATACAACGCCCTTGGGTCTAGATAACATTCATGTAACGGCTGATTTTGAGAAACCTTGAATCGAAAAGATATAAGTACGCCGTTTTTTTGGTGTTGTATAGTAACAAACTGCATAGCAACTCAGTATCTTTTCGATCAAAATTATTTGTTATGCGTCCCCGTCATTTATGGTTCATATCCATTAGTGTGATATTCCTGCCGATTATGCCTTTCGATCATGCTATGCCTGCGTCACTTCTATTGGCAGAGATTCATTCGCTCCCCATTCGGTCCAGGAACCATCGTAAACACTCATTGGGTTGGTAAAGCCTGCCAGTCTCGCTGCTAGCAAGATAATACAAGCAGTTACACCTGAACCACAGCTAAAGATCATTGGTAAACCTTGCTCCAGGCTTACGGTGTTGAAGATGGCTTTCAGCTCTTCAGCAGGCTTAATACGACCGTTGTCCATGACCTGAGCAAATGGCAAACACACCGAATTTGGAATGTGTCCGCTTCTTAGACCTGGGCGAGGCTCTGGTACTTTAGAATCAAAACGAGCTTGAGAACGCGCATCAAGAATATTGGCTTGTTGAGATGAGGAGCTCTCGTTAACGCGGTTTGCATCAATGAAATGCTCGCTTTCCAGCTTGCCCTCAAAGTTACCCAATACTTCAACCGATTTGTACTCCGACACCGTCTCAAAGCCACTTTCTACCCATGCTGGTAAACCACCATCCAGAATCAGAGTGTTGGTGTGTCCCATTGCGTGGAACATCCACCAAGCGCGTGGTGAAGAGAAAGTACCCGCATTGTCATAGACAACGACTGTGCTTGTTTTGTTAATTCCGAGCGCTTGAGCACGTTGATTAAAGTGCTTTTCAGTTGGGAACATATGTGGAAGTAAAGTGTGCTTATGACAAAAGTCTTTGTCGTAGTCGAATTTAACCGAACCAGGAATAAATTGGTCGGTGATTTTTGGCGATTCACCTGGGATTTGAAATTCGATACTGGCATCTAGAAGGATAATATCTTGTTGTAGCAGTAGTTCGTTCAACTGAGCGGGTGTAATAAGAGGTTGAGTCATGGGGCTCCACTTCCTGTGTTATTTTTGTTGTTTGAATTGAAATATCTAAAGCTGTTGTCACTGACGAGCTATTGGGTGTTATCTGCTGCGATACAGCGTTGATATTTATAGCTGTAATGCTCAGATGTTTGATTCAATAATGCATCAACAATGACGATGGAATCAATGGGGCAATCAAGAGAGGCAGGGACAGAAAGTCTAAAGGTTGGCTCATCATCAAGTTTTACTGTTAGGTAGCGTCGGTGACCATCAAGAGATTGAGTTAAGGTATTGCTCAGCACTACGCCACGCTTTTCGACGGGCGATGAGTCCGGCGTTGTTATTTGAATTAACGTAATAAGGACGATGACGCCAATGCCAAGGATGAGAAATGCAGACTTTATCTGTTTCATAGAGATAGTAATTTATATACCCATGTTTGAAGATTATCTAATCTAAAAGATACGTCAGTTAACACCGATTGCGAATAGAGTGAGAAAAGTTCGTGAGGCAATTAACAACAAAAAGCGAGCTCTAATGAACTCGCTTTATCGGTGGTTTACCTAATGAGTGTTAGGCTCAAATCAAACCACCTAAGGTTTCCATTACCATGTTACTTGCAAGGTATCCGAAGAGATGACTTGCTGTAGAGGTTCTTGGCCGTCATAGAACCAGATTTCGATAAGTAGGTTCTCCTCACTGATAGGCGCAGTAAACGAAGAACTGAACTGTCCGTTGGTCAGTGAACCCGCTAATAGTCGACTTGAATAGTCTGGCTTTAGGCTGGAATCACTGCGTTCAGAGTAACGGCTATATACTGAGACAAATGAACGACTTGTTGAGATATGGCTGATATCAATATCAAGGTCATGCTGGTCCACAGGGTTATAATCAAAGCCATCGGGTACGGTTAAGTCTGACATGGTACTCGCCACTGCTGGAGCGGGTGCCGCAGTTGAACCACCACCTCCGCCACCGCCTCCACAACCGAAGAGTAGTGTGGTACTGGCGAGTAGGGTAATCAGTGAAGCTTGTTTAACCATGGCTCTGCTTCCTTGTGTTAGAGGGCTGCGCTGTGTAAGAAGACCCTGCTGTGCCGATGACTCTAGGTTTTGGTTGTTCGTTTGTGTCTTTGAGGTTTTTATTTGCGTATTCATCATGATTACTCCTCAGACGATAGGTCGTAGCATTGACCCGCTTCTGGCGATTGGAACCAAGTTTCTGCGTCTTCACCACCTGATTCTGCGAAGGTTTTGAATTGTGGGTAAGCCGTAACGATGTCTACACGCTCTTGTGGCCATTCCCACTCGGTTGTTGATGTAATCATCAGTGCCCACGGATGGTTCTCTGCTGTTTTGAAGTACTTGCCTTCACTTGGGCTACTGTCATCCACACCAAGACCGGTTTCAAACAAGTTGGCACTGTCAAACGCCTCGGTCGGTGCTTGGTCGGCTAGGTGCACCTCCCAGCTGCGACCCGGATGTAGAGGTAAGTTTGGACCGTGGTAATGTCCCGGTGTTGCGAAGATGAACGGGTCGTATGGCATATCAGTCCACTCGCTGGTGTCGATACCATCACCATCCAGAGTGATACCGATTTGGAAAGCAAACTGTTCATCGTCTTTACAGCTGTTTTGCGTACGGTAGAAATCACAGTTGGAAGTCGTCTTCTCTGTTAGATTCTCTGCGACAATAAAGATAGCTTCGCTACGACCGCTTTCCATATCAAGAGTGGTGAACGCGTCATTCTCTTTCATGTATGAGTTAGCCGTGTTAACTGAACTCGGTGCAAGATTAGGCAGACGAACCGCAAATCCGTTGAGGTAGTCAGCGCCTACCGCCACTAAGCGACCATCAATCGTTGATTTAACGACTTTTCCGTCTTTAAGAATCTCAGTAATACGGTAGCGAAGAACTGCGTCATTCATGTCGTAGTCGGCTTTGTAAGGCCAATTATCTTCGAATGCTAACGTCGCATAACCCGATGCACTTGGGAAATAGCGAGCAGTTGCGCCATCGTTGAGAACATCGACTTGGATATCAACAACCTCACCAGATGTTGAACCGCCATAGTATTCAAGGTTGGTTTGTTGACTGAAACGGAATCGCGCCCAAGTCGTACCAGTTAATGCGTTAACATCGACGTTGAGGAAAAGTTCGTTTTCGCCGGCATCAAGTTGATAATCAGAGAAGACTTTCTCGTTCTCGCCATCGAAGCTGCCGTCTTGGTTCCAGTCTATCCATGCTGATAAGTAACCTGTGGTAGAGGCTTCTATCATTACTTTGGAATCCAAACCTGCTTCGAGTGCGGTGACAAATCCGATACCACCGTTAGTCCACTCGTCGTCGACACCTGTTGTCTCATCAGACTGAGGAGACACAAAGCCATCCTGTTCGCCATCTGGGGCTTCGCTACCTAGCCAAGTCACGCCATCAAGTTCATGTCGAGGACCGTTACTGTTAAGCAGTGTTAGATAACTGTCTGGTGCATCACCAAAATCGATATTCGAGTCTTCATCAATGACAGGAGCGTTTGCGCAACGTGCGCCGTCATTTTGGTTTGAGCTTGGGCCATTAGAGACAAACTCAACTGCAGGGACGATACCTGCAGCGATATTGGCTGAGTTATCTGGAGATAGGTTCACTCGGTAGATTTTGCCGTCTTGGTTACGCGACACGTAGTAGTTACCATTCACGTCGAAGTAGCCCGCACCAAATGTTCCCGTTTCTCCGGTATCACCAATTGACGTCGTAGCGCCGGTGTCAGGGTCGAAGGAGTAGAGCACACCAGAGTTATTGTCGATACCGTAAAGCTTGCCATCACTCGGGTGGAACGCAAAATCGGTCAGTTTTACTGTGGCTATATCAGAAACTTTAACGACAGGTAAAACAGCATTCGGATCTGTCGCGAGTGGCGTCAAATCAATAGTAAATAAGCCTTTTCCAGTTCGGTACAGGTAGTAGGTACTGTTATAAACATCACCGACATAAAAGGTGTGGTCGGTCGGTAGACCACTGGTGTTGACCACTTCAGCTTGGAAATCCGACCCGAGTCTTACGATTCTTTTGTTTGTGGTGTCATAACCATAGATATAGCGGTCATCAAAGCTAAAGCCGACACCATTAATATTGGCGTTCATACCTGTGTCTGACTGCAATAACGTAGTAGAACCAGTGACTAGGTTAACGCCATATACTTGCACTGGCGTAGATTGGAATAGGTATGCCTTGCTTGGGCAAGTGTCGAATGGGGCAGCTTGTGCTAGAAGCGGTGCACCGAGTAGCAAACTTAACGTTGGGATTCTCATGTCAACATCCTTGTAGTGGAAGATAATGTATGAGTATCAATTCTTATGCCAGTTTTAAGTTGTTGTATTTGTTGGTTTTATATTTTTGTTTTTAGTTTTTCTCAAAATGAGAATTGAATTGGAATCGAAATAACTTGAGTAGCGTAGAGAGTTTTCAAAATGAAAATAAGTGGAAGTGGATAGGAAAAAGAGCCTCAATCCAAGGAGTGAGGCTCTTAAGAGTAAACGTGTTTTAGGGCTGGACAGTATTTTAGGACGAGACAGTTAAAGTGCGATGCTTATTTAGATTCGCCACATACTGGACAGCTAGGCATTTTCATCAATTTCATTTCTCGCCAGCTGTGCGACATCGCATCCAAGATAAGCAGTTTGCCCTCTTTGGGAGAGCCGAACTGAGCAATAACCTTGATCGCTTCAAGCGCTTGCGCCGCACCTACCATACCTACCACGGGTGCCATAACGCCAGCTTCGACACAGCTTAGTGCTGAAGAGCCAAATAGGGCGCTCAGACATTGATAACACGGAGCGTTTTCGTCTTGGTAGGTAAATACGCTGATTTGCCCCTCCATACGAATCGCAGCGCCAGAAACCAATGGAGTCTTTGCTTGGTAACATAAGCGGTTAAGCTGATTACGTGTTTCTACGTTATCACACGCATCCAAAACCAGAGAATGAGAGCGCACAAGAGCACTTAGATCTTCGTCTGACAAACGTCGGTCGATGGTCTCAACGGTTAAGTGAGGGTTGAGCAACTGGAGTGTCTCAGCCGCTGATTGCACCTTTTTCTTCCCGATATCGGCGTCTGTATGCAGCACTTGCCTTTGTAGGTTTGATAACTCAACCACATCATCGTCAATAAGGGTCAGTTTGCCCACACCGGCAGTAGCGAGGTACTGCGCGGCTGCGCAACCAAGACCGCCAGCACCCAATACAAGGATTGAGCTCTGCTTTAGAGCCTCTTGCCCATCAAAATCGAACTGCTTGAGAATGATCTGGCGGTTATAGCGAAGCATTTCCGCATCAGACAAAATTTCCATTAACAAGCCCCGTTAGTAGAGTGTTGAGTTGAACAGCTGGATTTGCACGGTTTCGCCCGCTTCGACGCGTCCACGTTCACGTTCAAGAACGACAAAGCAGTTTGCAAGGCTCATCGAGCGGAATGCGCCAGAACTTTGGTTACCGGTTGTTTCTACCACAAACTGACCATTTTCGATGGTGTAGATACCACGTTGATAGTCGGTACGACCCGGTGCTTTTTTGAATGCTGAACGCGTTGTCGCTGGAATAGATTCAGGTGCCTTCCACGCTGTGTTGCCGGCTAGCTTCGCGAGCATAGGTTGTACAAGTACGTACATGGTTAGAACTGCAGATACTGGATTGCCCGGAAGGCCACAGAACCAAGCGTTCTCTAATTCACCAAACGCAAAAGGTTTGCCCGGTTTAATCGCGAGTTTCCAAAAGCCAATTTGTCCTAACTCTTCAAGGATGTCTTTGGTGTAGTCCGCTTCGCCAACACTAACGCCACCAGAAGTGACCACTACATCTGCTATTTCTTGTGCTTTTTCAAAAGTCTGTTTTAGCGTCGCAGGGCAATCAGGGATGATACCCAGATCAATCGCTTCGCAGCCAAATGCTTCGATGAGAGGCTTGATACCGTAGCGGTTGCTGTCGTAGATCTGACCATCTTCAAGAGGCTGACCAAGTGGCTTCAGTTCGTCGCCAGTAGAGAAGAACGCGACCTTAGGTTTGCGCAACACTTGAATGTGACTAATACCTAGAGACGCGATCATTGGAATATCACGAGGTGTTAGACGTTCGCCTTTACTCAGTACAACGTCGCCTTGCTTGATGTCGTCACCCGTTGGACGAATGTTGTTGTTCGGCTTGATGTCAGTTTGCTGAATCTCGATGCCGTTTTCGGTTTCACGCGTATTCTCTTGCATGATGACCGCATCGCAACCTTCTGGAATCTTAGCGCCAGTCATAATGCGCACACAGGTGTTTTGTGGCCATTCACCTTCAAAAGGTTGGCCGGCAAAGGATTTGCCCGCTAATGGAAGGGTGTATCCATTCTCGAGGTCCGCTAGGCGAAGGGCATAACCATCCATTGCTGAATTATCAAAAGGAGGAACAAAAATCGGTGAGAGAACATCTTCAGCGAGAACGTAGCCTAGAGCATCCGCTAATGGCAGTGACAGTGTGTCTTGAATCGGTGTGATTGGTGATAGCAGCTTATCAAGTGCTTCTTCAATTGGCATTAAGCCCGGAGCGTCGCAACAGCCCATAATTGAATTCCTTTGATCGTTATTATTTTGATTTGTTTGTTGGTACACGGGTATCAACGAAATTGATTCCACTTTAGCATAGTTTAAGGCCCGTAAATAATGACCTCCCTTAAAATATGGGTGTAATTATTCAAAATTCCGAGTATCCTTGTCTGCCATCCAAAAGGGGTAATAGGAGAGGAAGTTCAATGTCAGGTCTTAGCGAATCAGCGAAGTTGGTTAAAGATGCGCTAGCGAGCCGCGGGTTAGAAACACCAATGAGCCCGAATCAGGTAAGCCGTGAAGAGAAAAAAGAACGAATTGAGCACCATATGCGTGAAATTCTGACTCTTCTAGAACTTGATTTAACCGATGATAGCTTAGAAGAAACGCCACATCGCATTGCAAAAATGTACGTTGATGAGATCTTCTCAGGCTTAGATTACGCCAATTTCCCTAAAATTACGGTTATCGAAAATAAGATGGGCGTACGTGAAATGGTTCGCGTGAAAGACATCACAGTAACCAGCACGTGTGAGCACCATCTAGTGACTATCGATGGTAAAACAGCCGTCGCTTATATCCCGCGTGGAAAGATCATTGGTCTGTCTAAGATCAACCGTATTGTTCGCTTCTTTGCCCAGCGTCCTCAAGTTCAAGAACGCATGACTCAGCAAATCTTGGTCGCATTGCAAACTCTGCTAGAAACCGATGATGTTGCAGTAACAATGGACGCCGTTCACTACTGTGTGAAGTCTCGCGGCGTGATGGATGCAACCAGTGAAACAACGACGACTGCACTGGGTGGTATCTTTAAGTCAAACCCAGCAACTCGCCATGAGTTCCTACACGGTTTGCGCTAATCCACGATTGATGAGTTAAGTACGATTTCGCTTATGTAAGTCGACAAGAAATTTTCGAAGCCTCGCACTCAGCGGGGCTTTTTTGTATCTGACTTTCATCACTCCCTAGCGTGAGGAACGAGTGTAGTAGGGAGTCTCTTGAGGAGGCAATGAATGAGAATAAAAGCGCTCTACAGGTAGCAAAGCGCAATATTTATCAGAATTTGAAGCGATTAAGGCAGGTTAAACAAACGCTTAAAGCTATGAATCAAGCCCGATGGCTTATTGTGTGCTTGGTAGATGTTCAAGCCATCATAAAAGCTCGCCATGAACTCGACTCGGACTTCATCTTCAGTGCTTTTTGAAAAGCGTGACAACAAGTTAGCGGTAGCTTCTGCATGATCGTTGGCTAGGCTGTAGTCCATACCCATACGGCCTTGAACAAATAGCCAAAGGTGAGTAACGAATTGCAGTTTCTTCGAACTTGAGTGATTAAACTTCTGGCTGTGCTCTTGGCCTACCGTCTCTTCTAGTACCTGCAACATGGCTTCGCTAGCGTCTTTGTCGGCACTGAATTCGTAAGTTGCATCAATGTGCGTCTTCGTCAGCAGGCCCAATAGCGTTTGAATGCTCGAATTTTCAGGCTTGTTTTCACATGCGTGCTTAAACAAAGCCTTATTGTGTTGAACAAAGTCTTTGTGCTCTTGCTCAAACCCGATTTTTAACGCCTGAATCTGCTCGAAACCCGCTTCTGATAGGCAGTGTTCTAGTTTGCTCATAGTGCTGATGTTATTCGTTGCTTTGCAGTTCTTCCCAAGTCACTTCTGCAGACTTGGTATCGCTGTTCACAAACGCAGAGTTGCCAGTCAGCATCACTGAAAGATCCATTGTACGCTCAGTCATTTCTGCCATTTGTTCAATGCCTTCATTGCTTAGGCGAACAATTTGAGCGTTTAGGTAACCGAACTTACCGCGGTTCTGTTCCCACCAAACATTTGATTTGGTATTAAAGCTGAATACTTTGACAGACTTGGCTAAGCGCGTTGCCTTTTTAACGCGTTCAGGATCTGGCTCTCCGACATCGATCCACTCTAAGATTTGATCGTCAAGAGACTTTTGCCATAGATCAGGCTCTTCGATAGTCGACAACCCTTTAGTGAACTGCAGTTCTGGCGATGCGTTGATACAAAACGCCATAATACGCGCCATCATGCGTTGTTCTGTTTCTGAAGGGTGCTGAGCGATAGTGAGGTTGAACGAGTCGTAGTAATCTCGGTTCATGTCGGTGAGTGAGATACGGAATTTGTAGATTGTAGGTTTAAGAGCCATTAGCGCTGTCTTGTATTATAAATTGACCTTTATCTTACCTTAAATGGATGAATTTTGGGTAAAAAAATAGCCAGCAGAGGCTGGCTATTTCAGAAATGCTTTGAAGCAATCGATTAGATTACTTTGATGCTATCCGCTTGAGGACCTTTTTGACCTTGAGATACTACGAACTCAACTTTTTGGCCTTCAGCAAGAGTTTTAAAGCCGTCACCAACGATTGCAGAGAAGTGTGCAAATACGTCTGGACCGTTCTCTTGTTGGATGAAACCGAAACCTTTAGTTTCGTTGAACCATTTTACTGTACCAGTAACTGTGTTAGACATGATGATATCCTAAATTATTTTTTATTTGAGCCTATTGCGGCACCGATAGCGTGGAAAAGTTTATTGCTATTGCGTACAACACAACGGGGGGTTACTAGTAATCCGACGATATGTTTATATACAAAGAACTTTCTTTCTAGCCGAAATCGAGTCTAAATCAAACAGGGTCGGTGTCAATGGGATATAGTGCTAAAGGTTGCAGAAGTTTGGAGGCAGTCAAACTTTCCATTCCTTAGATATCATGGAGTTACAATGGTATGGTGTTTTGTTGTACTTTTTGTGAAAGATAGGTGTGTTTTTTTATAAAAAACTGGAGTCAAAGCACTAATTCAACAGTTATAAATATCAATAATGGCTATGAAATGTGAGGCGAAAAACAGAATTCTATGAGTCTCAAACCAATGCACTTACCTTATTATTACTTCTGTATATATCCAATATCGACACATTGATATTGCATCTATAACAACATCAATTTAGGCCAAGTAGAGTAAACGACTACCCATAACTTGGCCTCATCGTCTAGTTTGATAGAGTGATTGCCAGCCCCTTAAATCAAGCCTAATCTAATGCTTCAGTCGGTATAAGTTCCCGTTGTCGGTACTAAAGTAGATGTCACCCTCAGGCGTCACTTCAATATCTCGAATTCTTTCGCCCATATCTTCAAACAGCCGCTCTTCTGCCGTGGCTTGGTTTTTCTTGTTCAGTGAAATCACATTAATGTGGGCGAGTTTTAAGGCACCCGCTAACAGCTTGCCATCAAGCTCAGGGAATTTCTCTCCTCGGTAGAGCACTAAACTGCCGGGAGCAATCGAGGGAACGTAGACTTTGACTGGCGACTCAATACCTTTCTTCGTCTCGGCTTCGCCAACCTTAATTGGTCCCCAATACTCCTTACCATGAGACGTCACTGGCCAGCCGTAGTTTGCACCTTTCTTAATTAGGTTGATCTCGTCGCCACCTCTCGGACCATGCTCTATCGACCAAAGCTTCTTGGTTTTTTGGTCGTAGAAAAGCCCTTGTGGATTGCGGTGGCCGTAGCTCCAAATTTCATCGAGTACCTTACTGTCTTTTACGAATGGGTTGTCTTTGGGTGCTTGACCGTCAGGCGTCAGCCTCAATATCGAACCAGCGTGAGTTTGGGTATTCTGACCATTGTCGCGTTCACCTCGGTCACCAATTGAAAAGTAGAGGCTGTTTTTGTCGAAAGTAATACGGCTGCCAAAATGGCGGCCTGTGTCAGTAAGAGATTGAGTCACGAACACATCTTGCCAATCACTAATTTGTTCACCGTTATAGTTGGCACTCGCGAGCGCCGTTACCGCATCGCCTTGCTGCTTTTTACTGTAGGTAACGTAAATCTTATTATCTTCAAAAGGGGAGAGTGCAATATCCAATGCACCACCTTGTCCTTTGGCCCATACATCGGGTAAACGGAAAAGGGTTTGTTGTTCACCAGTCTTTAAGTCAACCTGTTTGATCACACCTTCACGCTCTGTCACCAGCATTTTACTGTCGTCGACGTAGGCCAGTCCCCAAGGTATCAACAACCCATCGGTGATCTTTTCGACCTGAAGTGCTTGGCTAGGCGCGGTGAAAGCGATTGTCAAAGTGGCAGTAATACAATGACTTAATTTCATATTGTCTCTCCAAATAGTCCCTTGCCTTTAGTGTAGCGTTACAATTGATTGTGAAAAGTGACTATTTCGAAAATAAATGTAAATACTATTGTATGCATAAACCATGTGGCGTATGTTATGCCGTCTTTTTCTCGAATGCTGAGTAATAACACCGCAAGGTTGTTTGTGTACTGAGCGTTGTTTCTTTTTGTTCCCACTTACGCTTATCAAAGTTAGGTTGTGCAGCCATGAAGTCCGGTTTTGAATTTAAAACGATCTTACTCGCTTGTCTGATCATCAGTGTTGGCCAGCTCAGCATGGGCTTGGTATTTCCATCACTGCCGTGGATAGCGAAAGACTTCGATATTTCACTAGAACAAGCGCAACTGCTGGTGAGTGTCTACCTGCTAGGGTTTGGACCTTCTCAATTCTTATATGGTCCTATCTCGGACGCGTTAGGGCGCAAAAAAGTGTTACTGACGGGTTTACTGATCGCCCTTATGGGTTTGTTAGTCATCATCTTTTTGAGCCATTCATTTTCAAACATGGTGCTTGGTCGTTTCCTACAAGGGCTAGGTACTGGCTGCTGTGCTGTTTTGGCAAGGGCGTCAACCCGAGATAGGTATACCGGGGCAGAGCTGCCAATTGCCATGTCTTACATCGCAATGGTGGCTTCAATCACGCCATTAATTGCTCCTGTTATCGGTGGCTTTATTAACTTCCACTTTGGGTGGAGCATGGTGTTTATTTCGCTGTTAGGGTATGTGAGCTTGGTGTGGTTTGTGATCGCATTTCGCTTCAAGGAAACGGTCAGCCAATTCTCATCGATTCCATCACCAAAAAGAATGGCATTGCAATACAAAGAGCTGCTGAGTTCACGATACTTTTTGAGCTTTGCCAGTATCGGTTGGCTTAACTTCAGCTTGATGATCACCACAGTCTCGGTGATGCCCTTCATTATGCAAAACCAAATCGGTATGACTTCGGATCAATATGCGATGTGGGCGGTGATACCTGCACTGGGTATGCTCGGAGGTACCAGCCTTTGCAGCCGACTTCGCCCGTTACTAGGTAGCAAAAAGACGCTGTTAATTACGCCAGCTTTGCATATTAGCGCAGCTCTTTGGCTATTTTTCTGTCCGTTAGAGCCATTGTATCTGATGTTAGGACAGTTATTGATGATTCTTGGAAACGGTATTGCGCTGCCATGTGCTCAAGCTTTGGTGATGCTGCCATATAAGAAGAATGCGGGCGCTGCTGCGGCAATGTCTGGAGGCGGACAAATGGTGGTGTCGTCTTTAGTCAGTATGGGCTTAGTGCAGATTGGTTTAGGCGAAGCGTGGCATTTGTCGATCGTGATCTCGGTGTTCGCTCTGATCACTTTGATCAACATTACTCGTGGTTTTAACAGCCCTGAGGCGCAACAAGCGAATGCTTAGCTTGTTGTGCGCTTCAATAAAAATATGAGTTGAACGTATTACTCACAAACGACGGCCACTTTCTGGCTAGCGAGCGTGTTCGCTGGAACAGGGTGATCGATCAGTTTGATTGGCGACTCGTACAAATCTGACAGCGTTTTTTCATCCAATAGCTTATCTGTGCCGCCTTCAAAAGCGATCTCACCCTTCTTTAGTGCAATAATATGGGTTGCATAGCGCAGCGCTAAATTGAGATCATGCAGGATCACAATAATCCCGACACCCTCGTTTTTATTCAGTTCAGAGAGCAAGCTCATGAGCTGAAACTGATGATGAACATCGAGCGCAGAAGTGGGCTCATCTAGAATCAGTAACGGCGACTGTTGGGCTAGCAGCATAGACACCCAAGCTCGCTGCCTTTCACCACCCGAAAGCTCATCGGCGAGCGCTTGCGAAAACTGTGACACACCAGTACGTGCCATCGCTTTTTCAATAATAGATGCGTCTTCTTGGTTCCAACGTCCAAAGGCACCGCGCCAAGGAAAACGGCCAAGCCTGACTAATTCAGACACTGTCAGCCCAGCAGAAGTAGGGAGCTTTTGAGGCAGGTAGGCGATTCGTTTAGCGAGTTCTTTGCTTTTTAGTGAGCTTAGCGCAGTAGAATCGAGCTGGATATCACCATGTTCGGCATCCATCTGCCCAGAGAGCAAATTAACTAAGGTCGATTTACCGGAACCATTGTGCCCCAATACGACAGTCAGTTTATCGGTGGGAATGGTTAAGTTGGGAACCTTTAAAATAGTCCTGTCGTCACGTATCACTTCAATATTAGAGAGCTTGAACATAAATAACCTGTGTTGGATGGAAGACTCGACGCCGTCTACTATTTAGCGGCTTTGGCTGCTTGGCCTTTGTTGTCTGGATGGCGGGGGCAATCACCGCAGATTTTTCGTGAATCACACTTATAGACGAGACAACAACTGGTCCTGATTAGCTTCAACATACCACCGTTGTCTGGATCAACCTTCAGGCTGTTTAGGTGACGAGCTGGCAGCTCACACGCCTCAAGCCACAACTTAGCCTGTTCGAGAATGAACTCATTGGTAAACTCATTATGATGACGCTGAACCTTAATCAACGCGGCTAATAGGTGATCTGCCATTAGATGTTGAGTAAAACCCGGACGGATACGTGTCCATGTGTTGATTTGAGCTCGGTAGAATTCGGCCAAAGCCAACAGCGCTTTGCCAGCTTCGGGGATTAGAGTCTCTGGAGTACCATGCTGGTGGTCATCGGAACCAAATCGGTAGCCAGTGATAAAACCTTTTAGGCGTGACTGACCAATATTTTGGATATCAGGCAGTGAATGCAGCGCATAAATGGAGATGAAGGTGACGTAAATCGGTTGCCAACACAGCAGATCCCAAGTACGCGTTAACCAATATGGATTACCCGCTTCCGGATGGCTTTTTGCCAAGCTATCATAAACACGTTTAATTTCTTTATGACTGTTTGGGTTGCTGATCACTATGCTTCTGCTGTAAATCGGCCCATAGCTACCTTTTAAGAAAGGTGTGACTTCTTTAGAAAGTGAGAATACTTTTTGATGAAGGGGTGGAGCTTTTTTACGAGTAACAATATCGTGAATCTGAGCCAGCATAAGAATGGTATAAATGATAATCAATTTCGTTATCATAACCAAACTATCAGCGCTTCACCATACAAATTGGGGCATTAGCTTGTAGGTTGAAGAAATATATAGACCGAACGGCAAACGGAGCGTGACCCCAATCAGTGTTAATGATACTAATATTTGTATTGTGAATGTGACGTTTTGTTCTATTAATCAGCGAAGACGAAGAAGTAATCACCTTGAATAGAAACACCCCTGCATTTGACCGAATTAGTAAGGTCCTGAGCTTTATTCATAGCAACTTGAGCAGCCCTCTCTCTTTGGAAGAGATTGCGACTCAGAGTTGTTGGTCTCGTTGGCAGTTACAGCGTGTCTTCCAGTCTGAAACCGGCATGACAGTGGCGAACTACGTTCGTGAACTTAAGTTAAGCAGAGCAGCGGAGCTACTTCTTGATGATGACCAACGAGTGATCGACATTGCCATTGCATTAGGTTTCAACTCAGAAATCAGTTTCAGCCGTTCATTTAAGCAGATGTTTGATATAAGTCCGAGCCAATACCGCAAGAGTGGAAAAAGAGTAGGTTTAAAAAAGCCGATTGAGGTCTCTGATTTTTCGGTTGCGGTTGAACAGCAGGGAAGGGCACGTTTTGTTGAAGTGAGAATCGATGAGAGTGATGCTTTCTTGATTAAGGGGATGAGCACAGAGATCAGTGGCCTGTTTTCTCTTACCCAAGACTTTGCTCAAAAGGTGCCACAACTTTGGGCGCGCTTAGAACATGATGTGGTATTGCCTAAAGAACAAGACCTGAGCTTTATTGGGGTCGTTGATATCACTCAGGCCAATTTTGACGGTACCAATCTAAAATACTGGGCGGGTGTGATTTTAGATGATGAAGTTTCTATCCCATTGTTGCCGAGTGTGGTGTCAGAAAAGCTAGAAGTGCTTACCGTACCAAAGCAAACCTATGCTGTGGTTAAGCATAAAGGGCCTATCCAAGGGCTACCTCAGACTCTGTCATGGTTTGTTCTAAACTGGTTGCCAACATCGGGTTACCGAGGCATAGACGGTTATGAACTTGAAGTTTATCCAAAGGCGTATCAATCGCAGTCTGATAACGCTGAGATGGAATACTGGATTCCAATCGTAAAAGTATAATCAACCACGCTCAATACATGGGTAATCTATAATTTGACCATATTAAAATAAGGGTCAATTGCTTTTTTCGTAAGCAATTGGCCCTTTTTTATGGATGTTTGCACCAAATTGTTAATTATCGAGACGTCAGATACATACAATGCAAATGAGATTTATTATTATTTAACTATAGCATTGGTATCTGAGGGACTCATGAACACCCACACTCAATTCAAGTATTCAGCACTCGCCGTCGCGCTCGTTAGTGCGTTATCAGCTCAAGCATACGCAGAAGAAACGAAGACCGACTCTGACCAAAACCTAGAAACAGTGACGATTCTAGGTAAGGCTTATCGTAATACTGCGACCAAATCTGCATTGGAGCCGGAAGAGACTCCACAAGGCATTACAGTCATTGAAGGTGAGCAACTTGAACAGCGTGGTGTGAAGTCCCTAAATCAAGCGCTTCGTTATGCGCCCGGTGTCGTGACTGAGCAGAAGGGTGCGTCAGTAACAATGTACGACACTTTCTCGATTCGAGGTTTCACCAATAACCAAAGTTACTACGACGGTTTAGTACTGCCATTTTTGACTGGCTGGAACCTACAGCCACAGATTGATCCGATTGCAATTCAACAAGTCGAGGTTTTTAAGGGACCAACGTCGGTTCTGTATGGTGCAATGCCACCCGGTGGAATGGTCAATATGATTGCGAAAACACCACAAAGTGATGGCTCTACTAAGGTTGGTGTTGCGACAGGCTCAAGAAACCTAATGGAAGCATCGATTGACACAACTGGGCAGATTGGTGACAGCGACCTTTCATACCGCTTGATAGCTTTGGCACGTAAACAAGATAGCCAAGTAGATAACGCGGAAGAAGAGCGTTATGTAATTGCTCCTTCTTTAGATTGGCAAGCATCTGATAATACGCTGATTAATTTCAACCTCTACTATCAAAATGATCCAGCAATGGGTACTAACTCTGCGATGCCTTTGGAAGCGATTAAATATCATGATCCATCGGTATCAATGGGTGACAAGAATTGGAGTACTTTCGAGCGTGAAGTACTTATGGTGGGTTACAAAATTAATCACCAATTTAACGACAACTGGTCATTTTTGCAGAATGCTCGTTATACAGACGCTTCTCTGTATCAAGAGAACACATATCACCGTTCGACAAACTTCGATCCTGCTACTGGGTCGATGCTTAGAAATGTATACAGTACTGATGAAGAGTCACAAAGCTTTGTAATTGACAACCAAGTCTCAGGTACTGTTTTGGCTGGTGGATTAGAACATAACCTTCTTTTCGGTGTTGATTACATCAAATTGGATGGTGACTCTCTTTACAAAGAGTACACCGCTAACGCTGGTTTCTACGGCTTCAATGTTTATAACCCAAATAATGATCTTTTGGATCGAGACAGCCTTCAAGAAAATTACCGTGAAACCCATGATATCTCGACTGAGCAACTTGGTTTCTATTTCCAAGATCAAGTTCGTTACGACGCCTTAGTTTTACTCGCTGGTGGTCGTTATGACATGTTTAAAGCAATGGACGACAAGCGTAGTGACCTACCAACTTATGATGGTAAAGATGAAGCCGATCATAACCAGTTCTCATATCGTGTAGGGGCGCTATACGAATTAAGCAATGGCTTGTCACCATTTGTAAGTTATGCAACAAGTTTTGAGCCAGCTGCTGGTACAGATATTAATGGTAAATCTTTGAAGCCTCAGCTAGGTGAACAAGTAGAAGTCGGTGTGAAATACCTGTCTCCAGATATGGACAAGCAGTTCACGGCATCTTATTTCCATATCACTAAACAAGATTCCATTGTTGCTGACCCTTCAGATCCTTCATACAGAGCTAAAATTCAGCTGGGTGAAGTTCGTTCTCAAGGTCTGGAACTTGAAGGGCGTTGGTTTGTTACTGAAGAGCTAGATATTCAGGCAAGTTACACCTACTTGGATATGGAAGTGACTGAAGATGTAAACCCAGATCTTGAAGGAACCACTCCTATTTATGTGCCTGAGCATGCGGCAACACTGTGGGGGAACTACAACGTTTATAGTGGCGTCTTAGCGGGAACACGCTTTAGTGCTGGTGCTCGATACATGGGTGAGATGCAAATGGATGCTTCGAATACTCAAGGTATGGTGCCATCTTACACAGTTGTTGATCTATCTATTGGCTACGATTTAGGCATGATGTCCGATTCTCTGTCGGGTGCATCTGCAAACTTCTTGGTTAACAATCTGTTTAATGAAGAGTACTACACCTGTTACGACAACAGTAATTGTTGGTTCGGTGAAGAGCAGTCAGTGGAGCTGAGTGTTAACTACGAGTTCTGAAGGGTTCAAGCAACCTAAATAATAAGCAGCCTGAGAAGGCTGCTTTTGTCGTTTAAAAAATAACAAAACCGATAGGGAATAATATGGATTTAATCAACAAAGGCTCGCGACTTTCCAAGGTGGGAATGAGTCTGTCAATCTTGGCTTGTGCTTGGTCAGCGCAGGTATTTGCTGAATTTCAGGTACAAGATAGTGAGGGAAGCAAAACCTTGCCTTCTGAACCTGTGCGTATTGCCGCCCTCAACTGGGATATTGCCGAACAGGTGATTGAATTGGGTGTAACTCCGATTGCTGTTCCTGATATCGCGGGCTACAACGAATGGGTTGTTCAGCCGCCTGTACCAGAAGGTGCACAAGATGTAGGTACGCGAACGGAACCTAACTTTTCGGTACTTAAACAGTTAAAACCGGATGTCATCATGATCGCTTCACCGCAGAAAGATCTTGAGGCGCGTTTATCTGAAATTGCTCCGGTGCTTTACTATCAGACATACAGTGAGAGTCATGACAACGCACAAGCGGCGATCGATAACTTTAAAAAGATTGGTCATGTACTGGGTAAAGAAGAGCTAGCTAACCAGAAGCTAGATGCAATGAATGAGCGTCTTTCGGAACTCAAAGCCATGCTTGATAAAGCTTACCCAGAAGAAAAACCTAAGGTTACTTCGTTCCGATTTGCTAGCACAAACTCTGTGTTTATCTATGGCGATAACTCGATTCCTCAATATGCGCTGCAACAGCTCGGCTTTGAAAACGCTATGCATCTTCCTGCGAGCCAGTGGGGGATCACCCAGAAACGAATCACTGAGCTGAAATACGTCAAAGATGGTATCGCACTCTATTTTGAACCTTTCCCATATACCGCTAAATTGAATCGTTCTCCAGTGTGGAAAAGCATGCCATTTGTGAAGAACAATCAAGTGGGCTCAGTGGCGCCAAGTTGGAGTTATGGTGGTGCAATGTCAATTCTCTACAATGCAGAGGCAATGGCTGAATCAATGCTGGAGCTAGCTGAGAAGTAATGAGACGTAACGGGTTAATTGTGGTGGCTGCATTGTGTTTGGCAGCCACAATCCATCTATGGCTAGGGCAGAGTGATTTTGGGCCTATTCCGCTATTAGTTGGGCAGGTATCAGAAGCCGGCAGTTGGGCTGATATACAAGCACTGTACGCAGAATCTTTTGAGCTCATGGGCTTTGTTGATGTTAACTTGCCTCGGCTAATGATGGCGTTGCTGGTTGGCGGAACGCTTGGAACCATTGGTAGTCTGTTTCAGCAATTAACTCAGAATAGAATGATGTCTCCATTGACCTTGGGGACATCTGCCGGTGCTTGGCTTGGCCTAGTGTTGCTAAATGTACTTGCGCCAATGCTGGTTGGCCAGTTTTCGGTATTTTTTGCGTTGCTGGGTGCGCTCGTTGCAATGGGGCTGATTGTCGCCATCGTTGGCCTGAAAAATATGAGTGGCTTGCCAATAGTGTTGGCCGGTATGGCGGTCAATTTACTGCTTGGTGCGTTCGCGACCGCAATCATTCTATTGAATGACCAATATGCGCAGAATCTATTTATTTGGGGAGCGGGGGATTTAGGACAGAATGGTTGGGAGCAAGTTGAATGGCTGCTGCCGAGGCTTCTGCCTATTTTAGCTATCTTCCTATTTGCACCACGTGTGTTAACGCTTCTCTCCATTGGGACAGAAGGCGCAGCCGCTCGCGGTTTGAATATCGGCACAACCTTTTTCCTTCTGATGTTTGTTGGTGTTTGGCTGGTGTCGGTCTCTATTACGACGGTAGGTGTGATCAGCTTTATTGGTTTGATTGCACCGAACATTGCGCGTTACCTTGGAGCGATCAAAGCCAAACATGAGCTATACGCCAGTGGAGTATTGGGTGCGTTACTGCTGTGTATGACGGATAGCTTGGCGATCTTTATCGGTCAGTGGTCTTTTGATCTCATTCCTACTGGCACGGCGACCGCAGTGATCGGTGCTCCGGCGCTGATTCTGATTGCTCGTAAACAGCTTACTGCTCAAGATCAGATGTTCTTCTCGATGCCAAAAGGTGCCAGAGAGACGAGTTCACGCATCTACTTGATGATTGGCGCAATCATGCTCGGTTTAATCGGACTCAGTACATTTTCACATCCGCTCTCTGCCGATCACTATTTCCAATTCCCTGATGCATTTGAATGGTCGATTCGTTGGCCACGCATGTTAACTGCAGCCTTTGCTGGTGGCGGTTTGGCTGTCGCCGGCGTGATCTTACAGAGATTGGTGTATAACCCACTAGCAAGTCCAGACATTCTAGGGGTTTCATCGGGAGCAGTGTTGGCATTAATTCTGAGTAGTTTGATTTTCGGGCATTCCATTCATACCCTAAGCCCTTGGGTGGCTTTCTTAGGCAGTTTAGGTGCGCTGGCGCTGTTACTTGTTTTGGGTAAGAAGCACCAATATGCCCCTTCGATTTTGATCCTGACTGGGATCTCCTTAACAGCCGTATTGGAAGCGCTGGTTCAGTTTTCACTAACGCGAGTGGGAGAGGGTAAATACACGCTACTGGCATGGCTAGCAGGTTCGACTTACCGAGTTAAGCCAGAATCGGCATTGATTCTAGCTGCAGCAATTACCGTTGTAGTAACAATGGCACTGCTCTTGAGTCGATGGGTAACTTTGATAGGTTCAGGGCGTCAGTTTGCTTCTGCTCGCGGTTTGAATATTTCTACGGCTTATCTCTGTTTGCTCTGTTTAGTTGCCGTGCTATGTGGCGTGGTGACAACCACAATGGGACCTGTAGCCTTTGTTGGCTTACTTGGCCCGCATATCGCAGCGATTGTTGGGGCTCGGACGGTCAAAGAGCAAATTGTGTTGTCGATGTTTATCGGTGCTACTTTAATGCTGTTTGCTGATTGGCTGGGACAAGTTGTGGTATTTCCAGCGCAGTTAGCTGCCGGAACCTTGGTCTCGATTATTGGGGGAAGCTACTTCATCTTCTTGCTATTGAAAGCAAGGCGCGGCTAAATCGTGGCATCGCATTTAATTTAGATATCTTAAAATCAGCAGTACTTCGGTACTGCTTTTTTGTATGAAACCAAATCAATACATCGACGACCTATCAAATTTACTTCCAGACATTTGAGTATGTTAATAAAATGTTTACTCTAAAAGTAAGCCCATGACATCGGATGTCTTACATTATGCCTAATCAAGATCGTGTAACTTGCACCATAGATGACAACAATATCGCGACAGTAACCCTCAATCGACCAGATAAACTCAATGCGATTGATATAGATATGTTTATTGCTGTTAACCAACTCACGCGAACATTAAAGCGTAATCGAACCATACGAGCAGTGATCGTCACCGGTAGCGGCAGTGATTTTTGCTCAGGGTTGGATGTGAAGTCGCTACTGACCAGTAAAATGGGGGCGATCAAGTTGTTGTTCAAATGGTGGCCGACTCAGGCGAATGCCGCTCAGCGTTTCTCGACAGGTTGGAGAGACATACCGTGTCCGGTGATTTTTGCGATTCATGGTAAGTGCTGGGGCGGTGGTCTCCAACTGGCTTGTGGTGGTGATTTCCGTATCGCAAGCTACGACTCAAATTTCTCAATCATGGAAGGGAAGTGGGGGCTGATCCCTGATATGGGTGGATCACTTGCGTTTCGAGAAGTGATGCGTCAAGACCACACCTTAGAGATGGCGATGACCGCCAAAGTGATCGACAGCCAAACAGCCAAGAGCTACGGCTTGGTTACTCGACTCTCATCCGATCCTTATACGGAAGCGTACAATTTGGCGTTAGAGTGCGCCAATCGAAGCCCCGACGCGATAGCTGCTAACAAGAAGCTCTATCAAAAAACGTGGTGGAGCAGCCCTGGCAAAGCACTCATGTTAGAGACTTGGTATCAAATTAAAGTGGGCATGAGTAAGAACAGAATTATTGCTGGTCAGCGAGAGAGAAACCAAGACGAGCCAAGGGCGTTCGAGGTAAGGCAGTTTAAATAGCCCTTGGCTAGTAATACGCGTTATTCCATTTGTTTATAGAGGTTTGAGATACCCTACGGCTAGTCGAATTATCAATTAGCTAAATGAGCCTCTTTTAATGAAAAACAATTTTAAATTCTCTATAGCTGCTGCCGCCATAGTGGCAAGCCTCAATGTTTCTGCGAGTGGTATCTTCCTTCAAGAAGCGGTGATTGCGAACGCAGGTACTGCTGGCGCAGGTGATGGTGTTTATACTCGCTCCGCTGCGGCGATGTGGACAAACCCAGCGACAATGTCTTACATGGGTGAAAGTAAAACCACCATCAATGCTATGGTGTTCGATCTTGAAATGGACTACCAAGATAACAGCTCTGCAGGTGATGGGCGTGGTCACTCTGTTCTGCCTTCAGCGGGTGCGTTCCATGCACATCAAATCACAGACAAACTTCATTTCGGTATCGCGTTGGGCGCTGCAGGTGGCTCGAGTTTAGATTACGGCAGTGATTGGGCTGGCGCAGCTTTGCTTGAAGACATTACGCTGACTGCAATGCAGGTTAACCCTGCGTTAAGCTATCAAGTGAATGAGCAGCTATCTATTGGTGCCGGTGTTCAGCTCGGCTGGGCAGCGTTCCAACAAACCACCTCAATGTTGACAGCAAAACAAGATACTGACTGGGCATATGGCTACAACTTGGGTGTCATGTACACGCCAACCGAGCAACTTAAGCTGGGCATGAGCTATCGTTCTAAATTAGAGCATGAGTTTAATAATGATGTAAAAGGTCTCGGGCCACTAGATTCGATGTCTACCGGTATCGCGTTGCCTGAGATTGTTGATGTTAGTGCAAGCTATTCAGTGACCGAACGTCTAGATCTGTTAACCAGCGTTCAGCTTCACCGTTGGAGCGCTTGGGATGAGACAGTTCTAGATTTTGGTTTGGCAAGTGGTGTGCCAATCAAGCGAGATTGGGATGACGTTTGGAAGTTGGCAGTAGGTGCAGATTATCAACTGAATTCGGATTGGCGATTAAAAGCGGGCTTCTCATATGAAAGCTCTCCGCAAGACGACCCTTCGATGCAATGGGTAGATGTACCTGTTGGTGAGCAGTACCGTTACTCTGTGGGTGCTTCAACCTATTGGGACGATATTTTGATTGATGTGTTCTATGAATACGCGGATTTTGGGTCTGTTGATATGGACAGAGCGAATGTAAACATGGATGGCACATTCGACGGGCGCATCCACTTCGTTGGCATTAGTGCGACCTTCTAATGAAAACAAACTCAAAGTTACTCATTGCAATACTCGCTTTCGGCTGTTCTGCGTCGCTTTACGCTGAAGAGAAACATCATGAAGATCCGACAAAGATCGTCACCAAAGCAGGTATCGCATACAACGAAGAACTCAAGTTCTCTGGCTCGATTGGGCTTGATGAAGCTCGTATGATTAACGCTCGAATCAATGCTGATGGCGATGAGTGGCGAGTTGGAGGCTCATGGTTGTTGCCGCTTGGTATCGTGAACTTTAACTTCAGTCGCTCAGAATACGACAACGACGCCTATAAGAATAACTACAGCATTGGTACTTTCGTGCCGCTCAGTTACTTTGGCATCGAACCTTATGGGTGGCAGCTATTTCCTATGGCGGGCTACAGCTATAACGATGGCGAAGTCGCGTATTTTGATGACACCAGCGTTGATAGTGATTACGTATTAATGCCGACTTCGACACACGGTGGTTATTTGGGTGCGTTTGGCTTGAAGCCGATCAATGACCAGTGGTCACTATTAGCATTCGGCGGCGGATCTATGGGTTCAGACGACTATTCCGGTTATTGGGCTGGGTTAGGTGCGAGCTTTAAGATCTCAGAGGCGCAGTCATTTAATCTGTTCAGCATTTTCGCAGAAGATGACTTTGGAGAGAACAACAGTGTAGGTATCTCTTACACATACGAATTCAACTAGACTCGAATGTCGTTGATTTTGTCTTGATTAAGGCTGACTGGTTAAGTCAGCCTTTTTTATAATCGTTGAACAGCATATTTTAATTTTGAAAATACGAATGATTTTCATTTTATTGATCTGCATATAAGAAAGAATAAGACAACTTCGCTAACATGACCGTATATTCAACTGTTTAGAGGTCTGTATGAAAACTGTCGCGATTTGGGGAGCTGCGAGTGGCTTGGGTGCTGCTATGGTCGAACAATTTCACCAAAGTGGTTTTAATGTTATCGCTATTGCTCGAAATCCAAGTAAGAACCCTCGCTTGGGTGAGCTTAAACTGCAAACATTAAGCTGTGATGCCACTCAGCAAGATCAAGTAGACGCTACAGTAGAGGCGTTACCTCAAGACTGTTTGGTTGTGTCTAGCATGGGTAGTTTTAGAGCCGAAGTTCCAGTCGACTATATCGGACATCGTTATTTGATTGACGCTCTACAGAAGCGTGAGATTAAGCGCTTTTTATTGGTGACATCATTAGGATGTGGCGATTCGTGGCAATATTTATCGGAGCGTGCGAGACAAGGGTTTGGCGCTGCAGTTAGAGAGAAGAGTCTTGCTGAAGCTTGGCTTGCGTCGAGTGATCTGGACTTTACGATTCTAAGACCGGGTGGACTGATTGATGGAGAAGTTACTAATCAGGGAGAAGTATCTCAATCTGGCGAGATTCATGGTGTGATTTACCGTCAAGAGGTGGCGCGTATCGTAGAGAGCTTGGTGACCAACGATGCGTGTATCGGTGAGATATACCAATGTGTCGATCCAACGGTGAAATACGGTTAGTCGCAGGTATTATTTCCTTTAAGGCTAGCTATCACTTGGCTAAGCCTCCGTTTCCCTAAAAGGAAGCATTAACCTTAATCTAGATTAAGTTCTGGCTTGCGATTAGTCGTTACTATGCGTGTCATTCACGACATCGTTCGCTTTGAACAGTGAAGAGCAATCCTCGATAGTATATCGGTGATTGCTCTTTTTCGTTTGTCGACATCGAAAACAGATCTAGAGGGTTTCACTTGAGTACTTTGTTCACCGAAAATCGCCTTGGCAACATGGTTCTAAAGAATCGATTCATGCGTAGCGCGACGTGGGAAAATATGGCGACAGAAGATGGCCATATGACGGATAAGCTCTATGCGATTTATGAAGAGCTTGCACAAGGACAAGTGGGACTGATTGTCACGGGTTATGCGAACATTGTCGCAGAAGAAAAACCAAATGCGGGAATGATGGGGATCTACGATGATTCGTTCATCGAAGAGTACCAAAGGCTTACCCAACTAGTGCAAAGCTATGGTTCGAAGATTGTTATGCAGCTTGCTTACGGTGGCACAAAAACCACTTACAACCTTGGTGAACGTGTCATTTTTGCACCGAGTGATGTTCCAGAGATGGGCACTAAAACGCAAGGCAAAGCGATGTCGAAGCAAGACATCGACTACATTGTTGATGCCTTCGCTGCTGCGAGCCTAAGAGCAAAACAATCTGGCTTTGATGGTGTAGAAATTCACGCTGCACATACCTACCTTATCAACCAGTTTCTAAGTCCTTACTACAACCAACGTCGAGATGAGTATGGTGGTAGCTTAGAAAATCGTATGCGCTTTTTGGTCGAAATCTTCAACAAGACACGTGAACTGGTGGGAGAGGATTATCCAATCTTCGTTAAACTAACAGCGACTGAGTTTTTTGAGGGTGGTTTAACTTTCGAAGAGACTAGAAAAATCTGCCAGCGTCTTGATCAACTGGGTGTAGACGGCATCATCATGTCGGGTAACGTACATGGTAAAGCCAATACTATGGTGGGTGATTGTTACGATGGCTACACCGTGCAAGAAGAGGGCTATTTTCATGAGTATGGTGATATTGTCAGCCGTGAGATTAAGGCTCCTGTGATTACAGTTGGCGGACTTACCGATATCGCGGCTATTGAAAATATCGCAAACAACACAGGTATTGAGTATTTTGCTTTGTCGCGTCCTCTGCTTTCTGAGCCCAAACTCATCAAACGTTGGCAAGAAGGTGACCGTGCTCCAGTAGAGTGCGAACGCTGCTCTAAGTGCCGAACCAAACGTGGTAATTTCTGCGTTGTTAACAAAGACCGAAAAGCTCAGTTAGCGGCTATATAACCATATATCCTCGTTTAGTGATAGCTGTGTTGTTGCTTGTGTAACTCTTTGAAAAACAGTCCGATTGGGCTGTTTTTCTGTATTCTTGTCGCCCGTCTCACAAAATAACCCACTCTTGAGCCCAATTGGTTCCTTAACGCGTTTGGTTTGCTAATTTATAAAGCTGATGCGTCTGTTAATAAGCAAAGAAACGATATGTCAGGAACACAATCCATTATTAAAGAGTTGAAAAAGCAGCTCAAACTTCATGATATCCACTATCAAGACATCGCGATTAAGCTCGACTTAAGTGAAGGCTCGGTGAAAAGGCTGCTTGCAGACGGCAATAACATCAGCTTGGCGAGGCTAAGTGCGATTTGCGAACTGATCAGCATGGATATATGTGAACTAGTTAAGCTAGCTGCAAACGCAGAGAAAAACCTCCAGAGCTTAACGTTTGAACAAGAACAACAGATAGTGTCAGACAAAGCGCTATTGATGGTATCGGTTTGCGTCTTGAATGGATTTCAACTTAACGAGATCATCGAACGCTACAACATCAATAAACAGCTGCTGATGCAAAAGCTGATTGAGCTCGACAGGATAGGGGTATTGGAGTTGATGCCTGACAACCGTATTAGGTTATTGTTGTCGCCCAACTTTGATTGGATAGCAGGAGGCCCTATTCAAACCTTCTTTTTAACTCAAGTGCTACCAGAGTTTTTTCAAAGTCACTTTAGTCGACAAGATGAAAAGTTACTAATGTCGACCGGTTTAATGTCACCGCACACCAATCAGAAGTTCCAACTTCGTTTACAGAAGTTAGTTGAAGAGTTCTATAGCGCTTGTCATGGTGACAATGAGCTTGATATGAGTGATCGAAATGGAACGTCTTTGATTATTGCCTTAAGGCGCTGGCACTTTGATATGTTTGATAATATTGATTATATCAATCCTAAGTAACATTTTATAAGACTTGGAGTGTCATTATAAGTGACTTGATTGATTTTGGTTTTAATATCTGACTTATGAATGCATCCTTAAATCCAGTGGTACGAGGAGTGGTTGATAGTGTTATCCCCTCGCGAATATCGGACTCAGATTTAAGGACAAAACAATGAAAATCAAAAACAAAATTCTAGTAGCTATGGTTGGTCTTATCTCAATGACGGGATGTACCGCAACACAACAACTTTCCAGAGTAAAAGTGCCTGTTCCTACCAAGAGCATTAACATCGCACCAACTATGATTACTCTTGCAAGGGTAACGAAAGCCTTAACTCCAGTGGTTCTTAACTTAGCGCAACCCATTGTTATTTCGCCAAGAATTGTCGTAGGGCCTTAAATAGAAACTACGCAATAATTGAAAGCCCAGCAGATGATGCAGGGCTTTGTTGGTTTCAGACTTTCGCTCAGGGTCATTATTTTAAGCTGGAGTCATTAGTCATTCGCTATTAGCCGTGACGCAATGCGGCAGAACGTCCAAGAATCGAGAGCGTGGTGCCATTGTGGAGTAGGGCACTCATCGCAGGGCTCAGATATCCGAGAGCTGCTGCGAGCATAATGCCACTGTTGACGTACTCTGCGAGCTTGATGTTGGAATGGATGACACCCATCGCGATATTTGCCAGCTCACGAGCATCAGACAGGGCGGACAGTTTGTCATGTAGCAGGACAACATCAGCTACTTGTCTCGCAAGTTCAGTCCCCTGAGACATCGCAACACCCACATCAGAAGCAGTAAGTGCAGGCGCATCGTTCACGCCATCACCAACAAACATCACTCTTTTACCTTGTCGCTGCAGAGACTCAACAATCGACGACTTAGTCGATGGGACGGCTTCTGCGAAGATTTGATCAAGCTTCAATTCGTCACCCAAGATCTGAGCTTTAAACTGGCTGTCACCCGTGATCATGATGAGTTCGTTTATGCCTAAACCTCGAAGGCTCTCTAAGGTTGCTTTTGCATCTTCACGCAGGTGGTCTCTGAGCCCTAGCATGCCAATGAGCTTGCCTTGGTAGGAGACGAAGATCAGGTGTCGACCGAGCGCTTCGTATTGGCGAATGGTCTCTTCATATTCACTAAAGTCGACCTGTTCATGCACTTCAAGAAAATGACGGCTACCCATGACGAGTTGCTCATTATTAAGCGTGGTTTTTAGACCATGGGCAATCACATATTCCACTTCACCGTGGTCAATGTGGGGCAGTTCGTGTTGTTTTGCTGCATTGACCACCGCCTGTGAAAGAGGGTGGTTACTGTGCTCTTCCACGGAGGCTGCCATTGCCAGTAAATCGCGGGCACTGTTGTGATTACAAAGCGGGATTACATCAGTCACTTCCATATCGCCATGAGTAAGCGTACCGGTCTTATCAAACACACAAGTATCGATGTTAACCAGTTTCTCAATGGCAGAGCCGCCTTTGAATAAGATGCCTTGTGATGCTGCTCGATACATGATCGATTTAAACGTCACTGGTGTACTTAGCTTAAGCGCACAAGAGTAATCAACAAGAAAAACGGAGGCGACACGGTTGATGTCTTGGGTTAAAGCAAAGACAGCCGCACCGATACCCAAGGTTATTTTTACACGGCGATTCGCCATATCTTGTGTGACTTGCTGTGTCTCACTTTTCTCACTGAGTGAATCGTAAATCAGTTTCGCGATCTTGGCGGTGGTAGCTTCACTCCCTACCTTATCAACGCGCACTTGAATAGTGCCATCATGGACGCTGGTGCCAGAGTAAACGACGGCATCTTGTTCTCGCCTTACAGGCACATTTTCTCCAGTAAGCGAAGATTGGTTAACCAAGGCCGTGCCTTTCAGGATGGTGCCATCAATTGGGATTGCGACACCGGGGCCTAACTCAATCACATCGTCAGGCTTGAGTTCAGATGAGTGAACCTGAATGCGCTCTTTATCGGACACTAACCAAACCGTGCTTTCTTGAGGGCGCATAAGATCGGCAAGTAGCTCGTCGCTATTGCGGCTCGTCTTCTGCTCCATGTATTCACCTAAGCTAATCAAACTTTGAGTCATCATGGCCGTGCTATAATCACCGCGCCAAGCAGAAAGTCCAACCGCTATGGCATCCAGCACTTCTACGGAGATATCTTTATTACTAAGGTCACCTACGCCTTCAAACAGTGTGGGTGCTATCAGAGTTGCAGTGCTGATTGCAGCCCACTTATTTGGCAACAATGCGGCAGCAATGGTGCCGATGACATTCATCGCGATATCACCACGTGTGTACTCGTGCTCCGCCTCAGACTGCTCTGCGAGGGCAAAGTCTAATTGAGTCAGTCGAGCTTCAACGTTTGAGGCGTTGATCAGTTCAGCATCATATACAATGGTAATCGAGTACGCGTCTTCATTGACTCGCACATCTCGAATACCCTGAATAGCAAGCAGGCTCGTCTTGACCCAACTTCCAACGTCTGAGTACTGCTTTAACGCTGGGACTTTAAATCTGACTCGACCAGGGAAGTGGTGCTTAACCTGGAGTCCAATCATTCGTCGCCTTTGTGTAGATTTCGGTAGTATTCGAGTTCTGCTTGTGTGTCTTCTAAGCGCTCTTTCAGCTCTTCTACTTCGCCGCGTACCGCAGACCAAGCTTTTTCACCAGTTGCCGTTACACCTTGCTTAAATTTCTTGTTGGTTAGCAGGTAGGCGACAGCAGCCCCTGCAGCAACACCCATCGCGAAATGTGTTTTGCTGTTTTGTTGCTTGTATTGTTGCGGTTGCTCAGTGGTAGGTTGAGCAGGTTGCTGATAACCGTAGTACGGGTAACCGTAAGGATTGTTATTGTTCATTTTTATGTTCCGATGTTTGGTCAAGTAGGTAGAGGCCGGCAGCACCCACGCTTAGAATGGTCATCAGAGAAAGCGCAGGGCGTCCTGCCATTTTTTCTGCAACATAAGTCGTTGAACCTGCGATAGCACCTGCTTTAATTGCGTCTTTAGCCGCTTCGGCAGCCAGAGTATTCGTATCTAACTGACCTGATTTATGTTGCTGCCAATGTTTAGCCAACGAAGCACTACCACCCGCAATCGCGCCCACGAGCATGGCTCGATTTGCAGTGCTTAGCTTGTTGGTTGCATTGCTCATGATTACTGCTCTTGAATTGCAGGTGTGTCAGCATCAGTAGTCGGTGCAGTCGGTTCTTGCCCCGGCTTCAGTGGCTTGATGACTGGCTCAGCTTTATGTTTTTGTACTGAATCTTGATAGCCTTGCTTGCCCGCTTGGTAAGTGTCTTTGAAGATCTCACTGCCAGTAGATACGTTCTCTTTGACACTGCTTGCGGTGTTGGCTGCGCTGTCACGCACGGCTTCTCCACCATTTTTAAGCATGTCACCAGCACCAGAAACCAGTCCCATTAGCTTTCCACGAACGTTGTCGTTGCTTAGGATCAAAGCCGCCGCTGCGCCGACCATAGCGCCTTTCCAGAATTCTTTATCACTCATACCAAAACTTCCTAATATCTCTTTGAATGTATTTGCTTCTTCCCCTAGTGCACCATCGAGCATCGCTTGTGCTTGTTCAAAGAGGGCATTGTTTTCCTCTTCTGGTTGAGGCGTTTGAGGGGCGTTTGCCTGATTGTATTGAGGTGGCATACCAGGATGTGCCATATGTGGTGGCATCATTCCTGGGTGCATAAACTGAGGATGCATCGGTTGACCGTGCATCATAAAGGGTGGCATTCCCATTGGGGGAGGCATATTAGGATCCCACTGACCATTCTGCTGGGCAGCGAAATAGGCATTTGCCATCTCCTTTTGCATATCCAACATTGCGTTGTAATACGCTTGATAGGGGTTGTTCGTCTCATTACTCAAGGTGTTCACTCCTTAGAGGTTTAGCTGCTCGGCGAGCGAGTAACATGCCTGCTCAGC
The DNA here is from genome assembly GCF_030248535.1 of Vibrio sp. D404a. Taxonomy (GTDB): domain Bacteria; phylum Pseudomonadota; class Gammaproteobacteria; order Enterobacterales; family Vibrionaceae; genus Vibrio. The sequence goes on along the minus strand of NZ_JAHGAJ010000022.1, from coordinate 112,076 downwards.
ATCTGCAGCAGAGTCGGAAAATAGAGCGTCTATGGTGCTAGGTTGAATACATGACGGGTCATATTCGATAACGATGCTGCCGGTCGCAGTGTTGATCTTGTAGTTTTTAAATGCCGGAACAGATGCAATCGCTTGTTCTATCTCGTCGCTACGATAACTCGCCAGTTGAGCAACGATCCCTAGTTTGTACTTAAGACGAACTCGTCCTGGGATATGATGGCCAATCGATACCCACTTCCTTAACTTTAAGGCCTTGTTTATATGTTGTTTCATACACTTGAGTATAATAGGCACAAAAAATACATGGGTACTAAAAGTTAACATTTGGCCATTTTAAATAGAGATGTTTTGCGCTGAATCAAGTTTAATGATATGTTGCTATTGAGATTGGTTATCATTAAGGTTCTTTCTAAGATGAACACTTACATTCACAAGACAAATCAAAGACTTAGAGTTCGTTCGGACTATATTAAAGATCACCCATCAGAGGTTGAGAAACTGATCAATCAGCTGAATGATATTGATGCAGTCTTTGAGATTAAGCACAAAAAATATGCTGGTTCTGTGGCGATTCAGTTTGATAAGAACGAGTTGGATTGTGAAAGCTTGTTGGAGATATTAGAAAGCCACCACTGGACTCAAAGCAGTGACAAACCTTCTTTTGTTGAACAGGCGATGGTTTCAGGAACCAAGACGCTTGTGAAAGGAGCAACGACGATTGCATTAAATCGTTTACTGGGACCAACGGTTAGCCGTATGGTCATGAGCATCGCGTAACATCGCTGAATCGATCTATTGAACATGAAAAAGCAGCCTTATTTGGCTGCTTTTTTTGTGGGCGTTGTTAAGTGCCGAGAATAGCCTACCGAGATAAAGCTATGCTGAGAGTTGAAACTTCTTCGCGGCACACTTGCATAAACCGTTTTGCAGAGCAGGGCAGCGTTTACAAGGTGGTGACTTAAGTGGAAGTCGTCCAATAGAAGAAACATTGCTCAGTGTTTGGTTGGGTTTTACTGGACTTAAACTTGACGTATTGGCAGCAGAACGTTGAGAGGTTGAGATATCAAAACCAACGGGTGCATCGTTTAACCAAGATATGACTGGACTAAGTGGTTTAGCTAATTCAGAGACGGCGCTGATGGCAACTTGTTCAGCAAGCTCTTGGAGTTCCTTTGATGACGAATCAATGCGTGATGGTTGCGGCCCAGAATTCAGCGAAGAGTCGGTTTTTTTCTTGAGCTGTTTTAACAGTTGTGCGGAAGCTGAAGGCGATTTTTTGTTCGCCTTCTTATACAGTTTTTTTAATGCCTTTTTTGCTTTCATCTCAATGCCTCCGCTAACGATGTAATTATACTATCAATTATACGGTTGCAAATAAATCTCATTTACCTACAAATGCAGAGTGAAAGCTGACGCATTACTGAAGCAGGATAGCAGCCTCAAGAACATGGTGTGCATCGCCACGAAGGTGCGGCATTTCGTTCATGATCTTTTTCAGTTTATCGTCGATAGACTCTGCCTCGCTCAAGGCTTGGAAATTCATAATTGCTTGCGCGGGTTGCTGTTCTACATACCCTTTTAGTGAACTGAGCTCTATCTTGTTGGCATTCTCGACCTTAGTCAGAGCCATTGTAATGGTATCTATGCTTAAGTTTTTGTTTTTTAACATTTTTATTATTACGACATTGCTTCTAATGCGCGAACACTAACACAAAGCCAAAAGCGAGATATTGATTAAGATTATGAAATGGTTTTGAAGAGTATGAGTTTTCGAAGCTTGTGAGCATTCCTCATATGAGTTTGTTACTATTGATGGAAAAGTAATTTAGAACCGTTGAGTGAGTAATGTTGCAGAGTTATTTTTTGCATGGTTTGGGAGTATTGGAGCGTGCAGCGGGAATCGAACCCGCATCATCAGCTTGGAAGGCTGAGGTAATAGCCATTATACGATGCACGCTTATTGTCTTATTGAGAAAGACTAAGCAGGATTAAAACTTGGAGCGTGCAGCGGGAATCGAACCCGCATCATCAGCTTGGAAGGCTGAGGTAATAGCCATTATACGATGCACGCACATCGTCTTAACGAGATCGATAATGCCACATCTAACTGAAAACGAAACCTTTTTTTCCCTATTTTTATGCTAAGTGGTCGCATAATCACCGTTGCGCTATTTTTTTGTTCGTTATGGCCTTTTAAGGGACTATTCTGCGTGAGCAAAGTCTCACTTATGGTTGGGATTGGTTTGTGAATGATTCAGGCGTCTATATGGCATTGATATGATTGATAACTATAAAGAGGTATGTCGTGCGATATTATTTTTGTTGTGCGAAAAAAAGTAGAGAAATGAGTAACTAATTCACCCAAATTACTCGTCAATTTGGCTCACGTTTGTTACATTTGCCGCATATTTTTTCACCTCTATAACGTCCATGCCTTCCCAGTATCGAATTAACAAAATTGTTGAAATCGGCGACACTCTGCATCGCAGTGGCTGTGCTCCTTACAAGCTCGAAAAATACACACAACACTATGCGAAAAAGCATGGTGTGGATGTGATGATCCAAGCGACACCAACGGCGATTAACTACCAATTTCCTGATGACAACAATGCGGTTATTTTGAAGCGTCTAAAACCTGCTTCAATTAACTTGAGTCTGTTAGCGAATACGATCATCCGTATTAACCAACCGAGTAGTGAACCGGTCCCGGAGCCCGTTGGTTATTCGAAGTTTGTGACTGCTTTAGCGAACATGGGTATACCACCGGCATACTTAATGTTGGTTGGTAGCACTTTGGAGGCCGTAGGTTTTTCTGTCCTGTTGGGACTAATGGTGTGGTTATGTCAGCAGGTTTGTCATGGGCGACGTGCTATTGCCGTTGAATTCATTGCTGCTTTAATCACCGGTATTTTTGTAGCCTTCCTTGCCAGCACTGGCTTACCAGTTCCTGTATGGGCCTTGTGTATCGCTTCGATTGTTCTGTTTGTGCCCGGATTGTCGATCGCTAACTCGTTAGAATGTCTGGCGTTTAACGATCTGGTCTCGGGGACAAGCTTACTCGGGCAGAGCGCACTTACCCTGATTAAACTCTTTGTCGGTATTGTTATGGGGTTAAACATTGGTGAGGCGTTATGGGGGCAGGCGGTCTCTATCTCTTATACCAATGAAGTACCGACGTGGATGCACGTATCGGGTCTTGTACTGATCTCGGTTTCGATTGGTGTGATGTTTAATGCCCGACCAAAAGATATTTTGCTAGGTTTGCCTGTCGCTGTACTGGGTATGTGGGGACCATTCTACTTAGGTTTTGATAGCGGCTGGGTTGTCGGCACTTGGGTGACAACCGTATTGATTACCCTATACGGTACTTGGATTGCTAAGAAGATGGACCTCACGGGTTCAATCTATATTGTCCAAGGTATCATTATTTTGGTTCCGGGTAGCCGCGTGTTGGTGAGTGCCAGTCAGTCGGTATTTGAGCAGTCCATTCTTCCAATTCCAAGTATTGGTTTATCGGCATTGTTCATGTTCTCGGCCATCGTGGCGGGTCAAATTACTGCATACTCTATCTACTCACCAAAAGTAGAGCGGTAGTTATTATTGGTGGTGCTTGTTGATTGGCTGGCACCACTCGCTTCTTTGTCTCCTTTCTGTTTACACTCCCGCGTCACCAAAACGTTAACGCAATCTCTGTCCTGCGACCCTTGGGTCGGTGTGCGCCTGAGTGCTCAGCCAATTTGCTCATTTCCTATTACACTTAAACAGCGGCGAATAGGGAGTATCGCAATGAGCTATTATCCAACATCAGAGATAGTCACTGAGCAAAGGTTCGGGTTCGGACCTAGGCTTGGTCAGGATCGTTTCTACACGTTATCAGAACAACTATTGCGTTCGGCTTATACGCATCCGAGGCTTAAAACATTGCCGAGTACAGAGGTGATACTGACTCAGTTGGGCGAGCAGGGAAGTAAGCGAAATGCTGCGAAGAAAGATCCCGACCAAATGAAGATGATAAAAGATCAAACTAAGCAGTTTTTCCGAACCAATTATCGCCAGCAAGTCGAAGCCCGTTATCAGCAAAGTATTCATACGCCTTTGGGCTTTCAAGAGAGATTGATCCAATTTTGGAGCAACCATTTCGCTATTTCAGTCGACAATCGCAGGTTATTACCTTTGGCGGCACATATCGAAAATGATGTTATTCGTTCCTCTTGGAATGGCGGGTTTAATGAGATGCTGCAGGGTGTGACTAAGCATCCGGCAATGCTCATCTATCTCGATAACCAACAGTCTATTGGTCCTAATTCCAAAGTGGGAAAACGCAGAGGGAAAGGGCTGAATGAAAACCTAGCTCGAGAGATTTTGGAACTGCACACACTTGGCGTAGGCAGTGGTTATACCCAGCAAGATGTCTCAGAGCTTGCTAAGGCAATATCGGGTTGGGGCGTAAAAATGAAATCGCCTAATGTGGGGTTTCGCTTTTCAGAGTCGACCCATGAGCCCGGTAGCGTGAATCTGTTGGGGCGGCGTTACAGTCAATCAGGGATTAAGCAAGGCGAGCGGTGTCTTGCAGACTTAGCGATTCATACCAATACGGCGCAGCACCTCTCGCGAAAACTCTGTCTTCATTTCTTGGGGAGTGTTCCAGAAGCGCTAGCGGACGAGATGGCTCAAGCGTTTGTCCGTGCGAAAGGGCAGCTCATGCCGATGTATCAAGTTCTGATTGATAGTGAGAAGATACAGGTTACGTCGCCCGTGCGTTTTCGTACGCCCAAAGAGTGGTTATTTGCGGTGGTGAGAAGCGGTAATATCACACTGACCGAGAAACAAGCGCTTAATACTTTAAACGCCTTGGGGCAGCCGCCTTATAAACCGGGCTCTCCAGCTGGTTGGTCGGATCGAGACAGTGATTACAATAGCCCTTCAGCCTTGACCCAAAGAATGCAGGTCGCTAATCGACTGGCTAATTTGGCAGTGAAGTCGGCCAAACAATCCAACATCAAACCACAAAAGCTACTGCAAGAAGTCACTCAGACCTTGTACCCCAATGCGCTTGATGAACATACGGCGATTGCAATGTCAAAAGCCGATGGTGTGCCGATGAAGCTTGCTTTGCTTTGGCTTAGCCCACAATTTCAGTACCGATAGGAGGCGTTATGAGTATAAATCGTTATAACCGACGCGAGTTCTTAACCATTGCGACTGCCTGTAGCGTCACTGCTTTGTGTCCTTTTCCACTATTTGCACAAACTCACTCTAAGAACATCTTTGTTTGGATCACCTTGCGCGGCGCAATGGATGGTTTGAATGTCGCTGTGCCTTATGGAGATAAAGACTACCTTGCACTGAGACCCAACATTGGCTTGAAGAAACAGCAACTATTGCTACTTGATGACTTCTTTGGTCTTCACCCAGCAATGACACAATCTCATAAATGGTTCAAAGCGGGTGAGTTTAGTGTGGTTCAAGCTTGTTCTACGCCATATCGTTCTCGCTCTCATTTTGATGGACAAAAGGTGCTTGAAAATGGCACGGATGATCCTTTCCACACTGATGGTTGGCTGAACCGCTTGATTGCATTAGATGACTCAAAAAATGAAGGGATCGCGATCGATTCAGGCTTGCCTTTGATTATGCAAGGTGGGTCTAAGGTAGCGAGTTGGTATCCGAATAAGCTCAAAACGCGAGATAAGCAGACAGAGTTACTTGCAGAAATGTTCCAGAGTGACGAAATGTTATCTGCCAACTTTGATAGCGTTATGAAGGTCGATCAGCTAGTTGGGGATGAAAGCGTTGGCAAGCAGTTTAAATCCCTGATGGATAAGACTGGCGATATATTGGCAGCAAGCGATGCACCAAATATTGCGGCGCTGGAACTTGGTGGATGGGATACCCACGCAAACCAAGGTGCCGAGAAGGGTCGGCTAGCTAATCAGTTGAGAGCGTTAGATACAGGTTTAGCCTCACTAAGAAGCTCTCTTGGCAGCAGTTGGAATAGAACTGTCATTATGGTTGCCAGTGAGTTCGGCAGAACTGCAGCTGAAAATGGTACAAAAGGGACGGATCACGGTACGGGCAATGCGATGTTTATTGCTGGCGGAGCTATCAAGGGGGGGCAGGTACATACCCAATGGCCCGGTTTATCAAGCAGTCAGCTGTATCAGCAAAGAGATTTGCAACCGACAACAGACATGAGATCCGTGATAAAAGGTACGCTTGCCGCACACTTGTCGCTAACCTCAGTACAGTTAAACCAAGTCTTTCCTAATAGTGATGACCTTCCTCTGTTTTCCTTCAGCTAAGAAGTTAAGAAGCTAAGAAATAAAGAAAGTAGCAACTGTTGATTGACTGGAAGATCAAGCGATGACCAGCTTTGGCAAATGTACTATTGCTAAAGCTGGTCATCGTCAAACTTGTCATCGCCTAGATTTGTCGTGACTCGTTTTACTTTATGTTTAAGTGCTTATGACTTCGGTGCTTATGACTTCAATGCAAGCGCAGAACCGAACAGCACTAAACCTGCTCCACAAACCTGATTCAGACGCTGCTTGAAGCGATTTAACCAACCTTGTAACAGAGGTGATGTAAAGAGAATCGCCACTAGCGCAAACCATGCCATGTGCAGTGCCATCATATAGACACCGTAACCCAGTGCGAATGCGTTATCTGTTGGGTTATTGGTGATCAGCTGACTAAAAATACTTAAGAAAAACAGCATTGTTTTTGGGTTTAGCACGTTGCAGAAAAAGCCTTGAGCTATATAGCGCTGCTTAGTTTTTTCAGTTTGATTAATATCTGGCGAAGCTTGTTCTTTGGCAAAGATCCCTTTCAGCCCTAAATAGATCAAGTAGCCTGCGCCTAGGTAACGAATAGCATGGAAAAGCGCTTCATTTTGTGAGATTAGGTAACTGATCCCTAACATCGAATAGCTAATATGAACACCAATCGCAAGGCTGATACCTACAGCGGTCAGTATTCCCGCTCTTCTACCGAGATTGATACTGTTCTTTAATACTAAAACAAAGTCAGCACCGGGGCTTATGACGATTAAAATACCTAAGATAGCTAGACTGATTAGTTCCATATGAATTGACTCTTATTGTGATAGAGGCGCTATTGTATGCGGGCTTTTGGCTGACTATAATCGAAAAGAATTCTAATAATATGTGAGAAAAATTCACAGATGAGACACCTAAAAGCCTTTCAAGTGTTCAATGTGGCGGCCAACGTTGGGAGCTACAGCGAAGCCGCAATACAACTCAACATTACTCACGGTGCTGTCAGTAAGCAGATAAGAGTCTTGGAAGAGCACTTAGCGTGCCCATTGTTTTATAAGCAGGGACGTGGGGTGAGTTTAACCACAGAGGGTGAGTTACTTAAAGGCTATACCGAACAAGCATTCTCAACACTGCAAGCGGGCATTAACGTGTTGAGCCAACAGAGTAATAATGTATTAGAAGTGTCTTGTGAGCCAACGTTGACCATGCGCTGGTTAATGCCGAGAATATCGGATTTCTTTGCATCGTCGGGTATTGATGTTCGTTTATCTACGGCTGGTGGACCTGTTGTGTTGGGGGCGTCCGGACTCTCATTAGCCATTCGTCGAGACGATTTTGCTACCGTGCACAACTATCAAAAACGATGCTTAGTTGAAGAGTGGGTTGGGCCCGTGTGTTCTCCGCAGTACTGGGAAGAAATCTCACACTCGTCGTCGGGGCTGATCAGTTTGGAAAGTGGGTTTAAATGTTTGCACAGTGAGACTCGTCCCGAGGCTTGGAGGAATTGGCTTACGCATTTCGACAAAACATCAGTCGGTCTGCACCAAGACATAGATACTGACCTTTGCCTCGAGAAGTTTGAGGTCGCCCTAAAACAAACATCCTCTTGTCATACGATGGGGCATTTCTATTTCTGCTTGCAGGCGGCTGTCGATGGGCTAGGCATAGCGATTGGTTCATACCCGTTAGTGCAAGATGATTTGAAACGAGGTAATTTGATTGCGCCGTTTGGTTTTGTGCAGTCTGGTTTTAACTATGTATTGCTTGCAGAGCAGGGGACATTGTCCAATAAAGAGGAACAGTTCAGCCAGTGGCTCACCTCTGAATTGGCTAAATCAATCCCGTGTTAGATTACGGTATGTTTAAGCCATTATTTTCTTCAATACGAGCTAGGCCCGCACAGTAACCTCATGGGGTGGCATACCAAAGGTCTTTTTAAAGGCGTTGGTAAAGTTTGATGGGTGTTGATAGCCCGCTTCGTAAGCAGCTTCAGTAATGGATACAAGACCTCTTTCCAAATGCTGGCGCGCGATTTCAAGGCGCCTAAAACGAATGTAGCCATTGATGGTCATGTTATAAGATTGCTTGAAGCGCCTTTGAATGTTAGAGACACTCATAGAGAACTGTTTAGCAAGCAGCTCTAGGCTTAAATCTTGATCCAAGTGCACCTCAATAAAGCTGATCATTTCCTCAATGCGCTCATCATTACTCTTGTTTTGCATATCACCTTCATTTTTCGATAGGGTGATTTTCTTGCGATCATTATGACACACCTGACAACAAGAGAGAGGGAGCTGAGAGAGTGAGTTCGCCAAGAGTTGCTGGGTTAAAGTTTCGATATGCAGTTTTTGGTGGAAGTCGTCAGGAGTCGAACTGGTGGTAAGTTGCTGCGCAAGAGCCAGTATTTGATCCGTGATGTTTAGGTAGTAATTAGCGGTGTGAGTTTTAATAAAATTACGACTTGTACACGCTTCGTTCATACGTGCTTCAAACCACGACTGCTTAACTAAGATGTTGATTTTATTTAGGTGGTTGTTGGCGATCATCGCACGACGAAAGTTGGCTGGCTTTGCGAGATTCACAACAACACCTTGCGGTTTCTCGGATGCATCGAGGTTAAATTCGAGGTCGTCGTAGCCAAACGACAGCTTACCTTCTAATAGAATGGTTACTAAGACGGCTGCATGTGCGGTCGATACAATTTTAGTATCGACCAACTCTACACATCGCCCACCATGGACAAAAATCTGGTCATTATATTGATAAGAGAGGAACTTACCTTCGGCAAGTGAAGTCTGTTTAGGCTGACCTTGTGTCACAATGATCTGCTTTTCTGTCTGCTCAAGCTTTTTGGTCAGAGTAACTTTGCCCATTTTAGCTCGTTTTGAAACCACTTCACCCATTTGACCTTTCCTCATAACACCTGTGCGATTTTGCATAAGTGAATCGCCTGTCCATTTATAAACTCGACTCATATTATACATGAGAATTATTATCATTTATATCTAGGAACAGAATTTATGGAAAGCCCAATCCATTTGACCATTAAGCGCTCAACATTATGCCTCGCAATTGGCGCGGCTATCGCTAGCCCAGCCTTTGCCGACGATACGACTTCACACTTCGAAGAGGTGGTTGTATGGGGGACTAAGGTATCGAGTAACTCAGAGTCTATGGTGTCTGAGGACATGTCACTAAAACAGGCGGATCATATGTCAGATCTGCTGCGTGACATTCCCGGTGTGGATGTGGGGGGAACTCACTCAGTAAACCAACGTATTACGATTCGTGGTTTGAGTGAGACAGATCTAGACATTCGTTTAGATGGAGCGTCGCAACACGCGAACATGTTCCACCACATTGGTAACTTGACGCTGAACCCAGATATCTTGAAGTCTGCTGACATTCAGGTGGGTAACAACTCTGTGACGCAAAATGGTCTAGGTGGTGCGGTTTACTTTGAAACAAAAGACGCAAAAGATCTACTTCGTTACGATGAACAGTTTGGTGCGCGAGTATACGGCGGTTACGCGACCAATGACAGCCAGCAAGGCTCACTAACCGTATATGGCACCCCGACGGATACTATTGACCTGATGGTTTATGGTAACTTCGTTAGCCGTGACGATTTTGAAGATGGCGATGGTAATCAGACCTTTGGTGCTGCGGGTGACGTCTACAACATTCTTGGTAAAATTGGTTACGAGCCAAGTGATCTGCACCGTTTTGAATTAGCTTACGACCTATATCGTGACAGCGGCGATTACAGCCCACGTCCTGATATGTCAGGTGGTGCAAACGAAGGCTTGTCGAGTGATAAGCTGATCCCAACGGATTATGACCGTGACACCGTCACTCTAAGCTATGAAATGCGTGGCGATACACACCAAGCAGATGTCACACTTTATAACACCATGACAGAGATCGTGCGTGATGAATCTGTGATGGCTCCTGCGTGGCCGGGTAATCGTCAGTCGAAGAACAAAGCGAAAAACCAAAACTTTGGCCTAACGGCGAAAGTGCAATCTGACTTCACCATCGCGAGCTTTGAGAATCGAGCAACCTATGGCTTCGACTACATGGATAAGACATCTAGCGCTTACTATGGCAGCAGCAAGTTCATGGATGAATCTGCGATTTCTACGGCTTTGTTTGTTGAAGACCAATTCTACTTTACCGATAACTTTTCTGTGACTGCTGGCCTGCGCTTTGATGACTATCAACGTAAAGCGGAAACCGGTACCGATGATTTCGATGACGTAACATGGGCATTGGCGACGGAGTGGGATGTCACGCAAGATTGGACGCTGTTCGCAAGTGCGCGTTCTCTGTTCAAAGGCCCTGAGCTTCTTGAAAGCTTTATCGCGTACCAAGATGTTGCCTACCTAGCAGACGACATCAAACCAGAAACAGGCTTGAACACACAAGGTGGTGTTCGATTCAACAAGTACATTGACGATCATTTCTTGGGCGCAAATGTGACGGTCTTCCAAACGGATATTGATGACTACATTGTGGAGGCATACCAAGGTGCTACCCAGACTTACCTTATCTACAATCTAGGCGATGTTGAAATCAAAGGCTTCGAGGCTAGCGTGTCTTACGGCTACGACATGTTCAACAGTAAGCTTTCTTACTCTCGTTCAGACACCACCAATAAAGAGACGGGCGGTTATGTACCGGGTGGTAACGGTCGCAGTATCGATATGGGTGACAGCATCGCGCTAACACTGGATTACCAAGCGGAGTCGCTAGATACGATCTTTGGTTGGACTTCTATCTTAGTGAAAGATGAAACTAACGTTGCTGATGGTGCTCCAATCAAAGAAGGTTACGACGTACATAACCTATATGCGCAATGGGTACCAAATAATATTGAGGGTTTATCGGTTACGTTCGGTATAGATAATGTATTTGACGAACTTTACACGTCTCATGCGTCTCGCTCAGGTACTGCTCGTGGCTTTGTGCTAGACGACTATGAACCAGGTCGTAACTACAAATTGTCTGCCGCATACCAGTTCTAATAGTGTGTTTACTTCGCAACAGGTGTGTGTATCTGATAGATAGCAACTAATATCAAAGATGCATGCAAGGAGGCTAACGCTCATTCAATACTTATTTATCCCCATAAGTATCGGTATTGAATTGGCTTGGGCGCTAAACGAACGTTAGCTTTCTTTGTTGCGAAATGGCCTTAAGCGATCTGCTTAAGGCCATTTTTTTATCTAGCGATTGAGATAGACGCGAGAGCGCAATTCAATCCATTTGAATAGGCGAGATAGGGCGAAGCATAGGGCAAAATAGACAGCGCCTACAATCAGCCAAATTTCAAAGATGAGCCCCGATGAGTTTGCCATTTCTGTTCCTACAAACGTCATCTCTTGAATCGAGATCAAAGAGACGATGGAGGTATCTTTGACAAGAGAGATTGCTTGCCCTGCAAGAGGTGGGGTAATTGCTGTGAGTACTTGTGGACCAATCACGAAACGGTATTTAGAAAAGCTTGATAACCCTAATGAATCCGCTGCTTCCCATTGTCCTTTCGGGACACTCTCTAACCCTGCTCGAATCACTTCTGCGATATAGGCAGACGAGAGCAAACCGATACAGATAACACCCGAGGCTAGATTCTCCCAAAGGTTAGCGGGGCCGAATAGGAAGCTCTGCAGAGCGTTTATCTCGCCGTTGTGATCGCGTAATAGGCTTTCTAGCCCCAGTAAGGGAATGAGCTGATTAGAAATAAAAAAGTAGAAAATGAACACGAACACTAAAGGTGGAATATTACGAACCAGTTGAATAAACAACAATGCAGATGTTCGGAAAACGGTAATGGATGAGTGACGTGCCACGCCGAGCACTATCCCCACAGAGAGTGCTAACACCATACTCCATAGACTCAGGCGCAACGTCGCTATTAAGCCTTGAAAGAAATACGGAATGCTGCCTTCAGACGGTGGAATGAAGATGAGGTTAAACGCATCTTCCCAGCGCCAATGATAGTTGATACCAACAGAAGAACGATAGTAAAGCCAACCAGAAAAAAGGCCGACAAGAAGAAGCAGTACGCCATCAAGAAGATTAAGACGTTGGTACCAAGCTTTGCTTTGCGGGCTAGGTTTGGTTGCTATGAGAGGGCTTGTATCCGTCACTGGTAACCTATGTGTAGATTCATACATGATAATTTTTGTTTCGAAGTAGGCTCACAGAACCCACTTTGAAACTCAATTATGTAGCGGCCAGACAACTAACTGGCCGCTGTGTTTGTCTTTCTTAGAGCTTAGAGCTTAGAGCTTAGAGCTTAGAGTTTGCTCAGAGCGCTAATTCTGATTACTGACCTTGAGCGATCTGATCTTGCCAATCTAGCGTTGAGAACCAGTACTCGTAACGCTCTTGTAGCCAGCCATCTTCAGTGCGCGCTTGGATCCATTTGTTGAAGAATTCCGCTTTGTCGGTTTCACCTAGGCGTACAGCAAAGGCCTCGTTACCTTTTGAAAGGCGCTCTGTGAACGGAATAAACAGAGTGTCTGAGTTTTTAATGCTCTCATGTTCAGGTTTTGGGCTCGAAGCAATAACAGCATGCGCGTTACCATTTAGCACTTCTTGGAATGCTTGAGCATCGTCATCGAACTGAAGAACTTTTGCTTTCGGGAAGGTTTCACGAGCAACTTGAACGGTGAATGCACCACGGCGAGCTGCAATTTTTACGCGGCGAGAGTCAAAGTCAGAGATTTGAGAGAAACCTTTCGCCAATTCCTTGTTAGCAGCAAGCTGAACGCCAGAGTGAGAATAAGGTTCTGTGAAAAGAACACTCTTAGCACGCGCTTCAGTGATCGACATACCGCCGATGATCACATCAAACTTTTTAGAAAGCAGAGAAGGAATAATGCCGTCCCAAGCTGTTGGAACAAACTCAACCTTCCAACCTGAATCTTCTGCGAGACGCTTAGCCACATCAATCTCAAAGCCCACAAGATCGCCTTGCTTGTTTCGCATTGCCCACGGAACGAAGGTCGACATGCCCACGCGCAGTGAACCACGATCGTTGATCTTATCGAGGTTTGGTGTTTCAGAAGCCAACGTCGGCAAACTGACGGCTAACGCTAAAAGCGCGGTAATGGCTGATTTAAATAGCTTCATGCTGATATTTCCTTATTGTGTGCGCCAATTAGCTCCGAGCTTATGCTCAAGCCAAGCAGCGATGGCAGAAAGTGAAAGAGTTAACGCAAGATAAATAAGTGCCACAGAGAACCAAATCTCAAACGGCATGGCAGTTTCAGAGACAATGTTACGCGCCTCTGTTGTGAGATCGAAAATCGCCATCACACTCACGATAGAAGAGTTCTTGATTAGAGAAATCACTTCATTGGTCAGCGGTGGCAAAGTTCTTTGGATAACTTGTGGCAGTACCACATCCCAAAAGGTAAACGTCCTAGATAGGCCTAATGATTGCGCCGCCTCGAACTGACCTTTAGCGATGCCGTTTAGGCCTGCACGGAAAATCTCGGCGGTGTAAGCACCTTGAAACAATGCAAGAGCAAGAACCGCCGTACTAAAGCGATCTAACCCTATGACGGGGCCAAATACAAAGTAGAGTAGGTAGATCTGTACTAGAAGTGGTGTGTTACGAATTAACTCAACATAGCCACCTGCTATGGCTCGACCTACGATCGAATTCGAGTTTCGAAGGAGCGCTGTGGTTAAACCAATCAATAAGGTCGCGATGAGAGCTAATAAGGATATCTTGATGGTGACGAACAAGCCTTCAATTAGCTCTGCAGGCCACCATTCACCATCTTCATAGAATGCAATGTAGTCCGGCACTCGCTCCCACTGCCAGCGGTAGCCCATGGCTTGCGCGCCAGAATCTAGAATCCAGCTTACAGCAGCAACGAGCACGATGATCTGCAATAGGGCTGAGAGCGTTGGTTTTAAAATTCGAATGATCATCAATAACTAAGTATCTGGTTTAAGAAGGCTTGAGTACGCTGATGCTTAGGATTTTCAAACAACTCAATCGGCGTGTTGGATTCCACAATTTCACCCTCATCCATGAAAATCACTCGGTCAGCGACTTTCTTAGCAAACCCCATTTCATGGGTAACACACACCATGGTGATGCCTTCCTCAGCCAGCTCAACCATTACGTCGAGTACTTCGTTGATCATTTCAGGATCGAGCGCTGATGTCGGCTCATCAAACAGCAGTAAATCTGGCTTCATGCATAGGGAGCGTGCAATAGCGACGCGCTGTTGTTGTCCACCGGATAATTGAACAGGGTACTTATGTGCCTGCTCTGCGATATGAACGCGCTCTAAATAGTGCATCGCCAAGGCTTCCGCATCAGATTGGCTCATTTTCAATGTTCGAATCGGTGATAAAGTAAGGTTTTCAAGTACAGTAAGGTGTGGAAAGAGGTGGAAGTGCTGAAAAACCATTCCAACTTGACCGGGAGTTTTGAACTTACAAGGTAGTGTTTGGTTGACGACACTGAGTTCACCGGAGTCAAAAGGCTCTAATTGGTTAATACAGCGAATTAGTGTCGATTTACCCGAACCAGAAGGGCCGCAAACCACCACAATTTCACCTTGCTGGATACTCAAATCAATGTCTTTCAGGGCATGGTAATCACCATACCACTTGTTAAGTGACGTAAACTTAACCATCTTCGAAGTTGCGTTCAAATTGAAGTACATCTTTAGTTACGGAATGAATTACCTTAACAATATAGAAATATGATTGCACATAAAATTAAGAGCTTATGAGAATTTCGTTATATCGTTTGGACAAATAAAAAGCAGCGCCCGAAATGGACGCTGCTCCTTGATTACGAAAGAACAAAGCAATGGGTTCAATCTGTTATGAAAAAAGTCGTTTGGAGGCATTGTTTACAAATGACCAAGTGGTTTACTAACCTTTAAGCAATTCACTAACGTTCAAGCGATTTACCAATCATCTAACAGTTTGAAAACCTACCACTTATCTAACGACCTATTTTTCAGACTGAGTAACTCGTTTTGGCTTAGCCTTACATCTTTATTGAATAGCTGATTCTAGAATTTCACGTGTCTTTTCTGGCGTGATAGCTTGGTTCTCACCCAGCTGTACATAACCGTGAGATTCTAGTTGAGCGATAACACTATCAATTGCGTTCTCTTTACTTGCTTCATAGCCGTCGAATTGAGTGGCGACATCTAGGCTGTGGTAAAACGCTTCGATTGCATCAATGGTACGCTCAGCTAAGTCAGCACCTGCGTCAAGACCAAATACGTTGCGACCCATTTGCTCTAGCTTGCCGCGCTTCACTTCAATCTGGTTACGAAGTAGTGAAGGTTGAACAATCGCTAGAGAGCGAGCATGGTCTACATGCCATAGTGCTGTGAATTCGTGGCCAATCATGTGTGTTGCCCAGTCTTGAGGAACACCAGTACCGATCAGACCATTCAGCGCTTGGTTTGCCGTCCACATTAGGTTTGCACGCCATGCGTCGTTATCACGCTCGTCGTATTGCCCACCCAGAACAAGTAGGTTCTTTAGTAGCGTTTCTGCATAGCCGTCTTGTACCATCGCGTCTGTTGGCATAGTGATGTACTGCTCACAAACGTGTACCCAAGCATCGACAAGACCATTGATTAGCTGACGCTCTGGTAGAGACTTCATGACGTCTGGGTCCATGACTGCAAATTTAGGTTGAACTGCAGGGTGCATAAACGCCAGCTTTTCTTGAGTCTCTTTACGGGTGATTACCGCGCCCATGTTTGACTCTGAACCCGTTGCCGGAAGAGTCAAAACTGCGCCGATTGGTGTTGCTTCGGTAACTTGGTGCTTGCCTGCTAGGATATCCCAACCGTCACCGTCGTATTTTGCTGCTGCAGCAACGTATTTCGAACCATCGATTACTGAGCCGCCACCAACGGCGATAATGAATTCAACGTTTTGCTCTTTAACAATGGCAACCGCTTTATCTAGCGTTTCTTTAGTTGGGTTGGCTTCGACACCTGAGAATTCAATCCAAGAGTGATCTTTCAGAGACTCAACAACTTGGTCGTAAACACCGTTCTTTTTGATGGAGCCGCCACCGTAGATAACCAGTACTTTTTTAGAAGTATCAACCGCTTGGCTGATAGCCTTGATTTGGCCTTTACCAAAATGAATAACAGTAGGGTTAACGTAAGTAAATTGCATCATAGTTTCCTTGTGTAAAGCTGAATTTATTATTTGGATTCATTGCTCAATTTCTATATTTGCATATTAGTACACTGAATGGGGTTCATGAAGGACTATTCCTCCAAATAAATTGCCTATTTCTCCAATCTTGTTATTCTCTAATCGCTTTCGACTCGTAATTCGCACGGAAAATAACCACTTATGAAGACACTCGCACAGTTACTACAATCTTATGTTGAATATAAAGGTTGGGATGATCTAGAAGGGATCAGAGAAACGGGTATTGAAGGTGTCTGGCTGTACAGAAGTAGTCGTGGTAACCATCGTCAGCCTTTTACCTATCAGTCTGGCATCATCATGCTAGGGCAAGGTAAGAAGAACATCTACATTGGCGAAAGGCCAGTAACCTATGCGGCAGGTGATTATCTGGTTGTTGGTGTACCGATGCCATTGGAGTGCGAAGCATTGCCTGTTGATGGAGAGCCGCTGCTAGGGTTATCGATTGATATTGGTTCACAGCGCTTACATACCTTAGTCAAAAAGCTTGAAGACCAAGGCTTTCTTGAGAGTTACTGCAATAAGGATAAACAGAATGCGAGCGGCCTAGAATCAACACCAATGGAAGAGCCGATGCTAGAAAGCTTTAAGCGATTGGTAAAAATGCTCCATTGCGACATCGAAGCGAACATTTTAGGCGAGGCGATTGTGACTGAAATTGTCTATCGAGCGCTGACTGGCTCAGAAGGGCGTGTTCTTTTTGACCTCGCACATCATGATGGGCACTATGCGCGCGTAGCAAAAGCCTTATCAAAGGTACACGAAGAGTACGATCAAACCATTACGGTTCAATCACTGGCTGAAGAAGCAAACATGAGCGTGTCTGCGTTTCACAGCGCTTTTCGTAGCGTTACCTTTGAATCACCCCTTCAATACCTAAAGAAAGTGCGACTCAACAAAGCCAAAGAGCTGATTCAACTTGAAGGGTTGCGAATCAGTGATGCCGCGCGTCGAGTGGGTTATTCAAGTCCATCTCAATTTAGTCGTGAGTTCAAGCGCCACTTCAATACCACACCAAGAGCGGTGTAAATCGTCGCATAATTCCATTTCCCTCTATGCTTGTCTCCAATCAGGAGTGATTTCCCCATGAAGCTCGGCTGGAAATGAATACCTGATATGGAAAAACCGCCCAAATTTGTAATACAAGTTTGGGCGGAATGTGGTTTTCCTAGATCACGTTAAGACAGGTTGTTTACCGACTTGTCTTTGCTCTTTCCTTTTAATTTATGAGTGAACATTGAACGCTGGTTTAATTGCTTTCTGATCTGACTTCTCTCTACTGCAACTCATCTCAAGTGTAGGCAAAGCATTGGTCTGAATGAAAGGAAATGTTTATCGATGGGCGTAATTATTGAGATTTTGCATATCAAATCATCCATTCAGTTAGGCGGTTTCTGTTGCCAATAATTCAACTCTAAAACTGCAAGATCGCTGTCACGCATTTAAATTATTGTAGTACAAATCAGCTCGTCATCTATCTATATTGTTCTCAAAAAGAAGCAGCAATAAATAGCCACAAGAGCAGTGTAAATAGAACGACCACCCATTTAGGTGGCGGTTAATTTGATAATCCATTATTTAATGTGAGAAGTAAGATGAAGAAAAAACTGATTTCGGTAAGCATTGTTAGCGCGTTTACGTTAGCTTTCGCGACGGGCTGTACAACTCAAGACAACTCAGCTCCAGAGGTTACAGCGGTTGAGCAAGCGACGCCTGCAATTAGTGATATCGATCGCAGCTACCTTTTAAGCAGCGACCGTTTAACTGAGATTGATGGCGACACGTTAGCAGTGGCCTCTGAAGAGCAAGTCGCTGCTCTGAAGGCGCAATTTGAAAACCTACAAGATGGCGACGAAGTGGTTATCCCTAACGGTAAATACGCCAACTTGGGTCAAGTGACGATCACAGCAAACGACATTACTATCAGATCGGAGCAAGCGGGCTCTGCGTGGCTTACAGGTTTGATTCAATTCGAGTTAAAGGGTGACGACATTACGCTCGATGGCTTAGTGTTTACTGAAGGTGGTCCAAACGAGCGCTTCGGTGCAGTTCGTATGATGGGTAACGGCAATACGCTTCAAAACTCGACCTTCTACTACTTCAACCACGACTACACTTACGAGCCAGATGAGCGCCGCTCTGAGTACCCTAAGTACCTATGGGTTTCACTGTGGGGCAAAGACGGTAAAGTGATCAACAACCGTTTCGAAGGTAAGCAAAAGCGCGGTACCTTGATCGGTGTCCAAAAAGACGATACGTCAGATAACCACCTGATCGCGAACAACATCTTTATGGATCAAAAGCCAAACCAGTTTAATGAGTTCGATATCAAAGAAGCGATTCGCTACAACGGTAACAGCTGGGAAGCGATTCGTATTGGTGATTCAAAATCTTCACAGTGGGATTCAAGCTCGAAATTTGTCAATAACCTGATGATCGACATGGATGGTGAGCGTGAGCTTATCTCGATTAAATCGGGCGACAACACCATTGCAGGCAATACTATCTTCCAAAGCGCAGCGTTGATTTCACTGCGTCACGGTAAAGGCAACACAGTTGAGAACAACATGATTTTGGGTAACGAGAAGCGCCTAACGGGTGGTGTTCGTATCTACGATGAAGATCATGTGATTCGCAACAACTACATCGCGAATACGCGTGGTCGTGATGGTGTGATTGAAGGCAATGCGGACTTGCGTGGTGGTATTGTAATTAATACTGGCATTATTGATGTTGCGAACGGCGAGCAGCTTGATCAATCAGTGAAGGGCAAAGAGCTTAACAAGCAGTGGACTCCGAAAAATATCACGATTGAGAACAACTCTCTGGTCGACACTGAGTGGGGCATTGTTTACGGCAATCAAAGTCACCGCGTGAGCCTATTTAACAACGCAGAAGTAGAAGGCATCTATGCGGGTGTTGATATCGCGTTTAATAACAACGTGGTAGATAACTCTAAAACGCCTGAGTTTGTGAGTGTTCGAGCGACACAAGACTTCCCATTAGTCGGCGCAACATACAGCGATGAAACCTATGTTGGACAAGTCACTGAATCTGAACTGATTGGAAGCTACTCGGTTGAGCTACCAAAAGTAACGGTTGAGAATGGCGTTAACGCTTATCAAGGTGAAGGCGCAGATGTCTCTAAGTTAGCCATTGTGACAGCTGAAACCGCTGGTCCAGACTACGTGCTTGAGAACACGACTAAGTAATCTTTCTTTTGAAGGCGTGAACGTTAAATTAACGTCGCGTTAGTAGTCTGAAGACTAGAAACTAAAATAGCCTCAGCAAGGTCAACTTGTTGGGGCTTTCTCGATCTAATGGGGTATTTAGAGTATCTATTAACATAAGTTCATAAAACCGTCGCCTAAGCATTGTAAATCCGCTCTGGTGAACAAACATATAGTAAGAGCGCTAATGCGATTGTATGAATCGTCGCGCTATGTCCCCAATCTCAATACTAAGTGAGAACTAGCCTAACTATGTTTGAGCAGATTAAAGATTTCATCAACCCGAGCAAGAACCCTGACCTTACTCAGGCGCACGAGTATCAACGCAAGCATTTACCGACTTTGTGGTTGTTGGGAAAAACGGGTGCAGGTAAGTCTTCGTTTATTCAAGCGCTCACGGGTGATTCTTCGGTAGAAGTGGGCAATGGTTTTGCGCCATGCACAATGACAGCAATGTCGTACGTGTTTCCCCAAGACAAGCCGATAATGCGCTTTCTTGATACTCGTGGTTTGGGTGAAGCGGACTATGATCCTACAGAGGATCTGAAAGAAATCGGCCATGCGGGGAATGCGTTAGTCGTCGTGATGAAAGCCGATGAACCTGAACAATCGGCTGTGCTGTCTGCTCTGAAACAGATCAAGAAGCAAAACAAGATTAAGCACTTGCTGCTTGTTCACACGGCAGTGTTGTCTTCTAAAGAAATAGATCGCACACGACAAATTCAATTCAACAGTCAACAAATCGAAAAGGTTTGGAGCAAGGGTTTTGAATCTGTGGCGGTTGATTTCGAGACAAATGACGGTGATGTCTATAACCACGACATCTTGTTAGAAAAACTGACCAGCATTCTTCCGGTAATCGGAATGATGGTGCAAAACAAAGAGCATTCAACCCAAGAAGAAGCCAATTTTGACCAAGTTGAAAGTGAAGTGCTTTGGTATTCGGGAAGTGCTGCGGCCAGCGATCTGATTCCGGGTGTAGGCTTAGTGTCCGTGCCTGCCATTCAAGCGAAAATGCTGCATAGCTTAGCCAATCAATATGGGGTGGAGTGGAATAAGCGAATCTTCAGTGAGTTGACGGGGACTCTCGGCAGCAGCTTTGCGTTGCAATACGGAATGAAACTTGGCACTCGACAACTGGTGAAGTTGATTCCTGTGTATGGACAAACGATTGGCGCTGTCGCAGCCGCGGCTATGAGTTTTGGTACCACCTATGGCCTTGGCAGAGCGGCGTGCTACTACTTTTATCATAAGAACAAAGGCGAAGACGTCTCTGATCAAGAATTGCAAGCAATCTATAAAGAATCCCTGAAAAAAGGAAAGGCGGCGTCGGGCTATGAAGAAAATTAGAAACTTATTTCGACTACTTTCTGCGTTGTCGAGTGGTCGTTGGGGCATCGCTCTGATTTCGGCGATTTTCCCGAGCCTTATCATGATGGGCTTTGGTCTGTTTCTAGCGATCAAATATGGCTACCTATTGGAAATGTCGATAGCTATTGCCGTAAGTACTTTGCTATTTACGATTCCGTTATACATCTCTAGTCGCGCTTCTCATCATTCGACCAATAGTAAGCAGTCAGAAAAAACGACAGATGAAGCCAGAGAAGAAACCACAATTGAGCCATCGAATCACAACACCGATGATGCGTTGGTCAAAGCGTCGATTGAATGGTCTCAAGCTGAGCTGTTGATTTGGAATGACTCGAAATATTACGTTCGCCAACAATTAGCTGATGATATTGAGTGGGGTAATCTAGACCAAACTGGTTTGCAGGTACTGGAGTTCGTCGCCAAAAAGTTTGGTAAGAAGTCGCTCGACTTTTCGATTCCAGAGGGACTCAAGCTGTTTGAAGAGGTAAGTCGTCGATACAAAGTGGTGGTAAAAGGGCACATTCCGGGTATTGAATACTTGAAGGTTTCTTACATCAAAGCGGGCTATGAGGCCTATGACAAATATGGGGAATTGGGGCAGAAGATCTTCAAAGCGGCGATTTGGGGCAATCATCTTAAAAACCTCTATTTGAACCCATTGAAGGTTATTTCCGATTTAGGCCGTGAGCAAGCGACGGCCTCGATGACAAAGGGCGTTGTGGATGACATGCAATATGCTGCTAAACAAGCCTTGCTCGACGAAGTGGCAGCTGTTGCGATTGATTTGTACAGTGGTCGTTTCAGTATTGAAGATGAATCGCTGAGAGCCTCAGAGGTTTCAGAAGCTGACGAGAAACGTTTTGCACCTGAATTAGAGCCGGTGAGAATTGTGCTAGTGGGGCAAACCAGTTCTGGTAAATCATCGCTTATCAATGCTCTCAAAGAGGAAATGGTCGCAGAGGTAGACGTCCTACCATCAACGGACAGCTCTACGGTTTATAATGCGTTTGTTGATGACAATGACGTGAGAGTAGTTGATCTTCAAGGGTTGGATGGAAACGCTAAAACCGAAGCTGTGATGCTTAAAGAGATGACTCAAGCTGATGTGGTGTTATGGGTACTTAAAGCGAATCAGTCTGCTCGGGAACTGGATAAGCAGCTTAAAGATAAGTTTGATGCGTTTTATGATGATCCAAAGAACATCTCGCGCAAGCAGCCGATAGTGGTCACCGTCGTTAACCAAGTCGATCAGTTAAAGCCGGTGGAAGAGTGGCAGCCACCTTACGGTTTGGATAATCCAACTTCGGCAAAAGCAAAGATCATTGCTCAGGCTCTCGATTACAACCAAGCGCTTTTGAAACCAGATATAGCATTACCCTTGGCGATTGCACCTGATAAGCCGCAGTTTGGTTTAGAAGCACTGAAGCAAACGCTGATAGAACACATCGCAGACGCCAATAATGTACAAAGAAATCGCCAACGCCTCGAAGCAATCAACAGAGGAACATCGGTTAAGGGGCAATTAAACAAAGCCGTGAAGGCAGGCAAGAAGGTTGCACCGAGTGCTTTAAAAGCGGCCTCACCGAAGTTAGCTGATATGGTGATAAAACAAGTCACTAAGAGAAAGTGAAAGACATAGTCAAAGTAATAATACTCAAGGCGTAATATTGCTTTGGCGAGCGTTCGATTCGTATTTATCTGTACTAAGCTACCTACTGTTCTCCTTTCAACCTTATTCTCAATAAAGAATCAATGAACTAGTGTAATAGTGCGTTAAGTTGTTTTAGTGAGAGTTATATAAACATTTAGATCATAACTGTTTGATTATGAATATTGATCACATTTATACTTTGTTGATCTTTATTTATAGCCTAATTGTACTATATTTATATTTCGGATCATCTTGATTTCAACGTAGGGATATATTGTGAACATGTATCTGAAATGGCAATCAACAACATGGCTAACCTTGTTAGCTTGGTATACTTTAGATCACCAACTCTCGTTCCACCTTTCTTCAGAGTAGTACCCTCTAGGCGTCACACGCCAGCAGAGCACTTGAGCTTTGCCAATCCTGTTAATTTTGTTTCTAAGACATGACGTAACTTGTGCACTAACTATTTTTCATGCACGTGGCGTTTTATTGCTTGGTTATTATCACACCTAGTCATTATTACACTTGGTCATATTAATGGGATCTTAATCAATATCTTATTGATTCAATAATCTATTTCTAGCTATTAATTTGTATTGTGACAATCACGTGTTTGATGATGCATAAATAAATTCAATAGTGACGAATTGTGACATCTAAAATAATGGATTCAGACTTTTATCTAATGCTTGTTCATTGGTGAAAAACTGAATTTGTTGAAAGGTACTATTATGGAAAACTTCAAACATCTACCTGAACCATTTCGCATCCGCGTTGTAGAGCCAGTAAAAAGAACCACCTACGCTTACCGCAAACAAGCTATTGTCGAGGCGGGCATGAACCCGTTTCTGCTGGACAGTGATGACGTGTTCATCGACTTGCTGACAGACAGCGGTACCGGTTCTATCACCCAACGTATGCAAGCGGCGATGTTAATGGGCGATGAAGCTTACAGCGGCAGCCGCAGTTACTATGCACTGTCGAATGCGGTGAAAGACATCTTCGGCTATGAGTTAACCATTCCGACTCACCAAGGTCGCGGCGCAGAACAGATTTACATTCCGGTACTGATTAAAAAGCGCGAGATGGAGAAAGGGCTGAATCGCAGCAAAATGGTCGCCTTGTCGAATTACTTCTTCGACACCACCCAAGGCCATACGCAAGTGAACTGTTGCGTGGCGAAGAACGTCTACACCAAAGAAGCGTTCGATACCTCTGTGAATGCTGATTTTAAAGGTAACTTCGATATCGAAAAGCTAGAACAAGCGATTCTAGAAGCCGGCGCAGCCAATGTCCCTTACATCGTGAGTACCATTACCTGTAACTCGGCTGGTGGGCAGCCTGTCTCTATTGCCAACCTGAAAGCTGTGTATGAAATCGCGCAGAAATACGATATTCCGGTGATTATGGACTCTGCACGTTACGCGGAAAATGCTTATTTTATACAGCAACGTGAACCGGGTTATCAAGATTGGACTATTGAGCAAATTACTCGTGAATCCTATAAATACGCAGACGGCTTAGCCATGTCCGCTAAGAAAGACTCGATGGTACAAATGGGTGGTTTGTTGTGCTTTAAAGATGACTCCTTCATGGATGTGTACACAGAGTGTCGCACCTTGTGTGTCGTGCAAGAGGGCTTCCCAACTTATGGTGGCTTAGAGGGCGGGGCAATGGAGCGTCTTGCGGTTGGTCTATACGACGGCATGCGTCAAGATTGGTTGGAGTACCGCATTGGTCAAGTTCAATATCTTGTTGATGGGTTAGAAGCCATCGGTGTTGTGTGCCAACAAGCGGGTGGTCATGCTGCGTTTGTCGATGCAGGCAAATTGCTCCCACATATTCCTGCTGGTCAGTTTCCAGCTCATGCGTTAGCTTGCGAACTGTACAAAGTAGCGGGTATCAGAGCGGTTGAGATCGGCTCATTGTTGCAAGGCCGTGATCCAGTAACAGGCGAACAGCATCCATGTCCTGCTGAGTTGTTACGCTTGACCATACCACGCGCTACTTACACGCAAACACATATGGATTTCATTATTGAAGCGTTTGAGAAAGTAAAAGCGAACGCAAGCAAGGTGAAAGGTCTCGATTTTACCTATGAACCGCCGGTGCTAAGACACTTTACCGCGCGTTTAAAAGAGGTTGAAACACATGAGACTCAACCTGAAAAAAAGAGTCAACAAGAGCTCGAAGAAGCATTTTAAAAAATAAAACAAGCGAATAGTCATCAGAACCATAATTAAAGGCTCCTTTGGAGCCTTTCCTTCTTAGAGTAGCACTGATTTAATGACTCCAGCTGGAGTAGGCTTTGTGGTTCAACTGGAAAGTAGCGTTCGACTAGTTTGCTGGCTGATATAGCACTTCAGTCACTCTACTTGTTCTGTACTCTGGGATCGACCAATCTTTAAGGTCCACTTGTTAGCCTTCATTGGTAAGAACTATGTTGACTAAGTTACAAGAGGCGTAATCGGCCTGGAGTTCAGCACAAGCGATGCCGTTCTCTTTGCCATAGTTAGTGACGATCTCGAATGACATATCCAAATTGTTGGTGAGCTTATCCACTTGCGTTTGTGTGGGGTTGTGAGAAGGGGTTCCACACCCAGACAGGGCAGTGAAACAGTAAATAGCCAACAGTAATTTTTTTAACATGGTGATTCCAATGGGAAGAAAATTTCGGCGGTATTATGCAAGCGAGAAACGGCTGCTTGAGGAACGTTAGACTCACTTCTATTGCCGCCAAAAAGCGATATAGGATTACTCTATATCTACTATAGTTTCGGCCGTATTTCGGAAGAGAGAGTTTTCGGTATAATTCGACTCCCTCAATCACTAGCGCTATGAGATGATTTGCGCACTACGTTATTTTTACGATCAATCTACTCCTCACTGAAAAACGTTACGGCGACTTCCTCTCGTTAAACACTTCCTATATTGCATAAGTATTACTGAGGTTTTTGGCTTTATTGCATTAGAAATAGCGCTATAGGAATACTGCATATGACGAACTTTAAAGGCGCTTCACGCTTATCAAAGGCATTGATCTTTATCTCTATTCTTTCTAAGTCCGCTTTCGGTCTAGAAGTGCCAGATAACGCACTTGAATCCTATGTTGGTGATTTCTCGGCTTTGAAAGAGAAAGGCGTAGTACGTGTTTTAGTCTCTGGTGACATCGGTTTCTATCATATTGAAAATGGTAAACCAAAAGGGATTTTAGCGGAGCAAATCTATTACTTTGATCAGGCCCTTAAGCTGAGTGACCCACTGCTGCGCGTCAAGGTGATTCCGGTGGAACGAAGCGAATTACTTGAAGCTTTAAATCAAGGGTGGGGTGACATTGCTATCGCGAACCTTACGGTAACCGAAGAGCGTCAAAGGCTGGTGGATTTCAGCATACCTATTCGCCGCGATATCGATGAGGTGTTAGTGACAAGCCTATCTAAGCCTTCAATCAGCAATGTCACACAACTACAGGGAAAAGAAGTGTGGCTTAAGCAGGACTCTAGCTACATCAGTAGTGTTCAAAAATTGAATCAGCAGTTTGAGAAAAAAGGGATGGAGCCCATCTATATTCACTTGCTCAACGCGAACCTCCAAGACCTTGAACTCCTCGAGCTGATTAAGAGTGAGAAGATCACAGCAACCATTGTTGATAGCCATAAGTTGGAGTTGTGGGACAGTTTAGACAAGGGCATTAAGATCCATGAGGAAATCACCTTTAGAGAAGATGCAGATATCGCATGGGCCATTCGTAAGAACAGTCCTCAACTGAAAGCCCAAATAGACCAGTATTTGCAAGAATCGAAGCAGGGCACGTTACTCGGGAACGTGATTGATAATCGGTATTTAGACAGTGTTTCATGGATGAGTCGCGCCTCTAACCCACAGCAAAACCGACAACGAGACAAACTAGAAGCTTTATTTGTCTCGTATGGTGAGAAGTACGATATCGACTGGTTCATTCTTCTAGCGATGGCTTTTCAAGAATCAGGGCTCGATCATTCGAAAGTATCTCACCGTGGTGCCGTGGGTATTATGCAAGTGATGCCTAAAACGGCGCGGGATTGGTATGTGGATATTGATAATGTGCACGATTTGGAAAGTAACATTCATGCTGGAAGCAAGTATTTACGCTTTATTCATGATAGGTACTTTGATAAGCCTGAAATATCTGACATCGATAAGATTTACTTTAGCTTAGCTGCCTATAATGCTGGACCAGCTAAAATACGAAGAATGCGAAAATTAGCGGCGAAGCAAAGGTATAACCCAAATAAATGGTTTAATCATGTTGAGATTGTCGCAAGAGAGAACATAAGCCAAGAACCAGTAAAGTATGTCGCTAATATAAGTCGTTATTTTACGATTTATCAGCGCCTTGACGAATTTCAAGACACGCGAGAAGAGCAGTTAGGTAATATGACAAGGCAATTGAATATCAAGCGACTGTCTGACTATTTTGCTTATTAACAAGTGCCTGATTAATATAATGAATCAAAAAAGAGGTAGCGTTCTGCTACCCTTTTTCGTGTTATAAGCACTAACAATTGCTAGTTATTTTAATCACTCAATATGAGCTTATGATTGCTCCGCAGAAGCCATGTACATCTGCATCTCTTCTAAACTGGTTTTTGCGATAACTTGGTTATCAAGAGAGTAGTGGACTTCATCGCCAAAACGGTGACCAGTTAGTGTTGCACGTGTTCCGTCGTTGTACGTGAGTTCGACAGCAACTTCATCTTGATTGATAACTTTCATCTCACTGTGATCAATGACGTGCTTAGCCAATGGGTCGATAGGCGCGTCGGTTAAGCTTTCATCTAATTGGTCGTTAATGTCGATGTAAGTATCAACTTTAGTATCAAAAATGTGCGGCTTTTTATTGATTGGGTTTTTGCCTGTCCAGAATTCTAGTGAGTTAAACACAATGTAATCGGCAGCAACCGTGATACCGTAGGCAGGGGCTAGAAGCATGTTTAAGCCACCACGAGCATAACGGTTATCGACGGCTTTTACGTTGAATTCCATCAATTTACCCGTTACGGCATTACTACCTACGCAACCAAATAAGGTAACAAGGCTCGCTGATATAATTATCGGTTTTACAAATCGGTTCATCATTCTTTATTTCTATAGACGTATATTAAGGAGCCGATAATTATGTCAAAGTCATCAATCTTCTAATATAAAGCGTCGCCTATACTAGATATCAGGAAAACCTATATCTTTATATAAACCAAAGAACTAGCGCCGGCATTTGTGGAGTTTATCTGTCATTTTGGTGGTGGGCTAAGTCATATTCGTTAGCAGGTTTTAACAAAGCTCTGTCATAACCCTAACTGAAGTATGGAGTTAGGTTGGGATAATAACGAGTCAGTTAAACGAAATTACTTTCTACGTTTATTCATTTAAATGACTGCTTGAAGAGCCCGAATGAAACGATTTAACCTAAACCTCATCTATTACTTTATTGCGATATATGAAGAAGGAAACTTAACGTACGCAGCAGAAAGGCTCAATATATCTCAGCCTAGCCTCAGTGCTCATTTAAAGCAGCTTCGAGATGAATATCGTGATCTGCTGTTCGTAAGAAAGTCGTACACGCTTGAGCCGACGCCAGTCGCTAATGACTTGTATCCTATCTTTAAGCAAGCGCACAAGCTTGTCTCTCATTCACTGCCTGAAACGCATGATTTTGAACCGAAAGAGTGCAGTTACACGTTTAGAATTGCGGCGATGAGTATCTCAAGCAGTGTGATCTTGCCTCAAATACTAGACAGGATTCAGGAAGAAGCACCAGAGTGCGTTATCGAAGTTGTGAATATCAAAGAAGATATGGCAACCGACATTCGAGAAAAGAAGATCGATCTTGTGGTTGATTTAACCAACGCGCATCCAACCTTATTGAGCCAGGAAATTTGGGGCGACGAGTTGTGTATGGTCTGCAGCCAAAACCACTCTCAGATAAACGAGCAAGTGACTCTTGAACAGTATCTTTCAACAAAGCATGTCATGCTCACACACGATAACTACCGAGTGAACCAGTTAACTGAATTTCACAGTCCGATCTTTGCAGATCGTAAAGTGGCAAGAAAGCTCAATTCAATCGCAGACTTCTCAGACACCATCTACAACAGTGATTGGATAGCCACTTTCCCCAAAGGTGTCGCGAACGCCTATTTTGATAAAGACAAAATTAAGCTTCTAGAGCTTCCTTTTGAATACATCAAGCCTTCACTCAGTGTTTATTGGCACAGCAATCGGAATGATGACATCGTCAATCAATGGTTAAGAGAGTTGTTTACCAGCGAAGTTTTAACCTTGAGTTCCGAAACATAAGAAAAAATAGTCAACAAGAGCTCGAAGAAGCATTTTAAAAAAATAAAACAAGCGAATAGTCACTAGTGTAAAAAGCGTATAGGTTTAGGCCTATGCGCTTTTTTGTATGGTTGAATGACCAACGCGAATTACGGAAACCTAATTTAAATATTTGTTATTTATAGAAAATAGTCACAGGATGTGTTGCATATAAAGCAGGAGCGGCATACTCTGCCTATTACTCGTGATGCAATAAGGACAGTACGCAATGATCATCAACACAGATAGACTCACCATGGCTCAAATCACTACCGAAGACTGGGCCCTTTTTCAGTCTTTAAATCGTGAGCCAGAGGTCATCCGACTGTGCTTTGACGAACCATCACCTTCCGATATTAAAGAAGCTTTCGAATCTCGATTGCCTGCTTGGGATAAAGATTCAACACATTGGCTGTGTCTTACTATCACAAACAAAGAGACTGGCGATAAGATTGGGGTGACGGGCTTTCGTATGGTCGAAGGCGTTGCAGAAGTCGGTTATCTGATTTTACCAAAGTTTCATGGCTTCGGCTTTGGTACGGAGTCTTTAAAGGCTCTTATTAGCTGGGCAACCAAACAGCAAGGGATCACTTCATTTCAAGCTATTGTAACAGAGGGCAATATTGGGTCTGAGAAAGTGCTATTGAAAAGTGGTTTTTCACTCAAAGAGGTCGTTCCAGACGCTTACACCATTGGTGGCAAGCTCTACGCTGATCATATTTACACCCGCTAAAATCAATACTTAATCTTCAAAACCGTATTGTTTCCTTAAGCAAAACACGCCCGTTTTGAGCTTTTCACTTTTTGACAAGGACTGAAGTATATGGACGTCATGGAACATGCCGTTATTTCTGAGTTTGCTACACCATCTGAGTTTACCGACCTCACCAGTATTAAGTTGGACATCAAGCAAGTGCCAAATGATGTCGAGGGAATCTGTCAGTTTGTACAAGGAAACCTTATCCATGCTTATTGGTTAGAGCATTATGGCGTGGAGATAGACATTTCTATTCAGCGCACTGAAATGCAGACGCGATATGCGAAGGATTTGCTGTCGTTAGCCATGTCGAAATCAGGGCAAGCTGCACATGTCATCAAAGCGCCGAATCATAGGGTGGTCAGTATTTGCCGAGACTTCTCCCTTTTGGTGTGTTCTATCTTCAGGATGAAAGGAGTGCCTGCTCGTATAAGAAGTGGTTTCGCAGTGTATCTAGGGCCAGATCATTTCGAAGATCACTGGGTTTGTGAATATTGGAATGGTCATCGTTGGGTATCGGTTGATGCACAGCTCGATGGCGTTCATCAACGCATTCTGAAGTTTGAATTCGATCCGTGTGATGTTCCGTCATCTCAATTCTTAGTTGCGGGTCAGGCTTGGAAACTCGCTCGTGAAAACTCAGTACCAGCTGGGAAGTTCGGTTTTGCCGATTTTAAAGGGCTAGCCTTTATTAAAGCGAGCCTGATTCGCGACCTGTTCGCGCTGTCTAAATATGAAATGCACACATGGGATATAGGTTGGGGGATCTTGCCTCACTTTATGGCCCCAGTTTCTAATGATGATGAACTTCACTTACTCGATGAACTTGCCAAAGTGAGTTGTTCTGGGGACGCGACGCAGGCGCGCAAGTTGGTGGACTCGTGTGAAGCGATCAGGCTTCCTAGTGATTGGAACACCTTAAGGTTCCCAACATTGAGTGAGCTTTATGCTTCTTTGTAGCTTTTAGCCCAAATGTCACTGAACGAAAATCGAGTTCGATAAGGAAAAATATGCCAGCTCCAAGAATACTCAAAGCTCAAGTCATCGACATTGAATGTGGTGAGAACGTAACTATTATTGAGCCAGTAAACATTTATGGTTGTGAACTTAAGAACGACGTGTTTGTCGGTCCGTTTGCCGAGATTCAAAAGAACACGGTGATCGGTGAGCGTACTAAAATCCAATCACACACTTTTATTTGTGAATACGTGACGATTGGCAATGACTGCTTTGTTGGGCACGGCGTGATGTTTGCTAATGACCTGTTTAAGGAAGGTCAGCCAGATCCTAACCCAGAGAGTTGGGGGCGTACTGTGATAGCGGATAATGTCACGATTGGATCGAACGCAACGGTACTAGCCGTTACTATTTGTGAAGGGGTAGTGATAGGTGCCGGTAGCGTCGTTACAAAAGACATTACTGAAAAGGGTGTTTATGCAGGCAATCCAGCCAAAAAGTTAAGGGATTTGCTTTAGTATTTAAAGGATAAAGAAGTTTCCCAAGGACAAAGAAGCTGTTTATGATTCATAATAGATGGTATCAAAAACGGTCGTTAGAACAGAGAGTTACTTATGAACATCGTGACAGTCTACAGTGGTAATCAGCAGGTATATGCGAATTTGTATCAAGGATATGCGGCTGAGTTTTCAAAGATTATTGGAGACAAGCCAGACGAGTATGGCTTGTTTGAGATATACCCGACGCTTGGCGATAGCGTGACGGGGTATCTACTCTACATTGATGGTGTTCCTGCTGCTCTAACAGCGATTGAGACCAAAGCGCCAAACGAATTTGAGATTTGTGATTTTTACGTGGTGCCTTACTTCCGTAAAAACAAAGTAGGGAAACGGTTTATAACCGAGCTGTTTGAGCATCTAAAAGGCAGCTGGGAGATTAAGCAAGTATTGGGTGCAGACCATGCTGTGAAGTTCTGGAGAGAGGTGGTAAATGACTACACGTCAGGTAATTACGTTGAAGATCAGTACCAAGATGAGAAGTGGGGTTTGGTAACGAGACAGTGCTTTAATCACGATTAGTTGCAGAGGAAAAGTGCATTGAAGTTAACGAATAAACTTGTACGTTACCCGCACATAGATGTTGATCGTGCGTTTGAAAAAGAAGATGAGCTACTGCAGCAAATTCAATCTGGTGAGATTGGACAAGCCTTGTTGTTGTGGCAAGCAAAAGCGCCGACACTCGTTTTGCCTTCAGGTAAAAAGTGGCCAGTAACCTTAGAGTCTCGAAAACAACTTGAGGCGCAAGGTTGGCAACTCTCTTCGCGAAAAACAGGTGGCGCTCCCGTCCCCCAGTTGCCGGGGATTATTAACCTATCGCATATTTATCATTGGCCTAGTAATGAAGCCTACGACATCAAAAAAGCGTATCTACATCTATGCAATGTCTTAACTCTGTTTTTTAAAGACTTGGGCGTCGATGTGGATGTGCATGCGACTCCCGGCTCTTATTGTGATGGCGACTACAACCTCAATATCAACAAACAGAAAATAGTAGGTACGGCTCAGCGTGTTTTGCTTAAACGCGGTGGCGGTCAAATAGTCCTTTCGCAAGCCTGTATTTTGTTAGATGTCGACTTAGAGAGCAGTGTTGCGCCCGTTAATTTTTATAATCAAATCTGCGGTAATCCAACCGTAGTAGACCCACATGTTCATACTCTGTTGTCTGAGCATGTGAAGCCTCTGCCTAGCGTAGACTCACTTTTTCAGCAGTTAACTCAAGCCTTCATTAAGTATGCTTAGTACTAGTTTCTGACGCTGAAACAATGGAACCAATACAAAAAAGCCACTCAGGTGAATCACTTGAGTGGCTTTTTTATTCGAGACAATAAGCTTAAATAAATTGGCTTCGGTATTAAGCGATACCTTGCTCTTTTGCCATCTGTGTCGCGATCTTAGGTGCATGCCATAAACATGGTAGTAAGATGAATGATACAGGAACGGCAGTAATAACAATGAACGACTGTAGCGCAGATATACCGCCAGAGCCCATTGAGATAAGCGCAATGGCTACGGCACCCATGATGATGCCCCAGAAGGTGCGTACCGCTGCGTTTGGTTCTGTGGTGCCTGTCATAACCACACTGATGGTGTAGGTCATTGAGTCACCTGTCGTTACGATGAACGTGGTGGTCAGGATAAGGAACAGTATCGCAATCAGAGTCGGAAATGGCAGTTGTGCAGTGATAGCCAGTAATACAGCCGGAAGATTAAAGCCTTCAAACGCACTAGAAATCACACCAGGGTTTTCCAACTCAAACGCTAAACCGCTACCACCAACGATACTGAACCAAAAGCAGGTTACCAATGGAGCAACGATACTGATAGACACGATCATTTGGCGAATAGTGCGACCACGGGAAATGCGAGCAATGAAAATCGCCATCATCGGGCCATAACCTAAGAACCAACCCCAGAAGAATACTGTCCAGCCACCTAACCACGCTGTATCTTGGCGATAAAGCGCCATAGGGATGAAGTTATCAATCATTTCGCCCATACCTTGCAGGTAACCGTCGACGATGAAGCGCGTTGGGCCCACAACAAGGATGTAGCCAATTAAGCATACAGACAAGATGATGTTGTAACGGCTGACTAGTTGGATGCCCTTACTGACGCCACTTAATGCAGACAGTGTATACATCGCGATAGCAAACAGGATAACCACGCTTTGTGTCGCAAAGTTGTCGGCAAACCCGAACAATTCGCTCAGTGCGTAGCTAATTTGAAGTCCAAGGAAACCGATAGGGCCAATCGTACCAGCAGCTACTGCAACAATACTGCACGCGTCAACCACGTTACCAATCCACCCGTTAATGGCTTTATCACCCAGAACTGGGTAAAGCAGAGTACGAGGTTTTAGAGGCAGCCCTTTGTCGTAATGTAAGTGCATCAATACGATAGAAGATAAACCGCCTAAGATCGCCCAAGCAAGAAAACCCCAGTGCATGAAAGACTGTGAAAGTGCGTTAAACGCCATTGCTTGTGGATCAGCTTCACCGTACAAAGGCGGAGCAGAGACGAAGTGGGCGATAGGTTCAGCAGCAGCCCAGAATACGCCACCACCGGCGAGTAGGGTACAAAGAACAATCGACATCCACTTGAATGTAGACATTTCTGGTAGGGCAAGCTGTCCTAAACGAACCTGACCTGTACGGCCCAATGCTAACACTAAACCGAGAATAAAGTTGAGCAGCAATAGCACTTGCCAGTAAGCACCGAACCATTGAGTTGAGTAGCTAAAACCGATGTTAACCAGTTCAGATAAGGCTGAAGTGTTGGTAAAAGCGAGAACGACAAAGAGAGTTAAAAAACTGCCGCTGAGCCAGAACACTGGATTTCCAAGTTCTAGCTTTTCACCCAGAGATTGGGCTTTAGTGAAATTGATAGAAGTAGATTCTGCGTTGATGTTTTCGTTGGCGACTTGCGTCAAGTTAGACATTATTTCTTCGCTATATTTGGCCGTGAAGCCCGTGTATTTCCCGCACATCTCCCTTTGAAAATGTGAGGTTCGTCAAAAAAGTCGCAGATACTAACACATCTATCACCAGAAAGTCGGCGAATTCCAAAAAGAAATCCATTCAATCTATAAATCTCTACTTTTTGGTTACTTTAGGGGCATCTTGTCCTTGTAGGTAGTATGGGTAAAGTGTGTTTTGACTGTCTATTTTTTAGCTTTCCGAAATAAATTTAATATTAGTTGTCGGTGCAAAATAAGTGTCGAGTGGTTGCATAGTGTCAGCAAATAAATGCGAGTCATTTTATAAATAGGGAATGTTTAGGGTGCGAAATTGTCTTTGTTACCTACAGTTGTTTTGCGAAGAGATTTAAGTGGTCGTGATCTTGCGACTTGAATTAAATAACTTGAAACAACAACTTAAGGGATAGCAAACATGCACCTAAACCAAGGAAGAGTGGCCAAGAAGGTTTTTACACTCAGTACCCTCACCGCATCGTGTCTTATGGCATTTAACAGTTATGCGGCTGTCGATTGTTCCACACTAGAAAAGTGGGATTCAGCAACGGTTTATACTGGCGGTGATCAAGTCGCTCATGCCGGTAGCGCGTACAAAGCAAACTATTGGAATCAGAACAACAACCCAAGCGAGTTTGAAGGTGACTTCGCGCAATGGAAGGAAGTCGATGTGTGCAGCGGCTCTGGGGGCGGTACACCAAATGAAGCGCCGACAGCTTCGTTAACAGCACCTACTGCATCGGACGTGATCGTTGAGGGTGATGATGTCGTGTTAAGTGCAACGGCACTTGATGCTGATGGCAGTGTTGCTTCAGTAGAATTCTTTGTCGATGGTTCTTCGGTTGCAGTAGTGACAGCGGCACCATTTGAAGCGGCTTGGGCTGCAACATCGGGTAACCATCAGGTATCGGTTGTCGCGACAGACAATGAAGGCGCAGCGAGTGTCGCAAGTGCGGTATCCATTTCTGTTGATTCATTGCAACCTGGTAATGAAGCACCAACGGTATCAGTCGCACTTTCTGCGGCCTCTGTTGATGTGGGTGGCTTGGTAACACTCACTGCAACGGCTGCCGACAGTGATGGTACGGTTGATAAAGTCGATTTTTATGTGGCCGGTTCTTTAGTTGGAACGGCTGCAACAAGCCCGTACACGCTTGACTACACAACCACTCAAGCGGGTACTTTGTCTGTTTACGCCAAAGCGACCGACGATCAAGGTGCAACAACGGATTCAGCGTTGGCTTCTTTGAAGGTGAATGGTGCTCCAACGGTGAGTACATGTCGTCCTGATGGCTTGTATCAAACGCAAGGTGTCGATGTTCCTTACTGTACGATCTACGACGATGAAGGCCGTGAGAAAATGGGCGCGGATCACCCTCGTCGTGTGATTGGTTACTTCACCAGCTGGCGTGCAGGAGACGACCCTCAAGCGGCTTACTTAGTGAATGACATTCCTTGGGAACAACTCACACACATTAACTATGCGTTCGTGAGCATCGGTTCGGATGGCAAAGTGAACGTTGGTGATGTTAATGATCCAAATAATGCTGCGGTAGGGAAAGAGTGGCCGGGCGTAGAGGTTGACCCTGCGTTAGGCTTTAAAGGTCACTTTGGTGCGCTCGCTACAGCCAAGAAAAAACACGGTGTTAAAACACTAATCTCAATTGGTGGTTGGGCTGAGACTGGTGGTCACTTTGCAACAGACGGCAGCCGTGTAGCTGATGGTGGTTTCTACACGATGACGACCAATGCTGATGGCTCTATTAACCATCAAGGCATCGAAACATTCGCGACGTCAGCGGTTGAAATGCTGCGTAAGTATCAATTCGATGGCCTAGATATCGATTATGAGTACCCAACCTCAATGGCTGGTGCGGGTAACCCGTACGACAAAGACTTTATGGAACCACGTCGTCAGTACCTATGGGCTTCATACCAAGTACTGATGAAAGTACTGCGTGAGAAGCTTGATGTGGCGTCTGCTGAAGATGGCAATCACTACATGTTAACTATCGCGGCACCTTCTTCTGGTTACCTGTTGCGCGGTATGGAAACATTCGATGTCACTCAATATCTTGATTACGTGAACATCATGTCTTACGACCTTCACGGTGCTTGGAACGACCACGTTGGTCATAACGCTGCCTTGTTCGATACAGGTAAAGATTCAGAGCTAGCACAGTGGAATGTATACGATACAGCGGCGTATGGCGGTATTGGCTACTTGAATACGGATTGGGCTTACCATTACTTCCGAGGTTCAATGCCAGCGGGTCGTATTAACATCGGTGTGCCGTACTACACGCGTGGTTGGCAGGGTGTAACGGGTGGTGAAAATGGTCTTTGGGGCCGAGCTGCACTGCCTAACCAATCTGAATGTGCCGCTGGTACAGGTGAAGGCGAGAAGAACAACTGTGGTCACGGTGCGATTGGTATCGATAACATGTGGCATGATACCGACCCTAAAGGAAACGAAATGGGCGCAGGTTCGAACCCAATGTGGCATGCGAAGAACCTAGAGAAAGGCATTTGGGGTTCTTATGCGGATGCTTACAAGCTTGATCCTGTCAACGATCCAACGGATGTTTTAAGAGGGACTTACACGCGTAACTACGACAGCGTGGCGGTTGCACCTTGGTTATGGAATGCTGAAAAAGGCGTGTTCCTTTCTACGGAAGATAAAGAATCAATCAATGTGAAAGCGGACTACGTTATCGATAAGGAAATCGGCGGCATCATGTTCTGGGAACTGGCTGGCGACTACAACTGTTATGTACTTGATGCAGGTGATAACCGCACAACGGTTGATACCACAGAGCAAGCGTGTAACAGCGGTAATGGTGAGTTCCATATGGGTAACACAATGACTAAAGCTATCTACGATAAGTTTAAGTCAGCAACGCCATATGGAAACAAAGTCGCGACTGGCGCAATTCCTACAGAAGCGCTCGACATTGCAGTTTCGGTTGGTGGTTTTAAAGTCGGTGACCAAAACTACCCAATTAACCCTAAGATCACGTTCACGAACAACACGGGTCAAGCACTGCCCGGCGGTACTGAGTTCCAGTTCGATATTCCAGTATCTGCACCAGACAACGCGAAAGATCAATCTGGTGGTGGTTTGACCGTGATTGCTTCGGGTCATACTCGTGCGGATAACATCGGTGGATTAGACGGTACTATGCACCGCGTGGCCTTTACATTACCTGCATGGAAAGAGCTGCCTGCTGGTGGTGTGTATGAGCTGGATATGGTGTATTACTTACCAATTTCAGGCCCTGCAAACTATGCCGTTAACGTAGGTGGTGTCGATTATGCCTTCAGCTTTGAACAACCAGATTTACCTTTAGGTGATATCAGTTCTGGTGGCGGTAACCCAGGCGATGGTGGCACAACCCCTGGTACTTGTGATACTGCAGGCTTAACAGTGTACCCAGATCTGCCACAGAAAGATTGGGCCGGTAACCCAAGCCATGCAAACACGGGTGACCAAGTGGTACACAACGGCAGCATTTACCAAGCTAACTGGTGGACAAGTTCTGAGCCGGGCAGTGACGGCAGCTGGACTGTCGTCTGTCAATAAAGTGTGATGTTAGTTCTCGAATTTGAGAAAAAATAGTTACCAAGCATATATTTATAAAATAATAATTCGCCACGCTGATATTATCAGTGTGGCGTTTTTGGTCTTGGTCACATATCGATGAACCAAACGTTTTCGTAGGTAATCCCGTAATACATACCCCCTACTGTTTATGATATAAAACACGCTGCTTATAACGTAAAACGACACTGCTGGTAGTGAGGGCGTATGGGGTAGCTTTGAAAGTCAGACGCAAATACATTCTTAATGTTTCAATTGGACTCGCCATGGTCTCTTTGGTGTTGTCTGCAATTCAGTTTAATCGCACTAAAGAAGCGCTATTAGAATCAAACCAAGTCTTTTTTAATACTATCGTTAACGCAAGTTATGACATTGTCGATACGACAGTAAACGAAGCGATTAAAACCTACCTGAAAGGAGTTATTGATACTGCTCATTCCTACGTTGAAAGTCATAATCAGTTGCCGGAACATGAACAACTGG
This sequence comes from Vibrio sp. D404a, assembly GCF_030248535.1. Taxonomy (GTDB): domain Bacteria; phylum Pseudomonadota; class Gammaproteobacteria; order Enterobacterales; family Vibrionaceae; genus Vibrio. The sequence goes on along the minus strand of NZ_JAHGAJ010000022.1, from coordinate 73,636 downwards.
CCGATTTAGCCAATACATTAAAAGTGGGGCAGTCCGGCTATCTCTATTTGATCTCTCCTGAAGGCGTTCACCTATATCATCCATTTTTACAAGGTCAGGACAGGTCACAAATAGCGCATATCCAGCGACAGTTGGAGCTTAAAGAAGGGATTTCGCAGTATTACCATGCCAACCCTCATGAAGCTGGATTAAGGGCGAAAGTGGCGTATTCAAGAAAACTCCCTAGTGGTAATACCTTAGTTGCTTCCACTTATAAAGATGAACTCATGTTTCTTGTTGATCAGGTTCAATTGAAAGAGAAGTTGAGCAAATACGCGTACGGGGAGAGCGGCTACATCTATATTGTCGACCTTCATGGCCAGCGTATCCTTCAAAACAAGTTCGATAATCGTGCCTTCGATTCCGTTGTTGAGTCGACGTCTAAGAGCTTTATTGAACAAGTTCTGAATAAACGAGAAGGACACGTCAAGTTTGATCTGCAAAACGAATCTGGCGTAGCAACTAAGAATATCTTCTACAAGTTCTACCCTTATCTGAATTGGGTTATCGTCGCTGGTATTTCTGAACAAGAGTTAAAAAAGAATCACAGCTTGCTGTTTGTGAGTCTTCTGGCTCTGTTTGTCAGTTTGCTAGCCATCATTTCCGTGTTGGTTCTATATCTAAAGAATCGGCACCAGAAAATGCTTGAGCTAGCGAGCCTTGATTATCTGACCGGAATCAACAGTCGTCGAAGCTTTATGGAGCAGTTCAAAGCGAGAGTACAAAACGATCAGGTATCTATTGCGAATCTTGGGGCTATCTTGCTTGATATCGATCATTTCAAGCGTGTTAACGATGATTTTGGTCATGTTCAAGGCGATAAGGTGATTCAAGCCGTTGCGCTGAAGTTGAAAGAGTTTGAGACGGCAAACCGATTGATTGCACGCTACGGTGGTGAAGAGTTTGTTGTGGTAACTTTCGACTGTAATGAATCACAACTCGTGGCATTAGCAGAGGCGATAAGGATTGATGTAGCTAAGGTTCAAGGCTTGTGTAGAGAGATCACCATCAGTGCTGGATGTTGCCACGCACCATTAGAGCAAGGGATAGAAAATATCATAGAGAAAGCGGATGCTGCGCTTTATCAAGCTAAGGAAGCAGGGAGAAACAATACTCAGTGTTACGTAAGCGCTGACCCTGAATGTTTGTCTCACGTTAAACACTGTATATGAAAAAAGCCCGAACAATGCGAATTGCTCGGGCTTTTTATCAGATTCGGGTGCTAGGCTTTAGCAGCTTTTAACGCTTCCGTTTTTTTTTCCTTTTGCATTTTAGCAAGGAAATAAACGTTTACGATTGCGATGAAACCATTGGTCGCTACTACAGGCCATGCGTCAATCATTACACCGTAAGCAGTGAAGAGAGCACAACCAATAAAGTTAAGAACACGTAAGCGAACGATGTCTTTCATAGTTAATGAAATCGCAACCATAATAGATGCTGCGTAACCTAAAATTTCAACCATATTAAATTCCATTGTTGGACCCTCTTAGTTTTGCCGATACAGTGTCGGTACCAATCCTTCTCTTCATGAGATTATTGAGGAAGCTCCGTGCCTCGAATGGTCTGGTTTTGTTTAACTGGTGCTGACTATAGCAAGCCTTTTTTTGTGATAAAAGCCCCAAAACGAGCGAAAGTGAAGGTTAGCGATTACGCAAACGTTTAAAAGGTTTTTTGTTAATATAATTACTGAATGTGTTGGTGTGGAATTCAATCGTAGAACATATATCGAAAAGGAAGCGACAAATGAAATATAAAACTCTAAGCAAATTTTTGGTGAGTGCTATTTTGGCTGTTGGCTTGGTGGGATGTACAACTGAACCTGTACCGTTAAAGCATGATTATGGTGTGGTGACGAGTGGTGATTTTACCTTTATGAATCAGGGCGTACAGACGTATTTATGGCACCCAAGTTCTGAGCAAGCATACCTTTCGAAAAACTACGATAAGACGGAAGTGACCGATATTGTTCGTTCCGCCATAGAAAATCATCTTGCAAAAAAGGGTTATCAATTGGCGTCCAACGGTGTGCAAGGTGACGTGGTGATTGGCTTTGGATTAGCAGAAGAATCGGAGCTTAGTGATCAATCTATTTTGAATAAATTGAACCTATCAACGGGTGTTCCTTTTTACAATGAACAAGGCAAAAAGGCGGAGAAAGGGTCGTTATATGTGGTCTTCTTGTTGCCAAATAGCGCGGTAATACAGTGGCAAGCACTCGCACAATCTGGGATTCAAGGTGGCTTAACGCATTCCCAAATGGATCAGCGTATTTCGAGTTTTATCGATATGTTATTTAGAGATATACCTAATCGATAAAAGTATTTCTCTAATCAATAATATTGACTCAATATTCGAGCACAAATCGAGTTATTCGTTGAAATTTGTAACTAAAGGTTCATTTGAGTAAAGCAACGTAAAGTTTCAGCGTCTTTCTTGTGTATTTAGCTATACTGAACAAAACGTTAACTCAGGTTTAGTCTAATGAAATTGTTCGCTAAATATTCACTTTCTCTTTTTGGTTTATTGGCTGCGAGTAATGCTGTAATGGCAGCGCCAACGATTGTTCCTTCTCCCCCTAGTTTAGGCGCAAAAGGCTATGTCTTAATGGACTTCAACTCAGGTGAAGTCTTAGTTGAAAATAACGCTCATACGAAATTAAACCCAGCGAGTTTAACCAAGTTGATGACCAGCTATGTGGCTGGGCAAGAGATGAAACGCGGCAACATCTCAGCGGATGATAAAGTGAGAATCAGCGAGAATGCGTGGGCAAAGAAATTCCCAGATTCTTCGAAGATGTTCATCGAGGTCAACACTGATGTTGCGATGATGGATCTCTACCGCGGTTTGATTATTCAATCGGGTAACGATGCCAGCGTTGCTATCGCAGAACATGTCGCGGGCTCTCAAGACGCATTTGTCGATTTGATGAACTCATGGGCGGCGTCTCTTAAGTTAGAGAACACGCACTTTGCCAATGCCCACGGTCTAGATGCGGAAGATCTTTACTCAACCCCTTATGATATTGCGCTGCTAGGCCGTGCGATTATCCGAGACTTACCGGAAGTATACGGCTTATACAGCGAACGCTCGTTCAGCTACAACGGCATTACCCAACACAACCGTAATGGCTTGCTTCGTGATAGAAGCTTGAACGTCGATGGTATGAAAACGGGTTACACCTCTGGAGCGGGCTACAGCTTGGCAAGCTCTGCGACACAAGGCGAGATGCGTTTGATTGCGGTGGTGATGGGCGCTAGCAGCATTAAAGGTCGTGAGTCCGACAGCAAACAGCTACTAAGTTACGGTTTCCGATTCTTCGATACGCTAAACCCACATCAAAGTGGCGATCAGATTTCAGAAGAAAAACTGTGGTTTGGTGAGAAAGACACGCTAAAGTTGGGTGTTGATCAAGATACATACATTACTTTGCCTAAAGCCGATGGTAAGAAATTATCAGCATCGGTTGAGCTAACTTCGGATCTGAAAGCACCGATTGAAAAGGGTCAAACACTGGGTGTGGTTCACTACACTGTAGACGGTGAAGATATCCAAACTCAGCCTTTGGTGGCGCTTGAGTCCGTGGAACAAGGCAGCTTCTTTAAGCGCATTCTTGACCACATCAAGTTGTTCTTCGCGAGCCTTTTCTAAGTTTCACTGGTCTGACGCTCTGATTTGCTAGCGGTGTGAAGTAAGCGAGTGAAGTAAGAAAGCGCAGACAGCAATAGAAATTTGAACAGTTAACGGGCGGTATTCACTCTATATCCAGAGTTGATACCGCCCGTTTTTTATGACCTCAGTATAGCCTTGCTATTTTCACAGGGAGGAGTGTTCTGCGAAGTAGTCTGAGAGAAAGTCAATCAATGTCCTCAGTCTAAGCGGTAGGTAATCGCTCGGATGGTAGAGCAGGTACATAGGGAGTTTTTGTCGGCTCCAAGGTGTTAATACTTCAACCAAATCCCCTTGTTGGACTGACTCTTCTCCCATCCAACTTGGCAGTGCGCAAATCCCCAATCCCAATTTTGTCATGGTCAGTAGCGTTTCTGGGCTGTCTGAAGAGAAGTATTCATTAACTCGGATCTTGTTCTCTTGTCCCGATTTATCTTTAAAATACCAATCGTGTGATGGCTTCATCAGCGAATAAGTCAGGCATTGGTGAGCAGCTAAGTCGTTCGGTGTTTGGGGCGCGCCGAATTTATCAATGTAGTTTGGCGCAGTGTAATAGCGGACGCGGTTTTCAAAAAGCAGCTTGGCTTTTAGATTAGAGTCACTGAGTCTTGAAGCTCTGATCGCTAGATCCACGGTATGATCATTCAAGTTAATAAGGTTGTCGTTAACGCTTAGGTTGATACGAATCTTAGGATGACGCTCGATAAAGGCTTTTAACGGATGGACCAAGACTTGATTTGAAAAGGCCGAAGGTGCGGAGAGCTTGAGTTCACCCTCAACAGACTGTGATTCTCTGGTTAATTGCGCCTCAAAGCTGGTCATTTCATCGAGAAATCGCAAACAGTACGTTTGATAGTCACGGCCAACAGGTGTCAAAGCGATTTTGCGACTGTTGCGCTGAAACAGAGTGAGTTTTAGATTTTCTTCTAGCCACGCGATCTTTTTGCTGACAGCGCTTTGAGTCGTGCCCAATTCATTGGCCGCAAGCGTGAAACTATTGAGCCGCGCTGTGACCACAAATACCTTGATACAGTCGATTTTATCCATTTTCACATTCTAATTTGGAATTTATGCTATCTAAAAATTAGCATTTATCGGTCGAAAGTTGAATGGTTAAATATCCTCACTTTCTAGAGAAATAAAGGGTGATGAAGATGACTATTACGATTGTTGCAAGTTGGGTATTGGTTCTGTTTTTTGTATTAGCAAGCTCGATCAAAACACTGGCATGGCATCAAAAGGTATTTGAAACACAGCTAACCTTCTTTAAAAGCTATGGGTTAAATCGACAGATCATGTTCTTGGTGGGTGTTTTGGAGTTTTCAGGTGCGGTAATGCTAGTGTTGGGATTACTTGGTTGGGCACCAATGCTGTTTTCGATGATAGGTGCAACTTTGCTCGCCTTTGTCTCTGTTGGCGCACTCTATTTCCATGTACGTTTTGATACATGGCAGGCTGGTGTACCTGCCATGATAACTCTTTTATTGTCTAGCTATGTCGCGTCGCCAATTCTAGGTTTGTTGTAGGGTGAACTCTCAAACACGTTTATCAAACCAGAATTTGGAGTCAATGATTTAGCTAAAACTCACTTGGAACTTCGAACTCCATCCACTCCTCAGTAGTCGGATGGATGAGTTTAAGGTAACCCGCATGCAAGTGGAGACGGTCGCGTTTATATCCGTACAGGTCATCGCCAGTGATGGGCGTGCCTAAGCCTTCAGGGTGAGCACAATGTACACGAAGTTGGTGAGTGCGACCTGTTTTAGGGTAAAGGTGAACTTTAGTTTTGTCCTCGTTACGACGTACTACCTGCCAGCGTGTTTCCGCCTTTTTACCATGTGCTTGGCAAACCAGCTGCCTCGGTCGGTCTGTGATGTCTCCACGCAAAGGTAGGCTGATTTCACCACCTTCACCTTTAACGTCGCCATCCAACAGGGCGGTATAGCGCTTTTCTACCGTGCGTTCGATAAACTGCTTTTGGATGTGTCGGTTTGACTCTGCATTCAGAGCCAGAATCAACAAGCCTGAGGTCGACATATCTAGGCGATGGATGATCAGAGGTCCAGTGGCATCAGGGTAACGTTGTTTTATTCGTGAATAGACAGAGTCCTCGATAAACTTACCCGGAACCGACAGGAACTCGGCTGGCTTGTTTACCACCACAATATCGTTGTCTTCATAAACGATATCAAATTGTTTACCAACGGCAGGGTTGACGATCAATGGATTGTCTTCAAGTTCAATCCTTTCAAGTTGGTGCTCGAGTATCTCAAAGCTGCGACTCTGGCAGACAGGGTATAAGTTGCCATGCTGACGCACTTCTTGTTGTGGTGGGCGACCCCACCAAAATTCAGCCAAAGCTAAAGGTTTTAAGCCATGCTTGAAAGCAAAGTTGAGTAACTTGGGTAAGCAACAATCGCCAGAACCCACTAGCGCTTCTTTCCCATCCAATAACTCAAGCAGCGTTTTTCCCTGACGACCTTGGTTGAGAAATACATAGTTAGATAAACGCTGAGTTTCTAATTCCGCGGCAAGCTCAGCGTGTTGTTTACGCTGTTCGTGCAGTGTGGAATTAATGTGGTCGATCTCGGACTGCAGTAGAGCTATCGATTGTTTCCAGCGCACTCTTAGGTTTTTAAGATCGCGCTTTTCTTGACTGCTCTGAGCGCCGAGTTGCTTTATCACGTCAACGCTTGGTTCTTCTTGGCTCTGCGCATCAGGTGCGTTGTTTTTAGAGACTTCATAAGCAGCACGAATCGCATCACGCTCTGCTTTGTTGCCAGCCATCTGTTTTTGAAACGCTTCGATTTCTTGTGCTGATTGCAGTTTGGTTGCCTCTAGCTTAGTAGAGAGCTCATCAAGATTATGTTGTTGTTCAAATGTCAATATAGCTTTGGCTTGGTTGTCGACTTGTTGAATCAAGTCGCGACAGGTTTGATCGAAGTTTGCTTGGTTGAAAGCGGATGGCACAAAGTCGATCGAAGACAAGGCGTCTTTTAAACTGCTATCAGGTTTAAGACCAGAGTGTGCACTCAAATAACCGAGCTCGCCAGTCGCGGTATCTTGGGTCAGTAAAACAGCGTAAAGCTGCCCAATAGAGGCGTTATCAATACCTGCTTTGATTAAGCGTGCCTGCAAATCTGCCATTGCGAATTCACTCATTTTGCTCGGCGTATAGTAATACGGAAAGGTAAAACGGGTCGGCAGTGTCTGATTAAACGTAGACTCTGAAGCGAGTGGGGTGAATTGCAAGAAGCGTTGTGGCATGGGGCGAACTCATTGTCGATCGTTAGAGCTCGGTATTGTTGACGAAATGAGAGCAAATGAGAAGTCAAAGCTGATTAAAAGCGGCTTTGACTTCACTAGACCTAACTATTAGTTATGTTTTTGTTCAAGTTGTTCAGCTTTTTGATAGCTTGCATGTGACTTGAGACGTTCAGCATAGGCGACAAGATTAGGGTACGGAGCTGACACGCCAAAGTTCTCCATCGCTTCAACGATGAACGACATCATGAAGTCAGCACCAGTCAGTGTCTCTTCGACAAGGTAGGTTTTGCCTTCTAGAGACTGATCTAGATATGCCATGATTTTATTGTTTTCATCATCGGCGTACTGCGCTAAAAAGTTGGTTTCACAACCGTCTTTGGCGACAAAGATCTTTAGCAGTAATGGTAGAACGCCCGAGCTTTCTGCAAAGTGAAGCCACTGATTGTATTCGAGGTGCTCTTTGGTTCCTCTTTGTGGCGCGAAACGACCATTGCCATAGGTCTCGATCAAGTAATCTGTGATCGCACCTGACTCGGTAATCACGATACCTTGATCTTCAATAACTGGTGATTTGCCCAACGGGTGAACAGACTGAAGTTCTGGTGGTGCTAGGAATGAAACTGAATCACGTTGGTACGGCTTAATTTGATATTCAACGCCCAGCTCTTCTAGTAGCCAGATGATTCGCTTTGAGCGAGATTTATTTAGGTGGTGTAGAGTGATCATAGTTATTGCCTACTTTGCTTGATTAGTTTTGATGACGAGTTTTCCGAAGTTCTCACCTTTTAGGAGTCCCATAAAGGCGTTAGGCGCGTTTTCTAAGCCATCGACGACTTGTTCTTTGTATTGAATCTTGCCCTCAGAAAGCCACTTGGTCATCTGGCTGGCAAATTCGTTGTAGCGATGGGCATAGTCATCAAAAATAATGAACCCTTGCATCTTGATACGTTTTACAAGCAACATCCCCATCAATGCCGACATGCGATCAGGGCCGTCTGGAAGTGATGTCGCGTTGTATTGAGAAATAAGGCCACAAACTGGCACGCGTGCACCTGTGTTTAGCAATGGCATAACCGCATCGAAGACTTTTCCGCCCACATTTTCGAAGTAGACATCAATGCCTTTGTCGCACGCTGCGGCTAGCTGTTCAGCAAAATCATCCGCTTTATGATCGATACATTCATCAAAACCAAGTACTTCTTTTGCGTGACGACACTTCTCTTCTCCGCCAGCGACACCAATCACTCGACAACCTTTTAGCTTGCCAATTTGACCCACGGTTGCGCCAACGGGGCCAGTTGCTGCGGCAACAACTAATGTGTCCCCTTGTTTAGGCTGACCGATATCCAACAAACCCATGTAAGCAGTAAAGCCCGGCATACCCATAACGCCCAAAGCAAAAGAAGGGTGACTAGGGTTCATGCCAAGTTTCACTAAGCCTTCGCCATTAGATACGCCATAATCTTGCCAACCCGTGTACGCCAATACCCATTCGCCGACTTGGTAGTCTGAATGTTGTGATTGCTCGACTTGGCAAACTGTTGCGCCGACCATCACATCGTCAATTGCGACTGGATCTGCGTAAGATTTTGCGTCATTCATACGGCCACGCATGTACGGGTCAAGTGATAGGTAGATCGAGCGTAATAAGACTTCACCGCTATTAATACTTGGTTTAGTCACAGTCTCTAATCGGAAGTTCTGTTCTGTTGGTGCACCGACAGGGCGGGAGGCGAGTACGATTCTTCTGTTGTCAGTCATTGGATATCCTTAATGATGTCTGTTTATATTAGACCAGTCGTCTAGTGTTTGTTTCTAAAAATCCCGCCTATCTTATTGAGGCGGGAAAGTTATTGTTATGTTCGTGTCATTCGAGTGGCTAAGCTAGCGCGATGATACGTTTTGTTTCGTCAAAAGCGCTGTCTAGGGTATCTGGATTTTGGCTCAACTTACTTAACAGACTCGCGCCTAACCAGAGTGAATAAAGGTTTTTAGCGACTTGCTGGTGGTCTAATGAAGCAATCGACCCTTCTTTAACACCATTTTCTAAACACGTTGCCATTTGCTGAACCACACTGTCAGCACCTTTTTGCAAAGCGAGTCGCATTGAATCAGAAAGATCAGATACCTCTGCTGAGAGCTTTACAACCAAACATTTGTGAGCGTTGCAGACACCGTTTTGTGTGTCACGCCAGCGAGAGAGGTAATCTAACAGGCGCTCTGCATGATCGCCTTGCCCATGTACTAAGATAGACTCAATTCTTGTTAAGTAACTATCAAAGTAGTGCTCGATCAATGCCTCACCAAAAGCTTCTTTGGATTTGAAGTAGTGGTAGAAGGATCCTTTTGGAACATCGGCGGCTTTAAGAAGCTGTGAAAGACCAACAGCAGTAAAGCCTTGGTTGACGATAAGTTCGTAGCCAACATTTAAAATATGCAGGCGTGTGTCGTTTGTTTTCTGATTCATTGGGTCACTATAGTTAAAATTAGACCAGTCGTCTAGTGGGTAAATAAAAGGATCTGCATTCAGGTCGTTAGGTATAAGGTATTGAACGATAATGTGTTTAGAAGAGGTGAGCTTCTAGGTAAATGGATTGGGATAGATAACTAGATAGAGATGAGTAACTTGATAGAGATAGACAAGAAGATAGAGACAGGCGAAGTGAACAGAATAAAAGTATGGTAACAAAAAGCCCCGCCGTATTTGGGCAGGGCTTGTCGTTCAATTGATGTTGTTACTTAATAGCCAGTAACTCTACATCAAAGATCAATGTTGCTGATGGTGGGATTGGACCTGTGCCACCTTTGCCGTAACCAAGAGTGCTAGGAATGAACAGGCGAACCTTCTGGCCTTCAACCATATAAGTTAGACCTTCTTGCCAACCTTTGATTACTTGCTTAAGTGCGAAAGTGATTGGCTCACCACGCTCTACTGAGCTATCGAATACCGTGCCGTCAATCAGCGTACCGTGGTAGTGAACAGTGACTTGGCTGTTTTTAGTTGGGTGTTCTGTACCCGTACCTTCTTCAAGAACGAGGTATTGCAAGCCACTCTCTGTGGTTACAACGCCTTCTTTTTTACCATTTTCAATTAAGAACTGTTGGCCTTGTTCGAAGTTCTCTGAACCCGCTTTGTGGTTAGTCCAGGTACGGTAGATCATGAAACCAGCCATGATAAATACAATAATTGGAATGATAAATTTAGACATAGTTAAACCTGCTTATACACGTATTCTGTTATTAAAATGAAACCATTAAGGCTGAGTCAAAAGGTAGTTGATGGTTTTACCAATACCAGCAAGATCTTGGTGACCCGCGGTCAATACTTGGTATTTACCATTTACGATAAAGGTCGGCACTGAGTTGATTTGACCTTTAACTGAAATCTCTTCCGCTTTTTGAACGTATTCGAACAATGCTGCTTGTTGCTCTTTGTCTAGTTGGTATGGGCTCACCAAACCACGAGAGGTAAACGCAGTCTCTAGTGCTTGCTGACGAGCTTCCGGTGTTGCGTCGCCACCCATTTGAACAGCGCCAAACAGTTCATCCATAAATGCATGATCGGGTGTGTCGTTGAGTTGCATTACCGCAGTGTAAAAGATCATCGCACTGATTTGTGCGCTTTCGTTAAACGTTACGTGCACCTTACCAATTTTTTGGTTAGTCAGTGCCTCGATCTCTGGAATGGCTGTCTCCATGGTACGACAGTGACCACAGTTAAGAGAGAAGATTTCAGTAACTGGAGAAAGATTGTATTCGGTCAGCGCGGCAGGAAGCGCTTCGTATTGAACGCCGGCTTGCGGCTCATTGCTTTCGCTACAGCCTGCTAGGGCTACTACAGCGATAAGAGCAACAAAGAATTGGGTAAATGGCTTGAACATATAATTTACTCTAGCGTTAAAAAGTCGGTGAATTCTAACTATTTAGTGGGAATAGGAAAACAATTATAAAGTAATTAAATGCAAACAGGTCGACGTGTTGAGCGGCTTGTGTTCAATTCGCTGCTAACTGTGATCTAAAGCACCTTTAATCTCCAACCTTGAAGGTGCAGTCGAATACTCAGGTTTCATAGCCAGATGCTATCAATTCCAGATGCTTCAATATCTAGATTCCGTAACCGCCAGATACAATGGTTTAGGGTTTCGCACTAAGTATCGCAAGTTTGGGCTAAAGTTATAGCAAAGCCGCCGATATAGAGTTTGGTAGAAGCAATACGTTTGAGTGGTGGATGAATTAATGAAGTATTTAGCACTGATTTTCAGCTTGGCATTGGTAGGTTGTGAGACAACGAACTCAATGGCAATGCTTGGCGGTAATATGTTGGAAACCGCACCACAAACTGATTACGATGTGATGCATCCAGAGTGGGGCGTTGTGCAAGAGACTCGCGTGGTGACGAATTACCAACAGGCGAAACGCTCAACTCAAACGACTATCACAACCAACTATGGTGTCGGTATTTCTACCGATGATCCACTTGAAGTTTTCCTTAGACAGAACCGTATCGATTATGAAGTGCTGCCGGGTAACCATGTGATGGTGAAGCTGAATCATCATGTGAACTTCAAAACAGGTTCTGCGACACCTGCGCCTGTTAATGATCTTTGGCTAGATACATTAGGTAGCTATCTGTCTCAACGTTCCGATATCGACATTGTGATTGAAGGTCATACCGATAATACGGGCAACGATCAGATTAACGATCCGTTGTCAGAGAAGCGAGCAAAAGAGGTTAAGGCGAGACTAGAGCGTAATTACGTTTCGAGCCAGTCTATCTATACTCGTGGTTTTGGTGAGTATGTTCCCGCTTGTACCAATAACTCCTCTCAGGGCAAGGCGTGCAATCGTCGCGTTGAACTCATGTTGATCGTCGCGAAATAGTCACTTTCCAAGAAGAATAAGCCAAGACGAACAAGATGGCTTGCAACAGACATAAAAAATCCCTCAACAGTGAGGGATTTTTTGCATTTGGATGGAGCTAAATTTTTTGAAAAAGAGGAATCGCTTAAGCGAAGTTCTTTTCTAAGTACGCGACGATATCTGAAGATTCGTACATCCACTCAGTTTTGCCGTCTTTCTCAATACGAAGGCAAGGTACTTTAACTCGACCGCCACCCGCTTCAAGCTCTGCGCGATGTTGGTCATTGTTTTTAGCATCACGAAGTTCAATATTTACAGATTGACGCTTCATCGCACGGCGCACTTTTACGCAGAATGGGCATGCTTCGAATTGATACAAAGCGTAGCTTTTTGCTTGCTCATCAACTTTAGTTTGATCTTCTGTTGAGCGCTTAACGCCACGCGGCGTAAATACAAAGTTAAGTAGCAGAATGATGCGGCCTAGGAACCAACGGATAAACTTCATAATTATCTCTATATTTTCACAATTAGGATTACAATTCGCAGCATTATATACACAAGTCTAGAAAGATGCTCGTAACAATTGTGAAACTCTATTTCGTCCGTTCAATGCTGTGAGACTTAGCGACATTAAGTCCTAGGCGCTTGGCTAATCGAGTTAAGTTCGCTCTATCCGTTTTCAATGTTCTGCCGGCTTGTGCCCAGTTGAAATTCGCTTGTTCAAGAACATCCGTGATAACGGTTCTTTGGAAATCTTCTGTCGCACCACGTAACCCTTCAGATAGATCAACCTCAGGAGCCGTCATAGTGCCTTGAGCTTGAGAACTAGTCGCTGCAGCGTGAAGTGACAGCTCTTGATCAAGTGGACCACAATCTTCTTTCGTAATGGTCACTAGGCGTTTGTTGGTACTTCTTGCCAGTGCCTTGAGAGCAGAACGGCTAATTACATGCTCAAGCTCACGCACATTACCCGGCCAGCTATAACGATTAAGGAACACGAGCACATCTGAGCGGAACTTGATTTGGTTAATGCCAAGCTTACGTCGAGCTTGTTCTAGGAAGAAACCAGCGAGTAGGCTTGTGTCATCACCACGCTCTCTAAGTGCTGGTACTGCAATCGGGTAAACACTTAAACGGTGATAAAGGTCGGCACGGAAGTTACCTTCTTCGACTTCTTGCTTTAAATCTCGGTTGGTTGCTGCGAGAACACGCACATCAATGGTTTGAATGTTGTCTTGACCAACAGGCTGGATCTCATTGTTCTGTAGTGCACGAAGTAGCTTACTTTGTGCTGCCAGCGGCAATTCGCCAATCTCATCTAAGAACAGAGTACCACCATCGGCCAGAGCAAATTTACCTGAACGGTTTTTGTCTGCACCTGTAAACGCACCACGCACGTGGCCGAATAGCTCACTTTCAACTAAGTTTTCAGGTATAGCCGCGCAGTTTACGTAGACCAGAGGTTTGCGTTTGCGAGCAGATTGATGATGAAGTGTACGAGCTACCAGCTCTTTACCCACACCAGTCTCACCATGAATAAGAATATTGAATTCAGAAGGCGCAACCACAGCGATATCATTTTTAAGAGCCATCATGGTGTCGCTTTTACCAATCAGTTCGCCGCCTTCACGTTCCCAAGCTTCTTCATTCAGCTCTTCTAACAATTGTTTAGATTGCTTAGCTTGATTCTCTAGCTGTGAGAAGGTGAGGGCCATCTGCATGGTTGACGCGGCAATCGCAGCCAAAACTTCTAGGCTGCGTGCTGGAATGTTAGCAAAAACATCCGGTGTCAAGCTGTCTAAGGTGAGTACACCAAGCAGTTTGTCGCCAAACAAGAGTGGGATGCCCATACAAGCGTGCATAGGAAGATCGCCATCATGATCGATAAGTAAGCCGTCAAAGGGATCTGGAAGTGTGCTGTCAGAATCGAAGCGCACAGGTGTCTTCGACGCACAGATAGCATCAAAACGTGGGTGCTCTGAAATGATGAAACGTCGACCAAAGGTGTCTCTACTGAGGCCCTGCATTGCGATAGGGACGAGCGTATCACCTTGAAGGCTCAATAAAGCCACACAGTCACAGGTGATCGTTTTGCGAATAGCGTCGATAAGACGGTTGAATCTGTCTTGGTCGTTGACACCGCTGGCGAGTCCAATGGTCATTTCCATGAGGGTTGATGCTGAGATATCTTGCATAAGTCACTCTAACTGTGTGGGTATATATACATGATAGAGTCTTAATGACTCAAATAAAAGGTCTTTTTGACATTTTTATAAAGTGTGTTTTTGCTTGAAAGCTAATGATGGCGGGAGTTGGAGAAGTTGGCATTGAATGTGCAATAGAGACATCGAAAGCTAATTATACCAATGATTTATTGATGTATTTTTGATCTCAATCAATCGATGTTGATTAATTGGTTTTTGTGATTTTTTGAAATAAAAACAAGTCAAAATAACTTAGATCTCAGAAAGTCGAACAGTCATTCTTATTTTTTAAAGGTAGTCAAAGTGACACACATGTCACAAGGCTCAGTGTTCGGAGTAAATCCATGCTTAACAATGTACATATCGAAATCATCAAGTCTACGATCCCACTGCTTGAGAGTGCAGGCCCAGCGTTAACAACACACTTTTATCAACGTATGTTTTCTCATAACCCCGAGTTGAAAGACATTTTCAATATGACTCACCAACAAACGGGTCGCCAAGGTGTTGCGCTGTTTGAAGCGATCGCTGCATATGCAAAGAACATTGAAAACCTAGCTGCGCTACAGGGCGCTGTTGAGCGTATTGCTCAAAAACACACCAGTTTCAACATTCAACCAGAACACTACCAAATTGTCGGTCATCACCTAATTGAGACCTTGCGTGAGTTAGCAACAGAAGCATTCACACCTGAAGTCGAAGAGGCTTGGACAGCAGCTTACCTATTCCTTGCTCAAATCTTTATTGATCGTGAAGGAGAGCTTTACCTGCAGCGCAAACTAGCTGTTGGTGGCTGGGAAGCTGCACGAACCTTCGTCGTAGAACAAAAGATTGTAGAATCCGATTTGGTTAAGAGCTTTGTATTCAAACCAAAAGATAATGGCCCAGTATTGGATTACGTTCCGGGTCAATACATCGGTATTGAAGTGAAACCTGATGGTGCGTCAAACAACGAGATTCGTCAGTACTCGCTTTCAGATATGCCGAACGGTGAGACTTATCGTATTTCTGTTAAACGTGAAGGTGAGGGCGGCCAGCTCTCAGGTCTAGTTTCTAACCACCTACACAATTCTGTAGAAGTAGGTGATGAAGTGAAGCTTTACGCTCCAGCAGGTGATTTCTTCTACCAAGAGCGCCAAAAGCCAGTAACCTTGATCTCAGCAGGTGTGGGCGTAACGCCGATGCAATCAATGCTGGAGTACTTGAGTAAGCAGCAGAAGCAAGAGCCTGTACTTTACCTTCACGCTTGTGAAAAAGCGGAACAACACTCATTTACTCAGCGCGTATCAGATATTGTGACAGACAAGGGTTGGTCTGCGAAAACATGGTATATGAACAAACCTTCAACGGAATGCGAAAACGTGTTGGAAGGGCAGATGAACTTATCGCAAGTGAGCGAAGCTGCGGGCTTCGAAGACAGCGATTTCTACATTTGTGGCCCAGTGGGTTTCATGAAGAATATCGTTGAACAGTTAGACGCGCTGAACATTGATCGTTCTCGTGTTCACTACGAGGTATTTGGTCCTCACTCTCAATTCTAATTTAGATAGTTTCTTGTCCAAGGCCTCACTCGTGTGAGGCCTTTTTTATTGCTTTGGCTTTCTCGCGCATGATTTCCTAAATATCTGCAATCACTGTGGCATACGAAGCTCTTATGAATCGTCGTTTGCCATCTTCAGCATGTTTACTTGTTCTTTGGGGCAAAAGGTAGACATGGGCGACCAATATTTGAGATATATGGTATGGAATACAGGTTGCTTTGAATTTATACTGGCGGCTAACCGTATATCAAACTATTAATATCTCGAGGCATCCATTGAGCATTGAAAGTCGTATGAAGTGGCACCACTCTATTGAAAGACGTTTGGTACTCATTTTTGTGTTTGCTATGACGCTTACCTTCGGTGTTATGACGACCTTATCACTCTATGCTGGGTTTCAAGAGAAAAAGGGTACGGAAGAAAGGCGCGTTGAAAAGTCGATGATGATTGGCCTTAATTTACTAGGTGCTCATATTGACGATATAGAGCACTTGGCAATGGATTATGCCTATTGGGACGACACGTACCGCTTTGTCGACAACCCAACCATCGAATTTGTGAAGAGTTCTTTGGACATGGACACCTTAAACATCGCTCATCTCAATGGGTTAATTGTTCATGACGCCAAAGGAAAACCACTTTATCGAATCAGTAATTACGATTTTATCACCGACTCTCAACTCTGGAATGAATTCAAAGATGGCACCATGCTTCAAGGCAAAAAGGTTCAACGGGGAAGTGTTTTCTTAAAAGGACGGATTTTAGCCTTTGTATCCCATGAGGTCAGTGACAACTCCGGGAATCAACCAAGCAATGGACGAGTAACGGTCTTCCGCGAAATTGACCAGAGAATGCTGGATAAAATCAGCAGTGATATCGGTGAGTCCTTTAACCTCGTCAATATGAGCCAACCTGATGAGATAACGACCATTGTGTTTCGTGATGCGTGGCGCGTTAAAAAATCAGAGGTTGTTTTTCGAGATGATGCTATTAAGGGAACCTACAGTTTATTTCTCTCAGGCGAGTTAACCCTGCCGGTACTTGCAGAGGTTGAAATCGAACGCGATCCTTTCTTGATGGCAAGCTTATGGCGCTGGTTGATACCAGAAATCATCTTATTGGTGTTACTTACTTTTACTCTGCTCATGATCTTGCGCGCGACGATCACGCGACCAATCAAGGGGCTAGTTGATTGGCTTAATCAAGTCGACGGATCCCAATTAGCAGAAGATCTTAAACCTTACTCCTATTCGCAACATGGAGAGATAGGCGTTCTTAGCGAAAAATTCAGCGAGATCTACAACAACCTCTATCAACAGCACCAATTTAGCCAACTACTCCTGTACTCGATCAGTGACTTTATCTTTACCGTTGATGCGCAAGGGAAGGTAGATTATTGCAACCCAGCAGCCGCTGAGTGGTTGAAGATTGATTCAAAAGAGCTCTATCAACAAGATTTCGAACTGTTGTTTGCAAGCGTCGATGATGATGCACCAAGCGTAGCCAACTGGCTCTACCGAGCTTTGGAGACTTACAGCGAATTCAGTGGTCAGCTTAACATCCGCAAATTGAGTGAACCGGATAAAACCTACTTCCTTGAAATTCAAGTGAGCCCAATCTTGTACAATGATACCGACCATAAAGGCGCCATGATTGTATTGAGGCTAAAAGGTTAGTCTCTAACCCTGTAGCAATAATGGACGTTGCTTGGGAGCTCAGAATTTAAGTGCGTTTCGCTCTCTTAATCATTTGCCTGGGGTTAAATAACTCGGGCCAGTACATTTTGACGTAACCACCTGATACCCAAATGACCAGAATCGTAGCGATGGTCAGCTCAAAGAAGCCAAAGTTGTGTAACCAATACCATTGTGGGTATTCAGCGCCGAAAAACTCGGTGAGTCGGTGCATCGCTACCGCACTGATAACCGAAGGGAAAGTGACTGCGGCAATTGATGGCTGAAACTTCAATCGCATTAAGCGGATGTAGCACAGGTAGATAAGCAGCGTCATTGTGATAGCGATGCCAGCTAAAGCACCCGTTAGAATAGGGTCTGGATGATCGAAGTTAACCAAGTAAGCCGCGAGCGATAAATTTACTGGCGCTGCCATGATTGCCAGTGTAGGTCGTGCTCTGCGAGGCAAGTTTCCCTCAAACACCAAGCGATACAGCACCACAGGAAGTAAGAAGAAGTAGATACCTATACAGGTCGTTGCGAGTGTTTCTGAAAATACGGTGTGACCAAACTGTGTGCCCGCCAACGAACTACTAATCAAACCTACTGGGTATAAGAACCAGCTTGGAACGATGTTTGACATTTTAAAGTTGATGATCTGAAAACTGAAGAACAACACCATCATAGTAAAGTGAAGCAATAAGGCACAGAACCAGATAGGGTAGGCGACTATCGGTGATATTTCGGCTAAATAGTCACACAGGATCAACAGTGCCATGCTCATAGGAGCCATCAAGCTTCCACTTAACGGGTGGCGAATGTCGTTGATGAAGGTATTAAAACTGGTTAGGTAACGAAGTAAAACTGGTAGCAACAGTAGTGCGCCAAGCGAAGCTAGGTAAGGGCGAATGGCTTCACCAACCCCTGGAATATATAAAGCCCATGCTTGTCCCAATCCAATAACACCAAGTGCTAAAGACGCCTGAGATGGCGGCACATTTTTTACTTGGGTTAATCTTCTCCAGTTCAACGACTTGCTCCAACTTAGTTACTTATTATTAAAGATTAGGTTTATTGCTCTATTAAGAGCGTGCAGTTATGCCTTCAATAGATGTTGAGGGCACTCAAATAATTTTGAGTGGATGATACCAATTTTAACGTTTGCTTTTTAGATTTTGATGCGAAATCGGGACATTAAGCACGTTGAATGTGTGCTTTTGATTCATGAGTCATTTGTTATTAGCGCACTTCCTCTTGCTGAGGGAGATCTTGTTGTCTTAATTTCTCGTTTTTTAATGTGCGGTTTAGTAGTTGACTGTATATCGGCTGACCACCCAGCACCTGAGCAATGATTACGGCACCTAGACAAGTGATGATCAAGGGTAAGATAAGGTAGTAGTTATTCGTCATTTCGATAACCAGTAAAATTCCTGTTATCGGTGCGCGCACAGTTGCGGCGAATAGTGCCCCCATACCTGCAATCGCAAACATCCCCGGTTCTATAGTCAGCTCAGGAAAGAGTGCTGCAGCGATAAGTCCAAATGCGTAACCAAAGAGTGTTCCGAGTGCAAGCATAGGGGCAAAGATACCACCCGGTGCGCCAGAGCCAAAACAGAGTAGCGTGGTAAGCACACGTCCTAAAAAGATAAGTAGTAAAATGTTGGTACTGTAATTACCGTTGGTGACATTTGGGATGATGCCAATACCACCACCCGTTAACTCGGGAATATAGAGAAGCAATAAGCCAAAGCAGCCACCAAGCAGCGTACCTGTAATCAGGTAGCGTTTACGGTCGTTTTTGTGTATTGCGACAAACATGTCTTGTGAAAGGGTGATCAATTTATTGAAAATGACGCCAAACAACCCGAACAATACGCCGAGTAGTAAGAACAGCCAAAGCGCACTCAGCTCAGGTTCCTGATACTGAGGCATGGTGATAACAGCCGACTGTCCGTTAATAGAGCGAAATACGATGTTGGCAGAAACGGCCGAAATGATGACGGCCTTGATCGAAATAAGTGAGTAACGAAACTGCGGTCGCATCTCTTCAACAACGAACATGATCCCAGCTAGTGGCGCGTTGAATGCAGCGGCTAAACCACCTGCTGCGCCCGAGGCAAGTAAAGAGTGGCGGCTATCATCATCTTTTACACGAAAGATGTCAGTAACCATGCGACCGATGCTGCCGCCCATCTGTACCGTCGGACCTTCACGACCTAACACCATACCAGAACCGAGTGCGCCCATACCGCCAAAGAACTTTACAGGTAGAACTCGCCACCAACGAACCGGACGCATCCCGTCCATTGCGCCCTCAATTTCAGGAATACCTGACCCTGCGGCTTCAGGAGCAAAGCGGTGAACGAGGAAATAGCCGATAAAGGCGAATGCAGCACTAATAAGAAAGGCCGCTAGCCAGAGTGGTAAGTAGCCGCCAATTTCGTCTTTTAGCCAATCGGTACGAGTTTCTGTGATGAAATGAACGGCAACTTCGAAGTAAGTTCCAACTAAACCAGCAAGGATACCGACAATACAAGAGAGAATTAGAACAGATACAGGGGTTTTGTCTCTAGAGAGAAATTGGTTGATAGCATCCCTTGGCATTTTTGCTAAAAAGGACTGCTTTATTTTCTCTCTATTGGTCATTGAAACTGGGCTCCAGAGTTGGTTTTGTGGGGGTGTCGTAAATTATACGCCTCCCTTGTTTATCCTATAGCAACAAAGATGCAAAGTTGAATTTCATTTATGAAAGTAGTCTATTAGATAGATAAGAGCTATGAACAATATAGTGGAATCACCGTCACAATTTTGCTCGTTTCTCTAGTGGTAACTTGAATTACTGTAAAAATGAACCATAGTTAAAGCGTAAAGCAACATAACGAACCGCAAGGAGAAGTGAGGTTTTACACACAATTTGGATGGATTCAAAAGAAAATTATCTAGTTCCTCGTTAACTGTTCAGGTCGATGTTACGACTTCCTGATTCGCGAACTCACGATTGAGTAACGAGGGTAAGGCGCGCTACCGAAGTGCGCCTTTAGTCTATTTGGAGCATCGGAAATTTTTCATCTAACCCTATCGTTGGCTTTCACGTAAAGCTTCAATAAGCCTCTCTAACCTAACCCTTAGACAACTCTCTCTTCCTATCGTGTGCTATGAATCCATTGCGGACAAACCTTTGATAATCGTTATATACTCCTTAAAAAAGGAGAATGGACTATGACGAACAGAGTTCCTACCAATATTATTACTGGCTTTCTCGGTGTGGGTAAAACAACCGCGATTTTAAACTTGCTGAAAAACAAACCAGAAAATGAAAACTGGGCGGTATTGGTTAACGAATTTGGTGAAATTGGTATTGATGGCGCCTTAATGACTGACCAAGGTGCGATGATTAAAGAAGTACCTGGCGGGTGTATGTGTTGTACTGCGGGTGTTCCTATGTCGGTTGGCATCAATGCACTATTGCGTCAAAAACCTGATCGCCTTTTAATCGAGCCTACCGGGCTGGGCCACCCAAAACAAGTGATTGCGACACTGACATCAGAGCAGTACGCACCTTATGTTGATTTGAAAGCGACATTAGGTCTGGTTGATCCACGCTACTTATCAGATGAGAAGTACACCTCGAATCAAAACTTCAATGATCAACTGGACAGTGCAGACGTTATCTTAGGGACTAAGGTCGATCTTGTTCACTCTGAAGATATCGATACGTTTAATGATTGGGTAACCAATCAAGAGCCCGCGAAGGTGTTCCACAAACTGATTCACGATGGCGAAGTACCATTAGAGGTGCTCGATATTGAGCGAGTTCACGGTAGCGCATCATCTAGCATTGAAGCGCATCATCATGAACATGCTGAGCAAGAGCCTCAGTTTGAGTTACCACCGGGTGAAGCCTTTATCCGCAAAGAGAACAAAGGTCAGGGCTACTTTAGCTGTGGTTGGTTGTTTGGCGCAGAGCATAAGTTCGACTTTGACGAGCTGTTTTCAATGTTCTCTGCACTGCAAGCTGAAAGGGTGAAAGCTGTAGTCAATACCGATCAGGGTTGTTACGCATTTAACGTTGCCAATCAGGTCGTTTCTGTCCATGAAATCACGCTAGACGGCTTTGAATCTCGTTTGGAAGTGATTGATTCACAACTCATGCCTTGGGCAGACCTTGAACAGGTATTGCTCAAACTGTGCGGCTTGAAGTAAGCAATAATGGCACTTGTTGGGCTCTATTCTCAATAAGTGCCAATTAGAGTGATAAAATTTGCGTTATATCACGATAAATGTGAGATAAATCACTCTAATTACTTTATAGTGCTCGGCTGAAATAAAAATGTAGGCTGTCTGCTTAAGGAACTCGTAACAATGTCATTTTCCTCTCAAGGTTTTGCTCCTGAACTCGTAAAAGCGCTGACTGAGTGTGGTTATGAAAAACTCACACCTATTCAACAAAAAGCGATCCCAATGGCGCGTAAAGGCCATGATATTTTTGCTACGGCACAAACGGGTACGGGCAAAACAGCTGCGTTTTCATTACCTGTTATTCAGCACTTGTTGAACAGCGGCAACAAGGCGTCACGTGGTACTGCTCGTGCGTTGATTCTTGCTCCAACACGTGAATTGGCTGCGCAAATCGCGCAAAACATCAAAGATTACGTTAAGTACACCGAGCTAAGTGTTGCGGCTGTATACGGCGGTAATAAGATGTCATCACAGGTTCGCCAACTAGATCTTGGTGTTGATATCCTTGTGGCAACGCCGGGTCGTCTAGAAGAGCACCTAGAAGAGGGCAATCTCTCTATTTCGAACCTTGAGTTCCTTGTTTTTGATGAAGCAGACCGTATTCTAGATATGGGTTTTATCAATGCAGTACGTAAGATCATGCTAGACGTTGAGACGTCACCTCAAATCATGATGTTCTCAGCAACAACATCGACTCAACTTAACCAGCTTTCTGTTGATATTCTGCGTAAGCCTAAGCGCATCAGTGTTGAGCGTGAAAACTCGACGGCAGCAACCGTTGGTCACGTGGTTTACCCAGTGGATCAAGAGCGCAAAACTGAACTGCTTTCTGAGCTGATTGGCCGTAAGAACTGGCGTCAAGTTCTGGTATTTGTGAACTACAAAGAAACCGCGAATGAAGTGGTTAAAGAGCTGAAACTTGACGGTATCAAAGCGGTACTGTGTCACGGTGATAAAGCACAAAGCGCTCGTCGTCGTGCCTTGGATGATTTTAAAGAAGGTAAAGCCCGTGTGATGGTAGCAACGGACGTTGCGGCGCGTGGTCTAGATATCGAAGACCTACCACACGTAATCAACTACGACATGCCATTCCTAGCAGAAGACTATGTTCACCGAATTGGCCGTACTGGTCGTGCAGGTAAACAAGGTCATGCGGTTTCTTTTGTAAATCGTGAAGAAGAACTGACGGTTGTGCAAGTAGAGAAACTGATTCAACAACGTATTCGTCGTGTTGAACAGCCAGGCTATGAACCGAAGAAACGTGATGCTTACATTGAGAAGCTAAACACAAAATCGGCTTATAAGAACCGCCAAGGCCGTAAGAACAATGCGAACGAAGAGAAGCCAGACCAAGCGAACGCTGAGCGTCGTCTTGCTATGATGAAGCGCATCAAAAACCGTCGTAAGTAGTGCGGTTGTTCTAATGAAAGCGAAAGAGCCACATCATGTGGCTCTTTTTTCCTCTATAGGTGATGAGAAAGCTCACCTCGTCCGCGTAAGTAAGGTAGTACTATGGATAGCGCACTGTTATTAGCATTTATCCCAACATTCTTTTTTGTCTCAATCACCCCGGGTATGTGTATGACGCTAGCGTTAACGCTAGGGATGAGCATCGGCTATCGTCGTACATTATGGATGATGGCGGGCGAACTGGTTGGCGTTGGTGTGGTATCAGTGGCAGCGGTCTTAGGTATCGCGTCTATCATGCTTAACTACCCTTGGTTATTCACTGGGTTTAAGTTTGTCGGTGCTGCGTATCTGTTTTACCTCGGTGTTCAAATGTGGCGCTCGAAAGGTAAACTCGCGATCAGTACCGATAATCAGAATCAAGCGACAGGCAATGATTGGGATCTCGTTGTACAAGGCTTCGTGACAGCAATCGCGAACCCAAAAGGCTGGGCATTTATGATTTCTCTGCTGCCGCCATTCATTAATAGCTCTAAGGCGTTAGTGCCTCAGTTGTCTATTCTGGTTTCTATTATCTTGGTATCAGAGTTTGTCTGTATGACGCTATACGCGACAGGTGGTAAGAGCTTGAAGCATTTGCTAGGACAAGCAGACAACGTTCGTCTAATGAACCGTATCGCTGGCACATTGATGATGGGCGTTGGTGTGTGGCTGTTTGTGAGCTGATATTGTAGATTTCATAATTAGAAAGGGCGATGGATTCGATATCCATCGCCCTTTTGCTTTTAGGTGGACTACGTAGTTTTAAACCGCGATTTCACCGCCATCTTCACGACGAATAACTACTGTTGCAGCTCTTGGGCGAACACTGCCTTTGGTTTCTGCGGTTGCATCATCCGACATTGGCCAGTTCGCTGGGTGTTGGATATTTACAAACAGAGATTTGTAATCAGGGCTGATAGTGAATCCCGTTACTTCACAACCGTTAGGGCCAACAAAGAAGCGCTTTAATTCGCTTTGGTTTTCCGCACCTATCACTGCGTGGTCGCCATTGTCGTCCGTCAGTTGAGTTGGAACGACCGCTAGCATCTGGTCATTGGTGTATTGAGTCACTTCATCTGCGCCATTATCGGTTTGAATCCACAGAATACCGCGACCATCGAACGCCAATCCGTCTGGGCTAGCAAATTGGTTGATGTCGTTTAGGCCTGAACGGTTGATCTTAGGATCGGAAACCGCTGGTGAGCCAAACACAAAGATATCCCATTGGAACGCGTCTGCGGTTTTGCCTTCATCCCAACGAATGACATGACCAAACTTGTTGTTAATGCGAGGGTTCGCAGAGTTTGGCTCTTTGCGCTTAGTGTTGTTAGTAAGCGTGAGGTAAGCTGTACCCGTCATTGGGTCAACTGCACACCACTCAGGGCGATCCATCGGTGTTGCGCCAACAAGGTCAGCGGCGCCAGCAGTATTTACAATCAACTCAGCTTGAGAATTAAATGTGTCAGACAGCTTGCCACCTTTCGCAGCCATGCTGTTTAGCGTCAACGGTAACCAAGAACCTGTACCATCTTCGTTGAATCGAGCCACATAGAGCGTGCCTTTGTCCATGTACTTATCACCAGCAACAAGTCGGTTTTCTGGCTTCGCATCTTTTGGATCCCACTTCGCATCTGAAACAAACTTGTAAAGGTATTCAAAACGCGAGTCGTGACCAGAATAGAACACCACTGGCTGACCTTCGGTTAATTTACCAAAGGTACAACCTTCGTGACGGAAACAGCCCAATGCAGTACGCTTTTTCGCACGTGAGTTCGCCGTGTATGGGTCGATTTCTACAATGTATCCATGACCATGCGCTTCGTTACGATAGTCGTCTTTCGCTGATTTTCCATTAGGTGTGACGTCGAAACGAGAGAACTCATCCAGTCTCTCTTCAGAATTGTCTGCAAGCGTATCCCAGCCGTAGCGTGTTTTGTCTGTCGCAATGCCGATGCGTTCTTGTGCCGTCGTGGTTTGACCCTTATTGACGAAATAGCCTGGCCAGTTTTCTTCACATGTTAGGTAAGTGCCCCAAGGCGTGTAGCCATTACCACAGTTGTTGAGTGTGCCGCGAGCTTGGCTTCCGTCAGGTGAGTATTTGGTTTTCACTAGGTCGGTGTAAGCAACCGGACCTGCAAGATCCATCGTTGTTGCACCCGTGTAGCGACGGTTCAATGGATCGTTGTCGACCATAACCCACTGATTACCCTCTAGCTTAACGCGCACAACACTCACACCGTGTGCATTTATCTCTTTGCGAACTTCATCAATGCTAGTACGAGCGCCATCTTGGTAGGTAGGACCATTCGGGTGTAATGCTTTTTGGTCAATGTATTCATGGTTGATCACAAGCAGACCATCGTTACTGTTGCCATCAAGTGGGAAGAAGTGCATGCCATCGTGGTGCATGCCGAGTGCGTTAGCTTGGTCATCACCACTGTTTTTGCCATCTGCACGCCATGCGTTGCCTTGTGCATTAAGTGGCGTTCCCCATGGAACCAGTACTTGAGCCACATAGCCTTTAGGGACGACAACACTGTCCGTTAGCGAACCTTTTACCGATTCAAATGCGAGTTGAGCTGTGCTTTTTGCTGGTGATGAAGCCGAAGAGGCTGCAGCTGGAGCGCTGTGACCGGCAAGGCCGAAAGCACCAAATGCAGTCATTGCACTGATACCCAAGCCGCCTTTAAGAATACTACGACGTGATAGGCTTGCTTCTAGCACCTCTTCAAAAGGCTTGTTATCGCTATTATTAAAGCGGCGGCTATCGAATGTTTCCTTGCTCATGAGTTTGCTTCCTATTGAGATTGATCTGGTTATTAGAGTAATAGTTTCAATATGGAGCTAATCCTGATGGAAGTAAGTGACACATTTTTATAAATTATATTAAGGTTTTGTTGCTGTAGCACGAATATTACGCTTTTGGGCTCAATGCCTTATAAATCTCTTTGGAATTAGTCTGCTAGTGTGTATAAATGCTTATATCCCCAAGATAAATGGGTGACTCAATGAAAGAGAGATTGCTATGAAATTAGATAAGATCGAAAACAAGAACCGTCGTCTACGTAAAAAGCTTTACCTAGGTGAGTTCGCCATTTTAGGTTTTGAAGTAAGCTGCACAACATCTATCACTGACTTTGATCAGTACGATGTGTTTATCGATGAGTTTATTGATTTTATCGATGGCATTGGCCTGTGCTTTGGCGGCGGTGGTCTTGAACTATTTGAAGGCTTCGTATGTGCGACAGAGCGTTACCGTTCAGTAACAGAAGCAGAGCAGCTACAAGTTGCTCAGTGGCTTGAAGCGCGCGCAGAAGTAAGCAAAGTAGAAGTCAGCGAATTGGTAGACGCAAACTACCTATAACTCCCACCAACGGCTTATATAGTTGGTGAGGAAAGCACTTAGCTAGAGTTAATGACTTTGCTAATACAGTGACTCACTCTAGCAATACCGTGAATAGCCGAAGGCTCAGTGAATCAATCACTGAGCCTTTTTTATTGGCGCTTGGTATATGAGCAGGTTAAGCCGGTAGATAAAGCGCGTGAGATACAACATAGAAACTTGTGAGATTTTTATGAGAATTGAATGAAGAGGCTGATAGATCTCCTCGCCATCCTAATTATCAACACCACGGTCGAAGACCATTTTTTGATAAAGGCATAACCCGCTCAATGAGCGAAACTAGGATGGAATCATTATGAACAAGCAAAAAGTTTTCGCACTCACATTTTCTACGCTTGCACTCTCTATGTCCGCTTCAACGCTTAATGCCGCTGAACTGGATATTTCAATCACCAATGCAACCAAAGGGATTTACTTTACACCGATCCTTGTTGCGGCACATGACTCGAGCTTATTCATGTTCCGAACGGGTGAGTCCGCCAGTGCAGAGCTGGAGTCTATGGCGGAAGGTGGCGATATTTCTGGGCTTTCAAGTGTCATCTCTAATGCTGGTGGTGTGGTGTCAGAAAACCCTGCCAGCGGAATTCTAAACCCGGGTGTCAGTACCTCGCTCACAATCAATACCGGTGATTTGAAATACCTATCGCTTGGCGCAATGTTGTTGCCGACCAATGATGGATTTGTCGGTCTTGATAGCTGGAAGATCCCTGAAGAAGCGGGAACCTATAAAGTCTCCTTAAACGGCTACGATGCTGGTACGGAAGCAAATGACGAGCTTGCTGGCAGTATGCCGACCCCGGGGTTCATCACGTTTGGCGCTAACGGTACTGGCGTTGAAACAACAGTATCGAACGATAAGGTTCATATCCATCCCGGAAACATTGGTGATGACAACGCGACTGGCGGGATAAGCGATCTTGATAACAGTAGCCACCGTTGGTTAAACCCTGTGGCGACCATCACAATTGAAGTGAAATAGGAGGCGGTTATGAAATTACGTATTCTAGCCATAGCGGCTTCCGTTGGGGTACTCGCTGGCTGTCCTAGTGATGATAACGAGCAGTACTATCGTTATAGCGTGACGGTAACCAACCTAACGCCAAGTCAACCCATGTCACCACTGGCCATATTAACTCACGACGGCAATTATGATCTATTTCAGATCGGCTCTAGCGCTTCGACAGAGCTTGAGTATTTGGCGGAAGGGGGAAGTAATTCACAGCTAATTGATCTCATGAACAGCGATAGCAGTGTCTATCAGGGAGTGTCAGGTAATGGCCTTATCTTACCGGGTGAGGGTGACACCGTCACGTTAACCTTAAATTATAAGCAGGCAAAGTACCTCTCGTTAGCGTCTATGTTAGTTAATACCAATGATGCGTTTATTGGTGAGTCGGGCATTAATATCAAAACCTTGTCTGTAGGCCAGTCTTTTACCATGAATATGGACGTTTGGGACTCTGGTACTGAAGCGAACAGTGAATCAGCAGCTACTATTCCGGGTCCTGCTGGTGGTGGTGAAGGCTTTAATGCTGCGCGAGATGATTCTGATGCAGTCTCGTTCCATTCCGGTGTCATAAGCCAAGATGATGGGTTAACAAGCTCAGCGTTGAGCGCGACACATCGTTTCTTAAACCCGGGCGCACGTCTAACGATTACTCGCCTCGAATAAATATTGAGCAACATAATGAAATAATTCCTTCCATGTTCCGGTCGAATAGAATTGAACGACACTGGAGCATGGTTTGAATTATGGACACAACAGCAAACAACATGACAGCGCAGATACTTTTGGTTGAGGATGATGACGATCTCGCCGAATTGGTCACTATGCACCTCCGTTTTCAAGGGCAAGAGGTGTGCAGAGTGGCGAGCATCCAAGAAGCACAGCATATCTACAAGGAGAATCATTTTGACCTTGTGGTGCTGGATCGCGGACTGCCTGATGGCGATGGTGTTGAGTTTTGCCGCTCAGTGAGAAAAAGGAAAGATTGGACACCGATGCTGATGCTCACTGCACGAGACAGCGAGATGGACAAAGTCTCTGGGCTAGAAGCCGGGCTTGATGACTACATAACCAAGCCATTTAGCGTACTAGAGTTTCAAGCACGAGTGCGTAATGTGATTCGGAGAATCAACCATGAAGAGCCGTCACCGCAAAACTCCAGTGAAGATGACAGTGCCATGTCTTTTGGTCCATTGGTCATAGATACGGGCCTTCACCAAGTGTTGCTTGATGGTCGAGAAGTTCCTTTAACGGCAATGGAGTTTGCTTTGTTGTCCTTTTTAGCGACCAAGCCCGGACGCGTGTATAGCAAAGATCAACTCTTGGATCATGTGTGGAATACCCATCATGCTGGATACCATCACACCGTGTGTAGCACCGTCAACCGTCTGCGCAGCAAGTTAGTGACTCAGAATGGTGAGCAGAACTATATCCAAACAGTTTGGGGCGTTGGTTATAAGTTTCACTCTAAGTATTAGCCTGTTTGTACACACATCCTTTGGTCACGCAAAATCTGTGGTTTTCAGTCGTTTCACAAAGGGAAAAGGAGGTCATGTGATGAGCTTTAAATCGAGACTGGTCGCGTTCACCAGTATTTGGTTTTTGTTAGCCAGTGTGGCGATTGGATTTACCTATCATTGGCAAAAACAGACGATTGAGCAAAGAACCAAACAGAGCCTGCATAAAGACCTTGCTCATCATATGCGTGACGATAACCCGCTCATGGTGGGTACCGACTATAATCCTGTTGCGCTCAAAAGTATTTTCCACACCTTGATGCTGATCGGCCCCGATTTTGAGATCTACTTTCTCGATGCTCAAGGTAAGATCACCACGCATGCCGCGCCAGAGGGCACTCAGCTGCAAGAGTATGTAGATCTCGAACCGATACATCGATTTTTATCCAATGAGGCATACCCAATATTGGGCGAAGATCCTCGCACGCCAGAAGATCCTAAAGTGTTCTCAGTCGCTGCTATACAAGAGTTAGGCTCTACCGTTGGGTATTTATACGTTCTGATTGGCAGTAATCGACATGCGGTAATCGCTGATGCGCAAGTGGACTCATCGTACATCGCTCTGGCTGCTCTGGTTTTAATCTCTATTTTGGGCTTTGCGATTGGTGCTTATATGCTCGTCAAACGAAGCTTACTTAATCCAATTCAGCAAGTGACAGATAAATTGCAGCAACAGGCGGAACATGACTTTAGGTTGGAGCCGGACTTTACTAAGCAGGTTCCTGAACTGGTGCCCGTTGCAAGATCATATGAATTGATGGCGAAACACATACAGCAGCAATTTCTACACCTAGAGTACCAATCTTCTCAGCGTCGCCAGACATTGATTCAGTTGAGTCACGATTTAAAGACACCGCTATCAAGTGTGTTAGGGTATTTGGAAACGTGGCAGTTACAACATCCTGAGTCTGATCCACTTATCGATGTCGCCTATCGAAATAGTAATAAACTGTTTGAGCAACTCAACTCATTGTTAGATACCGCCAAGCAAGAGAAAGGATTGCCAACCTATGAATATCGAACCATTGATTTCAATCACTTGCTGACACTGTGTGAGGAGACGTTCAAGAATCAGTTAACCACAAAACGCATTATGCTGAATGTGAAAGCTGAAGATTCGGTTTCGATTGTGGGTGAGCAAAATCTGATAGAGCGTTTGATGTTTAACTTGATGGAAAATGCGATTCGACATGCTCCACAAGATAGCGAGCTCAATATCGTGGTGGAGCAGGGCGCACAGGATAAACGAATTAGAGTGACGATTGAAAATCAAGTCGATAACTCTGCTGCGAAAGGTTCACTTGGTATTGGTACGCGTATAGTACAATCGATACTTATGCTTCATCACAGTGTGTTAGAAACAACAAAGGCAGATAATACCTTTAAACAAAGTTTCTATCTGCCCTCGGCGCACATTGTGGGCTAACTGGTTGTAGGGTTATCCATAAAGTGAAACCCTACCTCAAACAATACAGTTATTTTTCTTCGTTTTGCTCATTCACTTTCGCGTAGAAGTGCAGCAGCTCAGTCAGTTCTTTCACCCATCCAAAGGCATCTTTCGGCGCATTTTTCAGAATCGATTCAACTTTTTCACAATGAACCTCAATCGCAATCGCTTCTTCTAGGTTGAATGAGATTGAGTAGAAATGCCAAAGCAGTAGACGAGTCATTCGATCAATGTTCTGTTGAGCGTTTTCAGATTCAGAGAATGCTAGGTTAACCTCACCCAGTGCAATTGCGGTCATGCGCAACATCGCGTCAAATTTAGCTGACTGCATACGCTCTTCACTGGTCACTTCTTCTTGTTCGAAGGTGAACAGTTCATTCATAGCATCTTCTGGTACCAGACGATGGATCATTCTTAGGCTGAACTCTTCTAGCTCGTGACGTGGCATTGTGATCAGGCAGTTGAGTGTGTAATCGCGTTGCATGACTTTCTCTTCTTTGCAAAAAGGTGCACCAGTTTAAATGAGAAACTACCTGATCAAAAGTGAATTATTACTGTATTCGCTATTGTGCTTGATGTGCTTGATGTGCTTGATGTGCTGGTGGCTGGTAATCGAGTGAGGTGTCTTTTTTTAGAAACATGTTACTCGCGAGTAAGCTGCCACTGCATATCAGTGCAAGAGAACCCCAATTACTGATGCTAGGAACTTCATGAAAAATTGGGATGGCCAGTAGGGTAGCGATTACAGGTGTTGAACTTCCAAATGCAGCAGAGCGCTCAGCGCCAAGCGTCTGCACCGCGTATAAGTAAGAGGCTGCTGCAATGATCCCAGCTCCCACGCCCTGAATTGCACTGTGCGTAAGTAGTTCGTTCACTGGCCACTGGGTCATCGGTTGTTCATATAGATAGCTAGGAAGCACTCCTGCGACGATTAAAGCTATTAATAGGATGCTCGACATCAAACTGACTAAGCCCGCGACAACGAGGGCATTCAGATTCGCAACTCGCGCTGAAATTGTGAATATTGCCCACATTAAACTGGCAAACAGAAATAGCAATTGGCCCAATGTCTCAGAGCCAATTAATGAGTCACTAGTGTGTCCTTCATGCATAGTTAAGCTAGTGAATAAAAAGATAACAATACCAGTGATCACAAGCGCGAAACCGATAATACGATGATGGCTCAGTGGCTGCTTAAAAAAGAGCACTGCGATCATGGTAACGAACAGTGGCAACGTGCCTGGTACGAGTGCACTGCCTTGAGCAACAGGCACATACTGCATAGCTGAACTCGTAACCAGTAAGTAGGGCAGTCCGCAACCGATGAACATACCGATTAGGTAGATTTTAGGTACCGATGCGATCTTATGACGCGCTTTATACACCAAAGGAAAAAGAAGGAGTGACGGGATTAAAAAGCGAGTCAGTGCGATGTCTGCTGAGGTTAATACCGAAATGGCTCCTCCTTTTAATGACAAAAAGAACCCTGCCCAAATCAGTAATGTAATGGCGATTGAAGCGTACCCGAGTAGCATTGTGTTTTCCTATCCTTGATTTATAGCACATTATGAATCACGCTGCGGGGTGAAAGTTGGCAATATTCCCTTGATATATTTCATTTATTAATCGAAATCGCTAATATTTATTTATAAATTAACAAAATTTACCAATAGTTGAGTATGAGCGATGGATCGTATCGATAAACACTTATTAGAGCTTCTCCAGCGAGATGGACGTTTGACTATCGCAGAGCTTGCCGACCTAGTTGGCTTATCACCTTCACCATGTGCACGTCGTATCAAGCGCTTGGAGCAAAATGGCGTTATTGATAACTATCGTGTGACCTTATCCAGAAGCCATGTTGGCATAGCAATGAGTGTTTTTGTTGAAGTGAGCTTGAGCAATCACCAAGAAAAGTCCATTAACGAATTTGAGCATGCCATCGTGGAAATGGAAGAGGTGATCAGTTGTCATGTTGTGTCTGGAGCGTATGACTATTTATTAGAAGTGGTAAGCGAGGATTTAGGCGCTTATGAGTCTTTTACACGCAAACTGCAACGCTTGGAAAATGTAAAGGACATCCACACCCATTTAGCGATCAGGCAAGTAAAAGGGAATACGCCGTTACCAATTTACAAAGCTTAGGCGCTTTTGTCCGGGAAAAATTACGATGGTCTGTGACGTCTAATGATGGCTTAAAGAAGTTACTTGTATTGAAACTCGGCCGGCAAAACAAAAGGGAGAATGAGAGGGGTTAAGCTAAGATTCGAGCTGTAGAAGTAAAGTTATGAGCTATAAACGAAAAACGGAGCACATAAATGTACTCCGAATCCAAAATCAGGCGCTAATTTTAGTGATATTTGAAATTGGAAATTGAACAATCTCCAGTTTTCTTGTCAATTCTGAATGAGAAAGCGTGTGAATGGTAATCAACGCCGTCATTCCAAATTGTCTCGCCAAATATCTTGCATAGCTCTAGCTCACTTACTGAACCGAACTCTTCCATGTGTTTTACTACTGATAAAAGCTTAGCTCTTATCTCCGCAGTCCATTCCGTGTTACTCAAGCAGTTTAAAGCCATCGATTTTTGCATATTACCTAGCCAATATATTACTTGTTATTAAGTTATATGAATGGCCATCATAGCAATTTTTGAGAGTTTGTAAATCTTTTTTGTGATGAGTGTCGCAGATAACTTTGCGTTTCGATGTTGTTTTAACCGATGTTGTTGAAATGAATAAAATTAACGTTACAAGTTATTGATAGTGTGAGTTTTTATAAAATAGTATGAAAAAACAGCACTCGGTTTATCTAATACGGCGCGGCGCGTTTGCGTGTATTGTTCAATGTTTCAGCTTCAGATTGGTACTTCTCGGCCAATTTTCGAGTTTTCTTAAACAGAGCTTCGAAGTCGAGAGCAAGCGATTTCGAACTGATGAAGTGCAACTGAGCATTATGTGATTGGTTTGATAGGTTTAGTTCGGAACAGGCGTCATGCATTGACTGCCAAGATTCAGTTAATCCTTGTGCTGAGACTAATTCCATTTTTGATAGATACGCCTGTTTCAACAGTAAGCTAGACGCTTGGTAGGCGCTGGCCATGTGTTGTTTGAGCCTTTTAGTAAACTTCGGGTCATCTTTGCTCCAGAGCTCAACTAGTTGATACTCACTGTAGCGTTTTGAAAATAGCAGTTGTGAGTCATAGGTGGCGAGGATCTGGTTGAATTCTTCCGAGTATTGGTTGTATTGATCTTCAGTGCGCATTTGCAAATTAAGCAATCCATTCCAATTCTCTTTGTTACATTCAGAAAGCGCAGGGAAGCTAATCAGGAGACTGGTTGCTGCCATCCAAAACGAAAATCCCTTCATAGTAACCTCAAATTGCCTAACATATTGAATAGAGTATAGATGAGCATCAGTATGAGTTGTTGTACACTGAAGTTTATCGTTTGAAAGTGAGTAACATTTGTCATGAAGAAAGTAATCATAGCGTTGGTGATATTGTGTCTATTGGGAGGTGGCGGGGCCGCCTATTACTTTTTAGTCATGAAAAAAGACGATGTTGCTCAATCTGAAGAACAAGCCAAGCCTATTGACCAGGTTTCAGAAGAGCCTAAAGAGGAACTTAAGCCGATACTGGATCTTGCAGCATTGCCGGAACAGACTGACTTTTATGTCTCCGAGAGAAAGATAGCCGTGTTTGACGCGCCTGATGTTGATGCGTTAATCAAAGACTATCTCTACAAAGGCGACCACATAGAGATTTTAGAGAAATCCAACGGCTGGGGTCGTATCAGTGATTACATAGTTTTGCGCGAAGGTGGGCCAGAAATGGCTGAATGGGTTGAGATGTCGAAATTAAGCGAAGATGAGGTCATCATATCGCCGGATGAACATGTTGAGATTCTAGATTCATACTTGGTGAAGTCTGATGATCTAAAAACCTACCGCAAGCCTTTTAGAGTTGCCATTGACAGTTTGATCGAGAATGGGACCTGTGAGCCAGGAGACTTTGAAGAACTTGGTGGTTGGGTTAAGTCCGTTAAGTACTCAAGCCGTAACGTATATTTTATTTATTGTGGCGGTTTAAAACTGGAAAACAAAATCTATCTAGACGCTGATACAGGTGAAATATTTTCGCTATAAAATAATCACTTAACTGACATAAATTTGAAAAGAATATTATCAGTAAAGAATAAATATTTTTAAATAATAAAAAGCTCATCATTTATGGTGAGCTTTTTTATTTTTCAAATATTAATCATTAAGCTGAATAATGGATCTTTCAACGTGCTCATATCACCATTTATCAAGCGTTAGTAAAGTAACCCAACCAGTAATTATTACAGTGAATACGACGAAAATCTCACTTTGCACTTATTTTGCAATAACGGCGAACATAATACTAATCTCAAGTAATTCAGAAGCTTACGTTATGAGTTGATAAATTTATTTTTAATAAACTCATTTATTATCAATGGATTACATCAATTTACAAGCTGATAACATTTCATAAAGACTGGGATCTAGGTCAAAATTTGGTCAATAAATATGAAATTAGTTTAGTTTGTAATAAAAGTTTTTAGTCCGAGGATGTAGGGTTTAATTAAAGCGTTGGTCACGGAATTAATAAGACACGCTAAGCATTCTTCTTAATAGTATTGTTATTTGCTTGTATCGGATGGAGTTATCAATGAAAAAACTTGCTTTAATTACAGGTTCGAAAGGTGGTATTGGTTCAGCAATTTCTTCTAAGTTAGTCGATCAGGGCTATCGTGTAATTGCGACTTATTTTACTGGTAATCACCAGTGTGCAGTAGATTGGTTTAATGAGAAAAAGTTCACGTCTGAGCAAGTGAGATTATTTGAACTTGATGTGACCAATACCGATGAATGCGCGCAGCGCCTAAGCAAGTTATTGGAAGAAGAAGGCACGATTGATGTCTTGGTAAACAACGCTGGAATTACACGAGACAGTGTCTTCAAAAAAATGGATGCAGCAGCGTGGCGTGATGTTATCGATACTAACTTGAATAGCTTGTTCAATGTTACACAGCCACTCTTTGCACCAATGTGCGAAAAAGGAAACTGCCGTGTCATCAATATCTCTTCAGTCAATGGATTGAAAGGCCAATTTGGACAAGCGAATTACTCGGCGGCAAAAGCAGGCATGATTGGGTTTTCAAAAGCACTGGCAGCAGAAGGTGCTCGTAGTGGTGTGACAGTCAATGTGATTGCACCGGGCTACACAGCAACGCCTATGGTTGAGCAAATGAAGTCAGAAGTGCTTGAATCCATCAAGGGTCAAATCCCAATGAAGCGCCTTGCGACACCGAATGAAATTGCGGACGCTGTTGGCTTCCTCGCTGGTGATTCAGGCGCGTACATTACAGGCGAGACACTGTCTGTAAATGGCGGCCTATACATGAACTAAGGACTGGCGAGGATTGAATGATGGAAAAGATATTTATTGTTGCAGCAAAAAGAACCCCTATTGGTGCATTTACCGGTGCTCTAAAAGACACATCTGCGGGCGAACTAGCGGGCGTCGCGATTAAAGGGGCGTTGGAAGCGGCGCAATTAAACCCTGCCAATGTCGATGAAGTTATCGTAGGCAACGTAATTTCAGCAGGACAAGGTATGGGTGTTGCGAGACAAGCCTCTTTGTTCGCTGGTGTTCCGCAGGAAGTTCCGGCGTATGCGGTCAACATGATCTGTGGCAGTGGCATGAAGTCTGTGATGGACGCTGCAGCCCACATTAAAGCTCAAGATGCAGACGTTGTTGTTGCGGCAGGGGTAGAAGTGATGTCGCAAATACCTTTTGTTGTGCCTGCTTCAGTGCGTAATGGCCACAAGATGGGCAACATCGCGATGACAGATCTCTTAATTGGTGATGGACTGACAGATGCCTTCAATCAGTACCACATGGGTGTCACAGCAGAGAACATCGCAAAAGAACTGAACATTTCTCGCTTAGCACAAGACAACTATGCGCTAGAGAGTCAACAGAAAGCGGTAGCGGCCATCGAAGCGGGCAAATTTGTCGACCAGATTGTGCCTGTTGAGGTGAAACAGCGTCGTCAAACCGTCGTGTTCGATACCGATGAGTACCCTAAGTCAGATGCGACATTTGAAGGCTTACAAAAGTTACGACCTGCGTTTGACCGTGAAGGCAGCGTAACAGCAGGTAATGCATCGGGCATCAATGATGGCGCAAGTGCGGTTATTGTTGCTTCAGAAAGTGCAGTTAAACGACTCGGTTTAACACCGCTAATGGAGATTCAAAGTTACGCACAGTCTGGTCTGGATCCAAAAATTATGGGTTTAGGTCCAGTTGAAGCTGTCACACAAGCCTTGTCAAAAGCGGATTCGCAACTTAAAGACATTGAAGTGTTTGAGTTGAACGAGGCGTTCGCTGCACAAGCACTGGGCGTGATGTACCAATTAGCAGAAGAACACGACCTCCCTTTAGAAGCGTTTAAGCACAAGGTTAACGTAAATGGTGGTGCAATTGCATTAGGCCACCCACTTGGCGCTTCAGGCAACCGAATCATCGTCTCGCTAGTACACGAAATGCTATCGAGCAATGCGAAGTCTGGCGTGGCTTCACTGTGTGTCGGTGGCGGCATGGGAACGGCCGTTTTACTAAAAAGCGTCAACGAGTAACTTCAGTAGCGGCAGGGCGAACACCGTTTAGCCGC
Source organism: Vibrio sp. D404a (assembly GCF_030248535.1). Taxonomy (GTDB): domain Bacteria; phylum Pseudomonadota; class Gammaproteobacteria; order Enterobacterales; family Vibrionaceae; genus Vibrio. Next base: position 36,621 of record NZ_JAHGAJ010000022.1, on the reverse strand, counting down.
TATTGGTCAACCTCTAGAAACAAGCTACACGAATTGTAATTCAATCTTTGAAATCTTTAGGAGTTATGTATGTACACGGATATTTTTAAATCAATGACAGACCAAACAGAAAAGCAATTTGAACCTTACTTCAAGTTCAACAAGCTGATTGCTAAGAATGTAGAGGTTATGACTGAGCTGCAAATGAACGCGATGAAGACTTATACCGATATGGGTCTAGCGCAAATGAAAGCAGTAACAGATATCAAAGACGTAAACGGTCTTGCTGCATTTAACAGCCAACAACTTGCTGTACTAAGCCAACTGTCACAGCAAATGATGACGGACAGCAATAAATTCCAAGCTGCGGCGAAGGAGTTTAAAGAAGATGTTGAAACGTTGACGACGGAAAACCTAAACACAACATCTGCCTAAATTAAGTCGCCACTGGGTCATACGTGTAGTCTTTATCGATTATTTTGGTATGAGTCAGTGGCGATTTTCCGATCATTGGAGTTAGATTATGTTTCAACACTTCTTTTCGGACTACCTTGTAAAACTTCAACAAACAAACCAGCAATGGTGGGAGAACTTTGAACAAAGCAAGGAAGCCGCACATTCACCTCTCAACAAAGCGATGCAAGAAATTAACTTTGAAGACGCATCGAAGATCTTTGAGCAAGCCATCAATCAACCTGCAGATATGCTGAAGCTACAGTCGCAATGGTGGGAGCAACAACTGCAAATTTGGCAGAATACAGTATTAATGGGTAACACCAGTTCCATTGTCTCTGAAGAGCGTGATGACAAGCGTTTTATCGATGACGCATGGAAAAACGACCCTTTCTACAACTTCATTAAGCAATCTTATTTGCTGTTCAGCAAAAGCTATTTAGAGACGATTGAGTCGATGGAAGGCATTGACGAGAAAACGAAAGAGCGTGTTGCTTTCTTCTCACGTCAGGCAATTAATGCGCTTTCGCCAACGAACTTCATCGCGACTAACCCTGAGTTAATGAAGCTCACTCTAGAGCGGAATGGTGAGAACCTTGTTGATGGTCTAGAGCAACTTCGAGCAGACATTGAATCGAGTGCTGATATTCTCAAGATCCGTATGACTAACAACAATGCCTTTAGACTTGGGCAAGATGTTGCGAACACGGAAGGGGATGTGGTGTTCAAAAACGAACTGTTTGAGTTGATCCAGTATCATCCGAAGACAGAGCAAGTCAACGCGACACCAATGTTGATTGTGCCGCCATTCATCAACAAGTACTACATTCTTGATCTTAGAGAAAAGAATTCGATGGTTCGTTGGTTGCTAGAGCAAGGTCATAGTGTGTTTATGATGTCTTGGCGTAACCCAGGTGAAGCTCAAAAAGACCTCGAGTTTGGTGACTATGTCACTGAAGGAGTGGTTAAAGCTGTCGCAGCGATTGAAGATATTACTGGCAAAGAGCAAATCAATGCGGCGGGTTACTGCATTGGTGGCACGGTGTTGGCTTCAACGGTGGCTTACTACGCAGCTAAGCGCATGAAGAAGCGAATCAAGACGGCTACCTTCTTCACAACTCTGCTTGATTTCTCTCAACCGGGTGAAGTGGGTGCCTATATCAACGACACCATCATAAGTGCTATCGAGAAGCAGAACGATATGAAAGGCTTTATGGACGGTCGTTCATTGAGTGTTACATTCAGTCTGCTTAGAGAAAACAGCCTCTACTGGAACTACTACATCGATAACTATTTGAAAGGTAGCAGTCCGATGGAGTTTGATCTCCTGTATTGGAATAGTGATAGCACTAACGTCGCCGCTAAATGTCACAACTTCTTGCTAAGAGAGCTCTATTTAGAGAATAAATTAGTTCAAGATAAAGGCGTGAAAATCGGTGGTGTTTGGATTGATCTTAATAAGATCAAGATTCCAAGCTACTTTATCTCGACCAAAGATGACCACATTGCTTTATGGCAGGGGACGTATCGCGGTGCACTTAACACTGGTGGTAACAAAACCTTTGTCTTGGGTGAATCGGGTCATATCGCAGGTATCGTTAACCATCCAAGTAAGAACAAGTATGGTTACTGGTTGAATGACAATCTCGATGATTCTGCTCAAGAGTGGCTAGCGAATGCGAAACACAACGAAGGCTCTTGGTGGGTACACTGGAATCAATGGTTAGGGGGCTTTGAAAGTGATGAACCGAGAGAACCGTTTAATCGAGGCTCCGAGCTTCATCCTGTGATTGGAACCGCACCGGGTGACTATGTGAAACAGGTATTGCCAATCGTAGACGCAGAGAGCTAGACGCGGAGAGTCAGACGCAAAGAGCTAATTACGGATTAGCCTCTGTTTTGAAAAAGTGTAAATAATAAAAAAGCCACTGTAATCAGTGGCTTTTTAGTATCAACTAAATAGGCAAAAAGTTGATGTTAATTATTCGACTTCTTTATCTTTACCGAATGAAAGAATCCAGATAGAGATAGCAGCAACAACTGCGAAGCCTGAAAGAATGATGAATGGCATCGCGCTGTAACCAAGGATATGCCAAATTACTGATTCTAAAGTACTCATTGCTTATCCTCTTATTGCCAGCCTTCAACACCGTGCATGTCAGGCAGTTTGTGTGCGATACCTTTGTGGCAATCTACACATGTTTTTTCGCCCGAAGCCAGTGCTGTTGAGTGCTGCTTAGCACTGCGTGAACTCTGCTCAGAGAAGTCCATAAACTCAAATTGGTGACAGTTACGACATTCTAGAGAGTCATTCTTCTTCAAACGAGCCCACTCACGTTCTGCTAGGTGATGACGACGCTCTTTGAATTTCTCAGGCGTGTCGATTGTCTTAGCAATGAAGTGTGCGTATAGCTCTTTTGATGCTTGAACTTTACGAACGATCTTATCAGTCCACTCATGCGGTACGTGACAGTCTGAACAGATTGCACGAACACCTGAACGGTTTGAGTAGTGGATCGTCTCTTGGATCTCTTCAACGATAGGAGCGTGACAGCCAGAACAGAATTCTTCTGTGTTGGTTGCTTCCATCCCCGTGTTGAATGCACCCCAGAAAAGGAGACCACCTGCAAAGCCCATGAACAACAGAACACCTGCTGCAGCTTTACTTGGCGTCGATAGCCTTTTCCAAAACGTTTTTAATAGTTTCATAAATTCGCCTCTTCTCAGGTACGGATTAGCGAAGAGATTCTACGCGCTGGTATTCATTCTCAATCAATGGTTTTGCATTTGCTTGAGGTACGTGACACTGAAGACAGAAGTAACGACGAGGTGATACGTCTGCAAGTACAGCATCTTCACGGTTCATGTAGTGAGTAACACTGATCTTAGTCGCACCCATCTCTTTTGCGTTTTTCCAGCTGTGGCATGACAGACATTTGTTCGCGTTAAGAGACACTTCGTAGCTACGAGTTGAGTGTGGGATCAACGGTGGCTGATAAACGAAGTCACTTTCTAGTACTTGTTCACGAGGGAACTTTTTAAAATCATCCGCAGGACGAGTTGTTTCAAGTTCGCTAGCACCACGTAGTGATTCCACGCCACCGATACCACCTGGGTTTTCAAGCTCAGCTTGAGCAACACCAGCGATCATTGCACCAACAGATAACAGTGTGATGAGTAATTTTTTCATTATTTATTCTCCGCCGAATGGCTAAATTCTTATAGCGGGCTGCACAAAGGCTGCAGCCCTGACATTCTTAACTAATTAAGCGACTTTTGTGATTTTAACTGGACACTTCTTGAAGTCTGTTTGCTTCGATAGTGGATCAGTTGCATCTAGAATCAGCTTGTTGATTAGAATGCGCGCATCAAAGAATGGTACGAATACCAAGCCTTGTGGTGGACGGTTACGACCGCGAGTTTCAACACGAACTCGTACTTCACCGCGCTTATTAGAAATAAGAACTTCTTCACCACGACGAACGCCGCGAGCTTTCGCATCAGCAGGGTGCATGTAACACACTGCATCAGGAACTGCTTTGTAAAGCTCAGGAACACGACGAGTCATAGTACCTGTGTGCCAGTGCTCAAGAACACGGCCAGTACATAGCCACATGTCGAACTCAGAATCTGGTGCTTCTGGTGGCGCTTCGTACGGTGCAGAGATGATCAATGCTTTGCCATCTGGCTTACCGTAGAAGTCCCAACCTGAGCCTTCTTTCGCATATGGATCTGAACCTTCTTTGTAACGCCAAAGTGTCTCTTTGCCGTCAACAACAGGCCAACGTAGACCACGTACAGTGTGGTAAACATCGTATGGTGCTAAATCGTGTCCGTGGTCACGACCAAACGCTGCGTACTCTTCGAAAAGACCTTTCTGGATGTAGAAACCAGCTGCTTTTGCGTCGTCGTTCAGCTCTTGAGCTTCAGATAGAGGGAACTTGTTCACTTTGCCGTTTTGGAAAAGCATGTCGTACATTGACTTGCCACGCCATTGTGGAGCTAGAGCCAGTTGCTCTTCAGTCCAGATCTCTTCCATCTTGAAGCGTTTAGTGAACTCCATGATTTGCCATAGATCCGACTTCGCGCCTTCAACTGCAGGAACTTGTTGGTACCAAGCTTGTGTACGACGCTCTGCGTTACCGTAGGCACCTTCTTTCTCGATCCACATTGCTGTAGGAAGAATCAGGTCGGCTGCTTGAGCTGTTGCTGTTGGGTATGGGTCAGAACATACAATGAAGTTCTCTGGGTTACGGTAGCCCGGTAGACGTTCGTTGTTGATGTTTGGACCAGCTTGCATGTTGTTGTTACACATTACCCAGTAAGCGTTTAGCTTGCCGTCGTTAAGCATACGGTCTTGAAGTACCGCGTGGTAACCTGGTTTTGGTGGGATAACGCCAGTAGGGATGTCCCAAATTTTCTCTGCGTACTCACGGTGCTTAGGATTCATTACCACCATGTCTGCTGGTAGACGGTGTGCAAATGTACCTACTTCACGAGCAGTACCACATGCAGATGGTTGACCTGTTAGTGAGAATGGGCTGTTACCTGGAGTCGCAATCTTACCTACAAGTAGGTGAATGTTGTAAACAAGGCTGTTCATCCATACACCACGAGTATGTTGGTTCATACCCATAGTCCATAGAGACATTACTTTCGTGTTTGGATCCGCGTATTGCTTCGCAAGCTCGATTAGCTTCTCTGGTTCAACACCTGAGATTTCAGACGCTTTCTCAACTGTGTATGGCGCAACAGACTTCTTGTACTCCTCGAAAGAGATAGATGTCATTTTGCCTGAGTTAGGATTCGCCGCAGCTTGCTGTAGTGGATCTTCATCACGTAGACCGTAACCGATATCAGTATCTGCTTGCTTGAAGTTCGTGTGCTTGTTAACGAAGTCCCAGTTAACTGCATCGTTTTCGATGATGTAGTTAGCGATGAAGTTTGCAATCGCAAGGTCAGATTGTGGGTTAAAGATGTAACCTTGGTCTGCTAGCTCAAAAGAACGGTGGTAGTAAGTAGACAGTACGTTTACTTTAACATGTGGGTGGCTTAAGCGACGGTCAGTAATACGAGTCCAAAGGATAGGGTGCATCTCTGCCATGTTTGAACCCCACAGAACGAAAGAGTCTGCGTGTTCGAAGTCATCGTAACAACCCATTGGCTCATCGATACCGAAAGTACGCATGAAACCAACTACAGCAGAAGCCATACAGTGACGAGCGTTTGGATCGATGTTGTTAGAACGGAAACCTGCTTTCATCATTTTTGCTGCAGCGTAACCTTCCATAACTGTCCATTGGCCTGAACCGAACATACCAACAGAAGTAGGGCCTTTCTTAGCAAGTGCTTCTTTCCACTTTTCAGCCATTACGTCGAAAGCTTGATCCCAAGATACTGGTGCGAAATCACCGTCTTTATGGAATTTGCCATCTTTCATACGAAGTAGCGGCGTGTCTAGACGATCCTTACCGTACATAATTTTTGAAAGGAAGTAGCCTTTGATACAGTTAAGGCCTTTGTTTACTGGTGCTTCTGGGTCGCCTTGTGTAGCAACCACTTTACCATTTTGAGTACCTACTAGTACTGAACAACCCGTACCACAAAAACGACAAGGCGCTTTATCCCACGTGATTTTTGTTTCGTCTGAGCTAGCGATCAGGTTAGCTGCTGTTGCTGGTAGAGTTACACCTGCAACGGCTGCTGCTGATGCAGCCGCGTTTGCTTTCACAAACGCACGTCTTGTCATTTTCATACTTCACCCTCGATTTGAGAATTATTGCTTCCAGTGTCTAATTCTGATTCGTCTAGGCCTGTTTCTACTTGGTGGTAAACCAAAGCGGTGCCTAGAACGTTCTGTATATTGTTAATTGCTTCTATTGTGTCAGTTACGAAACCTTGGTTTTCTGTTTCCAACACGACGATGATTTTGCCTTCAGGGCTGTCTCCGTAAATCTCTGCATTATCGAACTTTTCGATCTCGGCTTTGATTTCGGAAAGGTGCTCTGGGCTCACATGCACGACTAAACTCGAGATATGAACTTCGTTTAGCGACATAAATTGCTCTCGTTATTTTTATTTATGCATTACTCACAAGAATAGCTGAAGTGGGGCAAACTGCTACGCAAGCACCGCATCCGCTACACTCATCTAAATCGATTTTGGGTAGAGCCACACCACCGGCTCTGAGTTGAAATTGAATGGCCATTGGCTCACACATATCACCGCAGCTGCGGCATTCAACGTTGTTTTGGGCTAAGCATTTGTCTGAAATCGACGCTTTTGCTTGCCAAGGTGTCTCTTGCTCTTGTTTAAATATTGGTTCTGGACAAACATCCGCACATTGGTAACAAAATGTGCATTCATCTATTGAGAAGTCGACAGTAGGAAAACCGCCATCTCCTAAAATGATGATGCCCGTTTCACACTTATCAATGCACTTTCCACAGCGAGTACAGTCGTCAGTAAAGTTACTTAGCTCTTTAATCCAAGGTAATCGGATTTGGCTTAAGTCCACTTTTTTGCGTGAAAACAGACGCCGTTTTGATAAATCTAGCACACGCTCACCTTAAATGTTGCTAAGATGTTGTAATTGTAGAGCGTTTTTACATTAATATCTTGTAATTTATTCTCACATACAGTGTAGTTTTAGAAACATTTGCATAAATACCCCCTAAGGGCTAATTAGGGTTGTATATTGTCTTAGATCAATAAATTACGTGTGGTTCGGTCACATATTGGTTGGAGCTATGAATTTCGATATGTGACAATAATCGCCGTTAAGCTACAGGCGCATGATTGGGAATTTCTTTTGCTTATAAAACCAGTTTCATCTCTCACCAGTACCATCGCTAAGTCACTACTTTTAATCCTCCTTTTATCAGTGGCGACGACTGGATTTGCGATCTTCACTTTGGCGTCGAGTCTGAATGATGCCGAGGCAGTGAACGTCGCGGGCTCTATGCGTATGCAGAGCTATCGTTTAGCTCATGATATACAAGTTCAATCAATGGATTACGACGAGCATATTCGAGAATTCGAAGCGTCGCTCTATTCGGAGTCGATGTCTGACCTAGTAGGTTGGGAAGTTCCGACGCATATCACAGAAGACTACTATTTGATCATTGGTCGATGGCATGAATTGAAGCAAGTTCTGAATAGTTCAGACAGGCAGCATTATCTTGTTCTGGTCGAAAATTTTGTCTCTGAAATCGATGGCTTCGTATTTAAGCTCCAAGAATTTTCTGAAAACAAGCTCATCAAATTGGCGTGGGCTGGTGGTATTGGACTGGGTGGGATTCTAGTCATATCTCTTTTTGTTGTTCACTTTGTACGTAAACAAGTTGTTAAACCGTTACATGCCTTGGTTGCAGCCAGCCATAGAATCAAAAACAGTGATTTTGAAGTGCATTTAGAGGTGACCAATAACAACGAGCTTGGGATATTAACCAAGACCTTTAACTCGATGACGCGAGATCTGGGCGCGCTTTATCGAAACCTGGAAGATGTCGTTGATGCGAAAACGAAAGAGTTGCAGAGTGCGAACCAATCTTTGCAAGCGCTCTATAATTCATCTCAAGAATTGCGTGTCACCCGCGTTTCTCCAGAAAACTTTAGGGCTATTCTGCAGCATTTGGTGAGCTTGGAAGATATAGAGTCCCTGAGGTTAGAAATACTCGACAGTTCTGGACGCTCATTTGTTCTCGATGAAGGGTACGATGAGAATTCGCACTACGAAAAATTTGAGATGAAGCTGGATGATAGTGAAATCACGCTTGGCTATTTGTATTGTTGCTACCACCATGGGCACTCTACAAAAGCACTAATCGATAACTTTATTCGTCTACTTTCACGTGCGGTATACTATAACATTGCACAGAAACAGGCAGAGCAGCTGATCATTATGGAAGAGCGTGCAACGATTGCACGTGAGCTTCATGACTCGCTAGCTCAGTCACTGTCTTATTTGAAAATTCAAGTTACTCTCTTAAAACGAGTTATAGGTAAGCTTCCTGAACATAAACATAGGGAGCAGTCAGAACAGATCGCCCTAGAGTTGGGGAATGGCCTTGCTGATGCTTATACTCAATTAAGAGAGTTATTGACGACCTTTAGGCTGTCAATTAAAGAAGGGAACTTCGGGGATGCTCTGAGCACCATGCTTGAGCAACTCAGTGAAAGAACGGATGGCACGATTAATTTAACCAATAATCTGTCATCAATCGAACTTGATGCGCATAGCCAAGTTCATTTGCTTCAATTGATTCGTGAAGCAACCGTAAATGCAATAAAACACGCCAATGCCGATTTAATCGATGTACGCTGTAATGATGAAAATGGCGAAGTATTAGTCGTGATAAAGGATAACGGAGATGGTTTTGACCATAGTGCTTCTAAGGTAAATCACTATGGCATGAGTATAATGCAGGAGCGCGCGGCAAGGCTGAATGGCGAATTAACGATTGAAACAGCGAAAGGTAAGGGCTGTACAGTCATTCTAAAGTATAAAAGTTTGAAGGAAGTTAATCTTGACGATTTGTAAAGTAATGTTGGTCGATGACCACCCGTTGATGCGCCGTGGTATCAGTCAGCTACTCAGTTTTGAAGATGAGTTTGAAGTAGTCGGAGAAGCAAGCAACGGTACAGATGCAGTCGCAATGGCTCATGAGGAAGATCCTGATCTAATTCTATTGGATCTTAACATGAAGGGCATGTCTGGATTGGACACCTTGAAAGCTCTTCGCACTGATGGCTCGAATGCAAACATTGTGATTCTAACCGTATCGGATAGCCCAGCAGATATTGAAGCTATCGTAAAAGCAGGTGCTGATGGTTATCTTCTAAAAGACACAGAGCCTGATGAACTGATTGAGCTTCTTAAACAAGCACACAGCGGCGACAAAGCGTACAGCAGTGTAGTAGCCCGTTACCTAAGCGATGCAGCGAGTCGCGAAGACATTTTTGACCAGCTGACTGAACGTGAAATGCAGATCCTTCAAGAGGTTGCTAAAGGTTACCGTAACAAGCAAATTGCCGATCATCTGTTTATTTCTGAATCGACAGTTAAGGTACATATGAAGAGCTTGCTTAAAAAGTTACAAGTTGCATCTAGAACCGCTGCAACCGTTCTTTACCTAGAACGCTACGGTGAGATGAAGTAGTTTCATTTTTAAGAGCTTCTTCTCTTGTCTCGAAGAGCACAAACAAAAACGCCAAACTTATTGAGTTTGGCGTTTTTTGTATGATTGCGAATCTTTAGATTATGCAGCCATTGGTACAAGTACTAGCGTACCGAAGATAACCGTAATTAGACCACAAATAACAGGAACTGAAGTACGTTTTACCACTTCGAACGGGCTGATTTTACCCATACCAGAGGTTGCTACAACAACGCCTGATACTGGAGAAATCGTACGACCTAGGTTCGAAGCTTGCAGCATTGGGATGATTAGGAATGCTGGGTTTAGCCCCATTTTCGCTGCCAATGATGGTGCAAGTTCAACGAACGCGTAGAAAGGTGCATTACCTGAACCGGTAGCAATCGCAGCTGCAACAGTTAGACCCGTTAGGATAAGCATTAGTGCAATACCGCCGGCGCCAGCAGCTTCAGCTAGGCCGATTAGGTTGTCGATTGCACCGATAGACATCAGGCCTTGTGCGAATACGCCAGCCGCAACCAACAGCATCACCACGCCTTTAAATGCTTCTGCCATGCCTTGGTAGCAAGAGTCTAGGTCTTCCAGTGTTTTCTCACCGTCAAACTTCTTCACTGCGTAATCAACCAGTGCACCAACAAAAATAGAACCCACTACGATGGTGTAGATATCGAGTTGAAGGCCTGGAATAGTGCGGCCGTTGAAAAGGAATACACCGATGATAGGTAGGAAAGGCAGTGCTGCGTAGAAAGCAGGAGCGTTCGCTTCGATTTCAGACACATCAATTTTTTCCATTGGTGTGTTTTCTTTCTGATCTAAGTATTTATTCCAGAAGAAAGCCGCAGCAGCCATTACGATGATTGCACAAATAGAAACAGGAAGAACCGTTTGAACCGCAAACACATCTAGCGCTAAGCCTGATTTTTCTGCAGCGATGACAACGTCACCTGATGTAGGAGAAAGAATGATTGCAGCAGGAGACGCACACACAGCAACAGCAGCAGGGCGAGAGATGCCCATTGCAGTCATCATTGGGAATAGCGTCGCCATTAATAGCACACCAAGTCCCGTAGCAGAGCTTACTGCTAGAGACATTAGACACGCAACAATGTATGCCGCAACCAACAGTGCATAAGGAGATTTGATAACAGAAAGTGGTTTAGAGAACTGCTTTACTACCACGTTGTTTGCACCGATGTGCGTCATGTAAGAAGCAAAACCACATAGAAGCATGATTTGCATGCCCAAGCCGCCTCCACGGTATTGAAGCATGTACTTAACGAATTCAAGTGCGTCGGTAACCATGTTACCTGTTGAAGCGACTTTAGCGGGTAGGACTGTGTGCCCGATAATCCCAGTGATGAGAAGTAGGGCGATACCTGCGGTAAGAAGCACACCTGCCGCCTTGTAGCCTTTAACAATGAAATAGCCAACAGCTATGGTTACCACTAATCCAATTAAGAGTTCTAACATAGAAATCTCCAATAAGTTTTAAAAAATATAAGAAACTGTTTCAGAATATGTCATTGAATGTACAGAAAAGTACTCTGTGGCACGAGTTCAAGTTGAAGTTCGCATGATCTAAAACAAAAAATTTTTTTGATGTTAATTTCAGCAATTAATAGTGATTAAATACTGTTGTTTAGATGTTAATAAAAGAAATCTAGCAGCTGCTAGAACATCGGGCGGATCACTTTGTATTGAGTATGTTGCGCATAAGTTGATTTTGTAAGTGATATTGACTGTGAGGTGGGCTTACCGCGTTATGTGTATAGGGTGGTTGTTTTATGTACAAAAAAGGGGCCGGCGGCCCCTAATCGAGTATTGTTACCTGTGTTTTCTCTCTAAAGATTATTCTTGAGGGTCGACAACCTTGGGTACTTCATTTTCATAATGTGGAAGATCTTGGCAAGTAACAGACTTACACAGGTGAAGCATTGAGTTAGGTGTGATTAGCAATACCTCATCTTTAGCAATTGGAATATACGGCATAAAATCAGATGAAAGCACAGACCCTTCACTAATCATCACCTTTTCATAGAAATCTAGTTCGCGTTCAGGAATTATCTGCTGGTGTTGTTCTTCGTCTAATGAAATATGTTTACCGGTAATGCTATAAGTTCCAGATGAAGTAAAACCAACCTCTCTATCGGTGACATAAAGAAGGTCATAGCTGTTGTTTTGTTTGAATTCGATATTAATGGATGACGAATTATAGATAACATCATTCGGCGGCATAATCACGTTGACAGGATTAGCTAAATAATGACCTTCTAATTTTGAGCTCGTAAATATTGTCGCAAGCCAACCCAAAGCGATACCTAATATTGCTACGAACACAATCAGTGCGTTATTTTTACTCACACTCTACTCCTGTAAATTCGTTAGGGAAGCTAAGTGACTTACCTGTATGGTCAATAATGATGTTTCGATTTTCGTACTGATACATGGTGACGTTATAAAGCTCTTTATACTTAATATGGTCGCTAGTAATTCTACAGGTTAAATAATGGGTAGTGGTTACGAGTTTAGAAACAGACACTTTCTCAAAATAAGTAAAGCCTAAATAGGAGAGAACTGTACTCATAATTAATACTAAGGTGATTGGAATCAACTTTAGTGGAGTGGATTTAGGCGTTTCTTCTTGTTCTGGCTCGTCAATAGCTTCAGGCGTTTCATCGAGCACAACTGCGATTTTCCCTTCGATAACACGTCCCGAGAAGCGGTAGCCCTTACCGCGTTCAGTCACAATCAGCAATCCGGCTTTGTCTTCTAGTGCTTTTCGGCACAAGGAGATGGTTTGCATCAAACTGCCGTCTTCTACATAGATTCCTTTTGATTCCCAAACTTGCTCAATGAGCGCTTGGCGGGTGATCACTTGGTTGGGATTTTTAAAGAAAAACTTGAGTAACTCAGCTTCATTTGAGCCCAAGGTAAAGGTTCGCCCTGTCTTGGGATGGTGAACTTCGTACTCTTTTAAATCAACTTGGATTTCTTCGTTGATGGTGAATTCAGCGGACATATTCTATCTCATTTAATAAACGCCTTTACTGAAATATAACAAAATACCGCACATTTATAAACACACCTCATTTGCACGTTCTAAAACGCCAAGTTACCGATAAAACGAATAAATATCTCTGATTGATGTTCTCTGATAAACATTTTTGACCTTGTTTGAGGCTGTTTAAGGTGCCTAAAAAGGAGGCGTGTTGGATCATTTGGATGTGAAGCTGATTTAGTGGGTGTGATTGAGTGTTCAAGGCTCTTACGTAGTTTCTTCGGCGTTGCATATGAATGGCGAGTTTGTATCTATCGCTAAGGAGTGCTCCTAAACAAAAAGGAGTTTCTGTAGCGAAAGATTTGGCTTAACCAAACATAGCTAACCAACAAATAGGAGAGCTGATTTCAGCTCCGAGTTAAACACGAACCGACTTATCGGCACCGAGCACGAAGATGCTTAAATGAGGAGATGCTTTGTCTAAATTCAAAAAATCACATCTATGCGGGTTAATCGCACTGGCGCTAATTGGCTGTCAATCTGACGAGAGCACCACACAAGAACCAGTCTCTGTTTTTGTTCCATACAATGTTCAAGGGTTGCCGAAGCCAAATGATGGTTATGGCTACGACAATGACGGCACTATTACAGGCAGCGGTGAAAGAAGAGAACTATTGGCTTTAAACAGCGAAGAGTATTACCAAGATTACAATAATTCGTACTCAGCTCTTGATGGCTGGGGCTTATGTGCAGAGCCGATTTTAATTCCTCTACAGAGCGTTAATTCTGATAAGCGATTCCCATTAGATGCGAATAGCTTACAAGGTAACGTGGTATTAATGGATGATTCTGGTAAAGAAATTGGCACACAAATATCAGCAGATGGAAGCAACATTAAAATAGAGTGTGAGGCGAGCTTAAAACCGAACCAATTATATTATGTTGTCGTAACTGACGCTGTGAAAACAGAATTTGGTGAACCGCTACAAGCCGACGACAGTTTTACAGATATTCTTTATGGCTTAGAACCAAAACACTCAAATATAAATCAAGATCTTCAAGAGCAAATATTAAAGGCCATCTCTCTATACAGCGGGGAGGGTAACCCTGTTTATGCGGCACAATTTAAAACCCAAAGCGCATATTCGACGTTAGATGCAATGCGAGATCATCATAGTTCTGTTGGAACTGAGCTTAAGGATGGTTTGGAGATTGTTGAAGATAATAATACAAAATATGACTTGTATAAGACTGAGTTGAGTATTCCATTTTACTTACCATTTACCGAATCTAGAGAGGTGGAGTGTTCGATTAACGAATATGAACCTATTGAGTCTTGTCCACCGTTATATGAGTGGATGAAAACATCTACGGGTGGTTTTCCTACAGTTGCTGACCCATTACCTGAAATGGTGGAGTTCCAAACTATAACTGTAGATGTATACACACCTCCGCGTTGGAAGAGTTCGACTACGTTAGAAGCATCAACTCCGTTACCAACGGTTGTGTTCATTCATGGTGTAACCGCAGATAAATCTGCCGCTTCTTTGATGGCACGTGACTATACAGAAAAAGGTTATGCCGTTGTTGCTATTGACATGCCGTACCATGGGGAACGTGTTCGCTTTGATACAGAAAATAACGAAATTAGTGCGCGTGCAAACAAGTCTTTCTTCATCAATATCGATTCGCCATTAGCATTGCGTTCCAACTTGCAACAATCAGTCTCGGATTTCCTAGGATTGCGATATGCATTGAACGATGCCCCATGGGTCGACAAAGACCAAATCCACCTAGTTGGACATTCTCTTGGTGGGATTATGTCGGTGATGGTAAGCGAATTCAGCCAGGTTAGTGCAAACTTTCATGACAACTCAGACTTTGCTTTTAATACCGTGAACTTTGTTGTTCCGGGCCAAGGGTTAACCAACCTTGTGCTCTCTTCTCAGACTTTAGGCCCGGAGATGTCTGAAGCAGTGAAGAAGTCACCAGACGTACAACGCAGTATTGCAGAAACCGTTATTCCAGATGTGTGTACTCCAGAAGCAAGCAACCAAGTTTGTATTGAAGCGTTAAGAGAGTTTGTCGCTGCATCTGAAGAGAACGCGATTACGGTGAGTCAGTTAGAAGATGACATCTTTGATTTGATCGTGACTGATCTTAAGCAAGGCGTTCAAATGACTATCGATGCTTCAGATCCTGCGAGCTTCACATCAAGACAAGTCGAAAACCAACAGCCAACTCTACTCATGGCCGCTGTGGGTAGCTGCGGTGAAACCTGCGATGTTGGCGAAGATTATGTTCCTGACAGTGTTGTTCCGAACTCTGCCCCAGACAATATTCGCACAGGTACAGATCCACTGATTGAAGCGCTTGGTTTAAGTCAGATTACCGGTACAACAGGGGCTCCACTTGGTGGTGATAACTATTCCAACGATCAAACTCGTGGTGTCATTCGTGCAACCACAGGTGGGCACGGAACATATCTTTTTCCTTATGAAGGCACTATGAACGAATCGGGGCTACCGGGCTTACCTGAGTCAGACGAATTGTCATACGTGTGGGATGCGACCAACACTCAGCAAGTGGCCGTGGCATCTATGGTTGTGACAGACGGTCACGCTATCGAAATCGACAACGATGAGCACATCGAAACGGAGGTAGCCGACAATGAATAATCGAATTCTCATTACATCAACTGTTGCGCTACTTCCTTGTGTGTCACAAGCCGCTGGCTTTCAACTGAACGCACAGTCCGCTACTGGCTTAGGCAGAGCCTTTGCCGGTGATGCAGTTATCGCTGACAGCGCGGCTGTTGTATCAAAAAACAGTGCAGCGATGGCGTATATAGATGATCCAATGTTGTCCGTTGGCGCTGTGTATATCGACAGCCAGATTGATGTTTCGAACGTGAGTTACACACCAATTGTTGGTGACACCGAAACACTCGATGACCAATCGCTTGGTCAAGGTACCTTGGTTCCTAACTTTCATTATGTTCATCCGCTAGAGAACAGCAAGGTGACGCTTGGAGCGACCGTACACTCAAACTTCGGTACCGATGTTGAGTTTGATGATTCGTTTAGTGCAAGCGAATTTGGCGGAAAGACGACATTAACAAGCGTCAACTTTGGTCTTGCGATTGCGTATGAGTTATCAGACAAAATCAATATAGGCGGTGGCCTTGATGTTATCTATGGCGAGGGTGAAATCTACCGTCAAGGGTTACTTAACATAGATGGTAACGGCGTAGGTATTGGTGCCAACCTTGGTGTGACTTATCAGGTGAATGAAAATCATCGCTTTGGTCTCGCTTATCGCTACAGCCCAGATATCGAGGTAGAGGGCACTATCACCAAAGGGGGTGTACCTGCGGACAAAATGAATGTGCCATTGCCAGACACACTCGAGTTTTCTGGATGGCACAAGCTCACCGAATCATGGGCGGCGCACTACAGCATTCAATGGGTTAACTGGTCCGAATTCGACTCTTTGACCTCACCATCTTACGAGGACTCGATCAAAGAGTACCAATGGCAAGATGCAGGGCATATTTCAGTCGGTGCGACTTACACCGCTTCAAGCAAGCTGACTTTGCGAACGGGTTATATGTATGACGCATCTCCTACGGACAATCTGACTTCGTTGTCGATTCCTGATGTAAACCGTCATTGGTTAACAGTTGGAGGAAGCTACGCGATGAGCCGTCACAGCACGATCGATGTCGGTGTCGGAGTGGTGATGGGCGAAAGCGATTATGTCGATGAAAGTCTCACCACGATTCCCGGTTCTCAAAGCAATATTACGGCAGATGTCAGCGCCGATGCGTTGTTAGTGGGAGTTCAATATCAATACCGCTTTTAACTTACGGTCAAACAATCGTATTTAAATAAGTGAAATACAGCAGGGCTCAATAGTGACGTTGAGCCTATTTCTCTACAACTGGCTGTTATTAGCATTGAATTCAATAGCAGGAAGCTTGTTCAGTTAAAGATAGCCGATACCAATCGTAGTAAGTAACTGTGATTGGTATAACAATTAGCGCCTTCAAAATTGAGAGCGCTCTATGGTTACTGTAATGAAATTTACCCTTATTAGTAAAACAATCGCCTTAACACTTCTTTCGCTCAGTGCGCCTTCTGTATTCGCTGAGAATACCGAGCATGTACCGGTGACAGTGGAACAGGCGATGACTCAAACGTTCACTTCGTCAATCAGCGAAGTCGGAAAAATCCGCGCAACTGATTCTGCGGCTCTTACATTTAGCGCATCTGAAAAAATTCTCAAAACGCACTTCAAGGATGGAGATTTTGTCAAAAAGGGTGACCTTATCGCCCAGCTAGACGACACCACCGCTAAGGCGGACTTAGACAAAGCGAAAAGCTCTTTGGCTTTAGCAAAGTCCAAACTAAAACGAGTACAGGAACTTCTTAAGAAACAACCTGATTCAATGTCTCAACAGGACGTTGAAGAGCTGAAAGAACAGGCGAACCTAGCTGCAGCTGACTTCCGTCAAAAAGAAGCGCTGATGAACAATTATCTATTGGTGGCGCCGTTCGATGGTCAGTTGACTAATTTTAGCCACTCTGTGGGTAGTCGAATTGATAGCTCAACGGTTTTGGTTAGCTTGATCAAGCTCGATCCTGTTGAGGTTCAATACTCGATTGGTCAGTCTGACTTAGGTTCTGCAAAGCTTGGCCAAGATGTTTCCATTGAAGTGGATGCGTTTGTTGGTGAGACCTTCAAAGGTGTGGTTGACTACATCGCACCAGCGGTAGACGAAAGCTCTGGCCGCGTTGAAATTCATGCCCACGTTAAGAACCCAGAGCACCGTTTAGTGCCGGGAATGTTCGCGAAGCTGAGCCAAGTGACCAGCGACGAGTCACCTGAATTAGTTGTGTCACAAAATGCGGTGTTAGCTAAGGACAACACCCGTTTCGTTTGGGTTGTGAATGGAGAGACGATTGAACAGCGCGTGGTAGAGCTCGGTGTGAATACCAATGATGGGCATGTTGTGGTTGAGGAAGGCTTGCAGCAAGGTGAGAAAATAGTCGTTACAGGCCAGCAAAACCTTAAAAAGAGCTCATTGGTTAAAGTGATGAACACCGTACCAACGGAATCAACAACCTTAAAAGATGAAAATGGTGAGGAGCAAGCTTACCTGCCTCATGAGCCTGCAAGTGCAGCGTCGTTAGAAGTTGGTGTTGATGGTAATACGTCAGACGCCAAGCAATCGCAAACAGAAGAATCAGTGGTATTAGATTCGCAAAACGCAAATTCACAAAACCTCAACTCACAAAATAAAGGCACGGAAGCTAAGCAAGTAGGAGTGAACAATGAAGCTTCCTGAGATTTGTATTAAGCATCCGGTGTTCGCATCGGTGCTCAGCATCGCCATTGTATTGATAGGTTTACTCTCATTTCAAAAGCTATCAATTCAATATTTCCCAGAGCACAAAACACCTTCAGCGACGGTTACCGCAGCGATTAATGGCGCGAGCGCTGAGTTTATGTCTCGCAATGTTGCAGACAAACTCATTACTGCTGCAACGGGGCTCGATAGTGTGAAGACCATGACCACAGACTGCCAAGAGGGGACCTGTAGTCTAAAGATCTTGTTTGAAGATGATGTTGATGAGGTCGAATACACGGGCTTAATGAACAACCTTCGAAGCAGTGTTGAAGCGATTGGTGATTTTCCTCCAAGCATGACTGATCAGCCAACTGTAACGGACGACTCTTCTGATACCAGCATGCCGAGTAACGTGATCACCTTTGTCAACTCGGGCAACATGTCAAAGCAAGAGATGTTTGATTACATTAATCAGCAAGTTGTGCCTCAGTTTAAGCATCTTCAAGGCGTTGGTGGCGTTTGGGGGCCTTATGGAGGCAGCTCGAAAGCTGTGCGTGTCTGGCTACAACCCGACCGTATGATGGCGCTCAACATCAGTGCTTCTGACGTTGTAGGAACGCTGAGCTCTTACAATGCCACCTTTACCGCCGGTACGATTAAAGGGCAGGTACGTGATTTCTCAATTAACCCAGTCAATCAAGTCACCAGCGTCGAGGATGTGCGTGATCTGGTGATTCGTGTAGATAACGGAAAGATCATCCGTGTGGGCGATATTGCTGAGGTCAAAATGGGCGAGGAGAGTCTGACGCCGAGTATTCTTCGCGTCGATGACAAGCTCGCTATGTCCATCCAAGTACTACCGCTCAAGAGTGAAAACCCGGTCACGGTTGCTGATAAGGTAAAACAGCAGATTGAAGAGATTCAGCCTCAGTTGCCAGAAGGCATTGAGATGGAGATGGTGTACAACCAAGCTGACTTTATTAAAGCGGCGATCGACCAAGGCTTTATGACATTGGTCGAAGCGGTTGTGCTTGTGTCTGCGGTTGTGGTGCTGTTTTTAGGCTCGTTCCGCGTAGCGTCGATTCCAATCATCACTATTCCTGTATGTGTAATAGGTGTATTTGCGGTGATGTCAGCACTAGGCTTTAGCATCAATGTTCTGACGATCCTTGCGATTATCCTTGCGATTGGTTTAGTGGTTGATGATGCGATTGTGGTTGCAGAGAACTGTTACCGTCATATTGAAGAAGGTGAGACACCTCTCAATGCCGCATTAAAAGGCTGTCGTGAGATAGTATTCCCTGTCATTGCGATGACGCTAACTCTCGCCGTGGTTTACCTACCGATTGGTTTGATGGCGGGATTAACTGCGGACCTGTTTAGACAGTTTGCGTTTACGTTAGCGGCGGCTGTAATCATCTCGGGTTTTGTGGCGTTAACTCTGTCGCCAATGATGAGTGCATACTTGATGAAGCCGGTTTCTAAGCCAGCGAAATGGTATGCCGTAGTTGATGCCAAGCTTAACAAACTGTCTGATCGCTACAGCGAGGAACTCGGTAAGTGGTTTGAGCGTAAAGCACTAATGACTGGAATTGCGTTGGTCATGGTGGCTTTATCTGCTGTTGCTGTATGGAAGATGCCTCAAGTACTGCTTCCAACCGAAGATACGGGCTTTGTTGAGGTAACATCGACACCGCCAACAGGGGTGGGTAGACAATATCACTTAGATAACAACGCGCAATTAAACCAAGTATTTGATGGCAATGAGTCTGTCGAAGCCAACCTCTCTTACATTGAGGGAACACCGACTAACCATGTGCTACTGAAACCTTGGGGTGAAAGAGAGAAATCAGCAGATGAGTTACTGAATGAGTTTATTGCAACCGCTAAAAGCAGTGTGTCGGCATATGGGATGTCATTTAAGGTTCGCACCGCCGATAACTTAAACATCGCGACTAACATGGTTTTGGAACTAACAACGGTGAATCGCGACACAGATGCTCTGTCCGAGACGGCACATAAAGTGGTTGAGGCTTTAGAGAACTACGAAGGCGTGACTAACATCAATAACTCTATGCTGCGTGACCAATTGCGTTATGACTTGTCGATAGACCGAAATGCCATCGTGTTATCTGGTGTAGATTACGGCAATGTAACCAATGCGCTCTCTACCTTCTTAGGTTCAGTCAAAGCGGCGGACTTGCAAGCGGATGACGGTTATACCTATCCAATTCAAGTACAGGTTAACCGCAATGCACTGGGTGATTTTAAGGTGCTGGATAAACTGTATGTTGATTCGGAATCTGGTCAGCGACTACCACTGTCTCAATTTGTTTCTATTGAACAAGTGACGTCCGAGTCGAGCTTCAAAACCTTTATGGGGCAAGACAGTGCAGAGATCACGGCAGATCTGATGCCTGGTTTTACGCCAAGTGATGTTAAAGCCTACGTAGATCAAGCGGTACCTCAATTGCTCGATGATTCTCAAAGCTACGAATTCAATGGCATTGTGAAAGATCTGGTTGATTCAAGTGCCGGTGCTCAAGTGTTGTTTGTCTTAGCACTGGTATTCATATTCCTAATCTTGGCGGCGCAGTTCGAAAGCTTTGTAGACCCTATGATCATTCTGTTGACGGTACCTCTGTGTATTGTTGGTGCCGTGCTGACTCTGTCGGTATTTGGTCAAAGCTTAAATATCTACTCAAAGATTGGTCTACTGACCTTGGTTGGATTGGTGACAAAGCACGGTATTTTGCTGGTGGAATTTGCGAACGAGCAGCGTAAAAAAGGGGCAACAGCCAAAGAAGCTGCAATGACCAGTGCGCGCTCTCGATTACGCCCGATTCTAATGACCGCGTTGACCATGATTCTAGGTTCGTTGCCACTGGCATTAGCGGAAGGGCCGGGATCGTTAGGGCGAGTCAATATTGGACTGGTGTTAGTCGGTGGCTTGACGGTGGGCACGTTCTTCTCATTGTTTTTGGTCCCAGTGGCTTACGTAGCAATGGCAAACCTAAAACAGATGGACGTGTTAACCAAACTTCGAGCCAAAGCGGTCTAGAGGATATGCGTAGCATGAATGCAATGTCTTGCAATGTATAACGTGTTTAGTCAGGTGTAACGTGCTGACAGCCAAGAGCACGTTTGTTTGAGCTTTCTATCTGTCTCAATTCACCTAGCGCCGATGTTACTCGTTTTAACATCGGCGTTTTTTTGTAACGTCCTTTTTATTTATAAACAATGTATCAAAGTTGAGAATTGGGTACCTAAATAGCCAACTCTACTTAATTAATACACCAATTCGGTATACATTGCCTAAATGTCATAAAACTGTAGCAAACCTCCTGTATCTCATAGCTCCCGATTACTCCATCAAATGGTTTAGTTATATGAGCTCACATCTTTATAACATTTAACTTTGTGCTCCCAATCTCATTTATATAGGCATTTTATTGATAGAGTGGTTAATAAGAGTTTTTTATACCCAATTTTTGCATATGAATATTAAAAAGAAATTATTTTCACTCGGGTTCTTCTCAATTTTGGGAATGATCTCCGTGCTATTTACGACCTCCCACTTTTCCGATACCAGTGCAAAGCTGAGTGAAGCGACGCTGCTGACTAAGGAGCTTGAGGTACGATTGCTTAACTTACGACGAAACGAAAAAGACTTTCTGTTGCGTAGTAACTCTAAGTATTTAGATAAGTTTGAGGGCAATTACAGCCTGTTCCTAGAGTCGGAAACAAAGCTAGCGTCCATCTTAACTGAGTTGGATTTAGCGAGCACGGCTCAACTTAGACAGGACATTACTGCTTATCACAAAAGCTTCGTTGAATTGGTTAAGGCATTTCAGGTCTATGGCTTGTCTGAATCAGAAGGTTTGATTGGTGAATTTAACAGCCAAATCGCGAGCAACTACGATGTTTCGCCTGATAGCGTTCGTATCGCACTGCTCAAATACAGCGAACTTGTTGAACAAGGTGAGCTAGATAACAGCTTGCTACCACTTCAATCTTCTCAGTTGATCAACTCCGCACAACAAGCGGTCGACCAGAAACGCCTGATTGGCTTGAAGCATGATGAAGGGCTATTAGGAGCGACTCGTTCTGCCTCGCATACTGTTGAGACCCAGTTTAAGTCGTTTTCTAAATTATTGGCAGATGCAACGCAGAGCCAGCTATCGGCGCTGAACACAATTAACAATGTACTGAGTGGCACGATCCTAGTGCTGATCATTGGTCTTATTTGGGTCATTGTTCGCTCTATCGTTGGACGTATTGAATCACTACTCTCGGTTATTCGCAGCATTGCGGAATCGAATGATGTTTCTATTCGTTCAAACCTAAAAGGTCATGACGAACTGGGCACGCTAGGTGAATACTTCAATCAGTTGCTTGATCAACTTGAAGGGTTAATTGCGACTTCACAGAAAAAGTCTCAAGAGCTAACGGCGAGCACGTCGAACATGCATAACGAACTGGAGTCAGTGATACAGCAGTTCGACGTTCAAGCCAACCATACCGGTGAAATGACGGTGTCTGTGCAAGAGATGGTGTCGACGATCGGAGAGATCTCAGAAAGTACTGCGATTGCCGCTGAGGGTGTTCAAAAAGCTCGTCAGAATGCGGACAAAGGTCGTGAGGTTGTCGTAGAGACAATTAATAACATCACACAACTGTCTGAGCGTCTATCGAGCAGCCAAGATTCGATAAGTTCGTTGAATCATCATGTCGACCAGATTGGCGATGCAGTAAACATCATCCAAGGTATCGCAGAGCAGACCAACCTGCTAGCACTGAATGCAGCGATTGAAGCAGCGCGTGCCGGTGAACAAGGTCGAGGCTTTGCCGTTGTTGCGGATGAAGTTCGAGCACTAGCTAGCCGCACGCACCAATCCACGACTGAAATCACCAACGTAGTATCGGCCATTCAAAGCCAGATGGAAGCGTCTATGGCAGAGATTGGTGAGTGTAACTCTCAAGGTCAAAGAACGCTGAGTGATTCTGAGTCACTCGATGCGAGCCTACAACTGATTCTAAGTGATATGGAAGACATTCAAGGTAACTCTGAGCGCATCGCGTCTGCGATTGAAGAGCAGGGGGCTGTAATGGCACAGGTAAGTGACTCTATAACTGAACTAAGCACCATCTCAAATCAAAATACGGCATCAGCCCAACACTGTTTGGTTGAAGTAGATAAGGTTGCTGCCCAAGCAAATGATATGGATAGTGCGGTTGCTCAATTCAAAACATCATAGGTTTGTATGTTCTTAATGAACGTTTGATTAAGTGAAAGGCGTATCATGAGGTACGCCTTTTTTGTCGCTTAATTTTAAGATTGGCGTATAGAACAATGGAAAGCTTAGAAGTCGTAATTGAGGTTCATAGAGCTGTAGATCTCTGTGTTACTTTGGTCTGAGGCAACGGTTGTGTTGTAGATATACTCGGTATCAAAAGTGAGGGCGAGATTCCCCATCAGGATGTTCTTCAAATACCCTTTTAAGTTGTAATTAGTGTTCTCTTCACCGTAGGCAACGCTTGCGTTCCCACCGATAGAAAAACTATCAGTAAACTGGACTGTACCTTCAAGGGATCCACTGGCAATCAGCTCGTAGTTCATCTGCGAAGGAAACTCCTCATCAAAGGGTTGTCTTTCTGTTATCCGGTAACCGGGACCCACTGAACCTTGCAGAGTGATGTGGTTCGTTTCATAGAAGTGTCGACCAAGCCCCGTCATCGCGATCCACTGCTCACGATAGGTACCGTATTGATCATGTTCGAATCGAATTCCTGCAACCGTATAGGTTCTTGAGTTGATGTCGTAGGTGATCCCGTAGTTTGTGGTGTAGCGGTTGGTACCGTCCTCGCCGTTTTCGGCATCGGTGTAGTAAGTATCGAACTGAAATCTATGTCCCCATGTATCACCTTTGTAGCCAAGTGAAACGCCAGAGTTAATAGACAGTGATGTACTGGTATTCTGTGAGTAGATGAATCCCAGTTTCGTGAGCCTTGTGTAGGGCGATTCATCAATCTCTTCTTCAATCTCATCAGAACCAAAGACTTGTGGGCTAATAACAAGGGCAGTACTTACGAGTAATGCCATGTAATGACGTTTATTCATGGTTGATTTACAGCAAGATAAGTAGGCGAAAACAAATAACAAGTAGGTGGTGAGCCTGACCTGAATGAAGCCTTTGATTCTACGTATCGAGCCTGAAAACTAATCTGATTTGAGACTGATTGATTTTCAACAAGGGTTGTTTAGGCGTTTTTAGACGAAAAGGGAGGAGGATGAGTAGCTGGCCTACTTTTTAACAAACAACAACAAACAATAAAAAAACAAAAGAGCCCTCGAATAGATCGAGAGCTCATTATTCAGAAGACAAACTTTACTATGTTTGACGCTGTCTCTTCGCAACTAGTGTGAAGCGACGGTTACCTCTGAAGGACAAAACATCACATTGAAACCGGGAGAGTCGGTTTTTGTGAGTAATAATTCAAGTGTTTACCAATATCAAGGGAATGGTATCTTGGCTCGTGCTTTCAACTAGTGCCCCCGTGCTATTTAGAAAGCAAAAAGATATCAGAGCGTTATTCAGTCATAGTTGACGCTCAATATTGGTTTGATGGTTGCTAGAGAACTGTAAAAGCAGTCATAAAGTTTGACCATACCCGCCCATAGTAGGCGGTTTTTTTCGTTGTGACTTAGGAAATCACAAGCCCTCAAAATGACAAAACCCCGTCATAGGAACGGGGTCTAAAGTCGTGAGGGATGATGTGTTTAAGCGATGTGAGTCATTTTGTTGATAATAAATGATTCAACCGAACCTTCCGTCGCTGCAAGGTAATCTGCAATGTGTTGGCTCCCCAAATGCTTCTCTAGCAGAGCTTCTGATTCCCAATTCTCGTGAAAAACGAAGTGAGCAGGGTTGTTATTGTCTTGGTGTAGATCGTAATTGATACAACCACCTTCTAAGCGAGTAGGTTCGATTAACTTGATCAGTTCAGATTTAACAAGATCGATGCTGTCTTGTTTAGCGACGATAGTGGCAATAATAGTTAGCTTGCTCATTCTTTATTCCTTGGTGTTCCGCTCAGTAAGTGCAAGTAATATAAGCAGTTAACAGAAAGGGTTAAAGAGTGCCTAAATCCAATAACTATGGAAATTTACGTCCATAATAGAGGTAAACCCTAAAGATAGAGGAAAGAGAGGAAGTAGGGGAAGCGAACGGGTAGTTGAAATAAGAATGCCCAACACGAAGGTCGGGCATTAGATAGATCAATTACTGAAACGTATTAGTTGTGGATTTCAGCTTTAATCCAAACCATACGGTGATCAGAAGAGATATCTTTACCGTTGCCGTAGTCACCTACACGTTCGTCATTCATCAATAGACGACCGTCTTCGAACGTTGCTGGCCAGTACACGCCAGAATCTGAAATCGTTAGGTTTTCTGATGGTACAACGTGATCAAGGCGCAAACCGCTCGTGCTAGTTACTTGGTCTGGGTAAGGCGTATCCCAGTTTTCCGCGCGACACTCACCAAGAGCTAAACACTCAGGACCACCGTAGCTTGCTGGCGCTAAAGGACCGAACGTCGCTAAGTGGTTTACTTTAGCATGCTTCATCAAGTCGTTGATGGCAGTCAGATCACCGTCACCTTTCATTGGATCCGCGTTCAAATCTCCCATTACGACAAATTTAGCGTCAGTCTTTAAACCACCGAACGTGTTTGTGTCATCGTAGATGTAGCTTTCACCGTTGATGTAATCTACCCAAAAATCGATTTCCGCGCGGTTGTGAATTCTATTGTGCATAGCCGCATTGTTAAAGATTGGTGGCGTAGGGTGAGACATCAGAAGATGAATTGTCTCAGTCGAACCATCTTCTTGTGGGATCAAAATAGGTGCGTCTACGTGGTTTTTAGATGATAGAGGGAAGTTGTTCCAAGCATCATCAGAATACCACTCACAACGTTCGACACTGTCGTCACAACCGACGATCTTAGGGTTTGTTTCACCGGGCATGTCTTTCCATTTAAAGTTCTGGAAAGTTCGAGTGTTGTCATGATCGATTTCGTACATTGACAGCAGAGCGAATGCATACTTACCGTGGTATTCACCAAATCCCCATGAGTCATCAGCATATGTGAAACTACCTTCGTCAGCTTCTGTAGCAACTACACCGTCGTTGTTAAGGTCATAACCACTCAGCTTACCGGTGTTAGTAGCGTAGTTTGCGAAGTACTGAAAAGAGATCGGCTTTAATTGAATACCGTCTTGGTCAAAACTATTAGAGTTTTGAGAAACTGCAAGGTAGTTCAAACGGAAACCAATAATAGCGTCATTGTTTTCAGCAGTACCGTCGTTGTTGAACTCTGCCATCATAATAACAGCTGGGCGCTCAGTCTGGATGATTGCGGCTACGTTACGAATCTGGATTACTTTAAGTGCTGTATCGTTGTCTTCATCAGACAGCGTTTTATCTTGCCAGCCTTTAACCAGTGCATCTTGCTCTGGCTTAGTCAGTTTCATTTCAGCCACAAGATCTTCGTATGTATAACGATCGAAAGATAGGTTAAATACTGCGATACGTCCTTTGCTGTCTACAGGCGTCGGTTGTGGAACTTCAGGTTGAGGAACCTCTGGGTAGTAATTGTTTGTTGTTTCGTCACCGCAGCCGAATAAAAGGGTAGTAGAGATTGCTAGCGCTAGTGATGATTTTAACATTTTCATAAAATGATTCGCTTTTGTTGTCCGTGGAACAGGAGGGCGCGCATTCTATGTTACAAAATGAAATTCCGTAAGTGATGTCGATCACAAGTAGCAATGTAAGCAAACGTTTTCTTACATTGTAAGTGTGATATTAGATGTTGGTTCAGATTTGATTAGAGTTTTTATTCAACTAAAATCATAAACAGGGTCACAAACCAAAAAAGCGCCGAGGCTGATTTAGCCTAGGCGCTTGATAATAAACAGAATATGTTACTAAAAAGTTAAGCGTATTGCTCCACCGTTTGAGTCCAACTGCGCTTCTGTTGTTCGAAATTCATCTTGATCTGTTGGTAACGGACTTTAAGTAGTGAATGTTCATATTTCTTCACAACATCGTCTCGTTTGCTTTCTAACAGCTGCTTTTTAACTGCATAGTACTCGTTCATGTTCGATACTAAAGAGTCAAATTCTGCTTGCAGCTTTTCTGCGATTTGAATGTTATCGGCACGGTGCATGATTTTCTGCTGAGTACGTTTTAACTGCATCGCTGCTTCAGCTTTTTCAATACGAGCTTGTGGTGTCTTTTTGAGTTTCGACGTCAAGCCGCAAAGTGATGCGCCTTTAATGATCCATTTTGTTGGATCGTATTGCCACCAGTAAATGCCATTGCGGTAATCATTCTCAAAGATGTGGTGGAAGTTGTGGTAACCCTCACCAAAAGTCAGAACCGCAAGAATGCCGTTATCGCGCGCTGTGTTTTTATCTGTAAAAGGCTGGCTTCCCCAGATGTGTGCAAGTGAATTTATGAAGAAAGTCGTGTGGTGGTTAAGTACCAATCGAACCGCACCTACCATCAATAGCATACCAATCACGTCACCATAGATGACACCGAGAGCAATCGGCACACCGAAGTTCATGATCAAAGCGAGCAAGATGTAGTGTTTGTGCTGCCACATCACAATTTTGTCTTTTTTAAGATCACGGCAATTTTCATAATCTTTATAAATTGACGTGTTGTAATTGCGGATCATCCAGCCGATATGCGAGTACCAAAAGCCACGCTTAGCGGAGTAAGGGTCTTTATCGTTGTTATCAACATGCTTGTGGTGAACACGGTGATCAGAAGACCAATGAAGCGCACTGTTTTGCAGCGCGAACGCACCACCCAGTGCAAAAAGGAATCGTAAGCTTGAATGGGCTTCAAAGGCTTTGTGTGACCATAAACGGTGGTAACCCGTTGTAATTGATAAGTTACAGAAACTAAAACAGATCGCTAGCCAGACCCAATGCTCTGCACCATAGCCGTTGTAGTAACCATAAAGTGGGGCGGCAACCAATGCCAAGAGCATACTAAAAGAGAAGATAAAAACGTTTAGCCAAATTAAAGGAGGCTTCTTATTTGGCGTTTCATTAGCGGTTGTCATTAGCATATTCCATTGAGCTTACATATGTGCGCTAGAATATCAGCGTACACGTGTAAGTCAAGAATCAAAGTGTAAGGACCTATTAGCTGTCGGGTTTTAATAGTATGTTTTGCTTTAATTTTGTGGGTAAGTAGTATTAAATGTAGAAGTTGTAAATAAATGGAAGTGACAAGGGCTAATAAATGGAAATTAGAGTAGCTGAATATAAAGATTACGAGCGTATCGCACAGTTACACGCAGACAGCTGGAAAAATTACTACCGAGGCATTCTTGCCGATCAATACCTAGACCAGGATGTTCTAGAAGACAGATCTGTCATTTGGCAAACAAGACTTATCAACCCACCATTCAATCAGCACGTTCTTCTTTTGGAAGAGGGCGGCTTACTTGTGGGCTTTGTGTGTGCATTTGGCAACCACAACTTCGATCGTGGGACTTTTATCGATGCATTGCATGTTGATAATAATTATCGCGGTCGTGGTGTTGGAAAGCGTCTATTATCAGAGCTGTCAGAAAGGCTTGAGCAATACTACGCAGACAGCGGGTTGTACTTAGAAGTCATGTCTAAGAACAAGCAGGCGATCGCTTTCTATGAATCTATTGGTGGCAAAGAAGAGCTAGAGCAGATCTGGGATGCGCCTTGTGGCAGCAAAGTGAAAGAGAAGGTCTATTCTTGGCCTTCACCTGCGAACCTTGCAGAGAGAACGCAACCTACACCGGCATGTTAATTCAGTAGGAAGCAACATAGAGTCAGTTACTGGTGTTAACTGTGAATCGACGGCCCTGAGATTAGTCTCGGGGCTTTTTTGTCTCTGAGTATTGTAAGATGAGCTAGTAATAACCTCAGTTACTAAGCTATCGAGGCACTAAGCGACTTGGCACCAAGAAATACAGTTACGACCATTCTTCTTCGATTGATAGAGTGCTCTGTCGGCATCTTCTATCAACTGTTCTACCGAACCAATAGCGCGCTCAATATGCTTCACTCCCACAGACACCGTCACATCCAGTGTTACTGCATCAGGTGAGCTTAGTAAATCATCTGCCAGTTGTTGTGCTTGTTTGACATCCAAACCCTGAGACACAATTAGGAACTCTTCGCCGCCATAACGGAATAGGTTGCTAGATTGAGGCAGTTTAGCTTGAATTGCATGTGCTATGTCTTTAATAACCATATCGCCCGTTTGGTGGCCGTATGTATCGTTTATTGATTTAAAGTGGTCGATGTCGATCATAATCGTCGTCATGGATTGGCGACGGTTAATGTTTGGCTCGATAACTTGGTGTAAGTAAAGTCGGTTGTAGCAGCCTGTTAACGCATCTTGGTATGAGAGCGCTTCGAAAAGGCTCGATTGCTTCCTAAGTTGTATCGCTTGTTTGCGCAGTTGTTCAGACTGAGAGAAACGTTTGTGAACTTCTAACTCTCTTCTCAAACACGCGGCAGCGACCAAGACATAGGTTGAAAGGTAAATTGAGATGATCTCGAGCTCGTGTGCTGGTTCTGCAGCATACAGCAACGGTGATAGACCAATAAGGTAGCTAGCGAGTATGCAGGTTAGGGTAATCAAACTGTATCGTGCAGACAGGCGAGAGAAAGTCCCGATATAGATCATGACCAGAATGACGCCACCCTGGTAGTCATAATTTCCAAACCCTATTGCGATTCTTCCCACAACAACGAGAAAAAGTGCGCTCGTGATCAGCGTTACACTCTCTAATTGTTGAAGTACATTTGGTCGATGATTTATGCAGTAGTAAGCGGCTCCTGCCATCATTCCAGCAAGAACGACACGCAGAAGAATTGGCATAATGCACTGGTCACCAAAATGAATGAAATCGGTGATGACAAAGGCGAGAAAAATGGTGATTGGTAGGTAGATGAAATTCACATACGGTAGGTATATTTCATTATCAAAATAGGTTTTGAAACGCTGGTTTTGAAAACCGGGATATGAACGCATCTTAAAATTCGCAACAGGATCACAAAATAGTGCGTCAGTATGTCTATGAAACTCAGTAATGTAAATTTTAGATTTTATTTATGTGACAGGGTGTTAGTTCTATCAGTGAAGCGTTTAGTGACAATGTCACGCTCTAGATGCGAGTTCTAGAGCGTGAGGGCTAAGTTTCTAAAACATGTGAGCTTCAGTTTCTAGAACGAGTTAGCTCCGGTTTCTAGAGCATGAAAGCTCATTAATAGATAGTAGAACCCGCGAGTCAGAATTAGCGCTTATTCTTTAGGTAACGCTTACGGCGTTCTTCTTTCTTCTTCGCTTTTTCTTCTGCCTTACGTAACGCTTCCTCTTCTACTTCGATCAGCTCTTTTGTGATCATCTCTGGTAGTTCAAGCGTTACTTGGCCAAGTGTACCGTTACGAAGTTCGTGTAAAAGAATCTCTGAACACTTGTGCAGGTCGATGTGACCACCTGCGCGCAGTGCTCCACGCTTGCGGCCAATCTCTTCCATTAGCTCAATGTCTGACTCTGGAAGTTCTTCGATTTGGTAACGCTCTTTCAATAGGTGAGGGTATTGCTTCGCTAAGTACTCGACTGTGTAGAATGCCACTTCATCGTATTCCATCGCTGTATCTTTCACTGCTCCTGTCGCAGCTAGGCGGAAACCACTGTGTGGGTTTTCTACTTTTGGCCATAGAATCCCCGGAGTGTCTGACAGAACAACACCATTTTGTAGGTTGATACGCTGTTGGCGACGCGTTACTGCAGGTTGGTTACCCGTTACAGCAATAGTGCGACCAGCCAAACAGTTGATGATGGTAGATTTACCCACGTTTGGGATACCCATGATCATCGTACGAATGTTTTTACCAATTTCTTCACGGTGCGGTGCCAGTTTACGCACTAACTCCATGATGTGATTGACTTCTTCTTTATTGCTGGTGGTAATCGCGATCGCTTTAACGCCTTGCTCTTTCTCAAAGTGTTCGATCCACATTTGAGTAAGCTCAGGATCGGCTAAGTCACGCTTGTTGAGTACTTTAACGACTGGTTTACCTGCTTTGATCTCCGCAATCATTGGGTTTTCAGAACTGAAAGGGATTCGTGCATCCAGAACTTCAATGATTACGTCAACTTTAGGGATAACTTCTTCGATTTCTTTGCGGGCTTTGTGCATGTGGCCCGGAAACCATTGGATAGACATAGAGATAAACCTTGTAAAAATATTTTGAGCACATTGTAAGGGTTCAATAGGGCGTGTAAAGCTATATAGGCTTTGCACCGCTATATATCGCCAGAAAAACAATCAACGGCTTAGGTTTAGTGAGTTTAGCACAGGGTTATGCAGGCTAACTTTTGTATGGTTGGTGGGTAGGGAGTAACTAGGAAGGTAAAAATAAACCCTATGTTGTGACTAACTACATAGGGTTTGAGGTTTTCTGCTAATTGGTTTAGCGGTGGCTAACTAAAGTGCGGCCTTTAATTCCACTAAAAAGCGAGCGATGTCTTCGCTAGAGATATCACGGTGTGTCACAAAGCGAATCGGGTTGCTTGGTGTAATAGTGATCTCTTTTGCTGCCAACTTATTCGCGATTGCTGCGATGTCGACACTGTGGTCTAGCTTGGCGAACACAATGTTAGTTTCAACAAAGTCTGGGTTCACTGAGAAACCCGGTAGCTCGCTGAGGCCAATCGCGAGGTCTTTCGCGTTTTTGTGGTCTGCTTTTAGTTGTTCAACGTTTTCCGTTAGCGCCATTTTACCTGCTGCCGCTAAGATGCCTGCTTGGCGCATACCGCCACCAACCATTTTCCTCAGTCGACGCGCCTTTGCAATGTACTCTTTGCTTCCTAGAAGCAGTGAGCCAACCGGAGCGCCTAACCCTTTAGATAAACAGATGGTCATTGAATCAAAGTGTTGTGCAATTTCTTTGACGTGCACATCAAGAGCAGCGGCTGCGTTGTATACACGAGCGCCATCAAGGTGCAGCTTCAAGCCATGTTTATTGGTGAACGCACGAGCTTCAGTTAAGTAAGAGAGAGGGAGAACTTTACCGTTGATGGTGTTTTCTAGGCTCAATAGAGTTGTGCGTGCAAAGTGGCTGTCGTCTGGTTTGATCGCACTTTCTAGTTTTCCAAAGTCGAGTGTGCCGTCTGGGTTATTTTCGATAGGTTGAGGTTGAATGGAACCGAGCACCGCGGCACCGCCAGCTTCATATTTATAGTTGTGGGCTTGTTGACCACATAGGTATTCATCACCACGGCCACAGTGTGCCATCAAGCCTAAAAGGTTGGCTTGCGTGCCTGAAGACGTAAACATAGCCGCTTCGAAGCCTGTTTCCTTCGCTGCCCACTGTTCTAAATCGTTAACGGTAGGGTCATCACCATATACATCATCACCGACCTCGGCATTCGCCATAACGTCGCGCATTGCCTGACTTGGTTTCGTTACAGTATCAGAACGGAAATCCATTTTTCTCTCCTATAGGTAGCCACAAAGTTGGGCTTTACTTAAACACGCGATCGTTTTGGTATCAGTAATTTGATCGTTTCTTATTTTTTGTTGAAGCTCTTCAATCGTCAGCTCAAGAACTTCAATCACTTCATCCTCATCACAACTGCAGCGAGTCGTTAGATTAAGGTCTGACGCGACGAAGAGGTGTTGAATCTCATCACAAAAGCCGGCGAGAGGAGTCACTTGGCCTAAACTCTGAAATTGTTGTGCGCTGTAGCCCGTCTCTTCTTCTAGTTCTCGCTGGGCACAATCTAACGGCGTTTCGCCGGCTTCCATTGTTCCTGCTGGAAGCTCTAGGATCCATTTTTTAAGAGAAGGTCGAAATTGGTTAATTAGAATGACCTTTCCTTCGGACGTGATTGGGAGTATGACGGCTGCGCCGGGATGTTGGATTGTGGTATGGGTTATCGAAGCCCCGGTAGGTAATGTAACACTCTCTTCTACAAGTGAGATGCTCTTCCATTTGTGGATTATTGTTTTCATGCAGTGGTAGCCACTTTCCTTGCCAATTGTCGGATATATAAGACGTCGACCACCTTAACGCCAAACATGTCGAAAATAAAAGAAAATTTCCGAATGGGTTCA
Source organism: Vibrio sp. D404a (assembly GCF_030248535.1). Lineage (GTDB taxonomy): Bacteria > Pseudomonadota > Gammaproteobacteria > Enterobacterales > Vibrionaceae > Vibrio. Next base: position 3,489 of record NZ_JAHGAJ010000022.1, on the reverse strand, counting down.
CACTCACTCATCACACATTGTGACTCTATTCTCAAATTTGGAATCTTTGATTACACCAAAATTACCAACCTAACCATCTGATATAAATGCGACTCAACAAAAAAATACACTTGTAACAAAGTGCTAACAAATGTATAAAAACATATCTACAATCATAATTATCTTGAACGTTTCCGGAGTTTTGCTGTGATGAACCCTTCTGTATCTTCCCATGCTGACAAAGCATTGCTCTCCGAACGAATCAATAAGCTTGCTCAGGCTTTATCTGACGGTGTTTACGAACGTGAAGACACCATCAAACTTTGTTTATTAGCTGCACTCGCAGGGGAGAGTGTTTTCTTGCTTGGTCCTCCTGGTATCGCGAAAAGTCTAATCGCGAAACGTTTAATACAAGCTTTTGATAACAGCAGCTACTTCGAATACCTCATGACGCGATTCTCAACACCGGAAGAAGTTTTCGGTCCTTTGAGTATCCAAGAATTAAAAGATAACGGTCGTTACGTGCGCTTGACTGACGGTTACTTACCGACGGCTCAAGTGGTTTTCCTTGACGAGATCTGGAAAGCCGGCCCAGCAATCCTTAATACACTACTGACTGTTGTTAACGAAAAGACCTTTAAAAACGGCAGCGACATCGAGCGCGTGCCAATGCGTCTGCTTGTCTCTGCCTCGAATGAATTGCCAGATGAAGACAGCGGCCTAGAAGCACTTTACGACCGTATGTTGGTTCGCGTGTTTGTAAATCGCATTCAAAACAAACAGAACTTCAAGTCGATGTTGACGACAGGTACGCCTCAAGAAGCGACGATCCCACCGGGTCTTGCTATCACGGATATTGAATATCACCAATGGCAGAAAGAGCTGGATCGCTTAGAACTGAATGACAATGCATTCGATAAGCTTTACGAGCTGAAAACCATGCTTGAAGAGACGGTTAAGAAGCAAGGTTCTGGCTTGTCAGAATCTGACCTGTACGTGTCTGACCGTCGTTGGAAGAAAGCGGTGAAGCTGTTGAAAGCGAGTGCCTTCTTTAGTGGTCGAGATACCGTCAATCCACTGGATATCTTGCTGCTGCAAGACTGTTTATGGCATAGCCCAGAGTCTCGTGACGTAGTGCGCGGCGTAGTTAAAGAGTTCGCATTGAACCGTGCGTTTGATCAGCAAGAATCTAAGCACCAAATCGAAATAGCGCGTGAAGAGCTTGAAGACATTCAAGAAGACGTAGAAAACACGCTTTCAGTTTCATTGTCTATGGAAACCAGTAGTGGCTTACTGCGCAAAGACATTTACCAACACGATATTAAGAATGCCAAGATGTACAGCGTAGGCAGTGCATACAACTTAGTGAAATTGGTATTGCTGCAGAGCAACATGTCTGTATCTGAATCAGAAAAAGGCGATAGCCGTTGGGTTTATGTGGCGAAGGACGACTTTGATCGAGTAATCAAAGAAGGTCATGGCGATATTTACGGTTATGTAAATGAAAACAAAAACCTGTGCCGTCTAAAACTGGATCTTGACGCTTCTAACCAACTTGTTATCAAAGACATTGCGAATCGCTCTGTACTGGTTAGCGTCGTGACCTCTGATGGTTTAGACAAAGAACTTTACGATAAATGGTTAACGGGCGCAGAGGCGGCTCTGAAACAACTGCAAGATGCAGAATTCAACCTGAAGAAGGTACGCTCAGATTTCCACGGCGCGTTACCGCACAACTTTATTGACCCTGAACTGCCAAAATCGATGGAAGCAAGCCTGCAAGCCATCACTCAGGATCTTGAAACCACTCAGGTTAAAAGCAGTAAGATCGTTCAGCGTATCAAATTCATGAGCCAATACTTCGAGTAAGGGGAACCTCTATGTTAGGAGCAGACGGATTAAATCTGGCTTTAATGGTGGCAGACTCTGGCATCATTGATACTGCAATGAATGACTTATTGGCTCGTTCTCAGGTGATGATGGCCGCTGAGAACAAAGGGGTAAAAACCTCGGTTAAGAACCACTTAGTAAAATGGCGCGGTAAGGTGAAAAAGCGCGTGACTAAAGTGTGTGAGACCGACCGTTTTCAGCAAGAAATTGCGCTTTATCAGGAAGTAATTCACTGGAATGAAGAGCAGTTTTTTGAAGAGATTGACGACGTTATTAAAAAGCTAGAGTGGCACTCAGCCTTCTATCTACAAGCACGCCGCCTTATTGAACACAATAAAGGCGTGTATAACGCGATGTTCCCACATTACTTCTGCGATCAGTGGTACCAATCCCTGTCAGAAGCGATCAAACAGGCTCAAGTGACCGAACTTGAAGCGAGCAAAGAGAAAGTGCTTGCAGACCTTTACCAGCGCATGGAAACCATGAAGAACATGGACAAAGTGACGGAGTCTGGAGATGAAGGCAGCGTAGGGCGTTTGTGGGACATGGCATCAGCCAAGCTGAGCAAAACTGACCTTACAGTAATGAAGCGCCATGCAGAGTTTCTTAACAAGCACAAAGGGCTTCAAGAGATCGCCGAGAAGCTGGGTCGTATGGCTGGCTTAGAAGATGATCCTTCACTACACAAAGCACCGGTCGAAGAGCTTCAAATGGTGGAAGAGAAAGCAGATGAAGCGGTCGATGATATTGTTGGGATTCATGAAAGTGATGATCTCAACAAGATGCTACCAAACGAAACCATGTTCTTGGCTTATCCTGAACTGGAAGTGATTTTCTATAAGCATCTAGCAGATAAACGTCTTCTGAGTTATCGCTCTCAAGGTAAATCTCGCACGCTGCGTAAAGTTAAAGCGCAGAAGCCAGATGCCAAGAGTGTTGATATCGAAAAAGGTCCGTTTATCGTTTGTGTGGACGCTTCTGGATCTATGAGTGGTTTCCCTGAACAATCAGCCAAAGCGATGGCTTATGCGTTGATGCAGATAGCACTGGCTGAAGAGCGTGATTGTTATGTGATTCTATTCTCTTCAGAGCAGATCACCTACGAATTGACGCGTCAGGATGGGTTACGTGAAGCGAGTGACTTCTTGAGCTACTCATTCCACGGCGGTACAGATTTAGAGCCTGTGCTTATGAAGTCCATTGATTTGATGATGGGCGATAAATACAAGAATGCCGATTTAGTCGTGCTTTCTGATTTTATCGCACCTAAGCAATCGGATGAGATGATCGCTCAGGTAGAGAAACTAAAGCAACATAAGAACCGCTTCCATGCGGTCAGCCTCTCTAAGTATGGAAACCCGCAATTAATGAGCATGTTTGATCATTGTTGGTCCTACCATCCAAGCCTTGTTGGTCGCTTAATGAAAAAATGGTGATGCAAATTGCTGTATGTTTTCTGTGTTATTAGACCGAACGTGCAGCAATTTGATTTAAATGTCAGCAAACGGAATTTAAATGCACATTTTTATTTGACTATCCTTTCTCAATCCGTAAAGTAAGCACCCGAACACAACGGGACAACATCCTAACGTGTTGAAATAAAAAGGCGCCTTGGCAGAG
>NZ_JAHGAJ010000021.1 GCF_030248535.1 Vibrio sp. D404a | reverse complement strand
TCATTGAAATCAAGTTGATTCCTAAGAATCAATTTTTGATATTCATCAACGAGTGCCCACACAGATTGATAGGTTCTAATTTTTAAAGAGCTTCTAGCGTTTTGTGATTCATATCTCAGTCGCTAGGGGTGCGTACTATACTCGCACCGCTTTGAGAGTCAAGGGTTATTTTCAAACTCTTTTTTCTCTACCGATTTCAGTGTGTGACTTTCGTCTCACTCCGTGTCGGTGAGGCGGCATTATAGAGAGATTCGAATAGAGCGCAAGGGCTTTTTTAAATAAAAATTTTGTTCGTTTAAAAAGCCATCAAAAGCGTTAATTTTGAATAAAAACTAAACATTTGAGACGTATCACAGCAATACATTGGAAAAATACAAGCCATGAACGTAAGATTCATGTGTCTATTTTGTTAATAGTAGATGCGTCTATTTCGTTTATTAATATGTAGTAATCCGATATGAATTCAAAAAAATCGATGTTGTTAATTGTCGCACTGGCTGTATTAGGCGGCATTGTGTTCTCACAGGTTGAAATATCACCTGCAATTACTTTCGTTCTCGGTGTCTTGGCTTCAGCTTTTATTCTTAACCTTTCTAGCTCAGACACAAAATCAGATTCAGAACCTAAAGCTTCAACTCAAACTCTCTATGTAGGTAACCTTCCATATAAAGCCAATGAATCGCATGTACGTGAACTCTTTTCTGAACACGGTGAAGTTTTTGCCGTAAGACTAATGAAAGATAAACGTACTGGTAAAAGAAGAGGATTTGGTTTTGTTGTGATGGCCAGCAATGATGTCAATAACGCTATTGCTAGCCTAAATGATAAAGACTATATGCAGCGTACTTTGAAAGTGCGTGTTGCAAACGACCCTAAGCACCCAGAAGCGGACGGATCTGAACAGGCGTAAAACCCATTTCATTTAATGTTCTATTGAGTGCACTTTCTTTTCTTAGAGGTGCACTACAATATACCTCTCTCTTTCCAGCTATCTCCTTCGCACTCTTTACTTCTAATAAGCTCTGAACACGATTGGCAATTGCAGTGCCAGAATCCACCAGCATGACACCTTTTCCCAAGACGGTTTGAATTTCTTCTTTTATCAAAGGGAAATGCGTACAACCAAGTACTGCGACATCAACGACATTGGTCATTGGGCTGAGAATCTGTTTAAGCTCAGCGAGATCTATTTTCTCACCTCGCAGTTTATCTTCTGCCATATCTACCAGTTTGGTTGAACCTAATAGCTCGACATGTTTATCACTAGAGAAGCTCTTAATAAGGTCATGAGTATATTGACGTGTGATTGTCGCCGGTGTGGCGATCAGACCGACGGCTTTATTCGCCAATAAAGAAGCGGGTTTAATTGCAGGGACTACCCCCACGATAGGAATGGTACTGTTGGCACGTAGTGTAGGTAGCACTATGGTGCTTGCGGTATTACACGCAATCACCACGATATCGATGGCGTGGCTTTCAATAAAGCTAGCAACTATCTGCTGAACTCGTTGAATAAGCACTTGCTGGTCGAGTTCACCATAAGGGTATGCTTCGTTGTCGAAGGCATAGATATAGTTATGATTTGGCAGTAGCTTGTTTATCTCTTTATAGACAGATAAACCCCCTACCCCTGAATCAAACACCAATATGTTTTTTTGCTGCTCGCCCAACACTGTATCTACCTATAAGAAAATTCGCAGCAATGATACCCCTTCACTTATTATTCGCCAACTTCATCGCGCTTTATGCTGGCTTGATAACGTTGATGAACAAAACGCTCTCCTTTCTCTACCTCTTGTAGTGAGACATCTATTTCGCCTTTAAATGAAGGCGCTTTTGTCACTAGAGTATGAAACTCACCGTCTTCACCACAAGGGTCTACTCTTTCCGGGAGTTTCTCTATTAATGATTGGGTATAAGTTTGTCCGCAATATTCGGCTGCTAGTGCATTGGTATCGACAGTAACTAAGAAGGTTTCGATGCCTCTTTCTATTATCTCTCTAGCAAGATCTTCACTTTCTTCTCCTAGTAACGGGAATACGCACTCCCAACCTGCGGGCTCTATATAGCTTCTGCGATAGTCCGCAATGCCATTACAGAACATATCACCAAATGCGACCGCATCGATTTTCAGACGAGATTGTTTTAGTGCATTCACAATCGTAGTTTGATAAATCTCATTTGATGGGAAGACTTCGGGTAGCTCTATCATTAATAGAGGAAGACCAAGCAGTTCAGCCTGCATGGCTACCACTTCTTTTGGTGTGGCCTGAAACGGCACTTCATCACCGACGTAAGTGGTGTATAGGCCTACTACTTCATAATCTAAGCTCTCGTTTAGTCTTTCCAGCGTTAAGGTGGAGTCTTTACCTGAAGACCAGCTGATGATGACATTCTTTTTCATTGATACGTCCAATAAGAAAAAACCGCCCGAAGGCGGTTTTAGGAATTAAAATTGGTATGAAGCACTTAAGTAATATGCACGGCCTTCACCTATGTAGTAATTACCGTTAGCTCCCAAAGCAGTTTTGTATTCCTCATCAAATACGTTCGACAATCTTAGGTCAGCGCTCAGATTATCAGTAACTTGATAGCCTAACCCCAAGTCAGCAGTAGTATAAGCTTTCAGTGTCTCTCCACTCTTATCTTTTCGATCTCCGGTATAGTTAACATTGATACCTAAATCGAAATCTCCATATTGATATGTGGCCACCCACTTAAAGTTCTCTTTCGCTCGACGAATCAATTGTGAATCATCTTTTTTATCTTTTGGATCTTTCCAATCAGCTACTATTCGATTCGATATAGAAGCAACTTCAAAGCTAACTTCAATTTCTAAGCCTTTGATCTCAACATTATCTACGTTAGATGGTACCCATGGCCCTGCTGGAGTTGGAGCCCAATCAATCATGTCTTCAATATCTGTCTGGTATCCTGTCACGGACCAATCAAAAGAGTCATGATACCCACGAAGACCAACTTCTTTTGACTCAGATGTTTCTGGCTTTAGATCTGGATTACCCGAACCAGGCCAATACAGGTCATTGAAAGTAGGAGCCTTAAAGGCTGTTCCTACACTCGCAAGCGCTTCGATAGAGTCAGTAATGTAATAGCCCGCAGCTAAGTTCCAAGTTTCATGACCGCCAAATGCACTGTCGTCATCATAACGAGCACTAGCCTCTACTGTACCAGCCTCAAAGAATGAAGCAGTTCCTGTCACAAAGACCGCTTTGTTATCTTTAGTTTCTTTCTCATATGATGTTGTATTAGCAGCTCCGCGATTGGCATATTCTTTATAGTAATCAACACCACCATTTACAATGAAACCTGAGGATACTACGTAAGTGTTTACCCAAGATATGGACTCTCGCTTTGACGAGATTTCTGTTTTGGCTGTTGTACCATCAGCATTACCGTCGGCACCAACAGTCTTCATTAGCCCCAGTTCAACAGATGAAAGAAAATCACCCTCAGAAAACCTTACACCGCTACTAAGGCTATAAGCATCTACTTCACTTACCTTCTTGGGGCCACTATACGTATCTGCATATTCAGATTCACTCCCCTGACTAAAGCCAGAAAAGAACACTGAGAAATGGTCATTGACCTGATGGCTTAAGCTACCAAGAATTATCTCAGACTCATAACCGCTTTCCTCTCCTGCAGCTGCGCCTTCATAAACTCGATACCCGTCGCTTTTCTCTTTGTTATAAAGAAAATTACCTTTAGTCGTTTCTGAAAGTTGACCTACAGAGCGCCAAGTTTGTTGTGCAGCATTATTACTGCCAGTAGCTAAAGTTGCTTCATGTATGCTGCCACCTTCTGGGATCGTAGAAATACTAATTACACCACCTACAGCATCTGAACCGTAAACTGCAGCCCTTGGACCTCTGACAACTTCAATTTTTTCAATAGCACTAGCAGGAATCAATCCAATCGATGCGCCACCAGCGGTTGCAGAATTCAGCCTAACCCCATCTAGAAGAACCAGAGTATGTTTACTTGCTGTACCTCGAATAAAAATACTTGTCTCATTAGATTTAGAACCTAAAGAATTAATTTCAATACCAGGGAGCGTTTTCAAAACATCAAAAGCGCTTTGTGCTCTTAAGTTCGCGATGTCTTGACGAGTAATAACGCTAACAGGAGCCAAAGTTGACTTTATATCCTGCTCAAAACGGTTCGCCGTTACTACCATGGTTTCGTCGGCAGCGGCTTCTTGGGCGTGTAAATTGGAGATAGGTGAAAACAGCGACGCTACAGCTATCGCTAAAAGGGACTTGTTCATATTGTGATCCTAAATCGCGTAAATTCCTACCAAACCATTTGTTATGGCTTAGCTGCTGGCAGGTATTCGGACTTAAGAGCTCAACCTAATGGCTACCTTGTATTCGACTTCCCACATAAAGCTATATGCAGTGTCTCGGTGAATACTCGTTCTCTTTTACCGCTGCGCGTCAGTTCTGGATTTACACCAGATTCCCTTTTCAGCCATCTATACATCTAAATGGCACCAGCTTGCGAAGGATAGTATTGTCCTATGGATGATTTGTCTAGTCTAAGATAGTTATAAGCTATAGTTTTCATGGCCAATTTACAGGTAATGGCTCTCAACACTGGACAAGAGGCTGTGATTGAATAAAATCTGCGCTCTTGATTTGAACGCACCACAGCAAAAGGCATAACCATGGCGACTTTAGATGTAAACCCGCAACGCTACCAAGAACAACTGGCAGAGAAGACCGAGCGTCTGACTGAGATGTTCTCACAATACAATGTGCCTGAATTAGAAGTGTATGAATCACCTGAGCAACACTACCGTATGCGTGCAGAATTCCGTGTATGGCATGAGGGTGATGACATGTACTACGTGATGTTCAATCAAGAAACTAAAGAGAAATACCGCGTTGACCAATTCCCAGCAGCAAGTCGCCTAATCAATGATTTGATGCCACTGCTCATGGAAGCGATGAAGGGCAACCCATCACTGCGCCACAAACTGTTCCAAGTTGATTTCCTTTCAACGCTGAGCGGCGAAGTTCTTGTTTCTCTTCTTTACCACCGTCAGCTTGATGAAGAGTGGATTGAAAACGCGAAGGCACTGAAGCAACAGCTTAATGATGAAGGCTTTAACCTAAACCTGATTGGCCGCGCACGTAAAATGAAGATTGTGCTAGACCAAGACTACGTCATCGAAAAGTTGAACGTAAATGGCGATAGCTACATCTACCAACAGGTTGAGAATAGCTTTACTCAACCAAACGGTAAGATTGCAGAGAAAATGCTGGAGTGGGCTGTAGACTGTACTCAAGAAAGCAAAGGCGACCTGTTGGAACTTTACTGTGGCAACGGCAACTTCTCTCTTGCACTGGCACAGAACTTTGAGCGCGTGCTTGCCACTGAGCTTGCTAAACCATCGGTTGAGTCAGCACAATACAATATCGCAGCCAACAACATCGACAACGTTCAGATCATTCGTATGTCAGCTGAAGACTTCACGGAAGCGATGGAAGGTAAGCGTGAATTCCGTCGCCTTAAGCAAGCTAACGTTGATTTGAAGAGCTACAACTGTAATACGATCTTTGTCGATCCACCACGATCAGGTATGGATGTTGATACGTGTAAAATGGTTCAGGGCTACGAGCGCATTATGTACATCTCTTGTAACCCAGAAACACTGCAAGAGAACTTAGATATCCTGAGCGAAACTCACAACATCACACGTTTTGCCCTTTTCGATCAGTTCCCGTACACCCACCACATGGAAGCGGGCGTGTTCCTAGAGCGTAAAGCGAAATAGAACGGTAAAGACAAAAGAACCGACCCATCGAGATCGGTTCTTCAAACCAAAAAAAAACGAGCCCAATGGCTCGTTTTTTAGTATCTGTTTAATGCGAGTTAAGCCGCTTTGGACATAAACCCTAGCTTCTTACCTACCCATGCCAGTAATAGCATGGCTACGATAATTGCAAAGAAGTTCGAGCCCGCTTCTGGGTGTTGTGCTTTCACAAACGCAGAGTGACCAAATGCACCAACGAAGAAACACGCTAGGCCTACTAGTGGAATGTCTTCAGACACAGGGTTTGCTAGGTATTCTTGATATAGGGCTTGAACAGCCAGTACTAGCGCAATAAGAGGGAAAATAGAGAAACCAACTTCGCTCATCGTTACCCAAGATAACAATGCATCACCACACACACCCGCTACTAGAGCCAGTACCAGTGTTTTTCTTTCTGAACCGCGGTTCACAGTATTCTTTTCATTCGACATTATTCAATCCCGCCTTTTAGTCGGTTACGTTCACGTTCTTTGCGATACCAATAAGCCCCTTTGGCCATCATTCGCAATTGCATGATCAGTCGCTCAGCCAATTCATCGCGCTGGCGTCGATCTAAATCTAATGCTTCTGCTCCAGAATTAAACACCAAAATGACCGAAGCTTCCGCTTGTGTAAATGCTTCATCCCTTGTCATTCCGGTTGTAATCAAATACTCGGTCAATTCTGCAGAGAAGTGCTGTATTTCACGAGCTACCGCTGTACGAAACTCAAACGAGGTTCCAGAGCGTTCGCGTAATAACAGTCTGAATACGTTCGGGCTGCTTTCGATGAACTCCATAAAGGTTTCAACCGAGGTACGGATTACACTGCCTTCTTTAACGATTCGTTGCCTTGCCTGACGCATCAATTGACGCAGCAGCAAGCCCCCTTCATCAACCATGGTTAAACCAAGTTCATCCATGTCTTTAAAGTGGCGATAGAAAGAAGTTGGTGCAATGCCGGCTTCGCGAGCAACCTCTCTTAAGCTCAGATTAGAAAAACTACGATCAGCACTCAGCTGACTAAACGCAGCATCGATTAAGCTTCGACGAGTTTTTTCTTTTTGCTGTGCGCGAATTCCCATTGGTTTCATACTTTATCAATTTCTTCTTTTACAGCCTAAACAGGCATGCCTAATACTCAGGTAAATATAACGCGAATTGCTCGATTTTATAAGGCATTCTCGTTATCTATGACATCAGACACCCCTCTTTGTTCACGTACCGAAGTAAATACGTTCGGGAGCAAAATTTCAATCGCCGAGCTGTAATTTGGAGACATACGACATACCAAATATTACTTTTTCTGTAACACTGCGTGATCCGCTCGACTCTCTGATGCCCTTTTCATGTACCAAGCAACGGAATCAGTTAAAATCTCGCTAAAGCAATGTTAAACAAATATAACAAGGAAGATATCTATGTCGCATTCGAACCACTTTGATGTGATCGTAATTGGTAGTGGCCCCGGTGGTGAAGGGGCAGCGATGGGATTGACCAAAGCCGGCTTGAATGTAGCCATCATTGAAAAAGAGAGCAGTGTTGGTGGCGGGTGTACACACTGGGGTACCATCCCATCCAAAGCACTTCGTCATGCCGTTAGCCGTATCATCGAATTCAATAACAACCCTCTTTTCTGCCAAAACAACAAAAGCCTTCACGCAACCTTCTCTGACATTCTTGGCCATGCCAAATCCGTTATCGACAAACAAACACGCTTACGCCAAGGGTTCTACGACCGCAATCAATGCACGTTAGTTTTTGGCACCGCTCGTTTTATCGATACTAATACAGTCTCTGTAATGCAAAGTGACGGCACCGAAGAGGTCTACTCGGCTGATAAGTTTGTGATTGCAACAGGATCGCGACCTTACCAACCAGAGAATGTCGACTTCCTGCATGAGCGTATCTACGACAGCGACTCTATTCTCTCCCTCAAGCACGATCCACAACACATCATCATCTACGGTGCGGGTGTTATCGGTTGTGAGTACGCGTCTATCTTCCGTGGTTTGGGCGTTAAGACCGACCTTATCAACACTCGAGACCGCCTACTCTCTTTCCTTGATAACGAAACATCCGATGCTCTTTCATACCACTTCTGGAACAGTGGTGTAGTGATTCGTAATGATGAAACGTTTGAGCGTATTGAAGGCACAGATGATGGCGTCATCATCCATCTTGAGTCCGGTAAGAAAATGCGCGCCGACTGCTTGCTGTACGCCAATGGCAGAACGGGTAACACAGACAAACTCAACCTTGGTGCGGTTGGCCTAGAGTCAGATTCTCGTGGGCAGGTCTCTGTTAACGCCAACTATCAAACCAACGTCAGCCACGTATATGCAGTGGGTGATGTGATTGGCTACCCAAGCTTAGCCAGCGCCGCGTATGACCAAGGTCGATTTGTGGCACAAGCGATTGTGAAAGGCGAAGCGGAAAGCCACCTTATCGAAGACATTCCAACAGGTATCTACACCATCCCAGAGATCAGCTCGGTCGGTAAGACAGAACAAGAGCTAACCGCAGCGAAAGTACCTTATGAGGTTGGACGCTCGTCATTCAAGCACCTAGCTCGTGCACAGATTGCAGGTAAAGACATTGGTAGCTTGAAGATTCTGTTCCACCGCGAGACCAAAGAAATTCTGGGCATCCATGTGTTTGGTGAACGTGCCGCAGAGATCATTCACATCGGCCAAGCCATCATGGAGCAGAAAGGAGAAGCAAATACCATCGAGTATTTTGTGAACACTACCTTCAACTATCCGACCATGGCAGAAGCGTACCGCGTTGCTGCACTTAATGGTTTGAACCGTCTGTTCTAAGCAAATTGTACAGCCCTAGGGGTATTTGACCACCTATAGGCCAAATGCTAAAACAGCAAGTCACTCGGCTTGCTGTTTTTATATAAATCATAAACTTAAGCGTGTTCAGATAGTAATTAGATCATGATGTTCCAAATACTCTGTTCGCTGTACATCACACCAAAAACTCATTACGTTTCCATTGCCTAACAAACAGCACAGCCAACCCAATTCCTCGCATTGCCATAAAGCAGCTCATTGCTAGCCACAAAGCATGATTCTCTAGCGCAGATGCCGAGACAAAGATAATAAAGAAACAACACGTCGCGACGAACATACTATTTCTCATCTCCTTGCCTTTGGTCGCTCCGATAAAAATACCGTCTAATAAAAAGCACCACATTGATACCAATGGCATCGCAATCAACCATGGTAAATAAACGCTCGCCTGTGCTTTTACTGCAGGTATGGTTGTGATCATATCTATCATGTTGCTGCCAAATATCATGAACACCAAGGTCAACCCAAGACAGATGATTAGGCTCCAGAAAAAGGTTCCGACCAGAGATTGATTCAGTTCTTGTTTATCCTTGGCTCCAATCGCTTTTCCTACCATCGCCTCCATGGCATAGGCAAAACCGTCCATGCCGTAAGAGATGATCATTAAAAAGCTCATCAATACTGCGTTAGCAGCGACTACATCGTCCCCGAAGCTCGCACCTTGAAAGGTCATGAAGGTAAAGGTTGCCTGTAAACACAGAGAGCGCAGAAAAATGTCGCGGTTGAGTTTTACAAAACGAGAGAGTCCTTGAGTTGTCTGTTTCAGCAAAGAGAGTGGTGCAGGCAAAGCTCTTTTCGCCCAAACGCGAGCCACACACACAAGGCCAAACATCAATCCCATATAGTCCGCTAATACCGAAGCATAAGCTGCCCCTTCGACCTGCCAACCAAGACCGATCACAAACAACAGATCAAACACAATATTGGTGACATTTGTAATGATCACCATCCACATTGGGGCTTTGGCATTTTGGGTACCGAGTAACCAACCTAGGATGACAAAATTACTCAGTGCAGCGGGCGCACTCCAAGCACGAATGGAAAAGTATTGCTCACCATAGAACTTAACCTGTTCACTGGCACTACTAAGGGAGAAGACGGTATCTGCGACCACGCCGTGCAGCAGTAAGAACAGAGCCGCAAACCCCAAGCTCATCGTGATGCCTTGAACAAACACCAACCCCAGTTGCTGATTATCGCTGGCACCATAAGATTGAGCGGCTAAGCCCGTTGTCGACATTCGAAGAAAGCCCAGTAACCAAAAGGTCACGCTGATCATGGTGCCACCCAAAGCCACGCCACCCAGATACCACGCATGCTCTAGGTGACCAATCACAGCCGCATCCACCAAACCGAGTAGTGGGACAGTAATATTGGAGAGAACCATAGGTATGGCGAGCATCAACACGCGCTGATGAACTGATGTGTTGGTTAGGGTTTGAAAAATAGATTGGGGAAGAAATTGCTTCACGATCACCTCTTTGATTTGAGGTGATAGTTTAACCTAGGCGATCGAGTTTCACTATGTCGTGACTAGAGCCTCAACTCAGGTGTGAATAGAGGTAACCTGCGAAGATATGACAAAGGTGGTTACCACTTCATGACGATTAACTGTGGCGTCAGTCGCTTCTTAAACTGGCTAAGTTTGCTCACCATTCTCTGCCAGAGCTTCCAGCGGTTACACTGCTGATCTAAGGGAGAGAAGGCTTTAACCCATTGCGCCCACGGTAGCCAATTCAATACGCTATCCATCGGAGAAGCCAAACCATGTGCGTACTCGCCTGAACCTAGTTTCTGCCCAAGTTTGCTTGAGCTCTTATCACCCGCTAAAACAAGACAGGCGTGGGCATGAGTAAACTGACGGCTCAGAGCTTGAATAAAGTGAGCGGTTGTCTTTTCATCACAGTCCAATAAGGCGTGTTCACAAACAATCATCACCGATGCATGCTCTGGAATATTCAGCTCATCAAGCCAGCTTAGTTCGTTCACCGAACCACACTCCAAACGGTAGCGCTCATTCTTGTGGAACAGACGCTGACGCCATAATAAATTTTCGGTCACATCCAGTTCCACCCAATGGCAGCGACCATTGTCTAGGCGGTAGAAACGGGTATCGAGCCCTGCGCCGACATTAATGATCCACGCGTCTGGATTATGAGAGAGATATTGTTGAATTTGATTATCGCAAAGCTGAGTAAGCGTCGCGTAAAGCAGTTGCTGCTGGTCGAGCTCACCAGTTAAACACTCAGGAGCTAAACGACAGCGCGTACATGCTTGTGCGGCAATGGGATCGTAAACAAGGCCATCATCAGCGAGGCTTTCTCGGCTGCGGAACCAGAGAGGTTGAATAAGGTTACTAGGAACATGAAATTCAGAATGAGTCATGTCTTGCTGCGCCTTCGATCTACGGGCAGCACTTTGCTTTGAGGAAAGCAGTGTTGACTTGGGTTTGATTTGATTAGACATGTTCATCTTCCTTGTAGCTAGACAAGGAAGATGATAATGAATATCAGTTACAATAACAAGTTATTGAGAATAAATATCAACAACTCATTTTGTGATATTACATCCAGTCTGTATTACGAATGATGCCTACAGCCAAGCCTTCAATCGCTAGGTGTTGGCTCTCTAGATCGACTTGAATCGGTGAAAACTCTTCATTTTCAGCATGTAACAGAACTGTTGAGCCTTTGCGTTCTAGACGTTTTACGGTTACATCATCATCGACACGAGCGACAACAACCTGACCGTCACGCACATCTTGAGTTTTATGTACGGCCAGTAGATCGCCATCCATAATACCGATGTCTTTCATACTCTCGCCATTTACGCGCAGTAAGAAATCCGCTTGCGGTTTAAACATACCAGGATCAACTTGGTAGTGCGTTTCAACGTGCTCCTGAGCAAGAATCGGCTCACCAGCAGCCACTTGACCAATCAAAGGCAGGCCTTCTTCGTCATTGGCAGCGTCATCGAGCAAGATACGAATACCACGAGACGCACCCGGGATGATCTCAATGGCTTCTTTTCGAGCCAGAGCTTTTAAATGTTCCTCTGCCGCATTAGCAGAGCGAAAGCCTAGTTCACGAGCAATTTCTGCACGTGTCGGTGGCATACCGGACTCTTCGATCTTGTTCTTAATCAGGTCGAAGACTTGTTGTTGGCGGGGCGTTAACGGCTTCATGAGTCACCTGTCTTTTTATACAGTTGACTGTGAGTATATCCAGTAACTGGACAAAAGCAAAGCAATTGGTTGTTTTTAGTTCATTTTTAAACAACGGGCTACTTTTTATGACTTTATAAACAGTCAGCTAAGTCATTGTTTTAATCGTAGGCTTTAAAAACTGGTGACATTTAAACCTATACTCAATCAGTCGATGAATGATTTTCAGCAAACTTAACGCCATTATGACTATTTCCATTAAAAGGTTAGACCAGTTTCTGTTATTCTTGCATCGATTAAATTTACGCCTAGGCCTATCCCTATTTTGAGCTTGGTGAACTTCACCATAAGAAAATAGAGATGCGCTTGAGCACGATGAAATAACTACTGAGGCAGTGAACCTATATGTCTTCTGGACAATCTTTTTCACGTTCAATAATGAAGCTTCCTTTATCCGTATTGGTAAAAGGCACATCGATTCCTTCAAACCCAATTGAAGATTTGAACATTGATTTAGGCAAACCAATTGTATATGCGTTACCTTTCCGCTCGAGTGTCGATCTCCTAACTCTACAAAAACATGCGCTAGAGCTTGGTCTTCCTGATCCACTGAGCCCACTTGAGATTAATGGTAAATCACTGCAACGCTACGTGTTTATCGCGTCACGCAAAACCCTAGTTCAAGATGATGACCAGGTACCTAGCTCATCGATCGCTGTGTTTACTGAACTGCTTCAGCTGCATGAGTCAGACTCAGAGCTCGACGTTCAGGTTATCCCAGCGACGGTTTTGTGGGGACGTAAGCCAGGTAAAGAGAACACTCAAAAGCCTTACCTACAAGCGATGAACGGCCTCGAGAAATCGAAAGCGGTTCTTTTAGCCGGCCGTGACTGCCTAGTTCGTTTCAGCCCAGTGGTATCACTGCGCTACATGGCAAACTCACACGGTACAGACAGCACGATTGCTCACAAACTAGCACGTGTGGCACGCATCCAC
The DNA here is from genome assembly GCF_030248535.1 of Vibrio sp. D404a. GTDB lineage: Bacteria > Pseudomonadota > Gammaproteobacteria > Enterobacterales > Vibrionaceae > Vibrio. The sequence goes on along the minus strand of NZ_JAHGAJ010000021.1, from coordinate 43,962 downwards.
TTCTCTCGTCAAAAGTTAGCGGCGTCTGGCCCTAACCTACCAAGTCGCCAAGCACTGTTCGATCGCCTACTGAAATCAGAAGCGATCAAAAAAGCGATTGAAGACGAAGCGAAGTCGAAGAACATCTCGATTGAGAAAGCGAGCAAAGAAGCGCAAGACATCATGGATGAGATCGCTGCCAACTTCTCTTACTCACTGATCAAACGCGGTGAGAAGATTCTTGGCTGGCTGTGGAACAAACTTTACCAAGGTCTGCACATCAACAACGCTTCTACGGTGCGTAAGCTAGCGCAAGATGGCCATGAGATCGTATACGTGCCATGTCACCGTAGCCACATGGACTACCTACTGCTCTCTTACGTGCTTTACCATGAGGGTATGGTTCCTCCGCACATTGCTGCAGGTATTAACCTCAACTTCTTCCCTGCGGGACCAATCTTCCGTCACGGTGGTGCGTTCTTTATTCGCCGTAGCTTTAAAGGCAACAAGCTGTACTCAACAATTTTCCGTGAGTACCTAGCCGAGCTCTTCGCGAAAGGTTATTCGGTTGAGTACTTCAGTGAAGGTGGACGTTCACGTACGGGTCGTTTGCTACAAGCGAAAACTGGCATGCTAGCGATGACGATTCAAGCGATGCTGCGCGGTATGAATCGCCCAGTGACTCTGGTTCCGGTTTACATTGGCTACGAGCATGTTATGGAAGTGGCGACCTACGCCAAAGAGCTGCGTGGTAAGCGTAAAGAGAAAGAGAACGCGAGCCTAGTGATTCGTACTATCCGTAAGCTGCGCAACTTTGGTAAGGGTTACGTAAACTTCGGTGAACCAATTCAGTTAAACCAATACCTGAATGAGCACTCTCCTGAGTGGACCAAAGACATCGACCCAATGGGTACCAACAAGCCACAATGGATGACTCCTGTTGTGAACGATCTTGCTACCAAGATGATGACGCACATTAATGATGCAGCGGCAACCAACGCGCTGACACTGTGTGCGACAGCCCTGCTTGCTTCTCGCCAACGCGCATTGTCTCGTGACTCACTGGTTTCACAGATTGATTGTTACCTATCGCTACTCAAGAATGTACCGTACTCGGACACATTTACAGTACCAAAAGACAGCGCTGAAGATTTGGTGAAACACGCCGAGTCTCTGAATAAGTTCCTGATCGAATCAGATACGATGGGCGATATTATTTCTCTCGATCGTCACCAATCGATTTTGATGACGTACTACCGCAACAACATCATCCACCTATTCGCACTGCCATCACTGGTAGCGCAGATGTTGATTCGTCAGCGTGAGTTATCGATTGCAGATATCCAGAAGAATGTAGCAACCCTCTATCCATTCCTTAAAAAGGAGCTGTTCTTAAGCTACCCAGAAGATCAGTTGGAAGAGGTTGTGGCGAACATTATTGAAGAGCTGGTGCGTCAAGGCATGCTCATGGTGAAGGACAACGAAGTCACGATCAACCAATCGAACAGCCAACCTCTGATGCTATTGGGTCGTACTATCTCTGAAACTCTACAACGCTACTCTATTGCGCTGAACTTGTTGGTTGAAAACCCAGATCTTGATAAATCTGAGCTTGAGCAGAAGAGCCAAGATATCGCACAGCGCTTAGGCCGCCTGCACGGTATTAACGCACCAGAGTTCTTTGATAAAGGTGTATTCGCTTCGATGTTCGCGACGCTGAAACAACAAGAGTACCTAGATAGCGATGGTAACTGCGACCTAGAGAAGACCACTGTCTTCGCTAAACTGCTTTACTCAATGCTATACCCTGAAGTGCGCTTGACTATTCAAGAGAGTATCCATCAAGCGGAATAACTCGCTTAGAAACAGAAAAGGCACCCAATGGGTGCCTTTTTCATTGTGAACTGTTTTTTTATGGGCTTACCAAAATGCGATAAGTAAGCCGACGGTGACCGCCATACCGACGTAATTGTTGTTCAAGAACGCTTGGAAACAAAGGTCGCGGTCTCGATGACGAATCAAGTGTTGCTGATAAACAAACAGTCCACCGACAACCAATAGGCTCCAGTAAAAGCTCGCGCCAAGCTGGTAGTACATACCTAGAACAATCAGCATTGCCAACGTGACTAGTTGAAGTACACCAATCACTAACTTATCTAAACGACCAAATAAAATAGCCGTCGACTTGATACCAATCTTCAGATCATCGTCTCGGTCAACCATCGCATACTGCGTGTCGTAAGCGATCGTCCACAGTGCATTAATCGCAAACACAAACCATACTACAGCAGGCAACTCATTGGTTTGTGCTGCCCACGCCATTGGAATTGCCCAACTAAAAGCTAAGCCAAGGAACAGCTGTGGCAAGTGTGTGTAGCGCTTCATAAATGGGTAAATAAAAGCTAAGCCTACACCCACAAACGAAAGCTGGATGGTCAAGGTATTCATGGTGAGTACCAATAAAAACGAAACCACAGCCAACACTAAGAACAAGGCGACCGCTTCTTTACTGGTTACAGCACCAGAAGGCAAAGGACGCTGCTTAGTGCGCTTTACATGGCCATCCACCTTACGGTCTGCAAAGTCATTGATTACACACCCCGCCGAGCGCATCAAAACTACGCCCAGTACAAACACCACCAATACCGATAGGTCTGGCAGGCCGTTCGCTGCAATCACTAGAGCCCATAAGGTTGGCCAAAGCAGCAATAAGGTTCCAATTGGGCGATCCATTCGCGTTAACTGCCAATAGGCTTTCGCTTTGATGGCCAGCATTTACACACTCTCCTTAGAGTAAATGGGTGAGGTTGGCAAAAAGAGTTCCGCAACCAACATAGGTTTATGGTTCATCCATAAACGAGAGCGACGAGCCAACAGGCGTTCCTGGCCTACCGTAACCCAACCGACTTGTAGCGCGTCACGCTTAACATTCTCAGCACTAAATACTGTCAGTCCAAGCGGGACATTACCCTGCTGGGACAGATCCGAGTGCTGGTCATCCAGAGTAAGGCGAGGAATTAACGTGCGCCCCAATACCCAAGGTTCATCATCCCCTTTGAGGATCACCTTGCGCAGCAAGCAATCTGATGATGAGAGTAAGGTTTCTTCGTCGTGTTGTAGTGTTGAGCGTTCCACGACTTGGTTATGCAATAACTCGACTGAAAGGTGCTCACAGCACTCCCCCAAGCGACGAGATAAAGAGCCTTGCTCCATTAACCACCCTTTGATGGTTTGATTCGGAAAATCAAATTTTTCTGTATTTTGCCAATCTACATTCATTAACGAATTAAGATACAACGGTATTGACTGATTCATACTAGTATTCAATAGGTGACTTTACACGTACAATAAAGCATCAACTTTCGAGCAATATTAACCGTAAGTTGTGTTATAAACGTATTTAGATTTAGACCGTTCATTGTAACAAGACAAACGCGTTTCGAATATCGCGATTAAACTAAAGAAAAGTCACAAATATGCACAAACGTTATGTAGCCCAAATATTTCTAGCCATCAGTCTACTTTTTTCTTTGCCATCATTGGCTGAAGAGGAGTCGGCACCCAAACTGGCCTACTTCACGCTGGAGCCAGATCTAACCACCAACTTTTATACCAAAGGGAATAAGCTGGGGTACATTCAAGTGCGCATCGACATCATGGTGGCCAATTCAACCGATCTTCCTGCGATTGAACTGCACCAACCCCTGATTCGCGATGCTGTGATTGAATTGCTAGGCAAACAGAATGAAGAAACGATTAAGTCACTCTCTGGCCGCGAGGATTTACGCAAGACCTTAGTGACTCGCCTCAACGAAATCTTACTGCCTGAAACTGGCAAAACCATTATTGCCGATCTACTGTTCACTAAATATCTATATCAGTAGCAACGCGGTAAAATCGAGACAGAAAAAAAGCGGCTCATCGAAGCCGCTTTTTAGTAGGTGTGTGACCCGTCCTAAATAAGGCTGGCACTAAACCGTGTGCTTTGATTTGAGCGAATCAATCCAGCCAATACCCAGACCAGCAATTAAGCCAGCCAAGTGCGCCGTATTGGCAATCGCCATAAACGGCTGCATGTAACCAAGTACTAACCAAATCAACATAAAGCCGACTATTTGCCTAGGTATAGTTAAGCCAAGTTGAGGCGCTTTGGTGCTGACTACCCATAGGTAACCAACCAAGGCATAAACCACCCCAGATAAACCACCAAAGTTGGCACCCTCAACCCAGTACTGCCCTGCGCCAGACAAGGCCGATGATATGGCAAAGATCTGCAGTAGCTTCAGACCACCGAGCTTCTTCTCGATATCACCACCGAGCTGCCACCACCACAGAATATTGAAGGCGATGTGCATAACGGAGAAATGAAGAACGGCGTGGCTCAGCCAACGCCACAATTGCCACTGCTGTCCATCGAGCGCTGGAAAGTGCAGCACCTGAAAGATTTGTCGGTTAAAGCCCAGTTGTTGCAGGATAAAAATCACCACACACAGCAACATAATACTGAGTGTCACCGGCCCTGCTTTAGCCTTAATCATGCTAAGAAAGCTCGGAGTATGATAATGGAACTGACTTTTACGCGTTTCAGCGACATCCCAAGATGCTGCTTGATAGCGCTTATGGCTTGGCTCTGATAAAAAACGGTTGAGCTCCGCTTCGGTCTCGACTTGATGTTGGTCGTCGAGCAACCATAACGCCACGCGTCCTTCTCCCTCGGGAGACATCTGAATCGAGATCTGACGAGACGCCATATAATCAATGAATGCCTGCGCGACACGCGCATTATTCAATACCATCAATCTTACCATTGGTGTTTCCTGCTTAATTTTGTCTAAGGAAGCCAATTAACCTGTAATCACAGGAAGCTGGGCACGGTGCCAAGCTTCAAAGCCCCCATCTACACTGTATACGTCTTCAAAGCCTTGGTTGACTAAATACTGCGCTGCACCTTGGCTGCTGATACCGTGATAGCACATCACAAGGATCGGTTGTTCAAATTCTACCTCATCCATAAATGCCACCATGGTGTCATTCGTCAAATGATATGCGGTTTCTGGGTGGGCAACGGCAAATGATTGTGGGTCACGGATATCCACTAGGCGAGCATCGCTCTGTTCAATCAAGGTTTGAGCGCCTTGCACATCAATATGTTTAAACTGGTCCATTACTTTCTCTTGTACTGATTTACTTTGATGTCATTGTAACCTATCCCAAGGCTAACATTTACATCGACTTAATAAGGTTATCCACCAGCGATCACTTTTACACCATATGTGGATAAATCTGTGAATTGCGTGAATAAAGTGTTTTTTGAAAAATGGATCCACAAGATGTAGTAATGATCCTGATCTATCTGTGGGTTAACCTAAAACTATCCCCACCACAAAAACCGCCTGCAAGCCTTACTACACCCTGCTTTTTGACAACTGACAAAGAAACTCCTCACAGAGTTATCCACAATCAGCACTCACTTATTTCGATCGGATAGTGCATAAAATGCGATCCAAATAAAAAGGCCGAGATCTCTCGATCTCGGCCTTTTCAAAAATTTCGTTTGTTGCTTAGAAGTCGCCGACGGCTTGCTTTAACTTCTTCATTGCGTTTTTCTCTAGCTGACGAACACGCTCTGCTGAGATGTTGTAGGTTTCAGCTAGGTCCTGCAATGTTGCTTTGTCGTCGTCTAACCAACGAGAGCGAACAATGTGCTGGCTACGGTCATCTAGGCTTGCTAGTGCATGACCCAAACGGTTGTTGGTGTGGGTTTCCCAATTTGCCGCTTCTACCGTTTCTGCTACATCTGACGCTTTGTCTTCAAGGTAGTAAACAGGTGCCGTGTATGCTGAACCGCCGTCATCGTCATCCATAGGCGCTTCAAAGGTGGCATCTTGCGCCGCAAGACGAGATTCCATTTCACGAACTTCAGAAGGCTCTACACCTAGCTCGCGAGCAACAGTTTCAACTTCACCGTTGTTGAACCAACCCAAACGCTTCTTAGACTTACGCAGGTTAAAGAACAGTTTGCGCTGCGCTTTAGTCGTCGCAATCTTAACGATGCGCCAGTTACGAAGTACGTACTCATGGATTTCAGCTTTGATCCAGTGAACAGCGAAAGATACCAGTCTTACCCCAACTTCAGGGTTAAAGCGTTTTACCGCCTTCATTAGACCAATGTTACCTTCTTGAACAAGGTCAGCCATAGGCAGGCCGTAACCAGAGTAACCTCTCGCTACATGAACCACGAATCGTAGGTGTGAAAGAATCAAGCCTTTCGCAGCTTCGATCTCACCTTTGTAATGTAATCGCTCTGCAAGTCCACGCTCCTCTTCAGCAGTTAGCATTGGGTAGCTGTTTGCTGAGCGGATATAGCTGTCTAGGCTATCTTGTGTGACTAAAGCCATTTGATACGCTTGGTTTGCCATTCGGTTCCTCATCAATCTCTGATCTGGAGTAGTCTTTCTATTAGAACCCGCTAATCTTGAACCTAAAATGAACAGGATTCAAGAAGGGGGAAGTAATTATGCATAATCAATTCGTCTATACAAGGCGAAAACTGACTAACATGTGTCTATTTCTCGTCTAAATATGACTCAATTCACCTAAACAGGTTCAATTTCTTTTAGGTGTCTTTGGGCAGAAAGTTTTGCTGCCACGCTACCAAGCAAGGTTCCAACAATCAAAAGCAGCAAAGATTCATCCCAGCTTAAGCCAATTAAGCGGAAATGACTGTCGTATAACTGCGCTAAATCGTCCACTGCACTGTTGAGTAATACAGTAATCAATGCGGTCATGATCCACGCACTGATAGATCCCAATACACCAAACCACATACCTGTATACAGATAAGGGCGTAGGATGAAACTATCGGTCGCCCCAATTAGCTTCATGGTTTGGATCTCTTCTTTGTGAGCAAGCACATTAAAGCGCAAGGTATTACCAATAATTAGAAATACCGCTCCCAGCATAAGGAAGGTTAATGTCACTACGATGACAGTAGCCAGTGCCTTAATCGCATCGAGTCTTGCTAACCAATCTTCATCAAGGCGAACGTCAGTCACCGAGGGTTGTTCTTTGACTTGGTTAGCCAGTGCTTTAATTTCCGTGTCTGTTTCAACGCTCGGTGTGATGATCAATACACCTGGTAGTGAGTAATCATCAAGAATCGTCAGTGCGTCGTTAAAGCCCGAGTATTGGCTAAGATCCGCCAATCCCTGCTGTGGTGAGATATATTCGACCAGATCAACGTCAGGCCAGCTCTCTATCTCATCCTTCATCACCATCACTCTAGGTTCAGGGATGCCCTCTTCTATATACGCACTCACCTGAGATGGGCTCGCGACATCTTGTGCAGCTTCACCCACGTTTTTACCCAACAGGTACAAACACGCTGGCATCGCCAATGCCATCGAAATGACGGCCAGTGTCAGAAGGTTGCCGAGTGGGCGTTGCCATAATTGTGATAGTGAAGACTTCGCTTGCTTCCAATGCACCACTAAAAAGCCATCACTTGCTGCGCGGTTGTTCGCGCGTTTTGGCTTGGCCTTTTTAAGACGCTTATTAACGGCCATAGTCTTCTACCTCACTCAAGAAGCCCTGATTTAGCTCGAAATGACGATATTGTGGGCGAGTATTTACTAACCCCACATCGTGCGTTGCTAAAAGGATGGTTACGCCAGCTCGGTTAAACTCTTCAAACAGGCGTAGCACACGATTGGATAATTCAGGGTCTAGGTTACCGGTCGGCTCATCGGCCAGCAGTAGAGTTGGTCGATTCACCACAGCGCGTGCAATGCCGACACGTTGCTGCTCACCGCCCGACAATTGGCTCGGCAAGCAACGTGCTTTGTCCAATAACCCAGTCTTGTCTAATGCAGCGCCAACACGTCGTTTAATTTCGTTCTCAGAAATCGATTCGATACGCATAGGCAGAGCCACATTGTCGTAAATAGAGCGATCCATCAACAGTCGGTGGTCTTGGAAGACGATACCGATGTTGCGACGCAGGAAAGGGATGTCTTTGCTCGGAATTCGAGTGATATCGTGGTCGTTAAACCAAACGCGCCCATCGGTTGGGCGCTCAATCGCACAGATCAATTTCAGCAGTGTGCTTTTGCCGGCACCTGAATGTCCACCTAAAAAAGCCATTTCACCTCGTTTGAGATGAAAGTCCACTTTTTGCAATGCTTGGCGTCCACCACGGTAGGCCTTGCTCACTTGCTGAAATTTGATCACCGAAAATTCCTCTTACGATCACTCTTATCAAATTTAAAAAGGTAGCAGGTTAAACACAAACCAAATTGCCACCCAAATTACTCTTCGCGGCTAAACAGTGCTTCAATAAAGTCTTTTGACTCGAATGGACGCAGATCATCAATGCCTTCACCCACACCAATAAAGCGAATTGGAATCTGGAACTGATCCGCAATCGAGAAGATCACACCGCCCTTCGCGGTACCATCCAGCTTAGTCAGCGTAATACCTGTTACCGGTGCCACTTCGCTAAATAGCTTGGCTTGGCTGATCGCGTTCTGACCAGTACCTGCATCTAACGTTAGCATGATTTCGTGCGGCGCAGAGTCATCAATCTTCTTCATTACGCGAACGATCTTACGCAGCTCTTCCATCAGGTTGCTCTTGTTCTGTAGACGACCCGCTGTATCTGCGATAACCACATCAACGCCACGCGCTTTCGCTGCTTCAATCGCATCATAGATAACAGAAGCACTGTCCGCGCCAGTGTGCTGGGCAATAACAGGCACGTCGTTGCGCTTACCCCATACTTGAAGCTGCTCAACAGCTGCGGCACGGAAGGTATCACCTGCCGCTAGCATCACTTTCTTGCCTTCATTCTGGAACTGTTTCGCCAGCTTACCGATTGTGGTTGTTTTACCCACACCGTTTACACCCACCATTAGGATAACGTAAGGCGTTTTCGAGGTATCAACCTCTAGCGGCTGCTCCACTTGGCTAAGGATGTCTGCCATCTCTTCTTTCAATAGACCATACAGGGCTTCGCCATCTTTCAGGTCATTGCGAGAGGCTTTTTCTGTAAGGTTATCAATAATTTTAACCGTGGTGTTCATGCCCACGTCAGCAATCAACAGTTGTTCTTCAAGCTCTTCAAACAAATCTTCATCAATCTGCTTGCCTTTAAACAGACCAAAGAAGCCCGCGCCTATGTTCGCTTTAGTACGGCTCAGGCTACGCTTTAAGCGAGCAAAGAAGCTCTCTGTCGGTTTCTCTTGAACTTCTTCAACTTGTGGCTCTTCTGCAACCACTTCAAGCTCTGCTTCTGCTTCTGCTTCTGCTTCTGCTTGTTCAGGTTGAACCTCAGCGCTTGGCTGTTCAAGCTCTTCTTGTAACTCCGCTTCTTGCGCAGGTACTTCCTTTTCTACCGGTTGCTCAACCTCAGCTTGAGGCTGCTCTTCCGTTTGCTGCTCTACTTTAGAGTCAGTCTGCGTTTGTGGGCTCTGTTCTTCTTCACCAAAGCCAAGCCACGATAATAATCCGCGCTTCTTTTTTTCCGCCATCAGAGGAATTTCCTAGATCTACTAATTAACTGTATTGACTTAATGCACGTCGACTCTTTGCTATTGTTCTACAATACAAACTTGTAGACACGAATAGTAAAGAAAAATGACAAAGCAGTGATATGCTTGCTGTTTGCTTGATACACTTTGTCATTGCAAAATTTATTTAATACTCGAACCAAATTAAATTGGGCTCGATATAGTATCACTTTATTAGCGGTCAAAAAATCTATGGTAAGACGTCGCCAGCAAAACACATCACAAAAAAAGCCATCTGGAGGCTTTGTTCGAATCATCAGTGGCTCATGGAGAGGTCGAAAACTCCCAGTGCACGACTTAGAAGGTTTACGCCCGACCATTGACCGAGTTAAAGAAACGCTCTTTAACTGGGTTGCTCAAGATATCCCAAATGCGACGTGTCTGGATGTTTTTGCAGGTTCCGGTGGACTCGGTTTTGAAGCAGCGTCTCGCCAAGCAAAAATGGTGACGCTACTTGAGATGAACCAAAAAGCGGCAAAACAGCTATCTGATAATGCCAAAGAGCTCAAGGCCGATAACATCAAGGTAGAGAACACCGATGCCATTTCTTACCTGAGCAAGCCGGGGACACCTTACGATGTGGTTTTCTTAGATCCGCCTTTCCGTAAAGGGCTGCTCGCGGAAACAGTAAGCCTGTTGGAATCTAACGGTTGGCTGGCTGAAGATGCGGTGGTGTACATCGAGACAGAAAAAGAGCTCAAGCTGGAAGGTATGCCTGAGAACTGGGAGCTCTACCGTGATAAAACGACTGGGCAGTCCAGTTACCGCCTTTTCCATAGAACCAATGCAGAATAGGATTTAAATAATGAATGTACTGATTCCCGTAGCCAAAGCGGCTATTGCTTTCGTTTGGTTTGTTCTCATCGTAAATATTTTCCATCCATTCCCAGGAAACGCAGCCATTGCCCTGTATATCATGACGGCATTCTTGTTCTTCATGCACGGTCTACAAATGCTGATCTTCATTGGTGCATTTGGCGATAAGATTTCAATGACGCGCTGGGAGAAGTGGTCAATTCTAATCTTCGGTATCTTTGCTCTGCTCGATATCCGACGCAAATACATGATGTAAAAAAAGCCGCTCATTTGAGCGGCTTTTTTAATGTTGTTTGTCAGCATACGGACTCTAAGAGAGCATGTAAGCTTTGATACCATCGAGGAACATCTGCGTTGATATCATAATAAGCAATAGACCCATCAATCGCTCTACCGCCTTAAGGCCTCGCTCTCCGAGGATACGCAGGAAGAAACCATTAAACATCAAGATAAAGAAGGTTGCGCCCCAAGCCAGTAAGACTGCCGCAGATAGCTCCAACATATTACCCGGATGCTGAGTCGATAACAGAATCAAGGCTGCAATCACCGATGGCCCCGCAATCATAGGGATCGCCATAGGTACAATAAATGGCTCTTCACCCGCCGCTAATCCAGTGATACTCCCAGCACTTGGGAAAATCATCTTAATCGCGATGATAAACAGGATAATACCGCCTGAAATACTCAAGGTTTCTGGCTGAACGTGCAAAAAGTTCAGAATGCTCTGACCGGCAAACAAGAACAATAAAAGGATAATCAACGCGAACATAAGCTCACGAATCAAAACAATTCGGCGTCGCTTTGGATCGATATGTTTAAGTATGGAGAGCACGATCGGCAAATTGCCTAACGGGTCCATAATAAGAAACAGCATGGTAGCTGCAGATAGGATTTCCATGAGTAAGTCCTGAAAAGCGAAGGTGCGCGGAGTATAGCAGCCTCAATCCGGCTTTTCGAACCTAGTGGGGAGGATTATGTGTTAAATGTTTGATTTAAAGGGAAGCAGCAATCCACCTCCCAAAACAATCGAATTAATGGCTACATACTCGTGCCATATTGGTTCTCAGCTTATCACCCTCTAGCACCACCTTCTCCATTTTCACAAAGAACGTCAGCAATGCATCTAGGTCTAAGCCACTTAGCTTACAAGTATGGAAACGGGCTTCTGAGCCATATTCTTGTTCTAGCTTTTCTGCTAACTCTTCTCGCGTCAAAGCTTGTTCGTTAAGTAGGTTCAATACGTTGTGAGCATGAATTTCAGTTGTCATTAGAGGTTCCTCTGTCTGTCATATCTCGCCAAGCATAACGGATTGCTGTTAGCGCACTTTGATATAACGCAGCCTCAGCTTAGATATAACCTAAAGGGTTAGTGATGCCACAATCAGTGCATGGGCCAAGAAATAACTGCCTGTCACCCACACATAAGCACCTCGAATCGGGCTTCGATAGTAGTTCAGGGCGTAAGCCAAAGCAGAAAGTAATAGCACACAGCAACCAAGGAAACCGACACCATGAGGAAGTTGAGGGTCGAGTAACCAAACCTCACCAGACGCCCACGCCAGTTGAATTAAGACAATCCCCATGATTACTACCGGAAACACCAGCTTATCAAGGCGTGGTAAGAGTAAGAAAAAGGCAACGACACACGCGGCTAGCAGTAAGGCAAACAACCACCACACCACTTCACCCGACAACTGTAGCCAAAATGCTTTGCTATAGCAGAGCTGAGCAACAAGAAAACAGACAAAGTGCAGTGGCTTTTTATTCGATAGCGTATGTAGGACATCAGCCAAAGCAGACACAACCAACCCAGCCACAATCCAGTAGCTGTACACTGCAATCTCTGGCTGACTTAATGCAATAACGGCTAAGAGTACAAAAGTGAATACTTTGTACATTAAGGTTTGAGTAACATGCCCATGCTTGGCTCCTGCTATCGCTCCGATACCAGATAACGAAACCGCTAACCAACTCCACATAACATATACCCTATTACCTCAAATCGTCGCCAGTCTAGGCACCTCAATAGTGATGTAAAGCGCTAGCCCCTCAAAATTGGATCTTGCTTACGCTTCCACTAAAAATGTGATCACGTCTTAACTTGCACCAAAATGTCTTAGAACGTGGTGCCTACGCGCCAATTCGCGGCCTACTATCCTAAACATCTCTAAAAACGAGCCTCTGATCCTACCTAGCCACCCTAAGTCGATTTTTATCAAACAACAACTTCAATTATGGAGCCAAAAACCGTTTAATCCGGATAAGAAAAAGCAATTACAAAAACACCAATCGCTTTAAATACAAATACTTAAATGATAAAACTCAAACTTTGTAGCCTTAAAAAATCTCACAAAATCATTTCTATCCAAAATAGTGACATTTTCTCATTTTAATATGAGATACCCCCTTATCGGTAGCTATCACGGACAACATAAAGAGATAAATAACCAAAATACCCACCATAATAACGACTGGAAAACAGCAGAGACCACCAGTAACCATTAATACACTTTAACAAGTTTTAACAACTATAGTTACATTAATTAAATCCATAAAAACAACAAGTTAAAACCAAAAAGGACAAACAAAAACCACAACGAACAAATTAAAACCAACATAAAAAACACAGTAAACTTCGCTATTGAGAGCACATATAAGTTAGTTTTCTTGCTTTTTTAGAGCTTTCGAAAGTAATTCTTGATCTAAAGCCAAAAGTAGTGCTATTCTTAATCACATAGCGATAGTTAACCAAATTTAGGAGTAGTGTTATGATTTCATCTTCGCAAAAACAAGGACTTGTAATGATCGCGGTAGTTGTTGGTCTTATGACACTACCGATGATGTACTAATCAAGTACCCAAAAAAGAAAAGGGACGCCATGGCGTCCCTTTTCTTTTATCTAAATCTGTTACTTTGAGAATAGATGTAACGTCAGTACATCCCAATTGGCATAATAGAAACCAGCAGCCGCCAGCGTCATTACCATCATTAAGAGAATGGCGACTCGCCAAATAAAGCGCCCACTTCTTGGGGTCAGCTCTTTCTCACAATCATTACACATCATGATGAACTGGTGATGATCCTCTAATTGCGCATCATGATCATTCACCACCTTGTTTCGGCAAGTGGCGATGTAGCGTAGTTTTACCACCATATCGTGTGGCAATCTCTCTTCACAACTCGTGACCAGTTCGTGCAGCCCTTCTCCCTCAGCGTGATACTGAAGCCGCAATAACTTTTCTATATTACGAGTCCTTGTGACTACTTTTTCAATGTCCGTCATATTGACCCTCCCACTCCACACTCTAATTTTAGTCGAGCATTACCCTATTCTGATACAAATTGATCACGATTTACGTGAGAAAGAGACAATAAATAACAACGTGTTATCCACAATTGGCAATGAAATGTGATATCAGCCGAAAAATAACTCGCTCAACTTACATCAATTCACGAATAGCGGCTTTAAACACATATCCCATGTAGCCAACCGACTAGAATAGCCTCCAGGACTATATGGAGGTTGTATGCCTAATTCACTTTTTCTTGCGATTATTGTACTTGTCGCCCTAGCAGGCTGGGTTTTTGTAAGCTTTTATCGAAAGCATATGCAAGGAGAGAACGCGCCAGAGAAGAAAGTGGATGTCACGGTGCTCGACAAACAATCCATTGACCTACCGGATGCTGAGCCAGGGCAAGAAGACCAAGAATATTGGATCTACGTTCAACGCGGACTGGTTGGCCCAAAACGTGAGTTCCAAGTCGGTATTCATTACTTCCATGCTCTTAATCCTGGGGACAAAGGCACATTAACTTATCAGGGTGACAAGTTCTTGCACTTTGCCCTCAAGCGTTAGCTCCCTCTCGCTGTTGCCTCCTTTCGCTTACGGCAGCAGCCAGCTTGTTTTCTGTGATTTTGCCATCAGCCAACTCATCCACAATGCACCCGCACCGCTGATCACAACCCACAGCGGAATCACCCACGCAGGGTGTCCTTGATACCAACCAAACTCTTTCATTGGCCATAAGAAAATAGGGTGCAGCAGATAAATACCTAAACTGTGCTTACTAATAAAGCCCACTACTTTATTCGACTTTTCAGATAACCCTTCACCAAAGTAACGACACAACATAAACACCATACTTGCAGCCAATACTGTATTGAGTGTTTTGTAAGACAGCCAGCGGCCTACTGTATACTTCTCTGCCGCGAGGCTCGCATCGACCACCATATAAACTGTGGCAAACAAAGCCAAGGCACCCAATATCGTAGTCCCTGTAACCACTGGTGCCGTCAGCGGAAGCTTCTTATACAAGATGTAGCCGAGTGGCAAGTAACCGGTGTAAAGCCACAGCTCATGACTCCAAGGGCCATCAATTTTGAACAAGAACAGTAATGTGGTGAACAACCAGACCGCGGTAAAGCTATAGATGAACGGATCACCATACTTGCGCACCCCAATCTGCAAAAATGGGATCACAAAGTAGAGAGGAATAAAGTAATAAAAGAACCCAAGGTGATAGTAGGTATAGTGATGATAGCTGTTGCTCAACACTTCCCAGCTAACTTCGGCATCAAAACCCGACGCCGACCAACCAGAGAAATAGGTATAAAACAGCGACCAGACGAGAAACGGTATCAGTACCTTACCTAAGCGTCTTCTAAGATAATACTTGGCATCAAACGGGCGCTGGTCACTGAGCATTAAGGCACCGGTTATCAAGATAAAGACAGGCACTGCCCAGCGGCTGAAGCCATTAACCGTTATCGCCGTTAGCCACTCACCGAAGGGAATGGTTCCTAGCTCGTTACGATAGGGTGCCAAAACATGAATCGCGATAACCGCTACGGCCGCGACACATCGTGCTAAATCAAAGAAGAGAATTCGCTGCTTCATGTAAATGCCTGATTAATATTCAATCATTCTACTATAGCAACAAAAAAGCTGACTGGTATGGTGACCAAGTCAGCTTATTGTTAAAGCAAGTCGCGCTCACGAAACAGATCACGCTTTAGAGACTACGCCGTCTTGGTTTGAGGTACCTTAGGTAGCTTCAGTGAAATGAGCGTCGTTAACGCTAAAAACGCGAACGATACCCATAAACAAGCCGATAAGCCTGCCATCTGGAATACCAAGCCAGACAAGATGGTACCAATCAAACGACCCATCGCGTTCGCCATGTAGTAGAAACCCACATCCAGCGATACTCCATCGCCCTTGGCATAGCTCACAATTAGGTATGAGTGAAGCGATGAGTTGACCGCGAAGATAGCACCGAACACCATCAAGCCCACGATAATCACCAGCTCAGGCTGCCAACCGATTTGCACCGCGTAGGCGATACAAGCCGTCACGATAGCCAATGCACCCGCCCACAATAGGGCTGCGTGTCCATCTGGCACCTTACCTTGCGCTTTACCGGTAATCTTAGGTGCTATGCCTTGTACAAAGCCGTAAGCAATGGTCCAAGCCGCTAAGAAGCCACCAACCCAAGAGTGATCCCAGCCAAATACGCTGCCCAGATAAATTGGCAGAGCAATCACAAACCACACGTCACGAGCGCCAAACAGGAACATACGTGCCGCTGATAGGATGTTAATAGACTCAGACTTAGAGAAGATCTGCTTAAACTTAGGCTTGGTTTTCGCCTTACCCATGTCCGCCTCTAAGCTCACCACACTGCCGATGAAGACCAGTGTTAGCACAGCCGCCATCGCAAGCACTGCGTATTGGAAGCCAATGGTTGAGAGCAGCAAACCACCAATAAAGAAGCCAGCACCCTTAAGCGCATTCTTAGATCCCGTCAGAATCGCAATCCACTTATAAAGTGCGCCCTGCTGCTCATCCGGTACTAAGGTCTTAATTGAGCTCTTGGCACTCATCTTATTAAGGTCTTTAGCGATGCCTGACAACGCCTGTGCTGCCATCACCCAAGGTATGGTCAACATCGCCGATGGCAGTGCCAGCATGCCCAAGGCAACGACTTGCATCCCGAGGCCAATATTCATGGTCTTATTGAGACCCAGACGCGCGCCCAACCAACCACCGATTAGGTTCGTCACCACGCCAAAGAATTCATAGAACAGGAACAGTGAGGCGATCTCTAACGAGCTGTAGCCAAGGTCGTAGAAATACAGCACCACCAGCATGCGTAGTGCACCATCAGTAATGGTGAAATTCCAGTAGTTGAAAGTCACCAACATGTATTGGCGAACACTCTTGCTTAGATTTGAAAACATAACGCTATCTCTGCAATCAAAACAAAAAGAGCTTTTGGATCACGATAAGCTAAACACTCAAGATACCAAAAGCTCCTTATCTAACAACGATGACTGTTAGCTATTCGCTACGCCATTAATATACTCAACCTGGATAGGCTTAGTGAAAGCGCCTGGACGCAGTGCTTGAACTTCTTGAACGATCTTATCAAGGTCCCAGCCTTTCTCTAGCAGTAGGTGAGCCGCGAACAAGCCCGTACGACCTGAACCGCCCATACAGTGCATCGCTACTTTCGCACCGCTATCGACGATTTTATGTAGCTCTGGGCTTGCTGCAGACCATTTCGCTGCAAACTCAGCACCCGGTGCACAATCGTCTTCGATTTCGATTTGGAACCACTGCATGCCTAGCGCACGTGTTTTCTCGCCCAGTACTGATACGTCTTTGCTTGCTAGCTCTGCATCATCAAGTGCCGTTACGATAGCTTCAACGCCCTGCTCTTTAAGTTGAGCCAGAGATGCGTCAAGGTCTGCGTCTTTAGTACCTGGGCATGGCGTCAGGATCAGTGCACCTTTCTCAAGGTCTAGTTGCCACGTTGGATGTGTCATAGTGAAATCTCCTAAATGCTCAGGTTTATGCTAAACCAACAGTACGAACTAACTCAGCCGTACGAGTCGCGTAGCCCATCTCGTTGTCGTACCAAGCGTAGATCTTAACCATACGCTTACCAACCAACATGGTAGACAGTGCGTCAACGATAGTAGAACGTTGGTCGCCTTTGTAATCGATAGAAACCAGCGGGCGCTCTTCAAAGCCGAGAATGCCTTTGAGCTCATTCTCAGACGCTTCTTTCAGCATCGCGTTAACTTCTTCTGCTGTCGTGTCTTGCTTCACTTCGAAGATGATGTCAGTCAGAGACGCGTTCGCAAGTGGTACACGAACTGCGTGGCCGTTGATGCGGTTTTCAAGCTCAGGGAAGATCTCAACAATCGCCTTAGCAGAACCAGTTGTTGTTGGGATTAGGCTCATGCCACATGCACGTGCACGACGTAAGTCTTTGTGCGGCGCATCTAGGATAGTCTGAGTGTTAGTTAGATCGTGAATCGTCGTGAATGACGCATTCTCGATACCTAGCTTCTCGTTGATTACCTTAACCACAGGAGCGATACAGTTAGTGGTACAAGATGCTGCCGTTACAATTTTGTGTACTGCAGGGTCAAAGATGTTGTCGTTCACACCAACCACGATGTTTGCAATGCCTTCTTCTTTCACTGGTGCCGATACCACAACACGTTTCACGCCTTGCTCTAGGTATTTGTTTAGGAAAGAAGTCTTACGGTGAACACCTGTTGCTTCAATCACCACATCACAGCCAGACCAATCGATCGCATCGATGTCGCGCTCTTTAGTCGTTTTGATACGCTGACCGTTGATGATCATCTCGTCGCCTTCAACCGCAACTTCGTGGTTCCAACGACCTTGCACTGAATCGAACTCTAAAAGGTGCGCCAGTGTCGCTGTGTCGCCAGCAACGTCATTAATTTGTACAAACTCTAGCTCTTCCCAATCGAAAGCTGCGCGAAGTGCTAGACGGCCGATACGGCCAAAACCATTGATACCTACTTTAACTGTCATTTTGTGTTCTCTCAGTTAGTGGTGAAACTTAAATTAAGAATTAAACGCAACATACTGGGCGTGACTTCATCGACTCTAGACGCTCAATGTCTTGCTGGTATTCAGTTTTCAAACAGTTTGATGCGATAAGGTCATCAATTAACTTTAGCATCCAACCCGGTAAATCTTGTGACAGGCGGTAAAACACCCACTGCCCTTGGCGAACGTCAGTCAAAATGCCGTTTGAACGCAACTGCGCAAGGTGGCGAGAAACCTTTGGCTGACTTTCTTGTAATGCCTGAGTCAACTCACCAACAGAAAGGCACTCTTGGCGCACAATCAACATTAAGCAACGCACTCGCGTTTCATCAGACAGTAATTTAAAAAATTGGTGAGGAAGCATAACTACATACTCATATATGGATATGCGTATATCTTAGTTATAAAAAAACGCACGTCAAGGCGTGCGTTTCAACTGTCATAAAACTTTCACATTCGAGCTAGGTTTGATTAGTAATGCTATGACTCCAGCGCTGAGCCTCTGCCAGCTCTACTTTTACCTGCTCGATACTCAAGCCTAATGTGGCGCAGTACTGCTCAATCTGCTCCCAATCCGCATGCTCAAAGCTCTCTTCCAATGCAAGCAACTGGCCATATGGCCCCTCTCGGCGCAACAGGGCTAGCTTAATGATCTGACAGAGCGGCAGTTGTTCAACTAAGTGTTCTAAGGAGAGATCCAGCAGCGCATCCAACAGGGAAAACAGCCCAATCATAAACGCTTGCTCTGTATGCCCTTCAAAAGGTTGGTAGCGAGACATACGTTGGCAGAACTGAGCACGTTGCAATGACAAGCTATAGAGCTCTTTTGGTTTTTTATCAGAAACGTAGGATGCGACAGCCAAGGAGACAAACATCTTCAGCTTGTCCTGCCCTAGGTAGACCAGTGCTTGGCGAAATGAGGAAATGCTCACTTCCAAACGTGGAGACATGGTATTCACAAAGCGCAGCAGCTTATAAGAGAGCGCCACATCTTTGGCAACGATGTTCTCTACACGCTGAAAGTCCACCTGTGGTTTACAGACTTCCTGAAACAGCTCCATCGCAATCACATGCTCTGGACTGATGTATTTGGTTTTAACAATCTCAGGCTTACTAAAAAAGTAGCCCTGAAAAAACTTAAACCCGGCTTGCTTGGCCTGTTGAAACTCTTCTTCGGTTTCCACACGCTCAGCAAGAAAGCTGTACTTCTTACCTTGGTGCTTTTTCACCAAATCACAGGCCGCCTCCAAACCCATCTGCATGATGTCGAGTTTGACAATATGCGTGTACTTAAGAAACGCCTCCCACTCTGGCGTCGAGGTGAAGTCATCCAGCGCAATCATATAGCCCTGCTGATAGAGGTCTTTCACGGCTTCTAAAAGCTCAGGAGTTGGCGGACATGTCTCCAGTATCTCGATAACGACCTTGTCTTTCGGCAGACTCTGCGGAAGACGACGCAATAGGCTCTGATACGGAAAGTTGATAAAGCAACGAGAAGAAGGGATCGATGGATTCAATCCCACCGACAGAAAGTTCTCGACGATCAGACGATACGTAGCTCGATTCGACTCAATATGCGCTGGATAGGCATTATTTTCCCCATCACGAAACAGCAACTCATAACCTAGTGTATGCTTTTTTCGATTAAAGATAGGTTGTCGGGCGACGTATGTAGCGGTCATTTATTCTATAACTCTATGATTGGTTAAGCCTTGGCAGCAGCAAGTAGCGCGCCGCAACCCATGAACATACCACCAAAAATCTTATTTATCTTACCCATTACGCGATCAGAACGAATAAAACGTCCCATTTGTGATGCCAATGACGTATAACCCAACATAACAACGCTATCAATGAATACCGTGGTAACACCTAAGACCAGTAGTTGCGGTGCTTGAGGTTGTGTTGGATCGATAAACTGCGGGAACAAGGCCACCAAAAAGACGATAGATTTCGGGTTTGTTAGGTTAATCAATACTGCATTGCGTAAAAGTCTAAAGCTCGACAATGATGTACCGTCATCGGTTGCAACCATGCTGGATGTATCACGCCACTTTTGAATACCTAACCAGATCAAGTAAACCACACCAACCCATTTAATCAGCGTAAACGCGAACGCAGATTGAGCCACCAGCGCACCAATGCCCGCACCCACCAGCAAGATATGAAACGCCAAACCAATTTGTAGGCCAGCGATAGAAGCGAGTGATTTGCGTGTACCATAACTTAAACCGTTACTGATTGAGTTCACCGTACCTGACCCAGGCGCTAAACTAAACAGAATTGCCGTCACGACATAAGCGAGCCAAACATGAGTATCCATTGCATTTCCTTAGCAGTACTTTAATCTAATAACATCAATAGCGATAAAAGCGCTCATCAGCATCTTTCAGGTAACTTCTCATGGCAATTAGCGATGCCGCACCTTCTTATTTCACTCAAGAGCCTCAATTTGAGGAAGCGATTAAACACCCGATCTCTGCCTTTTGGCAACAACGAAATGAAGGTTATGTCACCTCATCGAGCAAGAAAAAACTCTACTGGTGTAGCTTTACCTCACCACAGCATAGCAAAGCGATTGTGCTCTCTAACGGGCGTATAGAATGCTGTGAAAAATACCAAGAGCTATTTTACGATCTCTATCACCAAGGTTATGACATTTACTCTTTTGATCACCAAGGTCAAGGGCGTTCACAGCGCAGTGTCCAAGACTCTGACATCGGTCATATTCATGAGTTTGATGATTATGTGCGAGATATGCGAGAGATACTCCAACACTTCCCGCTCGACAAGTATGCGCATCGCTATCTGTTGGCTCACTCGATGGGCAGCACCATTGCGACACGCTACCTGCAGACCACCCCAGATCACCGCTTTGAGAAGGTCGTACTGTGTGCCCCTATGTTTGGCGTCAATACCGAGTGGTACCTTAAGCCCATTGCGATGTTTGTCGCGCAAATTCTCACTGGGATATACGCTAAACCCACCTATGCTCCGGGTCATAAGGCGTATTACTCCAAACCGTTTGAGAACAATTTACTCAGTCACAGCCAAGTTCGCTATCAATGGTTTCGTGGGCTGTATCAAGATAACCCAGAGATTCAGGTTGGTGGGCCAAGTACGCGCTGGGTATGGCAGGGGTTAATGGCCGCCAAACAAGCGATTCAACAGACTCGTCAGATTAAGATTCCCCTTTTGTTGATTCAAGCCGGCAACGAGCAGATTGTTTGTAATAAAGCACAACTAAACTTCATCAATAAACTGCGCAAGACCAATACGCATAGCGAAATGATCACGATTGACGGTGCCAAGCATGAAGTACTGTTCGAAACCGACCAATACCGTAATCAAACCTTAGAGTCGGTTGTTGAGTTCTTCTAAAGGAGTTTGCGAAAGAAATTCGCTAAAGAGGAAGACAAGTAATTGAGCTTTGCCCTCTTTTCTTGTGCGAATTTCACATACAATTTGTCTTACAACACTTGGCATCAATACTCGATTGGTGCCTCTATTAGTCAAGTACGCTGTATCGAGGGTTAAATGACGATTCCTGCACTAAAAGATTCCATCAATATTGTTGCCTCTGATCTTGATGGCACGCTGCTCGCACCCAACCATAAGTTGAGTGACTACACCAAGCAGACATTGAAGAAGTTACACCAGCAAGGCTATACCTTTATCTTTGCCACTGGTCGCCATCACGTTGACGTTGCTGGGATTCGTCAGCTAGCGGGAATCCCTGCCTACATGATCACCTCAAACGGTGCACGTGTGCATGACCAAGACGATAAGCTGATGTACAGCCAGAATGTCCCTCAAGAGCTTGTTCAGCCCGTGGTCGATATTGTTCGTCAGGACCCTGAGATTTTCATTCATATGTACCAAAATGAAGATTGGCTTCTTGATCGCGAAGATGAAATGTTGGCGAAATTCCATAGCGAATCAGGCTTTAGCTACAAGCGTTTTGAAGCCGATCAAGCACCAAATGAAGGCATTGCTAAGGTGTTCTTTACTCACCCAGAGCAAGATCACGAATACTTGGTCACCTTTGAACAGAAGCTTAGAGATGCGTTTGGGGATAAGCTCAACATCGCGTTTTCTACTCCTTGGTGTTTAGAGGTCATGGCTGCTGAGGTATCTAAAGGTCATGCGTTAGAAGCGGTCGCTCAATCACTCGACCTAACCTTAGACAACTGCATTGCATTTGGCGATGGTATGAATGACGCTGAAATGCTGGCGATGGCAGGCAAAGGACTGGTTATGGGCACTTCACATGAGAAAGTGATGCAGGCTCTACCAAACAATGAAGTGATTGGCAGCAATGCCGATGACGCCGTGGCGCATTACCTTGAAGATCACTTACTATAACCAAGAGTAAATCGCGTCAGCGGAAAATATAAAGGCAGCCACTGGCTGCCTTTTTTGAACCTTCCAAAGAGGACAAGCTCTAAAGCTAACGAGATCCCAGCACCTCTTTGCTTAATATCGCCAGCCACTCTTGCTCTGTCACCGGCATAATCGATAAGCGATTGCCGCGCTTTACCAAGGGCATATTCTCAAGCTCAGGCATTGCTTTGAGTGTCGCAAGTGGAATCAAACGTTCTGTGGTTCTGACATACTCGACATCCACCATCACCCAACGAGGGTTATCGGGCGAAGATTTTTCGTCGTAGTAATCGCTCTCTGGGTCAAACTGAAAGTGGTCGGGATAAGCTTCTCTGGTGACTTTGGCAATACCGGCAACTCCGACTTTTTTGCAAGAGGAGTGATAGATCATCACGAGATCACCCAGTTTTACCTCATCGCGCATCATATTACGGGCTTGATAATTACGAACTCCCTCCCAACAAGAGGTGTTTTGTACGCGCAAGGTATGAATAGAGAAGGTGTCGGGTTCTGTTTTAAATAACCAATATGCCATAATAAATCCAATTAACGGTTGCTCCGAGGAAGATATAACATGAAGGTACTTAAAAACCCAGCCGTGTGGCTTACCGCCATCGCTCTGACGGGTTGTAGCCAAACCCAACAATCGACGCCAGAAGCTGAGAAAACACCAGCGGCCAGTCTAGATACACCCAGTACCATTCAACCTCAGACCTTTATTATGCGTGGTCAGGTCATTGTCGGCCATGAGAGTCGCACCTTCACCCCTTGTGGTAGCCAAGAGCAGTACTGGCTGGATATGTCACCTGAATTTGCGCTAGAGGCTCAAGGCCTCTCAAGCGCTCCTTATCAGCCAATGTATGGCGAACTGATTGGTCATCTAACGGTGCCGAGCCAGACTGGCTATAACGCCGACTTCACTGCACGCTTTGTGGTAGACCAAGTCAATATCCTGACCGCAGAAAACCCAAACCGTTGTAATCAACCTCTGAAATCCACACGCGCTTTTGGTAATGAACCCTTCTGGTCTGCACAATTTGAAAAGAGCCGAGTTAAATACGCTCAGATGGGCGATACACCTCAATCTTTCGAGGTGCAATCAAGCCGCATGAGCAACGAGCAACGCAACTATCAGTTGAATGGCGACCAAGGCGATGGCGAGCTGAATCTCACCAAGAGCCGCTGCAACGACACCATGAGTGATAGCTTGTATGGTTGGAGTGCTGAACTCACTATCAATGACAAAACACACAAAGGCTGTGCGACGCTCTCTAATCAAGATCCTACTCTTGAGTGGGCAGACCGCTACTTTGCCAGTTCAACACAGAATGCAGGCTTCTCTGTCACCCTTGAGCTTAATAACGACCATAGCGCCATCACGACCTACTCCTACAGTAATGGCGATAATCCCATTATCGAACAAGGATTCTGGCAGCAACTCAATACTGACCAAGTACAAGTCGTCATGACTCGCCACCAGCAGCAATACCTTATCTCTGAGCGTATTTTCACCCGTGAAGGGAACCAACTAACCGCGAAAAAAGAGCGCGTTGGTAATGTTGTGTACCCAATTGCGGACGGCGGATTGGTGCTGTTCAAAATGAAAGAGCAACGAGATCAGGCGACAAGCTCAAAAGCGGCGGCTGATCTTACTCCACAAAAAATCAACAGCAGTGATCAACTTGATCCCAAAGTCGACCGCGCGATCCGCGATTATTTTAAGATCCACAACACCTCACCTGACGATACACAATATCGTTGGTTAACCTACGATCTTAATGGTGACGGACAAGAAGAACTGCTCACCCAGCTTAACTGGTGTGGCTCTGGTGGTTGCACCCTGCTTATCTTTGAAAACTATCAACAGCAATGGCGCTTCAACAGCCGAGTCACCTTAGTGCAGGGTGAGATCCATTTAGGGCGCGAGCAAAACAACGGCTGGCAGGACTTAGTCTTCAATGTCAGTGGCGGTGGAGCTACGCCTGCCCAACATGTGTTGCAGTATTCAGGCGTCAGTTACCCTCTAAACCCAAGCGTCGCCCCGACAACCACCAGCGACCAAATCAGCCAAGTAACCCTATTTGCTGACGGCATCTCTCCAATGCAGAAAGGGGTTAAGCTCTAGTATGGATAAGCCTGTTTGTTGCCCACAATGTGGCTTCACTCATCAATGTATTTGCGATCAAATCCCAACCATTGAAAGTTCGGTCAACATTGCACTGCTTACCCATGAGAACGAGCTAAGACGCGACACCAATACCGGAAAGCTGCTGCAACAGACACTTCCAAACTGTCACAGTTATGTTTGGCAGCGCAAAGACGCACCAGCTGATTTACTGGACATGATCAATGACGACACGATTCAAGCTCTGCTTCTTTTTCCCAGTGAGCAGAGTATTGATGTCAGCGAAATCGCCGTGACAAGTCCCCAAGGAAATAAAAGGCCGTTGTTTATTATCCTTGACGGGACATGGCAAGAAGCCAAGAAGATGATGAACAAGAGCCCATGGCTGCAGGAGATCCCTCAGGTTCACCTGACACCAAACCTTGAATCGGCCTATACCCTGCGCCGCAATCAAGACTCAGGACACCTATGTACCAGTGAAGTCGGAGGGTTGCTACTCAATCAGTTAGGCGAGACCGAGCAATCCCAGCAACTGGACAACTACTTCCATCACTACTTGAAGGTCTTTCAGGCCGATAAAAGTGGCCATGCATTGAAGTAACCAACAAAAAGAGTGAGTCTAGACTCACTCTGTTTATTAGGTTTCACGTGAAACACAACACTGTGATTAAAAATTAAAAAAGACGTTTCGGCTCACCTAAATAGTACCCTTGCAGATAGTCGACACCCATGTCTTCTGCGATACGACACACCTCTTGGTTATGGACAAATTCGGCGACCGTCTTTGCATTCAATATCTGACATAAGCTGACGAGCTGTTGCGCTATCTTGCGCTGCTTGGTGTCGCGGTCAATATTACGGATCAGGCTGCCATCAAGCTTGATGATCTGAGGTTCGAGTTTGAGGATCTCATCAATATTGGAGTAACCGGAACCAAAGTCATCGACGATGATATTCACACCCAGCTCTCTAAAGTGATTACAGATTTCGATCAGTCGCCCGTAATCTTTTATCTGTTCGGTTTCTAACACCTCTAGCCCTATCCGTTGCGGATGGCTAATACTCTTTATCGCCTGCTCTAAGTGCAACACGGTTTTCTCGTTGGTAAAGTCTTGCGGCGCGAGATTGATACTGAACGAATCCGTTCTATCACTCATAAAGTCAAAGGTGCGAGTGATCATCTGGCGGCTTAAACGAGTGTAGAGGTGTGTCCCCTCGATAATAGGCAGAAACTTCCCGGGCGTGATCAGTTGTCCTTCTTCTTCGATACGCACCAGACACTCATAGCTTTCCACCTGATGAGAGTGAGCAGATACGATCGGCTGAGCACAAGCGACTACGTTCTGGTTCATCACTGCGCGGCTTACACACGACAGCCAGCGCAGTTGCTCTTGCCGTTGTTTCTCCAACTGAACCAAGGTTCTCGCATTAATCAGGTGTTTATTCTGACTAACGGCGCAACGACGCGCGTCAATTGACTTCAGCAGCAGATCATCAATCGATGTTTGCGGAAAGTCACGACGACTGGCAATTCCGGCACCAATTGATACCGATAAATAATCAATATCCGGCAACCCCATTGGTTCAAAATTGACGTGTTCTGTCTCATCAGCAAACTCAGAGAATCGTTGCTGGATATACTCATCGCTGGCCAAGCTATCAAACACCACCGCCCACTCGCCAATGCCAACACTGTAGAGCTGGCACTCCTGCTCGAAAAAACGCGTCAATGCACTTTGGAAGTGCTCACTCAAATCGTGCAGAAGTTTATCGCCAACACGATAACCGTACTTCTCATTAATCTGACTGAATGTGGTGACTTTGAGTGTGAGTAAGTGGCTGGCCCCACCCATTCGCGCCAGTCTTTCACGTAATACACTGCGGTTAGGTAAACCGGTGCGGCGATCAACGCGGTAGCTAGCGGTTAACGCGGTCGCTTGTTGCTGAATCTTGTTGACCATGCTGCTATTCATGTCATCCACATCCATTAAGGCGTTGCGAATCAACGAGAACAGCGGCGATATATTGCTGGCAGGTTGGCTGCTCAATGGGCGGCAATTTTGGTTGCTCCCCTCACCCAATGCCATATAGGTCAAGCTATGGTGAAGTAAGCGTTGCTGCCCTTGTTCTTGAAACAGCTCTCCCATGCAGTAAACGCCGTAGGTGTCTGTCAGTTTTTGGAAGATCTCTACCTCTTGATTTCCTTCGATGAAATCCAAACGAGAGGTGCAGTTGTAAACAAAGAAACATTCAGGTGAATGCAAAGCGGCTTGTTCAACACCAAGCCTCACCTGCTCCAGAGTTAACGATGGATGGTCGTAGCAAAAACGTACCTCTTCACCAACCAGAAACTCACCACTGAATTCCATCTCTCCATGCTCTGTTACCTTTACAGGTAGATGGATATTCTGCTGTTTCGGGTCACCGACCATCAATGGGAAGTTATGCAGTTGCTCAAATGGAACCTCTAGGCCATCGGCAAGGTAACGATTATAGAGCTCACGAATCGGCACACCATCAAGCTCGATAAGATGAGTACCTTGGGCTGCCGTCACACGGAAGGTTTTTCCAATCGGGTTCCACTCAGTGAAATAGCCTCTATTCACCGCCAGATCATCACTGTGAAGCGCCACCATGACATAAGTTTCTTGATAGCAACGTCCATTGCACATCACCCATCGTCCTGATGGCGTGATCGTGGATGCACCACCACAGACCGGTATATCTAAAGGCGAACGTTCAAAGGCATAAAAGAGGTCGTGCTTATCAAGCGTAAGACGGTCCGCAAAGCAGATCGCTGTTTTGGTCTGACTATTACACTCCAACTGACGCATCATGATATCGCTATCGCGAGCCAAGTCATCACTGTACGCCACTGCGGCAGCACTCATGGAAACAGAAGAAAAACAGGTAAATACTGCTAACAGACCTTGGTGTTTCAACTCACCTTTATCGATAAAGTGTTCGGCACTGCAGCCGATCGAGGTCGCAGCGGGAAAACGAGCGTGGATAATCTGACAGGCAGACTCCACCCTCTCTTGATCAAAAGAAGAGAATACTTGAGCCAAAAGCGTGTCACTGGTCGTAAAACCGATGCTCTCTAGCTCAACGGCGAGTTGCTCTATGTCATGTATAAAGAGGGAAAATGACTGCATAACCACATTAATCGCTGCATTAATGATTTGTTATTGTGCTGATTATCGATAAGCCTTGCACGTATTACTTACTATCGTCCTATAAAATCTGTGAGCTCAGTTAAGGATGATTCCGTAATAAATCATAGAATATGCAGCGAATTTCTCGAGATCTGTATGCAAATCACACTGCGTGTTGAGCACCTTTAATCCGCATGTTTTATGTTAGAACAAACGCTTAGGCTCGCCAAAGTAATAGCCTTGCAGATAGTCAATGCCCATATCTTCCGCCAGTTCGCACACTTGTTGGTTATGAACAAACTCGGCGACAGTCTGGGCGTTAAAGACCTGGCATAGCTTCACCAGCTGAGCGGCGATACTGCGCTGCTTCGGGTCTTTATCGATGTTTCGGATCAGACTGCCATCAAGCTTGATGATTTGAGGTTCAAGTTTGATGATTTCATCGATATTGGAATAACCCGAGCCAAAGTCATCAACAATGATGCGTGCACCTAGAGCTCTAAAGTGGTCGCACACTTCTATCATGCGGCCATAGTCTTTGATCTGCTCCGACTCCAACACTTCTAGACCAAGCCGAGTTGGGTCGTTCATTCCCTGAATCGCTGTCTCTAAAATCATCAAGGTTTTATCGCTCAATAGATCTTGAGGCGACAGGTTGATAGAGAACGCCCCTTGCTTGTCTGCCATATGACCTATGGTGTTCTTGATCATATGACGACTCAGGCGAGTGTATAAATGCGTATCGGCAATGATAGGCAGGAACTTACCCGGAGGCACGATAGCACCGTCATCCATGATACGAACCAGACACTCTTGGCTGACTTCTTCATGACTGCCCGACGCGACAATCGGCTGTGAATAGGTAATGATATTCTGGCTCAAAATGGCACGGCTCACGCAAGACAACCAGCCCAATTGGTCTTTGCGGTCTTCTTCACTCACCTGAATGTCTTTGGCATTGGTGATGTGAGTATTGTTACGCACACCATAACGTCGCGCTTCAATGGCTTTTAATAGAATCTCTTCACCTTTATCCTCCATAAAATCGCAGCGACTGGCAAAGCCACCACATAGAGAGACGGAGAGATAATCCACATCAGCCAAACCAAAGGGTTCAAAGTTGATGTGTTCAATATCATCGGCAAATTGCGCAAAACGGTATTTGATCAACTCACTCTGCACCTTGGCATCAAAGATGATTGCCCACTCACCAACCCCGATACTGAACAACTCAACGCGCTCCAGAGAGCCCTGGTTAGTGTTGTTCTGTAAACGCTCGATAAAGTGGTTAGATAGGTCTTGAAGAAGCTGGTCACCGACTTGGTAGCCATACTTTTCATTCACTTGGTGAAAGTTGGTCAGCTTCAACGTTAGCAGATGCTCTGAACTTCTCATACTATTGAGCTGCTCTTTGAGCACGATTCGATTCGGTAAGCCGGTGCGCGAGTCCATACGATAGCTTTCAGTAAGGCGACGAGCCTGTTGATGTAGCTTCTTCTCCATCTGGCTGTTCATATGATCAAGGTCTGCAACTGCGTTTCTGACTAGATTCAACAGTGGTGACACCATAGAGTCAGAATACGCATCCGTACGGCTGTACTCTGTCAGCTCATGGGACTCACGCATCGCAACATATGTGAGACTGTGGTGCAGTATCTCTTGCTGGGTATCCGATCGGTACAGCTCGCCCATACAGTAAGCCCCACAAGCATCAACAACGCCCTCAAAAGGTTTAAGCTCGGTTCTGCTATCGATGAACTCCAAACGCGAGACGCAGTTATAGATCATCACCGATTCGGGCTGGTGCATCCCTAGAACCTCAGCCCCATGACGCACTTTTTCAGCGGTCAAAGATGGGTGGTTGTAACAGAACTGCGCTTCTTCACCGACCTGCCAAGGGCTATCAAACTCGATACTGCCATCATCATTGATACGCAGCGGCGTTGAGATCCCCTTCTTTCTGCCCGATTCACGATATAGAGGAAAGCTCATTAACTGACTGAATGGGATCTCTTTGCCATCAGCCAGGTAGTGCTTAAACACTTCAATCGCGGGCTGATCATTAAGGCTGTATAAGCGATGCCCTTCAGCACGAGTCACCCTAAGCTTCATGCCAATCGGATTCCACTCAGAGTAAGCACCAGACCATACCGTAAGGTTCGGATTATGCAGAGCCACGGCAACACACGCGTGTTGATACACCTGACCGTTATACATAACCCAGCGACCGTAGGCATTCTCATGGCACAGTCCGCCCGCTACAGGTACAGAATAAGGCAGAGTATCAAAGCCAGTGTAGATCGGGTAATCACACCCCTCTAGCTGATCACAGATACTGATAACGGTTTGGCTATTCTCGGTTAGGTTCAATGCATTGACCAACGCCAACCCATCAAGTCCGGTTCTACCGCTGAATGGCACCACTGCTGAGGTTAACGTCGTCTCTTCAAACTCGCTGATCATCAACAAACTGCCACTGCTCACCTGACGGTTATTGTGGATCATATGCTGAACACTTTGACCAATGAGGGTCGCACCATTGAGGTAAGAGAGAGCAATGTCGGCTAAGCGACGAGCTGATTTACTAGAAAGCGTGGAGTGTAACTGGATAAGATACCGTTTATTGGCATGCCATTCTTTTTGTTGCAGATAAGATTCTAAAGACTCTTCAGAGTTCGCGAGAAAAGTATAGGTATGCATGCCAAGCCTTGTTGTAATCGTATTAGAGAGGACAACGGCTTTGGTGGATATTAATACGATGAAAGCAGCTGCCGATTAAAAAAGCCACAATAGCTTCCTAAACGGCAGTTAATGTAACAAGAGCCTATAATAAATGCGACATAAGCTTACTGTGGCGATTAAATTAGTCGCATAAGATCTCGTAATTGCGAAATTTCGATATCAGGCAACACGCGAACCTTCGACGCTTGTTGGATATTTACGCTTTTATCATTAAACCAACACGCCTGATAACCATTGACTTTAGCGCCATATACATCACTCACTAAGTGGTCACCAACATGCAAGATATGTTCAGCTTTTATGCCTAGATGCTCTTGTGCTTGATTAAACATATCTGGGTACGGCTTAGCTCTGCCATCAGGTCCTGCTTTTAATATCAGCTGGAAGTATTCACCCAGTCCGATTTTATGCGGGTCGACATTACCATTGGTGATCGCCACCAAAGGCAGCTTCTCACTCAGAGCTTGCATCACGCGATGCGTTTCTTCAGGAACATCGACTTGGTTTCTCAACCACAGTGCGTGCTCAATACCGGCCTTCGCTGCTGCACTGGCGTCGGTTTGTGTATAACCTAGCTGTATCAAGCCCTGTTTGATCTGAGTTTCACGCCAGAGAGTCACATCGTGCTTAAGAGCCGGATTACTCTGTGCGACTTGAATCTTGACTTGATGCCACTCGTCCAGAGTCAGAGATGACGCAATCGGGTGTTGGCTGAACAACCACTTTGCCATCTCCTCTTCCACCTTCATGATGACAGGCCAGTTGTCATAGAGCGTATCATCTAGGTCAAAAGTCATCGCCTTGATTGGGGTTAATCCACGGTAGAGTCGCATCAATGCCTCTTATTCTTTCGTTCTTTTACGAGCCCTTGGGTGCGCTTGATCGTACGCTTGTGCCAAGTGTTGGAAATCCAAATGGGTATAGATCTGTGTTGTCGAGATATTCTCGTGCCCAAGTAGCTCTTGGACGGCTCTCAAGTTCTGGCTCGATTCCAGTACATGGGTCGCAAAGGAGTGACGCAGTTTGTGTGGGCTGATATGACTGGCTACCGCCTGCTTCTTACCCCACTCTTCTATACGCTTCTGCACACTTCGATGGGAGATACGCGTCCCTAACTTAGAGACAAACAGGGCAGCCTCACCAGGGTCGGCTAATTCACCGCGCACCTTGAGCCACTTCTCAACACACTCTTTGGCTTGGCCAGAGAAAGGCGCCTTGCGTTCTTTGTCACCCTTACCGATAACACGAATCTCACCCTGACGACCCTGAATATCCTTCACGTTAATGCCCACTAGCTCGGCCAAACGCAGACCTGCACCGTACATCACTTCCATCATGGCTCGGTCACGAATCGATAGAGGATCGCTCTCGTCGACTTCAAGCAACTGCCCCACTTCATCCACATCAAGGTTTTTCGGCAGTGGACGCTGTTTGCGTGGTGCCGACACACCCTTGGCTGGGTTTGCAGAGATCTCTCCACGCAGCACCAGAAAATCGAAGAAGCTGCGCAATGAAGAGAGGCGTGTCGCCAAGCTGCTCGCCTTAATCCCTTCACGCATACCTTTACTGGCCAATTGACGCACCCATGCAGCATCCACTTGCTGCCAGTCTTTAAGACCAAGAGACACCAACTGGGCCGCCATGGTTTCCAGTTGCTGCTTGTAGTTACGTTGAGTGTGTAGGCTCAGACCTTTCTCGCTTCTTAAATATTCATAGAAACGAGAAAGTGGTTTTTGAAGGCTATTGGGAAGAGGTGTGTTGGGCTCTAGGCTCATTATCAATCTGCCAAGGTAAAGTCTCTGCCATATGAGCAACAACCAGTGCTAAATGACGTAAGAAAAGGGTGTCCATAAAGGGTTGAAAGTGACCACCATCTTCACTTGAGAAAGCCAACAAGCCAATTGGAGACTGTTTAGCCAGAGGCAGCACTACATATGATCCTAGCTCAGGAGCCGGTTGTTCGCCAAATAGGTCTTGGCGGTCACTCTTTCTCAAACGCCCTAGATAAGCATCTTTGCCATTAAGGTGATTGAGTGAGAACTTGGCATAGCCTTCATCACTGAGCTGGTAAAAACCACTCTGCGAAAGAATACGCACGTAGGCTTTCAGGCCAAGCTCCGTCGCTTTCTGCTCGACCGCTTTAATCACCTGCATGAAATCACGACACTTAAGCACCTGATCTTGCAGCGCCATAAACTCATAGAAGGTTTTATCATTATTGGCTGCCAGCGACATTAAGCTAGTGATCTCTTCTTCCAGCTCTTCAATGCGTTGACGCTGACGCTTCAACTGCACTTCGACCAAAGAGACCGCACCCTGCTCTACATTATTAATCGCCAAGCGATCCACCAGCTCTTTCCTATCTTGGAAGAAGTCTGGGTTATCACGCAAATATTCAGCAACCACTTCTGCCGTTAGCGCATCGGCTTCTACGTAAGACAAAACCTATCCTTATTTATTATTCATGGTGATCAGCAAGAGAGCTGACCATCAAAGACGTGTGTCGCAGGGCCAGTCATAAACAGGGGTTTACCTGGACCTTGCCAACTGATTTGTAGATCACCACCAGGCAGGCGCACTTTAACATTGTCAGACAGCAAACCTTGAGTGATACCCACGGCAACCGCACCACAGGCGCCACTGCCACACGCTTGTGTCTCGCCCGCACCACGCTCATAAACACGCAGGCGAACTTCATCACGAGTCACCACCTGCATGAAACCGGCGTTAACACGCTCAGGGAAGCGCTCATGGGACTCAAGCAGCGGACCTATGGTATCCACATCAGCGGTATCCACATCGTCAACCACAGTCACTACATGAGGATTACCCATGCTGACCGCACCACAGAACAGAGTGTGTTCGTCAGTACGCAGGATGTAGGTTTTCTCTGGCTGCTTAGCTTTGAAAGGGATCTTGCTTGGTTCGAACTCAGGCACGCCCATGTTAACCGTGATTTGATCGTTCTCTTCAATCTTAAGAACCATCTTACCTTTCTTGGTACTCACGTTGATGCTGTACTTGTTGGTTAGCCCTTTCATTCGTACAAAACGAGCGAAACAGCGCGCACCATTACCACACTGCTCAACTTCACTGCCATCGGCATTAAAAATGCGATAGTGGAAATCGGTCTCAGGGTCGTAAGGCGCCTCAACCACCAAGAGTTGGTCGAAACCAATCCCGGTATGACGATCCGCCAAACGGCGGATCAAGTCTGGAGAGAAGAAGATGTTTTGAGTAATGCAGTCCACGACCATGAAATCATTGCCCAAACCATGCATTTTTGAAAAGTGGAAGTGCATAACGCTTAAACTTACTCCGGAAGAATGTTTTCAAGTTCCCACAAGCTCGTTAGCTCTTCACGCTGACGAACAAGGTGAGTTTTATCGCCATCAACCATCACTTCTGCTGCACGAGAGCGAGTGTTGTAGTTCGATGACATCACGAAGCCATAAGCACCTGCAGAACGCACCGCTAGGAGATCGCCCTCTTCAAGAACAAGGTCACGATCTTTACCTAAGAAATCACCGGTTTCACAGATTGGCCCTACCAAATCATACGTCACTGCTTCGCCTTCACGCGGAGTCACAGGAACAATGTCTTGCCATGCTTGGTATAGCGCAGGACGCATTAAGTCATTCATCGCAGCATCGATGATGGCAAAATTCTTATGTTCAGTAGGCTTTAGGAATTCGACTTTCGTTAATAA
Organism: Vibrio sp. D404a; assembly: GCF_030248535.1. Classification (GTDB taxonomy): domain Bacteria; phylum Pseudomonadota; class Gammaproteobacteria; order Enterobacterales; family Vibrionaceae; genus Vibrio. The sequence continues at coordinate 9,613 of NZ_JAHGAJ010000021.1, read as the reverse complement.
TACACCAGCGTTAGCAGCAATCGCTCTTCCAGGTTCGAAAATCAGCTCTAGATCAGCATGATTCTCTAGACGCGCCAGTAGGGCCTTCGCGTAATCTGAAGGCTGAGGTGGTAACTCGTCACGGTAAACCACACCTAGGCCGCCACCAACATCAAGGTGTTTGATATTGATACCATCCGCACGTAGTTGGTCAATCAGAGCCAGCAAGCGGTCCGTCGCATCAATGAATGGTTCGATGTCTGTTAGCTGTGAGCCGATGTGACAATCTATGCCGTGGATCACTAGGTTCTCAAGCTTCTGAGCAAACGCGTAAACCGCTGGAGCGCGATCAAAGGCGATACCAAATTTGTTGTCGCGCAGACCCGTTGAGATGTAAGGGTGCGTGTTTGCATCCACGTCTGGGTTAATACGCAATGAAATTGGCGCTTTAACACCAAGCTCGCCCGCGACCTTATTCAATCGCTCTAGCTCAGGCTCTGATTCAACATTGAAACACTTAATCTTCAACTCAAGTGCACGTTTCATCTCTGCTGCGGTTTTACCAACACCGGAGAACACAACCTTCGCTGGATCGCCACCGGCTGCAACAACACGCTCCAGTTCACCACCAGATACGATATCGAAGCCAGAGCCCAGTCTTGCCAGAGTATTCAGTACACCCAGGTTAGAGTTCGCTTTTACGGCATAACAAACCAAGTGAGGATGCTCACCGACAGAAGAGTCGAACGCATTCCAGTGGCGTTCAAGAGTGGCGCGAGAGTATACGTACAGTGGTGTGCCGTATTGCTCTGCCAGTTGTGAAAGTGCGACGTTTTCAGCCCAAAGCTGGCCATCATCCTGATAGTTGAAGTAATCCAAAATTCTTATCCCTTATCCGTTACGATTGCTACTACATTGTTGATTCACTTATTGCGGTTGTTCATTTTGCTGCGCATCATCAGGTAAGTAGAGCGGACCAGTTTGACCACAGCCCGAAAGACCAATAACAGACAACATAAACAGAGCGGTAATTAACTTTTTCATTTTGCATATCGTGATTATTAACTCAATGCCCCCTATAATCGCACCACACTCAAGAAAAGCAATAGGATAGAAAGGATGAACGATACTGAATTTCATCAGCTGGTCGATATACAGATGCAAAACATCGAAGAAGCTATCGATGAATCAGAGGCAGACATTGATTACGAAGTGACGGGCAACGTGATGACACTGGAGTTTGAAGACCGCAGTCAAATCATAATTAACCGCCAAGAGCCAATGAAAGAGATCTGGCTAGCGTCTAAATCTGGCGGCTTTCACTTCAAGCTGATCGAAGACAAGTGGACCTGCTCAAAGACTGGCATGGAGCTGTTTGAGATGGTTAAAGCTGAGTGTGAAAAACACGCGGGTGAAGAGATCGATTGGGTTTAATCTCTTGATGGATAACCCGAATAGCCGATGTAAAAAAGGAGCGACTTAGTCACTCCTTTTTTGTTGCTAAACGTTAGCGATCTTTGAACTGCGCGACGACAGTGTGGCGTCATTACGATAAGGCACCACGTAAGACTGCCCATCATCAGGATGAACAATCTGATAATACTGAGGAAGATTGAAGTTAATCAGCTTCGACGCCACCTTAGAATCATCTTTCACTGAGGTGTAGAAAGAGTTCACACTCGCAATCATCTCATCTTTCTGACCACTGTACTGATGGTAAACCTCAACCTGATTCGACTCATCCAATACATAGATGTTGAAGCCCTGATCGGTATCTTCAAAGAAGAATTGAATCAAACCTTCACTAGCAAAGCCGTCGACAACGTCTGGGAGTTGATACTCCTGCTCTTTGTCGAGCATCAAGAGCGGCGAGCCTTTCAGCTTATTACTTGAGATGCTGCGATAGAAGTCGACCGAGTTTTCCAGCATCTGCACAGATACGCCACGACGCTCGAAGAACAGACCAAACATCTTATTCGCTAAGCGAATTGCTTTAAATCGGCGACGCTTCTCTTGCTCAATCGGCTTCAAGCGCAGGTCGATACACTCTGCCAGCAGTTGGTAAACCATATTGCGAATCACACCGCGCAGGTTTTTGCTGTAACAGAACACATCTACTGACTCTGGAGGAAGCGCATCTTGGTGCATCTTGCCCAATACCGTTTTCAATGCATCAAGCATCGCCGTCTCACCTTGGAAGTGCAACGTACGTACTTCATGCCACGAGTTACGGTAAACCAAGTCAACACTACCGACTAAGCTCTGACCTTCTTCACCAAAGCTGAAGATGTCTGCGCTTTTCAGATCCACCTTCAACGAGCGTGCGCTCAATTCAGAGGTTGGGTCATTTTCAAAGTTGATGAACATCGCCAGTTGGCTGATCTCACACGGGCTCGCCAGTGCTTGCATACTCGGGCGGCGCTTTCGCAGTGAGAAGGTATTTCGTAGGTCGCTCACCATCTGATAGAACTTATCGATATCAATGTGTGCATCGCGTACTACAGAGTGCAAGCGTGTTGATTCGGTGATCAGGCCATTAAAGAACGACCACGCAACCAACTTACTCAAGTACTCATGGTGCTCAAGCGATGGCTGACCAATAATTCGGTGCGCAATCAGCGGCTGCTTGTACAGATACCAACCCGCTTTGTTGGTTTGGCCCTGTCTTACCTCGATAAAACTCAAATCTGGCTCATGCAGATCCGGTGAAATCTGAGGGTTAAGCAGCGTTACCTTACCCGGTAGTACCTCAAACGCAGCATATAGCTTACGAGCGAGAATACTGATGTCTTGCGGACTGATTGCCGAAGTGATGTCGTTACGACGCGCAAACTGAATCAGATTACGGTAGCTGAGCATCAAGGCATCAAGAAGCGCATGGTGCACCACTTTAACCTGCTCGACTTTCCAATTACGACGGTTATCCAGCTCAGCGATTGTTTCCTGATCCCAATTCCAAGATTGAGTCATCTCAGCTAAGGCTTCACGACGCCAAGCCACAGAGCCTACTCCAGCCTCACGTGATAACTTCTCATGAGTTTTGAGATAGAAACAGCGGCGAACCAGATCAAGACGCGTGTCATCATTGATACGTTCAAGATAGCGAGTCACCTTCTCTAGCATCAAGTAGTAGCTGTCCATTCCATACAGGTCTGGTTCATCAGCGAAGAAACGACGCTTAGTATCGATACTCAGAAGTTGAGTGTGCGGGTATTCCCACGAGTAAGCTTCAAGAAGAATCGCTTTCAATACCGACTTATACGGTGAGTCGATACTCTTATACAGCTGCCACAGGTTAGAGCCAAAGTACTCTTCTGCTGGGATTCGATTAAGCTTGCCGAAATCAATCCACTGCGAACAGTCGATGTAGCCTTTGCTACACAGGTCATGCACATACTCGTCGTAACACTCTTCCATCTCTGGAGGAATGATCTGCCATAACAGACGCTGACCTGCTAGGCGTACCGCTGAACGGTAGAACTCATCGAGCAGTAGCAGGTGTTGTGAGGAGCCACAATTGTCGCCGGTCATCTCTTCTGAGTAGTTCGATCGGAAGCGTTGCTCATCCATTAGGAAGAAGTTGGCTTCAACGCCCAGAGTCTGAGCCCAATCAGTAATCAACAGACACTTGTTGGTCAGACTATCGCGAGCGCTGCCGTCCATATCCGGTGATACACACACCCAGATATCGAGGTCACTGGAGGTGCTTTGACCGATCGACGACGTACTGCCCATGGTGTAGAGACCTAAAATCTCTGGGGTATCCGTTTCGGCTAGTTTGCCGCCCAACGTCAACTCAGTATCTTCGACAAATTGCTTTTGGAATTCATTAGGCGTAAAGCTACGAATTCCAAAAGGAACTTGTTGGTCATAAAAGCCAGGCATCATTGGGTGGTTGTAGTGAAGCAGTGCGGGGATAAGGTGGAATACACGCTGACTCTGCAAATCCATCAACGCCAACGCACGATCAATGCGCTGTTGATTTAGATTATCCAATCGCTGAATCAAAGTCTGAGTGTATGCCTGCAAGGTAGGTCCTTGGTTGAGATTAAATGCACTTCTGTTTAGTTACTGAACGAAAGCAACAACAAAACGTGATCAATTTAACACTTTTACCCTTAATGGTAAAGCAAAGCTGGCGATGCTGCCACCTTTGTTCTTCTAGGGAAAACGCTAAATCCACGGCATGGTAGTGTCCTCTTTATTGACTATTTCTAATAATAGCCCATGTTTCAAATGAGATACCAATCACACTATTTTGGTGAAGTAATGAAATTCCTTTATCTATCAAAGCTCGCAATGATCAAACAGTAAGAATTTTCAGCGCAGAGTGGTAGGATTAGACTATTACAGACTTCATATCGGAATCACCATGACACAATCAGCACCAATCCGTATCGCTACTCGAAAAAGCCCACTTGCTCTTTGGCAAGCCTACTTTGTAAGGGATGCTCTTCAAGCTGCGCATCCAGGTTTAGAGGTTGAGCTAGTGACCATGGTTACCAAAGGCGACATTATTCTCGATACACCACTGGCAAAAGTGGGTGGTAAAGGTCTTTTCGTAAAAGAGCTTGAAGTGGCAATGCTTGAAGGTCGTGCAGACCTAGCGGTTCACTCCATGAAAGATGTGCCTGTCGACTTCCCAGAAGGCTTAGGTCTAGTGACGATTTGTGAGCGTGAAGACCCACGTGACGCTTTCGTATCAAATACCTACAACAACATTGATGAGCTGCCTCAAGGTGCTGTCGTAGGTACATGCAGTCTGCGTCGTCAATGTCAGCTTATGGAGTACCGTCCAGACCTCGTGATCAAAGAGTTGCGCGGCAACGTTGGTACGCGCTTAGGTAAACTAGACGATGGTCAATACGATGCCATTATTCTTGCAGCGGCAGGCCTAAAACGCCTAGAGCTAGAAGAGCGTATTCGTAGCTTCATTGAGCCAGAGCAGTCACTACCGGCTGTAGGTCAAGGCGCAGTTGGTATCGAGTGTCGTCTGGATGACGAGCGTCTTATCAAACTGCTTGAGCCTCTAAACCATAAAGACACCGCGGACCGCGTACTGTGTGAGCGTGCAATGAACCTGACTCTAGAAGGTGGTTGTCAGGTGCCAATCGGTAGTTACTCGCTACTCGACGGAGATGACATTTGGTTGCGTGCACTTGTTGGCGAACCAGACGGCTCAAAAATGGTACGCGGTGAAATCAAAGGTCCACGTAAAGACGCGGAAGCATTAGGTGTTAAGCTTGCTAACCAACTTCTTGATGATGGCGCTCGCGAGATCCTAACCAAGCTTTACGCTGACCAAGACTAGTCATGACGGTGTTGGTAACTCGCCCTGGTCTTGAAGGGCAAGCGCTTTGCCAACAGCTAGTGGATGATGGAATCACTGCGATCCATCATCCACTGATTCGTATCGTTGACAACTCTCCATCCGAACCTCTTTCTGATCTGTTACAAACCAGCGATATTATTATTGCGGTTAGTCAGCACGCCGTGACCTCGGCTCAGCGAATTCTTGCACAAAGTGACCAAAGTTGGCCCAGTTCCGCCCTATACCTTGGCGTTGGTCAAAAAACCGCACACATTTTAAGCAAAGCTTGTAAACAAAAAGTAAACTACCCACAAGTGAGTGATAGTGAGCACCTTCTTAAGCTCCCAGAGCTAACAAACGTGCAAGATAAAACTATCCTAATACTGCGTGGAAATGGTGGGCGCGAACTCATACGTGAATCTCTTATCAATCAAGGAGCACGAGTCTCCTATTGTGAGACCTATCGTAGAGAATATATTCCAATAAACCACCACAATACTTACCCTCAATGGGTTGAACAAAAGATTTCAAAGATTGTCATCACTAGTCAGGAACAACTTGAGTATTTCACCTCGGATGTTCCTGCAGAGTATTCGACTTGGCTTTTCACAAGGCATCTATTTGTCCCAAGCCAACGCATTGCAGAACGAGCCCATCAATTGGGATATTCAACAGTTACGAATACCACCAGTGCGACAAACCCAATATTACTGGCTGCTCTCCAGCCTTAGCTAGAAACAGGAAATAAGCATGACAAGCAAAAAAAATAACGAGCATATTGAACCTGAAAAAAGTCCAGAAACTCAGCCGGTAGTTAAAGATGAGACGGCCTCTGAGAACACCACAGAGGCAGAGAAAACGACAGAGACAGACCAAGAAGCCCCTAAAGTTGAAGACCAAAACACCCAACCTCAAACGTCAACAACAGACAAAGAGCTGATCGAGAAGGCAGAGAAACAAGGCAAGCGCGGCGTGAAGTTCGGTGCAATTGCCATCGCGATCTCTATTATCCTCAGCGGCGGTATCACTTTCCACATGCAGCAAAAGAATGCTGAATACTCAGCGCAAATTGCAGCTCTTCAATCTCAGTTGGAAAACACGCAATCAGCGGTAAACAAAGACCTGCAAACAGTTAAGCAGCAAACGATCCAAGAAGCTTCTCAAGCCGTTCAAAAGACTCAAGTTGTGCAAGCACAGCAAGAAGAGAGCATTCAGAGTCTGCAACTGGCTGTAGCAGACGTAAAAGGTCGTAGACCGAATGATTGGTTGCTTGCAGAGGCAGACTACCTAGTAAAACTTGCTGGTCGTAAACTGTTCCTAGAACATGATGCTGTTAGCGCAACCAAATTAATGGAGAGTGCGGACCAACGTATTGCCGCGCTGAACGATCCAAGCCTTGTATATCTGCGTCAATCTATGGCGAACGATATTACCAAGCTTCGCACTATCCCACTGATCGATCGCGACGGCTTAGTACTGCGCCTAACCAGCCTACAACAACAAGTAGACTCATTACCTCTTGCCAACGCTATCTTGCCTGAAGCACCTGAGCAGAAAAAAGAAATTGTCTCTGGTGATATCAATGACTGGCAGAACAACTTGATGACGTCATTGAAAGACTTCTCAGGTAACTTCATTACCTTCCGCAGCCGCGATGGTGAAGTGGTTCCACTACTTTCTCCAGAGCAGCACTTCTACTTAAGAGAGAACATCAAAGGCAAGCTTGAGACAGCAATCCGTGCAGTTTATAAAGAGCAAGGCGATATCTATACCGCAGCACTGCAAACCGCTAACGAGTGGTCAACGGCTTACCTGAATCAAGATAACAACTCAGTAATCGAGTTTGAAAAAGCGATTCAGCAACTCAGCGAGCAGAACATCACCGTGAAATACCCGGCGAAGCTTGAGTCTCAAAGCTCTCTTTCTGATGTGATTCGCGAACGCCTTCGCCGTGAAGTGACCACAATGACGAGCAAGGAGGAGAAATAATGATTCGTTGGATTTTTCTTTTCTTAGTCCTAGGTGCAGGTCTGTTTGTCGGCACACAATTTTCAGGACAACAAGGCTACGTTCTGATCTCTATTGCCAATAAAACCATAGAGATGAGCGTGACCACTCTGGTTATCTTTGTAATCGCACTTTTGGCGGCCCTGTTTGGTCTAGAGTACCTATTTAAAAAGCTTGTCTACGCAAGTTCAACTACATGGAACTGGTTCAGTGTACGTAAGCAAAAACGCTCTCGCCGCTACACCAATGAAGGTATTGTTAAGCTTCTAGAAGGTGACTGGAAAGGCGCAGAGAAGAAAGTAACTCGTTGGGCAAACCACCACGACATGCCACTGCTTTGCTACCTAGTTGCTTCTCAGGCAGCGCACGAGCAAGGCAACAAAGATGAGCGTGACAAGTACATTGAACTAGCAAGCCAACAAAATAACTCTCAGTTGGCGGTTGAGCTAACGAAAGCCAAGCAGCAAATCAGTGAGAGAAACTTTGAAGCGGCCTTCGATACCCTGTCGAATCTAAAAGGCACCTACCCAAACAATACTGCGGTATTAGGTCTATTGAAAACCACTTACGTTGAACTCAAGTTGTGGCAACCTTTGATCGAACTGACACCTAAGCTGGTTAAGAGCAAAATGATCACTGCAGAAGAACAGATCGCACTAGAGCAAAAAGCGCAGTGTGGCCTTCTACACGATGTAGCGAAGCAACAAGGCAGCGAGGGGCTTATCAGTCACTGGAATAAGCTATCTCGCAAGCAAAAGCAAAGCACGCACCTTGTCTCTTGTTTTGTTAAGCAGTTAATTGCTCGTAAGGCTGACTCTGAGGCATTTACTGTCATTAAAGAGAACATCACTAAGAGCGAATCAAACGAGCTTTACACGTTGCTTCCAGAGCTTAACCTAGCGGATCACCACCCAGTTGTTGTAATGCTAGAGAAAGCGGTGAAGAAAGATGACAACAATGCAGAAGCTCACAGTGCTCTGGCTCAGTTCTACCTAAGAGAGCAAAAGTGGACAGAAGCGCAGGTGCACTTTGAAAAAGCGCTAGAGCTTCGTTCTAACGTTTCAGATTATGGTTACCTGTCTGATGCTCTTGAGAAACAGAACCTAACTAAAGCCGCTCATGAGGTTTCACGTAAGGCTTTAGGTTTAGTGAAGTCTGCATAGCAAACGTAATGACAACACCACAAAGCCGATGCATCTCTGCATCGGCTTTTTTGTACATTTCATTCAGATAATATTCATACCACCTATCGTACTCTTACTTCATTCCCAAATTACACAATGAGTGAGAGTCATCATGTCAAAGTTCGCCACCCTATTACTTACTAGCTTTATTGGCTTCAATACATACGCAGCTAACTTAGATATAGAAGCTGGTGAGAACGCCTATAAGACGCTCTGTGTGTCATGTCATGGCGATCTCGGCCATGGTGATGGTATTGCTGGAAAAGCGCTCCCAGAGCAGCCATCAAACATTTATGATGGATTAAACTCTTGGTTTGAAAGTGAAGCAGAGCTTATCGACACTGTGTTAAATGGAAATGAAGGTATGCCAGCTTGGAACTCTGTATTAAATGAGAAAGACGTAAAAGATATCTTTGCCTATATCGACAAGATCAACCAACAATAGCTCAGCCTGCGTTCTACAACACTAAGCTCCTGCTGGAAACTTTGCTATGAAGTGCAGCGAATCAGTCTTTCTCATTCTATCTGCTCAAAGAATCGAGATTCCCTACTCCTTCCTTCGTCAGTCTAGGGAATGACGAGGATTAAAAACGAATCTAAACGCTGACTATCGTTACGATGGAAACGACTTCTATTTCTAGCAACGCTGCCCTATAAGTAGCGAAATAGCTGAAACCGCAACCGACCTAAACTCGTTAGTCGAAGACTAAAACATCTGTCTCCAGGAGCGACTAAAGCCTAGTCGTCAGACTAGGGTTTCTAATAAATCAAAAGATTGTTGGGTTGCTGTACTTTGGCATTCGATCCGCAAATGAACGAATCTTGGTATCTAGCAACACAACCATTTCTGATAGATGTAAAAAGCCCTGCTATTTCTAGTAGGGCTTCTCTATAAGTAGTGGAATAGCTGGGATCGCAGGCGAACAGGACTCTTTCAGCCATAGAACGAACATAAGAATTCAACTGTAAAAAAGCCGAAGTAATAATGGACTAGGGTTGCACTCAACCGAGACTCGTTAGCCAAAGTCCAAAATACTCCACCCCAGAAACGACGAATGCCTAGTCGTAAGACTAGGCTTTCTAATAGACGTAAAAAAGCCCTGCTATTTCTAGCAGGGCTTCTCTATAAGTG
>NZ_JAHGAJ010000020.1 GCF_030248535.1 Vibrio sp. D404a | reverse complement strand
AAACACCCTGGAGGGGTTCCCGAGTGGCCAAAGGGAGCAGACTGTAAATCTGCCGGCTCCGCCTTCGATGGTTCGAATCCGTCCCCCTCCACCATATTCTTTCTTATGTTTGTCCCTTAAACATGAGAACAACTTGGAAGCTAGGTTGGGAAACTAACTTTTAAGTATAAAAATACCCTGGAGGGGTTCCCGAGTGGCCAAAGGGAGCAGACTGTAAATCTGCCGGCACTGCCTTCGATGGTTCGAATCCGTCCCCCTCCACCATATTCTTTCTTATGTTTTTCCTTTAAACATAAGAACAACTTGGAAGCTAGGTTGGGAAACTAACATTCAAGTATAAAAATACCCTGGAGGGGTTCCCGAGTGGCCAAAGGGAGCAGACTGTAAATCTGCCGGCACTGCCTTCGATGGTTCGAATCCGTCCCCCTCCACCATATTCTTTCTTATGTTTTTCCTTTAAACGTGAGAACAACTTGGAAACTAGGTTGGGAAACTAATTTTCAAGTATACTCTTTGTAGTATGAAAATTACCCTGGAGGGGTTCCCGAGTGGCCAAAGGGAGCAGACTGTAAATCTGCCGGCACTGCCTTCGATGGTTCGAATCCGTCCCCCTCCACCATATTCTCTTAAGAGATCGAAAAGCCAACTCACTGAGTTGGCTTTTTTTGTATCTAGGGTTTTATATTTCTAGTCAATTACATACCTATAGCGCACTTCACTAAAGGCAAGATAGTTGTCTCTTGTGAGCCTTCATATATTAATCACTCCAAACTTCACGGTGACGCATACATACTAAATAAGCCGCACAGCCTAAACAGTTTGTAGAAACTGGTTCTTCACATTCATTAGCTAATTGTTGTTTCTGTTGCAACGAAAGTTCAGGCTCTAGTATGGGTTCGAAAGACATGGTTATCTCAGGTAGGTGTGGTTAAAAGCAATGCAAATGGTTAGCTTGCATTTAGATTAGCTCACCTTACCAATAAGAGAAATTACTTAATATTTGTCGTGACGATATTCATTGTTTCAGAGTTCTCCATTCTAATCACTGCTCCGCCTTCCCTACGAATAACTTTCTTAGACCTGTCTACGAGGTAAGATAATTAAGAAAAAAAGCCCCCACAGATTTCTCTGTAGGGGCTTTCAATAATCAAGTCTCTGTCTGGCTAACTTATTAAGTTAGTCACGTGAGATCTTAACCTTGGATACCAACGATCAACCAAGGTGCATTTGGAGCGGTTAGGTCACGCTCTAGGTGCCAGATATCAGTAATATCTTCTTCGATACCTTCTACTGAATCACGATAGCGACCACTGAATTGAAGGCTCAATTGCGCTTTGCTGCCGTCATGGTCAGCACGAACAATCTCTGCATCCACATACATTACGTCTGTGTGTTGCTCGCCTTCAAGCTTGTTACGCTCAGCCTTCAGATCTTCGAATAGGCTTGGTGATACGTACTCTTCGATCGTATTCAGTTCATTGTGGTTCCAAGCACCTTGTAGAGTACGGTAGTGCTCGCGAGAACCATTGATGAATGCTGCTTGGTCGAACCCTGGTGGGTAGTTATGAGGAACATCGCTTTGTGCGCCAAAGCCAAAACCGCCTGCAGTACCTTGTGATTGAGGTTGTGCTTGTTCAAAGTTATGAACGTTCGGTTGTTGCTGTGGTTGCTCAAACTTGTTCTGACCCATACCACCAAACGCTGGCTGTTGGCCGCGCTGCTGGTTCATTGAGCCCTGCTTTGCACCTAACATGCCGCGTAGGAACTTAAACGCAAGGAATGCGATTAGGCCCATGATCAAGATATCCATGAACTGGATACCTTCAAACGCGCCACCGAAGAATGCTGCTAATAGACCACCCGCTAACAGGCCGCCTAGAATGCCGCCCATCAGACCTTTTTTGCTAGAGCCGGCCGCATTTGTTTTGCCAGCTTGGTCTTGCTTAATCGAGTTTGTGTTTTGCTGCTGTTGTTTAGGAGCGGGAGCCGTTTTGAAACTCTTACCAAATGACTTACCACCACCAAACTTTTTCGCTTCTGCGATTGGTGTCACCGCGACTGATACCATCAGAATCGCGATTAGTGAGAAAAATCGTTTCATTCTTATCCTTTATAGGTTTCGTTATCTTTCGACTCTTTAATCATACTCGTTAACAATGAACAATGAAATATTCACAGCGGCTACACATGTATCATAATATTGCTGAGATTAATTTAGCCCCTATTGAGTAAAGCAATTGACGCCTACTAGAGGGGGGGACTAAAATATTGAACGTTGTTCATTAATAGAAATACATCATGGCCAGAAGAAACGATCATACGCGCGAGCAATTAGTTCAGCTCACATTAGACACTGTTACACAATTTTTGGAGGAGCACTCATATCATGAGTTAAGCCTACGAAAAATCGCGAACATGATCGGATATGTGCCAAGTACCCTAGTCAATGTATTCGGTAATTACAATCTGCTTCTTTTGCACGTGGTTGCTAAAACCCTCGATGAACTTTCCGCCGAAGCCGGTGCTGCAGTAAAGCAATCCAGCAACCCGCAAGATGCGCTGTTTAACTTGGCGTACTGCTACCACGACTTTGCTCTAAAGCACCCAAACCGCTGGCAGCTGGTGTTTGAGCACAACATGAATGGTGAGAACCTGCCGCAATGGCAATCGAGTCGTATCGATAAAATGACGGGCATGCTTGAACAACTGCTTCTCGCCATTGCTCCCCATCACACCGAGAAAGAAGTGTTAAAAGCGAGCCGAGTACTCTGGTCTGGTGTACACGGTATTACACTATTAAGCGTGGATGACAAGTTCTTCGCATCCGAACCTATTGATGGTAAAGACCTGATTAATAACCTACTATCGAATTACTTAACTAATTGGTAAGCCGTAAAGGTCGCACATGAACAAGGTTCGCACATGAAGAGCAGCAGCCAGTCTTCGCTGTTAACGCAACAAAGGTTCCTACCCTATTTTATTACCCAATTTCTAGGTGCCTTTAACGACAATATTTTCAAAAACGTGTTACTGCTTTTTGTCGCCTTCGCGAGCGTCGACACTCTGCCTGTGTCCAGTAACCTGTTTATTAACCTCGCAGCAGGTTTGTTTATACTGCCATTTTTCCTGTTTTCCGCACTCGCGGGTGTTCTTGCCGATAAATACGAAAAGTCTTGGTTTATCCGTAAGGTTAAGCTGCTTGAAATCGTGATCATGTCTTTAGGTGCGATTGGCTTTATCTATGAAAGCTACGGGATTCTGCTGCTATTACTGTTTCTCATGGGTACCCAAAGTGCCTTCTTTGGTCCGGTGAAATACGCACTTCTACCACAACAACTGGAACCAAAAGAGTTGGTTTCTGGCAATGCTTTGGTTGAGACCGGCACCTTCCTTGCGATTTTAATCGGTACATTAGGCGCAGGGCTGATCGCCTCTCATGAGAGCGCAAAAATCGTCGCCTCTGTTTGTATCGTGCTATTTGCGGTTCTCGGTTATAGCGCGAGCTGTTTTATTCCGAACGCGCCAAGCAATGCGCCGGACATGAAAATCAAATGGCAGCCGATTAAACTCACCCGTCAAACCTTGAAGATTGCTAAAAAAGACCGCCCAACATTCCAGGCTTTAATGGCAATTAGTTGGTTCTGGTTTTTAGGCGCGGCTTATCTAACCCAGTTCCCGAATTTTACTAAGATTCACCTAAACGGCACTGAGAGTGCGGTTGCTTTCCTGTTGGCTCTATTCTCAGTCGGTATCGCCATCGGCTCATTAGCATGTGACAAGCTGTCTAATCACCGTATCGAGATCGGCATCGTACCTATGGGTAGCCTAGGTATTTCCCTATTTGGCCTTTTAATGGCGCTGGCCGTTCCAGAAAGCCTGCCACAATTTGAGTCATTCAATCAATTTATTGGTCATTCAGAGCTTTGGCCGCTGTTTGCTTACCTGTTATTACTGGGCATTTCAGGCGGTATTTTCATTGTTCCCCTGTATGCGCTGATGCAGTTCCGAGCAGAACCAAATGAGCGAGCTCAGGTCATTGCAGGACTTAACATCTACAACTCACTGTTTATGGTGGGCAGTGCTGTACTCGGTATCGTCTGTTTAAGTTTGCTTGAGATGACGATTGTAGAGTTGTTTGTCTTACTAGCGACCCTCAATACACTGATTGTGTTTTACCTTTTTTATCAAGTGCCTATTTATGCGTTCCGATTCTTTACTTGGATCGTGACGCACACCATGTACCGCGTGAAACACAAGAACCTTCACCACCTTCCTGAAAAGGGTGGCGCACTGATCATTTGTAACCATGTCAGCTATATGGATGCCTTGTTGTTGAGTGCGGTTTGTCCACGCTTAATCCGATTTGTGATGGAAGAAGACTACGCCAAGCTGCCTCCACTGCGCCGTTTCTTGAAACGAGCTGGCGTGATCCCTATTTCGGCGACCAACCGACGCTCTATTCGTAATGCCTTTAACGAGGTCGAACAGGCTCTGCACGATGGACACATTGTCTGCATCTTCCCAGAAGGGCGTTTAACGTCAGATGGAGAGGTCGGTGAGTTCATGCGCGGTATGGAACTGATCATCAAGCGTTCACCCGTTCCAGTCATCCCTATGGCACTAAAAGGCTTATGGGGGAGTTACTTCAGCCGTTACAAAGGACGAGCGTGCAAAGGCTTGCCAACACGATTCTGGACTAAGCTTGAAATCGAAGCGGGTGATGCCATTGACCCTAAACAAGCGTCATGCGATGTGTTGCGCGATAAGGTCGTAAAACTTCGAGGCGAATTTCGTTAAAGCTCGCTCAGATTAATAGGTACGATAGTGACAACGAACAAACGTTCAGTTTTTCTTAACGTTTGTTCAGTTCATTTAGACTTACTTATCGATCGTTTAAACGTATAGTGCTCTCTAATTCACCCTATAATAATCGAACACTGATATCACATGAGCTTCAACAAAAGCATCCCCTTTTATCTTGCTGCCCTTTTCTGCTTAACCCCGTGGGTAAGCTCCCCCACTGCGCTTGTTATCGGCTTTCTATTGGCGAGTCTGGGCTTGGTACCAGAACACCTACAGGTCGGTAAAATCACCAAAAAGTTACTTGCCTACTCCATCGTCGGACTGGGCTTTGGAATTCAATTTGAAAAAGCCCTAGCAGTCACGGGTGACGGCATTGGACTGATCATCACAACCATTATTGGCACGCTGGTTATCGGTTGGTTCTTAGCCAAGCGTATGGGCCTCGACCGCACCACTGGCTATCTGATTTCATCGGGCACGGCGATTTGTGGTGGTAGCGCAATTGCTGCAGTCGCACCTGCAATTAAAGCGGATGATGAGCAGATTGGTCTAGCTCTGGCAACTGTGTTCGTATTGAACTCAATTGCGCTGTTTATCTTCCCAATGATTGGTCACGCACTAGAGCTTAGCCAACACACCTTTGGTACTTGGGCTGCGATTGCCATTCATGATACCTCTTCAGTTGTGGGCGCAGCTTCTGCCTATGGTGAAGAAGCATTAACAACCGCAACCACACTGAAACTGGCTCGTGCTCTTTGGATCATTCCAATTGCTCTTGTCAGTGCGATGATCTTCAAGAGTGAAGAGAAGAAAATCACCATTCCTTACTTCATTTTCTTCTACTGTGCAGCCATTGCAGTCAGCGATTTACTGCCACAGTTTGAGATGGTGTATCAAGGGATCTTTGATATTTCTAAGCGTGCATTAGTTGTATGTCTGTTTTTGATTGGCTGTGGCATCTCTGTTGAGAAACTGAAAGCGGCTGGCCCGAAACCACTTATGTTTGGCATCACCATGTGGGTGTTGATCTCTGTTGGCTCGCTAAGTTGGCTCCTCTTCGCCTAACCTAAAATCCAGCTCAAAGACGCCCAGCTCAAAAACGAAAAACCCTCACCATTGTTACCACAGTGGTGAGGGTTCTTTTTTCGAGGCGCTTTCTTAGACGGATTGATTGACGCTTACTGCGTGACTGTCGTCTTGGACTGTTTTTCCTTTCTCTGCATCATCACTAATACTACCACCAATACAAATGCTGTCAGCTCAGCAAGAGAGCGAGTTAATCCATGCGAGATGAGAGCTTGTCCTAGTTGCAGCAGAACTGCAAAGATAAGAGCAATTTTCATGTCTGAAGCCTTATTCAATAGTCCCTTATAATCAGGCTTCATTATGATAGATAGTTATAAAGATAATAAATTCTGTTTTGAACTATTTCATACCCATTTCGACTAAGCTACTGCTCTGGTTAACTCGTCTTACTTTTGAGCCAGTCCGCCAACTGCTTCCTCGAAACCTTAATACCTTCTTGTTTCAGTTGTGGCATTGCATAGTAGTTCTTAGGAATTTTGAATTTCTCTAGATATTTCAACAGAAACGCCTGATAGACATCGGCACTTTCTAACTGGTCGCAGTCGATGATCGCTACTGGACGCTGTCCGAACTCTTTATCATCAACTGGAACAACAAAGGCTTGTCGTATCGCTGAGTGCTTGTTGAGGGCTGACTCTATCTCTTCACAGTGGATATTCTCACCGCCAGAAATGAATTGGTTATCCGCTCGTCCAATGATGGTGATGCGCTCACCTTCCCACCTACCGAGATCTTTGCTATCGAACCACCCCTGCTGATTTTTCAACGGCGTAATTTGCCCCTGATGATAGTAACCACTCGCTAAGGTGTCGCCGCCTATCCAAATTCGGCCTTGGTCAATCTTAATTGCGCGATTTGGCAACACGCATCCCGCATCTGAGTGTGCATCAACTGGCTTTGCCGTTACCGTTGATGCCGCTTCCGTCATGCCGTAACCGATCCAAGTTTCGATACCGCGTTGGTTGGCTTCCAAAGCAAGTTGATTTGGAATATGACTGCCACCAAGCAATACATAACTCAGCGAGAGTGGACACTCACTATCAAGCAAGCGTCTAAGCTGAGTCGCGACCAGTGATGCATGAGTACAACCCTTGATGTCACTCTCTAACCCTTGATGACCCACTTTCAGCGTTGCACCCGCCACCAGCCAACGATAAATAATCGCCAACCCAGAGACGTGATACATAGGTAAGCTCAAAAGCCAAGAGTGTGTTGAACCAAACTCGAACTGCGCCAACAGTCCACTCGCCGATGCGATGTGCTGCTCAGAGGTATGCGCGACTGCTTTGGGGTTGCCCGTCGAACCCGATGTGAACACGATAGAGGCAAGGTCACTTTTCTCGCTATGTCTATCGAGACTCGTAGAGCATTCAAAGCTAGCAATCGCATTTAAGCTCGGTAGCTCGATGAGTTGAGCATCGAGGTCAGCCATTTCTGATTGGGTGTCAGTAAAGGCGACAAAGCGGCGCTGACCTTGACGATACAGAGTCGTCAACTTCTGCTCAAGCTTGGATGGCGGCTGAGGCATGGTCATCGCCACCAATACACCCAGTTTTAGTGATGCCAGATAAGCCACCACTAACTCACAGCTGTTTCTGCCCACTACAGTCAGTATGTCGCCGTGAGACAGTCCTTGCGCGTGCAGATAACCAGAATAACGTTCAACCAAGTCACTAAACTGAAGCCAATTGATTGTTTGAGAAGCGGTAATTAAAGCGCAGCTATTAGGAGTCGTTTTAGCCCAGTGCTGCCATAAGGATTGAGTAGAGTTCACGAGTGCACTTGATGAAGAAGTTAACAGCTCATCAGAGTTTGATGAGCTGTATTGATGTTGAGGATGCAAACCGCTTACGACTGCCAGATCAGCAGCTGATTTTCTAACGGCTCTAGTGGTAGATCGCTGTTCGGCCATGCCACTTCAAGTTGAGATTGGAACAGACCGATGGTGTCTAAGCCCGGAACCTCATCAGGCAGGTATTGATGCGCTAGGCGTGCAATTTGTGTCAGGCCGAGACTAGTTTCAATGCTGGAGCTAAGAACCGGCTTAATACCCAGCTGTTTTGCTCGCTCAATGATGGCCACGCAGCGTTCAACAGAACCAATTAGAGTCGGCTTAATTACCACCGCTTTAGCACCCGTGAGATCACTGAGATTGAAATCAGAACGCTTAACCGCATCTTGCAAGGTTTCATCCCAAGCAATGGCAACGCCGTTATCAATCGCAAACGCTAAGCTGTCTTCTGGTTGCTGGCACGGCTCTTCGATAAAGCTAATACGCTGACGCAATGACGGCGAAATGTACTTAATGAACTGTTTGGCTTTCTCTGGCTTCCAAGCGCGGTTGGCATCAAGACGTAGGCTCAGATCAGGAATTGATTCTAAAAACAGGCTTACTAGCATGCCATCACGAATCGCCTCATAGAGGCCGACCTTAACTTTCGCGACCTTCTCACCTTCCATCTCATTAAGTACAGGTATCAATTCATCAGGGTCACCCGTACACAGTGGCGCAGCGCGGTAGTTGCCCTGCTCTCCCAATTCACCCTCAAGCTCCATCATCGCCATCGACAAACCGAAAGCAACCGACGGGTAGAGGTCTTCATAAGGGGTGAGCGGCTTATTGTGGCTCCACAACTCTAACTGCTCTTGCAGCTGAATACCCGCTTGCTCTGTATCTTCCAAGCTAAAACCCGGCAGTGGAGAAACTTCTCCGAGCGCTTGCTTCCCGTCACTCTCTAATTGAATCACGTAACCGATACGTTGACTCAACTTGCTATCACGTAGCACCACACCGCTATCCATAAGTAACTGATAACGATAGAGTTTGGCAGTGCGTATTGTATTGATCGTGTTCATAAGCCTTCCTAGTGAACAAAAGCTTTAAAAACACAATGAGCCGCATTATGCGACTCATTGTGTTGTTTGAATGGGTTATGGGTTACGAGGGAACTTGTCGAAGTCGGGGCGACGTTTTTCGTTGAAGGCATTACGACCTTCTTGGCCCTCTTCCGTCATGTAGAACATCATAGTGGCATTACCTGCTAGCTCCTGTAGACCCGCTTGACCATCACAGTCTGCGTTAAGTGCCGCTTTCAGGCAGCGCAGTGCCATTGGGCTGTGTTGTAGAACCTCACGACACCAACGTACCGTCTCTTTCTCTAGGTCTTCTACAGGAACAACCGTATTCACTAAGCCCATGTCCACCGCTTCTTGAGCGTCGTAGAAGCGACATAGGAACCAGATTTCGCGAGCCTTCTTCTGACCCACGATACGAGCCATGTAAGAAGCGCCCCAACCGCCATCAAATGAGCCTACTTTCGGGCCAGTTTGACCAAATTGTGCATTTTCAGCGGCGATCGTTAGGTCACACATCATGTGCAGTACGTGACCACCGCCAACAGCCCAACCAGAAACGGCAGCAATGACAGGCTTAGGACACGTGCGGATTTGGCGTTGGAAATCTAATACATTTAAGTGGTGTGTGCCTGAATCATCTTGGTAACCGCCGTAATCGCCACGGATACTTTGGTCACCACCAGAACAGAATGCTTTCTCACCCAAGCCAGTCAGAATAA
Organism: Vibrio sp. D404a; assembly: GCF_030248535.1. Classification (GTDB taxonomy): domain Bacteria; phylum Pseudomonadota; class Gammaproteobacteria; order Enterobacterales; family Vibrionaceae; genus Vibrio. The sequence continues at coordinate 52,504 of NZ_JAHGAJ010000020.1, read as the reverse complement.
TTACGCCTACTTTCTCGTCGTAACGAGCGTCAGCCAGTGCGTTAATCATCTCTTTTACGGTTTGTGGACGAAACGCATTATGAACTTGAGGACGCGCAATCGTGATCTTCGCAATACCGTCGTCTGACTTGTGGTATTGGATGTCTTCATATTGACTGCCTTCATCGCTCCAGTTTACTGCTGCGTAAAGTTCTTCTTCGGTGATGCCTACTGTTTTCGCCATGGTGGTTCCCATTGTTATATTCGTGATCGCTGCCGATTCATGACAGCGTCGCAATGACTGTATCAATTGCTATCTACATAAAGCGTTTTTACGTAATGCTCTGACTACGAGTTCAATCATGCTTATTAATGCATTGGATGATCAAATTGGAAAATAGTTCAGGTTGCTCAAAATGGACGTTATGTCCTGCATGATCGACCTGACTAAATTCAAAGCCGCTACTCTCTGCCAATTCAATGAATTTACGATCTTTTTTACCGCAAATATAATGCAGTTGATGCTCACAAGATTTCAATGTGGCACGTAAATCCGGTTGCTTAGCGAGTGATGTAGATAACAACATATTTGCTACGGATACTCCAAGGTTACCACTACGCTTTATGACCAAAGTTTGTCTTTGCTCATGATTTAGTGAAGAAAAGACGCTTTGTTGATACCAATCGTCTAAAACATCTTCAATTGATTGCTGTGCAAAGCGTACCGCCCACTGGGTATCGTGCACTAGACGTTGCGCTCTTGCATCGTCACAATCGAGGCCAAAGTTGCCGCCTTCCACCACCACCTTCACCAAGTTTAACCCCTCAAACTTGTGGCTAGTGACGCCATACATGGCTAAGCGGCCGCCGAGTGAGTAACCAATTAAAACAATGGGATAGTCTTCTGGGAGCTGATATTGCTGCAGCTGAAACTGCACATTCTGGACGATTTTCTCACAACAGTGATCAAAGCCTACCGGGTCAACAAAACAGCTCTTGCCGTGCCCGGGTAAGTCGATACACAATCGCGGATATTCAGATAGATATGAGTGACATGCACTCCAATCCTCTCCGCTTCCGAGTAGACCATGCAAAAATACAAGCAAAGGCTTCTCTGATGAGGTTTGCTCAGCGGGATAATAGGTGGAGAAAAGCATGTCGACTCCTTAGGCTAACGCCTCTTTTAACATTGAATTGAACTGCTTCAATAAACTAGATGCCTGCTCTGGCGGGGTTTTGACCTCCACCAGTAGTGCACCACTTCCCTGCTCAAAATGTGATTCAATAACATTCTGATATTGAGTGAGGGTTTCAGGGGCTGCGTATTGCAATCGGAACTGCGCCGCTGCGTGTTCAAAGCTATACCCATGAGGCATCTGATAGAGAGATTGTTTCTGTTGCTGAGGAACGGGTAGTAAGTCAAAAATTGCACCGCCATCATTGTTGGTCACCACAATAACCATAGGTGTTTCAGATTCGCTAAGCAGAGCCAAAGAGTTCAAGTCATAGAGCAGAGAAGTGTCACCAATCAGCATCAACATCGGTTGTTGATTGACTTTGAGTGCACCCGCCGCTGTAGCGACCAATCCATCGATTCCTGACGCGCCACGATTACTGTAAACAGAGCGGCTTGGCACTGCCGACAACATATCCACCAATCTCACCATTAGGCTGTTTCCAACAAACAACTCTCGCCCTCTAAGTCTAGCCGACAAATCGACCGCGACACTGAGCTCTGTTAATTGGTCGTCGTTCATGAGTTGAGCGTGCGCTTGCTGAGCCACGCACTGAGACACGGCTTTGACACTCTCTGCCCAGCCAGCATAGTGTGCGTGTAAGCTCGGCAATGTTTGGCTAGCAACCCACTGAACAGGCTGCGCTACAATATGCGTTTGAGGGAGGTGATCTTGGTTGATGCAGTGACTGTCTGAAGATATGACAAGGTACTGCTGCGGAGTAAATGCTCTCGCTTGTTGCTTCATCCACTGGTTCAGGCGCTTAGATACAATGCGTTCACCAAATTGAATAATACAGTCACACTCGCTCAAGCCGCGCGCAGCTTCTGGGATTTGCAACCACAAGTCGTAATACTGCCATTCACTCTCCAAGCCAGATTGTGGGTCACACAACACAGGCCAACCCAACGATTCAGCGAACTGCTTTGCTGCTTTAGCTTGTTCAAGTTCCAGCGAACCTATGACTACAACACCGCGGCGTTCAAGATAATCACACGGTGATACGTTAGGCGTTGTCGCAGTAAGGCGATAGGATTTTGAGGTGTAGGTTTTTTCGCTCTCCTGCCAATTAGCCACCGATGCGCAGTAGTCACGATAGATATCCGCAGACTCGTTAGAATAGAGCGGCTCTGGATATGGACAATTAATGTGAACAGGGCCGCCATGAGCACTTTGTCGCGCTAACACGTCATCGAGAGAGCTCAACAACCAGTTCAATGATACTTGGGTCGTTGGACTTGGCAGGTTAAGTGCGCCTTCAACGTGCTGCGAAAAAATCCCCAATTGCTGTATCGCTTGGTTTGCACCGCAATTGACCAATTCAACGGGCCTATCTGAGGTCAGTAAAATCAATGATTCACAAGTTAATCCCGCTTCAGCCACAGCCGGTAAAAGATTGGCAACCGCGGTACCAGACGTCACGATAACCGCCACTTTTCCTTGCGTCGCTTTGGCTAAGCCGAGTGCAAAAAAGCCAAGGCCACGCTCATCAAAATGCGTGTGGATAGTCAATTTGGTGTTGGCTTGTGCTTCTAAAGTTAGCGGCGTAGAACGCGAGCCTGGCGCAATACAGACATGCTCTACCCCACTGCGCGCTAGCTCTTCTAGCAGCGTCGATGACCAAATTCGATTGAGAACGGCTTGGTCATGATTCAAAGGTTGTGAACTCATGATGCCACACCCAATGGCGGGTGCTCAGAGATCAAACTCAACAGCGTCGACATCTTCTTGTTCAATTCTTGCCATTCGTGCTCGGCAACAGATCCGGGTACGATCCCCGCACCAGCAAACAGCTGTACCTGATCGTTGACGATCAAAGCGCTGCGAATAGCGACACAGAATTCAGCACGTTGATGACTGATATAACCCACAGAGCCCGCATACCAGCCTCGAGCAAACGGTTCATGTTTCAAGATAAAGTCCATTGACTCTTTGCGAGGTAAACCCGCTACAGCGGCAGTGGGTTGCAGCGTGCCGAGTAGTTGTACCCCGTTGACCCCGGCATGTAGCTGTGCATGAATATGACGTTTTAAATGCTGTACTTTACGAAGGCGAACCAATCGAGCCTCTTTCTCGACGTTCACAGAGTGAGAATACGCTGTTAAGCGGTCCACAATGTCGTCCACCACATACTGGTTCTCGTTCAGGTTCTTCTGATCTTGAGTAAGCCAATTGGCTAGCTCCATATCTGAAGAGGCGCTGTTACCACGACCTATCGTACCCGCCAGTGCTTCTGTATCTAGCTCAGTGCCATGACGGCTGTACAACCTTTCAGGTGTCGAGCCAATAAAACTGTGTTTCGAGTCGAGAACCAACATAAAGTGAAAGCTGTTGTGGTTCTTTTGATAGCTGGCTTTGAGAAGCTGCGCGGCACAAATCGGTTCATCAAGCTGCACTGTGGTTTTTCGAGCCAACACCACTTTCTTGAAATCGTCGTTTTCAATACCGGTTAGGACTTTTTCAACAAGGCCGTTCCACTCAGGCTGTTCTGGAGTGTGATTGATTTGCTCAATATGAGCGGTCAATGGTGACAATACGGCTGCGTCTGCCGATAACTTTTTCAAAGCATTAATCGACGTAATACGATCAGGCGTTAAGTTCACCGCCAAAGACCATTGGTCATCAAAGCGGATCAGCTCAATTTGTGGCAGGAAGAAAAACGACTCCATACAGCGTCGATTCTTTTCAGTGTGCCCATCAAAAGAGCGGCCACCCCAGATGCGTTGCTCTTCACCGAGGATTGCATAAGCGGGAGCGGGATCAGAAAAGGTATGAAGTTGTCCTAGCGCAACGACCTCTTCTCGAGTGTCACGAGACTGCCAGTAGAATTTGGGGAATAGCGGTTGAGCATGAAGCCAATCAATAAATGCAAACGGTGGTTTTTGCTTAAGAACTTCAACACAACGAACTTCGCCAGCTTGGGCATTTTGAACTCGCTCAATCAAAGCGGAGATGGTTTGTTGGAAATGTGACAAATCGACCTCGTTCACATCTAATTTATTATTATATTAGTTTGATACTTTATGGGTAGCACCTACTTAGATCAAGAATGTCTAAAATCTTTTCGGTATTCCTGTGATTTTACGCGCCTCCGCGCCTGACTTGTAACGCTTATGTCAGCATTTATGAAAACCCTCTCCTCACCGCCAGAAAGTCCATTGGCTAAAGGTTATCCGGAATTATCTTATTGTTCAGATTTTTATTCTATCAAACGCCAATTTAGGGTACTTTAATAAAGTATTTAAATAATTTTTAGGAAATCGGCAATGCAAAATATCGGGATGTCGTCAAAACTCAACAGTGTATGCTATGAGATCAGGGGACCTGTACTAAAACATGCTAAACGCATGGAAGAAGAAGGACATAAAATCCTGAAGCTAAATATTGGTAATCCGGCCCCGTTTGGTTTTGACGCCCCAGATGAAATCCTCGTTGACGTAATCCGCAACCTTCCGACATCTCAAGGTTACTGCGATTCGAAAGGTATCTACTCTGCACGTAAAGCCGTGGTGCAGCACTACCAAAAGAAAGGACTGCGCAACCTAGACGTTGAAGATGTGTACATCGGAAACGGTGCATCAGAGCTTATCGTAATGTCGATGCAAGCACTGCTAAATAATGGCGATGAAATCTTAGTTCCCGCTCCTGACTACCCACTGTGGACAGCCTCTGTTGCGCTATCAGGCGGTAAAGCCGTTCACTACATGTGTGATGAAGAGAACGACTGGTATCCAGACCTAGATGACATGCGCGCTAAGATCACGCCAAAGACGCGCGGCATTGTTCTTATTAACCCAAACAACCCAACCGGTGCCGTTTACAGTCGCGACTTCTTATTGCAAGTGATCGAGATTGCTCGTGAACACAAGTTGATGATCTTCGCCGATGAGATCTACGACAAAGTGCTTTACGACGGTGCAGTACACACCTCTATTGCAACACTTGCCGAAGATATCCTAATGGTGACCTTTAACGGTCTATCTAAAGCTTACCGAGTCTGTGGCTTCCGTGGCGGTTGGATGTTCCTAACGGGTCCTAAACACCTTGCGAAGGGCTATGTAGAAGGCCTCGAAATGCTCGCGTCCATGCGTCTGTGTGCAAATGTGCCGATGCAGCACGCGATTCAGACAGCATTAGGCGGTTATCAGAGTATCAACGAACTGATCCTGCCGGGCGGCCGCCTGTTAGAACAGCGTGACCGAGCTTGGGAGCTGATCAACAAGATCCCAGGTGTGTCATGTGTGAAACCAAAAGGCGCGATGTACCTGTTCCCGAAAATCGATACTGAGATGTACAACATCAAGGACGACCAGAAGTTCGTACTCGATTTCCTCAAGCAAGAGAAAGTACTGCTCGTGCAAGGTACTGGCTTTAACTGGCCGAAACCAGATCACTTCCGAATCGTGACCCTGCCGCACATTGAAGACTTGGAAACCGCGATTGGTCGCCTTGAGCGCTTCCTATCGACCTATAGCCAAGAATAATTCATAGATAACAAGGCTTTAATTTAGCCTGAATCGCTTCTATTCTTAAAAGGCTCCTACTGGAGCCTTTTGTCATTTAGGAAGGAAGCGTATGACTCAAAGCCATTTCTTTGCTCATCTTGCCCGCATGAAGCTGATTCAACGTTGGCCTCTAATGCGTTCTGTCTCTACCGAAAATATCTCTGAGCACTCCTTACAGGTTGCGTTTGTCGCCCACGCATTGGCTGTCATCAAGAACAAGAAGTTTGGGGGCCAGCTCAACCCAGAGCACATTGCCTTACTTGGAATGTACCACGACACTAGTGAAGTTCTGACGGGTGATCTCCCTACGCCTGTGAAGTATTACAACCCAGACATCGCCAACGAATACAAAAAGATAGAAGCCGCTGCCGAACAGCGCTTATTGTCGATGTTGCCTGAAGAATTTAGAGAGGACTTTGCACCATTTCTACTCTCTGGAAGCGCTAATCAAGATGAGCAAAGCATCGTCAAGCAGGCCGACACCATCTGCGCCTACCTCAAATGTTTGGAAGAGCTCAGCGCCGGCAACCATGAGTTTGAACAAGCCAAAAGGCGCTTAGAAGAGACCCTTTCACAACGCGCCAGCCCAGAAATGGATTATTTTTTAACGACTTTCGCGCCAAGCTTCGAATTATCACTAGACGAGATAAGTTAGCTAGGTATAAGTTGTGACTATCACTCCTAACCAATAGGTGCTCATTTGACGGTTTCAAACACACCGACTCTGATGCTTGCTGAACAGTGGCAGGCACGCAACGACGACGAACATAAAATCCGTAGAGATGACCACAGAAGTCCGTATCAACGTGACCGAGCTCGTGTGCTTCACTCTGCAGCCTTTCGACGATTGCAAGCGAAGACCCAAGTTCACGGAACCGCCATCAACGACTTTCACCGTACGCGCCTTACTCATTCTCTTGAAGCCGCACAGTTGGGTACAGGTATCGTTGCCCAACTTAAAAAGAAGCAGCCTGAGTTTCGTGAACTATTGCCCTCTGACAGTTTGATTGATTCTCTATGTCTTGCCCACGACATTGGACATCCTCCCTATGGGCATGGTGGTGAAGTGGCGCTTAACTATATGATGCGTGACTACGGCGGCTTTGAGGGTAATGCTCAAACTTTTCGTATCGTGACCCAGCTAGAGCCTTACACTGAACATCACGGTATGAATCTATCAAGACGTACTCTGCTCGGCCTGATTAAATACCCATCATTGATCAGTCAGATCAAAGCCAAGTCGATGCACAAACCGGTTAAGCACCAAAGACAGCTAAGAGCCAAAGATTGGATGCCCGCCAAAGGGATCTACGACCACGACGAAGCTCTGTTTGATTGGGTACTTGCACCGCTCTCTGACGGCGACCAAGCACTGATTAAACAGCCGAGACAAGCCGAAGTGGGCGCTTTTGAGCACAATAAAACCAAGTTTAAGTCTTTAGACTGTTCAATCATGGAGTTGGCCGATGACATCGCCTACGGCGTCCACGATTTAGAGGATGCGATTGTGTTGGGTTCGGTGACTAAAGCCCAGTGGATGGAGTCAGCCTACCCTCAGCTTCAAGATGCCGATGACCCTTGGATCGCTCGCCATCTAGATTCGATTACTGAGATGCTCTTTTCTGGAGAGCAATACCGCCGCAAAGATGCGATTGGCGGAATCGTCAATGCCCTACTGACCAGTATCTCGATTAAGCCTGTTGATGCGAACTTCGAGAACCCATTGCTCTCTTACAACGCCTATCTTGAACCGAGCATGGATCTAACATTAGATAAGCTCAAGCACTTCGTGAGTGAGTACGTCATTCAAGTACCGCAAGTTCAGGTCATTGAATACAAGGGACAGCAGATCATTATGGATATGTTTGAAGCCTTTAGCGCCGACCCTGAGCGTCTATTGCCGCTACCTATTAAAAAACAGTGGCAAGCACACACTGAAGAGTGTCGTAAGATGAGGGTGATTGCGGACTATATCTCATCAATGACTGATGATCTTGCCCAGAAAATGCACCAACAACTGTTCTCGGCACATACCGAGTTCTAACAAGCTAAGCTTCACTGAGACGCACCTAGCCTAAGTAATTTTTCTCAAACACACCCGGCGGCATTTGGTCGATTTGAAACTGAATCATTCGATCAAATGCTGTAAGCAGAGGGGTAAAATCTCGTGATGGCTGAAGTAAGCTCAACAAGTGATAGCCAGCTTCAACCGTCGAGAGGCTATTCTCACTTGGCGCTTTGCGAATCCTATAGTTACCTTTTAGCTCTTTAGGCAGGTGTAGGGTATCGAGTCGCTGTAAGTTAGAAGACACTTGCCACATCTTGAAGGCTTTCTTCCAAGTCCCGTCGAGCAAAATCACACGCAGTTTTTTATTCGCTCTACCACCCGAACTATTTTCAGTCAGCTGTTCGACCGATAGAGAAGACTCTCCAGGATACAAAATCGCGTGGTGATAACCCTCGTCGCTCAATAAACGGTTAAGCAATTCATGGTCAGAAAAATCTTCACCAATCAAAGTCACACTATTTTCGAGAGACAATGACAAGATACGTGCGGTACCCATCGGCCTGTGCTCTTCTGATGGGTGCTGAAGAATGATAAGCTCAACATCCGATTCGAGTGGAGTTATCCACTGGCAAATACACGCTTTCAAGGCCTTACGGCACTGGGGGCAATAACGAGACATGGATTTACGGTGTACCCTGCTTTAGTTTTTACTTCACTGATGTGTGTGCTGTTCCAGTTCGACCCGATTCAATCTTGGGTCGTTTGGGATCATAATGCGATCGCCAATGGACAATGGTGGCGCATCGTAACAGGAAACTTTTCCCATACCAACCTTTCGCATTTGGCAATGAACCTTGCTGGATTATGGGTGATCTGTTTTGTATTTCAACCAAGCCGAGTACGACTCCTAGCTTATCTGTTAATTGTCAGCCTATTTACCGGAACGGGACTTTTAGCGACCGATATCCAAAGTTATGTCGGTTTATCTGGAACCCTACACGGGCTGTTTGGTGTATTCGCACTGACAGAGGCGCTGACAGGGCGACGCTCAAGTTGGTTACTGGTTGCAGGGCTAGTTGCGAAAGTCGCATGGGAGCAGTTTGTGGGGCCTTCTACTACAACAGGCGCATTGATCAATGCTCGTGTTGCGATTGAAGCCCATCTCATTGGGGCGATAGGTGGTTTTCTGTTGGCTTGGGTTAAGGTAAAACGAAGAATATGAAGGGCTCACCCCTTCATATTTAGTCCTATTACAGCTCAATTCTTTTACGGTTCTTCTCAACCGTTGCCGAGCCAATACCTTTTACATTGGCGAGGTCTTCCGGCTTTTCAAACGCGCCATTTTGGTCGCGATACTGCACAATTTCTTGCGCTTTCTTGTTACCGATTCCCACCAACAAAGCAGACAACTCTTCTGCTGTAGCCGTATTTATATTTACCGTAACTTCAATTCCCTCATACAGCTCGGCTTTAGACGGGCTATCTGCCCAAACTGAAGCACTAAAGGCAATCACAAAAGACATTAAGAGAGTATGTAGGTATTTCATTTTTCGCTCCGTTTCATGATATGAAAACTTAACGTTACTCTGTCAGAAATAGCCACTGTAGTTTGTATAGATAAAAATAAAGCGGGCCACCTAAGTGACCCGCTTTGAGTTACATCTGATTTTCATTGTCGTGTAGGCTGACTCGCAAACCTACTCTTCAAGCTATCAATCACGTACCTTGCTATTACTGACCTTGACCTACGATGTAGTATTCAACGTCTGCATTCTTACGAAGTACGTTCAGAACGTTCGTTAGGTCTTGTTGATTACCAACACGCTCTAGTTGTGCACCGATTTGAGTGCTGTAAGCTGGGTTGATATCTGCAGTCACCTTAGAAAGCTCTACAACAACGATGTTGCCGTTCTGGTCTTTCGCTTGACCAAATACCGCTTTATCCGCTTCAGGCTTCGCAAATGCAAACACAGAGCTTGCTAGTGGAGAGCTACGGTCAATCGTTTCAAGTTCGCTAAACGCTAGGTCATTTTCAGCCAGTACCGCTTCGTTACCCGCTTTCAGCTCATTAACTAGAGAAACGCCCAGTTCAATTGCTTGCTGCTCTGCTTTCACGTTAGAAAGTGCTGCTACAACTTGGTCATTCACTTCTTCTAGCGGTAGAACGGTTTCGTCACGCGTTTCTTCAACACGAACGACGATAACATGCTCAGGTGCCACTTCGATAACTTCCGAGTTTAGACCGTCTTCTTTCACTTCTGGGCTAAGAATCGCTTGCATTACTGATGGCGTCTTAAGAAGCTCAGGCGCATCGATTTGAGAAACGAAATCCGTTGTATGGATTTTAGCGTTAATCGCTTCTGCAGAGTCATCCAGTGAATCTGGGTACTCAAATGCAACTTTCTCAAGTTCAGTCTGTAGCTCGTAGAACTGGTCAACCGCTTCTTGGTCTAGCAGCTCTTGCTTGATTTCAGCTGCAACTTCAGAGAATGGTTGTGCTTTAGAGTCTTGTAGCTCGTCTAGCTTGATGATGTGGTAACCAAACTCAGACTTAACTAGGCCCGTTGTATCACCTACATTTTGAAGTGCAAAAGCTGCATCTTCGAAAGCAGGGTCCATCACATCACGCTCGATCCAACCTAGGTCACCACCAACATCAGCGCTACCGAAATCGTCCGACTTCTCTTCTGCTAGTGCTGCAAAATCAGCACCTGCGTTTAGCTCGTCAAGAATCGCTTGTGCTTTCGCTTCGTCGTCACCTTGAACAAGGATATGGCTTACTTTGCGTTGCTCTTCTGTCGAGTACTTGTCTAGGTGCTCGTTGTAGTACTGCTCAGCTTGCTCGTCAGTTACGTTGATTTGACCTTTCAGTGCTTCAGCAGAAAGTTCAATGTAAGACACCTTAGCTTGCTCTGGGCGAGTGTACGCTAGAGGGTTTTGCTGGTAGTACTCTGCAATCTCTTCTTCTGTTAGCTCAACGTTTTTCGCCAGTTCAGCAACAGATAGCGTCACCGTGCGGATATCACGAGTTTGAGCAATCAGTTTGCTTTGCGTGTCGATCTCACCTTGTAGAACAAACTCACTGCCTTGTAGTGCAGTTACCAGTTGGTTGCGCATTAGGTCACGACGCATGTACTCAGCAAAACTTTCTGGACCAAAGCCTGCACGACGAAGTGCCGCTTGGTAAACTTCTTGATCAAATTGACCCGCAGTTTGGAACTGTGGCATCTCAAGAATCATCGTACGGATTTGTGAATCGCTGATGCGTAGGCCAAGTGATTCAGCTTGCTGCTCAAGCAGTACGTCGTTGATCATGCGATCAAGTACTGATCTACGGAAAGACTCTACGTATGCAGGGTCTGCAAGCATTTGAGAGAAGTAATCGCCAAGTTGTGATTGCATACGATTACGCTCGTTTTGGTAAGCTTGTTCAAACTCACCACGACCGATTTCAGTATTACCAACTTTCGCTGCCGCGTTGTTACCGCCACCTGTGATGTAGCTGCCTACACCTGCGAATACGAATGACAGGATAATCAACCCAAGGATAATTTTTACCGCGATGCTATTCACGCCTTCGCGTAATCGATCCATCATAATTTAAGTGCTCTCCGGATATGAAGCATGGGCTTCAACATAAAAATCTTATTCACGCGATATTATCAGAAAAAGAAATGCGCATCAGTAGGATGCGCATAATTTAAATTAGTTCAATGTGCTTTGCACAATAACTGTTTAAGAATGAAACATCATTTTTCAAACAGCTAACGCATCTTGCTACCTTGGCTTAACGAGCGCCTAGGTACCGCAATATTAGTTACATGCGTCTTTTAGTGCTTTACCAGCTTTAAAGCCAGGTACTTTTGCTTCTGCAATTTGGATTTCTTCACCAGTCTTAGGGTTACGACCTGTGCGAGCTGCACGAGTACGTACACTGAAAGTACCAAAACCAACAAGTGCTACTTGGTCACCTGATTGAAGTGTTGTGCCAACTGCTTCGATGAATGCGTCTAGAGCGCGGCCAGCTGAAGCTTTAGAGATATCTGCGTTTTCTGCGATTGATTCTACTAGTTGTGTTTTATTCACTGTGTTTCCCCTCTTTGTCATCTGCGACTAATTTAGGATGACGGTACGTTCCATTTTGGTTTTAATTTAGCCGAAAGCCTTATTGCAAAAGGGCTTGCGGCTTTAGTCAATTAACTTAGCGCCCAAAAAAAACGCTGACAAGCCTTTTTAAGCTCATCAGCGTAATTCTTTACTTATTTTTGCTGCTCATCACTATTTTTCAGCGACAAACTCGACCCCTGACGGATCTCGTTCTAGTGCAACTTTCAGTACTTCATCAATCCACTGCACTGGAATCACTTCCAGATCAGCGATTACGTTGTCTGGAATCTCTTCCAAATCACGCTCATTATCTTTTGGAATCAGTACTGTTTTGATGCCACCACGGTGTGCAGCAAGCAGTTTTTCTTTCAAGCCACCGATAGGTAAAACTTCACCACGAAGGGTAATTTCACCTGTCATACCGACTTCAGCTTTCACAGGGTTACCCGTTAGGCTAGACACCAATGCTGTACACATTGCGATACCCGCACTTGGGCCATCTTTTGGTGTCGCACCTTCAGGTACGTGAACGTGGATATCACGCTTCTCGTAGAAATCTGAGTTGATACCCAGTTTTTCTGCGCGAGAACGTACCACAGTCATCGCCGCTTGAATCGACTCTTTCATTACGTCGCCAAGAGAACCAGTCTGCGTTAGCTTACCTTTGCCCGGCATCGCTTCTGTCTCGATAGTCAGAAGATCACCGCCAACTTGAGTCCACGCAAGGCCAGTTACTTGACCAATTCGGTTGCTCTCGTCCGCTTTACCAAAGTCGTGGCGCTGAACACCTAGGTACTCTTTCAAGTTATCCATAGTGACAGTCACAGACTTAAGATCGCTATCCAGCAGGATGTTCTTCACTGCTTTACGACAGATCTTAGAAATCTCACGCTCTAGGCTACGTACACCCGCTTCACGCGTGTAGTAACGGATAATACCGATGATTGCTGAATCTTCGATAGTGATCTCGGTTGGCTTAAGACCGTTACGCTTCACTTGCTTATCAACAAGGTGACGTTTTGCGATGTTTAGCTTCTCGTCTTCGGTGTAACCTGATAGACGGATAACTTCCATACGGTCCAGCAGTGGGCCCGGAATGTCCATCGAGTTAGACGTAGCAACAAACATAACGTCTGACAGATCGTAATCTACTTCTAGGTAGTGATCGTTAAACGCATTGTTTTGCTCTGGATCGAGTACTTCTAGCAGCGCTGAAGATGGGTCGCCACGCATATCAGAAGACATCTTGTCGATCTCATCCAATAGGAACAGTGGATTCTTCACGCCAACTTTAGACATCTTCTGGATAAGCTTACCCGGTAAAGAGCCAATGTACGTACGACGGTGACCACGAATCTCTGCTTCATCACGCACGCCGCCTAGCGCCATACGCGTGTACTTACGACCTGTAGCAGCCGCGATAGAGCGACCTAGCGAGGTTTTACCTACACCAGGAGGACCAACAAGACAAAGAATTGGACCTTTCAGCTTGTTGATACGGTTCTGTACCGCCAAGTACTCAAGAATACGTTCTTTAACACGCTCTAGACCGTAATGGTCTTCGTTTAAGATCTCTTCTGCTTTCGCTAGATTCTTCTTAACTTTAGAGCGCTTCGCCCAAGGCACACCAACCATCCAGTCAATATAGCTACGAACCACTGTTGCTTCTGCCGACATTGGCGACATCATCTTCAGCTTTTGCAGCTCTTGCTCGGTCTTTTCACGCGCTTCTTGCGGCATTTTTGACTCTTCGATCTTCTTCTTCAGAGTCTCGAATTCGTCTGGAGCATCGTCCATCTCGCCAAGTTCTTTCTGAATCGCTTTCATTTGCTCATTCAGGTAGTACTCACGCTGAGATTTTTCCATCTGCTTCTTAACACGACCACGGATGCGTTTTTCTACCTGCAGGATATCAATTTCTGATTCCATTTGGCCCATCAGGAACTCTAGACGCTCAGTCACATCTAGAATCTCTAGTACGTGCTGTTTGTCTACCAGTTTAAGTGGCATGTGTGCTGCGATGGTATCCGCTAGACGAGCGGCTTCATCAATCCCATTCAGAGACGTTAGTACCTCTGGTGGAATCTTTTTGTTTAGCTTAATAAAGCCTTCGAATTGATTGATCGCGCTGCGAACAACCACTTCTTGTTCTTTTTCGTCAAGTTCTGAGGTGACAACGTATTCTGCATCTGCAAGGAAGAATTCACTTTCTTTGAATTGGTGAATTTTCGCACGCTGCTGACCTTCAACAAGCACTTTTACAGTGCCGTCAGGTAGCTTTAAAAGCTGAAGAATCGTAGCAACGGTACCTACTTCGAATAGGTCGTCGATTGAAGGCTCATCAGTATCCGCTTCTTTCTGCGCCACTAGTAGCACTTGTTTGTTAGCTTCCATTGCCGATTCTAGGCAAGTAATCGATTTTTCACGACCAACAAACAGTGGAATAACCATGTGTGGGTAAACCACTACATCACGTAGAGGCAGCACGGGGATCTCGATACGCTCGGAACGTTCCAAGTTCATATATTTCTCTCTTCCGCTTTAACTTATAAAGCAGTATATGGGGCTTAAACGACTGGATTCAATGGAAGAATAAAAAAAAGGAGGTAATTGCTTACCTCCTTTTGGAATTTGAGTCACTAGTCTAAAAAAGACCTACTCTGCAACTGCCGCTTGGTTCTCTGAATTGCTGTAGATAAGAAGAGGTTCAGACTCTCCATTAATTACAGACTCATCAATCACAACCTTGCTTACATCTGTTGATGATGGCAGTTCGTACATGGTTTCTAGTAGCACGCCTTCTAAGATAGAACGTAGACCACGAGCACCTGTTTTACGGCTCATTGCTTTCTTAGCAATTGCGCGCAGTGCGTCTTCGCGGAATTCAAGTTCTGTGTCTTCAAGTTCGAATAGCGCAGCGTACTGTTTAGTCAGTGCGTTCTTCGGCTCACATAGAATTTGAATTAGCGCTTCTTCGTCTAGTTCTGTCAGTGTGGTTGTCACCGGTAGACGACCAATGAATTCTGGAATTAGACCGTACTTCACTAGATCTTCAGGTTCAACTTGAGTGAATAGCTCACCAATTGTTTTGGTTTCATCTTTTGAACGCACTTCTGCGCCAAAGCCGATACCAGAACCTGTTTCTACACGTTGCTCAATCACTTTATCTAGGCCAGCAAATGCACCGCCACAGATAAATAGGATCTTAGATGTGTCCACTTGCAAGAACTCTTGCTGTGGATGCTTACGACCACCTTGAGGCGGTACTGAAGCGACTGTGCCTTCTACAAGTTTTAGAAGTGCTTGCTGTACACCTTCACCAGACACGTCACGCGTGATTGATGGGTTTTCAGCTTTACGAGAAATCTTATCGATTTCATCGATGTAAACAATGCCACGTTCCGCTTTCGCAACGTCGTAATCACACTTCTGTAGCAGCTTCTGAATAATGTTTTCTACATCTTCACCCACGTAACCCGCTTCGGTTAGTGTGGTTGCGTCTGCCATAGTAAATGGAACGTCTAGGAAACGAGCCAGTGTTTCTGCAAGTAGCGTTTTACCACTACCTGTAGGGCCGATAAGCAGGATGTTACTCTTACCTAGCTCTACGCCTTCAGCTGTTGTATCACCATTACGTAAACGCTTGTAGTGGTTATATACTGCAACTGCTAGCACTTTCTTCGCATACTCTTGACCGATTACATAGTCATCAAGGTGCTCTCGAATCTCACGCGGCGTTGGCAGCGCTTCCGACTCTTTCTTAGGAAGAACATCTTTGATTTCTTCACGAATAATGTCGTTACAAAGGTCGACACATTCGTCACAAATGTAAACAGAAGGGCCTGCGATTAACTTGCGAACTTCGTGCTGGCTTTTGCCACAGAAAGAGCAGTAAAGCAGTTTACCGCTACCACCCTCTTTGCTTTTATCTGTCATTCGCTAACCTCTTAGCCTTTACTCTCTATGTTTGAGTGTATATCAAATTCAATCAATTTGCGTTAAACAATTGCCGTGGCAATTACTCACCGCGGTGATTAAGAACTGAATCCACCAAACCGTACTCTACAGCTTGTTCTGCAGACATGAAGTTGTCACGATCAGTGTCACGCTCAACGATTTCTAGAGGCTGACCCGTGTGCTCTGCCAATAGTTTGTTTAGCTTCTGTTTGATCGTTAGGATCTCTTGCGCGTGGATTTGAATATCAGACGCTTGGCCTTGGAAGCCGCCAAGTGGCTGGTGAATCATTACACGAGAATTTGGAAGTACATGACGCTTACCAGGCTCACCACCAGCAAGTAAGAATGCACCCATCGAGCAAGCTTGACCCATACATACTGTGCTCACGTTTGGCTTAATGAACTGCATTGTGTCGTAGATAGACATACCCGCTGTTACGCTGCCGCCAGGTGAGTTGATGTATAGATAGATATCTTTGTCTGGGTTTTCTGATTCCAAGAAAAGCAGTTGAGCCACGACAAGATTTGCCATGTGGTCTTCCACTTGACCGGTTAAGAAAATGATTCGTTCTTTTAAAAGACGAGAATAGATATCGTAAGAACGTTCACCACGGGAAGTTTGTTCAACCACCATTGGAACTAGTGCGTCCATAATCGATGGCATTGTATTTTTTTCTTGGTAGCTCATATTCTTATGTCCCTAAAATAAATGGCCCGAATGATTAAATCATACGGACCATTGTTAGCAGAATTGTCGACCGTACGTCAACCTTCTACGTCAGATATTACTATATTAAGCAGGTTGCTGATTCATTAGCTCGTTGAAGCTAACTTCTTTCTCAGAAACTTGAGCTTTAGCGATGATTGCATCAATAGCTTGCTCTTCTAGAGCAACGTTGCGCATGTTGTTCATCATTTGCTCATTTTGCTCGTAGTAAGCAATAACTTCAGATGGATCTTCGTATGCAGTAGCCATCTCTTCGATGATTGCTTTTACTTTCTCATCGTCAGCTTTTAGCTCTTCAGACTTGATTACTTCACCAAGTAGAAGGCCAACAACAACGCGACGTTTAGCTTGCTCTTCGAACAGCTCACGTGGAAGTTGGTCAGCAGCTTCAGTGTTGCCACCGAAACGTTGAGCAGCTTGTTGACGTAGAGTACCGATCTCTTGGTCGATAAGTGCAGCTGGAACATCGATGTCGTTTTCTTTAACTAGACCGTCGATAGCTTGCTCTTTGATGCGGTTCTTAACAGCTTGCTTAAGCTCACGCTCCATGTTCTTACGAACTTCAGCTTTAAGACCTTCAACGCCGTCAGTCGCGCCGAACTTAGCAACGAATTCTTCGTTTAGTTCTGGAAGTTCACGAGCTTCAACTTTGTTTACTTTGATTGCAAACTTAGCTGCTTTACCTTTTAGGTTTTCAGCGTGGTAATCTTCTGGGAAGTTTACGTCGATTTCGAATTCCATGCCTTTAGTTTTGCCAACGATACCGTCTTCAAAACCAGGGATCATGCGACCAGCACCCATCTCTAGTGGGAAGTTCTCAGCTTTACCGCCTTCAAACTCTTCACCGTCGATAGAACCAACGAAATCGATAGTTGCGCGAGAACCTTCTTCTACAGCTGCATCAACTTCAGTCCAAGTTGCTTGTTGCTTACGTAGAGTTTCGATCATCTCTTCAACGTCAGCTTCTTTAACTTCTACTGCTGGTTTCTCAACAGAGATGTTTTCAAGACCTTTCAGCTCAACTTCTGGGTAAACTTCAAAAGTTGCGTTGAATACTAGATCTTCGCCTTCTTTGTTTTCTACTGGTGCGAAAGTTGGTGCGCCAGCTGGGTTGATCTTCTCTTTAACGATCGCTTCGATGAAGTGGCGCTGCATTACTTCGCCCATCACGTCTTGACGTACTGCTTTACCGTACATTTTAGCAACCATCTTCATTGGCACTTTGCCTTTACGGAAACCATCGAAACGACGGTTTTTCGCGATGTTGCGTAGTTCAGCTGTAACTGCATCTTCGATGTTAGCAGCAGGAACAGTAATATTAAGACGGCGCTCTAGGCCTTCTAGCGTTTCAACAGTAACTTGCATTATATAAAACCTCAAAACTGGCTCAGATAATCTGAGCATATGAGCCGTAACGTGCATTCCTTGGGAACGCGTGTTGTTGGCTGCATCCTTGTGTAGTGCTCTATCCGAACACCTAATTTAAAATTGAGCATTGATGCCTGAGTGATCATTCAATCAAACACCAGACTAATCAGCGATATCTTTTTTCTATGTTCTTCAGTGAAGTTCATAGCCTGTTTTACAAAAAGGAAAGGTATCTCCGATTAGCCTCAGGACAGAAATTTTAGACGCGACATTCTAGCGATCTGTTTAATCTCTGTCGAGCCAATCACCTCAGCTTGATGATGAATGCTCTAAATTCGTCCGCCTAAGTGAGTCAGATTCAATCAAAACATCACTCGACACATCGGAAATGGGGACAATAGCGGCTTTTTCAAGGGAATCGAGGGCTTTTTTTCCGAAAAAGCTTAAAAAGAGATCTTGCTCTTGTTTTACCCCTCAGAGTCGATAACTTTTTCAACAATCTGCGTTACAAAGCCTTAACCTATAACTATCTGTCAGCCCTCATTTTTTGAACTTTTTATGACACTTTGAGCGTTTCAGGTACATGACACGCTTTTCTACACCGTAATACACAGCGAGATCTCTTATGTTTCAACCTTCCCGCCTACCCATTCTGCTGCTCATCACCTATGGGTTGCTGATGATTCTCGGCGGTCACTGGGTGTGGAAAATAAGTCATCAAAGTTTGCTCGAAGATCACCAATCAAAGCTTGACCGTTTCTCTGTACATATCGCCAGTCAACTGGATAAATTCGCCCACATTCCAGAGCTGCTTTCTAAAGACAAAGAGTTGATCGATGCGCTACACGCTCCTGATAACTCTGCACAGATAGAGCTAACCAATCGCTACCTGGCACATGTGAATCAGGTAATACAAGCCTCTGACACTTATTTGCTCGACCATATCGGTACCACGATTGCGGCCAGTAACTGGAATCAAAGCCACTCATTTGTTGGTCGTAACTTTGCTTTTCGTCCCTATTTTCAGAACGCGTTCAATGGGCAAGAAAATCAATATTTTGCTCTTGGCTCGACTTCGGGGAAGCGCGGTTATTACTACTCCTACCCAGTCTCTTATGCCGCGGAGATCATTGGTGTGATTGTGGTGAAGATGGATTTGTCTCTGATTGAAGCAAGTTGGAAAGGAAAACAAAGCTATTTTGTTGCTGACGATAAAGACCACGTGGTGTTTATGTCGAGTAACCCCGACTGGCTATTTAAAAGCTTGCAACCATTGAACGATGCGCGTAAACGTGAGATCCAAGAGGGAAGACAGTTTCTTGATACCAACATTGAGAGCCTGAACTTCAATGGCGACCTAGACTCATCCACCAGCACCATTCAATCTCTTCATCCTCTGGTTCATGAGCAGTTTTTTGTCTCTTCACGCTTTATTGAACAACCGAGATTAACGGTCAGGGTACTCTCCCCTACTCATTTGGTGTGGTGGGATCTGATCTCTTATCTGGTGGTACTGAGCTTGGTGTTTGCCATCATTTATCTCGCCCTACAGCTCAATCTAAACCGCATCCATCGTCGGGCTCAGATAGACAGACTGCAATCTGAAGCCAAACAGAAGCTCGAGTTTTTGGTATTGGAAAGAACATCAGAATTACACGCAGAGGTTCTGCAACGCACCGAAACAGAAAAGGTGTTAAGGCAGACCCAAGATGAGTTAATCCAAGCCGCGAAACTGGCGGTTTTGGGGCAGATGTCCGCAAGCATCAGTCACGAGTTAAACAATCCGCTCGCTGCGATTCGCAGTTACGCCGATAACGGGCGTCTATTTTTAACCAAAGAAAAGTTCGAACGTGTTGATGACAACCTATCACGCATCTCATCACTGACTGACCGCATGGCCAAGATCAGTCATCAGCTTCGATCGTTTGCCAAAAAATCAAATGCGGAAGACCTATCGCAACTCCAATTACTTCCTCTGCTTCACTCCTCTATCGAGTTAATGAAACCTCAATTGAAGGCAGAAAGAGTGGCGATATCCCCCCTTCCGGACAAGCTAGATGCGCTCATTCAAGCCAATGCTATCCAGCTAGAACAGGTGATCATTAACCTTATCACCAATGGTATGCAGGCCATGGAAGGGCAAGAGATTAAACAGCTTAATCTCGAGTTCGAACACCACACCAACTCAAACTCAGAACAATGTATTCAGCTACATATTGACGATAACGGCCCCGGCTTTGCGCATGACACGCCGCAACAGTTTTTTGAACCATTCCATACCACCAAGAAAAATGGTTTAGGACTTGGACTATCAATCTCACAACAGATTATAAGAGGCATAAATGGCGAACTCACCCACGCCAAAAGCCCATTAGGCGGAGCAAGATTTACTATTTGTCTGCCGTTAATTACAGAACAACAAAATAACAATAACGATTAAAGGAACCATTATGTGCCATGTCTATTTCATTGATGATGAGCCAGATCTGCGGCTAGCCAGTGAACAGAGCTTTGAACTGGCAGACATTGATGCTCAATTTTTCCCTGACGCAGAATCAGCGTTGATTGCTATTCAAGAGCACGGACTGCCTCATGTGATAATCACCGATATCTGTCTTCCCGGGTTATCTGGCCACGATCTGTTGAATACCGTCATTCACAAAGATAAAGAGCTGCCAGTGATCATGATTACTGGGCACGGCGACATCTCAATGGCGGTGAAATCAATTCATGATGGCGCTTATGATTTTATCGAGAAGCCATTTGCCAATGAGAGGCTGATCGAAACCACCAAACGTGCCATCGAAAAGCGTCAGCTGATCCTCGAAAACCGCGATCTCAAACAATCACTGAAAGCGAGTCAAACCTTAGGGCCACGCATTATCGGCGACACACCAGTTATCCAAGAACTGCGTTCGACCATCACTCATGTCGCTGACACTAGTGCCGATATCTTGCTGTTTGGAGAAACTGGAACGGGTAAAGAGTTAGTGGCACGCTCGCTTCATGAACAAAGCAGTAGACGTGAACAGAATTTTGTCGCAGTTAACTGTGGCGCGGTACCGGAGAACTTAATTGAAAGCGAACTCTATGGTCACGAAAAAGGCGCCTTTACTGGTGCTGAAACCAAGCGAGTAGGCAAATTTGAACACGCTCAAGGCGGCACTCTATTCCTTGATGAGATTGAATCCATGCCGATGCAAGCGCAGATCCGCCTGCTGCGTGTGTTACAAGAGCGAGTGATTGAGCGTATTGGTTCTAACCAGTTACTCCCCTTAGATATACGTGTCATTGCAGCTACCAAGGTTGACCTTAAGAAAGCCGCGGCGGAGGGCACGTTTAGACAAGATCTCTATTATCGCCTTAATGTTGTCACACTCGACTTGCCACCACTTCGTAGCCGCAAAGAGGACATTGCAGCCCTCTTCCACCACTTTCTGTTGGTTGCTGCTGCTCGCTATGGCAAAACGGCACAAGCATTGCCAAGCAGCGATCTTCATAAACTTATCGCGCATGACTGGCCGGGGAACGTACGAGAGCTAAGGAATACCGCAGAACGCTTCATCTTACTCGGTAAACTAGCGCAGCTCGGAGATACGGTTGAACATGAAAGCTGCTCCAGTCTCGCAGATCAGGTCGCAAGCTTTGAAAAATCCGTCATTGAACAAGCCCTCATCGACAATGAGGGCAGTATCAAAATGACGATGGAACTGCTTAACGTTCCTAGAAAAACGCTCTACGACAAGATGCAGCGTTACCAAATCGACAAAGACAATTTTAAGTAATGCCCCTCTGTTGATTTATGCTCTAAGTTGGCAGAGACGCATGAGCTCAACCATACTTTCAGCATCCAATTTGACAACAGCAAGTCCAGTTAAGCCATGAATGAGAAAACAACAGTTCCTGCGATATCCGATACCGTTTTGATCGACGGACATTACGAAGAAGAGAAGCGTTCGGGGCGCGAGCGACGCAAGAGTAACGTTCGTTGGAAGGGTTACGACAGAAGAAACAAAGCCACTCGCCGTGACCCGGGCAAAAAAATAGATGAAGAGGTTTAGCTCTTCATCTATCTGTTAGGGGGAAATTGTACTTAATTGTGTTACTTGGTGATTATTTCCGGCCCCATCAAAGTGGTCGGTAGCCAAGTCGATACCCAAGGCACGTAAGTTACGATTATCAAGAACAGGAACATGACGCCAACCCACGGCAGTGCCGCTTTCACCACGTTCATCATCGACATCTTCGCCACCCCTGCGGTCACAAACAAGTTGAGACCCACTGGCGGCGTTATCATCCCTATCTCCATGTTCACCACCATCATGATACCAAGGTGGATTGGGTCAATACCCAGCGCAATTGCGATTGGGAAAACCAGCGGAGCAACGATGATCAGAAGGCCTGATGGCTCCATGAACTGACCACCAATCAATAGCAGTACGTTAACCACAATCAAGAAGGTAATTGGACCAAGACCTGCCGATAGCATCGACTCGGTGATCATTTGTGGAATGCGCTCTTCTGTTAGCACGTGCTTAAGAATTAGAGCATTCGCAATGATAAACAACAGCATAATGGTCAGCTTACCGGCGTCATACAAAGTATCTTTGGTGTCTTTATGCACAAAGGTTTGCAACGCTTTCACCAGCATCGGCTTTTTGTTTTCTTTATCTGCGAATGGGCCCATGTCTTTATAGACGAAGTTGGCAATAAAGAACGCGTACACGGCGGCGACTGCCGCCGCTTCTGTTGGCGTAAAGATACCACCATAGATACCACCAAGAATGATGACGATAAGCAGTAGCCCCCAGCTTGCATCTTTAGCGGCTGCGAACATTTCGCCCCATCCAACAAACGGCTGTGCAGGAATCTTTTTGATACGTGCAGCGATGTAGATAGCAATCATCAGCATCACACCGGCTAGTAAACCTGGGATAACACCACCCAAGAACATACGCCCAACCGACACGTCAGTTGCTGCAGCGTATACCACCATTACGATGGAAGGCGGAATCAAGATGCCCAAAGTACCCGCGTTACAGATAACACCTGCTGCGAACTCTTTTGAGTAGCCATTTTTCACCATACCTGCAATTACGATACTACCGATCGCAACAACCGTTGCCGGAGAAGAACCAGACAGTGCTGCAAACATCATACACGCCACAACCGACGCCATTGCTAAACCACCGCGGAACCAGCCAACCATTGCGATTGCAAAGCGAATGATTCGTTTCGCCACACCACCGGTCGACATAAAGCTAGAAGCCAAAATGAAGAATGGGATTGCCAGCAAGGTATAGTGTCCGGCGAAGGCATTAAACAGCGTTTGCGCTACAGAGGCCAATGACGCATCAGAGTGCATCAGCAAAAATAGAATACTGGATAGACCCAGTGAGATAGCAATCGGCACGCCCACCAGCATGAAAGCGATTACCATCAAAAATAGAAATAACATCGCCATGATTAGTCGTCCTTGCTTTTCGATTGTTGATTAGATGGCTTTTCGTCTTCCGTTTTCACGGAGTTTTGCGAATCCAAAATCGCAGTCGCGTCTTCGTCACTTCCCGCTTCCACCTGAGCTTTCAGTGCATCCAAATCTTCTTCGGCTTCGTGACCTGCGATCATGCGGTCAATCTTGCCCGTCGCTACTTGATAGGCTATTTGTGCAAATCGGAATGTAAGAAGTGCCATACCAATCGGTAGTGCCATGTAAGGGATGAATCTAGGCAGTTTCTCGTATCGCTCACCTTCATTTAGCCAGTCAGCGAGAAACTGAAGCATCTCCGGCATTGGAATATCGTCGGTTTCGTACCATGCGCGATCGGTCGCGAACGGGTACCAATAGTTCCAAGAACCAATCAAAAGAAGGATAGAAAACGCCAGACAACAAGTGACAGCGACCAAGGCATACACTTTTCTCAGCTTCTCTGGTGCTAGGTTGATAACCACATCAACACCGATGTGGAAGTGCTTTTTAACGCCGTAAGAAGCGCCAACTAGCACCATCCATGCAAACATGAATACGGTGAGTTCCAATGCCCATAAAATGTTGTCATTGAACGCGTATCGAAACACCACGTTCGCAAAAGTAAGTAGGGTCATTGCACCCAGAAAGAAAGCAATCAAAGACTCTTCAATTGCGTCGGTAACTCTCCCGACTTTGGAAAATAAAGACTGTTCCATTTGAGACTGTTCCATAAAATGCTCCGCTTATAATTGTTTTAATAAAGGGCGGCGGTAGGGAGCCGCCACCCAATAGCGGTATTACTGGTTAGAAGCCAGTGCAGCTTCGATTAGATCAGAGCCGATGTCTTTCTCAAACTTCTTCCATACTGGTTGAAGCGCTGTTACCCAAGCTTGACGCTGTTCAGGTGTCAGAGTACGAACTTCACCACCAGCTTCGATGATGTTGTTTTTGTTCGCTAGGTTAACTTTCGAAGACTCAGCGTTACGTGTTTCAGAAACCTCTTTAACGATAGTGCCTAGCTGATCACGAACGTCATCAGGCAGTTTTTTCCAGAAGTCGTTAGACGTTACCACTAGGTAATCCAGAATACCGTGGTTGGTTTCTGTCACACCGTCTTGTACTTCGAAGAATTTCTTACCGTAGATGTTTGACCATGTATTCTCTTGGCCATCGATAACTTTAGTTTGCAGACCGCCGTATACTTCTTTGAATGACATTTTCTGAGGGTTAGCACCTAACTGCTCAAACTGTGCCACCAATACGTCAGACGCTTGCACACGGAACTTCAGACCTTCTGCATCAGCAGGGCTGATAAGTGGCTTGTTCGCCGACATCTGCTTCATGCCGTTATGCCAGAACGCTAGACCTTGAAGGCCACGACGCTTCATTGCATTCTTCAGCTTTTCACCAGATTCTGAGTTTTGGAAACGATCAACGGCTTCTACGTCTTCAAACAAGAATGGAAGGTCAAAAATGCGGTATTTCTTAGTGAATTTTTCAAATTTGGACAGCGAAGGTGCCGCCATTTGAACATCACCGTTTAACAGGGCTTCCAGTACCTTGTTGTCATCGTATAGCGTTGAGTTAGGGAAAACTTGCATACAAGCTTTGCCATTCATTTCGGTGTTTACTCGCTCTTCTAGTAAAGAAGCAGCAATGCCTTTCGGGTGCTTATCGGTATTCGTTACGTGGCTGAATTTGATAACAATTTCACCCGGATCACAGTTCGCAGCAGCATTAAAACTTGTGAGCGCAAGTGCAGAGACAGATAGCAGGGTAAGAGGCTTAAACATTATTATTCTCCTTAGTAAACAAAGCAGCCCATCAATGGGAACTGCGTGCTTTCACTAAGGCAATTAGCGAGCCAGCTAGCTACATTTATTTAACAACCCTTTAACCATAAGGCTTGAGAGAAAAATGAACGGGGAAGCAAAGTGGAAATGAATTTTCAAATGGGTGGAAAATGACACATCCCATTTTATGAAATGTGTCATTTCTCGAACATTTAAATTAAGCGCTTATTTTGAGCTGAGCACTTATTTTGAATAGAACACTTATGAAGAACAGCTGATCTCCATCTCTTTGCCCCACTCTGGTGGCAGTGCTGCTAAATATTCATAGTCAGGGTGCTCGGAATACGGATCGGCAAGCACAACCATTAACGCATCTACCACACTGCTATCGCCCTCTTCCGCTTTATCAATTGCCAACTGAGCCAGATAATTACGCAGTACATATTTAGGGTTGATTGCACGCATTTTCTCACAGCGCTCTTCGGTACTTTCCTGTTCCAGTTCACAGCGCTTAAGGTAACTATCGACCCAAAGCTTGGCTGCTTGCCGATCGATGACTAGATCAATCACCTCTTGCTCAGATTGCGTGTCGAGATCCGATAGCGCTCTGAAGAAACGAGGATAATCGACTCGGTTTTGCGACATCAACTCAAACATCGATTCGAACAGACGACTATCCCCTTCTTGCTTCGACAACAGTCCTAACTTTCTGCGCATCAACTGGCTAAAGTAACCATTCATCTGCGGCTCGTACATCTCTAGCGCGGCTTCTAGATCTGGACGCTCAATCAAAGCTGAAAGTGAATGCGCCAATGCGGACAAGTTCCACATACCAATGCGCGGCTGCTGGTTGAAAGCGTAGCGACCTTGGTAATCCGAGTGATTACAGATAAGTCGAGAGTTGTACTCATCCATAAAGGCAAAGGGCCCGTAATCAAAGGTTTGCCCAATGATCGACATGTTATCGGTGTTCATGACACCATGAGCAAACCCATTAGCCTGCCACAAGGCAATCATCTCTGCGGTACGATCGACGATCTGATTAAACATCGCGACATAAGGTTTTTCTTCATCTAAACACTCAGGGAAGTGCCACTCGATGACTTTATCTGCAAGCAAACGCTGCTCCGCCAATTGATTGGTATAGAAAAGGTGTTCAAAGTGACCAAAACGAATATGCGTTTCCGATGCCCTCACTAGCAACGCGCCCTTCTCCTGCTTTTCGCGATAAACAGGCGTATCACTGATCATCATTGCCAGTGCGCGCGTGGTTGGAATCTTCAAACCCGCCATCGCCTCACTACATAGATACTCCCGAACTGTTGAACGGATAACCGCTCGACCATCACCCATTCGAGAATATGGCGTTTTCCCCGCACCTTTAAGATGTAAGTCGAACGTTTCGCCACTTTTAGCGACAACTTGTGCCAGTAGTAAACCTCGACCATCGCCCAAATCTGGGTTGTAAGCGCCAAACTGATGGCCTGCGTACTTCATCGCAATCGGATCAAAATTGACGTTATCCACCAGCCCCGAGAGGGAATTAAGCAGGTCAGGATCTAGTTCAGTAATATTGGCCGAAGGAAAGCCAAGTTC
Source organism: Vibrio sp. D404a (assembly GCF_030248535.1). Classification (GTDB taxonomy): domain Bacteria; phylum Pseudomonadota; class Gammaproteobacteria; order Enterobacterales; family Vibrionaceae; genus Vibrio. The sequence continues at coordinate 25,759 of NZ_JAHGAJ010000020.1, read as the reverse complement.
AGTGGCAAAATTGCTATTCCATGCCAACCATTGAGGGTTGAGTAATGGTGTTGGATGAACACGCGAGTAAAAGACTTGAGGAAGTTCAACAAATCGATTGTTAAAAGAGAGAGAATCCCAAACAGACATAACGACACACTTTGAGCAAATAATAGTGTCAGATTATCACAGTTTGGTAACAACTTCTGGAAAGGTTGAGTGGCTAACTACAGGGTCTTGGCTGGTTGCTAAGGTAGAAAGCCACGATCAATGTTGAGATAAGGTTGAGCGATAAGATCGTGAAAAACAGTTATTCATAACAATTTTCGAGTTGCGTAAACCTAATTAGATTAGAGCTAGAATAGCGATTAGAGAAACTGATGCGAAAAGCCATGTACGACCGATAACGCCAAAATGAGAGTGTTGGATCATTTCTTGATGCTGCATAAATGCGCTCCTTAACTATATATACCGTGTATATACAATATATCGACAAGCGACCAAAATCGGCAAGCACATTAATATTAACTTTTTATTACAGCACCAAGAAACTTTCGTAACAATTGAGATTTTTTATGCTTTAAGCACGAGTTGTCGTCGATAAAAGCGCGCCAGCACCGATAAATACACCTCCGGTAACTCGGTTAAACATCTTGGCTCGCCCTTTAGCAAACAACCAGTTAGACGATTTTGCGCCCAAATAGGCGTACATCAATAACCAAGACAGCTCCATCACAGCAAAAGTGCTCGCGAACACAACAAACTGTGGAAGCAGTGCGGCAGTTGGGTCAATAAACTGAGGGAACAGTGCGGTGAAGAACAAAATCGCTTTAGGGTTGCTCGCTCCGACAATAAAACCACTGAGATAGTGCTGAAGGTAACTTCCTCTGTTTTGCTGGTTTGCCGCTTTATCTTCATCATCAAGCTGATAGCTCTGCTGATCAGAGCGAAGCGACTTCCAACCCAAATAGATCAGATACGCAGCACCTGTCCATTTAATCACATTAAAGACTACCTCTGATGAGGCGATAATGACCCCAAGGCCGGTAAAAGAAAGACTCAGTATCGAGGTGATGGCCGTTAGGCTCCCCAGCGCAGTAAAAACCGAGAGACGAAAGCCCGATTGCACTGCTTTAGTCATGCACAGCAGAGAGCTTGGCCCAGGTGAGGCTGTCAGTACCAATACCGCCAGAAAGTAGTAAAACCAAATATCAAAACTCATCGTGAATCCTCCCTAACTCACTAACTAACTAACTAACTAACTAACTAGAATGTATAAAATTTAGACTCCAATATGAATGAGATGTGCAACTTGATCAACTTACCTCAGGCCAAGGGCGATAAGTAAAACAACACGAAAGAGACGTGCAACAAGCTAGAGAAAGAGTGAAGTACTAATTTCTCTCAATTTCATGATTGTTTTATTCAAAGATGTTGTGGCAATAAGTATGAATCTCCAAAAACAAAAAAACCGCACTAATAAGCGCGGTTTTTAGCGATTGAACTCAACTTAGTCTTTGTAAATTGAGAACTCGTCAGCACAAGCAACCATCTGCTCGCGAGTGATCATGAATACACCGTGACCACCATTTTCAAACTCAATCCACGTGAATGGAATGTGTGGGTACTGTTCCATCATGTGAACCATTGAGTTACCTACTTCACAGATAAGAATACCGTTTTCAGTCAAGTAATCTGGTGCGTTTGCAAGAATACGACGAACCAGTTTCAGACCATCTGTACCCGCAGCCAAACCTAATTCAGGCTCATGCGTGAATTCGTCCGGTAGGCTGTTCATATCTTCCTCGTCAACGTACGGCGGGTTAGAGACGATCAGGTTGTACTTCTCTTTTGGTAGATCGCGGAACAGATCAGAACGGATTGGGAACACTTGTTGCTCCATACCGTGGTCTTGAACGTTTTGCTCTGCCACTTGAAGTGCATCCGTTGAGATATCAATGGCATCCACTTCTGCTTCAGGGAATGCGTGTGCACAAGCGATAGCAATACAACCACTGCCCGTACATAGATCCATGATGCGAGTTGGCTCTTCTGTTAGCCAAGGTTGGAATTGCGCTTCGATCAGTTCACCGATTGGCGAACGTGGCACAAGTACACGCTCATCAACGAAGAACTCCAGGCCACAGAACCAAGCTTTGTTGGTTAGGTAAGCCGTAGGCGTGCGCTCGTTGATTCGTTTAATAACGCGCTCAACAATACGTAGACGCTCGCTGCTGGTTAGACGAGAATTCAATACGTGTGAAGGAACGTCGATCGGCAGATAAAGGGTAGGTAAAATTAGTTGTACCGCCTCATCCCACGCATTATCTGTGCCGTGACCATAAAATAGGCCCGCTGCATTGAAGCGGCTAACAGTCCAACGAATCACATCTTGAAGCGTGTGTAGTTCTGATACCGCTTCTTCTACAAAAATCTTATCCAAAATCATCTCCGAAAAGCGCTACAATACTGCTAATTACGTTTCAATTTAGAACTTATAACCTGATGAGCAAAAAAGACACCGATATCGATGACGATTTCGCCCTGTTCAGTGAAGCAGTAAAGGGCGTTAAAAAGTTGCAACAGGATACCATAATCCAGCAGCCAAAAAGAAATACCAAACAAAAAGAAATTACGCGCACGGCACGACAAGCCAGTGACAGCGAGTTTTATTTTTCAGATGAGTTTATTCCTCACCTCAGTACAGATGGCCCAACGCGCTACGCTCGTGATGATGTCTCTAAATATGAAGTGAAAAGACTACGTCGCGGTGTCTACGTACCTGACGTTTACCTCGACATGCACGGCATGAGCCAGCAAGAGGCTAAGCGCGAACTCGGTGCGATGATCGCGCACTGTGTAAAAGAAGGCGTCTCTTGTGCTTCTGTGCAGCACGGCATTGGTAAGCATATTCTAAAAGAGAAAGTGCCATTGTGGCTGGCTCAACATCCCGATGTGCTCGCCTTTCACCAAGCCCCACTTGAGTTTGGCGGTAACGGTGCCCTACTGGTTCTGATTTCTATCCCAGAAAAATAAAGCTCGAAAAACTACGTAACAGACAGCAAAAAGGCACATCACATGATGTGCCTTTCTCTTATTCGACTTTTGGCGAATGGGCTCTCAGAGCAACCCTCAATTAAGGGTTAATATTCCAATCTAGCTCACCTTTTTTGGTCTCTAAATCAAAATCGATACAGACCAAACCCGATGTTGGGAACATAGGCGGCGCCATGCCCGTTGCGAACTCTGCAGTTAAATAGCCGACGAGAGGTAAGTGTGATACGAATAGCACGCTCTCTAGATTTTCCACTTCTGCCATTGCGACGGTGTAATCGAAAACTTGGTCAGACACACCATACGGGGTGATGTCTTCGCTCGTCTCTACCTTGTCGCCGGAGAACACTTGTGAGATCTCTAACCAAGTCTCTTGAGCTCTCAAATATGGGCTGACCAACACCTTATCAAACTGGCTTACCCCTTGTTCAGCGGCGGCTTGAGCCACTGCAAGCGATAACTTCTTACCACGCTTGGTGAGCGCACGTTCTGCATCTGAGTTTGCAAAATGTTCTGCTTCACCGTGACGCATTATGAATATTTTCATGTTCTATCCTATCTATGTAGCCTTTGAAAGCTGAGCAACCAAATGGGTTACCTGAACGCTACTTAGGGCGTGACTCTAAAGTTAGAGAAACTTTGTTCGATGTAAATAATTATACCAAGTCACTTGCCAAAGAGTTCGACTTTCTTAACAATCTTATTAAAAGAAAATAAATCACTGATAAAAATCGATAAAATCGATTTCAAAATCAACAAAAAGCTCTTCATATCCCAAAATGGGATCACAAGGTTTGCACCGATTTACATCGGGTACATAATTTAAACACTACCTTCTCTGGAGATACGCGTGTGCATCTAAGTCCAAACGACGAACACCAATATCGCTATTTAACGCTTAATAATGGCCTAAGAGTGTTGCTTGTTCATGACCATCATGCTCAAAAAGCCGCCGCCGCACTCGCCGTTAATGTTGGGCATTTTGACGATCCAAGCGATCGAGAGGGTTTGGCTCATTACTTAGAGCATATGCTTTTTTTGGGCACTGAAAAGTATCCAAAGGTCGGAGAGTTCCAAAGTTTCATCAGCCAGCACGGTGGCAGTAATAATGCGTGGACAGGCACAGAGCACACCTGTTTCTTCTTCGATGTCGAACTCGATGCCTTTGAAAATGCACTCGACCGATTCAGTCAATTTTTTACCGCACCTTTATTTAACGAAGAAGCTCTCGATAAAGAGCGCCAAGCTGTAGATTCTGAGTATAAGATGAAGCTCAATGACGACTCGCGACGCCTCTATCAAGTCACCAAAGAACTGGTCAACCCAGACCATCCATTTGCAAAATTTTCAGTCGGTAACGTAGAGACGCTTGGGGATAGAAACGGTCAAACCATTCGTCAAGAGATCCTCGATTTCCACCAGCAGCAATATTCAGCGGATCTCATGACGCTGACGCTTTCTGGCAACCAACCGCTTGAACAAATGCAGCAGTGGGTGGAGCAGAGATTCAGCTCTATCACCAATCACAAGCGACAAGGTAAAAAGGTAGAGGTGTCCATCATTGGTTCAGAGAGCACCGGCGTTCAGGTGTACGTTGAGCCAATCAAAGAGATTCGTAAGCTAATTCTCACCTTCCCTATGCCAAGCATGGACGAACACTACAGTATTAAACCCCTCTCCTTCTTTGCGCACCTATTAGGCTATGAGGGTGAAGGCAGTTTGATGATGCAGTTAAAAGAGAAGGGTTGGATCACCTCCCTCTCTGCCGGCGGTGGTGCCAGTGGCAGTAACTATCGCGATTTCACTGTCAGCTGTTCGCTCTCAGTCGATGGTCTTGATAAGGTTGATGACATCACTCAAGCGGTATTCCAATACATTAAGTTGATTGAAAAAGAAGGGATGCAAGAGTGGCGTTATCTAGAAAAGCGCGCAGTACTTGAATCCGCCTTTCGCTTCCAAGAGCCTGCACGACCAATGGATGTCGTTAGCCACCTTGTGATGAACATGCAGCACTACCCTGAACAAGACGTGGTCTACGGCGATTACAAAATGGCGAACTACGATGAAGCGCTGCAACGTTCATTACTCAGCTATTTCACTATAGATAACATGAGGTCGACCTTGATCGCTCAAGGTCTAGAGTATGACCGAAAAGCCAAGTGGTACTTCACGCCTTACTCGGTTAGGCCTTTCAGCGAACAGCAAAAACAATCCTATCAATGTATCAATCCTGGATGGGAATTTGAACTGCCCGGTAAAAACCCATTTATCTGTTACGACCTCGATCCAGCAGAGCTAGAAGGCTCAAAAACGCACCCAAGCCTATTGCAAGAGCTAGACGGATTTAAACTATGGCATTTACAGGATACGGAGTTCCGTGTCCCTAAAGGCGTGGTCTATGTGGCGATTGACAGCCCTCACTCCGTGGCCAGTCCAAGAAACATTGTAAAGACGCGATTGTGTGTCGAAATGTTCTTAGATTCACTCGAAAAAGAGACATATCAAGCTGAAATTGCTGGAATGGGTTACAACATGTATACCCACCAAGGCGGCGTGACACTGACGATTTCTGGCTTTAGCCGTAAGCAGCCACAGCTACTCAATATGATCTTAGAACGTTTTGCATCGCGTCAATTCAGCCCTGCTCGTTTTGATACCATCAAGAGCCAACTGCTGAGAAGTTGGAGCAACGCTTCGCAGGATCGTCCTATATCCCAGCTCTTCAATGCTATGACCGGATTACTGCAGCCCAATAACCCACCCTACTCGGTGTTGATCGAGGCGCTAGAAACCATTCAAGTTGATGAGCTCTCTTCATTCGTGCAGGCCATATTAGCCGAACTGCACGTCGAGATGTTCGTGTATGGAGACTGGTGTCAAGACGATGCCGTGCAGATGGCAGAATCGCTCAAAGATGCTCTTAGAGTCAAAGATCAGGCGTATGAAGAGTCGCTTCGCCCGTTGGTCATGCTGGGTGAAAATGGCAGCTTCCAGCGTGAAGTGGTGTGCAATCAGGATGACTCTGCGATTGTGGTCTATTACCAATGCCCAGATATTTCACCGCAGAGTATTGCCCTCTATTCTCTGGCGAATCACTTAATGTCGGCGACCTTTTTCCACGAGATTCGCACTAAGCAACAGCTCGGTTATATGGTCGGTACAGGTAACATGCCGCTCAATCGTCACCCGGGTATTGTGCTCTATGTGCAATCTCCGAACGCGGCACCAGTCGACTTGATTGCGTCCATCGATGAATTTCTCAATGCCTTTTATATGGTATTGCTGGAACTCAACGACTATCAATGGCACAGCAGTAAGCGGGGTTTGTGGAACCAGATATCAACACCAGACACCACTCTGCGAGGCCGAGCTCAGCGTCTATGGGTCGCGATTGGTAACAAGGATACGGACTTCAATCAGCGCGAGCGTGTTCTCGAAGAACTAAAAGGCTTATCTCGCAGCGACATGATTCGTTTTGTGGTCAATCAACTCAAGCCACGCACCGCAAACCGCTTAATCATGCATGCTCAAGGTAATGCTCACCAAGAAGCAATGCCGCTATCAATGGGGGTTGAGATTGGCTCTATCGAAGAGTTTCAGCTTCGCCCGAAAGATACGAAACTTGGTTAAGCAATCACCGGTAGGACTCAAAGGTTGATGTTAGCGCATCAACCTTTTTTGTATCTGGCACGCGCCAAAAGAGATCTCCTACTACGCTCCTTCGTCGCTTTAGGAGATGGCGATAGGGTCGTTCTTCTTCCATAGAACTCACTTAGACTACCAATTAGTATCGTTCCTCGTCATTCCCGAGAAGGAGGTTCGACTGAGTCGGGAATCTCATTCTTCTGGTCGTGTTCCTCCTAAAACAAAAAGCCCGTATCTCAAGGTGATACGGGCTTTGTCATCAACTCAGTTCATCTTACTTATAGAACGGCTCATCCAAGCCTGCGCGAGTCAGTAGGCCATCACACGGTGCAAAGCGATCACCGTATTTCACAGCGAAGTCGTTCATCATATCTACCAGTGCCTTAACGCCAATCTGATCCATATAACGGAACGGACCGCCGAGGAATGGAGGGAAACCAATACCGAAGATAGCACCGATATCACCATCACGAGGGCTACGGATAATGCCTTCATCAAGACAGCGAACGGCCTCATTCAGCATTGGTAGCACACAACGCATCGCAATATCGTTATCGCTCAATTTAGGATCTGGCTGAAGTTTCAGCAGCTTGTAAACCGACTTATCGACTTCTTTCTTCTTACCTTTGTAGGTATAGAAGCCTTTACCGCTCTTACGGCCTTTACGATTGTCATTCAACAACACGTCGAACACATCTGGCCCTTGGAAACGCTCTCCAAGCTCATTAACAAGAATCGGCATGATCTTCGCGCCAATATCGACACCCACCTCATCCAATAGCGTAATTGGACCAACCGGGAAGCCAAAATCAAGCAGTGCACTGTCGAGCTTCTCAATCGGCTCATTCGCCAATAGCAGATGCGCCGCTTCGTTCATATATGGAGCAAGAATACGGTTTACATAGAAGCCTGCTCTATCTTTTACAACGATCGGGGTCTTGCCTTGCTTTTTCGCCAGCGCCACGACCGTTGAAATAGTTTGCTCAGACGTACCTTCGTGAGGGATTACCTCAACCAATGGCATCTTCTCAGCAGGACTAAAGTAGTGAAGACCAACAACATTCTCTGGGCGCTCTGCTTTCTCAGCGATCTTATGGATCGGTAGCGAAGAAGTATTAGTAGCGAAGATAGTCTCTGGCTTCGCGTTCTCTTCAATATCTGCAACCATCTTCTGTTTAAGATCGAGATCTTCGAATACCGCCTCGATCACCACATCAATATGGTTGAAGCTAGTAAAATCGATGCCACCTGATAGCTGTAGCATTTTGCTTTCTAAACCAGCACGGCTCAGAATGCGGCGTTTCTTCTGCTTATTGAATAGCTTGTAGTTGTAATTCAAAGCGTTCAGAACACCATCGTTCGATACATCTTTGATGCGAACGGGTACCTTGGCTTTCGCAACGCTCACATGGCTGATGCCTGCACCCATTAAACCGCCACCGAGTACGCCAACACGACCTACACGATTTGGCTCAGCATCAGCACCATTCTCTTTCTTCATTTCGGTAGTCGCGAAGAAGATTGAGCGTAGCGCTTTCGATTCATCGCTCATCACCAACTCAGAGAAACGCTGCGCTTCATACTTCAAGCCTTTCTCAAAGCCGTTCTCTAAACCATGACGAATCACGTCTAGAATTGCGTCAGCGGCTGGGTAGTTACCACGCGTTTTCTGGTTCGTTTTCTTAGCTGCTTGCTCAAAGATAACCTTGCGGCCTAGGCCATTACGAGAGATAAGCTTCTCTTTGGTCGAGGCTTGGCTCTTAGATGCAAGGCGTTTGCCCTTCTTGTTTCCAGAGTTCTTCTCGACCAAATCTTTTGCAACTTTAAGCAGGATCGTTTCAGGAACACAAGCATCTACCACACCTAACTTCTTAGCTTTTTTGGCGCGAAGTTGTTTGCCAGTTAAAATCAGATCCAATGAAGGTAGCAAGCCAATTAAGCGTGGTAATCGCTGCGTTCCGCCAGAGCCTGGTAATAGACCAAGCTGCACTTCTGGAAGACCTAAACGTGTTTTGTCGGAATCAGTACAAACGCGGTAATCACACGCCAAAGCAAGCTCTAAACCACCACCTAAACAAGGGCCATGAATCGCTGCAACCACTGGATATGGTAAGTCAGACAGCTCTTGGAACATCTCTTGACCTTGTCTTGCAAGAGACTCGGCTTCACTAGCGCTGGTGCACGCGTCTAGCATTCGAACATCCGCGCCCGCGATAAAGTTATCAGGCTTCAATGAATGAACGATCAAGCCTTTAACGCTACTCTGCTTCTCTTTAAGCTGCTCGAAGATACTTTTCATCTCTTCTGCAAAAGCAGCTTGTAAGGTATTCATTTTCTCGTTTGGTACATCGATAGCCAACCAAGCAATGTTTTGATCATCAATATTGAGTGAGAAAGCTGTTTTGCTTGTTACAGCGCTTGGTGCAGATTCATTATCCATTACCGCTTCGTTCTCTGTATTTACTTCAACGTTATTAGACATTACTCCACCTCCAAGATCATTGCTGCACCTAGACCACCAGCCGCACACGCTGTATTCAATGCTAAACCACCACCACGTCGTTTCAGTTCACGCAGGGTCTGTGTCATCATACGCGCACCCGTTGCCGCAAATGGGTGACCATAAGCGATAGAACCGCCCAGCACGTTAAACTTCTCCATATCGATCTCACCAATCGCTTGGCCTCGACCTAAATTCTTCTGAGCGAACTCATCGCTGGCAAACATTTTCACGTTAGCAAGCGCTTGTGCAGCAAAGGCTTCATGCATATCAATCAGTGTTAAATCTGAAAGCTCCAAGCCTGTATTTTCTAAGACTTTAGACGTTGCGTAGGTAGGCCCCATCAACATATCGGTTTCAACACCAATAGCTGAGAAAGCAAAGCCACGAATGTAGCCCAATACCTCAAGACCAAGCTCTTTCGCTTTGCCTTCGCGCATCAACATAACCGCGGCGGCTCCGTCTGTTAGCGGCGTCGCGTTGGCAGCCGTAACGCTACCGTATTGGCGGTCAAAAGCAGGACGCAGCTTAGCGTAGCCCTCTAATGTCGAATCTTTACGGATGTTGTTATCTTCAGAGATGTACTTCTTGTACGGCGCAGGGAACGCTGTCATCACTTCGTCTTGAATCTTGCCATCTTGCCATGCTTGAGCAGCAAGTGAATGCGAGCGATGCGCTAAGGCGTCTTGTTCTTCACGAGTGATACCGTGCGTTTTTGCCATCTGTTCTGCGGTTTGGCCCATAGACAGGCCTGTTGAGTACTCCGCGACCGCAGGCGGCACTGGCATTAAATCTTTAACCGATAGGCTCTTCAGTATTTTGAGTTTTTGGCCCAAGGTTTTGGTTTTGCTTAACGCAAGAAGGTTGGCAGCGAGTTTTTTCGAAACACCGATTGGTAGTACAGAAGAAGAGTCTGCACCGCCTGCGATACCAACATCTATTGTTCCTGCCATGATACTTTCTGCAACATTCGCAGCAGCTTGGAAACTTGTCGCACAAGCACGTGTCACACTGTAGGCATCAGTATGAATGTTCATTCCCGTGCCCAATACAATCTCACGCGCAATGTTTGGCGCTTCTGGCATCTGTACTACTTGTCCAAACACCACTTGTTCAATAAGCGCAGGATCGATATCTGTTCTCGCAAGCATTTCGCTTACGACCATTTTTCCTAGATCCACCGCAGGCACTTGGCTAAATTCTGTACTTTGGCGAGCGAATGGGGTTCGTAATCCAGCGACAACGGCAACACGCTCTCCCGAACGAGTTTTGACTTCCTGTTTGCCCATGGTTTCTCCTTAAGGTTGAGAGGTCTGACCTGATGCATTGTAAAGAAGTTGTTAATTTAATCAAACAGCCGTTTAAATAAACGTGACGGGAGTAGAAAGCCCTGATTAATAAGAAGTGTGATATCGAATCGAACCTTTACGATTATTAATGCTCAAATAAAAGCTAAACTAATGAGAGATACCAGATTTATAAGTGGCAAGGAGTTCGCCTATCACCGACTGATTGTCTTTAGGCAAAAAAAAACCACACAAAGCTGTGTGGTTGGAATGTTTTAAAGCAATTAACTTAACGCCAATTGAAAATAATCAGTTTCCTGATTAGGAGAAAGTAAAGTCAGCCTTCAAAAGGAAGTGTCGTCTTGCTCAACATGTTAGCCACAAGGACTAACTAGACGACAAGATGTACTATAGCCTGTTCGAAGTCTTAGATTTTGAAGTAGATCAATTTTAATGTGATTTTACGCTTTCCGGCTAACAACAACTTAGAAAACAAAGCACAACGAATAAAAACACTCTATCCACAGAGCAAGTATGGAGGCTCATGTGTCGATAATAAAAATGTTTGGAAAGAAAACAGCCAAGCGTCCGGTCAACTCTGATATGGACAAACAAAGAAAATACGAAGCACTCGTGCGAGCGTATCATCGTGACCTATTTCGCTATGCCTATTGGTTATGCAAAGACAAAAGCATTGCGGAAGATTTGGTGCAAGAAACCTGCTTAAGGGCGTGGAAATCACTCGATAGCCTGCAGGATGAGAAGGCAGCAAAGTCATGGTTGATCACGATTTTGCGTCGCGAGAATGCTCGACGTTTTGAACGTAAACAGTTTGATCTGGTTGATATTGATGACCATGGCAATGATGCTAAAGTCAGTGACGATCCGCATCATCAGCATCAATGGCTACAAGCTCAGATCATGAAATTGGAAGTCGATTACCGAGAACCACTCTTTCTACAAGTGATTGGTGGGTTTAGTGGTGAAGAGATCGCAGAGATCCTCGATCTAAACAAAAACACGGTAATGACACGATTATTTAGAGCTCGAAATCAGCTGAAAGAGATGCTGGATTCCGAAGAGTCAGAAAGGGGGCAACATAATGGATGATTTAGAATTCCGTCGTCGTATATTGTCGGAACCGAAACAGAGAAATCAAGACATCATGGATGCTGCTGCAAATAGTGAGGCGAACAGTAAATTCTTGGATGATGTGCTTGCTCTGGATAAGCAAATTCATTCAGCCATGAACGTGGATGTGCCTGACGATCTTGCCGATCGCATTCTATTCAATCAAACCTCGACTGAGGAGAGCAAAGTGGTGAAACCGACTTTTGCTCGACGTGCGATGGCGATGGCCGCTTCGGTTGCGTTTGTAGCCGGGTTGCTGGTTGGTCAGATTAATTGGGGGAACGCTTTAGTCTCCCCAGCGCAAGCGAGCTTAGCAGACACCGCTCTAAAACATGTGGTGACTGAAAAGCCATTTGTTGACGTGTTAGACGAGAATGTATCGTCTGATCAGATCAACACAAAAATGAACCCGTTTGCGTATCAGTTTGATGATACCTTCCCGTACCATGTTTATTACCTCAACCATTGTGGTTTTGGTAAGTCGAATGCGATGCATATGGTATTTCAAGGTGAAAAAGGCAAGGTAACTCTGTTCTTAACCGGTATCCCTTCAGACGAAAACATCAACTTTGAAGAAGATGGAATGTCAGGTTCCATCACACCGATTGACGAAAGCAGTTTGATTCTCGTCGGCATGGAAGGTGAAGATGTCGATAAAATTGCCGAAAAGCTAACTAAAATGATTAAACCTATGGGCTAATCTGCTACTCAAACGCCCATAAACACTGAGCCCAGCACTATATCACTGATATTGCTGGGCTTTGTTTTATAAATAAAATCCAAACCATTCATAAAAAACATAACACTAGAGTTAAAACTCTAAAAAACAGCGTTTCGTACCATTTTCCTGTCAGATAGGCGTCATTTCCGTAATTTTATGCTCAAATTTCCCAATGGTCGGATTTGTATACTCTATACTAACGCTTAGGATCAGCCCCCATTGAGCAAAAGCTCAAATAAATCGCCCTGTAGAGGCGGATACATAAAGGAATTAATAAATGACAAACAACACGCGTCTGTTTAAAAAGTCTCTTTTAGCAGTAACAATTACGACAATTACACTCGCCTCTTCACAAGCAATGGCAGCCGGTTTCCAACTTAACGCACAATCTGCGACTGGTCTTGGTCGTGCATTTGCGGGTGATGCAGTAATCGCAGATAACGCTTCTGTAATGGCTCGTAACCCAGCAGCAATGGCGCTATTTGACAAAACTGAACTTTCTCTTGGTTTTGAAACCATCACATCAATGATTGAAGTGAAAGATGCCAACTATGCTGGTAGCGATATTCCTGATGTTGACGATGTTGGTGATACATCAGTTGCTCCAAACATCCATCTTATTGTTCCAGTGAACGATAAGTTTGCATGGGGTGTTAACGCTTATACCAACTTCGGCACAAAAACCGAGTTTGCAGATGATTACCCAGCAGAAGTTTACGGTGGCTTGACTGATGTTATGAGTATCAACTTTGGTCTTGCTGGTTCTTATCGCCTGAACGAGCAATGGAGCTTCGGTGCGGGCTTAGATTTGATCTACGGTGAAGGTACGATGAAACGCTCTGCACCGGGTAGTCAAGGCTCAGTGTACTTGTTAAACGTTGACAAGGCCGATGGTTGGGCTGTTGGCTTCAACTTAGGTACGGTATTCGAATTAGATGAGAACAACCGTTTCGGCTTGGCCTATACATATAGCCCAGAATTTACAGCTGAAGATGATAAAGGACAGGAAATCACCCTGCCTTTACCAGATATGCTTGAGTTTTCTGGTTACCACAAAATTGAAGACACAAAGTTTGCCGTGCACTACTCCGTTCAGTGGATTGGTTGGGGTGACTTCGATCAAATTGAATTCAGAAACTTAGATCTAGCAACATCTCCGATTGGTGGTGTAAACGGTAGTTATGACAAAGAGTATGCGTGGCAGGATGGCTGGCACTACGCTATTGGTGGTACTTACTACCTAAACCGCGACTGGACCCTTCGTGCAGGTTACATGTACGATACAAGCGCTCAGGATAATGTAACTTCTATTTCGGTTCCAGATTCTGATCGTCAATGGTTCTCTGCTGGTTTTACTTACCACATTGATACAGCCTCTAATGTAGACTTCGGCTTTACTTACCTAATGGGTGACGATGTTGAGGTGACTGAAAATTCTGCAGGTCCATTAACAGCTACTACTCACGCGGACGCATTACTATTCGGTCTACAATACAGCCGCAGCTTCTAATCAAAACTAAGCTTAAAAACATCAAAGGGTCGCTATTCGCGGCCCTTTTTTATATTGCACAAACGCAACACTCCTCTCTCAGTTAAGCTTACAGTTGTAGCCTCTAAAGGGCATATATCACTACAAGTGTACGCTCAAAATTCGTAACACCCTCGAAACATTCAGTTTTTTTAACTGCCATCAACCAGTTTTTAATCATTTAATACCTAAAACAGTGTTTTATTCGAATTTCATTTTTAAAGTAATAGCTCTAAAAGTAAAATCACTGACCTTAATACTTATGATTCAGCGAACATAATAATGAAAATGAATAAGACTCTCCTATCTGCTGCAGTGGCAGTTGGTTTACTTTCTACATCAAGCATTACACACGCTGCAGGCTTCCAACTTGCAGAATACTCAGCGACTGGCCTTGGTCGTGCGTACGCTGGTGAAGCAGCAATGGCGGACAACGCTGGCGCACAATGGCGTAACCCTGCAATGCTGACATACCTAGAAGGTACACAAGTGTCTGTTGGTGCGATCTATGTTGATCCAAACATTGATATCGAAGGTACATCTGGTGCAAATACTCCAGCAAATAGCGAAGACTTCGCTCACAGCGCTGTGATTCCTAACTTTTACGTATCTCACCAGTATTCAGAAAAGTTAGCAATCGGCTTCGCTGCAGGCACCAACTACGGTATGGAAACTGACCTAGGCACTGACTTTGCCGGCGCTAACCACGGCAACGAAGCAAGCGTGATCAGCATGGAGCTAAACTTAAATGCGGCTTACCAAGTTCTAGAAAACGTATCTGTGGGTGGTGGTATTCGTTACGTAATGGCGGAAGGTAGCTTTGGTGCAACAGCTACTGGTACTTTGCCTGTGGGCACAACACTTAAGTATATGGAAGGTGATGATACTGCGTGGGGCTGGCAAGTGGGTACGGCATGGCAGATCAATGAAAATCACCGCCTAGGCTTTACCTACAAATCTGAAGTTGATCTGACCCTTGAAGGTCACGCAAAAGGCTTTGCTTTCAACATGGCAAACCCAAATGCGCATAAACCTGGCTCTATGGATCTAGCATTACCAGCGACAGCTGAAATCGCTTCTTTCCATCAACTAACAGACAAAGTTGCCGTTCACGCTAGCGTCAACTGGACTGACTGGAGTAGCTTCAAAGAACTAGTAGCAGACTTCCCAGGTGAGCCGTCAGACTTAATCAAAGAAGAAAACTGGGAAGACAACTACCGATTTGCGATCGGTACGACTTACCAAATGACCCCAAAACTGGCTCTACGCTCTGGTATTGCTTACGACACGTCAGCAGTAAGCGAAGAGCACCGTACAGCGACAATCCCAGAAACAGATCGTACTTGGTTGAGTATTGGTGCTGGCTATCAATGGTCTGAACAATTAACTCTTGATGCTGGTTTCACTTACATCCTAGCGAAAGATGCTAAGATGCATGAGAGTGATCCTGGCTTTGGTGGCGCTGATATGTTTGGTGGCAGTTTCGAAGGCGAAGTATCTGGCAGCATTTGGCTCGTAGGTGTTCAAGCCAACTACCGCTTCTAAGCTATTCAAATACAAAGCAAGATCAAAAAAGCTCGGCACTTACCGAGCTTTTTTATATCAGATTGAAAATTGAGGTCTAATTAGAAATCTTCTAAGTAACCGTCAATCAAATCTTCTTCTTCTAGGTCGACCTCTTCCGGCTCGATTTCTGCCTTAAAATCACGACGCTGGATATAGATATCGCGGGTCAGAGCATATGGATCCGGTGAGTCGTCAAGTAACGCTTCTTGTGATACAAGCTGAGCACGTGATTCCATGCCTTCTAATGCCCACTTACCTAAACCTGCCCAGAAGTTAAGTAGTGAAAGTGGTAAGTACAGGCCATCGACCTGCTCTGTGACTTCACGAGTGGTAACAGGACCATAACCTGGAACCATAAAGTAAGGGCCGTTCCCTACCCCATAGTGACCGATAGCATCAGAGAAAGACTTATCGTCATATTTAGTGATACCGGCTTCACTCGCAATATCAATTAAACCGACTAAACCAAAGGTGGAGTTAATCCAGAAACGGTTAAAGTGGTCGAGTGCCTTCTCCCCGTTACCCATAATCAAGTTATTGACCATGCTTGCGGGTTCGTCCAAGTTAGCTAAAAAGTTCGAGATGCCGGTACGCACTGGTACAGGAGTGTAGTTTACGTAAGCAAGAGAGACTGGACGCACAAGGTAAGGGTCTAAGTACTCGTAGTTAATATCCCACATCGCACGGTTGAACCCTTCAAAGGGGTCATTGGGATGAGGTTCAACTTCATACTCACTCGTCTGTTGATCATTGGTGCTCGCGACGTCTTCGTCAGGCACGCTTGAACAGCCAACCGTAACGCTTGCAGCAAGTAACAAACCAGAAAGTCTTAATGCGTTGATAGACATATCACCTTTTCCATAAGGAATTACAATAATAAAAAAGGCCAGCAATCGCTGGCCTCAATTGTTTGCGTAAGTCTATAACGTTTCTCAAGAAATCGGAATAGCCACGCTTGTGCAATTCGCTTATTAATACTGCTGATCAATGCTCAGTGTTACTGGAGAACCTAGCTCTACCACTTCACTTTCACCGTACCAATCGCCTTCGCGAGTTGCAACGTTGCCATCTGTATCAAGCCTAGCGCGAACCATCAGAGTTTCAAGGCTAGAGAGTTTGATACCTTCCATCATGCTATTGCCATCATCAAGCACAACAGTACGTGGGAATGCACCTAGCGGGTAACGAGCGGCAGCAACCGGCATTGGAGAGCCATCTGCACGGTGCACAGATACGATTAGAACCGCATCCGGATCCGCATTCACTTGCTCACCAAGCTCAAGCGTCACAGCCACACTCTTACCTTCTGCTACGCCCATCAAGTTGCCCATTTTTTTCTGAGCACTTTCGATACTGCGAGAAAGCATTTCATAACGGCTGTCCTGAGGACCAATCATCTGCTGCATAATGCTCCAGTACTTCACTGCTGATGGGTAATCTTGACGCTCAAACGCATCAAACGCCAACAGTGAGAAAACGCGCAAATCAACATAGTCTTTCTGAACCAATCGGCTTAGTAGTAGACGGGCTTGGTTCTGTTCCGCTTCATCCGGAGATAGCATTAACGCTTGCGCAAAACCAAGTTGAACATCTTCATTATTCGGCTCAAGCTTGTAGGCTCGTTCCATAGCATCAATCGCAGTTTGTGCATCGCGGTTTGCTAGAGCGATACGGCCAAGCAGCAACCAGCCCGTTGAGTCTTGTGGTTGATAATGCAGACGAGTACGAAGTGCAAGAGTCAGATCTTCCAATTCGTCATCAGTCAGCGCACCGCCTTCCGCAGACATCAGCTTTTTCGATAGCTCAGGTAAGTTTGCACTCACTTGTTGCCAGTGCTGAACGTCGTCCATCGCACCAAACTTGAAGTACATACCATAGCTGAGCACCAAAGTGATGATGACTGAAGGCACAACTACAGCCACGCTTGAGATCTGCGTTTTCTTAGCTTGCTTCTCAGCAGGAACATCATCCAACAGAGACTGTTTTAGGTCAGCGATCAGCTCTTGCTGGTCATCAACTAAACCTTCTTCTGCTTCAACTTCCAGCTCATCAAGACGATCTTTATAGAATGCTTTATTGAGCTCATCGCGAAGCACTTCGTCGTTGTTGGCTTTCTTGTTCACAAACGGCAGCACAATCAACACGACAGCAGCTAATGATAGGATAATTGTAGAAATCCAAAATAGAGTCATTACTTCTTGTCTCCGTCGTTCTCTTCATCGAGTAACGCTTTTAAACGTGCTTCTTTGTCCGCATTCCAATCATCATTTGTCTCTGTAGCTTTTGCCTTAGACTTTCTGCTTCGAAGAACAATAAGAGCAAAGCCGAACACCACAACGGCAAATGGACCTACCCACAAAATCGCTGTCGCGAACGTCAGTGGCGGGTTGTAAGTTACAAAGTTGCCATAACGAGCGATCATGTAATCAATGATCTCTTGCTCAGACTTGCCCTCTTTCGTCATCTCATACACTTTCTGGCGAAGGTCGACGGCCAATTCGGCATTCGAGTCACCAATAGTGTTGTTTTGACATTTAGGGCAACGCAGCGTGCTGCTCAAAGTTTTGAACTGCTGCTCTTGTTGCAAGTTATCAAACTCATGAATTTCAATCGAAGCCGTTGCTGTCAGAGAGATAGCAAAAGTCGCTAACAGCGCAATCAGTGCGTGTTTAATCATTTTGCTTCCTCCAACAAGTCTTGATACATAGGCTCAAGCGTTGATGCCCAGTTTGTCGGGTTCACATCACCAACATGGCGGTAACGAACAACACCGTTAGCATCGATAAGGAAAGTCTCTGGTGCACCGTATACACCGAGATCTAGGCCTAGCATGCCGTTGCCGTCAAACAGGCTGATTAGGTAAGGGTTACCCAACTCGTTAAGCCATCCCACAGCCTTGTTTCGGTCATCTTTGTAGTTCAGACCAATAATCTTAACGCCTTGCGCAGCCAGCTTGTTTAAGTACGAGTGTTCTGCATAACACGTTGGGCACCACGTTGCCCAAACGTTCAACAGCAGAGGCTCGCCTTTAAATACAGCTTGATCGTAGAGCTTACCCGGCTCCGCTAGATCTTCTAGGCGGAACTCAGGCACTTCTTTACCAATCAATACTGATTCAAGCTTAGTCGGGTCATCGCCCGACTGATTGCGTACCAACTGAGTTGCAAAAATGACAGCCAATGCCATAAAAGCAATCAATGGAATGAAAAGTATCTTCTTATTCATTAAGCCTCCTGCTTTTCGGCTGTCTTTTTCGTTGGCTTGCGGAAACGGTAACGACGGTCACTGATCGCAATAGCACCACCGATCGACATGATCAAAGAACCTGCCCAGATCCAACGTACGAATGGTTTGTAGTAAACACGCACAGCCCAAGATTTGTTGTCATCAAGGCGTTCACCCATCGCAATGTAAAGGTCACGAGTAACACCGCGATCAATCGCTGCTTCCGTCATCATAGACTTAGCTGTGGTGTAGAAACGCTTCTCTGCATGCAGAGTATTGATGTACTTACCGTCTTTCGTGATCTCAAAATCAGCGATGTAGCCATCGTAGTTCGGACCATCTTTGTCACGAACACCAACAAAGTAGAAATCGTACTCTTCAAGTTGGTAGTACTCACCTGGAGCCAAACGTACATCACGCTCGATGCTGTAGTTTTGCACCATAGCGATACCTATAACGGTAACGGCTAGGCCAAGGTGACCCAACATCATCGCCCAGTGACTGCGCTGAATCTTAGTTAAACCAGTCCAGAAGCTATGACGGTGCGTCGCACGTTCATGCAATTCAAAGCCATGCATGAAGATGATCCAGAATGCCATCACCCAACCAGCAAACGCTGTACCGCTGAAGTATTCAGCAAGCACGCTCACCATCAACCAACTCAGACCAAGTGACAGCACACCAGACACAATCATTGGTTTAGCAAGCTTCGACAAGTTGTCACGCTTCCAACGGATCAGTGGACCGATACCTAGTAGGAATGAGAATGGAATCATTAGCCAGAAGAACAGCATATCGAAGAATGGTGCACCGATAGATACTGAACCAAGACCGATTTGCTTATGTACTAGTGGCAATAACGTACCCACCAGCACAACCACAAGCGCTGCGATAAGTAGCACGTTATTAGCAAGTAATGAGTTTTCACGAGACACTAGATCGAAGTTACCACGAACTCGTACCGCTGCACCTTTCACAGCAAACAGCAATAGAGAGCCGCCAATAACAAAGACTAGGAAGCCTAAGATGAACATGCCGCGAGCAGGGTCTGAAGCAAAGGCGTGAACCGATACCAAGATACCTGAACGAACCAAGAAGGTACCTAGCAAGCTCAATGAGAATGCAGAGATTGCCAGTAACACAGTCCACGCTTTAAATGTACCGCGCTTCTCTGTCACTGCTAGAGAGTGCATTAGTGCAGTACCTGCAAGCCAAGGCATGAATGATGCGTTTTCTACTGGATCCCAGAACCACCAGCCACCCCAGCCAAGCTCATAGTAAGCCCACCAAGAACCTAGTGCGATACCTAGCGTTAGGAACAACCAAGCCGCGATAGTCCAAGGACGAGACCAACGAGCCCATGCCGTATCTAAGCGACCGCTCATCAGAGATGCGATAGCAAAAGAGAATGCAACCGAGAAACCTACATAACCCATGTAAAGCATTGGCGGGTGGATGATCAAACCTGGATCTTGAAGAAGCGGGTTTAAGTCACGACCGTCAACTGGGAAGAATGGCAAGGTACGTAAGAACGGGTTAGAGGTCACAATGATGAACAGCAAGAAGCCGACAGTAATTAGACCCATAATCGCCAGAACGCGTGCTACCGACTCTTGTGGCATACCACGGCTGAATACCGCTACCGCCACTGTCCAACCTGCTTGGATTAATACCCAAAGCAGCAGTGAGCCTTCGTGCGCACCCCAAACTGCCGTAATACGGTAGTACCAAGGAAGCTGGCTGTTCGAGTTACTCGCAACATACTGGACAGTAAAGTCGTTGGTATAGAACGCGTAACATAGAATAAAAAACGAAATCGCTAGGAAGATGAACATACCCCATGAGAGTGGGCGGGCACTGTTCATCAATAAAGTGTTATTGCGAGCTGCTCCATATAGGGGGAGCACACTCAGCAACAATGCCAATCCTAGCGATAGGATCATGGCAAAGTGGCCGATCTCGGCTATCATTGAGCACTTCCTTCTTTTTGTTCAGTCGAGTATTGCAAAGGCTCGTGGGTCTTTTTCATCGCTTCAGCAACTTCAGAAGGCATGTACTCTTCATCGTGCTTCGCAAGAACTTCAAACGCTTCAATTGTCGTCGCATTTTTCAATACGCCCTGAGCAACAATACCTTGTCCCTCACGGAAAAGATCAGGAAGAATACCATCATACAGAATCGTTACTTTAGGACCGACATCCGCTAAGTCGAAGCTCACGCGCAGTGATTCGTTATCACGCTTCACAGAGCCCACAACAACCATGCCACCAATACGTAGGCGCTGGCCCACTTCTGGCTTGTGGCCGTCTTTACCGTTAACCAATTCCGTTGGTGTGTAGAACAAATCCATGTTTTGATTCAGTGCGTAAACCATCAGGCCGACAGTCGCACTAATACCAATAAAAATAGCTAGGACAATGCCCAGTCTCTTTTTACGCCTTGGGTTCATAGAGTGTTCTCCATTTTTTTCGCTGCGTCGATACGCGCTTGGCGATCAACTTTAGCTTGTACTTCATTGAGCAATTGCTTACCACGACGAACGCTGACTACCAGCAAGATGATCATCGCAAGAAAAGTGATTCCAAATGCACTCCAAACGTAAGAGGCGTAACCGCCCATCGCAAAGAAATCACTGAGAGATTCAAAATACATAATGACCTACCCGATTACGCTTTTTCGGCCGCAAGTTTGCGGACCCACGGACGATGACCTTCTTTGCTGATGATCTCGTTACGGAAACGAACCATAGTCACAGCGCCGAAGAAGAAGGCAAAACCGAAAATATTAAGAAGCAGTGGCCACAACATATCGCTTGAGATCGATGGTTTATCGAACTTAGTGATTGTTGCGCCTTGGTGTAGTGTGTTCCACCACTCTACCGAGAAGTGAATAATAGGTAAGTTAATCACACCGACAATAGCAAGAATGCCTGCTGCTTTTGCCGCTGTTTTCTGATCATCAAAAGCGTGGTGCAGAGCGATAACGCCCAAATACAAAAATAGTAAGATCAGTTCAGAAGTTAGACGAGCATCCCATACCCACCATGCGCCCCACATAGGCTTACCCCATACCGCACCGGTTAACAGAGCAATAAAGGTAAACACAGCACCGATAGGCGCCATTGCCAGAGATGCCATGTCTGACAATCTTACTTGCCACACAAGGCCAATAAAGGCGGCAATTGCCATTGACATGTACACACCCATCGACCAAATAGCTGACGGTACGTGAATGTAGATAATTCTAAAGCTATCACCTTGCTGATAATCTGAAGGCGCAAATGCAAGCCCCCAAACGGTACCAACGGATAGGCACAATAGTGCTAGAACTGAGAACCATGGCAGAAGTTTACCAGCAAGCTGATAAGACGTTTCCGCTTTGGCGTAGGGATGGAGCCATTTCCACATGTTGTAATCTCACTTTTACTCATATTACTTACAGCTGTTAAAGCTATAGTTATTATAATTTATTTACGGTTGCTTTCCGTATGGCGACTCTAAGAGTCTTGCGGTGTCTATTAGTTCACACCAAATTTGTTTGTTTAGTTCACGCTCACACGCAGCGCTGCACTAATCGCAAATGGCGTCAGCGTCATTGCACCCATTAACATGGCACCTAACACCGCTAATTGTCCGTTATACGCAACACCTAGTGCCGCAGCATCAATTGCTGAGGTAGCAAATATCAAAATTGGGATATAGAGCGGTAGGATGAGCAGACTTAAAAGGACACCGCCCTTCTGTAACCCAACAGTTAAAGCCACACCGATAGCACCAATAAAACTCAATGCAGGTGTCCCTACCAGCAAGGTCAACACAACTGAGAGCCATGTATCAAAATCGAGTGATAACAAAACAGCCAATAGCGGGCTGATTAAAATTAATGGTAAACCAGTCAATAGCCAGTGTGCTATGACCTTGGACAATACTACCAACTGCAACGGGATGGGCATCAGCATCATCTGCTCAAGCGCTCCATCCTGAAAATCATCACGAAATAGGCGTTCTAAAGAAAGCAAAGCAGATAACAGAGCTGCAACCCAAACAATGCCTGCAGAAATGCGCGCAAGCAGATTTGGCTCAGGGCCAATGCTCAGCGGGAACAGTGTGATAACAATAATAAAGAACCACAGAGGGTTGAAAATATCCGCTTGGCGACGAAACGCGATAAGAAGCTCACGTCGGATAATCATAGTCATTGAAGAGATCATATTATTCACCCAGCTTGATTTTTCTTAGTTTCGGGCTGTCAGCGAACATATCTTGGTGTGTTGTCAGTAACACAATTCCGCCGTTGTCTGCATGCTGTGAAAACAAATTCTCGAGAACTTTCACACCTTGCTTATCGATTG
Source organism: Vibrio sp. D404a (assembly GCF_030248535.1). Classification (GTDB taxonomy): domain Bacteria; phylum Pseudomonadota; class Gammaproteobacteria; order Enterobacterales; family Vibrionaceae; genus Vibrio. The sequence goes on along the minus strand of NZ_JAHGAJ010000020.1, from coordinate 2,773 downwards.
CCGTTAATGGCTCGTCTAAGATCCACAGCATCTGTTTGCTCAACCACAAACGCGCGAGTGCTACACGACGCTGTTGCCCCGCAGACAACTGCCCTGCCGGAACGTCTTCTCGTCCAGCTAAGCCCACTTGAGCAAGTGCGCTATAAAGTTCTTCTTTAGTCGCTTTACCACTGTGAATCGCTTGGTAAAAGCTCAGGTTTTCGTACGCACTGAGTTCGCGCTTAACACCTGTTTGGTGGCCAAGGAACAAAAGATTTTGATGATAAGCGTCTCGATTGGACTCAATTGACTGCCCATCCCAAGAAATCGTCCCCTCATCTCGGTCACCTAAACCCGTAATAATCCTAAGTAGTGTGGTCTTGCCGGTGCCATTCCTTCCTTCAACTTGCACCAGTTCTCCGGCTTTAAGTTGAAAAGACAAAGATTCGAATAGAACTCTTTCGTCACGAATAGCAGTTAAATTTGAGACTTCTAACATAGGAAATTTGGGTCCAATAATAAGAGGGGTATAGTAGCACACCATTATGGTGACAAAACAGGACTAGGTCTTTGCGAAAGAACAAACTCAGTAAGAAACTGTTAACGCTGTGTCAAAATTTACACATTTTATCTTTAAAGCATAATCTCTCAAAGATACAAACACTTAGAGATAGCGTTCTATAACTTAGATTTTGCAATTTCACTAAACTTTGGACACAAAAAAAGAAGCCTAAGCTTCTTTTTAAAATAGCGGTTTCGCGCTTAACTTAATTTTTAGCGACGCGGTGGCTTGCGGCGGTCATGCGGCTTAGGCTGATCATCATAAGATGATGGGTTACTACGAAGCGATGGGATCTTCTCTTTACCCGCTAACTTATTCTGTAGAGACATCATTAGCTCAGCTTCCGCTTTTGGTAACTCACACTCTTCGATTAGCTCGTTGATGCCGGCACCCAGTTGTACCATTTTCGTCGCTCGAGTATAAAGTCGGCCGTCTGTATCGGCGTGTTCTAACTCAACAATACGCTCATTGAGATGCTTAATCACATCCTCTTGCTCTGTCACTTTTTGGCCAAGGCCAACCACCACAGAGCGAACCTCTAGCAACTGCTTGCTCGATTTTTGGAGTTCTTTCTCCAGGCTACGAACTTGCGCGCGCGAGTGGTCGAGTTGTTTTTGTAGGACACTTTTCACTTTGCCCAACAACACAACAATAAATAGCGTAAAACACCCAACTCCAATAATCAGTGCAGCTGGGGTTAAAGGAAGCGCTTCAAACATTATAGGTGAGCCATCTCATCCCATTCGTCTTCGCTAAGTAGCTTGTTCAGGTCAACCAAGATCAGAAGCTTACCGTCACGGTTGCTTACGCCTTGGATGAACTTAGCACTTTCATCGGTACCCACGCTTGGTGTTGTATCGATTTCAGAAGAACGAAGGTAAACCACTTCCGCTACGCTATCTACAAGGATACCAATGACTTGACGCTCAGATTCGATCACGATGATACGTGTGTTGTCTGTGATTTCGCCTTGCATTAGACCAAAACGTGAACGTGTATCGATAACTGTTACAACGTTACCACGTAGGTTAATAATACCCAGTACGTAGTCTGGAGCACCTGGTACTGGAGCAATCTCACTATAACGAAGAACTTCACGCACCTGCATTACATTGATGCCGTAAGTTTCTTCCTCAAGTTGGAATGTCACCCATTGAAGTACTTCATCATTGGTTTGATCTTTTCTTACTTCAACTTCACTCAATTGAGACATATTCAATCCTCTTGCCGCCGTTACCGGCTCACTATTACTAACCTAATGCTTTTACATCTAACCCTGCATTTAGCATGGCGATCAATGCTTCAACATGAATCAAAGCACACATTTTTTCTTTAACCATACCTGCGAGCCATGGACGTTTTCCTGCCATTTCTCGCCAGCGTACTTTATCTGTATTTAGGAGCTCGGTGCCTTTGAGTTCTGTACTGGCCAGCCCCCACATGCTCTCACCCAACATCACTATATATTGATAGTTTTCTTTGTATTCGTCACTGGTTAACTTCTCAGACATCACCCATTTTGCGGTATCGACCACATCTAATTGATTATCTCTATTAGATTGAAGGCCTAAATACCAATCTGGACGACCAATTAGGTGACTCAACTCTTCCAAGCGATGTATGCCACCCAGCTCATCCAATGGAACTGCGAAAGTCACACCATTAACATCAAAGTAGAGCACTTGAAAATCTTCACTGCGAACCGTGCTCTCCCACGATGTGAAGTTATTCACCCCACCCGCTTGAGTTTCTGGCTCAACTTGTTGCTCTACCGTTTCTAAGTCTTCCTGAACCGCAACCGTCTCTTCAACGGTTTCAACACTCGGCTGATAGACAGGTTCACTGAAAACTTGAGGCTCAGCTTCCGCAACCGTTTCGGCTACATTTTCAAAAAGGGGCTCTTCAATATCCCAGCTTTGAATCTCTTCTTCAGCTTGCTGCTCTGCAATATCTGGCTCAGGCGTCGCAACCTCAGCGGTTGGCGCAGCCATTTCCATCTGCGGAGCCAAGTTAGTTTCCGGCGCCACCTCGACATTTGTCGAATGCAAAGCAATCTGCTGAGTGTTCTGATCCATTAAGTCGTCGAGGTTTAGCTCTTCAACGACATTGGTTGACTCTAATTGACTCAGTAATTTCTGAACGTCTTCAAGGTTAGGTACCTCGAATTCCGCAGATCGAATCTCTGAGTAAGTCGAATACTCTGCCAGTTTTCGTTCTGGCTCTGGCTCTGGC
>NZ_JAHGAJ010000002.1 GCF_030248535.1 Vibrio sp. D404a | reverse complement strand
CAGCTTCACCATCACGCCGGATGAGAACTTCAACGGCGATATCGACATGCAGTTTGATATCACCGATGGCACCGATACGATTCAAGCAACCGGTGACTTGACAGTTAATCCTGTTAACGACCTACCGACTGCTGACGATGTAAATTACACCATCGAAGAGGATGGCTCACTAACCTTCACTGATGCCGATCTACTTGCTGGCGCTGCGGACATTGATGGTGATGACCTATCTATCGCTGATGTGTCTTACACGGGTGCAGACGGTGTGTTCACGGACAACGGTGACGGTACCTACAGCTTTGCTCCGAATGAGAACTTCAATGGTGATGTGAATCTTGAGTTCTCCGTGAGTGACGGCCAAGGCGGCAGCGTCGATGCCAACATCAACGTGACGGTAACTGACGTTAACGATGCCCCAGTGGCGGGTTCAACGTCTTACCAAATGAACGAGGATGGCACCATCACGCTAAGCCCAGAGCAGTTGATTGCGAACAGCTCAGACGTGGATGGCGAAGTGTCTCTGGATAGCGTGAGCTACTCGGGTACGGATGGCATCCTAACTCAGAACGAAGATGGCTCAGTCACGTTCGCGCCAAACGAGAACTTCAATGGTGACATCAGCCTAGATGTGGTTGTAACCGACGATGACGGTGCAACAGCAACAACAACGGCAGGTATCGAAGTTCTGGCTGTGAACGATGGACCTGAATCAGAGGACGTCAATCTAACCACAGCCGAAGACAGCACTATTCTTATCACACAAGAAATGCTGCTGGCTCAAGCGACAGATATCGACAACACCGCTGACGAACTATCTGCTTCTGGCCTACAGATAGACCCTAGCTTAGGTGAGCTGTTAGATAACGAAGATGGTACTTGGTCATTCACGCCAAATGAAAACTTCAATGGCGATGTGCCAATGACGTTTAACGTTAGCGATGGACAAGCTACGATTTCAGTCGACGGCAATATCGATGTAACGCCTGTCAATGATGCACCTGATGCTCCAACCATTCAGATGCAAGGCGAAGAAGATGTAGTCATGGTGATTGACCCAGCCTACATCGCGGATCAAGTGACGGATCTTGATGGTGACGAAATCAGCATCGAAAGCATCACGGTTCGTGCACCAGCAAATGCGACCTTAACTCAACAACCAGACGGCATGTATCACTTAGTCACTACTCAAGACTTCAATGGCTTGGTAGAGCTAGGTTATCAAGCAACAGATGGCGAAGAAGTGGTTGATGGCTCGCTGAATGTGGATGTTATCCCGGTTAACGACGCTCCATTCAATGTCGGTAACGCAATGATGACCACAGACGAAGATGGCGCGTTCACCTTCGACGCTGGCGACTTGATGAACTTGTTTGGTGACATTGATACCGCTGACCTTGTGGTTTCACGCATTATCACCGCTGACGGTGAAGATGGCGGTGAAGTGTCTGACAACGGTGATGGTACTTGGACATTCACACCAACAGGCGACTTCGCAGGCGTGTCTGACCTACAAGTTGTTGTCAGTGACGGTGAGTTTGAGACGGTGCTTGATGTACCTGTTTATGTTCGTCCTGTCGCTGATGGTGCGGTTATCTCTACGGACCATGACGGTCCGCTGGTATTCGGTGAAGATGAAACAGGACACTTAGGTCTGAACGTTGGCCTAGTGGATGATTCAGAGACGCTAAGTAACCTCGTTATGACAGGTTTCCCTGTTGGATTTGAGGTGAGCGATGGCGTGAATACCGTGATGATCACCGAGCCGGGACAATACATTGACCTGTTCGATTGGGATATCTCAAACTTGGAGATGACGCCTCCTGAAAACTTCAGTGGTGAGTTCTTCGTAACCGTGAGTGCAACAACGGTTGATTACGGAGATGAGCCGGAAGCATTTGAAGATGGTATCGATTCTGGTGACTTCGAAACCTTAGCAGGAGATTCGATTATCCTAACTGCGGATGACTTGATCGGATTAGCTGAGAATGTTGAAGCAGACAGCGATGATGAAGTGAAACTGGTTCATCTTGCAGACCGTAGCCAAGGTGAGATTGTCGATAATGGAGATGGCACTTGGACGTTCACACCGGCACCTGGCTTTACGGGTGAAGCCGATATTGCTTATGTGATTGATAAAGATGGTGTCCTTCATGATGAGCAGACAGGTGTCGTCGTTAAAGAAGAGGGCACACCAGAGAATGCAGAGCCTGAAGTGGATAGCATTGCTACTACGGAAATCGCTGCACACTCAACCTTGTCGTTCACTGATGAAGACATGTTAGCGAACCTGAGCGATGCAGAAGGTGATAACTTGAGCATTGAATCAGTGAGCTTGATGGAAGGTCAGGGTCTTATCGAAAGCGATAACCAAGGCAACTATGAGTTCACACCTGCTGAAGGCTACACCGGTGATGTTCAAGTTGGATTTGTAGCAACCGATGGCGAAAATCGCATCGAAAGCTTCTTCAATGTCGATATTCAAGGTGGCGATGAAGCAACCACAAGTGAAGGTTATGCGTTGGCTGACGATGGTTCATTAACTCTCACAGATGCACAGTTGGTTGATGAGTTGGGCTTGAGTGACACAGCAGAGATTGTCGATGTAGCAGACGCTAACGACGCTGGTTTCTTTGCCGAGTCTGGTGAAGGTGAGTGGACCTACTGGCCGAACGAAGACTTCGATGGCAACTTAGCTATGAATGTCGACGTAAACGATGGCGGTGAGGTATCGAGTCATAGCTTAAGCATCCAAGTTGCTGATGAATCAGTTCAAAGTGAAGAGCCACAAGCAGAAGCTGCTCAAGAAACAGAAGAGCAGCAAGTGGAAGCCGCACAACAAACTGATGAACAAGCACAAGATGCTGAAGCGGAAGACAGCGTTGCCGATGTCACAGTAGCACCAGGCGATACAATCTCTATCTCGATTCCAGATGAGGTGAGTGGTAATGAGTCGGTGGATTACGCTGAGATGTCTGGCTTACCAGAGGGAGCTACAGTGAGTAATGCTCTGGATAACGGTGATGGTAGCTTCACTATCAGTGGTAACTTAGAGCAGCCAGTATCGGTTGGCCTACCGGAGGGTTACGAAGGTACTAGCGAGATCCAATTCCAAGGTTACGACGAGTTGGGCAGCTCAATAGACGGTGCAATCGGCTCTGTTGAAGTTGAAGTGGATGATCAATACACCATGCAAGGTTCTACTCAAGAGCAGCAACCAGACATGGCAGGTATGGAATCTGGAGACAGCGATTGGACAAGTGCTGGTGGTCAAGACCAAGGTGTTGACTTCACAGACGACTCTGGAAGCTTCGATTCAGGTTCACAATCTGGAAACGATCAAAACAACGACTTCGACCAAAGCTCAATCTAACCGAAAGGGTTGGTTTAATTGGAGTCTACAACTAAATAGGGCAGCGTAATGTTGCCCTGCCTAAGCCATACAGAGTGAGCTTTGTATGGCTTTTTTATTTTTTGTCTATCAAAGAAAAACTTGCGTTAAAAATCTTGAGAATGGAAAAAAATGTTCTTAATTATTAGAAGAGTCAGTTAAAAGGAGGGGATGACATGTATCGGTATGTCAGTTCGCCACAAGCGCCAAAATATATAGTGCCGCCACCACAACACCGAGAGTTGTCCTGTGTGGATGTGCCTGAATCAGAATTAGAGATGCGAGAAATTTTGAATAATTGGTTTTCAGATGGGCTAGCTCCTATTATAGAAAGCGATGACGACTTTATTGCCGCGAATGATCATGCGAGATTTGAACAGCTCAGTCGCACCGTAGGTACGCTATTAAGAAACAAAGATTATTATTTTGCGGCGAAACGGATCTTGTCTCTATGGGAGCAGGATCGCTTCGAAACTACCTATGTTAACTATCTGATTCTACGTAGCGAAAGGGCGAACCCTTACAGGTAAGCCTGTACTTATAGCTCGTTAAGTAAACTGGTTCGTTAAACAGACCGGCTACTTAAAGTAAATTACCTATATAAGTAGTTTGCCTGCCTCCAGTCATCCTCCGAAGATTTGCCTATCTTGAGAGTGTTCTTTTTAACAAACAAAAAGGGCAAGCTTGTTAAGCCCACCCTGATGATTTTGTAACAAATTGATTATTGTCTAATAAAACCTTTATCAGCGTTTGTGTATCAACTTATCACCAACTGTTAAACCCAGCCATCGAACGTGAGTCGCTTCTTGATTCTTTCTACCGCCTCTTTCTGCATCTGCCTCACTCGTTCATTTGATACACTGGTGTCTAGTATCTGCCCAACTTCCGAAAGTGTTTTTACATTGTTTCCGAACAAACCAAAACGATGGATCAAAACTATTTGGAGCTTAGGAGGTAGGGTATTGATGATCTGCTCTAAGGCGTCGGTAAAAGATTGATTCTCGCAATCATGTTGAGGGTCACAAAGATATTCGCTTTCACACTGCTCTAGTGCAAGTGGAGCATTGTTGATGTCTACCGTTGTTGTAACGTCGATAAAACCACTGAGTGCCACGAGTTGATCAACACGCTCAGCTTTTACACCAGAATTGTCAGATAGCTCAGAAATGGACACTTCTTTGTTCATTTTCTTACTTACATCGACTTTTTTTGATGCAAGGCTGTTGATCTCTTTGCATACATGAGCAGGTAAACGAACTGTACGTCCTTTGTTCATTAGAGCCGCTTCGATGTTTTCACGAATCCACCATACCGCATAAGTAGAAAAGCGGAAGCCTGGCTCAGGGTCATACTTATCTATGGCCTTAATTAAACCGATGTTACCTTCTTCAATCAGATCGAGCAGGGTAAAGTTATTCCCTTTGCGCTTGAGGTAGCTCTTTGCAATCTTAACCACAAGGCGTAAGTTGGATTCGATCATCACATCACGGGCATTTTTGTCACCCGCGCGATTTAACTTCGCGTAATACAACTCGTCTTCGCGAGACAACAAATCGATACCCACAATATCCTTGAGATAGTGAGCATAAGGATCTGCAGTGGTGGAAAATGATTCATTAATGGGCGCTTCATCCATTAGCCCTTGGAACGCAGCAATACTATCGTTGTTCATTTCCGTGTCCTTATCTAGCCGACTGAACGCTTCACCTTATTATGAGACTAGGTGATTAACGTATAGTTTCATCTGAGTATAGATAACACTTTGTTACTTACCAATAAATAATATGAGTTTCCGTAGATTTATGTCACAAAGATGGGTACAAGATTCTAACAATCTTGCAGTTGGACGGTTGCTTAGGTGATGAACTTAGGCTTATTTATAAAACATCTAAATGCTGGTTCATCTTTCATAAAGCTAACGAGATTGATTGCTAATGAAACTTATATTTTTATCTAACTTGTGATGGGACTGACTTCATAATTGGATTGGTCGTTGTATTATTTTATCCCCACTGGTTTTCAGTTGGCCTTTCTTATTATCTAGAACAGGCCACTACGTAGATTATAATGGATTTTTAACTTTGCAAATAACGGTATCTTATTTAAATTGTTGATTTTTATGTGTTTTGGTTTTGGTTTTGGTTTTGTTTTTATTGGCGATTGCGATGTGGTTTAGAAAGGTAGTCTATACTTCATTGTTATTATTACTCTTCGATTAATTATGTTGCAAATACCGAGTTTTTATTTTTATATAAAAGCTGTGTGTTATTTATATTGGTTTATAAGAGATTAAATGATCTATATTATTGGTTTAAAATTAGCCGCTGAAAGGTAAATATCCATTATCACGCCTTTATTTGTAAATACCAAACGCCAAGTTAGGCTATTTAATAACGATGCGTTTACTATGTTGGATAGCCATGATTTATGTATGGCGATTGTGGCTTGTGCAAGAGTATGTCAAATCAAAGTACCTTCTGTCACAACCACTCAGTTTTGCCACATGCTGTTACATTTTACCGGAGGAATAATTGTTGGCGTCCGTTGAGTTCATTAGACACTCGTTGCATTATTCCTAAACTGAATTTTCTACCTGTTAAGTATCTACCTAATGAATTTGGCTCAAGTCGACCTAAACCTTTTGGTCATTTTAAAGCAGTTGCTGGAAGAGAAGCATGTATCTAATACCGCATTGGCATTGGATATGAGCCAACCTACGATCAGCCGCTCATTGCAGAAACTTCGCACCGTATTTAACGATGATTTGTTGGTGCGTGGCACTTACGGTTATGAATTAACGCCGAAAGCTGAATCTATCAAACAAGATCTAACATCTGTTTTAGGACGATTGGAAAAGTTGGTTGCCGGTGATGTCTTCGAGCCAAAGCACAGTGATGCAACCGTTCGATTCTTCGGATTGGTACCACAAGTGACACAATTGATGCCAAAGGTGATGGCTGAAATTCGTCGAGAGGCTCCGAATATGGTCGTTGATATCGATTCTATTCCTAAGCGTCCTTTTGAAAGCCTGTTGTCTGGGGATGCCCACTTTGTTTTGTCTACTCATGAGCCACTAAGTTCAGAACAAAATCTATATCGTACTTTTGTTACCAGTCGAGATTATCGATTACTCATGAGTAAAGATCATCCACTAGCTGATAAAGAGATAACAGTCGACGATTTGCTGAATAGCCAACTAGGTCAGATCTCCCTTCAAGGTGATAAACGACTTTCCATCGAACATCGCTTTAAAGAGCTGGGTCTCATTGACAAGCAGCGAAAGCTCTCAATTCCAATTCAGCTCTCTAATTTCAATGTCGCACCAGATATCGCAGAAACCACGGATATCATATTTCACCTGCCTACGCCATTTGCTCAGCAAGCGGCGAAGCAACGTGATTTGGTTTGTAAGAGGGTACCAAAGGCGCTGCGACACCCTAGTGAAGATGTCTATTTATATTGGCATAAACGTTTTCACAATGATCCTATGTGCCAGTGGATTCGTCGTATCTTTAAAGATCTTTATGCCTAAGTAACAGCCTTTCTTGCTAGCTTTTTAAGTTGTAACCACATTTAGCCGAACATAAACAAAATAGAAATAAGCTCCTTGTATGCTATCCATCTCGACAATATCGAGATGGATATGGAAGCAAATTTGTATTCTCAAATTAAATACTGGGAATTACATAGGGGTATGAAACTTTTATTGATGTAAATGGTAACCGAATGTCTAATGCAAACCATTATCATTTATAAATAAAAGCCAATATCCCATGACTGACCGTTCGTTATTATCTCGTAAACCGCTATCTATCGCCGTAGCGCTCATTTGTTCTTCACTCTCAGCCACCTCTTTTGCTAGTGAGTCTAGCCAGAATACACAAACTGAAACTGATGAGCAGATGGTAGTCACGGCAACTCGAACTGAGACATCACTGAAACAAGCTCCGGCGTCAATGTCGGTGATCACCGCTGATGATATCGAGAATAATCCAGGTATCACGCTGGCAGATATCGTAGCTGACTCAACCAGTGTCGAATCTGATTTCGACAGTACGCGAGCGGGTCGTCAGATGATCTCTATTCGTGGTATGGACTCAGACTACACGTTGATCATGGTGAATGGCCGACGTTTGAGCTCAGCAAGCGCAATCATTCGTGGTAATGACTTTGATCTTTCAACCATCCCGGTCGAGTCTATCGAGCGTGTAGAGATCATTCGTGGCCCAATGTCAGCACTGTATGGCTCTGATGGTATGGGCGGTACGATTAACATCATCACCAAAGCGCCTCAAAACGACTGGAGCTCAACATTGAGCATGGATACCTCGTCACCTATGGACGGTAACGGCGGTCAAGAGCACTCAGTCGGCTTAACAACGTCTGGCGCTCTTATCGAAGACGAACTGTTTGCTCGTTTCTCTGTAAACCAAACCAGTCGTGACGCTTGGCAGCCTTACACCGGTACCCACAGTGCGGGTCATGATAGAGAAGATGTTACGGCTCTAGAAGGGCGCGATACTCTTAGCTTACTTGCGACGTTGACGTGGCACGCAACAGACAACCAAACGATCGATTTAGACCTTGGTTACAGCGACGATGAACGTGATACAGCAGCAGAACATGCAACGGGTTTAAATATTTCTAACTCAAACGTCAAACGTAATAGCCAAGCGTTAACGCACAGCGGTTACTGGAGTTGGGGTGATACTAAAGTTCGTTACTCTCGTGAGAATGTTGTTGATAAAAATGCTGCTGATGTAGGTAGTTCGACACGTGACGTTGAAGAGCTTACGCAAATTTTTGAAGCATCGGCAACGAGCTATCTTGGTGATAATCATATTGTGACCTTCGGTCTTGATTATCAATTGAGTGAGCTTACTAACGAAGAAAACGTTACAGGCGCTCCTGCCAAAGCGTATCAAGGTGCGTTGTTCATTCAAGATCAGTGGAACGTTACTGAACAATTGACAGCAACACTGGGCGGTCGTTTAGATAAACACGAAAAATACGGCGAAGAATTTAGCCCTCGTGTGTACTTAGTCCACCAAACGACGGATGATCTTGTAATCAAAGGTGGTGTGGGTAAAGCATTTAAAGCGCCGACTCTGACACAAAACCACGCTGGATATACGGTAGCGAGCTGTAAGGGGTGGTGTGACATTGTTGGTAATGAAGATCTAAACCCAGAAACAAGTTGGAACTATGAATTGGCAGCTCTCTACAGCCAACCACGATGGAATATTGAAGGTGCTGTGTTCCGAAACGAGATTCAAGACTTGATCGATCGTGGTGATACTGAATGTCTATCAGGTGGTACATGGGGTGGTAATGGTATCGGTTGTGTTGAAGATGATGGCACTTTTGTAAGTAATGGTACTCGTACTTATGTAAACGTATCAGAAGCTGTTATCCAAGGTGTTGAACTGGCTGGTGGTTTCCAAATCTCCGATGCGTGGGATGTATCAGGTAACTACACGTATTTAGATACAGAGGACAAGTCTACAGGTGAAGAGCTACTTGAGCGCTACAAGCACTCTGGTCTGGTTAAACTGAACTGGAGCCCAACGTATGACCTATCTGCTTTCGTGAGTGCAAGATACCGTGGTGAGCGTCAGATTGAAACAGACCTAACTCAAGATGCATACACGACACTCAACATTGGTACTGTTTATAACGTTAATGACTCAGTACGAATCCGTGCTGGCATTACTAACCTAACGGATGAAGCTGTTTCTCAAGAGCTTGAGAACATGGGTTATGTTGAAGAGCCACGCACATACTACGTCGGTATGACAGCTGATTTCTAATGTGTAAGAAGCATTCTAACGCGTGAGAAACGTTCTAATTTGTGAGAAGCAATAGAACAGTGAATAAACAAAAACGCAGGTCGAAATGGCCTGCGTTTTTTCGTTTTGTTGTTAAGATAGCTCTTGCTTAATGGGCGGGCTTTTTCACACAAGTGATAATAGCGTTACCAGATTGCTGATCCCAAGGCGTCAGTTTTTCATAGTCGTGTTCAAACAAGTGAACGTCAAAGTAAGGCTCAAGAATTTGAACGATCTCTGCAAACGTAAATGCAACCATTGGATGCTCGTCATGCCAAATTTGTGTTTCACCTTGCGTCGTTTTCTCGATACTCAACTTAAGTGCTTGTCGCTCACCATTGCCAGAATAGTACCAACCGGAGCGGAAGGTAAACGCATCTTGCTCTAAATTGCTGGTGTGTCGAACAAAAAGATTGTTATTGATCTTAGCCTTATCAACCACGTTGAAGCAGAAAATACCATCAGGCTTTAAAGCGGCATGGACGCTCTCAATACATGCTTTCAAGTTATCAATACCATCGTTGTAGTGGATGGAATAAAGAAAGCAGGTAATCAAGTCGACCGGTTCATCTACCTTAAAGAAGCTCATATTTTGTTGAGAAAACTGAGCTTCAGGGCAACGAGTCATTGCGATATCCAGCATAGGTTGGTTCAAATCCAATCCAGCACTGGTATAACCATAATCGATAAAGTGGCGAACGTGCGGGCCAGTACCACATGCAAGATCCAAGTGAGTACGACCGGTATTGCCAAAGATTTGATGCAGTCTACGCACGCAATTGCTTTGCGATTGATAGTCGATATCAAGACACATGAGATCGTAGTAACTAGAAAGATCGGTATAGAGTGCATTGGTGCGCATGTTGGCCTTTAGCAATGTGCTTAGAAATGGAGTGGTGGCGCATCGTAAGGGACTCATTTTGCAAAGAGAAACAAAAAGTGTTTTTCGTCACGACCACTGATTTTTTCGTGAGTGGCGTTTGGCTGGATATCGTTTTATGTAGAGGTATATGGGTATGTGCCGATAGGCCTTCTCTATAAAGGCATATTTTTGATCTTGAACTGTAAATGAAGCTTCAGTTATTCTGAATGACTTACTTAAGCAAATAAAGTGCGCTATATCAGCACGATAAAGGAATGAGACTCATGGAAATCAGGAAGGATGACTTGTCAGGTGGAGATGTCATCGCTTTGCTTGAAGAGCATTTAGCGGACATGTATGCCACATCACCAGCGGAAAGTGTTCACGCACTTGATGTAAGCGCATTAAAAGCAGCAGACATTACGTTCTTTAGTGCTTGGAAGGCTGATGTACTGCTCGGCTGCGTTGCGATTAAGGAGCTAGAACCACAACACGCAGAGCTTAAATCGATGCGCACGTCGCGTCACGCAAGAAAGGGTGGGGTAGCAAGTCAACTGTTGCAGCATGTTCTTGATGTTTCTTCAGAGCGTCGTTATCAAACACTCAGCCTAGAAACGGGCAGTGAAGAGTATTTTAAACCAGCCCGAAACCTCTATGAAAAGTTTGGCTTTCGTTATTGTGAGCCATTCGCAGATTACAAGCTCGATCCACACAGCCAATTTATGACCATTGATATCTAGATAGCATGGCAACGTATTTATCCGGCTTTTCTCTTGGCCTATCGTTGATTCTGGCTATCGGTTCGCAAAATGCCTTTGTATTGAAGCAGGGTTTGAAAAACCAACATGTGTTTATCGTCTGTTTAGTGTGCGCTGTCTCTGATGCACTTCTTATCAGTTTTGGCGTGACGGGTTTTGGCGCTATTGTTCAGAAGTTCCCACAGATTGAACAGCTGGCGCGGTATGGCGGAGCACTGTTTTTGGCGGTCTATTCTTTCATGAGTTTTCGTTCTGCGTTTACTGAGCATCATGCTTTGGAAACGCATGTCCAGACCAAAGGCTCATTGCTGAAAGTCGTCTCGGTCTGTTTGGCATTTACTTGGCTGAACCCACATGTGTATCTAGACACGGTTGTGTTGCTTGGATCCATTTCCACCCAATATCAACCGAATGAAATGCAGTTTGCTTTCGGTGCAATTACGGCATCTTTTGTCTTCTTTTTCTCGCTGGGCTTTGGAGCGCGTTTTCTCTCTCCGTTATTCAGCCGTCCGCAATCGTGGAAAATATTGGAGTTTATCGTTGGGATCATCATGGCCACGATCGCATTGAGCCTCATCTTCTAGTTGAACAGGTTACCTGTTAGCAATTGACTAAGGTTCTAGATAGTTTGGAACATGCCTACCTATTCAGATGAAAGGTGGGCGTTTTTGTTTGCACCATAAAAACCGCCCTAAATAGAGCGGTTACGTTAGAAGTTAAAGTGCTGTAACTGTAACTGTAATTGTAAGTCGAAGCGCTTAAACCTTAAATCGACTCATCAGTGTATTAATACTATGGTTAAGTTGCTTAATTTCGGCAGACTCATTCACTTGATTGACACTCAATTTGTTGAGTTCGAGAACGATTTGGTCGATTTCATGAACACTCTTAGTAATGCTCTGTGTAACGGCATTTTGCTCCGCTGATGCACTAGAGATGTCGCTGTTAAAGCTATTAACCACTTCCATCTTTTCGCTTAACTTAGACAGCATATCAACGGCTCGAACAACCTGATTACGAGTTTTCTCGCAGTTTGATTTGGTTAGCTCAATCGATTTAACCAAGCCCTCTGATTGACCTTGAAGATTAGACAAGGCTTCTTCGATTTCTGACGTGCTCTCTTGCGTGCGATTCGCCAATGCACGAACTTCGTCGGCAACCACCGCAAAGCCACGGCCGTGTTCTCCAGCCCTTGCTGCCTCAATCGATGCATTAAGCGCAAGAAGGTTAGTTTGTTCGGCAATACCACCAATAACCGTGACAATAGACTGAATGCTTTGAGATTCGTTCGCCATAGCGATGATGTCATTCGACGTGGTATCGACTTGCTCTTCAAGCGCGTTGATGTAGGACTCAGTTAATACGTTGATCTGCTTGGTTTCATCACTAAATGTTGCTGCGTTGTGAGCGGCTTCAGCAGCAGATTGAGAGTTCTTTTCAACGTCAATCGATGCGTGTGAAAGGCTATCAATCGCTGTCACAACTTGGCTAGTCTCGTCAGTATGAACCTGCAAAACGCTGTTAGTTTCTTGGCAACAACCTTCGATACTGCTCACTTTTCCTTCTAGCACCACGTTTTTCTGCTTAACTTCCGTGATCATGGTCTGTAGTCCGCTGATGAAGATATTGATGTCGCGGGCTATTTTCCCAAGGTCATCATTGGTTTTCTCTTCTAGGCGCTGAGTCAGATCACCGTTCCCTTGCGATAGGTCGTGAACGATATTACGCAGTGAAATGATAGGGTGGTAGAGCATGTTTAATAGCAGAGTCATCACTGCAATCGCGCTGAACACTGCACCAATGATCAGCATTTGGGCGTTAAACACGACATTGTCGAGAGTTTTCATTGCGATTTTAGGGTCGATTACCGAGATCATATGCCATTGGTTAGCGTCGCCAATGTTGACGACCTTAGCCATTAACATCATCTCTTGTTGGTCGATAGAGCCACGAATGAACGATCCCGGTTGATTGGTCGCGACAGCAATCTGAGTAGATTGTGGCAATGAGCTCAACATGCTTTGTGGGGCGATGCTCTCGATAGTAGAAGCGATGATCATGCCTTTGTCATCGACAATCAGGCCGCGCGCTTGATAAATCTCTTCTAGCGCGCCGAGTTTATCCTCAAGGTCATCAAAGCGAAGGTCTGCCATTAATACGCTGTCTTTGAACGAGTACATCACACCGACCATCGGCGTTTGAGTGCTCTTTGTAAAGAATAGGTCGCTTAATGACAGCCCAGAACGTGTTTTGGCAAGCTTGTACCAAGGGCGCGTCGTTGGGTTGTACTTTTCAGGAATACCGATGCCATTGGGGAAAGATTCTGACGGACGCGAGGTATAAGAACGACCATCGTCAAACCCAATTACCATCTTATCAATGCCGCCTAGTTTAGCTGCGTAATGCATTAATGCTTGGTTTTCGACTTCAAAGTTTGCAGCGCTCAGCTCAGTCGCAGTTGACTGAACGACAGAAATCGTACGTTGCACATCTTGCTCAATCTCATTGATCTCAACAGCGAGAGAGCGGTCGATCTCTTTGTAAATCGTCTCTTCTACCTGCTCTTTAGCGAGGTTAAATGAAAACCAATTGGAAGCGATGAGAGAAACAGTGGTGACAGCGGCCACCATAAGGATGAGTTTGCCTTTAAAACCTAGTGGAAATAACGTTTTTATATTTTTCATATTTGTTCACACGAATAGACAAGTGAGTTTAGGTGTTGGTTGTGTGTGCTTGAACGGCTCAGCACGACCAATCAGCTGTAATGTTATTGTATTATTTTTAGGGTATGCAATCTGTGAGAAAAATCTATCTGTAAAATCAAATAATCGCCAACTATGTGACTTAACTAGAATTTATACTTATCGAGATATCCCCTCCAAATACGACCTGTTATGCGACAAGTAGCAATAGATCGGCCGAATAGGTTGTTGTTCATTTATTGACTTAGCTCTCTATTTTGGCATTAAGCACTAACCATTTTTATTTATTAGTAATACAATAATGCTGATTGGGGTGCTTAGAGGCCTTATATGTTGTTGTTAAACACCCCAATTTTTTGTTGCTTTTGAATTAGCTAACAACTGGTTCAACGAGGTTACAAATGAGTTATGTTCCCATATTTCTGAACACAGTAGGTGGCCTGTAAAGGCTTCAATAGAGAATGACGCCAGTAGTTACAAGGTGAGCGTAGAATTCCGTGGGGGTATCGTTCGGCTTTCTGAGTGTTTTCTTCCTGCTTTTGTTCAGGCGGATTATCCGTTTTGCCCACGTTTCGTTCTCGAGCGTGGGCTTTTTTATATGTATGACAAGATTTGATTTTGGTCTGTAGTGAAAAGAAAGGAGATAAAGGGCCTCTACAGACAATTTACAAAATGAGTGAATCCCTTTCTCTAAAAGGGTTAAGAGACTCAATTGATAACTAAAACGCAGTAATATCGACCGATTCACAAAAATAATATTAATCTGCCATTAATCACACTTTTGACTTATTGTAGTACAATAGGGTGGGTTTATAGCTATGATGTACGGGTCGAAACTAATTATAGAAAAACAAAAGGTCTATTAGAATGGAACTCAATACAGCTATTGTAGGCATCTATTTCTTATTTCTTATCGCTATAGGATGGATGTTCAGAACGTTTACTAGTAACACCAGTGATTACTTCCGTGGGGGCGGTAACATGCTCTGGTGGATGGTAGGTGCGACTGCATTTATGACGCAATTCTCCGCTTGGACATTTACCGGTGCAGCGGGTAAGGCATACAACGATGGTTTCGCGGTAGCAATCATCTTCTTAGCAAACGCGTTTGGTTACTTCATGAACTTTGCGTACTTTGCTCCTAAGTTCCGTCAACTGCGTGTTGTTACAGTAATCGAAGCTATCCGCATGCGATTTGGTGCAGCGAACGAGCAGGTATTTACTTGGTCTTCAATGCCTAACTCTGTTGTTTCAGCAGGTGTTTGGTTGAACGCTCTCGCCATTATTGCTTCTGGTATCTTCGGCTTCGATATGACGATGACAATCTGGATCACTGGTCTGGTTGTACTCGCTATGTCAGTAACGGGCGGTTCATGGGCGGTAATCGCATCTGACTTTATGCAGATGGTTATCATCATGGCGGTAACGGTGACGTGTGCTGTAGTAGCGGTTGTTCAAGGTGGCGGTGTTGGTGAAATCGTCAGCAACTTCCCTGTCGGCGACACAGGCTCTTTCGTAGCGGGTAACAACCTTAACTACTTAAGCATCTTCAGCATCTGGGCATTCTTCATCTTTGTTAAGCAGTTCTCTATTACTAACAACATGCTTAACTCTTACCGTTACCTAGCGGCAAAAGACTCGAAGAACGCTAAGAAAGCTGCACTTCTTGCATGTGTACTAATGTTAGGTGGTGTATTCATTTGGTTCATGCCTTCTTGGTACATTGCGGGTCAAGGTGTAGACCTATCTGCAGCATACCCTGATGCAGGTTCGAAAGCTGGTGACTTCGCTTACCTATACTTTGTACAAGAATACATGCCAGCAGGTATGGTTGGTCTTCTAGTCGCGGCAATGTTTGCAGCAACGATGTCTTCTATGGACTCAGGCCTAAACCGTAACTCAGGTATCTTTGTTAAGAACTTCTATGAACCAGTTGTTCGTAAAGGTCAAGCTTCAGAGAAAGAGCTAGTAACCGTATCTAAGATTACTTCTACGGTATTTGGTGTTGCTATCATTCTAATCGCACAGTTCATCAACTCTCTAAAAGGTCTGAGCCTGTTCGATACGATGATGTACGTTGGTGCACTAATCGGCTTCCCAATGACAATTCCAGCATTCCTTGGTTTCTTCATTAAGAAGACTCCAGACTGGGCAGGTTGGGGTACGCTAATCGTCGGTGGTATCGTTTCTTACATCGTTGGTTTCGTTATCAATGCAGAAATGGTTTCAGCAGTATTCGGTCTAGAAGAGCTAACTAAGCGTGAGTGGTCTGATGTTAAGGTTGCAATCGGTCTAATCGGTCACATTACACTAACAGGTGGCTTCTTCGTGGCTTCTACTCTGTTCTACAAACCACTACGTGAAGAGCGTCAAGCGGATGTAGATAAGTTCTTCAACAACTTAGATACACCATTGGTTGCTGAATCTACAGAGCAGAAGAAGCTAGACAACAAGCAGCGTCAAATGCTTGGTAAACTAATCGCAGTAGCGGGTGTTGGTGTCATGCTAATGGCCCTTCTACCTAACCCAATGTGGGGACGCATGGTGTTCATCCTGTGTGGCGCGATTGTAGGTGGTGTTGGTATGCTGCTTGTGAAAGCGGTGGATGACACGGTTGAAGAAAAGGGCACGGTATCAGAACAAACCTCATGATGTTTGATACATCCATAACTTCAAATAGATAACTTTAAAGCGGCTGATAGTTCAGCCGCTTCTGTCGTTTTTATCGTATAGCTTTCGACTCAAGAAGTGACTTGTTGTTTTTCGATAAATAAAACCCCGATATGTCATCCATATCGGGGTTATTTTTTGTGGGGTAAGATTTTTTGTATTAGTGATCTTTACTTGTGACTCAAACTATAGAGCTTGGCGATTGATACTGATGTCGTTGGAGAGAGGCGTTTTTTTTGTGCTAAGAAAAGCTCTGCTGTAGAGACTGCATCGATAAGCGCGTTGTGATTGTTATATTCTGGCAGCCCATAACGCTCGCGAGTCGAAGACAAAGAGTAGTCTAGGTCATGCTCATTTCGCGCTTTTGCCATGTTCTTATCAATCGCTAGCGTATCAATCCACAAGATAGGTAAATTCACCACTTGATAGTAGGTATCCAAGTAGCGGTCGATGAATGCTTTTTCGACGCCACAAGCATGGGCAATGACTATTTTACCTGCGGCAGCTTCGAAAAATTGAGTCATAGCATTAGATAAAGAGATACCATCTCTGAGCATTTGCGGGGTGATGTGGTTGATCACCGCGGTTTCAGGTACGACGGACGACTCTTCATTGATGTAAAGATGTGACGCCGAGTTGAGATTGATTTTGTCGTTGTTTATCTCGACCCAACCCATAGACAATATAAGATCGCTTTCTGCTTGTAGCCCTGTGGTCTCAAGATCCAAAACAATATAGCTAAGCTCATCGGCTGTTGTATCGAGCGAACACTCTGGCTCAGATACTAATGCCTTGAGTTCTAGGGCTTGATGGCGCTGCTCAATAAACAGTTCTCGTCTTTTATTCAGCCGCATTAACGGGTGAAAGCGTTTAAACAGCATTGATTAGCCTCCGAACTTCACTTTTGCGGCATCCTGCAATTCCGCGATGATTCTAAAGGCATCTTTAAGGTGTTTACGCTCAAAGCTACCAAAACTATTGGGATTGATGTGGTTGTTAGGCTCACCACCATGTTTAAGCGCTTCGAGTTGATGACTGAACCGGAAAGAAAGAATGAAGCGATACGCATTAATAATGTTCTTGTACGAATCTTCGCTGAGTGAACCTTTCTCGAATGCAGTTCTAAATCGCTCATCTGTCGCGGAAAGGTCACAAGATACCGCCAGTCCATAGATACGTGCGAGATCGATGATCAGGTTAATCGCGTACTTCTTAATATTGAGTGTCTTCTTGTTCTCGCCTGTCTTTTCAAGAACCAAGCTATTGAAGATGCCTAAAGGAGGGTTGGTATTCACTGCATCGTTAACTAGCATAGTAAGGAAGCTTCGATTGCTTTGAATATTTTGATGAAGTTCGTCCCTTAGAATCTTCTCAAACTCGCTGTTGCCATAAACCGAACGAATTTCGAGGAAAACGCTGATGTTAAGTAAGCGATCGTATTCTGGGTTATCAACCCATTTCTTGTAGTACTGTTTCCAGACGGACAAAGGCTGACACCACTTTGGTGTAGCTGCCATGTATTTGCCCGGGCAAAGTGGGTAGTGACAGCTCTCTAAGCCTTTGGTGACAATCATGGCTAAGTGTTTGAAGTAAATACGATCGTTATCGGTCGCGTCGTCAGACAGTACAATTGCACTGTCTTGATCTGAAAGCATGTGTACTTCATTACGAGCATGAGAACCGGCAACAATCCACGCGAAATCACAAGGTGGAGGGCCTAATTTATCAATGGCAATCTGAATCAGACGGCGAGTATAGGCATCCATGATCATTGTCATCACCTTACCGACAACTTCTGGACTCACTTTGCCTTCAACCAAGGCTTCAAAAATTGCCTGACGTTCTGGAGTAAACTTGGCCAATGACGATACGCTACCTGCGTATTTGATCTTCTCAATAAGGAAGATGGCTTGAACACGGTGGTTTTGAACTAGGTGAGTGGTCGTCAAAAGCCCGACCACCTTATTGTCTTGTACGACGGGTAAGTTACGAATATTGAACTGCATCATCATCGATGCCGCTTGTAGTACAAGGTCGTCTGGAGAAATCGTTAACGGTGACAGTGTCATGACTTCCGATATAGGGCGACATGTGCTTACATCTTTAGCGATTACGCGCTTGGTCATGTCTCTGTCTGTAATCAAACCAACAATTTCATTTTCTTCATAGACCACGGCACAAGGAGAGCGCTGAATAAGCATCTCTTTAGCAACGTCTTTAATTGGTTGCTCCGCAGTAACAACAGCTACGCGTCCGCTAGCGACATCACCAACTCGGCGTATAAACAGACCTTTTTCTTTGTTTGACCAAACCACATCTAATGCCGATTTCAAGCGAACTTGTGCCTGTGACGCGAAATGTTCAGCCGATTCTGGATGCTTGGTAAATAGCGCTTTGAGTGCCGAGTGGGGTATTGAGTAGATGAGTGAGTTTTCAATTGCGATCGCTTGATAGATTTCACTGCTGTCTTGTTGTTGGCCGAGGAATGTAAAGCCAAAGAGATCTTCTGGCCCTAATTTCGCTCGTAAAACACCGTCTGACTTACGCTGCTCTAAAGCGCCAGTGCGAACAATGTAGAGCGCTTTTTCGCCTTTGTTTGAGCAAAGATCAATGACTTCTCCCTTTCCGACATAGCTTATCTGTATCTGAGAGGCGAGCTCTCTTAAGGCGTCTTTAGGCACCTTATCAAATGGGTCAATTTTATCGATAAACTGCAATATGTTGGGTAGAAGGGTATCTGACATAACTGATGCTCATTAAGATATATTTGTATGATTATAGCGTGGTTTTTTGGTTTCTAAAACTAGAATCATGATTCAGTCTGACTGTTGCCTAAATCACTAACTATAAGCAAAGTAGTTGATAAAATCGGTGTTGTCTTGAGTTATAGATCTCGTTGTTTAACTTAGGCTATTGTTGAACTTATGGTGGTATTGTATGATTAATTAAAATAAAGCAGCAAAAGGTAACCATTGATGTTTGATGATTTAAAAGGCAAGCGAGTGTTAATCACTGGCTCAACGTCGGGTATGGGATTAGCAACGGCAAAGTACTTTGCTCAATGTGGAGCATCTGTAGGCTTGAATGGTCGAAGCTCGAGGACTCCGGAAATTGAAGCGATCTTAAACGAATTGAAAGCGCTGGGGGGAGAGGCTGAATTCTTTCAAGCGGACCTAATGCAATCATCAGGCTGTGAAAACCTTGTTGCTGACTTTACAGATCACTTTGGTGGGCTAGACGTATTGATTAACAATGCTGGTGGGCTAGGAGGAAGAGAAAACCTAGAAGATATTGATGATGCGTTTTTCGATCGTGTAATTGATCTTAACGCGCGCTCTGCATTGATGGTCACCAAATATGCGATTCCACATCTAAGAGCCTCAGCTTTAGAGTCAGGTGAAACATCGTGTGTTATTAGTACTGGTTCAATCGCAGCGCGCGAAGGCGGCGGTGTAGGGGCCGGTTTATACGCAGCATCAAAAGCTTGGCTTCATGATATCCATCGAAACTGGGTTAAAGAGTTCACCAAAGATCGTATTCGTTTCAATATCGTTTCTCCAGGAACGATTGATACCGCTTTTCATGACGCTAAATCGGATGAGGTTAAATCAAATATAGCTAGCTCAATACCTATGGGGCGTTTTGGGCGTGTGGAGGAGGTTGCTCCGAGTTTCGCGTTCTTCTCATCTCATGCGTGCGCAGGTTATATCACTGGGCAAATTCTCGATGTGAATGGAGGTCAAATGGCGCCATAGTTTATCTCGATTCTTAATGTAAAAAATCTCAGAAGAGCCAGCACGTAGCTGGCTTTTTTGATCGACTTACGTAAAAGCAATTAAACAAATCGATTGCGTAAAAAGAAAGAGGGTGACGCTATTCACATAATTATCGATTATTTGTATGACAAGTTGTGTGCATAGACTAAAGTTCGCTTAATTAGCCATCAGCTCATCAGATTTAGCGACAAGGAATGAACCATGAATCTCTTTTATGAAGCCGACAATCACCCGTGGGAATACTTAGGTAATGGATTGAAGCGCAAGGTGGTTTCATTAACTAAAGATTTGATGGCCGTTCACCTCTGTTTTGATAAGGGGGCGGTCGGTGCTGTCTACGATCACACAGTACAAGAGCAGATTGGATACGTGGTAAAAGGGAGTTTCGAGGTTGAAGTGGATGGCAATAAGCAAATCCTAAATGCGGGGGATGCATTTATGGCTCATCGACATCTTGAAAAGGGCGCAAAGTCTCTTGAGCACGACAGTGTATTGCTAGATTTAGTCAATCCACATTAATGGCAGATTCGAAGCAGTAAAAATCCCACATAGTATTTATTCATTACGATACCCCTCGTTCTTCAAACACGACTTCTCGTCCTAGACGCGTCCAGTATTAATCTAACCAATCGCATATTCACGGTTGGTTTCTACTTCTATTTTTATCTACCTCACCGTTTTTGAACGTTCTAGCTGAGTAGCGACCCACTTAAGGGCGGACGCCACCTCTAAACCATCATTCGACTTCTTGATATAAAGTAATCAATTTGTATCATTTTATATTCCACATATGTCATATCTTATCCTTGATTGGTAGTGCTGGTGAGGTTTATTCAATTCAACCCGAAGATATCGTACTGGGTTTGGAATGGGCTTATTTTGTTAGATTAAATCATTACTGGATCTTATATTTGTATGTTTTATCCTGTCTGATTCACATTTTTTAGCTTTCCTTTATCTTTATTGATTTTATCTTCCATCCTTTTAAATTGGGAGTCTTCGTGAATTTTTCTCTGTTTTTGTTCAATGATCTTTATTTATTTGTATGAATAAATGTTTAGGTTTGGCGTAATGTTCCGCTCGCTTCTGTGACTTATGTTTTAGTTTCGACTTAATCATCGCAGTTATTGTGAGAGAGCTCATTCTATCGATACGCACTATTTGAAGCTTAGCTCTATTTGTCTAACAATAAGACTTAATCCAATTGCGTAACAAAAGAAGAGAAGGGAATATGAAAAATTCTAAAGTGGCTATTGCAGTGGTTACAACACTATTTGCCGGCATGGCATCGGCCGCGTCAATTGATTACCGTTACGAATATCGTGCTGCTACCGATTACACCTACGAAAAAGATGGAACGAGCGAAACTCGCCATGTCGATGCGCGCCATCAACATCGTGTGAAATTGGGTGACAGCTTTAAGCTAGACGACAAGTGGAAGCACTCATCAAGCCTAGAAATCAAATTCCATACAGACGACTCTTATTACGATGCTGACTCGGGCAGCGTTAAGAATGCTAACAGCAAAAGTTTCTACAACGGTAACTGGTATATCTACAACATGGAGTTAGATAACACCGCTACTTACAAAGTGAACAGCAATTGGTATCTACAAATGGGTATGCCAATCGCATGGGATTGGGATGAGCCAAACTACAACGACGGTGACTGGAAAATGAAAAAAGTCACTTTCAAACCTCAGTTCCGTGTTGGCTACAAAGCGGATATGGGTCTAACCACCGCTATTCGTTACCGTCACGAGTACTCAGATTTCCGTAACCACACTCGTTTTGGTGACACGGACAACGAAACTGGTGAGAAGCTAGAATCTGCTCAGAAATCAAAGATCACTCTAACGGGCTCATACAAGGTTGAATCTTTACCTAAGTTGGGCCTGTCTTACGAAGCTAACTATGTGAAATCTCTAGATAACGTACTTCTATACGACAACGATGATTGGGAATGGGATGCGGGTATCAAGGTGAGCTACAAGTTCGGTTCTTGGAAACCATTTGGCGAACTTTGGTCATCAGATATTAGCTCTCGCTCAAGTGACCGTGAAGCGAAGTACCGCGTGGGTATTGCTTACTCATTCTAATGCGTAACGAGGCAATAGTTTAAGGTTAGCTCTGCGCACAGTGGAGCTATGTTTCTCTGTCATATCCTCAATACGGATGAGAAAACCTTTTGTCTAAGAATATATAAAAGTTATAACGAACAAGAGAGTTTATTATGCAGATTTCTAAAGTGGCAACAGCAGTCGCACTGTCTACTGGCTTACTTTTTGGCTGTAATAGCGATGGCTTACCTGTACCGACAGATCCTGTAGTTCCGGCACCGGATTTAAAAATTACCAGCGGTTATTGGCAACTGGGGACAGCCGCATCAGCGACGAGCTTTTCAACGAGCAGCGCAGATCTTCCAAATGTTTACGTGTTTAGCGAAGACGGCAACCACAAATATTACGATGATGACGCAACACCTGGTACATACGTGATCAAAGATGCATCAGCATCAACCAACGACTACGATGAAGACGCCGGTACTATTTCATTTATGCTTTACGATAGTGGCACAACAATGGAAGTATCTGGTGAGTTCACGCTAACAGAAGCTTCTGGTGACACACCTGCATCAATGACATTTGTTGATGAAGATAACGGTGTTGACCTATCGGGTTCAGATGAAGTTGATAATGATTCTGTTAAAGATGCGGTTGTTGATGCCAATGAAGATAGCGGTATTAATAATGTCGTTCAAATCTTAGATACAAACTTTGGCGGCGCTAAAAATGACGTTGGTGAGCTGCGTCTGAAACTGTCTGAGTCTGCGACAGTATCTAGCATTGCCTCTGGTAAATTATCAGTAGACCTAATCTACCAAGTCGATGCAGACACGAATGAAGAAGCGAACGACAGTGGTAACAACGCTTACATCTCTTTATATGGCGCGGGTACTTCAAACACGAACCTACACGGTGAAGTGATTTTTAATGCTGGCGAGATTTTCTATCGTTCAACCGTGACGAGTGGTGGTAAACCACAAATCTCTGAAGAGCCAGTAGGGACTTACGAGCTTGGTGAAGACTTAGCCGTTGAAGTGAGCTGGGCTAATGGTTACTACACATTCACTGTCAATGACACTGTGTATGACAACAGTGGTAATGGCTTTGAGTCGTTTGATAAATCTGCAGTGACAGTTATTTCACTGAAGCTTGGTGATACATCAAATACGACGCACTATGAACTGATTGCTGATAACTTCATGGTTTACTCAAATGACGAGTCAGATGACCAAGTGGTGTTTGAGGATAACTTTGATAGTTATACAAACGGCGCTGCATTAGGTGGCTCGGATCCATACAATAACAACAGCGCAGAAGCGACCGTTGTTACTGAAGGAGAAGACCCAACGGATCCAACAGATCCTGAGCCAGAACCAGGTGAAGTAACAGATGACTTCGATAGCTACACGGCAGGCACTCGCATTGATGCCGCAAACAGCGCTTACGCTATCAAGGGTGATAAAGACGGTGATGATGAGACAACAATTGTTGCAGAAGTAAGTACTGTACAAGCTAATTCAGGTGACAACTCACTACTGTTGCATGACAACTCAACACTAGGAAAACCTGTTGTATCTCGTACCTTTAAAGATGGTGGTGCTGAATCAGGTTCGGTGTCGATGTCTGTGTACATTCCATCTGATGGTTATGTGAAATCAACATACTTGTTCTTAGGTTCGTCAGATACTGCATCTTCGAGCAAGCGATTTACAGAAGTGGCATTTGGTAGCTCTGCGCTCAAATTCCGTAACGAAAGTGGCAGCCAAAAAGACCTAGCGTCTTATGCTCAAGATGCTTGGGTGGACGTAACTATGGCATGGGAGCCAAATTCAGACAGCTCTGGTTATGATGTGACGATTACGGTCGATGGTACTGAGTACACGTCGTATGAAGAAGATGGCACGACTTATCCTCTCGTTGCTGAAGCTGATGAAGGTGCACCAATTATGTTTGCAGCTTATGTAGGTGATAACTCGAGCAGTGGCACATACAGTTACTTCGACGACTTAGATTCTGAATTATTCTAAATCACAGTTTATTGAGTTTTAAAGAGGCCATTTAGGCCTCTTTTTTTGTTTTTTACCCGCTCAAATAACCAAGCTTATGCCTACCTTAAGAGCAAAAACAGAGCACAAAACAAGAAGGTTTGGCCGGTTAATTTGCTTCAATAAGACTCCGATCTCATTTATCTATGATTCGATGGTGATGTATAAGAGCGCGATCTCATTTATGACTTTTTAGGGGTATTTGTATTACTTTATTATGTTTATACTTGTGTCATTAGCGTGAAGGACATAGCTAATACGGTACATGGAACGTGGCTTAGAGCTTGAGTTTCATATCAATAAGGTATCTTGTCCTCGTCTTATAATACAAATAATTCAAACTTAAGCATTAAAGGTGAAAGGTCTAATGAAAAGTATCTATCTAAAAAGCTTGCTTGCATCTTCGATTGTTCTAGCCGTTGGTTGCGCGAGTACTTCAGCATCTGTAGTAGAGCAGTTTCCAAACAACAAAGAAACGGGTGAGCCACTTCTAACGCCAGTTGCTGTGACGGCAAGTAGCCACGATGGTAATACACCTAGCCAACTTATTGATGGCAACATTATGACTCGCTGGGCTGCAAACGGTAACGGTGAGCACGCAACGTTGGATTACGGTTCAGTTCACGAGTTTGATGCGGTTCAAGCGTCGTTCAGTAAAGGTAACGAACGCGTGACGTCGTTTGACATTCAAATGAGTGAAGACGGTGAGAACTGGACTACTGTGCTTAAAGATCAGAAAAGCTCAGGACGTGCGATTGGTTTAGAACGCTTCCAGTTCGAGCCAGCGGTAAAAGCGCGTTATGTTCGTTACGTGGGTTACGGTAATACTAAAAACCAATGGAACTCAGTAACAGAGCTTGCGGCTGTAAACTGTGGTATTAACGCATGTCCTTCAAGTCACCTTATTTCAGATGCTGTCGTAGCTGCAGAAGCAGATATGATCGCGCAAATGAAGGCTGACCAGAAAGCACAAAAAGAGCTGCTGAAAAAGAACCGTAAAGGTGATTTCGGTGCGCCACTCGTGCGCCCTTGTGAGACAACGGTAGAGTGTGACCTTTCTCAGCCAATGCCGACACCAACGCTGCCTGCAACGTTGCTGGCAACTAATGCACCTGGTGAGAACTTCGACCTAACACGTTGGAAGCTGACAACACCTTATGACCACGATGGTGATGGCCGTGCAGATGACGTTGATGAGTGGGATCTAGCACATGGCTTCCAGAACGAAGACATTTTCTACACTGCAGAAGATGGCGGTATGGTGTTTAAGACTTACGTGAAAGGCTCACGCACTTCTAAGAACACCAAATACGCTCGTACTGAGTTCCGTTCGATGCTGCGTGCAGGTGAGAAGTCACACAAAACTAAAGGTGTGAACCCGAATAACTGGGTATTCAGCTCTGCTCCAATTGAAGATCAGCAAGCTGCTGGTGGTGTAGACGGGACTCTTAAAGCAACACTGAAGATCGACCATGCAACAACAACAGGTCAATCTCACGAAGTGGGTCGTTTCATCATCGGTCAAATCCACGACAAAGATGACGAGCCAATCCGCCTTTACTACCGTAAGCTTCCAAACCAAGCAACGGGCACTGTTTACTTTGCTCACGAAAAAACTAAGACGGGCACAGAAGATTACTACAATCTAGTCGGTGACATGACAGGTGAAATCGGTGAAGACGGTATCGCACTTGGTGAAATGTTCAGCTACGAGATTGACGTGAAGGGTAACATCATGACAGTGACTCTGATGCGTGAAGGCAAAGAAGATGCTGTTCAAGTGGTAGACATGAGTGACAGTGGCTACGACGAAGGTGGTCGCTACATGTACTTTAAAGCCGGTGTTTACAACCAGAACATGTACGGTGAGCCAGATGATTACGTACAAGCGACATTCTACGAGTTAGACGCAACATACGGTGAGTTCCAAGGTTAATCCAACTAATGCTCTCTAGTAAAAAACTATCAAGCCAGTAACCTTTGTTACTGGCTTTTTGTATGCGCATAAAAAAGCCATAGAGTCTTTAACGGAGTCTATGGCTTTGTATACGATAGAGTGTGGAGCTAATCTATTTAGCTCCACACCGATTATAGAGAGTTACTGCACATGTTCAGTTGATACTTCACTAAAGCTGACATCGAAGATCTCGCCTTGGTATTTATCATCAGGTTTAAATTGAGGGTAGATACCGGCTTTAAAATAAAACGCGATGTCATCGCTCGCCCAATCACTACTTAGTGTGACGGTGTCACCATTCATGTCAGTGTAGTCAGCTCCCCAGTCAATTTGGTGGGAAACAAGGTTACTGCCATCGGTGTCTGTGGTTGCGAGGAACAGCCCATCTTGTGTTGCACGGATAATGTAGCGCCACTCTTCATTAGCAGCGTATTGGCCTAAGGTTACGCTAAACGGTTCACAGCTCGCGCAGTCTTGGTTATTACGCTCAAAACTGTCGTTGAGGATGACTCGGATCGGCCTATCATCACCTTCCCAAAGCAACTTAACCAATGCTTGGCTGATCTTCCAGCCATGAATTTGTCCCAATACCACTTTAGGGCGCTGCTCACTGAAGTCGAGATTTGGATACTCATTGATTTGAAGTTGAGCCTCAAGGGTATGGTTTTTTGCATTGGTACGAAGATCGTTGAGGTACCAACTGGTGTCTTCATCACTGGTACTGCAATCAGGGGAATCATTGCTAATGTACAACTCTCTTAGCTCAGAGCGAATATAGCTAGAGTTCGCGGTTGAAGTGCCGTAGCCCATGTCAGCCCGAAAGTGCATCTGACCATCAACAACGTTGAAGTAGGAGATCCCTAAGTCATTGTCATAGATATTGCTGGCGTTGGACAAAACATCTTTACTCGAGTTACAACGCTCGGGTTCAAGTTCGGCAGCACTATTACCGCCACTGCCGTACCAATCATCTTTACTTGGCGGGATAGTGATCTTCCAGTCATCAATATTCCATTTGGCCGAGGTGTCAATATTCTCTTTCTCGTAGGTTAACTGGTTAAACTTCGCTTCACCTTCACCATTTTCAAACTGGTTGTAAATACCAGCTTTAAAGTAACTGAGCAGATGCGACCAGTAAGAGATGTCGATATTTGCTTTCGATTCGTCGTTCACTTCGATAGATAGAGTGTTCTCTAGTATGGATATTTCAAAGCGAGTAAAGTCATCAAGGTCAGCTTCACCTAAATCATAACGGTCATATGAGTCGCTGCAGTTGGCTGCGTTAGAAGCCTGGCTGCAATCTAACGCGTTATTTTTGACAACCGCCCAGTAATGACCTGTTAGACCATTTCTTTCTTGTTCCCAAACAACGCGAACTAACGGGTGCGGGATATAACCAGTACCATCTTCGCTAGTGCCTTTATTGTGGATCTGCAAGAAGGTGACTTCATCATGGTCAGCGGGTGAATTGGCCATCGCTAAATCAATATCAGGCAGTTTAACTTCTGCGTAGAAGGTTCGCTTGATGTCATCCTCGCTCACGTCAAAGTTCTCTAGCTCTCTAACCTCAGAGCGCATCTTGTAGTTCGACATCTTGAATACAAGGTTTTCAGTCTCTTTTTCAGCGTAGAAGTAGTCACTTTGATAGTTGTCGAATGCTCCGTTTTTGACCTCAGAAGTTTTATTACCTTCACTACCATCCGGATCAGAGACTTGCAGATCTGAGTTATCTAAGATGCTCTGATATTTAGCAATGCTGTAAGGTGCAACAGTTTCAGTGGGATCGGTTGGTTGATTTGGGTCAGCGGGCTCACTCGGAGACGAAGAGGAAGAGCTGCCACCACAGCCCGCGAGTAGTACGGCTATGACCGCTGCGGTGATTGGTTTTAATGTCATCATACTGGTTATTCTTATTATGGAAAAAACCAATAATTACATTTGTATTATTTTAACTCAAATCGGCGGTTCTGATTTTGTGACTCAATGTGAGTTGAATTTCGTCACTGACGGGGTACTTTGGTCAAATTGCGGACGAACAGTCAGATATCGATGATTAGTTGCCTTTTCATAAGCTTATTAAAGAGATATGCCGGAGCGATTTTGATAGATTAAGAACATTCGATCCCCGTAGCGAGACACCATGAAAATTCTTCACACGTCAGATTGGCATCTTGGCCAAAATTTCTATAACAAGAGTCGTAAAAACGAACACCAACAGTTTTTAGATTGGCTACTTCAACAAGTCGTTGAGCAGAGCATTGATGCCATTATCGTTGCGGGCGATATTTTCGATACCAGCACACCACCAAGCTATGCACGTGAGATGTACAACAAGTTCGTCGTAGATTGCAGCAAGTTGAATTGCCAACTGGTGCTGCTTGGCGGGAACCATGACTCTGTGTCAGTGCTCAAAGAGACACAGCAACTACTCAAGTACATGGGAACCGATGTGATTCCCAACACTAATGACGACTACCCAACACAAGTGCTTACATTGAAAGGTAAGTCTGGCGAGGTTGAAGCCTTGGTTTGCGCGATTCCATTTATCCGTCCCCGTGACGTACTAACTAGCCAAGCTGGTGTTTCTGGTGTCGAGAGACAGAAACAGCTGGGTGACGCCATTAAGCAGCACTATGCAAGTGTTTACCAAGCGGCCGTTGCGGAGCGTGAAAATTACGAGAATGCGAGCGAAATTCCTATTGTTGCAACGGGGCATTTAACCGCTATGGGTGTGCAACAGTCTGATTCAGTTCGTGACATCTATGTGGGTAATTTGGATGGCTTTGCTGCAGATGGCTTTCCACCAGCCGACTACATCGCGCTCGGCCATATCCATAGGCCGCAAGTGGTGGCGAAACAAGATCATATCCGTTACTGCGGCTCTCCAATTCCACTCAGCTTTGATGAACTCAAATCAACCAAACAGGTATGTATTGTCGAGTTTGAACAAGGGCAACGCGCGATTTCCCAATTGAATGTTCCAACCTTTCAGCCACTTGTCGAGATTAAAGGCGATCTTGAAAGCATTGAGACACAGTTAAACCAATATATTGGTCTCGATGGCGAGCAGAGTGTATGGCTGTCGATAGAAGTACAAACGCAGGATTACCTGTCTGATCTTCAAGAACGTATTTCACGTCTGACGCAAGAGCTCAATGTAGAGGTACTGCAATTACGACGAGCGCGAGAGAAGCGTAATCAAACTTTGAATCAAGAATCGGCAGAAACGCTGTCAGAGCTGAGCCCAATGGAAGTGTTTGAAAAACGCATAGCACTGGAAGACTTCGAAACTGAATCAGAAAAAGCACGTTTAGAGCGCATGACCGTGACGTTCAAACAAGTGATGACCGAAGTGACCGACGCAGAGGCTGAATAATCCGCTATGAAAATCTTATCTTTAGAATTTGAAAACCTGAACTCACTTAAAGGTCGTTGGAAGCTAGACTTCACTCAGTCGCCGTTTGCAGAAAACGGATTGTTCGCGATTACCGGGCCAACGGGCGCAGGTAAAACTACCATTTTGGATGCGATCTGTTTAGCCTTGTTCCATCGAACGCCTCGTTTAAAGAGCATCGCAAAAGGCAACAACGAGATCATGACGCGTGGCACGGGTGAGTGTTTTGCTGAGATTGAATTTGAAGTTAAAGGGAAGACCTACCGTTCTAACTTCCATCAAAAACGTGCTCGCAACAAGCATGATGGCGCACTCCAAACACCCACTTGCGAGTTTGCTGACGCGGACACTAATAAGGTATTAGAAACTCAGCTCAGTAAGAAGATCAAATTGGTTGAGTCGACAACTGGCCTCGATTTTTCCCGTTTCACTAAGTCTATTCTGCTTTCCCAAGGCGAGTTTGCGGCGTTCTTAAATGCCAATGCGAATGATCGTGCTGAACTGTTAGAAGAGCTGACGGGTACTGAAATCTACAGCCTGATCTCAGAGCGTATCTATGAGCACTACAAATCCAGTGAAGAAGGGCTAAACCAGCTTAAAGCGAAAGCCGAAGGTGTAAACTTGCTAACGGCTGAACAAGTTGAAGAGCTGTCTCAAAACAAGTCGAGTTTAGAAATCGCTTTAAAGCAGTTCGACCAAGAGCTGAAAGGTTGGTCAGAACATTTGGCTTGGTGGCGAGAACTCAACAAAGCCAAGCTATCACTTGAAAACAGTGAAAGTGAGTTGAAATCTGCTCAAGTAGAGATGGAAATCAATAGTCAGCAGCTAGAGCAGTTAGCGAAAAGTGAACCTGCAGAGAAGCTGCGCCCATTGCATAAAGATCTTCATCGCGTGCAGCATGAGGTAGCGTCATTAAATTCTCAACTGGATGATGCGAACAAACAGCTTGAAGCGGGCAATCAAGAGAAGCTTCAAACAGAAACGGCGCTCAATGTACAAACAGAAGCCACAAACCAACTTCGCAAAGAACAAACCGAGCTTGTGGCGACTATCGAAAAAGTGCGTCCACTTGATCAGAAAGTTGCTTTGCTCAATGAAAAACTAGCCACGCAGAAGCAATCCCAATCACTGCTTAAAGCGGAACAAGCGACGAAACAGTCTTTGATTCAAAATGCGGAAAAGTCACTTGAAGAGTTAAAAGTCCAAGAGAAAACACTGACAGAGTACTTATCGACGAACGAAAGCAGCAAATCTCTCGACCGCTATTTAGGCCAGTGGCAAACCAACGTTGCTCAAATGCGAACACTTGAACAGCAGCAAACCGAACAGCAAAAGCGAGTAGAGCGTCTTGCTAATGAAATTAGCGCTCAAGAGCAGCAAGCTAAGCAATTAACTCAAGACCAACAGAAGAACACTCAAGAGTTGTCATCGCTAACGACGGCCGAGCAAGCCGCGAAAGTGTTATGGGAGCAATCTCAGCAGGTACACAGCGAAGAGCAGTTAAATGGCTTGAAACACGTGTTAGAAGCGTGGAACCGACAAACTCATGCCTTAACGGATGTTCAACGTCGTTACTTATTTGCAACCGAACAAGCACAAGTCAAGCGTATCGAGTTGGAGCGCAAGACATCTGAAAACACAGAGCTCACAATGCAACGTGAGATCTTGCTTGAGCGTTACAAAGAGAAAGAGCAGTCACTAGAGCGTTTGAAGACCTTGATTGCTCAAGAGGGTGAGCTCGCTAAGTATCGCGCAATGTTAGAGCCAGGTTCTGAATGTCCATTGTGTGGCTCAACGGACCACTCGGTTGAACAATCTCAAGATGTCCATGCACTACTTCAGCAGCAAACCCAAGAATCAGAGGCTTTGGAGTTGGTTAGGAAAGATGGAAAGGATCTTCGTCAGAAACTGGATTCACTCGGCCCAATTTTGAATCATCTTGAAGGTGAAATTAAGAACTTAATAACAGATGCGGAGCAAGCTAAGCAGTCGTGGGCGCTGTTGGTAGAGAAGTTCACTCAAACGAGTGCAAGTAGTTCATATGCGAATGCACAATTAGCTAACAGCGCACCATTGATGGAGTGGGTTGTTACGCAAGAGCAGATTGCAGATAAAGATGCCGTCGCCTTGTTTGTCGATCGTTGTGAGCATGAACTGAATAAAGTCACTCAACTTCAACAGCAACAAATGCAAACTAAAGCAGATTACCAATCGGCAGAGAAGCAGCGTATCAATCTTGAGCTAGCGTTGAAAGATGCGCTTAACAAAGTTGAAGCACTATCAGTGCGTGTTGCAGATTTGCAGAAGCAGCGTATAGATGCCGAAGAACAAACTGCTCAATTGAAACAAACTCAGTTATCGCAGTGGCAGAGCTTACAACAAAGCATTACTGAGACTGGAAACAGCGCACCCGAGTTGGAGAGCATTGATCAATGGCTTGAAGTAAAAAGTGCGGCGTCGCAAGAGTGGCAAACAAACTACCAGCAGAAAGCCGAACTGGATAAAACGCTGATCGCTCAGCAAGAGAAGCATCAGTCTCTGGCAGCTTCCTTGGGTGAACAAACCAGCAAGCTAGAACTGCTTGAGAAAGATCTTGGAATGACCTCGGATGATCTTGCTAAGGTCCAGCAGGAGCGTCAGGCATTGTTTGGCGACAAGCAGATTCATCAGCAAGAGCAGTTGATGAACGCTCGAATGGAAGAGGCCACCAAAGAGCTTGAGGCTCTGAAAGCGGCATTCAACCGTTGCGAGCTAACTCTGCGTGAATGGCAAACTAAGCAAGCTGCATTCTCGAAAGAGCTTACTGCGAAACAGAGTGATTTCACTGTGGTCAATGAATCATGGACCCAAGCACTATCAGCCAGTCCTTTTGAGTCTGAAACCGAGTTTGAACAAGCATTATTGGACGAACAACTTCGAGCAGATCTTGTTGCTCTTAAACAGAAGCTCGATAACGCGATCGTCAGTAGCTCAGCCAAACTCAAAGCCGCTAAGCAAAGCGTTGAAGAACTGCTCGAACACGCTAACGCAGCTAAATGGCAAGAGGTTGAAATTGAACAAGTGGAGCAACAAGTCTCCGATTGCCAGCAACAGCAACAATCGACGGCCAGTCAAATCGGTGCGATTAACGCAAATCTAGAGATGGATAAGAAGAATCGCGAGAATCAACAACACTTGTTCAAAGAGATTGATGAGAAACAGCAAGCGTTTGATGATATCTCGCAATTGAACTCATTGATTGGTTCGAAGAATGGCGACAAGTTTAGAAAGTTCGCACAGGGGCTAACCCTTGAGAACCTTGTTTACCTTGCCAATAAGCAGTTGCAGCGCCTGCATGGTCGTTATGAGTTAAAACGCAAAGCGGAAGACGGACTAGAGCTGCAAGTGCTGGATACGTGGCAGGGCGATGTGGTTCGTGATACGAAAACGCTCTCTGGTGGTGAAAGCTTCTTGGTGAGTCTGGCTTTGGCGTTAGCGCTGTCCGATTTGGTGAGCCACAAAACCAGTATTGATTCGCTGTTCCTTGATGAAGGCTTCGGTACCTTGGATAGCGACACGTTAGATATAGCGCTCAATGCGCTCGATAACTTGAATGCGTCTGGCAAGATGATCGGTGTGATCAGTCACGTTGAGGCGTTAAAAGAGCGAGTACCCGTCCAGCTTAAAATCACTAAGCATTCGGGCTTGGGTGTTAGTGAGATGAGTAAAGAGTTTAAGGTCGCTTAACTAGTTGAAGCTAGTAACTCGTAATTAACAGCTAGTAAGTACGAAGGGGCAGTGAATCTGCCCCTTTTCAGTTGTTTTCTTTGTTATTTCAACGGTATTTCAAACCCTTAGCGACTGTTGAGCGTATAGCTTCTAACAACCTCAAGTTAGAGAAATACGATGCGAAAGAAACGCGACCTTCCCACTAAACTCTGCCCAGTGTGTTTGCGTCCATTTACGTGGCGCAAGAAGTGGCAAAAGTGTTGGGACGAAGTGCAATATTGCTCAGAACGTTGCCGCCGAAACACAGGCAGCATCCACAAGCCGTAAATTACCAAGGCAGCTCTTCACCGTTGTATGCGAAAAAGCGACCACTCTCTTGTGGCGTTGATCTTTCAATAATACTCAATAATTGGCGCGCCACGTCATCAGCATCGAACAGTTTGCCTTCAGGAACGTTGGTCTGAAATGGCTTGGAGAGTGGGGTATCGGTGGTTCCCGGATGTAGAGAAAGGATCGTTGCTCTCTTGGCAATACGGCTCCACTCGATGGAGATGGACTTAATTAGCATATTGAGTGCCGCCTTAGAGGAGCGATAACTGTACCAACCACCCAAACGGTTATCACTAATGCTGCCAACCTTAGCTGAAATGGTTGCGAACTTACCTGCAGGCGAATGTTTCAATAGAGAGGTAAAATGCTTTGCAATTAGTAGAGTCGGAAGCGCATTAGTCGTCATGTTCTCTAAAAAAAACTCTGGGTCGATAGTATTGAGGCTTTTCTCTGGTTGATGAGTCGTTGTATGGAGTATGCCGACACAGTTGATCAACCAATCTAATGAGCTGAAGTGAGATGCGAGCTGTTGTACGTCTGATTCTTGAGTGATATCGACCTTATGCCATGTGACATTACTGAGAGAGAAGTCTGGCTTGCCATTGCAGAAAGTCGTATGGACGTTGGCTGTAGGCGCGATTGTTTGCAACTGTTTCACTAAGGCTTTGCCTATACCGCCAGAGCCTCCAATCACTAATACGGTTTTGATAGCGTTTTCCATTACAAATCCTCCAAATGTTCGAGGTAATTTTCTGCACGTTGTAGCGTCTTATCTTGCTCTTGTTCGTCCATGTTGTCCCAAGAGCGGAAGATCATCCCCATTCGCGGATTGCGAGTGAGTTGCTCTCGGTGCTTAGTCATGAAACGCCAATACAAACTGTTGAACGGGCAGGCATCTTCATCACTTCTCGACTTCACGTTGTAGTGACAACCCTTGCAGTAATCACTCATCTTATTAATGTAAGCGCCACTTGCTGCATAGGGCTTAGTTCCAACAATTCCCCCATCAGCAAACAGAGCCATACCGCGTGTGTTTGGCATTTCTACCCATTCGATGGCGTCGATGTAGATGCCGAGGTACCACTCATCCACTTGGTCTGGATTAAGTTCAGTGAGCAGACTGAAGTTACCGGTCACCATAAGTCTTTGAATGTGATGAGCATAAGCAAACTCGTGTGACTGCTTGATCGCTTGCTTCATGCACAGCATTTTGGTGTCACTGTCCCAAAAATAGTGAGGTAGATTGCGATCCGCTTGAAAGTGATTGATGGTTTTGTAGCGCGGCATGTTGGCCCAGTAAACCGCGCGAATGTACTCCCGCCAACCGAGAATTTGACGCACGAATCCTTCCACCTGAGAAATATCGATGTTTGCGTTACTGTGGTAAGCATCAAGTGCCGCATCAATGGTTTCTTGGGGCGTAATCAGTTTGCTGTTTAAGCTGAAAGACAGACGACTGTGGTACAAGCCCCAACGAGAAGTATGATCTTTGGTCATTGCGTCTTGAAAGCGACCGAACAGCGGTAGGCAGGTATGGCAAAAGTGCGCTAGTAGAGACAAACTTTGAGCACGATTAATCGGCCATAACAGTCTTGTTTGATCGATTTCGCCGATGGTTTGTACATTGTGTCTGTCCATTCGCTCCACAATGTCGCTCACGTCATTAGCAAACATCAAAGGTGAGGGCAGTGCTTCGATATCTTTTGGTTTGAGTTTGTTTCTGTTGTTGCCATCGTAGTTCCACTTGCCACCCACAGGTTTACCGTCGTCCATTAACACAGAGAAGCGCTTGCGCATTCGGCGATAGAAATGTTCCATCATGATGTGCTTACCTGCTGGAAACTGCGGCTCAATCTCGTCAAACGGCAGCAAGAAGTGTTCGGTGCAGGTACAGTGCTTTACCGCTTTCGGTAGTTTGAGTTGAGCTAACTGGCTTAGCAGTCGGTACTCATCAGGTCGTTGATACTCGAATTTCTCGGCGTCAAACTCTGTTGTGTAGTGCTCTATCAACTCATTTAGAGATGGAAACTGTTTGGTATCATCCAATGTCAGGTGCAGCACCTCATGCCCTTCATCTTTGAGCTCTGAAGCGAAAACCGCCATTGCACTAAAAAACGCAGCGACTTTTTGCCTGTGATGATCGACGTAACCGGCTTCCTGATGGAGCTCCGCGATGATGTATAAGATATTGGAGTCACGATTAGAGAACCAAGAGTGCTGAATATTAAGTTGATCACCCAGTATTAGGCGTACAGTGTTGAATTTCATTCTCTAATCCTATTTAGCAATCTGGTGCAGTTCGTTAGTGGTCGCCCAACGTTGGATAAATTCGTGTTGCGGGTCGTACATTTGCGTCTGCTTTTCAAGATCAAAGTGACGAGTCTGTTGCCCATTCATACCTGCAATGTAAGACCAATTTCCCCAGTTAGACGCAACATCGTAATCGACCAATTGAGTCTCGAAATAGGCTGCACCCCAGCGCCAATCGCAACCTAACTCGTAGATAAGGCAACTCGCCGCTAGTTGTCTGCCCCGGTTAGACATATACCCAGTGGCATTCAGCTCTCGCATGCAAGCATCGACAATAGGATAGTTGGTGTTACCCATTTTCCATCGATTGAAAGCTGTTTCGTCCTTGGTACTTATATCGTGGGCTTTGGTACTTAAAGCGTGACTGTCTTGTGAGTTAGTAAATAGTGCATTGCCTGCAGCTCTAGCACGCCAGTAGAAATATTCACGCCATAGGAGCTCAAACTGAATCCAGTACGTTGACTCGTTTGATCCGTACTGT
This sequence comes from Vibrio sp. D404a, assembly GCF_030248535.1. Taxonomy (GTDB): domain Bacteria; phylum Pseudomonadota; class Gammaproteobacteria; order Enterobacterales; family Vibrionaceae; genus Vibrio. Next base: position 177,397 of record NZ_JAHGAJ010000002.1, on the reverse strand, counting down.
TGTTCATATTGGCGTAGCGTGCTGACAATCGTCTTTGGTGATAAACAGCCCAATGCCAACCAAGGTGAGAACTTGGTTGAGTGACTCATACCATCGAGCGCGTTTCGAGTCTGTTTATAGTGGCTAGCATAAGAGTGTCGGAAGTAATCTGTTATGCGTGCGATCCCGGCATTTTCGCCACCGTCAAAAAGTCCCACGCGTGTTTGACTCGATACGTGCGTAATCTGATTCGTGTCTGAGGTGTTTATGGCAGAGATACTAGGCGCGATGTTTAAGTTATCTCTCAACACATTTGGCAATTTAGGGAGCACAGGTGTGGGACTATGCTCTGTGATGTTTAACAGCTTGTTATCTGCCTCAACCAATTTACGAAAGCGAGTAAAAGATTTTGGAAGCTTGTTTAGCTCGAAAGGAAGATCAGCTTTGTCTAGCAGTGTGCTGTTGTTGGTAGAGATAACCTTTGTGTTAGGTAATGACTCCTGCACCTCTCGTATTAGTTCAGATTCATCACTGCCGGGATGTTGATTACAATAAATGTTGCTCACTTGGCAGGTTTCTATCAACTGAATTAAGTCGTCTGCTTCGCTGGAGTGCATCCTAAACAAGCTTTGATTTTGGGCTTCGAATCGTTTTGCGAGATCCTCAATAGACTGTTGCCAGAACAATAGCCTCTGTTCCCCAATTTGGTCTTCACCAGAGTGATGTTGAACGAAAGGAGAGATTTGAATAGGCATAACGACGCCGATGAGTTCATCAACTTGATCACACGCCAGTGATAAAAGCTCGTTGTGCGTAAAACGTAAGTCATTAGTAAAACAGTAAAGGCCAATTTTTCTCATCACTGTGGTTCTCTTGATTGGGATCTCGTGAATAGATAACTAGCGATAATTACGGTTTGCTAAAGGGGATCGATCAGGTAAGCATGTTAAAAGAGCTAGAAAAATCAAAGGGGAAGGGAAGCCTACCGAGCGGGACTTTGATTGAAGCAGAAGCGCGGTGCCCGGTAGGGTTTGAAGTTAAATCACGTAACCACTACTCGATTGGCACCACTAAAATATCGACCGGTGATTTATCAATAAGCTGTTTGGAGTGTGAGATGATTTTGCTCCAAAAGTCATGGTGGTGACCACAAATCAAAAAGTCGACTTGGTTAGCAGCGACTGTCTCTTTGAGTTTATCTGTTAGATCACCAGTACCCATAAACAGGTGCTTGATGTTGTGCTCGGAGTACGCTTCGAAATCTCTTAACTGTTTAACGGCATCTTCATTAAATGGGAGTTCGCCAGTGTGCTGCTTGATATCCACCAGCTCAGGGTATATCTCACCATGTGTTCCATCGATATAAACGAAAGAAAGATCGGCATCGAGTTTGTTGGCAAAAAATGTCGCTCTATCAATTAAGATGTTTGTGTCTTGTGACAGCTCAATCGCGACGAGTATGTGTTTGTATTCCATAGCTCACCTCTCTTATCTAGGGTCTATAAATAGCATAGAATTTCACCAATAAATTTCCTTCGAGCGGATCTCATATTAAACAAAATGCTCATATCTATTTGTTCTAAAGGAAGAACTTTCTATTACCCTGATAGTTCACTCAGCGTTGCCTGAATATCAATGAGTTAAGAATTACATTGGTTTATACAAGCGCTTAAATATCTTGTAAATTTGAGAACAAAAACCGACCGATTACTGTTTTTTTGCCACTGGCTCTCAATAAGTACTCAACTGATATCGTAAGCTATTAGGTAGATTTTGAAGACTAACGAGAGAGGAATGCATTATGAATAATGATCGCCATGGAATATCCGTTGGAGTAGAGCGAATCGACCACGAATATGTCCTGATGTTCAAAGCAACAGGCCATCTGACCCACCAAGATTACCTCGCCTTAACCCCCAAACTAGAGTCGGCACTGAAAACCGTTGGTTCTGAAAACATTAGAATGGTTGCTGATATCAAAGAGCTGAACGGCTGGGATATACGCGCCGCCTGGGACGACTTAAAACTGGGTATCAAGCTAAGAACCAATTTAGGCAGAGTTGCAATATACGGTGATAAGGGCTGGCAAGAGCTCGCATCCAAAGTGGGTAGCTTGTTTATCGCGGGTGAAGTTAAACAATTCACGGAATATGACGATGCGATCGACTGGGTAACTGCGGCAACCTAAGTAATCTTTTCTTTCGATTTTGATTTTCAATGCGTTGTCTCGATTTTCGGCATACAATTCAGGCAACGCATGCATTTGACTATTAGTTCAAGTGCGAATCTATAACTGGATACGAAACCCTGTTGAAACATTCGCGGGCATCATTAGTATCTTGCCGAGAAATACCATGAGAAAAATCTACGTTGTTGAAGGCGATATTAACGCCAAGAAACAAAAAGACGCCTATCCAAAACGTGTGTTGTGTGAGCAATGCGTATCCTCTTTTATCGTCATCAGTGAAGGCGACAGAACCTACCAAGCTTGTGACAGTTGTGGCGATGATTCGTAACGCTGATTTTTATTTATCCTTCCATTAAGTAGAAGCTACCTGTGAACAATTATTTTGAAAGTCCCTTTGTGGGCAAGTCTCTTAAAGAACAGGTGACTAATCCGAACATCATTGTTGGTGAACACAGCTACTATTCTGGTTATTACCACAACCACAGTTTCGACGATTGTGCCCGTTACCTTACGCCCGACAGAGACGACGTCGATAAATTGATTATTGGCAGCTACTGCTCGATTGGCTCTGGTGCCGTTTTTATGATGGCGGGTAACCAAGGACATCAAAACCAGTGGGTAAGTACATTTCCATTTTACTACCAAGATGATGAAAAATTTGAAGGAGCGATCGACGGCTTCGAACGTTCTGGAGACACTGTGATTGGCAATGATGTCTGGATTGGCACAGAGGCGATGATCATGAGCGGCGTAAAGGTTGGCGATGGGGCAATTATCGCTAGCCGCGCAGTCGTAACCAAAGATGTTGAGCCATACTCGATTGTCGGTTCTAACCCAGCTCGTCATATCCGCTATCGTTTTAGTGAGCCTCAAATTGCGCAGTTGCTAGAAATGAAGTGGTGGGAATGGAATGAAGAGCAGATCAAAGGTGCAATGTCCTTGATGTGCTCTTCTGATATCGATGGCTTGTACCAGTATTGGAAGACTTTTGCTTAGCGTCTGCTTGGTACATTGAATGGTGATTTAGCTAGATACCGGCTCCTACTTGGAAGTAGAGCGCGGTATCTTCTTCACTAAACGCAATATCAATCCCTGAAATTAGGCCATAACGCCTTGCGATAAGGTAACGAAATCCAACGCCGTACGCTAAGTGTGAGCTTTGGTCAAACATATCGCTGTCACTGTCACCAGCATAACCAATCCCAGTAAACACGCCGGTAGACCAACGCGGCGTCCATTGTTTGCTTACTTGTACCTCTGCCGCAAAGGTATGCTCTCCTTGATAGCGGTTTCTTGCAATACCTCTTAGCTGAATGTCAGGATAGTATTGAGGTGATAGAAAGCGTTCATCAGTTGATAAGGATTTGTATTGTCCGCGCAACGCGAGATTCCATTCTTTGTTGAGTTCCCAATAATTCAGTCCCTCTAGATTAAACGTTTGGTAGTTATAATCACTGCCAAGTCCATCACCAAACCATAGATACTCGGCGACATAGTTATAGCCTTGAGTTGGATTTAGAAAGCTGTTTTTACTGTCGTACTCAGCGATTAAGCCTAAGCCTGATGAAGTAGGTGAGGTATTCCCAATATTGTTTAGGATCTCTTGCGCTTTGGGGTGGTTATTGAGTGACAATTTAGGTGCAAAAAACTGTTGAGATAGGCCAACTAACCATGGCGAGTCTTGGATTCTGAATTGAAGCTTTTGTATCCCGCCCATGCCTTTTAAGCCAAGCTCGATACCTTCGTTTGGTTCGAGTGGTGAAAGGGCATTGGGAGAACTTTGTCGGTAGAAAGTCATGTTGATATCACCATAACCCAAACCACCAAGGTAGCGTATCGAATCCTCTTTCCAGCTTCGCTTGTGACCGATAAATGCCATCCAAGTGCCATTCTCTGTCGCGAAGCCACCGACTGCGGTGATCGCAGGTGTTAAGAGTTGTGCGCCTCCATCAAGGGACTTCTCCGCCAGTGCTTTGCGTGTGTTTTTCTGCTCTTCTGATTCATGAAGGAAGATACCGGTGAAACCACCACCGTAGCCAACCGCTGGCTCTGTAATCAGAATCGGGACCGGTAAAAAGCCATAGGCATTTTCAGCTAGGTATTCACCCATGTCTAAGTGACCATCGATTTGGTCTATAAAACTCACCGCACTTGCTGTTGTAGAGACCAGCACGAGAGCACTTGCGGCTAGGGGTTTTAAGTTCATAACGTTCCGTATTATTCACTGTCCAATAACTTCAGTGTAATCAAACGAATAGATAGCGCAATAAAACGAACGTTATTAAGTAAGTTCGGTGTTTAAAGGTGGGTCTATGATTAAAACAACGAGTACTTTAAGTATGTGCTGTTTCAATGTGACTTGAGTAAACGATGGATTATAAACAGTTTGCATAGAACGGTATGTCGCATTAACGTGGTGAAAGATTGGGAGGTATTATGATTAGTTGCAGTGATTATGATTATATTGAAATTGTGTGTATGCACAGGTACCCAGTTAAGCTCACTTTACACTCTGGAGAACAGATCGAGGGTGTTGCTTTAGATACCCAACGTAACCAAGACAAAGATGAATGCATTAAGTTAAGTATCGCTGGACAAGAACAACTTGTTGTATTGACAGGGATTGCTGAATTAGAAGTGTGTGTCGATAACCCCCATTTTAAGCAAAAATTTTTCAAAACCTTGTAGGGGTGACATATGAATACTTCGATTGAGCATTGCTACTGCATATCTTGTCGTGAGCGTACGCAACATGTTGTTGTTTTGGTGAGAAAGGAGAGTAAATTCGCGGGTAAACCAAATCAAAAGCGGCTTGAGTTTATTTCCGGTCTGGTCAAAGGCTGGTTTCTTGGCGGTTTTATCGCTGCGATGGATGAATTTTCTCGCCATGTTGTTTGTGAAAAGTGCGGACATAAAGAGATCCAAGACTAGAATTGACTCGGCTTAACAATTGATACGTTAATATGGCTTAGGGAATAGAAGAGTGAAAGAACAAACATTAGAGGCAGTAAAAGCGTATGGCTTTGCGGTAAGAACGAATAATACCGATGAAGTTGACCCAGCTAAGGCGAAAATTGGTGAGTTGTGGCAAGGCTTTTACGACCAAGCTTTTCCTAAGTTAACTCCAGACTCAAAGGTCTACGGTGTGTACACCAATTATGAGTCGGATTTTACAGGTGATTTTGATGTGATTGCGTGTACCAATGCGCTCACTGATAACACCATTGATCAACTTGTCGAAACAAAGATTGAGGCTGGTAAATATCTTACTTTCTCTGCAAAAGGAGAGTTGCCACAAGCAGTGATCGATCTGTGGGGAGAAGTATGGGCGTATTTTAACGAGCCTGATTGCCCACATACACGAACGTACACAACCGACTTTGAGCTGTACAAAGGCGAAACTGAAGTCGAGATTTCAATTGCGATTCAATAATCTTTGAGCAGCGATATATCGTGTAAAAGTTAATGAGATAAAAGAGCCGCTCGGTGTGAGCGGCTCTTTTGCAATTTGGTCTTATATAAAAAGACAATCTTGTTTGGTGTCATTCCACAATGGGTACTGTTTCATTACTTGGGTATAGAGTTTACTTTCGAGGTGAGTTCGTAACCAACGTCCGACGTTCTGGTATTCAGACTGCACAAACCATTTCTTTTCTACTCTTACAAACTGGCTAACGAAAGGCATCACGGCAAAGTCGGCTAAGCTAGGTGAATCTCCAAACAAATAGTCGTGCTGGGCGAGTTTACCTTCAAGCTCAGTGATAAAGAATTCACACAAGTTTCTACGCTGCTCGATGTCGTCATTTCGATAGCGAACAGAGGCGCGATACTTTTCTAAGTGACCAATAAACTCATTGTCATTGTGTTGAATGAGCTGGTGGATTTGTTCACTGAGTGAAGGGTTACTCGAACGAAGAAGATCTTGCGGATCGTTTTGTTGAAGCGCCCACATCATCACATCCCAACTCTGCTCAATAACCTTTCCATCGGGTAATACTAATACTGGGACTGTACCTTTTGGTGAGCATTTCAGCAGTTCTTCTGGCTTATCCTTAGTGACAATTTCACGAATTAAGACTTGTTGATTTGCAAGGAGAATTCCTAGCCTAGCACGCATTGCATAAGGGCAGCGACGCAGTGAATAAAGGATAGGCAAGTCATGAAGAGTCTTTGTTGTCATTAGGTTTAAAAGTTGCTGTGCGGTGGTAAAGGGTTGGTGATGTGGGTAGAATACGCGGCTTAAAAATTATAAGTAAGTGAGCGACTTCAAAAATGAGCAGAAAAATTGAGTTATTAGCCCCGGGTGGCGATGTAGAGGCGATTAAAGCAGCTATCGTAGCAGGAGCTAATGCGGTCTACTGTGGATTGGGTACATTCAACGCCCGTAACCGCGCCTCGAATTTATCTTTAGACGAGCTGAACGGCATTATTCGTCTTGCTCATGAGTACGGTTGTCAGATCTTTCTGACCCTGAATGTCGTGTTACTTGAGAGCGAAATTAAGAACATTAGTAAGCTATTAAACCAGCTTGTGAACACCAAGGTTGATGGCATCATTGTCCAAGACTTGGGTCTGTTTGATCTGGTGAAGAAATACTTTCCAACAATCGATGTTCACGCTTCTACCCAGCTAACGACGCACAACGAAGGCCAAATCAAGTTCTTGGCTAAGATTGGTGCGTCACGCGTGAACTTATCACGTGAGTTAAACCTGCCTGAGATTAAAGAGTTGACTCAAGTTGCGCATGACCACGATGTTCTAACAGAAGTCTTTGTTCATGGTGCTCTATGTATCGCGTTTTCTGGTCAGTGTTACTCAAGCTCGGTGAGTGTCGGTAACTCAGGTAACCGTGGTCGCTGTTCACAGGCGTGTCGTGATGAATACGAGATTACTGATGCAGGTAACCGTTACCCACTTAATCTGAAAGACAACTCTGCTTACTTTGATTTACCGGAACTGGTCGATGCCCAGGTTGATTCGTTGAAAGTTGAAGGCCGTATCAAGGGTGCTCACTATGTTTATACGGTAATCGATACATGGCGTAAGCAGATCGACAGCTTTATCGAGAGTGGCGATCTGATAGGTGACGATTCAAACCTACACAAGGTATTTAACCGTGACTTCACCAACTCTTTCTTGAAAGGTAACTTAACGAAAGACATGTTCATCGATAACCCGCGTGATAACAGTAAAAATTACGCGGTAGAGCAGGCTGCGAAACAGGTTCAACAGTTTGATCCTAATGCTGATGACGCGATCTCGGTTGTTCAAATCGAAGATGTCAGCAAAGACCTTCATGCAGCGAAAGATGTATTGGGTGATGAGATGCGCAGCAAAATTCAGTATCTGGATATCCGCAAAACACCAATCAAACTTTCGTTCAGTGCCTGTGAAGGTGAGCCTCTAGTGGTTTCAGTTATTTCTGACAAAGAGAACTTTGAAGTGAAGTCTAAATCTGTATTGATTGCAGATGGTGAGAAACCACTGACCAAGGAAATTCTAGAGAAACGCTTCAAATCACTTCGTAGCGGTATTCACTCACTTGAAGGTTATGATTTTGAGCAGTTCAATGAAGGTCTATTTGTCTCTTTGAAAGAGCTAACTCAGCTAAAAGAGGAGATCGACTTTATTCTGAATGGTTCTGTAGACGTTGTTAAGAATGTTGATGTTCCTGCGCTACCGAAGTTTGGCAAAGTGAACGAGACACCGACATTGTCTATGTTGATTGCTGACACTGCCGATCTGCACCTTTGTGATGTGACGGATGCGGACATCTACTTCAAGCTGCCTGAGAGCTATAAAAAGCGCAACAACAAGTACATTGATATCTTGTCTGAAAACCCGCGTTTGATCCCTTGGTTCCCAGCGGTGCTGATTGGCAAAGATTACATTGAAGCGGTTCGCATTCTTGAAACCGTTAAGCCGAAACGAATTGTTACCAACAACACAGGTATCGCTTACAAGGCTTATGAGATGGGCATTGAGTGGGTGGCGGGTCCATTCATGAACACGACCAACTCGCACGCTTTGTACACGCTAAAAGAGCAACTGAACTGTTCGGGTGCTTTCCTTTCAAACGAGCTAAACAAAGGACAACTGCGTCACGTTCGTCGTCCTGAAGGCTTTAAGCTTTACTACAGCATCTATCACCCAATTTTGATGATGACCAGCCGTCAGTGTTTCTTCCAAAGAACAGTTGGCTGTAACAAACCAGCTATTGAAGATGGCTGTATGCTTCGTTGTGAGAAAGCAACCACGATTACCAATGTGAAAGGCACTTCGTTTGCAGTGGATAAGCAGAAGGGTGGTTACCCAAGCATTTACAACCATGAGCAGTTCTTAAACCAAGATGCCGTTGCGGATCTCTCAAACCTGTTTGACGAGTTCTTTATCGACTTAACTGACATCGGTTCGGGCTCAAAAGAGAAAGCGGACAAGGTAGAGCTGATTAAGCAATTTGAAGCGCTAGTAACAGGTGACCAAGCTGCAACAGACAACTTAAACCACTTAGTGCAGATCAGAACCAACAACCAGTACGTTCAAGGGTTGTAATCCGACACACTCCTAAATGACAAAGGCCACTCAATCGAGTGGCCTTTGTTAATCCTTTAAAATGTATCTAGTTATTCAGCGACTGTTTCTTGCTTAAAGCATGGGCTTTTAAGTGTGCTCATCTTCTGAATTTCATTGAGCAGTCGAACAGAGAGTAGTGCTTTTTGATTGGATGCAAAGTCAAACATAACTATAGTGGCTGTGCCGATGGTGGTGACTTTCTGCTGCGCCTTACTGACGATAGCGTATTCCATAGTAAAACGGTCGTCTTGAACTTCTGTCACTTTTGAACCGACTAATAATGTGTCAGGGTAGGTGACTGGGCGGAAATACTTACAGTAAGTATCACCGAGTACTGGGCCAACTTTAGTGACAGCCATCTCTTCCATCAGCTCAACGTGCTTGAAAAAGTCTAAGCGAGCGGTTTCAAAATAGCGAAAGTAGACCGCGTTGTTCACGTGATTGAGTGCGTCCATCTCTCCCCAAGCCACGGGGATTTCAGTGATTACAGGGTATTCAGATAATAGTGCTTCCATGCAGACTCTCTTATTGTGGTTAGAATGATCTTTGAGAAATCATGAGTTATTGGAATAAAAACACTATCGCCATTTTAACATTGCTGCAACATTGAAAATGGCGAGCTGTGACTTGTGACCGATGAGCAAATACTCATCAAGCCCTGAGCTATCCGCGGACGTGTTTAAACTGTAACTCCACCAGTCTCTGATAAAGTTCGCAGCTCTGCATGAGCGAGTCGTGATTGCCCAGATCGACTAGCTTACCTTGGTCAAGCACGGCAATTTGATCGGCGTGTTTGATGGTAGAAAGTCGGTGGGCGATGATGAGTGTAGTTCGACCTTTCATAAGTTCTTCAAGAGCTTGCTGAACATGGTGCTCACTTTCACTATCAAGTGCGCTGGTGGCCTCGTCTAATAATAAAATATTCGGATCCTTTAGGATCGCACGAGCTATCGCGATACGTTGGCGTTGTCCTCCAGATAAGCGGACACCGCGCTCACCTAAAAAGCTGTTGTAGCCTTCAGGTAGCGACATAATAAAGTCGTGAGCATGGGCTTTCTTCGCGGCTGCAATAACTTCTTCATCGGTCGCACTAGGATTCCCGTAACGAATATTGTGGAACACATCGTGGCTAAATAATGCAGGTTGTTGTGGTACTAATGCCATTTGTGAACGTAGCTCATTAGGGTCAAACTGATGAAGAGGCACGCCACCAAGTGTAACGCTGCCAACTTGTGGGTCGTAGAATCGTTGTAGTAGTTCGAACAAGGTTGTTTTACCGGCACCGGAAGGCCCAACGAGCGCCAATACTTTTCCTTCTTCCGCTGTCATCGTGAGAGCCGTCGTAGCTGGATCATCTGGGCGAGAAGGGTAGCTAAAGGTGACATTATTGAAAGCTACTTCCGCCGCTAATCCTTTGGTTGTTTGAGGATGACTAACAGGCGCAACAATATGACTCTCAACATGCAAAATCTCAATCAGCCTTTCAGTTGCACCGGCTGCACGTTGAAGTTCACCCATGACTTCAGAGATGGTACCAAGCGATGAGGCGACCATGATTGCGTAAAATACAAATGCGCCCAAATCACCTGCCGACATAGTGCCATTAATTACATCACTACCACCAACCCAAAGCATTCCTGAGATAGCACTGAATACAATCAGAATCACGCCGGAGATTAGAATCGCACGCTGTTTAACGCGCTGACGACCAATCTCGTAGGCTTTCTCTACCTCTTTGCCAAACGAACTGATTTCTTGCTGTTCATGGCTATAGCTCTGTACGGTTTTAATATGTTCAATGGCTTCGCCTGCATAAGATCCAACATCTGCCATTGAATCCTGGCTCTGACGAGAAAGGGCTCTCACACGTCTGCCATAAACCAAGATAGGCACTAGAACAAACGGAACCGATGCTAATACGATCAGGGTGAGTTTGATATTGGTCGCAAACAGCATGATCACTGCGCCAATACACATCAACGCGCTGCGCATCGCCATTGAAAACGATGAGCCAATAATGCTCTGTAGCAGGGTAGTGTCAGTAGTGATACGCGACATAATGTCACCACTGCCGTTGGTTTCAAAATAGCTCGGGTGCAGCGAGACCACATGCTTGAACACTGCTAAGCGTATATCGGCACTGACACGCTCACCAACCGATGAAACCAGATAGAAGCGGAAGAAGGTCCCGACAGAGATCAAACCAATGATCACCAACATAAATTGAATCGCGTTCCCCAGCTCATCGGTTGAACGTTGGGTAAAGCCTTGGTCGATAAGAATACGCACACCATGACCGACAGTAAGCGTAAGACTTGCGGTAAAAATCAAAGCTATCAGCGCAATGGCCACTTTTCCTCGGTATGGCTTAATGAACTGAAATAGCTCAAGCAAGATCTTTAAGCTCTTTTTTGTTTGTTCCGGTGGCGGTGTGGTTTGCTCTTCAAGCGTAGAAGCAGGGTCGGACATTAGACTACCTTAGTATTGATTGATAACCCATTAAAGCACGTTATCGCTGGTTGTAATGTGCGATACAAGCTGATCTTGGGGATTACTACTTCTCTAACTATATGACTCACCGCGTTTATTTTAAACCATCTCACACCTGATTATGTGGGTATTCATAACTCGTTTCGAGTTGAATCCTCCAATATTTATTCACCGAACATCTCTATTTTTCTTAACGCAAAGAGATCGTCATTATCAAAGCCTTGTTTTATAAAACTGCGTTCAAACGTTTGCTAATTTAATCGCCTTGCTTCTAATTCAATGAGATAGATTAGAAACTTACACGACCAGATAAATAGCCTACATTTTGCGCAATGTTTGTTACAAAAATTCAACAAAGTAAATTTTTATACATTTTTCTTGCATAAAAAGTCTGAATGAATAGAATAACCAACAAATGACAATTAATGCAGTATTTTGGCATGAGTATTCAAGTAAAGAGCATCAACAAATCGTACGGCGACACCCAAGTTCTTCACGATATTTCGTTCAATTGCGAAAGCGGTGAAACACTGGTTTTACTTGGCCCAAGTGGTGCCGGTAAAAGCTCGTTGCTTCGTGTATTAAACCTGTTGGAAATTGCAGACGATGGCCAACTAGAGATTGCTAGTGAATCGTTTGATTTTTCCGGCTCTATCCCAGAGAAACAGGGCCTGCAACTTCGTCGTAAAGTAGGCATGGTTTTCCAGCAGTACAACCTTTGGCCACACATGACGGTGATTGAAAACCTGATTGAAGCGCCAGTTAAAGTTGCAGGAATGGATAAACAAGAGGCGATTGCTCAGGCTAAGAAGGTTCTCGAAACGCTGCAATTAGCGGACAAAGCCGATGCATGGCCGCTAAAACTTTCAGGTGGTCAGCAACAACGTGTCGCGATTGCACGTGCCTTGATGATGAAGCCAGATGTGTTGCTGTTTGATGAACCAACCGCTGCGCTTGATCCTGAAATTACCAATCAAGTTGTCAGCATTATTAAAGAGTTAAGCGGAACTGGCATCACCCAAGTGGTGGTCACTCATGAAGTCGATTTCGCGAAAAAGATTGCCAGCCATGTTCTCTACCTTGAAAAAGGGTACATCGTAGAGCACGGCACGAGCGATGCGTTTATCAACCCGCAGACTCCGGAGTTTGCCGAGTATCTCACTCATTAGATCAGCGCACGATATTAGATTAAGTAAAAACACAACATCGATTAAAACAATCAAATTATAAGAATGGCCACAGGCCGCAATTACACAGTATTCGGAGTAACAAAATGAAAAAGATTCTACTAGCTTCACTTATCGGCCTTGCTTCTTTCAACGTAGCAGCGCAACAAGAGATCAAATTCGCAATGGAAGCGACTTACGCACCATTCGAGTTCATGGATGAAAACAACCAAATCCAAGGTTTCGACGTTGACCTAGCCAATGCGCTGTGTGAAGAGATGCAAGCGAAATGTACATTCCACAACCAAGCATTTGATAGCCTGATCCCTGCACTTAAATTCAAGCGTTACGACGCGGCAATTTCGGCGATGGATATTACTGATGCTCGTCTAAAGCAGGTGAACTTCTCTAACGCTTACTACGATAACTCTGCTGCGTTCATTTCTATCGAGGGTAAAGTTGCTGACCAAGCAGCACTAGAAGGCAAGCGTGTTGGCGTTCAAAACGGTTCAACACACCAAAGCTACCTACTAGAGCAGATGACTGGCGTAACTGCAGTACCTTACTCAAGCTACCAAGATGCATTCATCGACATGAAAAACGGTCGTATCGATTCAGTATTTGGTGACACAGCGGTTGTGGCTGAATGGTTTAAAAAGCAAGACAACCTAACGTACGTTGGTGATCAAGTAACTAACCAAGAGTACTTCGGTAATGGCTTTGGTATCGCAGTAAACAAGAGCAACCAAGAGCTAGTTGACCAACTAAACGTAGCGCTAGCAGCAGTGAAAGCGAACGGCGAATACGACGAAATCTTCAACAAGTACTTCGGTAAGTAATATGGAATTAACGGGTTACTCTCTAGGGCTCGTCGAAGCAAGCTGGATGACCATTCAGCTTGCATTTGTCAGCCTATTAGTCGGATTAGTTTTAGCTGTACTGTTTGCAAGTGGAGAGATGTCTCGACGCATCGCAATTAAATGGCCAACAACGGCGTTTGTCACCATGGTTCGTGGTTTGCCAGAGATCTTAGTCGTGTTGTTTATCTACTTTGGCTCGACTCAAGTACTGTTTATGGTCACTGGCGATTTCGTTGAGGTGAGCCCGTTTTTATCTGGTGTTGTTGCACTGTCACTTATTTTTGCATCGTACGCTTCTCAGACTTTGCGTGGTGCATTAAAAGCCGTTAGCAAAGGGCAGAGAGAAGCAGCAAGCGCACTGGGAATTCCTCAATCGCACGCTTTCTTCAAGATTGTTCTCCCACAAGCGGTAAGACACGCACTGCCGGGTTTAACTAACCAGTGGCTGGTTCTTCTTAAAGACACGGCGTTGGTTTCGCTAATTGGTGTGACTGATCTACTAAAGCAAGCACAATTAACTTCGGCGGCAACACACGAAGCATTCACATGGTACGCAACCGCAGCAGCTATTTACCTAGTGATCACTTTGGTTACGCAAAGAGCAGTAAAAGTGATTGATGCGAAATACTCAATCCAAGGTTTAGGCGCGAAAGGAGCTATGGCATGAATGAACAGTACTTCTCTCAAATGCTTGAAGGCCTAGTGACCAGTATTCAACTGACAGGCGCATCGCTGCTTGTCGGCTGTATCTTATCGCTTTTGATGACCGTTACTTTGGTGTTAAGGCTGCCAGCTATCCATTGGCTAACTCGTGGCATCATCACCTTATTTACTGGCACGCCTCTTTTAGTTCAAATTTTCTTGGTGTATTACGGCCCAGGTCAGTTTGATTGGATTCGTGAAAGCTTTATGTGGACTTGGCTAAGTCAGCCATGGTTTTGTGCAATGTTAGCTCTAGCTCTGAACACCGCGGCATATAGCACACTGCTATTTAAGGGCGCATTCAACGCGATTCCAGCAGGGCAGTGGGAAGCTTGTCGAGCGTTAGGTATGGACAAAGTAGCAACGCTTAAAGTGCTACTTCCATATGCACTGCGCCGAGCGGTTCCAGCTTACTCAAACGAAGTGATTTTGGTATTCAAAGGCACGTCACTCGCGAGTACCATCACCATCATGGACTTAATGGGCTACGCGCAGCGTATCAACGGCCAAACTTATGACACACTAACTGTGTTCGGTATAGCTGGTGCATTCTACCTAGCCGTAAATGGACTTCTAACGTTAATTTTCCGCCAAGTAGAGAGGAAAGCGCTCGCGTTCGAAGCTGCTTAATACTACCAAGCACAGTAGAAACCAACTCTTTAGCCCGTGATCCTGATAAGGTTGCGGGCTTTTTTGTGTTTGGGGTTTACTCGTGAATCTATAGGACGATACACCAGCCAATTGATTATCCCAAAGAGCGTCATCTTATAAAATTAACCCATGTTTTGTGATCCACTCAAAAGATGAGTAATTTAAGTTACTGAAAGTTATAGTGATATGATGATGCTGTGTTATTCATATGAAACAAGGATAACTATTCAGTGATGAAATGCTGAGTTGTTCTCTTTATGAAATAACATAAGGGAAATGGACTAGCGTTGAGGATATTTACATGGAAGTAGTTGAAGCGAGCATTGGTTTAGCACCATTGATGGAAAGCTATGCTAAGGAGTGTTCTGAGTCGGGCATTCCCAGATACCAAGATGTAGAGCAAGATCCGGAAGGACACCTTTCTGACATCATCAGACGTGAAAAAGACACCACAGGATTGCCAGAAGGTTATCTGCTTAGTAAGACCTATTATTGTGTATCAGAGAATCAAATCTTGGGCGCGATTCGAGTGAGACAAGGTACTAATGATTATGTTGAGAACGTGATTGGGCATATTGGGTACGAAACAAGGCCTACAGCTCGAGGAAAAGGTGTCGCGCCCTTTCTATTGGCATGGGTTCGCGACAACGCCATCACGGAAGCAGCGATAGTCACGTGTTCAGTTAATAATCCTGCTTCTCAAAAAGTGATTGAGAAGTGTGGTGGCGAATATCTTGGAAGTTACACCGACGAGTCGGAAGGGACGGTTAGACGCTATCGTATGAATAGCACAGTATCTCTCGAGCTGAACTGATTCAATTGTGAACTGTGGTAACAAAAATCACCTTCTACACACGCGCCTCAAGCCATTTACAAGCTTTTTACGAAGCTGTGTTGTGTCACAAATCGCTGATGAATTTGGTCATAGATGGCGTAAAACGTTGGTATCGGCGTTAGCAAAATCCTAATGTAGTGGCGAAGTTTGAAGTGCTTTGGTTGTGTATCAGGGATCTGAATGAGAATCTGCTGGAACATGTGTGAAGCTTATCTCGAGTCTCGTTTTGATAATCATCAAATGCTTCAAATTATTCATTTATCGATTATTCGTACCGCTTTAGGTCACTATTAAATAGGTTGAAACATGGATATAAAGGCAAAAATGCACAGCCAAGAGGTCTATTACTGTGATGACGTCGATTTGGTTGCCGAGCAAACCCAATGCTTAGAAGTGCTTTACGATTTTAACCACACTCGTCCGAGTGAAGGCGACAAACGACAACAAATTATGAAGCAGCTGTTTGCTGAAGTAGGAACGGGTTGTTACATCGAACCACCACTGCGCGCGAACTGGGGTCGCCACACACACCTAGGAAACAATGTATATGCGAATTTCAACCTGACGCTTGTGGATGACACAGACATATTTATAGGCGACAACGTGATGATTGCACCTAATGTGACCATTGCGGCAGGTACACATCCTATTAGCCCTGAACTGAGGCTCAAAGCAGCGCAATTCAATGTTCCCGTTCGTATCAGCAATAACGTATGGCTTGGCGCCCACACGGTTGTACTGCCGGGCGTTACGATTGGTGAGAACTCTGTTATTGGGGCTGGCAGTATCGTAACCAAAGACATCCCAGCTAATGTTGTTGCGGTAGGTAATCCTTGTCGAGTGCTACGAGAAATCAATGACGATGATCGAGAGTATTACTATCAAGGGCGTCGTATTCCTGAAGAGCTAAAGTAGAGCGAAGAAACAGAGATGCGGTTGGCGTTATATAACTAGAGCCGCATCTTCATTATTAATATGATTCAATACATATGGCATTTTAGTCGCACTTAAAGTCATGGATTAGTTACCACACTAGACAACAAATGGAGACAACGTTGAAAGATTACAAAGTGTACCTGTTCGATATGGATGGAACATTAGTTAATTCAGAACCTTTGAAGGGGCAAGCGCTTGCAATGGCTTGTGCCGACTACGGTTCGATCGTCGATCACAACATCTACAAAGATGTGATGGGTGAAAGCTGGCAAGTTGTGACAGGGCATTTCTTTCACCATGCCAAAATTTCACCGGAGCTAACGGAATTTAATCGTTACTTCCGAGCGCACTATGAAGAGTTGCTTAGAGCCAGTCTTGAACTGAATTCTGGGGCAAAAGAGTATGTCGAAGCCTTAAAGAAATCAGGAAAAAAATGTGGCGTAGTGAGCTCAGCCGCAACTTGGATGGTTGAGAACATCTTGGCGTCTTTGGAGTTAGATAATCTGTTTGATCTTGTTATTACCCAAGAGCACGTCACCAAGCATAAGCCAGATCCGGAAGCCTATATTCTTGCGCTTGAAAAGCTTAACACCTCGCCAGAGCAGACCGTTGTGTTTGAAGATTCGAATGCAGGTGTACTTGCAGGCAAATCCAGTGGCTGCGATGTTATCGCTATTGAGCATGACTTTAATGGTAAGAATGACCTCAGTGGTGCTATCGCCAATATCCAATCATACGATGAGCTACATGAACACTTGATCGTACTCAGTTAGTTTAGCTTTGCTGTATTGGGCTCTTGAAGATTACAAACAAGGAAGATAGATGGACTACTTTCAATATTACGGTATCGATTGGGTTGCCATGGTGCTTACCTTTCTCGCGATTTGGCAGATAGGCAATAAAAATAGGATCGGATTTGTGTTGATGATGTGCGGCAACACAAGTTGGGTGGCGGTTGGCTATTTGACTGAAAGCGTTGCAATGATTATCGCTAACATCATCTTCTTTTCGATGAATATGAGAGCCATCATTAAATGGTCTGCGCCGGAGCCAAAAGCGTCAGCTGTGGAGCAATAACGGTTAATCCGCGCGCTCATATTAAGTGACATAAAGGTTGTATCTAGGAGTCGCAATGGAAAGCGAAAGTCTTAAGTTGAACCCACCATCAATGGATTACATAGACGCTATGTATGACGTCATCCAGAATAGCAGAGCTGAGTTTGATGAGTTCTTACCTTGGGTTAGTGATTCTTTCACCAAAGCAGATTTAGAATCAAACACCAAACAAGCGATAAAGAACTGTCAGGCATTCAATGATGAGTTTTGGTTCAATATTGTTGAGAAAGAGAATGATACTTTTATTGGAGCGATTGGCTTCATTGTTCGAGATAGTAGTGTGCCATTTTTTGAAATTGGTTATTGGTTGCGAACATCGAAAACAGGTTGCGGATATGTCACTGAAGCTGTCGCTATGATCGAACGATTCGCTTTTGAAGAGAAAGGTGCCAAGCGAATAGAGATTAAGATGGCAGGCTCTAATATCAAGAGTCAATTGGTCGCGAAGCGTTGTGGTTACGTTCTAGATGCAGAACTGCGTAACGCAAGGCGTTTACCTAACGGCGAACTGGATAGCACAATGATTTACTCAAAATCAGAGCCTTAGAAAAATACCGCCTAATGCTAGGCGGTATTTTTTTGAGTTGCGATTAATTGTTGGCTGCGAGTTCAAGAGTATTAATAGTTGATTGACTTTCTACCTTTGGTTTATCCGTCGCGACTTTCCAATCACCACCAAGTGATTTATAGACAGCAATCGCGGTGTTGGCCGTTTGTAGTTTGGCGGCGACTTGTGTGTCTTGCATCATCTTTTGTTGGCGCTGCGCATCGAGTACGGCTAGGTAGTCAACAAGTCCTGCTTTGTAGAGCGACTTTGCTTTGCTTACCGCTTTATCAACGGCGAGAGTTGCTTCGTCAATACGTTGCTGATTTTGTTGGCTTCTTCCATAAGCAAACAGCGTTGAATCTACCTCTACAAATGCGCTATCAACAGCGTGTTGATAGTTCAATGCGGCAGATTTAAATCGTGCTTCATTCATCTCTACCAGTGCTTCACCGCGTCCACCATCGAAGACATTCCAGCTTATCCCTGCGGACGCTGCCCAGCCAAAGGAGTCGCTGCTGAATAGGTCATCAAAACTTCCAGCGGTAACGCCTGGCGTCCCGGTCAGGAAGAACTTTGGATAGCGGTTAGCGATACTTGCCCCAAGCTCTTCGTTAATTGCTGCCATCTCACGTTCGGCAATTTGAATATCTGGACGTCGCGTCAACAATTCAGATGGAAGCCCGGTAGGGATAACACCTTTAAGTCTTGGTAAGGTGAAGTCGTCTTGCAGTTGAATTTCTAGTTCGGTTAGGGAAGTGCCTAAAAGAACGGCCATTCTATGCTTGTGGACCTGCTCTGCGATCTCAAGTTGAGGCGTGATGGACTGTGTCGCTGCGAGCATCGCTTTAGCTTGTGCCAAATCGAGCTCTGAACCATAGCCACTGCGAACAACTTTCTCGACTAAGTCTAGTGTCTGTTTTTGATCTTCGATGTTCTCTAAAGCGATTGCTTTTCGTTCTTGGGCTCCTCGATATTGCAGGTAATTATGAATAAGATCGGCTGTCAGCAGAGTATTTAATCCTGATTGCAATATCTCGGCTTGTTCGACTCGAATCGCTGCCGCTTCTGCTTGGCGGTCTATTCGTCCGAAGAGATCCGCTTCCCATGCGATGCTGGCACCAAGAAAACCACCATCATGTTGCGCCTCAAGCAGTGACATGCCCGTAGCAGACTCGACGGCATCTGATGCACCAAACACAGGTCCTAGCAGTGAGTCGTTCTCACTAAGCTGATAGTTGTAATAACCCGCACCGATGTTAACGGTGGGCACTTTGAATGACTCCACCACACTCTTATAAGAGTTAGCCATTTTGATGCGCTCAGCCGCCACTTTAAGCGTGGTGTTGTCGCTTTGTAGCTGAGTAACCAGTTGGTTTAAAACTGGGTCATTCAGTTGTAGCCACCAGTGTGGTTGCGTTACTTGTTGGCTATCTTCTGAATAGAGATACGTTTCGGCCATTGTCGTTTGTGGCGCTTGATAATCTGGACCGACTGCACAACCAGCCAACAACAAAGAGAGCGCGACTGGTGTTAGATTCCATGGTTTTGTTGTATAGAAAGACATCATGGCGCTCCTTATTGCTTAGCTTCAGAAAGAGATGCGTTTTCTTGTGAGAAAGAGCGAGTCTCTTGAGTTCGATAAAAGATCTTGTACAGCGCTGGCATTACAAACAGTGACAGTACAGTTGCCGCTGCTAGCCCACCAATGATGGTCGCCGCCATCTGGTCAAACAGTAAGTCTGTAAGTAGCGGAATCATGCCGAGTGCGGTAGTTAATGCACCCATAGAAATTGCCATAGTGCGATTTACGGTTGCTTCTTTAATGGAATCCGATAGCGAACGACCGTTACTGCGCTCTAGCTCAATTTGGTCCATAAGTACGATGCCATTTTTGATGATCATACCTGTTAAGGTGACCGCACCAATCAATGCCATGAAACCAAAGGGCTTATCCAATAGCAGCAAGCTAAAGGTTGCACCTGTTGCCGCCAAGGGAAGGGTGGTTAGAATAATCACCGGTTGTTTGAAACCGTTAAACATGGCCACCAAGATGATCACCATCAGCAACATCGCTTTTGGAAGCTGTTTTAGAATGTCGCTAACCGCTTTGTGTTCATCGTAGTATTCGCCACCCCATTCAAGCTGGTAACCTGCTGGTAATTCAATGGCTTCAATTTGTGCTTTAACGTCATTTCTCACTGCCGCTGGCGTTGTGTATCGGCCAACACCTGCTTGAGCTGTGATAGTCTTAACGCGGTCTCGACGCCAGATCATGGTCTCTTCACTGGTTAACTCAAAACCATCGATAACCTGACCAAGTGGCACGCTGTGCAGTCCAAGCAGTGAATTGACTGGCAAGGTTTCCAGTGACTCAAGAGAGCGGTCAACACCACGCACTTGAATGGTCACAAGTTCATCATTCAAGTTCATGCGACCAATTGGCATCCCCTCTGATGCGCGTTTAAGTGCGAATGCAATGTCGGCGCGGTTGATACCCGCTTGACGGCTCTTTTCTTGATTGATGATAGGTTGCAACACTTTGCTCTGCTGTCTCCAATCATCACGCACGTATTTTGTATCTGGATGAGCGTCTAAGATTGACTTGGCTTGGTTTGATAACTGATGTAGCACTTCGATGTCTGGGCCAGAAAAACGTGCTTCGACACTGAATTTATCTGCAGTTGCGAGTTTCAAACCGCGAAACCTTGGGTCTGCTTCGGGGAAGGTCTCTGCGAGCCATTTGTCTCCGCGCGCAATTAGCTGACTAAGTGATTCATAATCTGTTGCGTTGATTAAGATTTGTCCGTAAGCCGGATCAAATGGTTCTGGTTCAATCGTCACTGAAAAACGAGGTGCACCAGCGCCGACGTAAATTGATAGGTCGACTACCTCAGGTTGGTCTAATAACCATGATTCGATCTTTTTCATATCATTAGACGTTTGTTCGACTTTGGCGCCATTAGGTAGCCAATAATCTAGAAATAGAATAGGGCGGTCGGCCTGCGGAATGAAGTTGATTGCGATATGAGGAATCGCCAACGCAGTCACAGCGATAAGTGGTAGTAACGTGCTCAAAGCTTTGATCGGGTTGTCGACAGTCCAATTCACGTTCTTGCGGTACAGGCTCTCCTTAGTTTGTTCTTGTTTTTGACTAGGTTTGATGAACATCCAACACATTAATGCGGTGAAGGTCATAGCCACGAACCAAGATAGTAGTAGAGACGATGCGATGATCAGGAATACCGAACCCGCAAACTCAGCAGCATCCGTTTTTGAGAAAATAACCGGGCTTGCACCCATGATTGCTATGACTGTTGCACCGAGCAGAGGTGTCGCTGTCTCTTTGACAGATTCAATCGCAGCTTGGGTTCTATCAATGCCACGGTTGATTTTAGCGATCATCATGTCGGTAATCACAATAGCGTTATCAACCAGCATACCTAATGCAAGAATGAAGGTACCTAGCGATACGCGGTGTAGATCAATGCTCGCTAAATTCATGTAGATTAGGGTCAGCAATATCGTCAGTAATAAACTGGAGCCGACGATGGTTGCGCTTTTGATACCCATGAAGATAGATAAAACAATAAATACAATCGCAACACTCTCTAGGAGATTACTCACGAAATTGTCGATCGATTTCTGAACTTCGTTAGGCTGGTTAGCGACTGTGGCGATTTCTACACCAAGCGGCAATGTCTTTTGAAAGTCAGAGACAATTCTATTGATATCATCACCAAGTGATACAACGTTGACACCAGAAACAGGGCTCATCGCAAGCGTGACGGCAGGTACGCCATTGTAGCGGTTCTCGGTCATCGCGGGCTCTTGATACCCCATAGTGATATCGGCAATGTCACCAAGGCGGATCAGTCCTGTCCCCAGTTCACTCACACCGCCTTTTAGCATCAAGTTTTTGATGTCTTCAATCGAGGAAAACTCACTTGATTGCTCGATTCGAATACGTTCGTTGCTTGTGGCAAATCGCCCTGCGTCAAAAGTAGTGTTTTGGGTATTCAGTTGATTCCAAACCTGCGAGATGGATAGGCCATATTGCGCTAAACGCTCGTCAGGAATATCAATGTAGACAACACGCGGTTGCACACCGTGTAGTTCGACTTTCTTGATGCCATCGACGGTTTTAATTTGACGTTGTAGCTCTTCTGCGTATTGGCGAAGTTCATTAGGCGAGGCGTCTTGACTGTAGATGGAAAACAGCATCCCATAAACTTCAGAAAACTCATCTTGTACTACGCTGATCTGCGCGGTTGAAGGGAGTAGTAACTTCATGTCCGACACTTTACGTCTTAAAAGATCCCACTCTTGAGGCAGAGCTTGCGAGTTTAACGACTCTTTGAGGTCGATAAATACCATCGACATACCCGGACGAGAGAGGGAGCGCAGTCGATTGAGTGTCGCGATCTCTTGCAGTTTAGTCTCGACGGTATCGGTGACTTGTTGTTCCACTTCCTCGGCGGATGCACCGGGGTAGAGCGTCACGACAACCGCAGTTTTAACGGTGAAGCTTGGGTCCTCAAGTTTACCTAAGTCAAAGTAAGAGTAGAGGCCTGCAATAACGCTCAATACAGTAAAGAAGAGTACAAAGGTGCGTTGCTTAATGGCAAATTCGGCTAAATTCATCACATCTACCTACAGGTCTTTAATTTGAATCGATGGGAAGTGTTGGCCTTCCTTGATGTATTGCGCGCCGCTGACCACTACAAAGTCGCCCTTGCTGAGGTTTGACTCCACACAAGCGTTTTCTTGATTGAAACTAACAATGGTCACGGGGACGGCGTGGGCCTGTTGTTTGGTAATCGTGAACACGACATCTTGCTGATGCGGTTTTACGATCGCGGAATAGGGAACGCACAGATAAGGCTCTTCATCATTCAGCTGAGTGGTTAATGTCACCGCTTTACCCGGCAATAGACTGTCATTGAGTCCATCTAACTGGTAGGTAACGGTGTAGGTTTGTTTAATTCGGTGAGGCAGGGTAGAAACCTCGGTGACTTTCCCGGCAACGGACTCATTGTCACCATACCAAGAGATGGCTGCTGTTTGGTTTGGTTTAAACTGGTGAATCAGGTTCTCAGGTACGTCAATGTCTACTTCTAGAAGCTCAGGCTTATGCAGCGTAAACACGGCGACGCCCGGCAACACTTGTTCGTACTGGTCAAAGTTTGAAGCTGCAATCACACCTGAGAATGGCGCTCGAAGCTGGGTGTATCTTAGGGTGTCTTTAGCTCGGCGGATGTTTTGCTCAACCACCTTTACAGCGGCTTCACTGCGCTCGTAACCGTTGATCGCACGGTCCAGATTGACGTTGGCGATGGCATCATCGGCAATGGCTTGTTTTACACGAGCGAGTTCGGCTTTTGCTAACTTATGTGCCGAATGTGCCTCCAATGCACGTGCTTGCAGCTCTTCCAGCGCGACTTGGTAATCGTGTGGATCAAGTGATGCTAATGCTTGTCCCTTTTCTACATAATCACCCGTCTTGACCAACATACGCTGAATCGTACCGGGAACACGAAAGGCGACCGCTGCGCTTTCTGCGGATTGTAGCGTCCCTGTAAAGTGCTTAATCGCATTTTGGTCTGACTCAGCAACCTTGATGACTTGGATCGGACGAGGTTGTTTGACGGGTGCGATGGCTTGAGAGTCGTTGCAGCCGATTAAAGGTAGTAAACAGGCTGCGATGAGTGAATGGCGAAAAATAGTTTTCATGGATTGCTCCTATAAATTTATAGGGCAATTCTATCTTTCTCTTTTCATTAGATAATCTGGGCTGTGCGTGAAACACTGTCGCAAATATCGGGACAATAATCAGAGTTTTGGTAGCTCTTGTAATAAAAAGTCGACCAAAAGTTGAGAGGCGTGACTAAGTGATTTGCGCTGTGGATAGAGTAACCAAGCTTCTTCCCCTTGCAGTTCATCGTTGGGAAACAGATTCACGAGCGTCCCATCTTTTATCTCTTGGCGTACCAAAAGCTCAGGCAATAACGCAATACCGCGATGACGTAACGCACCACCTTTCACAAACCCGATACTGTCACTTACGATAGAGGGCTCAACTTTCACCGTTATGTTGGTGATGTTCCACTCTTGATCGACATCTCCAGTAGGCCAACGGAAACAGACAAATGGATAGTTTGCTAACTCTCTAATGGTTGTCGGTTGTCCTTCTTTCGCTATGAAATCGGGGCTTGCTACGAACACACGCTGAAGATCCATGAGTTTACGCGCGACAAGGTTTGCATCACTCAAACGTCCACCATGCATTGCGATATCTAAGCCTTGACGATGCATATCCACAAAGCCGTTGTTAATGCTACGAATGTCGAGTTCAACTTCAGGATAGAGATCTTGAAAGCGAAACAGAGTCGATTGCAGGATATCACTGGTTTCTGGCAGCAAACCTATTTTTATCTTACCGTGGGGTAATTCAGATAGATTGGAAGCGACATGGTTGGCTTTTTCCAGTGCACTCAGTGCGATGAGGAGTTCTTTATAGTAAAGCTCACCAGATTGGGTTAGCGACAAGCTACGAGTGGTTCTAAAGAACAACTGAATACCGAGTGATGTTTCAAGGTCATTGATTCGACGACTGACGTTGCCTCTTGGTAGGTCAAGGGCATTGGCGGCGGCGGTAAAGCTGCCTAATTCAACAACCGTGGTAAAAAGCTTGAGGTCTTCAATTTTCATGCGGGGAGGAGAGGTTATGAGACTAGCTCAATATAGTACACTGTTTTTAGTAGAGATAACGTGAATAAAGTTCGAAAAGTCCAAAGCCTAATGGAGTGACACACTAGACTTTGGAAAGCTTGGTTTTTCTTTTTTGTTTTTATAAAGAATCGATGATTAACGGCCGCGACCGTCAACCATAACAATGATGGTTTTACTGATAATCGAAAGATCAGCGATGATCCAAGACTTCATCGAACACAGGCTCAACGCGTAGCTGTGGTCGAAGCCTACCTTACGTCTTACGTCTTCAATACAGGTATCGTAGCCTTGATTAACTTGAGCAAGTCCCGTGATGCCCGGCATTACCCCATAGGTACGATCCGCAAAGTATGGGATTTCAGTCTCTAGCTTGTTGTAGAAAGTTGGACGTTCTGGACGAGGGCCAATCAGCGACATATCACCCTTAATCACATTGAATAGCTGTGGTAATTCATCAAGACGTGTTTTTCTTAAAAAGCGACCTACTGGCGTGATGCGCGGATCGTTTTGGGTTGCCCACACTGCACCTGAGCGTTGTTCGGCATCTTCGTACATGCTACGAAACTTCAAAATCTCGAAGATCTCCATCTTCTCTGGGGTCGATTTACCCACTCGCAGTTGACGGTAAAAGATTGGCCCCTTCGATGTCATGACAATTGCCAAAGCAATGATAGGGAAAACAGGCGAGAACACGATTAACGCAATCATAGAAGCGAAGAAATCAAAGCTACGTTTCGCACGTGAAATTTTGTTTTGGTATAGCGCTTGTTGTTGATCTTGAATAAACATAGTTGTTCCTTAACGATTTACTCGTGTCCAAGGTGTGTTCTCTAATCCAATCAAGTAACGGATACCACCAACGAAATTGGCGTAGTGTCCGACGACAAGATAAGAAATCAATGAAACAGGTTTAACGCGAAGTTGCGCTGGTAAAAGGTGTCCAATAATGCCAACTGTATACACAGCAACTTGCGCCCAAAAAAGAAAGTTAAACAGTAGGTAGTCGCGTAGTAAAAATGAACAGATGAGGCTGATGATCATTAAGTATGGCGTCAACAGTCTTAGACCCTTGCCAGAAAAGAAGGCAAATGCGATACCCTTAAACTTGGGACTAAACAAGCTAAACAGCTCAATGGCTTGCTGCATGTTGCCCGCTGAGATTCGTAGTCTGCGTTTGAAATCAGCTTTGGTATTGGTTTCTTCTAGCTCCAACGCCACCATTTGAGTTTCATAATCCGCAACGTAGCCTTGCTTGACAATCTGCATCGGTAGAATGAAATCGTCATTGATAGTGTTGCTTGGTAGTGGCGTGAATAGATGAGTTCTGAACAGGTAGAAAGCGCCATGCGAACCTAAACTCGAACCCAGTGCAGCCTCA
This sequence comes from Vibrio sp. D404a, assembly GCF_030248535.1. Taxonomy (GTDB): domain Bacteria; phylum Pseudomonadota; class Gammaproteobacteria; order Enterobacterales; family Vibrionaceae; genus Vibrio. Next base: position 151,247 of record NZ_JAHGAJ010000002.1, on the reverse strand, counting down.
CGCTCTTTAACCGCCGTTTGATACTTCCAATAAACGTCTTCACCTTCGTTACCGGTTGGGCAAAGCTGGTAAGTCGCGTTGACGACACCTACACGAGCGGTCTTGAAATGTTCGCTCGCAATGAGTAGGGCATCTAGCGAGATTAAAGCTGATACGTCACTCATCGCAGTGATGTCGCTGTCTATGTTCTGCATCTCCTCGTTGACTGTCGCAACTTTGCCGCGGTTCGTTTTGTGGTCGTGAATCTCAAAATAGATGTCAGAGCAAATCGCTTCTTGAATGGCCATTTGAGCATTTTCAACGGTTTTGTCAGTACAGCCGTCACAAGCAATAATGACTTTGAGTTTGTTTTTTGGGTAGTCTAGTGAGGCTAGGTTACGAATCTTGTCTGCAATCCATGCTTCTTCATTGAACGCAGGTACCAAAATCGTAACCGTTGGAAGCGTGCAATCGTCAGCAGCTTCTTTGTAGGCGCGCTGACTTTCGTTTACCGGCTTCTTAGGGTGTCGTTTGGCATACCAACGAAGCAGTATTGGATAACCTGCATGGTGATATACGATAAGCATCCCGGCCATTAAGCATAAGGTTGCGAGTACCACATCCATCATACGTAGCGCTCCTCTGACAGTTTGTTATAAGAGTCGACCATGTCGCTAATGTTGAAGTTTTCAACCACATAGCGACGAGGGTGTGAAAAGTTTTCCAAAGTGTCGTTTTGCGAGGTTTTAAACAGTGCATACGCTAGGTGCGGGATATTGCCTGCTTTAACTAAATGTCCCGTCACTGGACATAGCGTTTCTTTTACTGCACCGACATCCATGGCGACAGTGGGAATGTTACAAGCCTGAGCTTCCAACGAAGATAGCGGTAACCCTTCTGATCGGGAAGGGAGGCAAAACACATCAAGTGAGCTGTAGAAAGAGACCATGTCCTCTACTAGACCCAGAAAGATCACTCGATCTGCAACGTTAAGCTTCTTCGCAAGTTGCTCAAGTGCTTCTCTTTGTGAACCATCACCAGCAATCGCAATCTTAATGCGTTTAGGAATGAGTGGCAGAGCTTTGATGAGTTGGTCTTGTCCCTTAACCTCTTCTAGACGACCCGCGCAGCCAACAATAAAATCGTCTTGATTAAGATTGAACTCTCGGCGAGCTTCGATTTTTGACGTTGGGTGGAATTTGTCGCAATCAACGCCGTTTCGAATGGTCGTGATATTTTGATAAGAGAAAGCAGAGCACAATTGGTTATAAACCTTGGCTGCATCTGCGACCAACATTGGTTTTGCGAACTGAAGTGCTAATGCTTGCAGGCGTCTTCTTTTGGCATTTTTAAGGTGCCACGCGTCGTGCTCGGTATGAATTCGATAAGGCACGCCGCAAAGACGAGCCGCATAGCCGGCATAAAGGAGAGGGCCGATATGGTGAGTATGAACCACGTCTGGCTTAACGCTGCTGAAGGCTTTAATAAGAGAAAGTAGAACGTTGAATTGTACGCCCGGTTTTTTGTCGAGAAAGACAATTTGAGAGCGGTATTGTTCTAGTTTTGGCCAGTTGCTGATCGAGGTATCACGCTGGCCTTCTAAGCTGACGATTAACACTTGATCTTTCGGGTTCGCTAAACGAAGCAGATCAAGCGTTAATGTTTCTAGCCCACCGGGTGCGAGGTGTTGAACGACATGAATAATTTTCTTTCCTTGCTCTTTCATGAGGTACTCCGCTGTAGTTGTTGTATTTGTGTGGGTGGTTCGTGTTATTGATTTCTTTTGTCTTCCTATCTTACTGTGCAGGTGGCGTGCCAATATTTTTTGTCAATAAATACAGATAATTAGATGGTTTTTAGGTTTTTTATTGTGGGATTCTCAAATTGGGAATCAAAAAGAATAGCGATGCGTTAGAGCTTTCATAAATGAAAAACCACCAGATAACGCTGGTGGTTTCGACGACAAGTGTTTTAGCTGTGCATTAATTCATGTTCGGTATTACGGTGATCACTGGCACGCCAAGCAGTTGTTCAACTTGGGCGCTACCTTTTACAGATGAATCAAACAACTCGAAAAGTATTGCTAGTCCAACCCCAAATCCAATACCTGCTATCAAGCCCGCTATCACAAAAATAAACGACGGCATGTTGGATGGGATACTTGGTGTGTAAGGCAGGTCGATAATCTTTATTCGTTTGTTTTGTTCGAATTGGCCGAGAGACCCTGTTAGTTGTGCCATTTCATAACGTTCTACTAGCTCATCATACAGCTGACGTTTTACTTGAACATCGCGCTGCAGTCGGTACATCTCTTTCGCATTTTGACCAAAGTTGTTGGCTTTGTTCTCTAGTTCGAAGATCATCGTCTTCAGGCTTTTGGTCTCTTCTTTAAGAGATTCAAAACGGGCGCGGACAAGTTGCAAACTGTGGAGCTGTGTTACTAGGAGTGGTTGCAACTCAGAAACATCGTTAAAGGTGTTGCTACTCGCGATATCCCATAACTGATCACTGTTCATGTTTGGTTGCTTCATCTCCAGTAGGGTTTTACGTTCGCTTTCTAATCGGTCTAACTCGCGTAGCTTGGCTTGCACAGCGCTGTGTTTGTTTGTGTATTTGGCTTGTAGCAGTGTCAACTCACTACGGATATCGATGATTTGGTCTTCAATTTTGCCTATCACAGGATTGGTTCGTGATAGCTGTTGATCCATCGTACCTAAGCTTTTTTCAACACCGGCCATCTCTGCTTCTTTTTCAGATAGGCTTTGCTTGAGCGCGGCTAATCGGTTGAGACTTTGGCTCTGGATTTCTGGTGTTGATTCGATATTATCGTTGCGATAAAGCGCCAACGCTTGTTCTGCTTCATCGAGTGCTGCTCGGCGTTTTTCAATATGAATGGCGAGAAAGTTACTCGAATCTTCTATCGATGAACGTTCAGGTGCGAGTATTTGAGAGATAAAATGTTCGCTAACGGACTGCAGCGTCTCTTTCATGTTGTCCGGTGTATCGCTAGTTAGACTGATTTTTAGAAAGTCTTTGCCTAGTTGAGTCACCATGAGTCTTTGTGACAGGTCACTGATAATCTGTTCTTGTTCAAAGTTCGACATACGCGAATCAATTAGCTCAAGCTCTTCTGCGACAGAATAAAGAACGTGACGACTATGTAATAATGTTTTCAATGCGTTAATGCGATCTTTGAGCATTGTCGATACTGCAATATCCTCTAAGAACGGGTTCATTTTAGCCGTTTCTTGAATCAACATACTGGTATGTGAATCGTATTTTTTAGGCGTTAAGTTCGCAACCAACAGGCCGAGAACGGGCAAAATTAGCATCGGAATAACGATCACATAGCGTTGTCGCCACGCCCCATATAGTATTTGTAATAGCCTGCTTTTTAGATTATTCATAACGACTCCAGAATTGAGTGAACAATCTCACCTCGATTTTTCCAACTCTCTTTCTCTACAACTGTCGGTGATACCGGGCACAATTGACGAGCACTGTCTAAAGCTTGTGAAGCCTGTTTGGGATTGTGGAAGGTGGTTACATACTCTTGATAGGGCTTGAGAGCAGGAAACGGCGTAGTCAAAATGGGTGTACCTGTCGCTAAGTATTCCATTAGCTTAAGAGGGCTACATGCTCTTATCTGTTTGTTGTCGACAAAAGGCAACCAACTCACATCCCAATGTTGTGAATAACTTGGAAGTTGATGATGTGGTCGTGGGCCTAGATAAACCACATTGCTTAAATTTGGCAATGCGAGCTGTTCTAACTCATTTGGTCCGATGAAAACGAAATCCCAGTCTGGACGTGCTAATGCTGTTTTCTCAATCAAATCATAATCGAGCCATTGAGATAAGCTTCCGTAGAAACCTGCAATCGGACGATGATTGCTTGGCAAGTCTTTTGCGCGCTCGGTTGGCGTTGAAAAGAGTGTGAAATCAACACCGTGAGGGAGCAAGTGAGCTTTCTCTGTTGGAAAAGTCTCCATTAACTTATTGCTCGCAGCAAATATCACATCAGCTTTTTCAACCAGTGCTTGTTCGTGTTTAGCGACACATTGGTGATCGACGCCCGCGAGCGCAGAAAAATCATCACCGCAGTAGTAAACAACATGGCTTTCACCTAAGTGGCCACACAAATCGGCAGCTGTTGGGAGGGAAGTCCAAAGAATAGGGCTGCGCATTTCCAACTCACTAATGACGGGCTTTAACTGAGCCAGCATTAATTGCTTAGCTAACTGTCTTGCTAGGCCAGAGCGAGGCGCCGGAATCGTCTTAAGATTCACTACCGTAATGTTGTCGGTAGTTTGCTTGGGCGCCATGTTTTGAGTTTGAGCGTTAGAGCGACCAACAAGTTTGTTCAGAGCACGAGTTGCATCTTTAACGTTGAACTTGGGTTGTCTTAATCCAATAGAATTGACCCACAAGATCTTATGTTGTTTTGCCAAATGACAAATTAAGTGCTGAGTCGATGAAGGCAAGCCACCGAAGTCTTCGCCGAAAACAATCAAATCACGCATGACGACCTCCTTTGTGTTCTTCAATATCGAACACAACTGGCTCACTAGGAATGCTTCCAACAATGCGCGCCGGGTTACCCGCAACAATTGAAAATGGAGGAACGCTTTTGGTTACGACACTACCCGCCGCGACGACACTTCCTTCACCAATCGTTACACCACCTTTGACAGTAACATTGGTACCGAGCCAAACGTCTTGCTCAAGAATAATATCGCCAATTTGCTCTGGATCGTCACCTTCACCAAGAGCACGACGTCGCGCATCAAGTGGATGGCCGGAATAACCAAATAGGAATGCGCCGCTGGCGATTCGTACGTTGTCTGATAGGACTACACGATGACCAACAGCAATCGTTGACTGCCAACCTACATCTACGTTGTCGCCGATCTCTAAAGTTGGTTGGCTTCCATCTGGAGTAGGTTGGGTACATCCAGAAAAAGTGGTGTGGCCTGAAATGCGACATTCGTTACCCACATTAATGGTGAGTGGACCACTTACGAATGGTAAACCGCCATAAAGGTATAGATGTTTACCACAACGATTTAAACGACCTTTGAAAGCGGGCGTCCAATAGAAGAAGCGAGTGAAACCAGAAAGCAAACCAGAAATGCTGTTGTGAATATGATAAAGGCATTTGCTTGCAAACTTTGGCACTGGAAGCTCTGCATTACGTATGTCTTTCAAAATGAAAAACAGATTACGAATATGAGAATTAGGATGAAACTTCAACCAAGTCTTAAATTGATGTACTGATACTGACGTCATTTTGAAATCTCCTTTTTTGTTTTAAAGGAGTACTTTCATTTTACGTGCCATATAAATAAACAAACATTATCAATGACTTATTGCTGTGGCTTATTTAGCTTCTCATTTTGACATTCAGTTTGGGATACATGAGCGACACAAACTGTTAGAGCAGAGAGGATATAAATGGGCCAGTTAAACCCTTGGGTGAGGAAGGTTCCAGAGACAATGGTACCGATGAGCCCGGCATAAACCGCAAATGCTGAGGAGTAAAGAATAGGGTTCACCTTTTCACCGCTCGCTTTAATCTGCTTTAAGGTTTTGCGCGCAGTCATGAGCAAAGAGCAAATCAAAATGACAAACACGATCAACCCAAGGAAGCCAGTTTCTGCCAATACACCAAACCAGGTACTGTGAACGGCATGGTTAAGGCCGTCCCAGTGTGGACTATAGAAGAAGTAGTTTGAGTAGAAATTATTCAAGCCAACACCGGTTAACGGGTTATGCAGAGCCATCTTAAATGCAGCTTCCCACGCATAAAGGCGACCCATAGCAGAGGCATCAATACCGGCTTCAGCTGCACCACCTGAAGCTCGGTCAGAAATCCCTGCCGCAAAGTAGAGACCGATAGCAGCGATTGTGCCTAAGCCGATTAAGGTGACTTTAGAGCGAATGATACTCAGAGCGAAAATACCGAGTACTGCGATTGAACCAAGCAATCCACCACGGCTTTGCGTAGCGATAACCGCGTAGAGCAGGACAAGACAAGCGAGTGCTCCTATAAATCGATGCAGTTTAGGAATGCCTTTGGTTGTCGCTTGGCTAATAGCGAACGCCATTGGAAACATCAGTACGAGTGCAAGGTCATTAGGGTCACCGAGCATAGAGCCTATGTCTCGGCCGATAGTGACACGTGTCCCTTCGACTAAACCGACACCATTAATTGAATTTGAAATCGCGATAACACCGATTAAAGTGCCCGATAAGATAATAATGGTCGAGGTCTTTGCTAAGTTTTCCAAACTATTCACAAGCCAAACAATCGCGAGCGTCATCACCATGATCTTCCAGTAGATCCCTTTGAATTCCTGTATCGCAATCCCTCGGTTGGAAGCAAACACTAAGCCGACTATGACCAAAAACCAAAACAGCGCGAGCCAAGAGATCGAGCGATGCCAATAGGGTTTTAGCTCTTTACTGATAAGGGTATGCCACATGAGTGCGGAAAGGGCGCCGAGTGACAGTAACAGAGGGAGTTTAAAAGCATACAGTTGTGGAATTGCTTCGTGAATTCGAAAGAACGAGAACACAACAAACAGAATCACTAACCAATAGGTTTTGTTAATGACAAATAGTGCTCCCAACGGAATAAACGCAAGACATATCGCAACAATAGGATGAGGAACCACAAACCATACACCACCCATCAATAGGCACAGCATCGACACTGTGACAATTGAGGGGAGTTTATGGATAGCGTTAGTCATATTGCGATTCCTTTGCGTCTTTTAATGGTATCTAGCAAGGCTTGTGCCCAGATGAGAGTCCAAACTTGTTTGTTACTTTGTTGAGAAATGTTTGTGCATGACTTCTAACGGGCTCTAAGCGAAATGCAGGTAAGCTACAGATAGCTGGCGTGATCACTGCCATAGCAAGGCATAGCCAAATGTTTTGCAACGTCAATGCAAACAGCAAGGATAAAACCAATGCGTTGAACTCGAAGATAAACAAACCGATTGAGTAGGGTAAACGAGTCAAGCGTTGACTGTAGATAAACACAGCCGCCGCTTTGAAAGCTTGTGCGATGCATAACGCACCAATGATGCCCCAGACTCCCCAGCGACTTAAGAACCACATCATGACAAGGCCGATGACTGTTGCCATTATGGAAATCGTGAGTTGAAGCTTGGTCGCTTTTCGATGAAGGATTCCAATATTTAATAGCTCTGCGATCTCTTTAAACCAAGCAAAAAGAAGCGTCCCTAATACGAGTTGTGCCGATAATAGGTAGCTTTCAGGCAGAGCCAACAGAATGAATGCTTTGGCACCAAATGCGATAGCAACCGTCAATACCGTGATATAAACAATACCAAGCTGAGTAATTTGTGCTGTCTTATGTCGCCCCTGATTGACTAGCGTATTGAATCGTTTCGGCATCCACCACATACCGAAAGGTTGAACGAGAATACACATCGCGAACGAGAACTTAATGGCGATGGCATATTGTCCGAGAGTGTCGAGGTTGGTTGAATACGCTACAAAAAAACGTTCTGCACCATTTAACCCAAATCCGATTAACCCGGTGAGCATAAGCGGCCAGCCGTAGTGAAGGTAGTCGCGAAACGCAGTGGTATTGGTCAATCTAATGCTGAATCGGTTGATGATTAATAGGGCTATGACTTGGAATAGGTAAGTGACTACGCCACACATCAAGATCTTTTCAACGCTAGGATCAGAAAACAAGACGCTTAAAATCAGGCTAATTTGCAGAACGGTTGAGGCGACACTCACTGCTAAAAACGTCAGTGCTTTATCTTGCATTCTAAGCCATGCGGTTGATAGGCCGATGATGCCTTCAAGTGACGCACAGATGACTATTAGGTTGAGTTCCGTGCGGCTAGCTAGTGAAAATTGATCGCTAAATCCTGCGTTAATATAGGCAAACAGTAAGATCGACAGCACTAAAGACACAGCGCAGGTGAGTGTAAATATTTCACTCGCTTTGGAAAACTGTCGCTTTTGGTCACTCTCTTCTCCAACAAATCGATACAAGGCTTCATGCAGTGCGAAGGTCACCACGATGCCGCACACTGCGCCAATCGAGGCTAACAAATCTAACCGGCCAATCTGCGAGGGTGCAAGGTAGTTGGCGATGATTGGCAGCATGATTAGGGCTGTACCTTTGTTGACGACTAGCCCAACCCCATAGGTCAGCATATTCATGAGTGGTGAGGACTGACGTATCGATTTAATCATGAGATGTTTCCAAAGAGGAGGAGGTGCTCGTCGAGATAGCTTGCTCTTGATAAATGTGTGCGCTCATCGCGATAGAAATGCTTTGATAACAACGATCCGCTCGATATTGCATCGCAGTTTCTAAGCTTGCTTGTGACAAGCGTCGGCGAAGCTGCGGATTATCAATTAGCGATTGAACCGTGTTGTACAGCGATTGAGGGTCTTGCGGGTTGAACTTAACGCAGTTGACGTTGTGTTCAAGTGCTTGGTCCCAGTAAGCGCCATCATTTGGGATAACGACACACAGGCCAGCAGCAAGGCTCTCCAATACAGAAAGCCCGAAGGGTTCGTTATGGCTGGTCGAGACAAAAATGCCTGAATTTGCGCGAATCTTATCTAGATTGTTGGGTGCGTGAAACAGTTTGGTATGGGTATTTTCAGTCGGCAAAGTACTTATGCCCAAATGCGTGTTTTGCGGCGTGATATAACAAATATTGGCATTCCAGGGTGTGTGCTTGTTGGCAATATCCAGCGCAGAACAAAGCGTTTCAAGCCCCTTCCATTTTAATAACGATGCAGCCCAAAACAGGTCGCAAGAGGCTGTGTTGCTTTGAGTTGGCCAGTTTGTTTGTGTGAGTCCATTGATGAATGATTCAAATCGAGCATCGCTGATCACCGCATTAACTATAATCTGAGCTTGTTCTTGGTCATGAGTCTTAGAAAAGTAACAGTGTAACGCATTTTGGATCGAAGCTAAGCTTGAAGCGAGATAGAAGACAGACTCTGCACGGGTAAAGCAGTAGCCAATTGAACGCGACAGCCCAACTGGGCCATGCACTAACTGGATGATTGGCATTCGCCAGATCCACTGAACCATGTAGAGCGCCATATCGATACCCGGATTGGATGCACCAACAGCATAATGAATCTTTGGTTCACGTATCAGGGTAATCAGTAACATCAACGCTAAAGTTAGCTGAGCAATCCAATAGCGCAGCCCTTGAGGTACGGTCAGAAAACTCCAATTGGGTAAAGTAATAATATTGGCAGTGACTGATGTTGTGGCGGCTTTCCAGGACTGTGGGTCTGAAGTAACAATCGTGAATTTAATATTGGCACTCGGGTTGTTTATTAGTGATTCTTTGGTTGCCATTAACATTTCTAGTGTCGCTATTTTCGAACCGCCAGCAAAAGGAATAGGGTCGTATACGAGGCCGTGAATATAATGATTCTCTTTAGCCGCTTGCTTGACGCTTGAACTGTGGACATTGGATTCTTTAGTATTCATTGTCATCTCCAACTGTTTGTCTTTAATGAAATGCCCAGCGGACAAGAGGTTTTAGGCCATCGAGTAGTGACGATGACTCATTTTGACGAATTACCCTGCGATAGAGATTCTCAAATTGCTGAGTGTTGGCTTTAACTGTGAGTTTAGAGTGAGTGAGATGATATAACTGATTGACCAATTCGCGACGCAACTGCTCATCCGACATCAATCGCGTCATCTGGTGGTACATCTCGTCAATAGGATTATTTGGGTCGAACAAAAGGCCGGTTCGATTGTGATGAATAAACTCAGGAATTCCACCCACTCTCGGAGCAATGACAGGCAATTTTGCTAAACCAGCTTCTGCGAGAACCAAACCAAAGGCTTCGTATCGCGCACCACTAATAAAGGCATCAACATTACTGCAAAGCCAATCTGCGACATCGTGTCGCTCTCCAACAAAATGAACATTGGAAGCAAGGCCTAAGTCTTCTGCGAGTGCGATAAGGTTGTCTCGATCTTCGCCGTCACCAATAATCACAAGATGGGTATCGCGTTGTTTCTGAACACGACTCAAAGATTGGATGATCAAATCTACGCCTTTTCTGACAATCAGAGACCCGACGGTAATGAAAACAAAACTTGACGGTGGGATGCCTAGATTGGCTCGAACGTCCTTATTGCTCGAACGCTGTTGGACAACACCGTTATGAATCACTGACAGTTTGTCTAGCGGGTAACCGTCCCTGAGTAAGCCTTTGCTAATGTCATGGCTGACACAGGCGATGTTCGGTGAAAGGTGTAGCCCCAGCGTGAATCTATCGCGCAGTTGGTAATCGCTGTGGAGTTGAGTGACAACAGGCACACTGCAGAGTTTGGCTGCAATACACATCCATTGGCAAGGTGCGCCACTGTTGATGTGCACAAGATCGATGCCATGTTGCTTGATCAAAGACATGGCTTGCTTAAGTTGAACGCCCCATTGGTAAACGTTAAATCTTGGTGCTTTCCACCCAAGTAATAATTGAAAAGGCGTGTAGATCGCTGCGACGTTCTGTTCTTCAAAGTGATTAATTAAGGGTTGGCAGTTGCTCCAAACAAACGGAGTGTATTTAGTTTTGTCGAGGCTCGCCACAAGATGAATCAGACAGGTTTCGCTGCCGCGAATCCAATTATCGCCATAGTGCACAAAGAGTATGTTTTTACTGTTTTTCATCACTAAGCCTCGCTATCTACTAATCCAAAGACGTTGTCCCTGCGGGGAATATTAATTTTGTATAGAGTAGATATAGCAAGGGCAATGCCATGATTATCTGGATTTTAAGTGGCTGTTTTAATTGAATTTTGATTTGTGGCTAATTGTTGGTTGTCATTTTGAGAATCAGATTGGTTGCATATCGGTGGGAGACTGAGAGTGTTTTATTTTGAGAAAACGGGGCGTTTTACTTTATGAAACTATGTCATTAAGAGCTTTTCTCATTATGAGAATGAGGGGCCGTAGCATTGAAGAAGCTGAGGGATCACCGCTTGCGGCGAGTAGGTTTTGTTGATGGTTTCGATAGCGTTCTGGCCGATTGATGATTTTTCAATTTGAGACAGTGAGAGCCAATCTTGTACACATGTTGTGAGGTCGTCAGGTTTATTAGCGAGGTAGCCATTCTCATTATGCTTAATCAACTGAGGAAGATTACCGACCGAGGTCGCTATAACAGGGATACCCCGAGCCATCGCCTCTAACGCGGCCATAGGTAAGCCTTCATAGCGCGAAGGGATAACCAATACATCAATATTGCTCCAGACGTTATCCATATTTTGCTGATGGCCGTGAAAGGTGCTGTTATCCGGTTTGATTGACTCAAGTTGTGGGCGCTCTGGTCCATCCCCAAATAAGTGAAATCGATGAGTAGGAAACTGCTTCGCTAGATCTAAGAAGCGGTCAGCGGCTTTCTCGTGACTCAAACGCCCAACAAAGCCGAATCGAAAACAGTTAGAGTTTCCCGTGAGAGAAGCATAGGATTGCGGCATAGCGACAAAATTATTTAGTAGCGTGGTCGTGCTTGGTATTTTCTGTTTGATCTTGTTGCTTACCACCAAAGAATGATTAGACAGAAACCCGGTGTATCGGTCGAGCGCATCGTAAAGCCATACTTTTCCTTTGGGCGTTTCACCCGCGTGATAGGTTGACACTTGATAGAGAGACAGCTTTGGATTGAGTAACTTGGTCAATTTACCGATGATGCTGGATTTATAACCGTGGCAATGGAGTAGCCGTGGTTGATACGTTGAGATAGCAGTAGCAAGTTGCGTTACCGGCGAATGCGCAGTAGGGGCGAGCGACTGAAGAAAAGCGTAATCGAGATTAGCGTTTTCAAGTCGTTCAATAATCGGTGGTGCAGGAGAATAGTGGGTAAGTAACACGATGCGAACAGCACACTGGTGTGCCAGTAACCCTTTCGCGAGCTCTAAAACATGCGTTTCGATACCACCGAAGGTTTGGCTGTCGAGTAACAGCCAAACCTCTTCTGGGTTAGGTTGTAGGGAGCGAGCCTGATTAGGCTTGGTTGTACTCATCTTCCGCTTCCCAAGCCTGCTTTTTACGATAAACCGTAGAAGGACTAAGTTCTAATAGTACAGCAGCGTTGAGTACGTTGCCGCCGCAATGGTTGATTGCATTCTGAATGGCTTCACGCTCAATTTTCCACATTGGGCGTATACTTCCATCACTATTCGTTAGAGCAGGTCCATGACTTTCGGTTGGCGTCTCAATCTCTTCTGGAGTCAGCGGAGCAGGTTTAGATATTGTTTGGGCGACGGCTTCTTGAACAGGCTCTGCACGTTTAATCGGCGTAACCACTTTACTTCTGCCACCTGTGCCATTTATCGGCGGTGGAATCATCTCTCGTGTAACACTGGCTTCATTGTTGAGAACCACAATGTTGCGGATGATGTTCTGAAGCTGACGCACGTTACCGGGCCAAGGGTAATTCTTTAGAAGGAGTTGAGCTTCCTTGTCGATAGACTTGAATTTTTTACCGTCTTGCTTGGCGTAAATTTTCAAAAAGTGCTTACAAAGCGTGATAATGTCACTACCACGTTCGCGTAAAGGTGGCATCTCGATAGGCACAACGTGAACACGATAGTAGAGATCTTCTCTGAAACGACCTTCTTCTACTTCTAGCAAGGGATCTCGGTTAGTTGCACAGATGATACGTACATCCACTTTTATTTCGCGAGTACCACCTAGCGGTGTAAAGGTACCGGTTTGCAAAAAGCGTAAAAGCTTCTTCTGCATCTCCAGCTCCATCTCACAAAGCTCATCAAGAAATAGGGTACCGCCGTGCGCTTGCATTGCTGCACCTTTTCTATCGGTGGTGGCACCAGTAAAGGCGCCTTTCATATGACCAAAGATTTCGCTTTCCATGAGGTCGCGAGGGATAGCACCACAGTTGATCGCAACAAACGGTTTATCGCGGCGTTGGCTCTCTTTATGAATGGCTTCGGCACACACCTCTTTACCTGTACCGCTCTCACCGTTAATGAACACACTGGCGGTAGTTGGCGCTACCGAGTCGATGGTTTTATAGACTGCTTGCATTGGTAAGCAAGAACCAATGAAACCTTGGAAGGATTCACGGTCAAACTTGCTCTTGATGTTCTCAACTAGGTTTTCTAATTTTGCGCGCTTTAGGTGAAGCTTTACGGAGGTTTTAAGGCGATCGGCCTGAATCGGTTTTTCTAGGAAATCTTCTGCACCGCGTTGAATTAGGTCCACTGCAATATCGACCGAACCGTGAGCGGTCGCGATAATCACAGCAGTTGGGACTTCATTTTCTGTAATCCAATCTAATACGTCTTCACCCGACATATCAGGCAGTTTGAGGTCGAGAATCACTAACTGGGGCGTGTGGCGCTCAATAAAAGTTTTTGCTTCTGCCCCTGTTTCGACGTGAAAAATGTCATAGGGCTCATCTTTTACGTACTGTTTATATAAAACAGCCAATGAAGTCGAGTCTTCAACTAACAATACTTTAGGGCGCATTGTGTTATTCCTTTTGAATCTTGTCCTAACCAAACGTCAATTATTGCGTTATCTACGTAATTGCGTTCTGTGTCTTCTCATTCACATATCGGTGTTTTGTTTTAAGCGAAGCCGAGCTCTTTTCGGGCAATAAGTGCCTCTATTGAATCGTCAGCAAGGCTAAGCAGTTCGTCAACACGGTCAAAGGCTAAGTCTGTCTGTTTTTCTAGGCATTGACGCTCGATATCGCGAGCCAATGTTGAGAGAGCTTTGTTACCTAAAGCAAGCGACGTACTTCCGAGTGTGTGTACCTCAAATTCGAGCACTTCACCATCTTGGGATTCGGCGGCTCGCTTAATCGCGTCAATGCGTGCTCTTGACTCAGCAACATAGTGATCGATAAGAATAGGGATGACGTCAGCGCTGGTATCTACAATCATCTGTTGTAGAACGGACTCATCAACAAGGTCTTCGGTATTGGTGTTTGTCACTGTCATCGTACGTAGATCCATCCATGAAATTTCGTCAAACACGATTGTTACGCAGGGGGTAACATCAACGAACAATATGTAAATCAATTAGATATTTAAGTATTAGACATTTTTTGGAACAATTTCAACTGCTTGTATACGGAAGATGTAAAAAATGCCAAGCAAAGAGGGTTATGGGGCGCTATTGATAAGCAATGGAGGGGAAAGAAGATGGCCGCTGCATGCTAAATCACTCACAGCGACCAGAGATTAGCGCTTAAGACGCCTTATCAATTACCGACTTTGGGGCAGGTTCAGGTTCCCCGGGTTCGGCAAAAATGTCAGCGACAGCGCTGCGTTCCAGTTCACCTTTAAGGTTACCGTCTTCATCAACGACCGGCAGAGAGTAATCACAAGACATGGTGTCTTGAAGCACTTCTTCGATGACAGCATCAGGATTGACCGCCGGCACTTCTTCGTAGATGTCATCACTAAAGTCACTCACAGTCTTGTCCTCAACGGCATCTTGTAAGCTCTCTTTCGTCACCAGACCTTGATAGCCTTCGTCGGTAACGTGATACGCATAGTCATGCTTGAGCATTTTCATCTGAGCTAATGCTCCCTCAATGGTTTCTGAGGTGATGCGATACAATGGAGGTTGCATGACCGTCTCTACAGTAAGTGCACGTGCGCGGTTTACATCTTTTACGAATGCTTCGACGTAATCATCTGCAGGGTGAAGTAATATCTCATGTGGCGTGCCTTGTTGAACCAGTTCGCCATCTTTCAGAATCGCGATTCGATCACCAAGTCGCAGTGCCTCATCAAGATCGTGAGTGATAAAGATAATCGTCTTGTGCAACTTCTCTTGCAGTTCGATCAATTGATCTTGCATTTCGCTACGAATCAAAGGGTCGAGAGCCGAGAAGGCTTCGTCCATCAGCAGAATCTCCGCATCGGTACATAAAGCTCGAGACAAACCGACACGCTGCTGTTGACCACCTGAAAGCTGTGCAGGGTACTGGTTTTCATAGCCTTTAAGTCCAACTGTATCTAGCCACTCGGAAGCCTTGGCTAAACGCTTGTCTTTCTTGATGCCTTGGACCTCAAGCCCATAGGCGACATTTTCAACCACGGTACGGTGAGGCATTAACCCAAAGCGTTGGAAGACCATCGACATTTTGTGACGACGAAACTCTTCGAGCTCTTTGGTGTTGAGACTCATCACGTCAGTCCCTTCAACAGTGATTTTACCTTCGGTTGGTTCAATCAAGCGGTTGAAGTGACGAATAAGGGTTGATTTACCTGAGCCCGAAAGACCCATGATCACGAATATCTCACCACGATTAATTTCGAGATTAATCTCTTTTAAACCAACGGTATGGCCGGTTTCAGCAAGGATTTGATCCTTGTCTTGGCCATTATGAATACGCTCAATCACCGATTTAGGCTTAGGGCCGAAGACTTTATACAGTCCGCTAATTTCAATCAGAGGTTTAGTCATGCTTAAACCCTCCTAAGTGTGCGTTGGTTCTTTTTGCGTAAGCTTGTGAGGCACGGTCGAATAGGATAGCTAATGCCACGATGGCGAAACCATTCAGAAGACCCAAAGTGAAATACTGGTTAGTAATCGACTTCAATACTGGTTGGCCTAAGCCTTTTACACCAATCATAGATGCGATAACCACCATAGACAAAGCCATCATGATGGTCTGGTTGATGCCCGCCATTATAGTCGGCATTGCCAAGGGCAGTTGAACACCCCAAAGACGTTGTTTCTTGTTTGCACCAAAGGCGGTCGCCGCCTCCAGAACTTCTTTGTCTACTAATCGAATACCAAGGTTGGTTAATCGAATTACAGGTGGGATAGCGTAGATAACAACGGCGATAAGCCCCGGGATCTTACCAATACCAAGCAGCATCACCACTGGGATTAGGTATACGAAGGCTGGCATGGTCTGCATGATGTCGAGTAGCGGGGTAACAACGGATTGCACCCGATTAGAACGTGCCATCGCAATGCCGATTG
This sequence comes from Vibrio sp. D404a, assembly GCF_030248535.1. GTDB lineage: Bacteria > Pseudomonadota > Gammaproteobacteria > Enterobacterales > Vibrionaceae > Vibrio. The sequence goes on along the minus strand of NZ_JAHGAJ010000002.1, from coordinate 135,262 downwards.
GGATACCTAAACATATCGAAACGAGGGTACAGACGGTAATAATGCTTAAGGTCCGCATGGTGTCTTCCCACATGCCGAAGTAACCAATGAGTAGCAATGAACCGACACAACCAAGTGCTAGTTTCCATGAGCGACTGGCAGCGTAAACTAGGGCAGTACACACGGCGAGTACGATGAGCCAAGGAGTCGAGATGAGGAGTTTTTCGAACCAGACAAGAAAAGAGAGTAAAGGATCAAAGAAAGATTCGATCATTTCGCCATATTCACGAGAAAAATCTCGGTAGGCGCCGTCTAGCGTCTTCTTAATTGCTCGTAAATTCGAGCGTTCCATTTCAGGAAAACTGGAGAACCAGCTATTGTCAGCCATTTTATATCCTTATATTCCGAAGCGGTTGAAAAGCTCAACCGCTTCGAATGCTGAATAACATCAAGTATAGCGACGTTATAATGTGTATTTTTATTGCGTGTTAAATCGTAAACCGGTTAAGGGTTACAGCTCAGCTTCCACTTTCTTAGCCACATCTTGCGATACCCACGGGTGCCAGATGTCAGGGTATTCGCTTAGGAAATGCAGCATCGCTTCTTCACCATCGGCTTGGTTGTCTTCCATCCACGCAAGCAGTGCATTCATTTTGTCATTGGTGAAACCACGCTTGGTGAAGTAGTCATAAGCTTCAGGTGCACGAGCAGCGAAACTTTCTGTAGTGATGGTGTGAACAGGGGAAGGTGGATACATGGTCGCTTTTGGATCGTCACACTCTTCCTGAGTAGTACAATTTACGAACTCATCTTTATCGACGCCGCTGCCGAAGTCGACTTTGACCATATCGTATTTACCTAGCACAGCCGTTGGTGCCCAGTAATAACCAAACCACGCTTCTTCACGCTCATAGGCTTTGGCGATAGCCCCAGAGAGACCCGCACTAGAGCCTGGATCAACAATGCTAAAGCCACTCTCTTCGAGTTCTAATGCATTGAAAAGGTTGCCTGCACTGATTTGGCAGTTCCAACCTGCAGGGCAGCTGTAAAATGCGGATGTATCTGGATCTTCCGGATGTTTGAATAGATTGGCGTGTTTACGAACACCTTCGATGGTTGCGATTTCAGGATATTGGCTTACTAGGTATTTTGGTACCCAGAAACCCTCTTCACCGCCATTTACGAGTGCTTTACCCGCGTAACGTAGTCGTTTTTCTTCAACGCCTTTGTCTAGCGCAGTTTTCAAACTGTTACTCCAAAGCTCTGGAGCGACGTCAGGCTGGCCTTTCTCTATCATTGAGGTACCGGTTGGCATGGTGTCGCCGGGAATAAGTTCTGCGTCACAACCATAACCATGCTCTAGGATAAACCTATCGATATTGGCGATGAGTGTCGCTGAGTTCCAGTTCATGTCGGCGATTGTTACGCTACCACATTCACCAGCGTTAGCGTTACTGGCTGCGGCGACTAACAAAAACATGGAGCTTAACTTGTATTTCATATTGAGGTTCCTTTCTCATTAAAGTTTGTAACCCACACAACTAGAACACAAAGGGGCGTGTTTGGTTATGGAGCTACTCTGAGTGGTGTTGATGTGACGAGTCATATCCTTTGGTCGTCTCACGGGGCTGGTTCCTTTCGATTTACGAGGGAACAGATTAATGCAGTAAGAGTGGTACCCAGTATTTATGACGAATCAACAAAAATTGACCACTTTTTATAAGTTTAGGGAATATCTGGATAAAATCCATGTTTGATCTGATTTGATTCGAGCATTGCCAATGCAAGTCACACTATGAGCGATTGGTATGGTATTTTTGTTGGTATTTTCATTGAAATGTAGTGATTTTCTGAGATATCGGTCGATTTTAAATAAAATCACTACATTGTATGGGGCTATATTGGCAGGTTAAGGAACTCGTTTTTAGTTAACTTTCGGTTAATCGCCGTTCTTGCTCGTTGAGGAATGAATTTCATTTTGTTTATCTGACGAGCAATCTCTTGAGTGAAACTTGGCGCGTGTTTCATGTTCATGATTGCCCCCGTGAGTGAAATACCATCTGTTGATAACAGCTGCTTTGCTTGCTCAAGCTGACTCGTACTTGTCTCACCGTAAGCGAGTACCAAGAGTGTCGAATCGCATGCGTTAGCCACTGACTGCGCAGGTATGTTGCCTTTGTTGACCAGTAGAATAGGGGATGTATCGATAACGACGCGATCGTATTGGGTTAACCACTTTGCCACGGTGTTTTTGAGCGTGGTTGGGTCCTTAAAAGCCAATTGTGCTGACGGCTCTCTTGGCGCAGGCACACCTACAAAAAGACGTCGTGACTCAGTATGTTCTATGAGTTGACCTTGCTGTTCAAGATCGACCAAATCGAGGTCATGAAACGCCGGATTAAAGAGGTTCAAATCGACATACAGAGTCGAGTGACCTGCAAGCATGCAGCGCTCGGCAAACGCGGATGCAATTGACGTGACGCCGTCACCACTTTGACAAGAGGTAATACAAGTAGAGCGATAGCCATTGAGCTCAGACGTTAAGTAGAGCTTCTCAATCTCGGCTTGGGTGGCTGAAATAGTCATTATAGTGCTCCAATTAATACGATGGTGGTGGTTAGGCGTAGAATGTCATCAAGACCGACACGGGCTTTTTCAATAAAGCTTTCACTGCGGTCAGGAATGTAAATGGTATCGCCTGCACGTAGAACCGGTAAGTGATAGATGTTGGCTGTTTTGCTGAACTTGATCAGGTCAAAGGTGCGAGCTTGGCCTTGGCAACAAGACATGTTCACTACGGTAATTTTCTCTAAGTATGCGTTCTCGGTTGGTCCAGCAGCTTCGGCTAGTACGTCTAAAATGGTCATATTGTCATTGAAGACATAGCGACCCGGTTTGTTAACTGCACCCAGTACTCTCACTGTCGACTCTTTTGATGTGTCTAACCAGTTCTTGTCTTTCTCTGGAATGTAAATCGTATCGCCAGTCGTTACCCTCGGTAAGATGGACTCATCACCGGTTTCAAAGTAAAGAGAAAGGTTGAGTTTACTCACTTTCGCATACGGCTTATCTCTATGCGTCACACGAATATTATGGATGTCAGCATCTTTGGTTGGGCCATCGGCTGCAGATAAGATATCTAAGAAGTGCATATCTTTCGTAAAGCGGTAACGACCCGGCGCATTCACTTGTCCAAACACATAGATAGACGCATCTGAGCTTTGGCGAACCCATTGGGATTTGTTGTCTGATGGATCTTGTGGTAAATCGTGAATTCGTACAATCGCACCAGCTCGAATAAAGGGTAGGTCTTCCCGCGGAGCACCGTTTTTGATGTAGGCATCTAAATCGAAAACAGTAAGCTTGCGTCCGTTAACTACCTCAATTTTAGTGGTATCAGCGCGTAGAGTCGGGCCACCCACGTGAGCAAGCAGATCCATAAGGTCCATTTCGTCAGACCATTCTATACGCCCTGGGCGAACCACTTCACCAATCACATTCACTGCGCGGTCTGGTGAGATTTTCAGCCAAGACTTTTCATTCATGTCGGTTTTTTCAGGAACAAAAATCGCGTCACCCGGTTGGATTGCCGGTGGCTTAACACCGCGCAAACCTTCAGTATAAGCCGTTAAATCGAACTTAAGAACTTGACCGTTGGCTTTGATTACGCGGATTTGACGAGATTCTGCAAAACGCGTTGGACCGCCTGCATTGGCCAAGATATCCATGAAGGTCGCACCTCTTTTACCATCGTATGCGCCCGGTTCAGCGACTTCACCCATGACGTAGACGGTGTTGGCACCTGATTTAATTTCCACTTCTTGCTTTGGAACAAAAATGGTCGAACCCGGACGTAAAATCGGAAGTAGGGAAGCATCGCCCGAATCTAGGTACTGTTTTAGGTTGAATAGTGTCGGCGTATTGTTTGAGATTACACGAATCTGCTCAACACCAGCGTAGCGTGTCACGCCACCAGAACGCATGATGACGTCGACAAGGTCGGTATTGTCTTTATATGCGAAAGAACCGGGTGCATTAACTTCACCAAATACCTTAATCGAATTACGTGAGTCAGCACTGTCGCCTGAATTAGCAAGCTTTGCGGCATCGAACTCTTGCTCGATGTTACCAACAAGTGGAGAGGCTGGAACGAAGATTGAATCAAGAGATTGTAGCTCGGGTAATTGGGAATCATCGCCGGAATCTAGAAAGCGTTTGTAGTTGAACTCTTTTCTGTCAGCGCCTCGCTTAAGGATCAGCTTATCCAATTGAGCACCGGCTCTTAGACCGCCAGCAGCATAAAGCGCCATTTGAACGCTAGAACCTAGCGACAGCGTATATTCACCGGGCTGCTCTACGTAACCTTGGACTGAAATCAATATCTGTTGCTCTTTGATGAACACAGATGCGGTTGATAAATCGCGGTAAGTGGTGCTGAGTGCGTCAATCACCACTTTCTGAAGTTGTTCATTGTCATAACCAGCCACATAGACCGCACCAACCTCAGGTAAGGTAATGCGTCCACGCTTATCTACCTGAAAGCCTTTATTTAGGCTCTCTTCGCCGGGTACATTGACTTGAATAAGGTCACCAACTTGAACAGCATCGCTGAATTCTTCTTCACTGTGTGCGGTTGTTACCCAAAATGTCAGGCAACATACCAAAGTAATGATTAGGGCTCTCATAGTGTCTCTCCCATCATTTCGGCGTTGTCTGGTGAAACAATTTCAATACTTACGCGGCGATTGGTAAGGCGAGTGCCTGCTGATTCACCTTCGAATAGTGGTACTGTCTCGCCGACTGACACGGTTTTAATGCGTGTTGGGCTCAGACCAAAGATGGTGAGGTAACGTTCAACTTGCTTAGCACGCCCTAAAGCGAGCTTATCGTTGTAATCTTCGGTACCCGTTGCATCGGCGTGGCCGGTTACAATCAGTTCTAATGTTGGGTAGTCTTTTAGAATGGCTGTCGCTTCTGCTAAATGTCCCATGTACTTGGGGTTAACTTCTGTCGAGTTGTGGGCAAATTGATTGTCGACGTTAAGAAGGTCATAGAGCTGTTCGATAACTGAAAGCTGTAATCTAAATTGCGCCTCGTTTTTTGGAGGTGCGCAGCGAGCTTGCGAGGTCACGTAGTCTAGTCTTGTTTCTAGGTCGTTAAGGCGTTTGCGCTGAATCACTAAGTCGTTTGCGGCATCAAGCAGTAAACCACCTTGAAGCTCGCGCGCGATACGGTTTTGTTTCTCGATGGCTTGAACGACCGCTGCAGGGAAGCACCAGCGCGCGCCTTCTTGAATTAAGGAATCGAGATGAAGCTTCGCCAACTGCCAATCAAAGCGTAGGCCGTGTTCAGGTCCAAGCGGCTCATCAGGCATTACCGGCGAAAAATCAGCGTTTTGATAGTTTATTGAATCATAACTCTCTGCCAAGCCTCCTGTGCCATGTTCTGGGTAGCTGCTGCAACCCACAACAAGCACAGACAGAGAAAGGGCTATGTAAGAATTCCATTTTTTCATGCCAACGTCCTTTGAATTTTTTTATTATAATTATGTACATCTTTAGCTTAGTGGAACTTTATGAATTAGCAGAGTTTTTTGAGTTAACAGGGATAGCGTGGCCGATGCGAAGCAGATTCATGATCTCTAGCGGTTGACCAGTCACATTCTCTAATCGCATGTTGCGCTCGCGTTCAGTAAGGCGTTTGAACATGTAAACAATGGCACCGACACCTGAAGAATCTAAAAACTGTACCTGACTAAAGTCGATCTCAATCTCAGGATGAAGGTCATTGGTAATCACATCATCAATGTCTGTCTGAACTTTACGGCTGCCTGAAGCATCTAGGTCGCCAAAAATTTCAAGAGTTAGGGTTGAGTTGCTTAGTTCAATTTTACGTAGTTCCATGATGGTCTCTCCTTGAAGCATTCATATTTCTTTCCGGTTTCCTTCCACATTGCACGGTCTGTGCCAATTTTATTTCTGTTATTTATCAACAACTTATGTTTTGTGTGTTTTTCTTCTCATAATGACAAACCGCTGTTTCTCAATTTGAGAATGAAAAAGAGCGGATAACTTGGGGTCGATAACGCATAGATAATGCAAATGAAACGGCTCTAGTTATAGTTTTGGTGAGTTTGTCGCAGCGTTTTCATTCACACGATGAAAGTTATCCCAATGAGTTCTTAAATTGAGGTGAACGCTCATTTATGGAAAGACGATGACTCTCAACAAACTGACGATTGCGACCCTACTAATGCTCACAAGCCCATTGAGTGCGCATGAACAACCAACTTACCAAGTGATGTTAGCTAACCACTATGACCCTCATATTGATATCAACGAGTACTGGCAGAGCGAAAAACTGGATGGCGTTCGAGCGATTTGGGACGGTCAGCATCTATATACTCGTAATGGCAACCGTATTTATGCTCCATCATGGTTTACAGACCCTTTGCCCCAGATACGGTTGGAAGGGGAACTTTGGGCGGGTCGGGATCGTTTTCACATTGTCCAACAAACTGTGCTCGATACCACTCCGGTCGACCAAGCTTGGAAGCAGATTGATTTCATGCTGTTTGATATGCCGGGCTCAGCGGGCGATTACCAAAAGCGTTATTACAACATCATTGATTGGGTAAAGCGGATAAACAGGAAACACGTTCATTATGTCGAACATCACCCAATCGAGAGCGAGGCGTCACTCTATAGACAGCTGGATAATATTGATAACGAAAAAGGTGAGGGCATCATGCTTCGCAAAGTAACCAGCCGTTATCAGGGTGGTCGCAGTAATGATTTACTGAAGTTAAAACGACATCATGATGCCGAAGCGATTGTTGTGGGATATAAAGCGGGAACAGGCAAATACACGGGTATGATGGGATCGCTTTTAGTCCATACCGCGAAAGGTGTGCAGTTTTATTTAGGGACAGGCTTTACTGACGAGATGCGATTAGACCCGCCACAAATCGGTAGCCGTATTACCTTCCGATACAATGGACTTACGCAAAATGGTAAACCCAAATTTGCTCGCTTTGTCAGAGAGAAAGACGAATACTAAAAGAGCCCCTTTTCTGGGGCTCTTTGTAGCTATGATGGAGAGTGACCTTAACGCTCGCTGAAGGCCATCTGCACACTGTCATCTTGCTTATGCATCCAACGAAGTCTCAAACCTAATAATAGTGCGGCTGACGATAGGCCAACAATGAAACCTGTCCAGAAACCGTGAGCACCCATAGGTTCTACAATCCAATCTGTCATACCTAAGATATAGCCAAGTGGCAGACCTAACACCCAGTAAGCAACAAAGGTACGGTTAAAAATTGAGCGCATATCTTTGTAGCCACGCAGTGCGCCTGCTGCAATAACTTGAATCGCATCGGTACATTGGTAGACAGCTGCAAAGAGGAGTAACTGCATTGCAATGGTAATTACTGCGGTGTTCTCTGTGTATAGAAGGGCGATCTGCTCGCGGAATAGAATAGTAATCAACGCTGTGATCAGAGACATCGCCAAACCGACAAGAATACCAACATGAGTAGCGATTCTTGCACCTTCTGTGCTGTTCTCACCAAGCTTATGACCAACACGGATACTTACCGCTGCGCCAACACTCATTGGTAACATGAACACCAAAGATGAGAAGTTGATGGCAACTTGGTGTGCCGCAACAATCATAGGACCAAGCGGTGCGACTAAGAGTGCTACAACGGCAAACAACGTAACTTCAAAGAACAAGGCTGCTGCGACAGGAAAGCCGAGCTTAAAAAGGCGTACCTGAGCTTTTAATTGAGGCTTGTGAAATTGACCAAATAGATTAATTTTAGCTAGGCGTTTTGATGTTATGACGTAGCCAAGCAATAAGGCAAACATCACCCAGTAAACGATCGCAGTTGCAACACCACAGCCAACACCCCCAAGGGCAGGCGCACCTAACTTGCCGTAGACGAACATCCAGTTAAGTGGGATATTGAGTAAAAGACCGATAAAGCCAATAAACATCGCAGGTTTGGTCAGAGACATACCATCTGTGAAGCTACGTAGCGTCTGGAACAAAAGAAACGCCGGCACTGCATACATCACCGCATGCATGTAACCGTTGGTCTTCGCCGCCATCAAAGGTTCAACATCCATTAAGTTAAGAATGTTCTGGGTTTGAAACAACACACCGATGATTGGCATCGAGATAAGCAATGCCATCACAGCGCCTTGTTGAATCTCAAATGAAATTTTCTCTTGGCGGCCTGAACCATTGAGCTGAGCAACGACAGGTACTAAAGCCATTAGCAAACCGACGCCAAATAAAATAGAAGGCAACCAAATACTCGCAGCAATCGATACGGCAGCCATATCAATAGCACTGACACCACCGGCCATAACCGTATCGACAAATCCCATGCCCGTTTGGGCGACCGAGGCGATCAACACCGGCGTAGCGAGTTTAATTAAGTTGGATGCTTCTGTTTTGTAACGGTGCACAAATGACTCCAGATAGAAGATAATAAGACAAGATGCTTAGGGATGGACATTCAGGAAGAATCAGAGATACTGATCGTAATGCGCCACTGGGCGAATAATAAAGAAATGTCACCGCAACTGCTATGAAAAACTGTGATGTGACAACACAAAACGGGAATATTATGTTTACAGGTATCGTGCAAGGTATGGCGACTTTGGTTGCTATTGAAAAGAAAGAGATGTTTCAGACTCATGTTATTGAATTGAGCGATGATATGGCCAAGGGCTTAACGATTGGGGCATCTGTCGCTCACAATGGTTGTTGCTTAACCGTAACTGAGATCAATGGTTCACAAATCTCTTTTGATTTAATGCAAGCGACACTGAGACTGACAAACTTGGGTGGTTTGAATCAGGGCGACTTGGTGAACGTGGAGCGAGCGGCTAAGTTCGGCGATGAGATTGGCGGTCACAGCATGTCGGGCCATATCTCTTTGATGGCAAATATCGTAGATGTGATCAAAACAGAGAATAACCGAACCATCTGGTTTGAGTTACCTCAAGAAAGCATGAAGTACGTTTTGAGCAAAGGCTACATAGGCATTGATGGTTGTTCACTGACTATCGGAGAAGTGAAAGAAAACCGTTTCTCTGTGCACCTTATTCCTGAAACACTCAATCGCACTCTGTTTGGCCGTCGTGAAGTGGGTGACCAAGTGAATATTGAATTTGACCCACAGACACAAGCGATTGTAGACACCGTTGAGCGTGTGCTGGCAAGTCAAAATCAGTAAGCGATGATAAAAGCCTGTGTTTGAAAAGATTTGAATAGGCTTGTGAATCACTAGAAAGCAAAGGAGCACGTCATTACGTGCTCCTTTTCCATTTTAGGACACCAAAACCGCACTTAACTGCAGGGTCCTAGCGGTTATTCATTTGGTTAGAACACTTGTTCGTCGTCTGCATCAATAGAGAGGTGGATGGTATTTCTGACTTCATCGACCTGCATGTCTAAATGAATCGCATTGCAGCAAGCAGGGCAATCATCGTAAAAATCTTGGCTTCCATTTGAAGCATCTAGGGTGATACCAATTGAATGTCCACAATGCGGACAAGACACATGCTTTTCAGTGTAGTTGTGCATAGTCGGTGCTCCTCATAGCAACTTAAACGGCCAGGATCTTCTGAATGTGTGCTTCCGTTTGCGCCAAGTAATGCCCGCCAAATTGGTTGCAGTGATTGAGAAGATGGTACAAGTTATAAAGGTCTTTTCGAACATTATAGTCGACGTCCAGCGGAGCGACGCTTTGGTAGCCTTGATAAAACTCATCAGGAAAACCACCAAACAGCTCAGTCATAGCGATATCACACTCTCTATCTCCCCAATAACACGCTGGGTCATAACAAATCGGGCCAAATGCTGACGTCGCGACATTACCGTGCCATAAATCCCCATGGAGCAGGGAGGGTGAAGGATTGTGACCTGCCAGTTGATTGTGGACAACATCGACAATTTCATCGATATCGCCAAAATCGATGCCTTTCTCTTTTAACAGTTGCAATTGAAAGCCAATGCGTTGTTCAGAGAAAAAGCGTCCCCATTTCTTGTGCCAAGGGTTTGGCTGTAACGTAGCGCCGATGTAATTGTCTTGATCGTAGCCGAACTCTTTCTGCTCTCCCCATAGGTGTAACTTCGCCAAGGAAACACCGAAGTCAAATCCATTGTTGCCTGTGTCGAGTGGCTTGGTTGGAAGATAGTTGAGGATAATAAATGACGATTCCTTGGTGGTTCCTATCAATACCAACTCTGGTACGTAAACCGTAGTGGTATTGCGCAGAAGGCGCAGGTTCTCGGCCTCTATCTCGAACTTGTTGATGAACTCCCTTTGATTCACTTTCACAAAGTAGCGTTCATTGCCGTCGGTGATCATGTAGCAATCATTAATATCGCCACCAGATACCTTAACGCGCTCGGTGATAGGGAAGTTAAATAGAAGGGTGTCTGAAAGTTGTTGAGAAATGGCCTGCCACATAGGAAATCCTCAAAGAACGTGGGTATAAGCAATAGTTTAGGATAAATTTCCACTATTTATAGACGTATGCGTCAATGTTCTTAGCTGTAATTACTCTGTGAGACTAGCAATTACGAGAATTGTGACCTTTAGCCCTTAATAAAAATCGCATAACAACGGGTTTAGTATGGAATCAATCTCACATTTGAGACGACCTATATACCCGATTGCTGAAAAAGCCTTATTCAATTGATATTGTTGTAAATCAGTTCGTGATTCAAAAAACTCTGTTTTAATGAGTCACTCAACGATAATCAATGAAGTTGCTACCACTTCTGAGTTAATTTTGAGCACTTAACCGCACGGTGAAGTGCATTATTAGCAAATCAAACAATTAGTTAATGACAATACTGAGAGTTCGCCTAGTATTGTAGGTTATCGTGATAAAGAATTTACCATTGAGCATAAACGGAGATGTATTGTGGTTGTAGAAACCGATGGTTATTTAGCTTTAATTGAGCACTTGTCGTTTAATTTGGATGTATTTACAAGTGGCAAAGGTGATACAGGCACGGAAAGTGTTGAAGATATCGTTACAGACATGATCTCAACGAACATCATGGCGATTTTCGAGCAAAATCCTGAGTTGCACTCAAGCGTTCGATTCCAACTGCTTAAAGAAGCCGATGCCGTGGTTGCCGATTTAGGTGAAGTATTGGCAGGTGTTTGGGCGAAGAAAGCGACCAATGAGCAGATCGGGTTCCTTGACGAGTATATCGCACTGGTTAAGAACTTATTCGATACGGCTGTTGCTAAATACGACTAACGCAAGCTCGTTAGCGAATAGATGTGTTGGCGGATGATGATTCGCCAACATCACTTTGTCTATCGCTCAGCATATTTTTATCTTGTCGTACTTCTTGTCAGAAAAGGTCGCTAAGTATTGAGGCCAATATCTCAGCCCTCAGTTAGATTCGTCTAAAGTGCCAAAAAGTTGAAGCCCAGTAAGGGTTATCCAAACGAGAAATAATCACTCCCTTAGACGTAGATGCGTGAAGAAATTGTTTGTTTCCCAGATAAACACCAACGTGTCTCACCTTGGGCGATGTTTTGAAAAACACCAAATCGCCACTCTTCGCTTGTTCATAAGCAATTTCGATTCCCTGCTTACTTTGATCTAATGTCGTTCGCGGTAACGCTTGTTGTGTCGCGTTTAACACTGCGATTTGGACAAATGCAGAGCAATCCACGCCATTAACTGACGTCCCGCCAAAACGATAAGGCACACCTTGCCATTCGTTATACACACTCATGTAGGCCCGTGTGGTCTGTTTCTCTACGGGCGACAGTGTCGTGTTTTTAGCTGGTTGTGCATCAAAGTCAGGTGATGAAGAGCACCCAACGGCGCCTATTATAGTGAGTATCAATATAACTCTTTGAATTAATAGCAATCTGTAACTCTTCTGAAAGATTAGTGAAATAAAAGTGTCATGAGAGAAACTTAGTATACCGAGCTTAGAAAGGATGCCACACACCGTACCTAAATCGGAACAAAAATGCCTGACATAAATGTAACGAATCAACCATCACGCTTCACTTTTTCTCTTATACAAACCGTAAGCAGTATCTTTGTCGCTATCTTGCTGCTTGTCGTTTTTCTTTCCATGGTCAGCATTAAAGGGGTCGAAAGAGTAGGAGGCTATTTCGACACGCTTTCGGAACAAGTATTACCGCTCGCACTCAATAATGCCAACCTGACGCAAAATGTACTAGAGCAAGTTAAATTATTGGGTTACAGCACTCAGTCTTCTGATCTGAGTGACCTGAATTCAACCAAATCATCTATCCAAACGCTTGCCGACGAATCAAATGTCATGCTGCAGGAGCTGCTGGTTATTACTGACCACTTCCCTGATGCCATATCTGAACAAGATAAAGAAACCTTAGTTGCTGACATGACAAAACTGCAAGCGATGACATCGAATGTCCTGACGATGCAGATAGACATTCAAGCCAAGCAGAACGTTATTGATACGCAAATCGAGCCATTTCGCTATGGCGTGAGCTCTGCGGGTCCTGAAATGAATCGTATCAGCTCGTTTCTAGCGGAAGGTAACCCAGAATCAACGGATGCCGCTAACCGTTTTGTTTCAAGTGTGAGTGCGATGGAAAGCTCTTTTCTTATGCTGATGATGCATGACGAAATGGAAAAAGCGGAGCCAGAATATCGCCAGCTTCGTAACCGTCTTGCTGGGATGAACTTGGCGTACGATGATTTTGCAGAGTGGCACCCTGATGTTAAAGACTTCACCAGCCTTGTAGCTGCGTACGACATGGTAAAAGAGGGCTTTACTGACCAAGGTATTGTTAGAAATATCTTAGGCAAATTAGAGCTCGTTGAGCAGCAGAAACAAGAGTTGACTGAAGTCATCACAACGGCAAATAGATTGATCACCAGCCTCAATAGTCTATCCGATACAGCGTCTTACCTGATTGATGACAGCGCGTCTGTGGTGAACAGCACCATTAGCAACATCGACAGAGTGCTGTTGATTAGCGGAGCAACGATAGCACTGATCATTCTGATCTCAGGCGTTGTTCTTCGTCGTTGGGTTAACAAAGGCTTGAAGAACATTAAGCAGCACTTGGCTCTACTAGCTGAGCATGATTTTTCAAAGAAATCAGAGCCAATCGGGCCATATGAACTGCAGGTGATTACTTCCAAACTCAACCTCGTTATCGAGTCCACCGCAGAATCAGTCAGTTCGGTAACTCGTAACTGTGAAACCCTGTATCAAACGGCGGAAGTGAGCCACGATGCGGCGGAGCAGACCAATAACAGTCTGAATGAGCAAAACGAGTCACTTCAGAACATGATCACCACGATCACAGAACTGGAAGCGTCAATCAGCGAAATTGCTCGAATCTCGAATGCTTCGAACGATGATGCGCAACTGGCTGAAACCGAGTCAGTCAACGGTAGTCAGGTCGTTGGCCTTAACCAACAGCGCCTTCATGCACTTGAGAAAACGCTCAGCGTTAATGAAGAGTCGATGAATGAACTGGATAGCCGAGTGAAAGAGATCCGCGAGATGGTGGATATGATCAGCGGGATTGCCGAAAACACCAATTTACTTGCGCTAAATGCTGCGATTGAGGCGGCTAGGGCCGGAGAGCAAGGCCGAGGTTTCGCTGTTGTTGCCGATGAAGTTCGCAAACTCGCAAGCGGGACTTCTCAGCAAACCACCAATATCCGCAATATGATGACAGAACTGGTGGCTGCAGCGGATCGTTCGAAAGAATCTGTGATTGAATCGCGCAGTGAAATGGCTAATGCACTTCAAACCAGCAGCGATGTAAAGCTCGCATTTGAGAAGATAGAAGTTGCAGTGTCACATATTAAAGGTCGCGTAGAACAGATCATGGTAGCAACAGAAGAGCAGGCACGTGCAACCGTGGATGTCACTCATTCAATCACACGCGTTTCAGAGCAGGGTGAAAATACCAAGATGCAACTAGAGTCGATGATTGAAAGCTCAGAGCAGGTGGCAGATATCGCAGGCCACCAGCAAGCGATGTTACACAAATATGTTCTGAGCTAAACCATTTCGGAAACGGAAACAAAAAGGACCGACTGTCTATGTGACAGTCGGTCCTTCTGTTTTTATCTATGTTTATTAGGTCTAGGCCTGATGAGATTGAAGCAATCTGCTACAGCTTTAACTCTCTAACTAACTCTGTTTGATAAAGGGCTGACGTAGCATTTTATCAAGCCTTTGCTCTTTACCATCGTTAATCTCTGGAACGCCAATTTGTACCTTATCGTGTCCAAGTTGAGGCTGTGCTCGATAGGTTTTAAACCATCTATCCCAAACCGATAGGAAGAAACCAAAATTAGAATGGGTTTCTTTAACTATGACCGAGTGGTGTACGCGATGCATGTCTGGTGTGACGACCCATTTGCGCAGTACTTTGTCGATCGAAAGTGGTAGCTTGGCATTGCTGTGATTAAACATAGCACTGACGTTTAACACCACTTCGAAAACAACCACCGCTATGGCAGGCACGCCCAGCAACATCACGAGGGCAATCTTAATCAGCATCGATAGGATCATTTCAATCGGATGGAATCGCGTACCTGTCGTCACGTCAATGTCTAGATCAGCATGGTGAACCCTATGCAAGCGCCACAATAGCGGGACTCGATGGAAGCCCAAATGCTGCAGGTAAATGGCGCAGTCTAATAACAGAACGCATAAAACAACAGTGACTGGAATAGGCAGTGAAATCTGATTGAACAGTCCCCATTGATTTTGCTCAGCGATTAAAGCCGATTGAAACGCGGCAATAGGGATCAGTGTCGCGAGTAAGACACTGTTCAACGCGACCAAAGCAAAGTTATTGCTCCAGCGATACCATTTACTTTGCGTGAGAGCTTTCCGCGGGGCACGTGCTTCCCACAAGGCGCAACCGACAAAAGCGGTGATAAAGCAGATAAGGCGAAGCAGAGAGGGGTCTTGCATAGGAATTCCTTCTATCATTATCCAGTCACTCTAAGTACAATCGTGCCACTTTTCTAGAGCTATCGTTAAACACCATGAGAATTCACGCTTTTCACCGTCTATATCAACATCGTTTGTCCCTGTCTACTCGTCCATTTAAAGCGCGAGGCTGTAAAGTCGTACGCTGCGAATATTGTAAGATCGAGCAAGGTCATTGTATCTGTGATCATCAACCAGATATTGATACCAAGGTCGCAACCATGTTGATTTTGTCAGACAACGAAGTGCTGAAACCAAGTAATACCGGGCGTTTGATCGTTGATACCGTGAAAGACAGTCATGTCTACTTGTGGCACCGAACGGAACCAAACCCAGAGATGCTTGAAATTCTCAAGGACGAAAAATATCAGCCTGTGATCGTATTTCCAGAAGACTATACGGATGATAAGAGCCGTGTAGTTCAAGATCTTCCTGCTATGCGCGACCCGCAAAAAACATTGTTACTAATCTTTATCGATGGCAGCTGGCGCGAAGCGCGTCGTATTTTCCGTCGCTCTGAGTATCTACAACACCTGCCAGTGTTATCGATTGAGCCAGAATCTGTCTCTCAGTACATGATGAGGAAGTCTGACAACGAGCAGCACCTTTCGACGGCAGAAGTGGCGAGCTTAGTATTAAAGCAAGCTGGTGAAGAGCAGGGTGCGAAGACACTTCAAATGTGGTTTGAAGCGTTCAGAGAGAGCTACATGCTCAGTAAAACCCGTTATAAGTCAGACCAAACAAAACCAAGCTTAAGCGCTTATATCGACCACTGCAAAAATGAGACGTCGCTCTAAGCCTGACACCGCATGTGCTGACAACTTGTTCAAACGGACCCAATCAAAGAATAAGTTTGTCATCTATCACGGTTTGTAGGGGGAGTGTTATGGATAATACCCCATAGTGACTTTTATATTGTCCCAGATTTAGGGAAAAATTGGAGAGATTTGATGTATTACGGCTTTGATGTTGGCGGCACTAAGATTGAATTTGGTGCATTCAATGAGAAACTTGAGCGTTTGGCTACTGAGCGTGTTCCAACACCGACTGACTCTTATGAGCAGCTTATCGATACGATTGCGGGTCTTGTTGAGAAATACGACAGCGAGTTCTCTTGTGAAGGTAAGATCGGCTTAGGTCTACCGGGCATGGAAAACGCAGACGACGGCACTATGCTAGTTGTAAACGTACCTGCTTCAACAGGTAAGCCACTGCGTAAAGATCTAGAAGCTCGCATTGGCCGTAGCGTTAAGATCGAAAACGATGCTAACTGTTTTGCGCTTTCTGAAGCGTGGGATGAAGAGCTTCAAAATGAACCTTCTGTCGCGGGTCTTATCCTAGGTACTGGCTTTGGCGGCGGTCTGATTTTCGATGGTAAAGTATTCTCTGGTCGTAACCACGTAGCTGGTGAGCTAGGCCATATGCGTCTACCGTTGGATGCATGGCTTCACCTTGGTGAAAATGCACCTCTACTGGGTTGTGGTTGTGGCAAGAAAGGTTGTTTGGATAGCTACCTATCTGGTCGTGGTTTTGAGCTGATCTACGAGCACTACAATGGCGAGAAGAAAAAGGCGATCGACATCATCAAGGCACACGCTGAAGGTGAAGAGAAAGCAGTAGAGCACGTAGAGCGCTTTATGGAGCTTCTAGCAATCTGTTTTGCAAACCTATTCACAGCGTTGGACCCACACGTGGTTGCTCTGGGTGGTGGTCTGTCTAACTTCGAGCTTATTTATGAAGAGATGCCAAAGCGTATTCCGAAATACCTGCTTTCAGTTGCGAAATGTCCAAAGATCATCAAAGCGAAACACGGTGATTCAGGCGGCGTGCGTGGCGCAGCATTCCTTAACCTTAAGTAATCTAACTTAGGTAAAGCGAGTTAAACCTAATAAATAAAAATGCCGCAATCTCTGAAGAGGTTGCGGCATTTTTTATTGTTTGATGTCTTGGTTGCTAAAGCGAACAATCAGAACAAAGAGGCCAAAGGCTACTTATTCTTTTTACCAACACCCAGGTTTTCTTTCTGCTTCAGCGTTAGCTTTGTGAAGCCAAGTTTACGGAAGTAGTTATCTTGATAATTACGAACCGCTTTAGTATCTGAAATCAACTCAAGCTGTTGCTCTGTTTTTAGATACTCAGTGATGTCGATGCCTTCAGCCGCAGCAACAGCTTCTTGGATTGTGCGGTGTTGTTGCTTTGAAAACAGCAACTCTTTGTCTTCATCTTTATAGGTATACAGAATAGTACGAGCCATGGTGCTCTCCAGTTGAATCTAGAATTTTCGCGAACTCTACAGAAAATCTGTCTTACTCTCAAGGATAAGGCGGAATTAGTTGTTTAGTAAAGTAAACTTGAATTGAGTAGAGCGGTAAAAAATCATTGTATGCTCTATCGATTGACTTGAGATAAAAAAGCGAAGCCGTCGATGACTATTGATGACTTCGCCTTTTAGTGTCTTATATCCGCCCACTAATTTGAGGTTAGACTCGACCTTGCAGTGGAATAATGGTGACCGTTTCACCCACTTTTACGGTGTCGACAGAAGGGGAGATCTCAATTAAGCAGTTGGCTTCACTCATCGAGCGCAGAATGCCAGAGCCTTGTTTACCAGTAGTACGAACTTCTAACTGGCCTTGCTCATTCATAGAGAACACACCACGGCTGAACTCGGTGCGCCCTTGACGAGAGCGAAGCTGCTCAGTCGCAATCGCATTGGCTTTAACAGGAGTCCAGTTTGTTTGACCTTGCAGTTTACGGATAGCCGGTTCAACAAAGTTGATGAAAGAGACCATTACGGCCACAGGGTTACCCGGCAGACCGAAGAAAGGAGTCTGTTCAATCTTACCGTAAGCAAGCGGGCGACCTGGACGCATATTGATACGCCAGAAGTTGATCTCACCAAGCTCATCTAACGCTAACTTAATATAATCAGCGTCACCAACCGATACACCACCCGACGTTAACACCATGTCTGTCTCAAGTGCCGCCGAGTGTAGAACTTCTTTCATCTTCTGTTGGTCATCTTCAATGATGCCGTAGTCGACAATTTCACAGCCCAGTTTCTGCAACATACCGATAATGGTGTAGCGATTTGAGTCGTAGATTGAATTCGCTTGCTGCGGCGTGCCCGGAGCTTGAACTTCATCACCGGTTGAGAAAATACCCACTTTAACCTGACGAAGAACAGGGCAGTGTGCAAAACCGAGTGACGCCATCATGCCCATCTCTGGAGCTTCAATGCGAGTGCCCTGCGTAAACACAGCTTGGCCAGCCGACAAATCTTCACCAGCCATACGAACGTTTTGCCCCGAATTGATTTTAGCTTCAGGGAAGCGCACAAACTCACCATCTTGAACGGCTTGTTCACGCATGATGACTGTATCTGCACCAGTTGGTGTTGGTGCGCCTGTCATGATCTTAACCGCTTGGCCTTTTTGCACTTCGCTGTCGTAACTGTGCCCTGCGAAAACTTCGGCCACAACATGATACTGCTCTTGCTCAAGGTCATCGCTGCGAACCGCGTATCCGTCCATCGCAGAGTTGGTGTTTTGAGGCACATTAATTGGCGAAACCACATCCTCTGCTAACACTCGGCCATAGGCTGACTCAATGGCAACCTCTTCGTTTTGCTGCTTCGTGTCGATGCTCTCTAAGATCTTCGCTTGACCTTGAGTGACCGTCAGACCTGCTGGGGAGAATGAATCACAACAAACCGCAGGCGCTTTTGCATCCTTTGAAGCGCAGCTTGAAGCGGTTGGGTTGAAATCTTTCGCATAGCTGATAACAAAGTCACGAATCGCTTCAAGGTCGTTGATCGACATTTGAGGAAGTTCAGTCTCAACTTGAGTATCAGCCGCAATCGCAATGATGTTGCTGTCGTTAGAGTAGAGCCAAGGTTTACCCACTTCTTCACGGTGTAACTCGATCTTAGGAAACGCGATGTTCTTACAGCCTTCAACCAAAATTAGATCGAGTTTGTCGGCATCAAATCGCGTCAAAAGGTAATCAAAGTCCGCTTCTGCTTCTGGTGTTTCTGTCATCAACACATGACGCTTGCGCGATGCGATCAGCATTTGGCTTGCGCCCGCTTTACGCAGTCGGTAGCTGTCTTTGCCAGGCTTATCGACATCGAAATCATGATGCGCGTGCTTAAGAACACCAATACGTAGACCCGAGTCAGTCAACATTGGCAGTAGCGCTTCAAGAAGGGTGGTTTTTCCGGTGCCACTGTAGGCTGCAAACCCTAGAAGTGGAAGGTTAGGGCGTTGTTTTGAATCATTCATTATTGAAGCGTACCAAATTGAGTGAGTTCTTCAGGCGTATTGAGGTTAACGAAGCAGTTTGGAGAGTCACTAAAGTCGACAAACTCCGTTACGCAGTCTTTGTAAAGTAGGATGATTTTGCGATCGCCGCGCTCTAAGAATGCTTCTAGCCTTGGTAAAACACGCTTATGAAATAGAGTAAACACAGGCTGCTTAAACTCACCATCATGGGCAACCAAAATATCGCTGTCTGAATTTACTGCCGCGCAAAAGCGAGCCACGAGGTCTTCGTTGATTTGCGGACTGTCACAAGGAACAAAGCCGACCCAATCGGTGTCGGCATGTTTTAAACCTGCATGAATACCACCCAGAGGCCCTGGGTAGTCTGGAAATGAGTCAGAAACTACAGGAGCGAACTCTTGGTAACGCTCTTGGTTTCGATTGGCATTGATGGTGATAGATACGTTTTGTTGCGACAATTTGTCGATGACGTATTGAATAAGTGGACGACCATTTAATTCGACGAGGCCTTTGTCGCGTCCACCCATTCTGCTCGCTTGTCCGCCAGCTAAGATAACCCAACTAGTTTGCGTTGGAAGCAGCATAAATATTCTCTTGTGCTTGGTCTTTTTTAATAATTTGTAGCAGCGGAGATTCAGTTAAAGAGTTGTCTTTAATCCACCACTGCTTTTTGCATAGATCGGTCAGGGCATTGGTTTGATGGCTTGTTATCACCAAACTTGCGCCACGTTGAAGAAGATCTTCGGCCATAATGACCAATCTTTCAATAGATTCTTTATCTAAAGATGCGCTCGGTTCGTCCATAAGTAGGATAGAAGGCTTTAGAATCCAAGCTCTTGCCATGGCTACTCGTTGACGCTCCCCACCAGAGAGAACGGAGATGTGCTCATCTGCTAGGGTTTCTAAACCTACCATTCTCAATGCATTGATAATTTGAGCTCGCTTATCTTTTTGCGACTCTTTGTTAAATCGAATGCCATAAGCGACATTTTGATACACAGTGCCATCAAAGAGATAAGGGGATTGATGCAGGTAGATGATGTCTTTGAACTTTGAGCGAGGGAATAGGGTGCCTTTCCAGCTGTGATGTGCAGTCTGGATTTTGCCTGACGTCGGTTTAATCAAGCCAGATAGGATTTTTAATAACGTCGTTTTGCCCACGCCATTGTCACCCTTTAGATAGATAGCGTCGTTAGGGCCTATCGACAGTTCAGGGATATGGAAAAGGACGCGCTCTTTGTAGCGCATTGAAACTTGCTGCGTTGTTATTTTTATACTCATGACAGCATTCCTATGTTCTTAAGTAGCCTTTTCCTCTCACGCTCGACAGGAAAAAGTTTAAAACCAGTGCCAATGCTAACAACACCATACCAAGAGCCACACCTTGTGCGAAGGCGCCTTTGTGGCTCTCCATCGCGATGGCTGTAGGGATGTTTCTTGTCATGCCCATGATATTACCGCCGACCATCATCGAACAGCCCACCTCAGTAACAATTCTTGAAAAGGCAGCAATAGTGGCAGCCAGAAGAGGGAAACGTGTTTCCCAAATCAGCGTTGATGCGATACGAAACGTTGAGACACCCAGCGTACGCGCCGTTTCAACTGCACGACGGTCACTCGCTTGCAACGCACCATGCATCATAGAGACAAGTATAGGAAAGCAGATTAGCATCTGACCTAGAATCATGGCCTTTTGGGTGAAGAGCATTTGCCAATCACCCAAAGGGCCAGAGCGAGATAGCATCATGTACATCAATAAACCGATCACGACTGTAGGGATCGCTTGTAGGGTATTAATGATGGAGAGTAATCCCCATTTTCCCGGGAACTCTGTATAGGCAAGTAAAAAAGCCATGACAATCGCAGGTACGATAACCAACGAAATTGCCGACAGAGAAACGCTAAAAGACACTGCGACAATTTGCCACAATTCGTGGTCAAAGCTCACAAGTAAGTTCAGTGCATCCAGCGTTGTTTGCCATAGGGTCATGATGTATCTCATTCAGTGCGGGTTTACCGCGTTTAGTTCCAGTATAACGTTGTCGTTATATAGCTAGCGATGCCCAGCATAGAGACGGGCAACGCTAACTGATTGTTGCTTTGTACAAAGTCCTGATTTTTAAGCGTGTCGCTTTTTGTAGGCGTTAACTCTTTGAAGACTTAAAGTCTTTGAAGATCTAGACGCTTAGAGGACTTCGTCGTAGTACTTACTGTTACTCAGCACTCGCAACGAACAACTGCTTACCATGAAGCTTAAACTCGTTGATAAGCTTTTGTCCTTTCGGATTTACCAACCAATCACTGAATGTTTTTGCTGCTTGATAGTTGATGCTTGGGTAGCGCTCTGGGTTAACAAGAATCACTTGGTAAGGGTTGAATAGGTTCTTGTCACCTTGGAAAAGGATCTTCAGATCGAGTTTGTTTTGGTAAGCAAGCCAAGTACCACGGTCAGTCATAGTATAGCCCTGCATTTCAGAAGCCATATTCAGTGTAGGGCCCATACCTTGGCCTACACTGCGGTAACCACCAAAGTTTGGCTCCATTTTCGTTTGTGCCCAGATACCCATCTCTTTCTTGTGAGTACCAGAATCATCGCCACGAGATACGAAAGTCACGTTGTTGGTCGCGATAGATTTGAACACTTCAGCGACGTTGTTTTGAGAAACGATTTTCGCAGGGTCTTGTTGTGGGCCAACGATAACGAAGTCGTTGTACATAAGCTTACGAGGAAGAACGCCGTAGCCTTTCTCAACAAAGTTTGCTTCTGCTTTCGGTGCGTGAGTCATTACTAGATCCACGTCGCCGTTTTCACCCATACGCAGTGATTTACCTGTACCAGCCGCGATGACGTCTACCTTGATACCTGAATCTTTTTCGAATTCTGGTAGAAGGAAATCTAGCAGACCAGAGTGGTAAGTACTGGTGGTAGTTGCAAGTTTGATGTGTTGAGTGTCTTCAGCACTGCTAGCTGAATAACTGACGAGAGAAAGTGCGGCAATAGTTAAGGGAATTGCTTTCATTATTATTATGTCCATGAGTTATGAATAGACCACGACGAGCGACACAGCACCCGCTTATGGTTTGTGGGCCAAATGTATAATTTGATTATCCACACCCTATAAGCAAACTTAATGCCAATAAGTATAGGTAACTAGGTTCATTAAATGTCTGTTATTTCGGGTAAAATAGCATCATTTTCTAAATTATATTTCAAGAAAGTATGAGCTAGGACAAAATGTCGCATATTGAACCTGTTGTACTTGAGGCGAGTTGGTACACTCTGTCCCAAATTTTCTCACCGGTGTGTTTTTATGTCTCTTACCAGCCCAAATGTCACAAATAAGACTCTGAACTCCTTAACTCAATACCAAGCATTTTCGGTTTTGGTTGTTGATGACGAAATAGGAATGCAGGCGATTTTAAAAAAGGCGCTAGGCAAACTGTTTGGTAAGGTGATGTGTGCAGGCTCGGTAGAGGAAGCAGAAAAAATACGCAGTGCTGAGCACTTTGATCTGATCGTTTTAGATATCAATCTGCCGGGGCGTTCCGGTATTGAGTGGGAAGAAGCCTTCAACGACAGCGAGAAACGTTCAGACGTTATCTTCATGACGGGGTATGCCGACCTAGAGATGACCATTTCAGCCCTCAAGCTTGGCGCTTCAGACTTTATTCTCAAACCCTTCAATCTTGAGCAGATGATCCAAGCCGTACTTCGCTGTATGGATAAACGACTCGCGCAACGTATGCAGTATGCGCTTAAGCGTGATGTGAGTCGTCATATCAAAACAGAGATCATCGGCAATTCAGATAAGACGCGACTTTTAAAACAGCTGATCACTCAATTTGCTCCATCTCGCGCCTCTGTTCTTGTCGAGGGAGAGTCGGGCACAGGTAAAGAGCTGGTTGCTCGTGGTGTTCATGAAGCAAGTAAACGAACGGGTCCTTTTGTTCCAATCAACTGTGGTGCCATTGCGCCAGAGCTATTGGAAAGTGAATTATTTGGACATACGTCTGGCGCATTTACCGGTGCGAAGAAGAATCGCGAAGGTCTATTTCGAGTGGCGAATGGCGGAACTCTGTTTCTAGATGAAATCGGTGAGATGCCATTACCAATGCAAGCTGCTCTATTGCGTGTGTTGGAGCAGCGCACTATTCGTCCAGTAGGCAGCGAGAAAGAGATCGTTGTTGATGTGCGTGTAGTAGCGGCAACCAATAGAAATCTGCAAGAAGAAGTCGAGAAGGGTAACTTCAGACGCGATCTCTTCTATCGACTCAATGTACTGAAAATTGATGTTTCTCCATTGAGAGAGCGCGTGTCTGACTTAATGGATCTCGTGCCGTACTTTGCACGCATGCTTTCAAGCGAATTGGGTATGCCAGAACCAAGTTGGGCGCATGAAGATATTTTGGCCATGAACGAATATCAATGGCCGGGTAATATCCGCGAGCTTAAGAACCTGATGGAACGTTGTATCTTGTTGGGTAAACCGCCGGCGCACTATTGGCGTGAACTGAATGGTGAGAGTAACTTACCAGCTCGCGTTTCAGTGACGGTGTCACATGGTGCAGAGTTACCAAGTATGGATCCTAACGATGCCGCAGAGGGTTATCCAAACAGCTGGACACTCAAAGAAGTGGAGAAGGCGCATATTGAACAGGTAGTCTCGTATCATGATGGCAACAAGTCGGCAGCAGCCCGTGACTTAGGTGTTGCGCGTAAAACTCTAGAGCGTAAATACAAAGATTGGAACGCAGAGGGCTCTGAATATGCCGACTAATCGTCATTGGTGGGCGAAGTGGAGTTTCCGATTCAAGACGATGGTTCGCTATCGTCTTCTGTTTTTAACGTCTGCCCCCATTATTCTTACGCTCTGTGCCCTGATTGCCATTACGCTCTACTGGTCGGTACATTACACTTGGCAAGGCGCGTTAATTGATGTCGATGAGCGCCTCGATGTCGCTGACAACAGTATTCATCTTATTCAAAATCAGCAAGCGTATAACGTAAGAGCGTTTTCTGAATCCTACCGTTTTCGTAACAAACTGCAGAGTGACATTGACGAAGAGCAGCTTGTCCAATGGGTGTCTGAGAATAAGAGCCGCTACGAGCTCGACTTTTTGCGTTGGCACAGCGCGCATACATTAGACGATACCCGTCAGTTTCTCGACCTTACTCGCAAGCAGTCTTTCTTTAGCGTGCTAACGCGCAATCAGCTGAATGATTTAGACCATAACCTAGCTAAAAGAGCCGAAGTACCTCTGCTTAATGGTTCTGAGATTGAGACTCGTGGGCTCGTTAGTCGCACCGTGATCGCTATCTATGATGGAGAGAATCGAGTTGTAGGCTTTCTGGATGGCGGCATCTTGCTAAATAACAGTACCCAACTCGTTGATCAGATCAGTAACCTTATCTACCCAAGACGCGAAGGTTTTTCTCGTCGTATCGGTACGGTGACGGTATTTCTCGACGATCTACGCGTCAGTACTAATGTCCCATTGAACAGCGACGAGAGTGAAGGGCGAGCGATCGGTACACGTGTTTCTCATGAAGTGCACTCAAAGGTCCTTAACAAAGGGCAAGAGTGGCTCGACCGCGCTTACGTTTACGATGCTTGGTATATCACGGCTTATCAACCGATCCGAGATCAACATGAGCAAGTGATCGGTATGCTCTATACGGGCTATCTGATTTGGCCTTTGATTGAAACCTACTTGACCAACCTCGGTGAGATCAGCGTTACCATCGTCGCATTGTTACTGCTCTCTGGTTTTATCGTTCATCGTGGCGCACGTGATTTATTCAATCCAATTGAGCGCATCCACAAGGTGGTCAAGCTGGTTCAAATGGGGCAAGACAAACGAATCGGTACTCTCGGTCTTGATGATCAGCACGAGCTAACTCAGTTGGCGAAGCAGTTCGATAAGATGCTCGATCTGCTGCATGAGCGCAATCAAGAGATCCAAAAAGCGGCCCTTGAACTGGAGTGTAAAGTCCATTCACGCACGGCGAGTTTGAAAGAGAAAACTGAACAACTTGAACACCACATTACGCTATTAAATCAAGCACGAGACAAACTGGTGGTGAACGAGAAGCTGGCAGCTCTCGGTGAGCTTACAGCAGGCATTGCCCATGAAATTAATAACCCGACTGCGGTGATTCTTGGCAACGTTGAACTAATGAAGTTCGAGCTTGGTGAAGAGACCGACCGTGTCAACGAAGAGATCCAAGCGATCATGGAGCAGATCGACCGTATTCGTAACATCACGCGCAGTTTGCTTCAGTATAGTCGTCACGGTGGCGTGCAAGACGAAGTCACTTGGCAGCATATTAATCCGATCGTGGACGAGAGTATCACCTTGGTAAAAACGGGTGCTAAGAAGAGAGGGATCGTTTATCACTCTTCACTGAATGCTAAGACCTCCGTTGAGGTAAACCGAAACCAACTGCTGCAGATTTTGGTTAATCTACAGATGAATGCGATTCACGCTATGGATGGGGAAGGTAACTTGAACATCTCGAGTGAAGACTGGATAGAAGACGATGTCGTTCAAGGTGCGGTCATTCACGTAGAAGACGAAGGTTGTGGGATCAAAGAAGAGCAACTTAAACGAATCTTCTCGCCGTTTTACACCACCAAGCGTGACGGTACGGGTTTAGGATTGTCCGTTTCGCAGAGTATTCTTTCGCAAACTGGCGGTGAAATTCGTGTTGCATCTGAACTGGGCAAAGGTAGCCGTTTTAGTGTGTATCTGCCAAAGAAAGCTGTCCCTCAATTGCTCGTTTCAAACGTTACATAAACTAAGCTTTACCTAACAAGCCGTTACCTAAACAAGCGCAAAACTATTTAGGCGCACGCGCAAATATGAACACATCGTACCTAAGGCTTTAGCTACGATGTATGGTTTACAGTGAACTATGCTCAGTTTGTGTTCAGCAAATGAGGATAGGCTTATGTTAGGTAATCCAGTGGGCTGGTTTGAGATCTATGTGAATGACATGGATAGGGCGAAACAGTTCTATCAAGAGGTGTTTCAAGTGACTCTGTCGAAACTTGATAGCCCCGGTGGGATCCCGCTTGATATGTGGGTATTCTCCGATGATATGGGCAGTTACGGAGCAACCGGCGCGTTAGTCAAGATGGACGATATGGCGGCTGGTGGAAATAGCACCATTGTCTATTTTTCCTGTGAAGATTGCGCTATCGAAGAAAAGCGTGCATTGATGAATGGTGGCACGCTACATATGAGCAAAATGGCGATTGGAGAGTTTGGCTTTATCAGCTTAGTCATGGATACTGAGGGAAATGTGATTGGCTTACATTCGATGAATTAAACGAATAAGCCAACTATGGATAAACGGTTATGCACGGAGGCATAATGACAAAAACGTATCTATTTGATTGGGGAAACACCTTGATGGTCGATTTCCCCGATCAATCTGGAAAAATGTGTGATTGGCCAGTGGTAGAACCCATTGAAGGCGCACATGAAACCCTCGAGTACCTTTCAAAACACCACCAAGTTTATGTCGCAACGAATGCGGCAGACTCTACAGAGCAAGAGATCAGACACGCTTTTAGTCGAGTAGGACTGGATAGGTTCATCTCTGGCTACTTCTGTAAATCGAACCTAGGCGTGGATAAGACCAGCCCTGAGTTTTTCCCTGCGATTATTCGTTACCTCGATGTCCCACTTACTAGCGTGATCATGGTCGGAGACACGCTTGAGAAAGATATCATTCCAGCACTTGATTCGGGCATCAATGCAATCTGGTTTACCCAAAAGCCAGATGAAAAATCGAGTCATATAGACTGCCTGAGCATTACTCAACTTTCGGAATTAAGAGACTAGTTCAATAACACTGATGAATTATTGATATCTTTATAAAATTCAACCGGGTATGGGTGACCAATGTCACCTTTTGCATATGTAATTATGTGAATATTCGATCTTCATGACATGCATCATCGCGGATGAAAGTAGTTTTGTTAGTTTGCTCGCAACTAATAACAAAATAATAAAGTCAGTCCGCTATGAAACTAAGCAACCTTTCAATCAAATCTAAACTCGCCTCCATTGTCATATTCTCAGTAGTATCACTGATCATGGCATGTACTTATAACTTACTGCAGCAGCGCGCTTCCTCAATGGCAGAGCGTGAGAGTAAACTCAGTGCACAGGTTGAATCCGCTGTGTCATTGGCTAAGCATTACTATGGTCAACGTGCTGTATTGGGTGAGGAGCAAGCAAAACAACAAGCCCTCGCTGCGATTCAAGACTTACGTTATGACGGCAACAACTACTTTTGGATCTTAAATCAGCAATCGCAGGTGGTGATCCACCCGTTAAAGCCAGAGCTCAATGGTGAAAACACGCACAACTTTAAAGATGGTGCCGGTAAGTTCCACTGGCGTGAAATGGTCTCTATCTCGCGCACACCGCAAGGCAAAGGCTTTCTCGATTACCAATGGAAAAGCCCGCAAGGTGAACTAAAAGACAAAATCTCTTATGTTGAACTCTTTCCTGAGTGGAACTGGATTGTCGGTTCAGGGATCTTAGTGGCGGATATCCAAGAGGCGTTTTGGGCTCTTGCACTTAAAGAGGCGTTTGTCGCGTTGGTGTTGTCGGGAATGCTGTTCATCATGGGCTATGCGATTTCAAACAATATCCTGATTCCACTTTCAAAGCTTATCAATAACACGCATGCGATTGCTGATGGTGATCTACGCGTGCGCATGAACATGACACGCAAAGATGAGCTGGGTGATATGTCGCAGCAGATCGACAAAATGCTCGATAAACTGCAAAGCACACTCAAGACAGCAAATGAATCTGCTGGACAGTCGAGCTCAATGGCGAGTTACATCGCACAGGCGAGTGAAGAGGCAGCAACCAGCGTCAACTCTCAACACGCGCAGCTTGAACTGTTATCGACCGCGATGACAGAGATGAGTGCGACAATCTCTGATGTGGCAGTGAATGCAGAAAATACCTCAATCAGTACCAATAAAGTGGTCGACCACGCGTACAAAAACGATGAGAACATGAAAGTCACGGCGACGAGTATTTCCCACGTATCTCAAAACATCGCCAACGCCAACAGCCTAGTACAAGATCTGCAATACGGTGTCACCGAAATCAGCCAAGTCGTTGGCGTGATTCGTGAAGTATCAGAGCAAACTAACTTGCTTGCGCTAAACGCGGCGATCGAAGCGGCAAGAGCAGGTGAGCAGGGCCGTGGTTTTGCTGTCGTAGCCGATGAAGTTCGTAACCTTGCTAGTCGTACACAAAACTCGACCAACGAAGTTCAACACACTATTGAAAAGCTAACACAACAAGCGGAGCAAACCTTTGTGGCGATGAAGCAGAGTAACGAGGAGGTTGATCACAGCGTGAAAGCGTCTGACGATACCCGTGCTCAGCTTGATGAAATTGTGGCAGAGCTTCAAAACGCCAACGACATGGTGGCACAAATCGCAGCGGCTTCTGAGCAGCAAAGTTCTGTTGCCACAGAGATGAACCAAAATGTATCGAGCATTCACTTAGCTGCGAATGAGGTACTTCAGGCTTCTCAATCGTTGGCAGAAGACAGTCAAAAGATGGCCAATACCGCTGAACACCTAACCGATCAGTTGAAATACTTTAAGGTATAGTCAGTCGTATAAAGGTCTTTGAATAGACCGGATACAAAAAGCCCTCGCTTTGACTGAAGCGAGGGCTTTTTTAATTGGTACAAGAGGGTTAATAGGTGCTAAATGGTTAATAGGTACCCAAGCGCTAGTCCGAGGCCACCGCGATCTTCGGAGGTTTGATACTGTGCTTTTTAAACTCTTTCATCACTCTTAAAGTAATGTCGGTCTCAAACAACTTCTCGTACGCAGTATCCACAACGTAAGCCTTACAGGTTAATTGAATTGCCAAGTAGTTATCGGTAATGGTCTGTTTTACCAGCACTGTGACTGGCTTTGGTAGATGAATGTAACGACTCGATGATGCCGCTTCTTGAATTAGATCGCGAGCGAGTGTGATGTCTTCATCCATACCGACATAGAAGGGGATCACCACCTGCATATCAAGAGCGCCATAGTTGCCACTGGTCGTAACTTCGTTAAGGAACTTGTTATTGGGGATGGTGATGATGTCGTCGTTGAGAGTTCGCATTCGAACTGAACGCAGTCCGATGGTAATGATATCGCCATAGTTGCCTTCGAAGGTTACACGGTCACCTACTTGAAATGGTCGGTCTATCATCACTGTGAGACCCGCAATAAACGACGCCGCCAGATCTTTTAATGCGAAACCAACCGATACTGCGAGCGTACCGCCAATCAAAGCCAAGATGTGGTCGTTGATACGAAAGCTCATCATGAAGACCACAAGGCCAGCCGTCATATAGATAAAGAACTGTAGGAAGGATTGGACCTTTTGCAGCATCATTCGATATTGAACAAACTGACCACCAATACTCTCCACCATAGAGTTCATAAACTTAATCAACAACCATGTTGCTGCGATGACCAACACTGAGAAGAAAACACCACTCCAGCGAATGAGGCTGGCAAACTGCTGAATGCTCTCGACGTCAACAACTTCTTCTGCCGCGACAGCCACCTGCAATGGCAGCAAAAGCGTTAGTAGGGTGAAACTTATTGTCGTAATAATTCTGTTCATGTTACTTCACCAATAAATGCTGTCGGTCTAATACATTGGTAATGTGCCTAAACCAGTGGTCTGAGACTTTGGCTTTGTCTTCGGTCCATTCGATATAGCCACGGCTTTGGAAGTAGCGCAGGATACCTGTCACTTCGGAGATAGAGAGCTGTGTACATTCTGATAACTCCTCAGGCGTCGCTATCTCAAGCTGAACAATCGAACGCAACACAGCGAGCATAGGCTTAGGCATCTTCTCAAGCTCTTCAGATTCAGGCGCATGAAACAGCCTCACCATCACCTGATCGGTATCTTTGTTGCGGTTGAGGGAGAAACGAAAGAACCTTAGCGCGACGGTTGGGTTGCCATCTGAGTAATGCCATAGGATACGATAGAAGCCTTGCTTAGCGCGTTCCTCTTCGGTGACGTCTTGCTGATCCCACTGTTTCGGTACCACCAGACCGTCAAAGCTCACGGCATAGTCATCGGATTGATTGATCCGTGTATCCAACAGAGAAGCGATCTGTTGTTCGCTCCATTTAGGCAGAAAAGCGACCCAGTCAAACAGCAGCCTTTCACCTCGTGCTCGATCGACAAAACGCCAGCTTGCTTTCTCAATCGAGATAATTGCGCGATGGTTCTTCTTTGAGCGTCGAATCAAATTGGTTAAACGAATTAGGGCAGATAGACCGCCTACCATAGGTTTCACCAAACGTTGCCCGTTATCAACAGCGATAAGGTAGGTGGTTTGACTACCGCGTAATTGACTGATGATTTGGATTTCAGTCGCATCCTCCTCAAGTCCGATGCTAACCGCAAAATGGGCCAGCAACTCTTGATAGCCTGAATGAGGGCAGTTTAAGTAGATAGGCTCGGCGTTTTTCACCTTATGCAGCATCTGCTTTAGAAAGGTGGTTGTGCCGACACCACGCTCGCCAGACACGACACATAAAGCAGGCGAGTCTGTCAGTAGGTATTTTGATAGCTGTTTGATTTCCGCGTCTGCGTATTCAATCAGCTCACTGTCATGATTACCCGGCAGAACATAATCGAATGCAGCGTCGCCCTTAACGCGAACCAGCGACTGCCCATCTGCGGCATTACCTTTCTGTTTCGCCACTTCGATGCGGAACAGATAGGCGAGCGCTTGGCTGAAAAAAGTAAAATGCGAAAGCTTCGAGATTAAACGATGCTTGGCGATATGAGTCATAACCCAAGCGGCGGCAAGGGCTGTTGCCACGATACTGATGATCCAGATGCGTTTCTTGCTGATCGCCCAGTTCACCCACCAAGGACGTTCTGCAATGCTTTCCACTAACTCAAACACGGTTTCGCGCCATAATCGCAATACCGATATGGTGATGAGCACAAACCAGAAGAAGAGCGCGCTGTATATCCAGTTGTAGATGGTGCCTTTGCCAAGAGTCATGGTAGAGATTTGCAGTATTACACCTGCGATGATCGCACTCCACACATAGCGGCGAATCGTTGATAAGCGTAACTCGACGATCATCTTGCTTGAGGTTCGGCTGTTTCGATAAGCGAACTCCAAGATAAAGCTGATTGCAATTGAGCCACCTAAAATCCACCAAGTAAATATCTCTAAGAAAACGAGGTGCTGCAGGCTAGGTATGGTCGATAGAACCTGCAAGGATAGCGTTATTGCAATCAACCAAGCCAATGCCTTGTGTGCGCGACTAAAGTACCAAATGATACGAACCCAGAGCGGCGGAGTGCTGGTTTTCTCTAGTACTGTGTTTTTATACAGTTTAATAATTCTAGCGCTGTTCGCGAGCCACCACATTAAGATGCTGTAGATGAAAAATACCTTAAGTCCGGCCCAAATCACCGGGACGGGAGAAACAAAGATGTCCTCAACCAAAGCTCGAAAGCTTCGCATCTGAAAGTAAAACAGGTATTCAGCATTGAGTAGCGTTAATTGCCACTCTTGCTTTAACTGCCGAACACCTTGCGGACCAAAACCCGTTAGCTTGTCGCGTGTTGTTGTGTCAGCCAGCTCAAGCAGCGTCTGCTTACTGCTGTTTATGCTGCTGAGGGTAAGAAAATCAGACTCGACGCGAAACCAAATCTCATCACCCAGCTGGGATTTCACTTCAGAGGCTTGATCGGACTTTAAGTTGTCGACGAACTCGGAAAGGTGCAGGGAAAATTGATCGCTCTGCTTTTGCTGTTCAATCAATACAGCCTTGAGCAACTGAGAGACTTTGCGTTGATCTTGAGCCGACATAAATAATGGCTCGGGTATGGTTTGAATCTCGTTACTGATGCTAATAGCGGTTTCGCTAACGCTAGGGGTGACTTCCTGTTCGTACTGCCACTGGGCGACACTACTAAATGAAACCATTGCCATCCACAGTAACCAAATATGCCGAACGCATATTAGTGATAATTGGCGCATAAACTTCACTTTAACTTCCTGATTAGATTGAATTAGTGTAGTTCGTTTACCGCCAATGATCCTCTTAAATCGTTTCTATTCCCGACGAGAACGACGTTCCGGTGATTTATTCGCCGTTCGACCCTAGGTTTTTCGAAAATCCGTTCTACTTTTTAATAAGTCATTCGTCTGCGTGAAACGGTGATTGTGAATTCCTGCGTTTCCTAAGACTAATATGCTTAATAAGGCAAACAACGCTTGCAGTTACGGGCTTGAACGAGTAACGTTGCGGCGTTTTTCACATTAAAAAGGTAAAGGCATTGATTTCCACAGCAAATATCACCCAACAATTCGGCGCGAAGCCACTTTTCGAAAATATTTCAGTTAAGTTCGGCGAAGGTAACCGTTACGGTCTAATCGGCGCGAATGGCTGTGGTAAGTCTACGTTCATGAAGATTCTTTCTGGTGAACTAGAGCCAAGCGCAGGTAACGTAAGCTACGATCCAAACGAGCGCGTTGCTAAGCTAAACCAAGACCAGTTCGCTTATGAAGAGTTCACAGTAATCGACACGGTTATTATGGGTCACAAAGAGCTTTGGGAAATTAAGAAAGAGCGTGACCGCATTTACTCTTTGGCAGAAATGAGCGAAGAAGACGGCATGAAAGTCGCTGATCTTGAAGTTCAGTTCGCTGAAATGGATGGCTACATGGCAGAAGCGAAAGCCGGTGAGCTTCTTCTTGCTGTAGGTATCGAAGAGTCTCTTCACTTTGGCCTAATGAGCGAAGTTGCACCAGGTTGGAAACTTCGTGTTCTTCTAGCACAAGTTCTGTTCGCAGACCCGCATATCATGCTGCTAGACGAACCAACGAACAACTTGGACATGGACACCATCCGCTGGTTGGAAGAGACGCTAAACCAACGTAACTGCACAATGATCATCATTTCGCACGACCGTCACTTCCTAAACTCTGTATGTACTCACATGGCTGACCTTGATTACGGTGAGCTACGCGTTTACCCAGGTAACTACGATGAATACATGACGGCAGCGACACAAGCTCGTGAGCGTCTACTGTCTGACAACGCGAAGAAGAAAGCGCAAATTGCTGAACTTCAAACCTTCGTATCTCGTTTCTCTGCTAACGCATCTAAAGCTAAGCAAGCAACGTCTCGTGCTAAACAGATCGATAAGATTCAGCTAGAAGAAGTTAAAGCATCTAGCCGTCAAAACCCGTTCATCCGTTTCGAACAGTCTAAAGAGCTGTTCCGTAACGCGCTTGTGGTTGAAAACCTATCTCAAGGTTTTGAAGAAGACCTATACAACAAGTTCGATGCGATCTTCGAAGTGGGCGAGCGTGTTGCAATCATCGGTGAGAACGGCGTTGGTAAAACAACTCTACTAAACACTCTTGCTGGTGTGCTAGAAGCGCGTACAGGTGAATACAAGTGGTCTGAGAACGCGAACATCGGTTACTATGCTCAAGACCATGCTCATGACTTTGAAGAAGACATGAACCTATTCGACTGGATGAGCCAATGGCGTCAAGAAGGCGAAGATGAGCAAGTAGTACGTAGCTTCCTAGGTCGTATGCTATTTGGCCAAGACGACATTAAGAAGTCAGTTAAGGTTATCTCTGGTGGTGAACAAGGTCGTATGCTTCTTGGTAAGATCATGATGCATAAACCAAACATCCTGCTAATGGATGAGCCAACAAACCACATGGATATGGAATCTATCGAAGCACTCAACTTGGCTCTTGAGAACTACAAAGGCACACTGTTCTTCGTTTCTCACGACCGTGTATTCGTAGACTCGCTAGCAACACGTATCCTAGAGATCAAAGATGGTCAGATCCATGACTTCCGTGGTACTTACGCTGAGTTCTTGAAAGCACGTGGCTAAGCCCTAAGCTTGCTATTGCTTCGCTAGAAGCTTTAAATTAAAAAAACGCCGTCATACTTAGCTGTATGACGGCGTTTTTGTTTATGTATTGCTTATTTTTCTATGTATTACTTGTTTGCTTATACATTGCTCAGGGGTTATTTATCCAATTGCTCTGTGTTTTCTAACCACAGACCATTGATGATCCCAAATGCACAGGCGAGCAGTACGCCAAGTACCCAACATAAATACCACATAGGTTATCCTCCTATTTTACTTTCTATTCGTTCAGTGATGAGCAATTAATACAGTGATGAGCTGTTGTCGCGAATATACTGGCTATCTAATCGTCCAAACATTTTGTAGTAACACCAGATTGTGTAACCCAAAATGATCGGTACGACGATAACAGCAACCACGG
Organism: Vibrio sp. D404a; assembly: GCF_030248535.1. Classification (GTDB taxonomy): domain Bacteria; phylum Pseudomonadota; class Gammaproteobacteria; order Enterobacterales; family Vibrionaceae; genus Vibrio. Next base: position 100,639 of record NZ_JAHGAJ010000002.1, on the reverse strand, counting down.
AAATAATGCTCAGTGTTAATTGGCTCGATGTTCCATCCCACACAGTTAAGCTATGAGAAGGCATTAAGCTTGAAGGCATGATCATTGGAAACAGAGCAACACCGGCAGTGGTCACGATAGAGGCGAGAGATAAGCTTGATGCTGCGAAAGCAAAGCCACCACGGTTTAATCGTGTCATCACTGCGCAAGCCAACATACCTACAACGCCAAGTGCGGGAATGCACCAAAGTAACGGATAGGTTTGGTAGTTATGTAGCAGTAAGTCATCAAACTTCATGACATGTTTAAGTAAAGGGTTTGATACTGCATCAGTCACGATTGGGCTCGTGATCAGGTAACCCGGTAGTGAGTTTGCAAACCACCCACCAACAGCGAATAGGCCTGCGGTTACTAATGCCATACACACGACGACGTTTTGAGATCGTTGTTTCAAATCACCCGTTGTTTTGATTTGTAAAAATGCCGCACCTTGTGTCACAGCCATCGCAAGGCTCACCAAGCCACAAAGGATAGGGAACGGGGTCAGTAGATCCCAAAATCCACCTTGATATGACATCATCAATAGCTCATTAAACTCAAATGGCAAACCAATCATTAGGTTGCCAAAGCCAACCCCGAAGATAACGGGTGGAATGAAACCACTAACAATTAATGCGATATCACAAGCTTGCTTCCATTGTGGGTTATCTATTTTTGCTCGGTAGTCCATCCCTAGCGGTCTTAACCATAAAGTTGCCAACACGGTAATCATGGCTAAGTAGAAACCTGAGAATGTCGCGGCATAGATTGCAGGCCAGATAGCGAAAATAGCGCCACCTGCCGTCACTAACCACACTTGATTTCCATCCCAGTGAGGCGCAATCGCGTTAATCATAATTCGGCGGTCAGTATCGGATTTGCCTAACACTGGCAGCAATGCCGCTACGCCCATATCAAAGCCATCGGTAATGATGAATCCGATCAACAACACGCCAATGATTGCCCATGTAAACAGGCGAAGATTTTCATAATCAAACATCTGAATTCCTTAATGAAGATCAATAGAGTTATCTAGTTGATTCGTGGTGTTGTATTCCAATGAAGATGGAGTCTGCTTGGTACGAGTTCTCTCGTGATAGTAGCGACCTGTTTTCAAGGCGCTTGGCCCCATCTTGGCGAACTTAACCATCAAGTACATTTCTACAATCAAGAAGAAGGTGTAAAGCAGATAAACTAGGCCGATGGAGATCCACAGGCTAGAAGCAGGTAAGTTTGAAACGCCCATATTCACGGGAAGAATCTCACCAATCGCCCAAGGTTGACGACCATACTCAGCGACAAACCAACCGGCTTCACAGGCGATCCATGGGAGTGGAATTGCGCATATGGTCGCTTTCAGTAACCAAGGATTGGTACCAATTTTACGGCGACAGATTTGAACAAATGAAAGCCCAATGATGGCAAACATCAATACGCCACACACCACCATGATTCGGAAGCTCCAAAACAGTGGGGCGACGTTAGGAATGGTATCCTTAGCGGCTTGTTGTATCTGTTGCTCTGTAGCGTCGACCACGTTATCGCTGTATTTCTTAACGAGCAGCCCGTAACCTAAATCCTGTTTGACGGTTTCAAATTCATCGATGTTTTGTTGCGATTTATCGCCAGAGCGAAGCTTCTCTAACAATCCATAAGCGATGATGCCATTACGCACGCGTTGTTCGTTCTTCGCGAGTAAGTCATGAATACCGACCACTGGCGTATCCAAAGAGCGCGTTGCGATAATACCCATGACATACGGGATCTTAATCGCGTAATCCGTCTCCATAGTTTCTTGATTCGGAAAACCAAACAGGGTGAATGAAGCAGGCGCTTCTTCGGTGTGCCATTCGGCTTCAATCGCAGCCAATTTTACCTGTTGAACGTCACCCAGCTCATAGCCAGATTCATCACCTAGCATTACCGTTGAAACAATGGCTGCCATACCGAATGCACTCGCAACCGCAAAGGAACGACGAGCGAATGGAAGATCGCGTCCTTTAAGCATGTAGTAGGCACTGATACCCATGATAAATAGGGCGCCGGTTGTGTAACCTGCCGCAACGGTATGCACGAACTTCACTTGGGTAACCGGGTTAAAGATCACTTCTACAAAGTCTGTCATCTCCATGCGCATGGTTTCGAAATTAAACTCCGCGCCCACAGGGTTTTGCATCCAGCCATTGGCCATCAGAATCCACAGGCCAGAGAAGTTCGAACCTAGTGCTGTTAACCAAGTCACCGACAAGTGTTGACGCTTAGAGAGCTTGTCCCAACCAAAGAAGAACATGCCGACTAGGGTAGACTCTAAGAAAAACGCTATTAGCGCTTCAATCGCGAGTGGCGCACCAAAGATGTCACCCACGTAGTGTGAGTAATAAGCCCAGTTGGTGCCGAACTGGAACTCCATGGTTAAGCCTGTAGCGACACCAATAGCGAAGTTGATGCCAAACAATTTCCCCCAGAATTTAGTCATGTCTTTGTAGATGGTTTTATTGGTCATCACATACAGCGATTCCATCACTGCGAGTAAGAAAGACAAACCTATGGTTAGGGGAACGAATATAAAGTGATAAAGAGCGGTACTTGCGAATTGAAACCGCGACAGATCAACGACATCTGTAAGCATAAATACTCCTTCCCGCCACCAACGTGACGGGTAAGATTCATAAAGATAAGAAGGGTAATGTGAGATAACAAATTTCAAGGCTGAACGTGATTGATACGTGTACGGCATTTGAAATCAGCGAATCATTTGAAAGCCGGTAGCTAATTGAAACTAATTACTAGAGACAAATTGGAAGACATCAGTTACCAGCGAAGAGATTTCGTTTGTTTGCGTGTAAAGCGGTTACGCAGCCAGTAATCTAGGCTCACATAACGACCGCCACCGTAGACCAGCAGCACAAGCAACATCACGAAGTAGGTACCTGCGAACTCCATACCGTTGTTCAGCATTACCGGGTCGCCAAGTTCAGTGATGTAGTTGTAACGACCAGGGAAGTTAACCGCGAGCCACTCAATGAAGCCGTTAAGTCGAATTGTTGCTTCCATACCACCAGTCGCAATCGCATCCCAACCATGCTTCCAGTGAACCATTGCGCTCGCTACGCTCATCATGAAAATCATCGGGATTGAGATAAAGCGAGTAAACAGACCTAACGCGATACAGATACAGCCCAACACTTCGGTCGCTGCCGCTAAGAATGCGAGTAACTCAGGGAAGGGTAGATTCAGGCCTCCATCAGCGGTCGATGCGCCAAACCAAGCGACGGTGCCGGCGAAACCAAGCACTTTTGAACGTGCACCCACGAAAATCACAGGAATCAAATACAGTCGGACTAAAAGCAGTGCTACGTAATCGTATTGTTTGCATTTTTCGACGATAGCGTCGTACCAGTTGAGGGCTGACTTAATCATAATTTTTCTCCTAAAGAGTGCACACCGATCAGCTCGATTTCACTGAAGTGCACTACCCAATTAATGAATTCGAATCTCGCCAATTGTTGAGCAATTATTTGTTTTATATTGGCTAGAGATTGATTTGGTTGTTGCTGGATCATTTGGATAATCGCAACATCGATTTCTCTTAGTTTTAATGTGTTGATGCGTAGGTCGGAGTCTCGATACATCGCATAGAAAATAGGGCGTCGCCTTTTGGTTAAAAATGTCAGCGAATCCTTCCCATGAACAATAAAGGGCACCTGCACCAACCTCATTGTCTTGTTTGTCACGAGTCCCTGTTTCTGCTGTTGTTCCGCAGCTAAAAGATCACCAACGCAAGTTAGAGGCAATGGCTGAGGGGTTGAATCAATCTCGACACAATAAGCGCACCACTCAAATTCCAGCACCGCCAGTTGATCGGAGGTCAGCTCTTGGCACGCATTCAAGCTTGATGTATTAATGGAATCTGTTGCATGCTGAATAAAACTGACAAACTCGGTCGCAATTTGATGAAACTCTGGCTCAGAGGCGTCATGCGCCACCACAAATTCATCAACCAACGTCTGCAATTGGCGGTGACTGACTTGTTGGCTAAACAGCGGAAAAGTGTTGTGTAAGACTCCAAGCACGTTGTCTCTAATGAACTCGCTATAACGACAAGCGTTACTTTCGTTGGATCCCATCCCTTTGTTTGAGGAACGTATCAGGGAGGCCAGTGCTTGAGTTTGTCTTACCATGGCACTTGGAGGGCTATGCATAGACCTTCTCCTCAGCCATCGATCCTTGAGTAGACGTATTGGCTAATACCTGACTATGCACCGCTCGCAACTCCTCAGTAAGCACCACCAAAGGCGGGATATTGTTGTCTCGCTCCAATAGCATAGGTTTACAGCCGTGCATGGCATAGGTATAGCGCGCCAAGTCGATCACCGCTTGCTGTACTTCCATGCCATGGGTATCAAGCAGCGACTTGTTGCCTTCAACTGAGTCATCTCTTTCAACCAAGTGTCCAGCTATGTGGTAATAGCGAATTGCATCACTTGGTAACGCTTTGAGCATTTCCTTTGGATCGAAGTGATGGTTTTGGCTGTTCACGTAGAGGTTGTTGATGTCGAGCAACAATTCACAACCACTTCGCTCAGCAATTTCAGCAATAAACTCACCTTCAGGCATCTCATTTCCGTAATTGTGGTAGTAGGAGATATTCTCCATCACCAGCGGACGTTGAATGATGTCTTGAACCTGCATTATTCTGTCAGCCAAGTAGCCAATGTTTTCCGGTCTGCGTGGCACGGGTAACAGTTCATAGAGATACCCTTGGCTATCACGAGAGAAGCTTAGGTGCTCGCTGTATATGTCGATATTCAGTTCGTCGAGAAAGCGTCCAACCTGACGAACAAACTGGGTGTTTAGCGGCTGACAGTCGCCAATAGACAAACTTAAACCGTGTGCAATTAAGGGGTAGGTTTTCGATATATCCTGTAATTGCTCACGTTTAAGGCCACCTAAGTTCATCCAGTTCTCTGGTGCTAGCTCCAAGAAGTCGATATCAGGATGTTTTGGCGAGCTCCGCAGAACGTCAATATGCTCGCTGCGTAAACCAATACCTTTATCGCTGTTTTGAATGCGTCCGCGTGTTATTGCCCGCATACTCCACCTGTCACTTTGCTTTCGGTTAATGTGATGCGTTCTTTACTCGGCTCAACACCTTGTGCTGTTAATCCACATTTACCATCACGAGCGCGCACTAAGCGGTCTTGAGGGTCGGTTTTAAGCTCTGCTTTCTCAAAACGCTTTTCAGTACCACACTTACCTGCAGCACATTTACCACCATGACCTGAGGACTGTTTTGCTTCTACAGGGGCCTCGGCTGGCGCATCAGCAAATGCCATCGCGGAATTAAGACTTATCACCGAGGTGATCGCGATAGAAAGGGCGACTTTATTGTTCATATTATTTCTCCATTACTGCAGACATAGGGAAGCTTGCGAGATCGCGACCTGACATGATTGGACCGTCGTAATACTCGCGCACGATTTTGATGGATTCAGATTTGCGTTTTAGTCCCAATCCCATCCAGTGGTTGAGCACCAACATTTTCGGATTGATTTCTTGAGCGATCTTGCCGATCACAGAGGGCTTGGCGTGCATAAATGTGGAAACACCGTCGGCTTGCTCGTGAATAGCCATTGGCATCAACATGATGTCAGCACCACGTGCAAAGTCTAAGAAGGCGGGGTTACTGCCATTTTGGTCTGCTGAGATCACCATGACACCATCTTCACTCTCAATTCGATAAGCAAGGCAAGGTACGTCACCATGTGGGATTCCCAACGCGCTAATCTTCAAACCGTCTTCTTGGTACACGATAGTTGGCTGTTTCGATTGATGGTCAACGTCTGTTAAATTAATTGGGAATAGGCCATCTGTACCGTCGTACAAACCACTTAAGTAGGCATAAGCACCATCTTTTGGGTCGAAATTGGCTTTGAAGTAACCGGTTAAACTTGGGAATGCAGAACCTGCTGTCGGGCCTACCATATCTAAAGGATCTTCTCGGTCGAAGAAATAACCACCTTTAAGTAGAGCAGGGACATCATTAACATGGTCGGTATGGAAGTGGGTGAGTCCCATGAAATCCAAATCTTCGAGTTTGGCACCAGCTTGACCAAAGCGAAGGTAAACACCACCACCTGCATCAATCATGATTCGTGATTTACCTTTCCACCATATGATTTCACCAGAAGATGCACGTAGGTCATCGGAGATCGGGCCGCCAGAACCTAAGATCTGCAGCGTAAAATCGGTATCAACCGGTTTGAGTTCGATAGCGTGGCAACTTGCTCCCAACGTCAGTCCGAGAGCGAGTACTAAAGCTTTTAAAGGCTGTTTCATATTCTTGTCCAATTCTATGATTGTTATATGCTTTTCTTTGATTTGAGCGTTCAAAGAAGTGACATTGTTGACTTAGCAGCACAAAAGTTGCGTGCTTCGTCCTGTTCACGTGGGACAAGATAATGAAATGTTACTGTTTGGTATATCTAGTAATATTTAAACCATCGTTAAGTTAAATTGAACAATGAGTCTGAAAGACACTTGAAAGGGAGTTGAAGGAAAAAGGAGAATAAAATGGGTGGGTATCTTTACCCGGTAGGGCTGCTTCTACTAACAAAACTCTTAGTCGAAACCCAAAAAAGAAACACCTTTATCTCTTTGTCTCAAAGCATCTTAAGCATCTAAGCGACGATATAAAGAAATAAAGGCGTTTTGGTTTTCTATTGCAAAAATGAGTAGTCAGAAGGCTAGTACTTAAACTGAGCCACAATTTTATCGAGTTTTAGGCTCACATTAGAGACTTGCTCACTGCAACGCACTGAACCTGAGACCACTTCATGAGTATCAACGGACAGCTGCGCGATATCTGTAATGTTGCGGTCGATCTCAGCAGAGACCACCGACTGCTCCTCTGATGCGGTCGCTATTTGACTGTTCAAATCAAACATCTCTCCAACTTGTAGGTGAATGCCTTCGATTGCTTTCACCACACCTTTGGTTTGACGCTTAACATGCTCCGTTTGATCTAAGCTCTCGGACATCTTAGCAACGGTCTTATCTATACCACTGGTTAGCCCTTGAATGGTGGTTTCAATTTGATGGGTAGAGTTATTCGTCATTAATGAAAGCTCTCGAACTTCAGATGCGACAACCGCAAACCCTCGGCCATGCTCTCCCGCACGCGCTGCTTCAATCGCAGCGTTCAGAGCGAGTAGGTTGGTTTGCTCAGCGATACCTTGAATCGTCGTCACCACTTGATTGATTTCACGACTCTGCTCCTCTAGGTGGTCGATTAGCTGCTGAGATTCTTCAATATTGCTCGACAGAACTTGGATACTGTCGTTGGTTGCGTGTGTCTCTTCTAGGGCGTGATGCGCGTTGCCTTTGATCTTCTCAGCGCTGAGTGCGGCATTTTCAATATTGGCCGCCACCTCGTTGCTGGTCATCACAAGCTCATTAACGGCAGTCGCGACTGATTCAGATTGTTGCTTCTGCGCTTCTGCATTATTCATGCTCTTTTGCGCTGCTTCTTCAGAACTGCATGAGCTGTCAGTTAAGACGGTCATCACACCAGACAAATCTTTGATGTTTGCGTGTAACTTACTAATGAACGAATCAAAAGAGTGGGAGAGCTGAGCTAACTCGTCATTCCCTTTAGCGTTCATACGCACCGTTAAATCTCCATCCCCATTCGCGATTGACTCCATCATTTCGTTAATCGCTTTGATACGGGTTAAAACACTTTTACCGATGAAGGCCAACAAAGCGGAAAGAAGTATCACGATCGCAAAACCGAATAGATGAAGCGTGTTCTTGGTTTCAGAGCTCGCTTGGCTAATTGCGCTATTGATTTCCAGTTGCACGTCGTTGATGGCTTGCTCCGCCTGATGGACAGTACGACGAAGCTCACCTTTCAGCCCTAAATCAGCGGTAAGCCCCAAGCGTGTATTTGCTACTAAGAGTTTTTCTACCGCATCGCGATAATTCAAATACGCTTGCTTCGTCGTATCCGTATTCTGCGCATAGGGTGTGAACACATCCAAGGCACCATCAAATGCACGACTGGTTTGGTCATTGGTATGTGCAAGATAGTGGAAGTCTTTTTCAACGAGTTCCAACAGTGCAAGTTCCAAGGAGAGATTGGCTTCTTTTTCTACCGCATGTTTCAGTTCCGTTCGCCTTTTGTCTAACACCGCAATTAAGCCAACGGATGGGTTGGTATCTTCAATCGCGTTCACTTGCTTCACAATCTGGCGAAATTGGTCTTCATAACTTTCGACTGCTTGAGTTATCTGAGTGGTGTTGTTTGAGAGGTTTAATTGGTGAGAAATAAGTGTTTGATTTAAATCGTAGAGTCGTTGATTCAGTGTCAGCGTAGTACTCTCAAAACGTTCTGCGTACTTCTGCACTTTCCTTGCTAGAAAATCCTTTTCGTGTCTCCTCAACATAAGTAAATCAACCGAGCTTCGTAAGTTCTCATTAGCAGCCCGTTCCAGCGACTCTAACCGATCAAGGCTCATCTGTTCATAGACCGCATAAACAAATACTGAGATAAATAGCGTGATGTTGATAAGAATAAATTTACTTCGTATAGACAATGACAGCGCAGAACGCTGCTTTTCAGTTGACCTTTCCATAGGCAACTCCCTTTAGCCGATGACGTTTTATATCTATCAGTTATTCATTTGAGTTATATATTAATAAAAGATAGATATGTAACTAATAGCTTATAGGGAGAGTAACGCAAGAATATTAACGGATTCTTATATAATAAAAGCCTTAAATAACGTCTTGATAGTACATAGTCGTATTCAAAACAATATTTAAGGCTTGGTAGGGAAACAGTTAGGCTATTTCAGGAAGCGAACTGTTGTATTTTACCGCAGGATTATTCTGATTCTTGATTACCTTTGACGTCAAAAATGATCTTATCCGCACCAGTAAAGACTTGGAAACGTAGACCTTTAGCGCGTGCTATTGTCGTAATGCCAAACTTCTGCGCTAAATCTAAGCCCATTTGAGTGACGCCTGAACGAGAGAGCAACACTGGGATTCCCATCTGAGCGACCTTAATCACCATCTCAGAGGTTAAGCGCCCCGTAGTATAGAAGATCTTGTCTGAGCCATCTTCCTGATTAAGCCACATTTCACCTGCTAGGGTATCAACAGCGTTATGACGACCGACATCTTCCACAAACGAGAGCACTTGATCATCTTTACACACCGCACAACCATGCACCGCACCGGCTTTTTTGTAGGTGTCGTTGTAATGGGTTAACGCTTCAAGGGCTGTATAAATCTCTGACTGCTTAAGCTTGGTTTGTGGAACTTGGTAATCCTCAAGTTGCTTCATTACGTTGCCGTACATGGTTCCTTGACCACAGCCTGAGGTAACGGTTTTCTTTTTAAGGGCACTTTCTAATTGGCTGGTATCTTCTTTTGTTACAACTGCCGCAGAACTGGTTTCCCAATCAATAATGATCGATTCAATCGCTTCTGGGTCTGAAAGGAAGCTCTGGTTCTTTAAATAACCTAAGACTAATGATTCAGGACGAGAACCTAAAGTCATTAAAGTAACAATCTCTTTCCAGTTAAGCATAACCGTAAGAGGGCGTTCGCAAGCGATCTGTTTGGTGAGCTTTTCGCCGTATTCGTCGAACACTTCCACTTCAATGGTTTGGAGAGGGTTTTCACTGGTTTTAATAATGTTTGGTTTAACCACTTTTAATATCCTAGTTGTGTATACGCTCATCACGCGTTTTGACGTTGACGGTTAGGCGTTATTTTGAAGCTTGTTGTGGGTATATAGCAATTCTTATTCCAAGGTCGCCTTTATCTCAAATTCTTTTGAGGATTACCTTTACTTAGCGCAAAAACTGTCACATCAGTCTAGTCTGAATATAGGAGTCAGTCAGTTTAAGAGTGCTATGGCGTGGTTATTGCTTAGTAGTGTTTAATCAGAGACTTTATGGCTACGTTGCTAGAACAAAATGTCCTATCTAAAACGAGCCAGACAACAACTGGATGAGATATGTCGGATACCAAAGAACTAAAACAACAATATGAGAAAACCGAAACGTCTTGGTCAATAGGCGTTCACCGCGTTGAGAAAGAGATCAAAACGGGCATGTGGACAACAACCCAATGGGAGCTTAACGGGTTTGAACTCGCTCCCAATGGTGATACCGAAGATGTGTGCTTGCTGCAACTGCATAAAGATGAGCGCACCGATTATCGATTTAACCTCAGCTCTCAACAGCCTAAGCTATTTCTCATCATGGATAACGTCGATTCAGGTGTACCAATCATTCAATTGCTTACGGCTTCTCAAACTGTTGCTGGTCAGTATATGGATGGAGACAACCAAGTGCTTTCATTTGATATGCCATTGCCCGTTCAAGCTTGGATGGAAGCCTTTATCGGTCGTCATGGTGAATTGTTAGAAACGCGCCGTAAGAAGCGCAAGGGAGCAGGGCGCGCAAATGGCAACTAGTTTCTTAAGTCGCTGGTCGCAACGTAAGCTTGAAGGAGAAAAGACACCAGAGGTTGAGAGTGACGTATCAACAGAACTCAGTAGTGATACCCAAGCAACTGAATTAACAGAGCTTAACGAACAAGAATCCTCGGCGGACGCACAAACAGCGACATTGACTGACACACTAGATTCTCAAGAAGCTTCTCAAGAAACAGGGGAGAACTCCGTTGAGAACAGTGAAGGTGACATAGAGTCAGAATCACCATCTGTGGCTCAATTGTTGGTGTCAGAAGCCTCCGAGAGTGTAAAGAAGGCCGCCCTAAGAAAGTTGTTTCTATCAGAAGAGTTCAATGTTCGTGATGGCTTAGATGACTACGACGATGACTACAGTAATCTCAAGTCTCTTACTGAAGATGTGGCGGATACGCTAAGAGATTGGGTTAAAGAGACAGTAGAAGAGAGCGAGCCGACTGCACATCAGGCCGATGAAGAGACAATGGCAGCTGGTGAGCCTATATTAGAGGAAGAGGTCGATAGCGAAGGGTTAGAAGTGGCGTCTCAAGAGGTTCAGGACGAACTAAACAAAGAGTCCGTTGATGCAGAGCAGAACCCGAAAATAGACTAACTGTATATTCATTCAGTTAGTCGTCAAATCGGCACTTCCTATTGGTAACGAGCAAGGTCAACTGGGACAAAATATACCACACAAACAATAGGTACATTTTGACTAAACACTCAATGAACCGACTGAGACAAATTGTCCCAGTCGGTTTTTTTGTCCTAATAAATCAGACTTTAAACACTTAAATCACTGAAATGTAAATAAAATAAAGTTGGCATACACATTGCTATGTACAAGCATTATCAACTGATTTGTAGATTATCCGAATACTAATGACACGTTGCGATTCATGTTTAATTGAGCAATTAGTCAGCATTCTATTAGTGTCTTACTACAATCAAGGTTGAGCAGATTATCCATGACGCTATATGGAACTGAGCAATGCTTAAACAACTATTACAACAAGCGACATCAAATAATGGTAAAGCGCGACTCTATGCTTTTGAAAACACAGTAGAGTTAACCAACCTAATTCCACCAACCGTGAGCTATGAGAGTGGTGGTAATACCTTAATCGTAGGACCAACCGCGATTATTGAGAGTGCGGCTGCGCAACTACCGACATTAACAAGCCTGACCTTACTGTCGACAGACGGCGAAAAGGGTTCAAATAACGAACTCTACTTTGCTAATTCCGTTCAGGTATCTGGCTTCTTGGGCACGTTTGAAGTGGTTATTGAAAACCGCGGGACGACAAGTAACTTAGCGAAAGTGGCGATAAACCATGATTGCTTCGATGTGGTTCTCGATCTCTGTCTCAATAGCTGCATGACGGAAGAGGTTCCAGTTCCGGGTTATTACCCAGTTGGACGCGGTTATCCTAAATTGGCTGAAGCACTAGAAGAGATCCCAACACTAATGGGTACCTTCGATAAGCCAAAATTCTTTCGTTTAGATACCGACCTATGTGCACACAGCTCTCGTGGCGTTAAAGGTTGTGAGCGTTGTGTGGATGCTTGTCCTGCTGGCGCTCTATCAAGTGAAGGCACAGATAAAACCGGCCATCGCATCGAAATCAACCCATACCTATGTCAAGGCGTGGGGACTTGTGCAACCAGCTGTCCTACTGAAGCGATCAGTTACGCACTGCCTAATCCAGATGACACGCAAAAGTTCATTGAACGCACCTTAGCCAACTATGAGAAAGCAGGGGGCTTAGATCCGATCGTTCTGATTTGTAGCTCTCGTCATGAATCGTACAACGTGATGGCCCTTAAAGCACTTCCAGAGAATGTGATTCCGGTTGTTGTTGAAGAACTGCCTTCTGTTGGTATTGATACGTGGTTTGCAGCTTTAGTAAATGGCGCGACTCAGGTTCTGTTTGCCGCATCTCGATTTATGCCAGAAACCATTATTCGAGTTCTGAATAACGAAGTCGGTATTGCTCAAGAACTATTGGATCAAATCGGTGTAGCAAAAGAGACGGTTGATATTCTTTACCTTGAATCTCTTCGTGAAGGTCCTCCGACACTATGTACCGATTCGTTTGATTTGGCACTAGGGGATTTGCAAGGTAATAAACGCCAACGCCTATTTACTGCGCTTGATGCACTAAGCACCTCAAGAATTCCAGTAGAGAACATTGTAGAACTTCCATCAAACGCGCCTTATGGCAACGTTTCGTGTGAAAGCAAAGATTGTACGTTATGTATGAGTTGTGTGGCGGTATGTCCAACTCGTGCGCTTCATACCGATGGTACATCTCCATCTCTTAAATTCATTGAGCAAGATTGTGTTCAATGTGGCCTATGTGAAAAAGCCTGTCCTGAAAACGTCCTAACTCTGACACCTCGTATGAACTGGGTGAAAGAAGAACGTCAACAAGCGGTGGTTATTCATGAAGAGAAGGCAGCGGAATGTATTCGTTGTCACAAGCCTTTTGCACCTCAGTCTATGATTGATATGTTGCAAAACAAGTTACGCGGTCACTCTCATTTTTCAGACGAAGCAGCGATCAACCGTATTGCAATGTGTGAAGACTGCCGTGTCATCGATATGTTCGATTCAATGGCTCAAGACCCATTGAAACAACTGAAATACTAGGAGTTGGCCTTGGATACTCATTCAGAACAAGAACAAACATTAAGAACAGATATTTACCTCGTTCTATCTGCACTGTTTCGTAGTGCTCCAACGGAAGAGATGATCGACTTTTTGAAATCTCTCGAGATTGAAGAATCAGAAAGTGCGATGCAAAAAGCATGGATTGCACTTCAAAAAGCCGCGATTGAATCAGACCGTGAGGCACTAGAAGACGAATACCAAGATCTTTTCATTGGCATTGGACGTGGTGAAGTCATGCCATTTGGTTCATGGCATATGACTGGCGCAATGATGGAAAAGCCACTCGCAGAGATCCGTCACGATCTTGAGCTTCTTGGTATTGAGCGCGACGAGAACGTAAAAGAGCCAGAAGACCATATCTCGGCGCTTTGTGAAGTTATGGCGATGCTGACTGCCGAGGAAGAAGAGCTTCAGCAGATTGTTTTCAACAAGCATATTGCGCCTTGGTTCGAATCGTTCACCCGTCAAACCGAGAGTGCAGAGCATGCCAATTTCTACAAGCCAGCAGCTCAGCTTTGCCAAGCATTTCTAACACTAGAGCAAGTGCGTTTTAGTGTGAATACCAAAAGCAGTAAGCACAAATCAAAAATTGATGTGAAAAACGTCACTGATTACGAGTAATCGAGCAGTACTCGATCATATCGATAGAGGGGCATTAAGCCTCCATAAAGATCTACCGTAAGGTAAGGAAGCAATGATGAAAGATAATAAAGAAGTAAATACAAGCCGTAGGGACTTACTCAAAGGCTTAACAACTGCAGCCGTAGCAGGTGCTGTTGCCGCTGGAACTTCAAAAGTGGCAACCGCGGCTGAAACGCCTGAACTTTCCAAAGAAGACGTGAAGAAAACTGGCTACCGTGAAACTCAACACATTCGCGATTACTACGACACACTATAGGGGATAAAGGATGAAACTAGTCAAACGCTCCGATAGTGTGAGCAAAGAAACCAATCAGCTTGGCGTATCTCGCCGTGCGTTCATGAAGAACACTTCTCTTGCTGCTGGTGGCGCGGTAGTAGGTGCAAGCCTATTTGCACCGGGCATGATGAAAAAAGCACAAGCGAGGTCGGTTGATCCTGATGCAAAAACAGAGATAAAACGTACGATCTGTTCTCACTGTTCAGTTGGTTGCGGTATCTACGCTGAGGTTCAAAACGGCGTATGGACAGGCCAAGAGCCTGCATTCGATCACCCATTCAACGCTGGTGGACACTGTGCTAAAGGTGCTGCACTGCGTGAGCATGGCCACGGTGAACGTCGTCTTAAATACCCAATGAAACTGGAAGGCGGTAAGTGGAAGAAGCTTTCTTGGGAACAAGCAATCGAAGAGATCGGCAACAAAGCGTTAGAACTTCGTAAAGAGTCTGGCCCTGATTCGGTTTACTTCCTTGGTAGTGCGAAACACAGTAACGAGCAGGCTTACGCATTCCGTAAGATGGCGTCACTATGGGGAACCAACAACGTCGACCACCAAGCGCGTATTTGTCACTCTACTACGGTAGCGGGCGTTGCGAACACTTGGGGTTACGGTGCAATGACGAACTCGTTCAATGACATGCACAACTGTAAGTCGATGCTGTTCATTGGTTCAAACCCTGCAGAAGCCCACCCAGTTGCGATGCAGCACATCCTTATAGCGAAAGAGAAAAACAACTGTAAGATCGTAGTTGCGGATCCTCGTCGTACGCGTACGGCTGCAAAATCAGATCACTACGTATCACTTCGTCCGGGTTCTGACGTTGCCTTTATTTGGGGCGTGTTATGGCATGTCTTCGCAAACAAATGGGAAGACAAAGAGTTCATTCAGCAACGTGTATTCGGCATGGAAGAAATCCGTGAAGAGGTCGCGAAGTGGAATCCTGCAGAGGTTGAGCGTGTAACAGGCGTATCTGAAGCTGACGTTTACCAAACGGCGAAACTGCTTTCTGAAAACCGTCCGGGTTGTATCGTTTGGTGTATGGGTGGTACTCAGCACACCACAGGTAACAACAACACACGTGCTTACTGTGTACTTGAACTTGCCCTAGGTAACATCGGTAAATCAGGCGGCGGTGCAAACATCTTCCGTGGTCACGATAACGTACAAGGCGCAACAGACCTTGGCGTACTGTCAGACACACTACCGGGTTACTACGGTCTATCTGAAGGCTCTTGGCGTCACTGGACAAAAGTTTGGGATCTAGACTTCGACTGGGTAAAAGGTCGTTTCGATGACAACGCTTACGGCGGTCAGAAACCTATGAACAGTGCAGGTATTCCTGTATCGCGTTGGGTTGATGGCGTTCTAGAAAACAAAGACAATATCCGTCAGCGTGAAAACATCCGTGCCATGTTCTACTGGGGTCACGCAGTGAACTCTCAGACTCGTGGTCCAGAGATGAAGAAGGCGATGCAGAAGCTGGATATGATGGTGATTGTTGACCCATACCCAACCGTTGCAGCTGTAATGAACGACCGTACTGACGGCGTTTACCTGCTTCCAGCGACAACTCAGTTCGAAACTTACGGCAGTGTTACGGCGTCAAACCGTTCGCTACAGTGGCGTGACAAAGTAGTTGATCCGTTGTTCGACTCTAAGCCTGACCACGAGATCATGTACCTGCTTTCTAAGAAGCTAGGTTATGCAGACCAGTTGTTTAAAAACATCCGCGTTGAGAACAATCAACCATTGATTGAAGACTTAACTCGTGAGTTCAACAAAGGTATGTGGACCATCGGTTACACAGGTCAAAGCCCTGAACGTATTAAAGAGCACCAACAGAACTGGCACACGTTCCACAAAACCACACTGGAAGCCGAAGGTGGCCCAATCCACGGTGAAACTTACGGTATGCCTTGGCCATGTTGGGGAACACCAGAGATGAAACACCCTGGTACTCACATTCTTTACGATACGTCTAAGACGGTTGCAGAGGGCGGCGGTAACTTCCGTACTCGTTTCGGTGTTGAGTTTGAAGGTCAAAGCCTACTGGCAGAAGACAGCTACTCTAAAGGCAGCGAAATCAAAGACGGCTACCCAGAGTTCAGCGACAAGCTTCTGAAACAACTTGGTTGGTGGGATGACCTCACTGCTGAAGAGAAAGCAGCAGCGGAAGGCAAGAACTGGAAAACCGATCTATCAGGCGGTATCCAACGCGTAGCGATTAAGCACGGTTGTATCCCATTTGGTAACGCGAAAGCGCGTGCGATTGTTTGGACATTCCCAGACCGCGTGCCACTGCACCGTGAGCCACTTTACACACCACGTCGCGACCTAGTTGCAGACTACCCAACGTGGGACGACAAAGAAGCGATCTTCCGTGTACCTACGCTATACCAATCAATTCAGAAAGAAGATAAGTCTGATGAGTACCCGATCATTCTGACTTCAGGTCGTCTGGTTGAATACGAAGGTGGTGGTGAAGAGACTCGTTCAAACCCTTGGCTAGCTGAGCTTCAACAAGAAATGTTCGTTGAAGTGAACCCGAAAGATGCAAATGACATCGGCTTTAAAGATGGCGATGACGTTTGGGTTGAAGGTGCAGAAAAAGGCCGTATTAAGGTGAAAGCGATGGTAACACGTCGTGTGAAACCTGGACTGGCATTCATTCCGTTCCACTTCGGCGGTAAGTTCCAAGGCGAAGATCTACGTTCTAAGTATCCTGAAGGCACAGACCCGTATGTTATTGGTGAAGCTGCGAACACAGCGACCACTTATGGTTATGACCCTGTAACGTTGATGCAGGAAACGAAAGTAACCCTTTGTAACATTCGTAAGGCTTAAGGAGTCCTAAAATGGCTAGAATGAAATTTCTTTGTGACACTAAGCGCTGTATCGAATGTAACGGCTGTGTCACCGCATGTAAAAACGAAAACGATGATGCTCTTGAGTGGGGTATTCAACGTCGCCGCGTTGTAACACTGAATGATGGTGAACCGGGTGAGAACTCTATCTCAGTGGCTTGTATGCACTGTACAGATGCACCATGTATGGCAGTTTGTCCTGCAGACTGTTTCGAGCACACGGAAGACGGCATCGTACTTCACAACAAAGATCTTTGTATCGGTTGTGGTTACTGTCTGTTTGCTTGTCCGTTTGGCGCACCACAGTTCCCTAAACAGGAAGCCTTTGGTGAGCGTGGCAAAATGGACAAATGTACCTTCTGTGCCGGTGGTCCGGAAACTGAGCCGGGTTCTGTTGAAGAACGTCAGAAGTACGGTGCGAACCGTATTGCTGAAGGTAAGCTACCAATGTGTGCATCTCTATGTTCGACTAAAGCACTGCTTGCGGGTGATGCCGAGAAAGTCTCTGACGTATTCCGTCAACGTGTTGTAGAGCGTGGAGCTAAAGGTGCTGGTTGGACTGACGGCAACGACCTTTCTTACGATGCGACTAAGAGCTAAGTAGGGAGAGACGTATGCTTTCATTGTTAAAACGTCTCTCACTTGTCGTGCTGCCGCTGTTGGCAGCACTGACAATGCTGGCTCCAATGAGTCACGCTGCTGAGACGAAAGCGAATACCGCTGAGCGTGAAATGACCCAACTGGCGGGTGCAGATTTTTGGCGACAAGTGCGTGAAGGTGAGACAGGTTATACAACCTCTCAATCCGCAGAGCACGGTATGCTGATCAGTACTCCAGGGCAGACATGGTACATCTTAAAAGAGAAGTGGATGTCTCCGGCTGGTGCGGTTGCTATCTTCGGTAGTATTGCCTTTGTCACCTTGATGTACGTTGTGATTGGCCCACTGATGTTAAGCGCGCCAAGAACAGGTCGTAAGATCAAGCGCTGGTCTCGCTTGGACCGGGCATTACACTGGAGTATGGCGTTTACTTTCTTAACGCTCGCTTTTAGTGGCTTAATGCTGGTCTATGGTAAGCACTTCTTAAAGCCATATATCCCAACGGATCTATGGGGCTTTATTATCATGCTCGCTAAGCAATACCATAACTACATCGGTCCAATCTTCTACGTATTACTGATGTGCGTACTGGTGAAGTGGTGGCGCAAGTCTATCTTCAAGATGGTTGACCTGAAATGGTTCATGAAACTCGGTGGCATGGTTGGAAAGCATAAGGGCTCACACCCATCTGCAGAGTTTTCTAACGCAGGTGAGAAAGCGCTATTCTGGCTTCTAATTGTAGTGGGTACTGTTGTGGCTATCAGCGGCTTGGTTCTCGATTTCCCAATCTTCGGCCAAACCCGTCGTGATATGGAGCTTTCTAACTTAGTTCACATGCTAGCGGCACTGATCCTTATCTGTGGCTTTGTGTTCCATATTTATATCGGCCTGTTCGGTATGGAAGGTGCACTAGAAGGCATGGTGACGGGTGAAGTTGATGAAACTTGGGCTAAGGAGCACCACGACCTTTGGTATGAAGAGGTCATGGCAAAAGAGAAGCAGGAAGCAACACAAGGTGATGTGACCGCTGCGAACACAGAAGATGTCTTGCACACAGAAAATAAAGAGGTAAAACCGAATGAACAAACCTCATAAGGGTATTTGGGTTGCTTACATACTAAGTTGCTTTACACCATTTACCTGTCTGATTTCTGGTGTGATCGCTATCATCTATGCGGGTTACCGCTTAGACAAAGGTGAGGATGGTGAGGTTATCGATTCTCACTACTACGGTCTAATTCGTACGTTCTTCCTGAATCTGACTTACTTTGTGGTGTTGATTGTTACGGTTGCGACATCAAATGGTGTTTTGATTGGTGTAAACGACTACTGGTACAAGAGTCATTTCATCGATGAGATCGCATATTATATTCCGTATGTCGGTATGTTATTTGGTGCTATTGCTATCGTCGTTTGGTTTATCCGTATGTACCAAGGTATGACACGACTTAAGCAAGGTTTACCACAAAAAGCATCCACAGGTCCGAACCTATAATCCATGCCATAAACACTCTAATTCAAACCCAGCTCTGCGCTGGGTTTTTTATTGTCTCGCTTTATCTCCCACGATAACCATCCTTTACATTGCACGCTTCTTGATGGTGCAACTCCCTAATTTGGTGCATTCAGAAATTAGAAAATGACTTCTGTTACTCACCAAAACTGTGCCACTAGATTCGTGAATAGATGAAAATCAATGAGTTATACAATTCTGCACAGTGCTTGAATTTGGTTCATAGGCTATGGAACGTATCTTGCCTAGGTATTGAGTCTTTAAATAATTACATCATTTTACACGCACACTATCAGTGCAAATGATAAAGCAGAAGGAGTTAGCTTTAATGAGCCAGTCAGTCGAGCAAGTTCATAGCGCAGTACAGAACTTGACGCAAAGTTCAGACACGTTGTTTTTATTACTCGGTGCCATCATGGTTTTCTTGATGCACGCAGGATTTGCCTTCCTTGAAGTGGGAACCGTGAGAAAGAAGAACCAAGTTAACGCCTTGGTGAAGATTCTCGCAGATTTCGGTGTATCCGCCATCGCATATTTCTTTATCGGTTATTGGGTTGCCTATGGCGCACATTTCTTTGCCGATGCCGACACACTTGCTCAAGCAAATGGCTACGAGCTAGTGAAGTTCTTTTTCTTAATGACGTTTGCTGCGGCGATTCCAGCAATTGTATCCGGTGGTATAGCAGAGCGTGCACGCTTCTATCCTGTGCTTTTGGCAACCTTGTTTACAGTTGGTCTGGTTTATCCGTTTTTTGAAGGCATTATTTGGAATGGGAATTTTGGTCTACAAGATTGGTTTGAATCTCAATTTGGTTATGGTTTTCATGACTTCGCAGGCTCAATCGTCGTCCATGGCGTAGGTGGTTGGATTGCCTTGGTCGCGGTGTATTTCTTAGGCATGCGTAAAGGACGAATTCGCGCAGGCAAACACACGAACTTTGCGCCATCGAACATTCCGTTCTTAGCTCTTGGTGCTTGGATCCTGTGTGTTGGTTGGTTTGGCTTTAACGTTATGTCAGCCCAAGCCATCAATGGCATCAGTGGATTGGTCGCAATGAACTCTTTAATGGCGATGGTAGGCGGTATTTTAGCGGCACTGTATGCAGGCAAGAATGACCCAGGCTTTATTCACAATGGTCCATTGGCTGGGTTAGTTGCGGTATGTGCAGGTTCTGATCTCATGCACCCACTAGGCGCACTCGTGACAGGTGGTGTCGCAGGCGCACTATTTGTTTTCCTATTTACCTACATGCAAAACAAAACCAAAATTGATGACGTATTAGGTGTATGGCCTCTACATGGTGTTTGTGGTGCATGGGGTGGTATCGCTGCAGGTATTTTTGGCCAACAAGCACTGTGGGGACTTGGCGGCGTGAGTTTCGTGGTTCAGGTGTTAGGTACCATTGCAGGTATCGTGGTAGCCGTTGGCGGCGCATTTATCGTGTATGGCATCCTTAACAAAGTTACAGGCCTGCGTCTAAGCGAAGAGGACGAATTTAACGGTGCGGATTTGGCCATTCATAAAATCTCCTCGGTAAGTGAAGATTAAGTCTTTATAAGAATCATCTTCTTCGAGATACCCAATCTTAAAAGCGGCCTCGGTCGCTTTTTTATTTGTCTTCAAAGGAAACAATCAACGCATTGTTTCTCACATCACAGTTTTTCCTCTCCAAAACTCAAGCCAGTTCACAAATGACCAATGAATACATGCACATAAGACCATGGTCTAATCCCTAAAACTATTGTTGAAATTTGAACAGTGCTAAGCTGTTACAAAGTGACATATTGATAAGGACGTAATATGAATTTCCCATACAGAAATATTGTAATTCTCACAGGTGCAGGGATCTCGGCAGAGTCGGGGATACAGACCTTTCGTGCACAAGACGGATTATGGGAAAACCACAAGATTGAAGATGTGGCGACTCCAGAAGGTTTTCAACGCGATCCTGATTTGGTACAAGCATTCTATAACAAGCGTCGTAAAGGCCTTCAAAGTGAAGATATCCAGCCCAATGCCGCCCATATAGCGCTAGGTGAGCTTGAGAAGCGTCTGGATGGTAAAGTCACTGTCATCACCCAGAATATCGATAATCTTCATGAGAGAGGCGGTAGCGACAATGTGATACACATGCACGGCGAACTCCTAAAAGCCCGTTGCAGTGAATCGAATCAGGTGATTGAGCACAAAGATGACATTCTGACTGGTGAGCTATGTCATTGTTGCCAAATCCCAGCTCAGATGAGGCCTCACATTGTTTGGTTTGGTGAAATGCCGCTACGTATGGGGGATATCTATTCAGCGTTAGAAGAAGCGGATCTATTTATTTCTATCGGTACTTCTGGCGTAGTGTACCCAGCTGCAGGCTTTGTCCACGATGCGAAAATGCATGGCGCTCATACGATTGAAATTAATCTAGAGCCAAGCGCTGTAGAAAGCGAATTTGTTGAAAAGCGTTATGGTAAGGCAAGCATTGAAGTTCCTAAATTAGTTTCAGAACTCCTATACGAAGAGCCTAAAAGTTTAAGAGCTTGAAAGGAAAAATAGTCTATCGGTTTGTATAAAAACAAGGCACCACGATTCAATGTGATGCCTTGTTTGTTTTTGGTCTGATTCAACAGCACGACTCATATACAGTTAATGCTTTTTGGCATAGAAAGCGATAGCTTCTTCACTGGTCATCCCGTAGTTTTGAATCAGGTCTACGAGTTGACGTTTTTCTTCTAGCTCAGCAAGAATCTCTGGATCAGTTTCAATTTCATAGTCATCAATATCATCTATCGGCTTCACGTCTTTTATCCTTCTGAACAACAACAAAAAAAGACTAGCATAACCAACAGAGACTCAAGCAATAGTTCACACGAAGTGCGAGTTACAGAGCAAAAACAAACTTGTGTTTTGTCTTATAACGAAGCTCCTTCTACAGCAAATTAAACACTCTTCAAGCTGTGCTTGGCCTTTTTCATTGTGTACATCGCTTTGTCAGATGCGACCAAAGCCTGCTGAAATGTATCTTTTGTTGAAGGTGCGACACCGTAAGAGAAGTGGATATTCTCACCATGAAGCAGATTGACGACCTGGTCTATAAATTCATTACCACGCCCTTTAAGTGCAACGACCACAAATTCATCGCCGCCGATACGAAACAGTAACTCTTCTTGAACGGCCGCTTGGCGGAGCACTTGAGAAAAACGCACGATCATTAAGTCTCCGACGTTATGCCCCTTAAGGTCGTTAACGCGTTTAAGACCATCGAGATCAAGGTAGATAACATCAAATTCATCAAGTGTAATAGTGTCGAATTTTTTACGATTAAACAGACCTGTTAGTTCATCAATATGGCTCTGGGCTTTGATGGAGGAGGTGAGTTGCGTAATACCAATTGCGATAAGCAGAAAGGCAATCTGTAACAATCCGTCTTCTAGAAAGGTATCGATGAGTTCATGACGATCTGCCCACTGATCAAGCCTCTCGAGCTCTGTGGCGACGTCATAACATAAATTGAAGATAAGAAGCAGAGCACCGAAGTGTAAAACCTTGTGAGGAAGGATAGCTTTACGTGCAACAGCATAGACATAGATAACAATGATCAGCGTATTTGTCTCAAAGAACAGGTCGTAATTTGAATCAATATCTGTCACCGAGCTAAGGCCAAGCATCACAAAAGAGCCGAGAAGCATTAGAGTGACAATCAATAATATAGGGTTCGCTGTCATATTAAATCGCACTTCGTATTGTTTATTTAATCCTATATAAAGTTTAGATAAAAAGAAAGCGGCTAACGCCGCTTTCATTGCCAATTAGAAATAAACTAGTTGTTTACTTTTAATTTTTGGAAGTACTCGTCATAAACAACGCTTGCTTCGCCAACTTCATCTTGCCATACACCGTTGTCCATTACAGATTGTGGTGGGAAAACATTTTGGTCTTCAGCGAATTCTTTTGGTAGCAGTGGGTAAGCGGTTTTCACTGGTGTTGGGTAACCAATCTCAAGCGCAATTTTTGCTGCGTTTTCTGGACGAAGTAGGAAGTCGATCATCTTGTGTGCGGCATCTACGTTCTTAGCACCAGATGGAATTGCTAGGCTGTCCATCCAGAAGATAGCGCCTTTCTCTGGCCAGATGATGTCAATGGTTGCACCTTCTTGGCGAGCCATGTACGCAGAACCGTTCCATAGCATACCTAGAGAAACTTCACCTGCTAGGTAAGGGTTAGCTGGGAAGTCTGAGTTGAATACCAATACATTTGGCATCAGCTTTTTCAGTTCTTCGTAAGCCGCTTTGATTTCATCTGGGTTGGTTGTGTTTGGAGAGTAACCCAGTTTCGTCAGTGCGATGTGGAACACCTCACGAGAGTCGTCCATCATCATTAGCTGACCTTCCCACTGTGTATCCCATAGGTCATCCCATGACTTAACAGAAGACTTGTCTAGCATGTCTGAGTTGATACCAATACCCGTCGCACCCCAAATGTATGGGATAGAGTAGTTGTTGCTTGGGTCAAATGGCTTATCTAAGTAGTTAGGATCCAAATCAGCAAAGTGAGTCAGCTTAGATTTATCCAGCTCTTGAAGCATGCCTTCTTTACGCATCTTAGATACGAAGTAAGTAGAAGGTACAACGAGGTCGTAGCCAGAACCTTGAGTTTTTAACTTAGCGTACATGCTTTCGTTAGACTCGTAGGTAGAGTAGATAACTTTAATTCCAGTCTCTTCAGTGAAGTCTTCTAGTACTTCATTAGGGATATATTCAGACCAGTTGTAAAAGTACAATTCTTGGTCAGCTGCGAAAGAAGGAGTTGAAAGTAAGGTAGCAGCACACAATGCGCCGGTATACAGTGTTTTTTTCATTACTGTTCCGTTCATTTGTTTGATTTGAAGCTGGGTTGCGGACCCAATGTGAATCGATTTATAAAAATCGCGACGGATTATATCAGTCTAATACAAAAATAGGCAGCCTAAGCTGCCTATTGCATTGAAATTATTATAGACCTTACTGGCCCGCTTTCAACTTCATGAAGTAGTCTTCGTATTTTACGGTCTTGTCGCCAACAGCGGCTTGCCATTCAACACGGTCAAGATCTTCTTGGGAAGGGAATAGAGCAGGGCTGTCTTTGAACTTCTCGTTTGACGCTTTTACTGCCGTTAGGTAGCCAGTGTCACGAGAAATCTGCTCTGCGATTTCAGGGCGCAGTAAGAAGTCGATCATCTTATGAGCTGCTTCTACGTTCACCGCACCAGAGCTGATAGCAAAGTTGTCTACCCAACCAATACCACCTTCTTTCGGGAATACCAGTTTAATTGGTAAACCTTCATTTTGTGCAGCCGCAGCAGAGCCGTTCCACAGCATACCTAGACCGACTTCACCAGACATGTATGGTGCACCCGGGTTGTCAGAGTTAAATACCAATACGTTTGGCATCAATTTTTGTAGCTCTGCGTATGCTTCGTCGATCTGCTTCTCGTCTGTTGTGTTACCAGAGTAACCCAGTTTGCGAAGCGCGATATGGAACACTTCACGGGTGTCGTCCATCATCATTAGCTGGCCTTCAAGCTCAGGCTTCCATAAATCAGCCCAGCTTTGGAAGTCTTCTGGGTCGTACATATCTGTGTTAACTGCTAGACCAGTAATCGCAACAACGTGAGGGATAGAGTAGTCGTTGTTTGGATCGTACGGCTTGTCTAGGTAATTTGTATCTAGGTTAGTAAAGTTACTCAACTTAGATTTATCAATTTTTTGCAACATACCTTCATCGCGCATTTTAGACACGAAGTAGGTTGATGGCACAACTAGGTCGTAACCTTTGTTATGCGTTTTTAGCTTTGCGTATAAGGTTTCGTTCGACTCGTAAGTAGAGTAGATAACCTTAATACCTGTTTCGTTTGTGAACTGTTCTAGAATCTCACTATTGATGTAAGGACCCCAGTTCATAAACACTAATTCTTTGTTCTCTTCTGCAGTTACAGATGCAGAAAACATAGAAAGCGCACATGCACTACCAGCTAATAAAGTAGCCCATTTTTTCATTGACGTTAGCTCCAAACTAAACGTTGCCTAAAGGCAGTAGATAGAAAAACAGAATGGCGATTTCACCATTCTGTTTATGAATAACACGTGAGGTTTACTTGATTTTCTCTCTCGCCAGCAGCTGAGATATAACTACCAGTATCAGAGAAACCACAAGCATGACCGTTGCTAGGGCATTAACCTCGGGTGAAATTCCCACTTTCACCATTGAGTAAATCTTCAATGGTAAGATTTCGTATGTTGGTCCAGTTACAAAAGAGCTGATGATCACGTCGTCTAAGGACAGTGTGAAGCTCAGTAACCAACCTGCGGCGACAGCCGGTTTCGCGAGTGGCAGAATGATCTGCTTTAAGATCGTCCATTCACTTGCGCCCAAGTCTTTTGCAGCTTCCAGCATTTTCACATCAAACCCATTTAATCGACTGTAGACCGTTACCACAACAAACGGTAGACAGAAGGTGATGTGAGCAGCGAGTAGGGTAAAGAACCCAAGCTGAACACCCATTACTAGGAATAGCGCCAGAAGCGATATCGCCATCACAATGTCCGGAGACATCATCACAACAAAAAGCATGGTATTCACTACGCCTTTACCTTTGAACTGGTAACGGAATAGCGCAACTGCCGTTAAGCTACCAACAATGGTGGCTGCTGTTGCAGAGAATACTGCGACATTTAAGGAATGCCATGCTGCCTGCATAAGGCTATCATTATTTATTAGTGCGTCATACCATTTAGTGGTAAATCCGCCCCATTTCATACCAAATTTGTTCGCATTAAATGAGTTGGCAATTAATACGATGATGGGTAGGTAAAGAAAACCATACACCAATGTCATAAAGCTGAACTTAACTGTGCGACCCATTAGTCTAGCTCCACCTTTTTATTCAATAGCTTGCCTGCACGGTAGTAGGCATAAAGCATCACGGCCATCGCTGCGGTTAGGGCAATACTGGTTGCCGCGCCAAATGGCCAATCTCGAGCGTTGAGTACTTGGCTCTTAATCACATTACCAATCAGCAGGTTCTTCGCACCGCCTAGAAGGTCAGCAATGTAGAACATACCTAGTGCTGGCAATAGCACAAGCAAACAGCCGCCGATAATACCCGGCATTGTTAGCGGAAGAATGACTTTTAGTAGCGTTTGTAGCTTATTTGCACCTAAGTCTTTTGCCGCCTCGATGTACGTATCATCCAGTTTTTCAATCGCAGAGTAGAGCGGAAGAATCATAAACGGCAGAAGGATGTACACAAGACCGATCATTACCGCTGTCTCGGTGTACATAATACGCATAGGTTTATCGATGATTTCTAGTGCGATTAAGCTTTTGTTCAACACACCTTGAGTACCCAACACAATCTTCAAGCCGTAAGTACGAATCAGTGAGTTAGTCCAAAATGGAACAATCACCAAAAACAGCATGAAAGGGCGCCACTTAGCCGGCATTTTTGCCACAATGTAAGCGAATGGATAGCCAATCACTAAACAAAGTAAGGTTGCCACAATCGCCATATAAAACGAGTGTGCTAGAACCTTAAAGTAAAGTGGGTCAGCTAAACGCGCGTAGTTATCGAGGGTAAATGTCATCTCGATAAGGTTCGCTTCGTCTCTGGTTAGAAAGCTAGTACCGATGATCATGATGTTTGGAATCATCACGAATAGAACAAGCCAACCAGTAATTAAAGCGATAATGGCGTTTTGTAAATTAAACTTCTTGCTCATCTTCTAGTACCACTTCCCAGCTCTCAACCCAAGTTACAGCAACTTTTTGGCCCAGTGAGTGATCAACATCTGGGTCATCTTCGTTGAAGAATTCGCTTACCATTACGCGCATACCAGATTCAAGTTCTACAACTGAATCTAGCGTCATGCCCTTGTAGGTACGCTCGATAATATGGCCAACAATGCCACGCTGCTCAGATTCCTTGATCTCTTCGATTCGAAGGTCTTCTGGTCTTAATAGAACTTGCAGCTTCTGTCCTTCAGTGATCGCTTTATCGTGATAGATAATAGAGTCTTCACCTTCAATCTTTGCCACGATACGTTTATCGTCTTTACGAGAAAGAGCCGTCGCTTCGAACACGTTGATTTCACCGATGAAGCGAGCAACGAACAGATTCTTAGGCTCTTCGTAGATTTCGCGCGGTGTACCATCTTGCTCGATAACGCCGTCTCGCATAACGATAATACGGTCTGACATCGATAGTGCTTCTTCTTGGTCATGCGTTACAAAGATGAACGTGATACCAAGTTGACGCTGTAGCTGTTTAAGCTCAATTTGCATCTGTTTACGAAGTTTGTAATCCAGCGCAGATAGAGATTCATCCAGCAGTAGAACTTTAGGCTTGTTGACAACGGCGCGCGCAATCGCGATACGTTGTTGCTGACCACCAGAGAGTTGGTGTGGTTTTCGCTGTGCCATCTGTTCTAGGCGTACCATTTTCAAAGCATCCATTACACGAGGTTCAATCTCGGAGCTTGGAACTTTCTGCATACGTAGACCAAATGCCACATTGTCGAAGACGGTCATATGTGGAAATAGGGCGTAGCTCTGGAAAACAGTGTTTACGTGCCTTTGTTCAGCAGGGACTTGGGTAACATTCTGGTCAGCTAATAGAATTTGACCATTATCTGCCGTTTCAAAACCCGCAATCATTCTTAGTACTGTGGTTTTACCACAACCGGATGGGCCTAAGATCGTGAGGAACTCACCGTGATTGACATTTAGATCAAGATTGCCGATGACTTCCTTACCATCGAAACTTTTACTAATACCAGTTAACTGTACAACTGGTTTTCCTACTGATTTTTTAGCGTTCAACGTCTGTTTTTCTCCACCTTGGTCCTTTTCAAGACCTGTTGCTACACACTTTTAAGGCGCGCATCATAATCACCAAAATCGTGAATTCAAAGCATTTTTTATCATTGAGTGATAAAAAATTTCGCAGGTAAAAGTAAACATCCTTTACCATACTGTTATTTGAGGCATTTCTGCATAAATAAGTGTTTAATTATTAACCATTAACGCACAAAAGCAAGCCTTGTTACAGAATCAAGTTTTAGTTTGCACTCCACATATGAGTATAATGAAGCCAATTTTTATCAATAAGTTAGGTGGCTTCCAATTCGCTAGCGCACCTAGGTATCACTATGAATAATGACATCGAAAAAGACTTTAATTTAGGCGGCAGTATCGACAGAGCACTTTCTGGCGATTACGAACTCAAAGCGACCACTGTTTTCCAAGAAGCGTGGAAGCATACAATTAGTCACTTCTTAAATTTTTCGCCGGCTATTATTGCTTTGCTGTTTGTTCAGCTCGCTATCTTTTATATCGCACTCAAATTACAACTCGGTGACCCAGGCATTATCCTTGATGCAGTCATCGACCCAGAAGCCTTCACACCACAAATCGTTGAGTCGATTTTTATCGCTAATTTTAGTTATGAAGTGATCAGCGCACCGGTTTATGCGGGTATCAGCTTGATGGCAATGAGCCACGCTGCAGGCTTGCACACTAAGTTGCGCCACATTGGTAAAGGTTTGCAATTTACTGTTCCTGTTATCTTGGCAACGCTGTTTAGCTTAATGCTACAAGGCATCGCGGGGATGATTCTGCCTTTCTTATCTATTTACTTCTCTCTTGCATTCAGTCATTCAATCTTGCTGATCTGCGATAAGAAAGTGCCGCCAATGCAGTCGCTGCTGCTTTCACTACGTGCCGTGAACAAAAAGATCTTTACCGTTGCTTCTATTTACCTACTGGTTATGTTGATGTTCATCGTTGCGGCAATGATGTACGGCATCGGTTTGATCTTCGTATTGCCATTCTTCTTCCACGTGAAAGGCATCCTTTATCGTGAAATGTTTGGCATCAAACTGAAGTTAATCGCGTCTGACAGACCTAAGAGCGATGACGACAACGGCAACAACGATTCGCAGGTTTTTGATGCATAATTCAGATTCTTCACAAAAAAGTCGTTCACTTGCGCTAAAGGTTACCGCTTTAGCACTTGTGGGTTCGGTCTCTTTAGTCGGTCCTTATCTTTATAATGAAGAAGAGGAACGTAGGAAGGCTTCTGTTGAGAAGTCAGAACTAAAGAGCGCCAATGTCATACCTAAATTGGATATGCCATCAGGCAAGCCCAATTTCGCAGCAATCGAAGATACCAATGCCAAGAAAAAAGCGTTCTTCGATTATCTGCGCCCAAGCATTAACCTTGAAAACCGCCGTATATCAAAGGAGCGTGCTTTCTTGGAAAAACTGTCGGACAAGGGCATTACAGCAGCGGATTCAGAAGATAAATCGTATGCAAAGCGACTGGCTAAGTTATACAGCTTGCCATTGCCTACAACGGGAATTGATGAAGCTTGGTTAGACGAGATGTTGAGCCGTGTGAACGTATTACCAGAGGCGTTAGTTTTGACTCAAGCTGCGAACGAATCAGCATGGGGCACGTCTCGTTTTGCAACCGAGGCTAATAACTACTTTGGCCACTGGTGTTACAGCAAGGGTTGTGGTCTTGTTCCATTACAACGTAACGAAGGCAGCACTCACGAAGTCGCTAAGTTCTCCTCAAGCCAAGAATCTGTTCACCGTTACTTTATGAACTTGAACCGCAACAAAGCCTATCAAGACCTGCGTGGTATACGCGCACAACTTGAAGAGCAGGGTGAAGATCTCCTGACTTATGACGCAGCGACCAAATTGACCCAAGGTTTATTGAAATATTCTGAACGTGGTGCCGACTATGTGACTGATTTACAAGCCATGATACGTCACAACGAGGTATACTGGGTCAAATAACCTATCGAATGAATAAAAGAGCAGCTGGTTACCACTGCTCTTTTTTCGTTTTATCGCTCAACAATGTAAGAAGTACCATGAAAAAGACGACGCTTGCTATTCTAGCCTCATTGAGCCTTGGACTGTCTCTGCCTGCAGCAGCCCAAGAGTACATGTTCACCTATTCAAAGCTCTACACTCAGCTTAAGAACAATCTTAAAGAAGGACATGAAGACGTTAAAGTCGCTGTCTTTTTCGTTGATCAAGCGACGAATACGACTTGTCACATCAGTAAGTCTTGGATGGAGAAAGAAGAACATTACGAAGAGCTGAAAGTATCACCGGGCAACGAGCTGCTTCTTCCTATCGATAAGAACTTACGCTCAGCAAATCCACTTATTTTCGTTCAAACAACGGAAGAAGAGTGTGCATACTCTTTAGTTGTGATGACCAAGGAGCCTTTGCAAGGTGAAGTCGCTGTCAGTGACATTGAAGCACTGCTTCCACAAATGCAAACCATGCTGGAAGATCTAAGTGGAATGTTCTCTAATTGGTTTACCCCAGATATTGAAGGTGTAACACTTGAGTTTCCAAATCAGCTAGACAGTGAGATTCTTTTATCAAACGGCCAATCGATTAAAATCGAGCAAGGTCGAGCTCGCTTTACCGTTGCTCAACTTGAAGGCGCGAGCAGCATAACATTACCAGAGCCGACGCTTAGAGTGCTTCCGTATATCCCAACGGATAAGTAACCAACGAAATTTGTGATTATCGATTAACAGCAAGCGCACCGCTTGCTGTTTTTGTTTGAATCCGATTGATATAGAACAGTATTGTCAATAAGAGGTGAGGTTATCTCGCGTTGACTATTTCAACATGAAATAAAAATCCGTATAATCCACGCCCTAAAACATACCACCTAGCAATCGACAGTCGGTGTTTCCGGCAGTATGAGAATAGCAATGAACCAAAACGATAACAGAAAAGAAATCCACGAATTCAACAAGCTTCAGAAGCGCCTTAGAAGAAATGTTGGAAATGCCATCATTGACTACAACATGATCGAAGAGAATGACGTAGTAATGGCTTGTATTAGTGGCGGTAAAGACTCATTCGCTATGCTAGATATCCTGCTACGTTTGCGCGAAGCAGCACCAATCAAGTTCGACGTTGTTGCGGTTAACTTAGACCAAAAACAACCGGGGTTCCCTGAGCATATTCTTCCTGAATACTTTGAGACTCTGAACATTCCTTACTACATCGTCGATAAAGACACTTACTCAGTAGTAAAAGAGAAGATCCCAGAAGGCAAAACGACTTGTGGCCTATGTTCTCGTCTGCGTCGTGGTACTTTGTACTCATTCGCAGAGAAGATTGGCGCGACTAAGATCGCCCTTGGTCACCACATGGATGACATCGTTGAAACTATGTTCCTTAACATGTTCCACGGCGCTCGTTTAAAGGCTATGCCACCTAAGCTACGTTCTGATGATGGTCGTAACGTTGTTATTCGTCCACTGACTTACTGTCGTGAAACGGACCTAATCAAATATGCTGAACACAAAGAGTTCCCAATCATTCCTTGTAACCTATGTGGTTCGCAAGAGAACCTACAGCGTCAATCTATCAAGGCGATGCTGATTGATTGGGATAAGAAAACACCAGGTCGTGTTGAGAAGATCTTCAAATCAATTCAAAACGTTAGCCCAAGCCAACTGGCTGACCGCGAACTGTTTGACTTCGTAAATCTTCCACTAGACCGTAGCGGTGAGCGTGAAGAGTACGAATTCCAAGAAGCTGAAATCTCATCTTCAAACATCGATGAGTCAATGTTCATCGACGTGACTAACATCTAGTACTTACGCTAGAAAAGAACAGACACATTTCAGGACGGGACAACAAATACAAAAGCGCCTCTAGTTAGACTAGAGGCGCTTTTTTAATGAATGATAAATTTAGTTCGAGGTATGTGGGTCAAGCGGACTGATAAACCCAGCCGGTTTCAATGCCAAGACGTCACAGTTGATTTTATCGATCACATGCTCGGCAGTGTTACCAATAAACACAGCAGAAAGACCTGTACGACCTGTCGTGCCCAAAATCACCATTGCTGCATTGTTCTCTGCAGCCACCTTAGGAATAATATCTTCAGGTAAACCTTGCTCAACAATTGTCTGCTCTTCACACATACCGTGTTTCTGACGCAGTGCCTTCATTGCTGTTAAGTGATGTCCACGAACGGCATCAGTATAAGACGTTGGGTCAAATTCCGGCAGTTCAATCGTAATGTTCGCGGGCGTAACAGGGTAGGCGTTAACTAGATACGGCTGAGCATCGAGTCTGCCCGTAATCTCTAACAGTCTATCGACCATGGCGTCGTTTAGCTCTAAGTGAGACTCAGTTTCTGAACCTACGTGAACCGAAGCGAAAATTTTCGCGTCATCAGGCCAGTATTCGTTCTTAACCAATAACACTGGGCTTGGGCATTTGCGTAATAAGTGCCAATCTGTCGGCGTGAAAATAACAGACTCTAGCGTGTCGTGCTTACGTGTGCCTTTGATTAAGATATCGTGCTCACCGCTAAACACTTCAGCGATAATGGCTTCATAAGGGCGGTTGTGCCAAACAACTTTTACGTTGAACTCAATAGTGTCATCAATGTACGGCTCAGCCACTTTGTTCATCCAGATCTCACGTTGGTGAATCACACCTTTACGCATTGCATCACGCTCATCAGCTGAGAGCATTGAGGTCATGTCATAAGAGAAGTCGTAAATGGAAAGAAAGAAAGTAACGTGGCTTTTTGAAGTGCTTTTTTTAGCAAGTTGAATAGCGCGAACTAGGGCAGGTTGCTCATCATGATTGATGTCGGCGACCACTAAGATATTGTTATAGATACTCATAACTAAGCCTACTTTTCAGACTGAACATATAAATAATGTAGCGTAGTTATGGAGAGATTAAGAGAAATATAGGAGGATTTTGGAGAGAAACATGATGTAGCTCATTATTGAACTACATCATTGATAATTAGAGCTATTCTTTAGAAACGCCAGCCAGTTCCATCAGTGCATCGTGATCTTCGATGGTGATGTATTTGCCTTTTACACTTAGAATGTCTGCTTTCTGGAAGCGACCTAGTAGGCGGCTGATGGTTTCAACAGTAAGACCTAGGTAGTTACCGATGTCACCACGTGTCATTGTCAAACGGAACTCTCGTGGGCTGAAGCCACGTTGAGAGAATCGAGTAGACAAGTTGTAAAGGAAAGCAGCAAGACGCTCTTCTGCATTCTTCTTAGAAAGAAGCAGGATCATCTCTTGGTCGCCTTTAATCTCGTTACTCATTAAACGCATGATCTGTTGACGAAGCTTTGGCATCTTACCTGATAAGTCATCTAGAATTTCGTATGGGATTTCACATACCATCGATGTTTCTAGAGCTTGTGCAAAGCTAGGGTGTAGGTCACCAGTAATCGCGTCAAAACCAACTAAATCACCTGCAAGATGGAATGCAGTGATTTGCTCATCACCTTGTTCGGTAATCGTATAGCTTTTGATAGTACCAGAGCGTATCGCGTAAAGAGACTTAAGCTCATCACCCGCTTTAAATAGCTCTTGGCCCTTTTGAATAGGCTTCTTTCTTTCAATGATCTGATCAAGTTGATCAAGCTCAGACTCATTCAAAGTAAATGGGATACACAGCTGGCTAATACTACAATCCTGACAATGGATTGCACAGCCACCAGACTGAACACGTTTCGTCACAGGCTTTTCAGAAATCATAACAATCTTTCACTATTTGATATACGTCAATATTTTAGCATCCCTTAACATTAAAGGATAGCAAAAAAACCACTTTTAAAGCGTTGCTATACGGTATAAATAATGAGCTGAATGGCTTGGTAAGCGGTAAATAAACCATAGAAAAAGATCAAAATTGCACCACACTGCCTGAATAAGTCAGCTTGTTGCAACTTCTTGAGGAAGCCAGCACCGAAGCCAACAGTAAGCATTGCTGGTAAGGTTCCAAGGCCAAAAGCGAGCATGATTCCAGCCCCATTAACCCAACTACCAGATACTGCAGCCCAAGTCAGCATGGAGTAAACAAGGCCGCAAGGCAGCCAGCCCCAAACGAAACCAAAGGGCAGTGCATGGCTAGGGTGTTTAAGAGGGAGAAGGGATTGGCCAATCGGAGAGACATAGCGCCACAAACGTTGTCCGACTTTTTCAAAGGCCAATAGTCCGAACCACCATTTACCAATGTAAAGTGCTAGCACAATCATGAATACGGCGGCCACGAGTCTTAACCACGCCAGAGCGGCATTAAAATCGCTAAGCTGGCCTAAAGAAGAAACAGCACCGCCAACCAAGCCACCAATGACCATATAACTTAATAAGCGTCCAAAGTTATAAAGCACAGGTGTTACAGGCGAGGGTTTAGCAGCCCCAATGGAGAGAATCGACGCAATGCCACCGCACATTCCCATGCAGTGGCCAGCGCCGATTAGACCGACAACAAATGCACCAATCCAATCAGGGGTCATTTCTTGTTACTTGTTTTTTGATTTTTAGATGACGGCTCATTCGTGTCTTCGTCGAACAGAATGTTATGACCTTGACGTTCCAGATCTTCAAACTGTTCGCTTTTCACTGCCCACAAAAAGATGCCGACAGCGATACACACTAAGACGATAGCGATAGGAATGAGTATGTATAAGCTTTCCATTATTTACCTTGCTCTTTTAAAAGTCTTAATGAGTTAGACACTACAATAATAGAGCTAGCAGACATGCCTACAACGGCGATATACGGTGCGACAAGGCCAGCAACTGCAAGCGGAAGTATAAGGAGATTATACCCTAATGACCACGCCAAGTTTTCGCGAATGATCTTACGTGTTTTTAACGCCAACTTACGTGACTGAAGTAGCCTATCGAGCTTGTCACCTAATAAAACCATATCAGCCGATGCTTTAGCGACATCAGTACCACCACCCATAGCAACTGACAAGTGAGCACCAGCCAGAATAGGAGCGTCGTTGATACCATCCCCAACCATCATAGTAATATCTTTATCGTCACGAGAGTTAAGGTAAGCAAGCTTATCTTCCGGTTTCGCGTTAGCAACGATGTCAGTAATACCGATCTCTTCCGCAACAGGCTTAGCGTTAACCAAAGAATCTCCTGTTAGCAGAGTGGTCTTAATTCCCGCCTCTTTGAACTTCTGAATGAACTCGACGCTCTCTTTACGAATTGGGTCTTCGTACACAAACGTTGCGATATGCTTTTCATCCAGAGAAAGGTAGATGCCATTACTTTGGTCATTCTGTTCTTGTCCTAGAATGAACTCGCTACTACCAATCGCAACTTTTTGACCATTCCACTCACCGGTAATACCCGAACCAATCACATTGTTCACTGACTCAACCGTAATGGCTTCAGATTCGAATGCTTTAAAGGCTTTCGCAATAGGGTGGTTGGCATGCTGCTCAAGGCTTGCTGCAATCTGTAGGCAGGTCTCTTTATCTATCTCTGAATAGGTTTCTGTTTGGCTAATGCGAATATCACCTTCAGTCAGCGTACCTGTCTTATCGATGATCAGATGGTTCACCTTACACAACGTCTCAAACACATGCCCCTTACGAAGCAAGATACCAAAGTTACCCATGCGTGAAGTTGAGCAAGTAATAGCCGTTGGCGTAGCCAAAGACAATGCACAAGGACAGGTCGCTACGAGAACGGACAGCATGATCCAAAACGCATCTTCTGGTCTTGTCTGGTGCCAATATAGCCAAGTGCCAAATGAGATAATCAGAATTACAGCAACGAAGTAGCGTGCAACGATATCGGCAATTTCAGCAATACGAGGCTTTGAAAGTTGCGCTTCATCTTGCAAGCGCACAATATTCGAGATCACTGAATCTGCTTTCGAGCTCTTAACTTCAAGTTCAAAAGATTCGTCACCGTTTAAAGTGCCTGCGAAAACTGAGTCGCCTTGGTTTTTCACAACGTGAATCGATTCGCCTGTCAGCATGGACTCATCAATATGAACACGACCAGAGAGAACAACACCATCTGCCGGTATGTGTTCACCTGGTAGAACTCGGATCTTGTCGCCAACTTTAAGTGTCTTAACTGGGATCTGTTCGCCATCGAGTGTGGTCGCCATAGCAGGAACCAATTTAAGCAGGTTACCACTTGCAGCCGCCGCTTTACGACGTGCCCGCATCTCTAGGAATCGTCCTAACAGCAGGAAGAACGTAAACATAGAGATAGATTCGAAGAAGACTTCACCTTGCTCTGTGACCGTTGCGACTAAGCTAGCGACATAGGCGAACAATAAGGCGATGGAGACAGGTACATCCATACCTAATGTCCGACCCTTAATGCTGCGCCATGCGTTGATATAGAACGGAAGAGCCGAATAGAGTAGGACAGGTGTTGCGAAGATCAAACTCACCCAACGGAAGTAGTGTTTGAATTCAGGTTCTAGGTTACCAAAAACTTCAAGGTAGAGTGCCACTGCGAGCATCATCACTTGCATCGTTGCGAGACCTGCAACACCTAAGCGATACAAGTAGTTCTTCATCGAGCGGTGGTAAGCGGCTTCTTGTTGGTCAGCTTCGAACGGTGCGGCTTTATAGCCAAGCGTATGAATCGCAGAGAGCAACTCACTCAGTTTCGTCTGAGTATTGTCCCAGCTCAATAGGGCGCGGTTAGTGGTGGTGTTAACACGAATGCCATGCACACCTTCTTTAGAAGAGACTTGCTTCTCAATCAACCACGCACAAGCAGCACAAGAGACGCCCTCTAGTGACAATGTCACTTCAGAGGTGTTTTCTGAGTTACGAACAAACTCAAGTTGCACATCTTCATTGTCGTAATGACTCAGTGCAAGCAGTTGTTCTGGTACAAGATCGGCTTTCTCTGCCGGAGCGGTACGATACTGGTAGTAAGAAACTAAGCCACTATCGACGATGGTTTGGGCTACGGTTTCGCAGCCCGGGCAACACATTGGACGTATAGAGCCTAATATTTCTACTTTAAAATCCGTTTCCGCTGGTACATCTTCACCGCAGTGATAACAGGATTCACTCATACTTTAGTTCTCTAGTTTAGTTTTGTTTTCTAGAGGGAAGGTAATACGGCCTTGAACAAGCCATTCTTCGTTGTGTGGCGTTAATTCAATGAACCAAGGGCCTTGAACTTCGTGTTGAGTATTCAGCACGTAATCGCCCTGAGCATTCGCTGTAAGCAGTTGCGTGAAATCACGATCAGGAAGCGTACGGTGCACAAACATCGCACTGATTGCAGGGTAGTGATCAAGCTTACCTTTATCTAGGGAAATGATGATTGATTCACCACGTTCAGAAATGTCCGCAGACAGACCTAGCTCTTTCGCTACGTTAACCTTAGAGATATCGACATTAATGCCTTTGCCTTTTTTATAGTAATCCTCAGTGACCAAGTCGACAGAGTTTTGTGTAAATACAATAACCGTTAAGATCGTCCAGACCACAACTGTCGCCGGCAACGCGATTAAGAACCACGGCCAAAACTGTTTATACCAAGGCTTTACCATAAAAAAGATCTCGAAAAAAAGAATAAAAAGAAGTGTTTATAAAATAAAGGAAAGACAGCCCCTATGAAAGGGGCTGTTATTGAAATGTTACTTATTATCTGAGTTGCTTAAGCTCCACACGTAAGCAGAAACTAGTTGAACTTTTTCTTCACCTAGAATGTCTTTCCATGCTGGCATAACACCAGAACGGCCGTACATTACAGTTTCTGTTACATCTGCGCGAGAATCGCCAAACAACCAATCGCGGTCAGTTAGGTCAGGTGCACCTACAGCAGGGTTACCTTTACCATCTGTACCGTGACATGCAGCACAAACAACAAAGCGTGCTTTACCCGCTTCAGCTTCACGTGCGTTAACGCTACGACCAGATAGGCTTAGAGTGTAGCTAACTACCTCTTTAACACCTTCCTCGCCTAGAGCGTCTTTCCAACCTGGCATTTGACCAACACGACCGTGTAGAACTGTCGTTAGGATAGCTTCCGGCTCACCGCCGTATAGCCAAGCATCATCAGTTAGGTTAGGGAAACCTTTCTGACCACGTGCATCTGAACCGTGACACTGAGAACAGTTTTGTAGGAACAAACGTTGACCTACTTTAATTGCTTCAGAGTCTGATGCGATATCAGGGATAGAACGAAGACCGTTATCATCGTATGCAAGTTGGTTAAACGCTTCGCCAAAGTAGTTATTAGCGTCGTCTAGCTCTTTAGCATATTGGTCGAGGCGCTTGTTCTGTTGAGCGTCAACGACAGAAGCACGAGACTGTGCAACTGAAGTAACGGTCTGGTCAGAACTCGTCCAACCTAGAACACCTTTAAAGTTACCTAGACCTGGATAAAGGATGAAATAGATTACCGCGAACACAAGTGTGCCGATGAATAGGTAAGTCCACCACTTCGGAAGAGGGTTGTTAAGCTCACGAATACCATCGTATTCGTGACCCATGTCATCACCTTCTTCAATACCCGTTTTGTTTGAGAAGCATGAGCGAAGTAAAACCGCACAACCAATGAGCGTACCGATAGTAATTACGGTAACCCAGATACTCCAGAATGTACTCATTACTTAGTCACTCCTTGTTCTTTTGAACTCGTTTCAGCTTCATCAGCAAAAACTAGGTTTGCATCATCTTCGAAACGAGATTTACGGTTCTTGCCAAATGCCCACCAAACGATGCCGATAAAACAAGCAAAAACGGTCACAGTCCAAACGCTTTGAAATGTAATAATGTCCATAGTCATTCCTTATTTCATTGCGTGGCCAAGAGATTGAAGGTAAGCAATGATTGCATCCATCTCTGTTTTGCCTTCAACATCTTGCTTCGCGTTAGCAATCTGTTCGTCTGTGTAAGGAACGCCAAATTGGTTGCGGAAGAGTTCAAGCTTCTGCTGAGTCAATTTGCCATCAAGTACATTGTCTTCTAGCCATGGGAAACCAGGCATGTTTGACTCTGGAACAAGTTCGCGAGGGTCAATTAGGTGAACACGGTGCCACTCATCAGAGTAACGGTCACCAACACGCGCTAGATCCGGACCAGTACGCTTAGAGCCCCATAGGAATGGGTGTTCCCAAACGCTTTCACCAGCTACAGAGTAGTGGCCGTAACGCTCAGTCTCAGAACGGAATGGACGAATCATTTGGCTGTGACATACGTTACAACCTTCACGGATGTAGATGTCACGACCTTCCATCTCAAGAGCAGAGTAAACACGTAGATTATCTACAGGTTCAGTGGTCTGCTTTTGGAAGATAAGAGGAGTGATCTCTACAAGAGCACCAAAGCTGATTGCGATAACGATTAGGATCGCTAGCAAGCCAACGTTTTTTTCTACCAACTCATGGCGATTATTTGAATTTGAGCTCATTCTTAAATCTCCTTAAGCCGGTTGCGCGATAGCTTTTAGGCTATCTTTTGGTGCTGAAACAGTTTTGTACGTGTTGTATGCCATTAGGAACATACCGCTTAGGAAGATGAAACCACCTAGGAAACGTACAAAGTAGAACGGGTAAGAAGCTTCTACAGACTCAACGAAGCTGTAAGTCAACGTACCGTCAGAGTTAACTGCGCGCCACATTAGACCTTGCATCACACCAGAGATCCACATCGCAACGATGTAGAAAACCGTACCAATCGTCGCCAACCAGAAGTGAACGTTGATTAGAGATACAGAGTACATACGCTCTTGACCAAATAGTTTTGGAACTAAGTGATAAACAGAGCCGATAGAAACCATTGCAACCCAACCTAAAGCACCAGAGTGTACGTGACCGATAGTCCAGTCAGTGTAGTGAGATAGTGCGTTAACCGTCTTAATTGCCATCATTGGGCCTTCGAAAGTCGACATGCCGTAGAACGATAGAGAAACGATTAGGAAACGTAGGATAGGGTCGTAACGTAGCTTATGCCACGCACCAGATAGAGTCATGATACCGTTGATCATACCCCCCCAAGAAGGAGCGAATAGAACAAGAGACATAACCATACCTAGAGATTGAGTCCAGTCAGGTAGTGCTGTGTAGTGTAGGTGGTGAGGACCAGCCCAGATATACAGAGACACTAGAGCCCAGAAGTGAACAATCGATAGACGGTAAGAATAAACAGGGCGTTCAGCTTGCTTAGGTACGAAGTAGTACATCATACCTAGGAAACCAGCTGTTAACAGGAAGCCTACCGCGTTGTGACCGTACCACCATTGTACCATTGCATCGATAGCACCTGAGTAAATCGAGTACGATTTAAACGCAGATACAGGAACAGCTAGGCTGTTAACGATGTGCAACACGGCAACCGTGATAATGAAGGCTCCGAAGAACCAGTTTGCTACGTAGATGTGTGATGTCTTACGCTTAATCATGGTTCCGAAGAACACGACCGCATAAGCTACCCACACAAGCGTGATAGCGATATCGATTGGCCATTCTAGTTCTGCGTATTCTTTACCAGAGGTTAAACCTAACGGTAAAGTAATTGCAGCGGACAGAATAATCGCTTGCCAACCCCAGAAGGTGAAGGCTACGAGAGGGCCACCAAAGAGACGCGTCTGACAGGTGCGTTGTACAACATAATATGATGTTGCAAACAGGGCACTTGTACCGAACGCAAAAATAACCGCATTAGTATGCAGGGGACGTAAACGACTGTACGTCAGCCACGGCGTATCAAAGTTTAGCTGTGGCCAAACTAATTGAGCGGCAATCAAAACACCAACGCCCATACCGACAATACCCCAAAGAATAGTTACTAAGGTGAATTGACGGACGACCGTATAGTTGTAGTTTTGTTCAAGCTGCTTTTCTTGGCTCATTTGCATGCTTCCAATTTCTTATTTACTACACTTTACTTCCAACACGACTCACGTCGTAATGCCACCCAAATCAGAAAAAGAAATTCAGACTATTCAGAACTTTATTTCCGCTTGCTGATTTTAAAAAAAAGTGGCATTTTCAACGCGACACTATACTTGAATTAACAAATCAATGACAGAGTAGTAACCTTACGGTTGGTCAGGAAATGTATTTTTATTTAAAAACTTTGAACTTTGTAACAAGGAGTAAAGAATAAAATGGCAGCACAAAAGCTCACAAAAGACAGGCTTGTACAAATTATCGTCATGTTGTCTATTTTATTAGCTGCATTTACTTGGAGAACAGTAACATACACAGATAACGAAACGGTTGACTGTATTCTTTCAAACCCGTGTGAAATTACTATTGATAAATATAATGTTATGGTTTCTAGTGATAATCTTGGGTATTTAATTGAAACATCCGAAAGTAACAAAATTGCTATCGGCTATGAAGGAAACGGAACTTTAGTTGCGAAGAGTGCATCATCTTGGTTACTCACCACCGATGAACAGACATCACAAATAACAGTTACAAGCACGCAACAAGAGCACCGAGTTTCGGTGACGCTCTCAAAATAGCCATAAGCAGGTCGGAGGTGGGGAGAAACTTGTACTAAATCAGTAAAAACTTGTGCCTTAAAATGTTATAACTGAGCGAATAATAAATTAATCAATCGCTTATGAAGTTTCTCTCTAACGTCTCATACTCCAAAGACAACACCGTTGCGGTCAAAGAACTCCTTTCTGGTTTAGAACGACCTCATGAGATAGCCTGCCTAATTTGCTACTGCACCGAAGAGTATTCAACTTTTGCGGTGCAGGAGCTTCTTAAACAAGCTCTGCCAGACACACCGATTCATGGATGCACAACATGCCACGGGATCATGACTGAGACTGGCTTTCATTCTGGGCCAGTAATCGGCGTTCTTGCTATCTATGATTCGGGTATCAATGCCTATGGCAGCGGTATACAGACCTTTAGCAAAGACATAACGGATAGCACTCACAGAGCCATTGATATTGCGCTTGAAAAAGCAAACCGCCAAGGAGAAGTGCCAGACCTGATTCTGCTGCATTCAACACCAGGCAATGAAGAAACCGTCATGAATGCTATCGACACTAAATTCGGCACAGAGGTTCCTATTATAGGGGGCAGTGCAGCGGATAATAAGGTGTCGGGAAACTGGAGTATATTTACCGAAGACCAAGTTTCCATTAATGGTGTTTCGCTAACCGTATTCTTCTCATCTCAATCTGTATTTAGCTCGCTCAATGCAGGACACACACCAACACAATATTTTGGCACCGTAACAAAAGCAAGAGACCGAATTCTTCAAGAAATCGATAATAAGCCTGCAGTTGATGTTTATAATGAATGGACTAATTTCCACCTTGGTAACGCAGATGACGGTTTTATTTTTGAGCAGTCCTCGATTTATCCATTAGGTCGTAAAGTGGGGTCTTCATATAAGACGCCATATTTCAAGCTTTCACATTCAATTCGAGAAACGGAATGTAAAGGCATTGAATTGTTTACTGATATTAGTGAAGGTGATGTGATCTATTTAATGCAAGGTTCGAGACAACAGATCATTAGTAGGGCTGCTAATATCATTCACTCGTCCTATCTGAATGATATGGATCACGAAGAGAAATTAGGAGCGATCAACATCTTCTGTGCCGGGCCAATGCTGAACCTAAAGCAAGACATGGATGAGGTTTGTGAGCAGATAAATCAAGCACTTAATGGGCTACCTTACATATGTCCATTCACATTTGGCGAACAAGGACGCTTGTGTGGCGGTGAAAATGCACATGGCAATTTAATGGTTTCATCGGCCACTTTTTATAGGTTAAGGAAATAATGGGCACTGACAACCAAGAAGCGCTACAAGAGGCGCTGGTACAGTTAGAAAGAGCAAAAGCACGTGAAAGAAGCTTAGCAGAAGAGAATAGGGTGATCCTATCGACGATTTCTGAAATCAGCAAAGCTAACTCAATCTCCGATATATTCTCTAGCCTTGAGTTGATCCTTAAGAAATACATTAAATTCGATGACTTCATCGTTATTTCACGTGTAGATAGCAAAGAAAAATTTAAAACTTTGCTAACTAATAACCGCGTCTATGAAAATATCTGCTGGCAAGACTCCGGAAAGTTATCTCGGGTTATCAACGGTGAATGCACCATATTATTTGAACCACGTGCCTTGCCAGAATTTAGCACCTTAAACTCTATCTTACTTGATCAAATCAATTCAGTCTTAATGACAGGGATTGATACTGGTGTCACACAAGCTGTTATTGTGTTCATTCACTCAAACACCAAACATTTTAGTGTAGAAACAAAAGCAACACTGAATCGTTTTCGACCGCTTATAGAACGTGCGGTCTTTGATATTGAAAACAAAGAGAAACTCGAAGCGACCGTTCGAGAAAGAACCGCCGAACTTATATCAGCGCGTAAAGAAGAAGAACGCGCCAACAAAGCTAAGTCAGAATTCTTAGCCATGATGAGTCATGAATTACGAACACCACTAAATGCAATCATTGGTTTAATCGAAACACTAAAGTGCTCTGATTTAACCTGTGATCAGCGGTCAATCATTCAGAGCATGAGTACTTCATCTGAACTCTTATTGGCTATTATTAGTGATGTACTGGATTTCTCTAAAATTGAGTCAGGCTGCTTTTCACTAAC
Organism: Vibrio sp. D404a; assembly: GCF_030248535.1. Taxonomy (GTDB): domain Bacteria; phylum Pseudomonadota; class Gammaproteobacteria; order Enterobacterales; family Vibrionaceae; genus Vibrio. Next base: position 57,124 of record NZ_JAHGAJ010000002.1, on the reverse strand, counting down.
ACCACAATGGAACAAAGTAAGCGACACTGTAACGTTTGTTTTATCTGAACAAAAAAAGGTAGCAGACGCCAAAGGTCTAAACTTAAATCTAACGTGTGAGATGCCAGACAACGAGCTGCATTACATCGACCAAACAAGGTTGGCCCAGATTCTCTTTAATCTAGTCGGTAATGCAATTAAGTTTACTGAACAAGGTGAAGTCAACATCGGTATTCATTATCAACAAAGCGCGTTCCATATATCGGTTGAAGATACGGGTATTGGCATGAAACCACAGCAATTGGCTTCATTATTCAGTCCATTTGTTCAAGCAGACAGCACAATCACTCGTCGTTTTGGTGGAACCGGCTTAGGTTTAGCGATCACCAAACGTCTGGTTGAGCTGATGGATGGCCGAATAGCGGTAACAAGTGAATTGAACAAGGGTTCACGTTTTGAAGTTCAATTGCCAGTTCTGAGTCGCAGAACAGAACATGTCGAGCCAAAAGCAGTCCGCTGTCCAATAGATCAGAAGCTAAGAGCTCAATATTCAGTACTGGTCGTTGAAGACAATCCGACAAACCAGATGGTGATACAGCTGATCTTGTCGAGACAAGGACACAAAGTTTTCATCACCAGCAATGGGCAAGAAGCGATTAACTTTGTTCAGTCCAGCGAAACACCAATCGACATTATACTTATGGACGTGTCGATGCCGGTGATGGATGGCTTAACCACAACCAAGCACATGAGAAACAACAACATCGATATTCCAATTGTGGCATTAACGGCACACACATCGACTGAAGACAAATATTCGTGCCTAGATGTTGGTATGAATGATTTCGTTACCAAACCAGTAAGAACTAAAGAGATCACCGAAGCGATCGATCGTTTATTAATGGAGTCCTAATAAACGTATTCTGAATCGAAGATTATGAATATGATTATTAGGTATTTTATGGTAAATAGACTTCGGTTAAATTGAATAGGCTTATCTGCAATAAAAATAAGGTGAGGGTACTGGACGCAGGCTATATATCTAGATCCATCACAGCTTATTTAACATAATATACATAATACGCAGTTGGCTTATTGGGCGCGGCGCTCTGGGATTTCTGTTACGTTGAACCTTGTGACTGACAAGCTATTACGAGCTGCGTCCATTGCTTATTGGTCTGTTTTGTATGGCCCATAGATTTTAGTTTGGTGGCTTTGTTGCTCATCCACGTTTGTTACTGACATGAACCAGTCACCGATTAAAAACTCCGTGTCAGCCAGTTCATTTACTTCTAGGAAGTTTAAGCCAACTACGTTCGACACCATGCATTGAACTTGATTGGAGTCTTCACGGTGTCCAAGCATTTTCACGTGATTTTTATCTGACTCTCGCATCAGCAACATTTCATGTAGCCACTCTAAGCAGTCGAAGATCTTTTTGTATTGTGCTTTTGCATGTTCATCACTGGCATCTTCAAGTGCTTCATCCACATCATTGTGTAACCAGCTAATGGATTGTTTGAGCTCTGCTGCTGTCATCATTTCATTGACCTCACAAGTTTGATACCGAAGCGCTTTAACTCAAGGCCGCCGAAGTTATTGACCGTGAAGCTTGAACTATCTAACTCGTAGTTCGCAGATTAGCCAACTTGGAATGATCGCTTTATTTCACCATGGAAATCTCAGTGTATTTCTTGCTGTGGTCTAACGTATTCGCTATCAAAGATGAATCTTTCTCTGATTGCTACGTCATAGTTGTCTCGATATTCCGCTCTTGTAAAGATGCACGGTGTTCGCCACAAGGACACACTTTTCAAAAACACTTAAATTAAAACGTGACACTGTCTCAATTTATTGTTCTCGTAAGTCATCTAACGTAGCCACTGAGATTTTTGTATTTTCTCTGACAATCAATCGGTTACCAAAGATATGCTTTAGCCAAATGTTGTAAGAAAAAGGCTTTCATATGACCCACTTTATGGACAATGAGTTCATGTTTTCGAACTCACTTCATTTTCTTTTACTGATTGCGGCTCTTACGTTTCTGCTACACATTCCTTTGTGGTGCGGTTTCAATATGTGTCGGTTGAAATGGAAACATTTAGATTATGTTTGGCCAATTCTAGCTGGTGTTGGCTTGCTAGGTGCAGTTTCTGAAATACGGTCCTCAGTAGCAAATGATTGGGCTCAAACGGAAACAACAAGAGCGCTCGCATCCATTGAAGCAATAGAAAGTCTCAGCCTGCGCAAGTTAAAAAGTAATATGTGCAGTGGCGCATCATCATTAAACGGTGCGTCAATTTACCACGAATCTTGCTCATGGTTTCTCAATGTTGCACAAACACTTAACCAAACCAATATTGAGTCACTCCCTACTCTCCAATTATCAAACTTTCCTACTTTAGACTTTGATTCGGAATTGATTGAGGATGACGTAATTTGGATTGAGAGTCGGTTGTTAGAGTACCAAGAACACAAGAGAAACCTTGAAAACACCCGAGCAGCCAAGCTTAAGCAACCCTTTGAACGTAGCCTTTGGTATTTTGGGCCCTACTTAATATGTATCGCTATTGCATTAAGGCTGACCAAAGTGACTGCTGAATTGAAATTAGAGAAAGTTAGATAAAGAGTATAGTGAAATCGCTGTTTACATAAACAGATTAAAAGAAGTGCTTCTTGGAGGTCTTTAGGAAAAAGTATGCTACTTCGACATCAGTCATACGGCGCTCGTATGACTGATATCGAAGTTAAATTAGTGACAGCGTCACTATATGCTATTAGTCAGTTGTCCAGGTACTCGTGATTTCATCTGGGCTATGGCTAATCCTGACATCTGGACTTGTGAAAACCAATATGGACGATGTTTTAAGTTAAACAACTCGCTATGGTTCAGTGCTTCAAAGATTGAGAACGCATGCGCCTGTGCTAATGCCGCGCCGTAGACACTGCGCTCCGACACTTCAACACCATCGACTTCTTCAACCAATGCTTGCTTAATGTAGGCGGTGTTTGGACTCCAATCGATATGTTCAATGAGTTTATTCAGCAAACTCATTTCCATACGAGAGAACACTTTCTCTAGAAACATTGTATCTGGTAACACTTCTGCACAGGCATAATATTCATTGTGTTTGTCGCTTGCTTCACGATAACTCAGCATCGTTTGTACTAGCGCGTCTTCAAATGTTTGTGAGAAGTGGTTGCAAATTAAGAACATCGGCAGAATACGTAGCGTACCCAATAGAATGCCGACATCAGGTTCTCTTACACTTGTATCTTGAAGGCGTATACGTGTAGCGTTTGCAGTAACAACAAGGTGTTGCCACAGCTTAGGGGCTATATGTTTGGTATTTTCGTCCGACCATTTTAACAACGGTTGACTCATCAAAACTGGAAAAAGCAGTCGACTATTGTCGATCCCCATCTGCCCTACAGCAACTTTAGGATCTAAAACTACCTTAGGCTTTCGGCCATATTTTTCGCAAAATAACCGATTGGAGACAAAGTCGGTTAAACTTGATGACAAGCTGCGGTTCTCTTCAGCCAAGCGATGAAGTTTATTGAAATTTAACGAGGGTGAATATGCGACGCTGGCAAAATCATTGAAATCAGGAAGCTGAGTAAAAAGCGAGCTAATAAGTGTACTCTCTAGTTTCTTTTCTAAGAGTACATTGGCGGTCTCACATACGTCTTCTAACACGTAACGTAATGTGTTCTGTTTCGCTGCTATCTTTTCGCGCTTTGCAGCAATCCTATCCTGTTCACACATCAATAAGATGCGCTGATTGCTCGTAATTCGCTCGGATTCTTTAAAGATCACATCATCACAATAGCGATTCTCTAAGCTAAGTAGCGAATCAACAACATTTTGATTGAGTTTGTATTTAGGAGTTACAAGCCACTTGTTAAAACGTTCTGCAACATTCGACGATATTTTTCTTGAGAGTTCTACTACTTCAGGTGTGTAATTTTTATTTGCTAACAACAACCTACAAATCCCTTGACCACATTTCGTTATCTGGCTGTTATGACAGCCTATCTAAATTATTGGTAATAGATATTAAATGAAGTTGCATTATTTTTCACGGGATAGTTTCTTTTCTCTCAATAAACTTAGTTATAGTGCGCTATGTTTATCTTACACTTATCTTAAAAACTGATCTGTATGCGGATAAACTTCTCATGTTCTTTATAACGGTATCTTTTCTTCGGTACTGCTCTTCTTGCCGTTTTACACAGCTTGGAATCGCCACTGCTCTTGATTCGATGCACTTTAACATAAGCGTTTTGATGTCTCATCTCTAACATCAAATCACAAAAGCCTGGTAGGTCATCATGCCCTTGTTTGTGCAGTGTCTTCATAATCTGAGATTTTATCTTCTTCGCAACGGGATTAATCAACGCATCATCAGCGGCAGATGAAAGTGGGATTAACCATAAGATGAGTATGAATTTTTTCATAATGCCTCCAAAGTAGAAGGCATTATTCCAAGGAATTCAACGAGGTTTGACTGGGTTTAGAATGGTAATCTGCTACCTATGTAGCACTTGTACGAACATTAAGCCCTTTTAGAACCTTTAGATTTAAAACCATTATGCGGGAAAACATTACGAATACGTTGTTGAGTACTTTTAGGAATCTGCTTTGAAAATTTCAAATTGTAACCCGAACGTTTTGCGTAGACTTTAAGTTCACCATCAAAACTTTGGTTACGACCGATCTCTTGTAAGTTATGTTTAAAGCTAGGCGGCATATGCCCTTTGGTTTGTGCGATCTGGCCCTTTTCAAAAAGCACTTTCAGGACAGGTCTATCAATCGCCACCAACCAAAATACGAGTGCAGCTCCAATTAGAATTACATACATCATAACAGCCACCTTGCTTATTATTTATCGTCAGACAGTAACGCACTCAAGTCTTCTTTAAGGCTAGTTACTGTTTTACTCGCCTGTTCACTTCGTGATGCTTCACTAACAAGATACTCTATCGCGTCAGATAGAGTACAGCCTAACTCGTTTGCACGCTGAGACAGTTTCTCCCAAACACGATAATCTAAGTCTATCGATTTCTTTTTGGTGTGGACTTGCTCTGCATTGAAGTGGCGTTTGCGTTTAGCTCGAATCGCTTGTTTGAGCTTGTTATCGAGCTCAAATGACATGTTCTCTTCAATCCACTCCAAGACGCCCGTAGGCTGGTGTTCTAGTTTCAAAAGGTTCTGAACGGCAACGTCAGCTTCACTTGAATCGATATGGCGAGTAATGGATTCCCCTTCTTTCCATTTCTTAACCAGATAGTTCCATTTCCAACCACATTCCAAGTTTTCAAGCTGCTGATATTTCATGTCAAATCCCGAGTGTTAATCCTAGTGACAGCGTAACCCAAATTACCTAATTAGACAATTGATCAATTAAAAGAATAGACCAAGATCATACTTATATTGCTTGGTTTATTGCGATTAAACAGATACTTCTATTAGGCATTGTCGTTTTTCTATATACTCCTTGTCTCTTTACCATATTTAGTAGATTCAATGACTCAAGTAGACTGGCAACACGTTACACCGCAGTATGATGAATTCGTCCATCAGTTAGAGCAGTACCCTAATCTATCGCCTTTTTCATTTACTCAGATACAGCATAGATTTCGCGATGCGTTAACACGCTTTGCTCGTCTATCTAGCCTATCACGCGTATTACTCGTCAACGCACCAGATAACGCCATCTACCGTCAATTGATAATTGAGTCGCTTAACAATTCGATTTCAGACAACAATCAACCGGTGATTAGAACTGAGTCGTTAAATGCACAAGCGCTGTTCGATCAAGTTGAATCAAAAGAAGGCCAAATCATTGCAACCAAGCAAGGTTTACTCTCTAAAGCAGATAACGGCTTTCTGATTGTTTCAGCAAATTTGATCCTCGCGAACCCGGGTAGCTGGTTGCTTCTCAAGTCGGCTCTACTGGGCGATGAGATCGAGCCAATCACAAGTAACCCAGACCACCTATCTCAGCCACAATCTGCTCGCTCATACAACATCAAGTTGCTTGTTGTTGGTGATCGCGGTCAAATGGGTGATCTAGACTATTTGGATAGCGATATTCGCAGTGGTTTCTGCCTATTTAGCGAGATTGAACAAGACCTCAAACTCAATCAAGATAGCTTGACCGAGTATCTAGGCTACCTCAAATGGCTACAAAATCGTTACCAGTTACCCGATCTTACTGTCGACGCTGTCACTGCGTTATTATCTGCAGGTGCTCGCGAAGCTGAAGACCAAACTTATACCCCGCTATGTCCTATTTGGCATAACACATTACTTAGCGAAGCAGCTATAGAGTCTGATGATAAGAGCATTGATGCGAACCATATTGAGCAGGCCTTGATCCACAAATACCAACGAGAGTCTTACCTTCCAGAACGTGCTCTCGATGATATTCTCGACGGACAAGTGATCATTGAGACTCAGGGTGAACAAGTTGGCCAAGTTAATGGTTTAACCGTTATCGATGTTCCAGGGCATCCAATCTCTTACGGTGAGCCTGCACGTATTTCATGTGTCATCCACTTTGGTGACGGCGATATCTCGGACGTAGAACGTAAAGCTGAACTCGGTGGTAATCTTCACGCTAAAGGTATGATGATCATGCAAGCCTTTGTGAGTGCATCACTGAATCTTGAAGATCCTCTGCCATATTCGGCTTCGGTGGTATTCGAACAGTCTTACTGTGAAGTTGATGGTGACAGTGCTTCACTTGCGGAGCTATGTTCACTGGTTAGTGCCCTTTCTGAATACCCGATTAATCAACAAATCGCTGTTACTGGTGCCGTGGACCAATTTGGCCGCGTACAAGCGGTTGGCGGGCTGAATGAAAAGATTGAAGGCTTCTACCATGTGTGTAAACACCAAGGCCTAACAGGCGAACAAGGTGTGATCTTACCTCATTCAAATTTAAAGCATTTGGCACTGATGCCAGATGTAGTAGATAGTATCAAAAACGGAGAGTTCCATATTTGGTCAGTCTCTAATGTAGATGAAGCAATTCCCCTCATTATGAACAAACCATTTAGGGATGAAGAACAAGAAAGCGTTCTTAGCAAAATCGCGGAACGTATTGAAAACTTTGAAAGACATGAACATCCGCCAGGAATTGTGGAACGCATCAAAAACTGGTTTGTCTAGTACTGATCGGACTTGTTTAGCGTACACGTGTTCACTAATATGCACCTATCAAAAATTGGAGTAAATTGATAATGCAAAACAAACGTGATTCTTACACTCGCGAAGAGCTTCTAGCATCAAGCCAAGGCGAACTATGGCCACAAGGCCCTCAACTTCCAGCACCAAACATGTTGATGATGGATCGCATCACTAAGATGTCAGAAACTGAGGGTGATTTTGGCAAAGGTCTAATCCTTGCTGAGTTAGATATTACTCCAGACCTATGGTTCTTTGATTGTCACTTCCCGGGTGACCCTGTAATGCCTGGTTGTCTAGGTCTAGACGCAATGTGGCAGCTTGTTGGCTTCTTCCTTGGTTGGGTTGGCGGTGAAGGTAAAGGCCGTGCTCTGGGTGTTGGCGAAGTGAAGTTCACAGGCCAAATCCTACCGACTGCAAAAAAAGTAACGTACGAAATCCACATGAAGCGTGTTGTTAACCGTAAACTGGTTATGGGTTTAGCTGATGGTCGCGTTCTTGTAGATGGTAAAGAAATCTACGTTGCAAAAGATCTAAAAGTAGGTCTTTTCCAAGATACCTCTTCTTTCTAAAAGAATAGTTAAGAGAAGCCGCAGATTGCGGCTTCTCTTTTACCTCAAACCATTTAGTTATAGTGCATTAGGCGGTACTGTTTTAGTAAACAATGATATGTTTCAATCGTTACGTCCACCAGCACTCTCCACTAGAAAATAACAAGGCTCCGAAATCGGAGCCTTTGAAATCCTTGACGTTTGTCCTATTACTTATAGAGACCTGCTTGTTTGTCATCTTTGGCATCACGCCAACCACCTAGCCAATACGACCGAGAATCCATTTGGCTATACGGGCAAGCTTCTTGCGACCTTCCATTTAAACCAGCCTTGTAGCCTTGAGATTGTGCTCGTTCTAGGCGATCACGCTTTTGTCTCTTCATAGTGCAGTCCTCATACGGGTGTCCATTTCTAAACATATAATGATTACAACATCGTGGAGTTTCTGTGACTCCAACTTTAAGAATTAACCAAGATCTTACTTTTCTCAAGGCGAAAAAAAGCCCAAGTTCAGAACTGTGAACTTGGGCTCAAGAGCTAAAATTATTTAAATTTTCTACGGAACCCGAGGAAACCAAGCAGTGTCAAAGCGAAAACACCAAGGCCTGCACCTTGACGTTCAACGTTCTGAGAGTCTGTACCACGTTCTTTAATGTCATCCGATGTTGCACCAGAGATTGGTACTAGTTTAACTGCTACGACTTGTTCTACAGCGTCAGAAGATGCGTTGCCACAGTATGAGTTGTGTGACGTAGTGTCGTACTGTTGTGGTACACCGTTAACTGTGCATTTGATAGCCGTTGCTGAAATAACACCGGCGTCGTTAATGTCTGATGCGTCGATAATACGGAAGAAGTTATTCTGGTCTGAAAAATCTTGGCCATCAGCATTAGCACCGTTAGTCAGGTCATCTAACCACCAAGCTTTGCTATCGAACAGTGCGATTCTTGATGCGTCTGTACCGGTTGCTTGATATGGGTAAATAAAACCACGATGGCGACGTTCGCTGCCGTCTACTTCACGAATAGTATCTGCGTCAACTTGGCCAACAAACTCATTGAAGTTATTAAGCGCTTTAGCTTCCGAACCTGCACCAGTGAAGAACAACGAACTTTGTAACGTAAAGTTTGCAGAAGGAGAACCAGAAGCAATGTTATCAACAACAAACGCTTTGTTTGCAGCTGAGCCACTTTCTGGCACATAACCATTACGTTTTGCATAACCGACAGCTAGAAGATTGTCATTTATATCGGCCACAACTGAATTACTATACAAAGCATCATCATTTGATGAACCCGAATTCACTCTCGCCCCATCAATATCTGTTGTTGTCCATTGTGCCGTAGCCAAATCTATACCATCACTTATAAAGACACTTGCGTTCATATCTTGAAGATCGCCCGAACCCTTTCTAGTGTTAAAGCCTACACCGTATAATTTCCCGCTTTTTTCTACAAGGCCACGCATACTACCTTGAGCGAAATAATCACCATTTTGAGGAACATCACTTAGAATCCAATCCAGCTGTTGGGTATTGTTTTTGTCATCCCAGATAGCAGCTTTAGAGCTAAATGTAATCGTAGAAGTTCCTGTATTCGGCTGATCTACAGATATGCTGCCATAGTTAACAACAGTACCGTCGCTAAGTGTTTTAGCGCCCCAAGCGCGAGATTCTGAAGCCGCTACTACAGGAACAGTAGTCACCGCATTGTTGCGAATATCATTACCATTTGACTCGATACCAAGAGGTGCAGCAGCGTTATCAAGAGCGTTAATGACAACATTATATGTGCTTATAGAAGAGGTGCCGCCCTCTACAAAGGCCTGAGTATTAACATGTGTTAGATCATTAATTTCTAACTCCCAAGTCTTCCAACGCTGTAAAGCCCAACTTTCACAAGTCGAGTACTTTAATTCGCGATAACAATAATTTTCGAAGTCATCAAACTCTTGGATATACTGGAAAGCAGCGTCCATCGCGAAAGGGACTTCTTCACGATAACTAACACCTTCAACCGTATTACGTGTTTCACCAGCTAACTTAAACGAGTCGGTTGCACAGTTTGTCGCGTTAGAATCGAAACAACCCATAGCAAGTTCATTAGACCCATCCGTCGCACTACCAGGTTGAATAGCGACGCCAAATGTCTCAGTTGCATTTGCAATCGCAGCAGGCTTTTCTACCTCAACAACCTGATACAAGGCAGCATTAGCATTTGTTGCAGCCAAAACTAAGGCTGCAATCGTAGTTAACTTAAAATTCGTACTACTCATTATTACTTCTTAACTTTCCTGTTGTAGTGCCTCGAGCTCTTCCCAACGCTCAAAAGCAACTTCTAGCTCCTGCTCTACAGCAGTTAGCTTATCTAAAACTGGTTGTGTCTGCTCTACAGGTTTTGAAAAGAAGTTAGGTTCATTGACTTCTTCCTGAAGAGTTTCAATTTGGGCTTCCAATTCCTCTAAACGCATAGGTAGCGCTTCAAGCTCTCGCTGTAGCTTATACGATAACTTCTTAGGTTTAGCCTTCACAGCCGTAGTTTTGGGAGTTTCCTCAACTACTTTTGCTTTCTTTGATGGCTTTTCAACCTGACGTGACTGAAGAACTTGGGTTCTCTGCTGTTGAGCATCATGATAACCACCCACGAATTCTTCAATAACGCCGTTACCTTCAAAGATCCAACTCGTCATTACCGTGTTGTCTACGAACTGACGGTCGTGGCTCACTAATAGAAGCGTCCCCTGATAGTTGGCAAGCAAATCCTCTAAAAGTTCCAAAGTTTCGATATCTAAATCGTTGGTTGGTTCATCAAGAATCAACAAATTGTTCGATTTGAGGAAAATACGAGCTAAAAGTAGTCGATTCTTCTCACCGCCAGAAAGCGCTTTAACCGGAGTACGAGCACGTTTAGGTGAGAACAAAAAATCTTGGAGATAGCTCAATGCGTGTCTTTCACGGCCGCCAACCATCACTTCCTGCTTACCATCAGCAAGGTTATCGATAACCGACTTCTCTGGGTCTAAGATCTCTCGGTATTGGTCAAAGTAAGCCACTTCAAGCTTAGTACCACAATGCAAACGGCCAGAGTCAGGCTTAAGCTGGTCTAATAGCAGTTTCAGTACCGTACTCTTACCACAACCATTAGGACCAATCAGAGCGATACGATCGCCACGCATGATGTTGAAGCTAAAGTCTTTAACAATGTCTTTGCCTTCAAAGCCGAAGTTGAGGTTCTCAGCTTCAAATACAATCTTACCTGAGCGCTGTGCGTCATCGATTTGAATAACGGCCTTGCCCTGCACTTCACGACGGTTCTGACGCTCTTCACGAAGCTTTTTAAGAGCACGTACACGGCCTTCATTACGGGTACGACGAGCTTTAATACCTTGACGGATCCAAACTTCCTCTTGCGCAAGCTTCTTGTCGAATTCAGCGTTCTGCATCTCTTCAACACGAAGCGCTTCTTCTTTCTCTACAAGGTAATTTTCGTAATCACCAGGGAACGAGCTCAACTGCCCACGATCTAAATCAACGATACGAGTAGCCATTGACTTAATGAATGCACGGTCGTGAGAGATAAAGATGATAGAACCACGGAAGTCTTTTAAGAAACCTTCTAGCCACTCAATCGTTGTTACGTCTAGGTGGTTAGTTGGCTCATCAAGAAGTAGTACGTCAGGGTCGCATACAAGCGCACGAGCCAGAGCTGCTTTACGCTGCCAACCACCAGACAAATCCGTCAGTTTAGTATTTGGAGAAAGTTTCAGTGCACCAAGTACATTGTTAACGCGATCATCGAAACGCCAAGCGTTCGCATGATCCAGTTCCTCTTGAACACGTGCTAAACGGTTAATGTTCTTCTCACTTGGGTCTTCAGCAATGAGATCCAATAGATCATGATAGATCTTGAGCTTTTCGCCGACTTCGGCCAAACCACCAGACACGTATTCGTAAACCGTGCCCTCTTCATTACGTGGTGGATCTTGCTCCAGACGCGATACAACGACATCTTGTGTCACTTGCATCTTACCGTCATCCATAATGATCTCACCGGCAAGGACCTTCATTAAGGTCGACTTGCCCGCGCCATTACGGCCAACCAAACAAACTCGTTCGTTTTCTTGCAGAGCGAAATCTGCGCGATCTAATAATGGGTGATCACCAAATGCTAGCTGACCATTATGAATTGTAAGTAATGCCATTCTTTCTTAACCAATCGTTTAATTCTAACAAGCCAAATGGCCAGTTGAGCTCTGAGCAAATTCCTTGGTCAGAACTTTCAAATTTTAGCACCGGAATAGTGACCCCGTAACGGGAAAATAACGCATCATCGAACGCAATATCAACAACTTGCACGTGTTGGCTAATGTTTAACTGTTCCGTAAGTTCAAATGCCATCTCACACAGATGGCACCCTTCAGTACTGTATAGTGTCAGCACTTATCTATCCTTATTCGTGCACAACACATTACTTATGAGTAATAACCCAACAGTTATGGATGTGCTTATTACGTGCGAAATCTAGAGGCAATGTCTTACCAGAAATGTTCTGTGCTTTAAGGCCTAACGCCTCTAGGCCTTCTAGATCCATTTTAAAGTGACGTTTGTTGTTCGAGAACACAATCGTGCCTTCTTCACGAAGAATGCGTTTCAGGTTCTCCATTAACTGAATATGGTCACGCTGTACATCGAATGTCTGCTCCATACGCTTAGAGTTAGAGAATGTCGGCGGATCGATAAAGATAAGATCGTAGTTACCATTCTCTTTTGCTAGCCATTGTAGACAATCAGCTTGAACAAATTGGTGTTGGCGGCCTACTCGACCGTTAAGCTCCATGTTCTCTTTCGCCCACTCTAGGTAGGTATTCGACATATCGACAGTCTTAGTCGTGCGAGCACCACCAACCGCAGCATGAACTGTTGCAGAGCCGGTGTAAGCGAACAGGTTCAAGAAATCTTTACCCGCTGCCATCTCACCAATGCGTCGACGCGTTAATTTGTGGTCCAAGAACAGACCCGTGTCTAGGTAATCATGAAGGTTTACGATCAGCTTCACGCCATATTCGTTTACTTCTAGATTCGAAGAGTCTTGAGATAACTTCTGATATTGAGAAGACCCTTTCTGCTTCTGACGCACTTTAAGAACGACATTGTTCGCTTCTACGCCTGTTACTTGAATAGATGCGCGAATGATGTCTGTTAGACGGCGTTTCGCCTTCTCTTCAGGAACGTTCTTCGGTGCTGCATACTCTTGAATCACAAGGTGACCTGGATAAACGTCGATAGCGACGTTGTATTCTGGAAGGTCTGCGTCGTAGATACGATAGCAGTCAAGTTGCTCTTTCTTAGCCCATTTACCAATTTTGCCAATGTTCTTTTTCAAACGGTTAGCAAAATCTGGGGCGATTTGTTGTTCTTGCTGCTCAGAAGGACGCTCTGACATAGGACGGTCAGAGATTGAGTAGTTCTTTTGGTGACACGGTAACGCACCATTGTTCAATTTGAACTGTTTGTCAGCACGCATACGTAGGCAGCTTAGCAGTTCATCAGAGCTAGAGAAGATTGACGCGTTGCAACCGCCAAACTCTGATTTCAATTGAGCACCAAATGCTGTGTACAGTGCGATAAGGCCCGGTTCTGTACCTAGACGCTCACCATATGGTGGGTTCGATACAATCACACCGTTATCAAACTCAGCAGGACGTTTCACTAGCGCCGCATCACCCAATTCGAATTCGATTAAGTCTTCAACGCCAGCACGGCGCGCGTTATCACGTGCCGTTTTTAGAACGCGAGCATCGTTATCGTAACCGTAGAACTTGCACTCTACTTTTTTCAAACCACGCCGAGCTTGAACGTTCGCTTCTGACTTGATTTCCGCCCATAGTTCAGCATCAAAGTCTTCAAGAGCTTGGAAGCCCCACTTCTGACGTTTAACGCCTGGCGCCATATTCGCAGCCATCATTGCCGCTTCAATAACTAGCGTACCCGAACCACACATTGGATCTAGGAAAGGTTTCGTCGCATCCCAGCCACTACGAAGCAAGATAGCCGCTGCTAATGTTTCGCGTAGAGGTGCTCGGCCAGATTCTGGACGGTAGCCACGTTGGTGAAGACCGCTACCCACCATATCAACACCAAGAATCGCTTTATCACGGTGCAGACGAACATGGATACGGATATCTGGATTTTCTTTGCTGATATTTGGACGAGGTAAAGATTTCTTTTCGAAGCAGTCAACAACCGCATCTTTCACTTTCATAGCACCGTACTGACTATTACGGATTTCACGGTTAGTACCGTTGAAGTCAACCACAAAGCGCTTAGAGCTATGGAATTGGTTAACCCAGTTAACGGCCGTAGTTGAAAGGTACAGGTCCATGTCGTCTTGACAAGTGAACTCAGAAAGGACACGTACAAATCTCGAAGCCAGACGACTCCACAAACAACAACGATAAATCTGCTCATTCGTCGCTTTGAATTTAACACCTGCTTGTACAGGTTTTGCGTTTGTAATCCCTAGTTGGGTTAGTTCTTCAACTAATAAATTCTCAAGGCCGTTTGAGGTAACCGCTAGATATTGATTCATAGTGTTCTTTTATTGATAAAAATGAGCTCGATTATACCTTATTTGAGTCAATAAGCGTCACTCTAAACACATCTTTTCATTGATTCTTCCACCTAATTGCTCAGCAAATGTTCGCTATACGAAGCACTTGCTAACTCCGAAGCCCAAGCTACACCAAACGGTCAAAAATCGAACCACCTACAGACTCTATTCAATGAATATTCACGTTCAAACGACTATGTGAATTATTATTCGTACCAATATTGGTATATACCAAATCAAAATTCATACTGAAAGTTGATTACAAAACCCCATAAACAGGGAATTTTAACGCCCTATTTTCAAATATTGGCTCAAAAACGTGTTGGAATTAAGTTGAAAAAATAAGCGTGAGTTGTGTGAAAAAGCGCCTCATAGACAAATTATCTATGAGTAATTTGGTTGGAGTACTGAATTTTAGGTATAAAAAAATCGACCCTGAAGTCGATTTTCTTGAGTATGAGAGCGTTGTTTTTGACTAGCCTACCATCGCTATGTGGCGGTGATGATGCAATATGGCATTTGCGTCTACCATTCTATCGTGCATCACTTTAATTGAATCACCAAATTGGAGTGCTTTAGAAGAAGTTAAATTGAACTCATCTAGGTCCACTGAAGCGCACAAGCTCGCGCACTCTCCCACTTCCAAGACGATGAAATAGCCAAGGCTATGCTGATTGTTCATACGAACGATATCGCCCTCTTGAGGACACTCATGGCCATATGCTTGAGATTCAAAAAACCAGCTTTTAGGTTGAACAGGTTTGTGGAAACGCTTTGCCGCCACACAGTAAAGTGCTAGCTCAGCTTGACGAGGTTCTGAAAGCTCTAAGCCTGCGATCTGCTCTTTAAAGGTTTGGTATGATGAAGCGTCATCAACAGTGAACTCATTGTCCTTGAATGCACAATCCACCAGCTTGTTACGGACGAGGTTAGTTTTGAAAATCATATCCTCTCCGAGGTTTAGCATTAATGAACATTGCTGTTCATCGTAGTACCAACTCCATGTATCACTAGGTTTAAGCATCGTTTCGTCTCACACTGTTGAAGCATTCCATTAGGTAAAACGCAAAATTACCCTTCAATGCAGTAATTTTACTGAGCAATAGGCAAAAAAAAAGAGGAAATGAAATTCCTCTTTTCTCTAAAACTCAGCGAGTTACAGTGTATCTTTTAGTGATATGTATCAACTTATAACCTGACGATCAAGATCGTCACTCGCATTATAGGTTTTTAACAATATCGCTCACTAGGCTTGGTCCTTTGTAGATGAAGCCTGAGTAAACTTGAACAAGCTTAGCGCCTGCCATCATTTTCTCTTTTGCAGCAACGTAAGAATCAACACCGCCTACCCCGATGATCGGTAGTTCGTCACCCAGCTCTTCGTAAAGCTTACGTACTACTTCAGTACTGCGAGACTGAACTGGACGGCCACTTAAACCACCTGCCTCGTTCGCGTGTTTCATACCTTCAACGATAGAACGATCAAGTGTTGTATTAGTTGCGATCACACCGTCGATCTTATTCTTGATCAACGACTCACAAATTTGGCTGATTTCATCATCGCTTAGATCCGGAGCAATCTTAAGCGCAAGAGGAACATACTTACCATGTTTCTCTTCAAGTTCTGCTTGTTTGGTTTTCAATTCTGCCAGAAGTTCATCTAACGCTTCGCCGTATTGAAGAGAACGCAGTCCTGGAGTATTTGGAGAAGAGATGTTTACCGCAATGTAACCTGCGTACTGATAAACCTTTTCCATACAGATTAAGTAGTCTTCAGCACCCTTCTCAATCGGAGTATCTTTATTCTTACCGATATTAATACCAAGAATGCCGTCATAGTTCGACTTTTTAACATTCTCTACTAGGTTATCAACACCTAGGTTATTGAAACCCATACGGTTGATGATACCTTCCGCTTCAACAAGTCGGAAAAGACGAGGTTTATCGTTGCCCGCTTGCGGACGTGGCGTAACAGTGCCAACTTCAACGAAGCCGAAACCCATCGCGCCAAATGCATCGATACATTCACCGTTCTTATCTAGACCAGCCGCTAGACCTACTGGGTTTTTAAACGTTAAACCCATTACCTCGACAGGACGATGTGGTAGTTGCTGACGGTATAGAAGATCAACTGGAGTGCCAGTGAAACGCTTGAAGTTTTGAATTGCAAGATCATGTGCCTTTTCGGCATCAAGTTGGAAAAAGCCAGTTCTGGCTAGACGGTAAAGCATTGTGCCTCCGATAGAAAAAAACCCCGTGTAAACGGGGCGATATTATTTACTTATTTACCCAACAATTCAATCTATTACTGCCCGTAAGGATAAGATAATTCTGTTTCGAGCGAATCTAAATCAACAATTAAGCAAACGTTACCGTCTATCCCGTTGGAATTTCAGATGAAATACTGTTAACTCTCCTGAGTTCCTAAGAATAAGGGCTTCTAAAAATAAATGCTTCTGAGAGTTAAAGTTTCTAGAAATAAAAATGGCAGCCTCAATTGGCTGCCATTGTATTTACATAATGATCATAAGAACTTTAATGATGAAAGAGCTTACTGGTCTTTCGACATACAGTTCAGGTTAAGCAACATCAGCTCACGCAGTGCGACTGAGAACTTAGCAAACTCATGGACAGAACCAACTTTGAACTCATTCAAGATGCTTTCCCAGCGATGCAGTGATACCGCATTGCTTTCCATCCAATCATCCAGAGCCTTAATTACATCAAGGTCAGCGGCGCAGCCACACGTTAGCACTTGGCCAGTTAGCTGACGTTGTTGCCAATCTAGATCTTCACGGAATGCAGCACGAGCGAGTGCTTGCCAGTTATTGTCTACTGCTTGGCTGTTGATCTGTTTCAAGAACCAGTGCAGTGACAAGCGATCGCCCAAGTTAAAGTACAGTTTAGACGCTTGCTCAACTGTTTTACCCGTCTCACGAGCCACTGTGGATATATCCAGTGCTGAGTATAGGCTAGACAAACGCGCAACAGAGTTTGCTAACTCTTCTTCAACGCCTTGCTCTACCCAAACCTTAGCAACCGCGTTGTGCTCTTCTACTTCTGCAGCGACTAGCGTGTCATCAAGAACCTTAGTAATCGCATTCACATCTTCACGGTATAGTTCAATCAATGCAGTCACAGATTGTTTGCCTGGACGGTTACGTAGCAACCAACGGCTGATACGACGCATCGCTCGGCGAACATGGAATATAAGATCGTATTGAGCATCTGAAGATGCCACGTTATCTAGTGCACGAATACGCTTAAGCACATCACCAAAGCCGTAGATTTCGCGAGATGCCGTATATGCATTGGCGATATCAACAATATCTGCACCCGTCTCTTCTTGTAGACGTGTCACGAAGTTACAGCCCATTTCGTTAACCATTTGGTTCGCTAGCGCTGTTGCAATGATCTCTGCACGTAGCGGATGGTTATCCATGTGTTGCACATAGTTACGGCGTAACTCGGTTGGGAAGTATTGTGTCAATTGCTGAGCATGGAATTCATCATTCGCAATTTCGTCACAAACCAAATCTTCTTTAAGTACCATCTTCGCATAAGCAATCAATACAGAAAGCTCAGGACGTGTTAGTGCATTGCCCTGCTTCTCACGCTCTAGTAGCGTTTCATCATCTGGGATGTACTCAAGACCACGATCCAGGTAGCCCGCTTTCTCCATAGTGTGAATAAAGCGAATCTGCTCTTTCACTAGGCTAACACCTTGGTGCTCGGTCACAGAGATAGACTCAGCTTGGCAGTACGCATCATCAAGAACGATTTCGCCGACTTCGTCTTCCATCGACTCAAGCACTTGGTTACGCTGCTTAACCGTTAGATCGCCATTTGATACTAGACCGTTCAAGAAGATCTTAATGTTGACTTCGTTATCTGAACAGTCAACACCGCCAACGTTATCAACGAAATCAGTGTTTACACGACCACCAGCTAGACCATACTCGATACGACCCAGTTGAGTCATACCTAAGTTACCACCTTCACCAACAACTTTCGCTTGTAGGTCACGGCCATCAATACGTAACACGTCGTTTGCGCGGTCACCAACATCAGTGTGAGTCTCGTTTGAAGACTTCACATAAGTACCGATACCACCATTCCAAAGTAGATCCACCTTCATAGACAAGATCATCTTGATCAAATCATTTGGTGCTAGCGATGCTTTCTTAGTGCCAAGCATCTTTTGGATTTCAGGTGTTAGAGCAATTGACTTAGAACGACGAGAGAAAATACCGCCACCCTTAGAAATCAGCTCCTTGTTGTAATCTTCCCAGCTAGAGCGAGGTAGATTGAATAGACGGTTACGCTCTTCCCAACTGCTTGCAGACTCAGGATTTGGATCGATGAAGATGTGCATGTGGTTAAACGCAGCTTGCAGACGAATGTGCTTCGACAGCAGCATACCGTTACCAAATACGTCACCCGCCATGTCACCTACACCAATTGCAGTGAAATCTGTGGTTTGACAGTCAATGCCCATCTCACGGAAGTGACGCTTAACCGATTCCCAACCACCTTTCGCAGTGATACCCATCGCTTTGTGGTCATAACCGTTAGAACCACCCGATGCGAATGCATCACCTAGCCAGAAGTTGTATTCAGCTGATACAGAGTTCGCCAAATCTGAGAATGTCGCAGTGCCTTTATCTGCAGCAACAACCAAGTACGGATCATCTTCATCATGACGAACCACACTCTTAGGTGGAATCACTTCACCTTCAATGATGTTATCAGATACATCCAGTAGTGCACGAATGAAGCGTTTGTAACAGCGTTGCCCTTCAGCAAAGATTTCGTCACGGCCAGTCATTGTGTGCTGACGCTTACAAACGAAACCACCTTTCGCGCCAACAGGAACAATTACTGTGTTCTTAACTTGTTGCGCTTTAACTAGGCCAAGAATCTCAGTACGGAAATCTTCCTGACGATCTGACCAACGAAGACCACCACGAGCCACTTTACCGCCACGTAGGTGAACACCTTCAATGTCTGGTGCGTAAACGAAGATCTCAAATGCCGGAACTGGTGCCGGGATATCTGGAATCTCGCTTGGCTTCATCTTCAATGCTAGCCATGGTTTCGCTTGCTTGTTCTCATCTACTTGGTAGTAGTTAGTACGAAGCGTCGCACTGATCATTTCCATGTAACGGCGAATGATACGATCATCATCCAAGCTCTCTACATGGTCTAGTTGTTCAGTGATCGTTTTAATAAGATCTTGTTGACCTTTCGCGCTGCCCTTGTGTTTAGGATCAAAACGCTTAGCAAATAGCTTAACCAGACCTTTTGCAAGTTCCGGGTAATGCGACAGTGTTTCTTCAATGTACTGTTGACTGAATGGGAAGCCAACTTGACGCATGTAACGAGCATAAGCACGTAGGATAGAGATTTCCTGGCCTGACAGACCAGCACCCAGTACTAGACGGTTGAAACCATCGCTCTCAAGCTCACCCGCCCAAATAGCCGCGAATGCTTGTTGGAAAAGATCACGCGCTTCACGAAGATCAATTGTCTCTTCGCTCTTATGTAACATTGAGAAATCAAGGATCCAGTAAGTAACACCATTAGTTTTGCGCACTTCATAAGGCGACTCACCAATCACGCGTAGACCTAGATTTTCCAACATCGGCATCACGTCTGAAAGGTGAATTGGCTCATCACTGTGATAGAAAAGCTTTAGACGAACCGCTTTCGAATCCGCTGCCTCTTCTTGTGGGCGGTAGAACAACATACCCAGCTTGTTCTCTTCAGTCAGAGCTTCCAAGCGCTCAATATCTGCAACGGCAGAACCCGGCATCATGTCTTCTTTGTATGAACGCGGGAATGCACGCATGTACTCTTTCGACAGTGGAAGTCCTTTGCTCTCACCAAAGTTTGCAATGATTGACTCCGATAGGCGGTCATCCCAAGTCGATGATACTTCCATTAAATTCTGCTCGATTGTCTTAACGTCGACGTCCATGTTGTTGTTATCAACACGAACAATATAGTGCGTTCTCGCCAGAGGGCTTTCAGAGAAGTATGTTGTGAATTCAACTTCTTGCTCACAACCAAAGTACTGCTTAAGAATGCGTTGAGTCTGACGACGAAGCTCCGTGTTGTAACGGTCTTTCGTTACATACACCATACAGCTAAAGAAACGACCAAACGGGTCTTTGCGAACAAACAGACGTAGTAGGTCGCGATCTTGCATTTGAACAACACCGGTACCGACTTCAAGCAGCTCTTCTTCACGCGCTTGCAGCAATTCATCGCGTGGGTAGTTTTCTAGGATATTGTGCAGTGCTTTGTAAGAGTATGAACCTTCACGGTAACCACTCGCCTCTAGAATACGTTCTACTTTTTCACGAACAAGTGGAATGGTTTCTACTGTGTGGTTATAAACTGCAGACGTGTAAAGACCAGTAAAGCGATGCTCACCAACCACTTTGCCGTTCTCATCAAACTTCTTGATACCGATGTAATCCGTATACGCTGGGCGGTGAATGCGTGATGCGGTATTGCCTTTCGTTAGAATAAGAACGTAAGGTTTTTTCGCTTCTAGTCTTGCCGAGTCAGAGAATTCAGACAGTTTTACATCACGAACACGGTTCGAGTTCGCAAACAAACCAAGGCCTTGCTCTTCCGTTGGTTTTAGAACTGTATCGCCATCAACCGAAACTAGATCGTACTCTTTGTAGCCCATGAATGTGAAGTTGTGCTCACCAAGCCAACGCAAGAACGCAACTGTTTCTTCAAAGCGCTTCTCATCTACTGGGATGGTCTCTTTCTGAGATTCTACTTGGTTGGTTACGGTTTGTAGTCGTTCAACCATTTTCATCCAGTCATTAACAACCAGACCTGTATCTCGGAAGATCGCCAGTAGCTCTTCTTTCAGCTGCGTCATTTCAGCTTTGCTGCTCAGACGGTCAACCTCAATGTGGAACAGTGACTGGAAAACGCCTTCGTTTGCGCTGACACCGACAACATCTCCTTTGTCTGAACGAAGAATTTGAGTTGGGTTGTGGAGCATTAAGTGAGAAGAGAGATCAAGGCGAGTAAGTGCCATTTTTACCGAGTCGACTAAAAATGGGCTATCTGGAACGACAATTTCAACAATGGTATGCGTTGATTGCCAACCCTGACGACTGACTGTCGGGTTGAAAACTCGCACAGAAATATCGTCGGCTTTCTTCTCATTGATGTGATGCCATAAGCTAACTACAGCACCGTATAAATCGGATTCGTTTCTCTGGATAAGGTCGTCGTGAGAAACATTACTAAACATGTGTTGAGCAAGTTGAGTTACTAGAGGTCGATGAGCAAGGTCTAGTTTGTCTTGAATCAGTTTGTACACTTTTTCAAGCAAAACTGGAACCACAGTTTCACGTGCGGTCATAGTCACACTCCACAATTAGAATTGTATTTTATTATTAGGGGGATCACTCAGCTCACTCAAAAACAGGGCTCTAAACCTCTGGTTTCACAAGTGAGTTAAGCAAAGGTAATGCATCCATTTATTGTAAAAGCATTATTGAAAAATAGTTAATAATTTTCGGGGTGGTAGGAGGTGAAATGTTTGATTATGTGATTAAGATTCCTTTTAACTCTCTAGTTATGACGCGGCTTACAGAGCTTCCAACTTAATAAACTTATTATTTTGGTCAGTTGTTAGTCTAAATAGCCCTTTCACCCCTATTTGTGTAAGAAATGGTCTGAATCGAGTTGCAGGTAATTGGAGTCTCAAACCCGTTGTTGTCACCACATGAACGTTGGCTGCGGCACCCGAATAATTGGCCAAAAACTGCTGGTAAGTAATGTTAAGTCTAAAATGGTAGCTGTTCATACAACACCTGTATAAATAAACAGTATTCCGATAAATCGGCATTTTTGATGAAAAAGCCAGCAATACAATCGTATCACTGGCTTTAAAGTAGTCACTAGTTGACTATATTCGATAGGTTAAATCAAGACTTGCTCAAATTAAGCTTCGAGTGCTTTAGTCACTTTCTCGAATAGGTCTTTCGCTAGGTTATCCATCAACTTTAGCGTTTCTAACTCCGCTTTGATCAATGCTTGACGCTCGTCATCGTACTTACGGAACTTAAGCAGTGGATCAATCAAGCGAGATGCCACTTGCGGGTTACTACTATTTAGCTCTTGTAGAATCTCACCGGCAAACTGGTAACCTTTACCTGACTTATCGTGGAACTGAACTGGGTTCATGTTCAGGAACGAGCCAACCAAGTTACGAGTACGGTTCGGGTTCTTCAAGCTAAATGCTTGGTGAGACATCGACGCCTTGATCACTTCTAAGGCATCGCTGCTTGGATTCGTACCTTGCAGTGCGAACCACTTATCCATAACCAAACCGTCGTGTTTCCACTTATCGCTGTAATCCGCCATTAGCGTTTCACGACACGCAAGTTGTGCACTGTTTGCAGCGCCCATTGCTGCCATCGTATCTGTCATATTATTTGCAGATTCGTACATCTCAACAGCCAGGTCGTTACCCAACTCAGTGTGCGCTAGGTAGCTCAAACAAACCTTACGCAATGTACGCTTACCAATTGAATCATGATCGATGGTGTACTCTTTTAATGCATGACTATGGTATACAGCAGCCAGTTCATCTTGCAGTTCTGCAGCCAGTGTTACCTTCATTGATTTGAGTACTGACGCAATCGCATCAACATCAACACGATCATACCAACCAGATACTTCATTATGACTTGGCAGTGATAGCATCTCAGCAATAAACGCAGGCTCTAGCGATTCACTGAGTAAGACACCACGGAATGCGTCAACCACAGCGGTAGATAGCTCGAACTCTTTGCCTTGCTGTACATTCGCAACGTTACTGCGAATGTATTTCGCAAGCAGCATTTGGCCAGCATCCCAACGAGAAAACTCATTGCGAGCATTAACCATCAAGAAGATCAGCTCTTCATCTGAGTAATCGTATTCCAATTTAACTGGTGCAGAGAACTCACGTAGAAGTGATGGAATTGGTTGCTCTTGAACGTTTTCGAATACGAAGGTTTGCTCCGCTTCTTTCACGTCTAGTACATTATCAACTGACTTTCCGTTACATTGTAACTCAATCACTTCGCCGTTTGCTGTGTATAGCTCGATATCAAAAGGAATATGCAGAGCTTGTTTCTCTTTCTGTTCGTGTGTTGGCTCTGTGCGTTGACGAGTAGTCAAAATGTACTGTTTCGCATCCGCATCGTAGTGGCTTTCCACTGACAGCGTTGGCGTACCAGATTGGCTATACCATAGACGGAACTGAGTAAGATCGACACCAGAAGCATCTTCCATCGCTGCGACAAAATCTTCACAAGTTGCCGCCGTACCATCATGACGTTCAAAGTAAAGCTTCATGCCTTTTTGGAAACCTTCTTCGCCAAGCAGCGTATGGATCATACGAATCACTTCGCTGCCTTTTTCGTATACCGTCAAAGTGTAGAAGTTGTTCATCTCAATCACTTTTTCAGGACGAATTGGATGAGACATAGGGCTCGCGTCTTCTGCGAATTGAGGGCCGCGAATAATACGTACGTTATTAATACGATTCACTGCACGAGAGCCAAGATCCGATGAGAACTCTTGATCACGGAATACGGTTAGGCCTTCTTTCAGGCTCAATTGGAACCAGTCGCGACAAGTCACACGGTTACCAGTCCAGTTATGGAAATATTCGTGTCCGATAACCGCTTCAATACCTAGATAGTCGGTATCGGTTGCCGTTTGGTCATTAGCTAAAACGAACTTAGAGTTAAAGATGTTTAAGCCTTTGTTCTCCATCGCACCCATGTTGAAGAAATCAACGGCAACGATCATGTAGATATCTAAGTCGTACTCTAGGTCGAAACGTTCTTCATCCCATTTCATTGAGTTAATCAGTGACACCATTGCGTGGTTGGCGCGATCTAGGTTGCCTTTATCAACAAAGATCTCGAGTTCAACATTGCGGCCAGATTGTGTTGTGTATTGGTCACGCAGTACATCAAAGTCACCCGCTACTAGTGCAAACAGGTATGCTGGTTTCGGGTGTGGGTCTTCCCACTTAACCCAATGACGACCATTTTCCGCTTCGCCTTCGTCGATACGGTTACCATTACTTAATAAGAACGGGTTCTCTGCTTTGTCAGCGATGACTGTTGTCGTGAATTTCGCCAATACATCTGGGCGATCCATGTAGTAAGTAATACGACGGAAACCTTCCGCTTCACACTGAGTACAGAATGCACCACCAGACTTGTAGAGGCCTTCTAATGCACTGTTACCTTCTGGGTTTACTTCGGTAACGATCGTTAACTCGAACTCTTGTGGAAGTTGAGTCAATGATAGTTGAGTCTCGCTTTGTTCGTAATCAGTCCACTCAGCACCGTTCACAACAACAGATACAAGTTTCAAGCCTTCACCATCAAGTACCAGTGTCGAGCTGTCCTTTTCTTGTTTTACCTTAGAAACGGCTGTGACAATCGAAGCAGTGTCATATAGGTCAAATGTTAGGTCTATCTCAGAGATACTGTGAGAAGGTGATTGATAATCTTTACGATACTTGGCTTGAGGGGTATGTGCCATGACTTGTTCCTTTTGATCGTTACGCGTAAATTTGAAATAACTGTATATATCTAAAGGCAGAAGCGTCAGAACACAAGGGCTAGATCAACAAAAAGAGGCATTTGGTATAAATGCCTCTTATATTTGCCAGTTTTTTAACCAGAAATGTTATTTATCACTACTAATGGGAGCTGCGCTACTATAATGCGTTAATCAGCAGTGGCGTAACAAGTACACAAATTCTTTAGAAACAGAGCGTTAACGAATCCTGTTGAGAACCGCAAACATATCACTTTCCTCTCCTTCTAACGTCAGTACATCACTGTTCAATGTATAACGCGTACCATGCTCACCGTTTTCATATAGGAGAACCAATTGGTCGCCTTCGGTATAGTAAACACCACGTTGAACGATCTCTCCGCCTGACTCATCAGACACGCGGAACATAAAAATGAAGTCAGGTTGCAGGACTAAATCCATCTTCTGAATATTACTCGCTCTCAGATCACTGCCTGAAAGCTCTGCACTCGACCAGATACCCGCCAGTGCATTCGGCAACGCTTTTGTAAACAGTACACCATTAAGATTCAGCATATTATGATTACTGCTGTACGAGTAAACCTGCGGTTCTGAGGTATTGAGACCCAGTATGATGGTATCGCCATTAGCGTTATACATCCCTTCCCAATGGTCGACGCTGTAGTCTTTCTTCTGGATATCAATACTGAAGGTGTAGTTTGAATCAAGCGTGAGTTTAATGGCTCGAAAATCCTCAGTCCCGTCTTCAGGGTTTGGATTTAATAAATACCAATCACCGAGAAGAAGTGGAAGATCGAAGTGTGACAGATTACTGTCGCTTTTTGCGTCTTGGGTTGGTTCTGTTGGAGCCGGTGCAGCACCTTCACCTGCTGTAGCGATAAATGATAGACAAGATAGTGTCAGAAGTATCCATTTCATACGCGCCCCCTTATGTTTCTTTAAGCTTAGGCACGTTATTCATATAAAGCGAAAAATATGATCTAAATCACTAAATTTTACTCACAAAGTAACATTAATGACATATTAAACCGGATTTTTCGACGCTACTCTCAAGTTTTAGATAATAAAAAAGCGAGCATAATGCTCGCTTTTTTGCTTGATTAAGCGTTACTTCTTAATCATATCCAACATAATTGCCACAGATTCATCTAGGTAAGCGTCTGGTGCTTCATAGTCTTTAGGCACATCGTCGAGTGTCTTAAAGGCTTCTTCACCGTTGGCTTTTTGACGTAGATTAATACGCTCTAGTCGTAGAGCTTCTGCAGTATCGCTCTCATCTTGTCTTACCTTCTCATTTAGAGAAAGTGAGTTGTCGTCTTTATCTGCCTTATATTTTTCAATATCTTGCGCAATAAAGCCAAACTCCATGTCTTGAGCAATACGAGCTTGGTGCTGAGTCGTTAACTGTGCGACCTGCTCATCGTTACGCTGTAACACTGAGTATTTCGCTTTGTCTATACTATCCCAAGGCAGAGCATTATCTTCTACGCTTTCCCCTGTTTCTGCAGGGTCAACTGGAGTTGGGTATGCAATGTCTGGTACAACACCTTTGTTTTGCGTACTACCACCGTTTATACGATAGAACTTTTGGATCGTGTACTGAACGTAACCCAGCTCTTTATCAAACAAGTCGTAGATATGGTTTAACGAACGGTGCTGCTGTACAGTACCTTTACCAAACGAGTTCTCACCCAGAATGATCGCTCGACCATAGTCTTGCATTGCCGCAGCAAAGATTTCAGATGCCGATGCGCTGTAACGGTTAATCAATACTGTTAGTGGACCTTGGTAACTGATCTCGCCATCAGTGTCACTGTTCACTTTGACACGACCATAGCTATCACGAACTTGAACGACTGGGCCTTCTTTAATGAACAGACCAGAAAGTGCCGTTGCCTCGGTCAGGGCGCCACCACCGTTGTTACGAAGATCAACAATAATGCCGTCGACACCTTGCTTCTTAAGGTCTGTGATCAGTTTATCAGTATCTTTTGAAAGACCAACGTAGAAGCTCGGTACTTCGAGTACACCAATCTTCTTACCATCTTTCTCAATCACTTCAGACTTAACGGCTCGGTCTTCTAGACGAATCTTATCGCGAACAATTGTGACAACGTGACTTTTTGCATCTTTGCCATCAGGCAGAATCTGAAGCTTAACCTTGGTTCCTTTTGGACCTTTGATTAATTGAACAACGTCATCCAATCGCCAACCAATAACATCAACGATCTCTTCACCATCTTGACCGACACCAACAATGCGATCCCCCTCGCCCAACTGTTTACTGTTAGACGCAGGACCACCAGCCACCAATGAACGAATAACCGTGTAGTCATCGGTCATTTGTAATACAGCACCAATACCTTCTAATGAAAGATTCATTTCTGATTGGAACTGCTCGGCGTTGCGTGGTGACAAGTAGCTAGTGTGAGGGTCAACTTCTCGAGCGAATGCATTCATGTAGATCTGGAAAGCATCTTCGTTGTGCGATTGCGTAATTCGCTTCATCGCATTGTTGTAACGCTTTTCCAAAACTTCTTGAATTTCAGGCCACTCTTTACCCGTCAGCTTGAGATTTAACGCATCGTATTTAACACGTTTG
Organism: Vibrio sp. D404a; assembly: GCF_030248535.1. Lineage (GTDB taxonomy): Bacteria > Pseudomonadota > Gammaproteobacteria > Enterobacterales > Vibrionaceae > Vibrio. The sequence continues at coordinate 29,584 of NZ_JAHGAJ010000002.1, read as the reverse complement.
CGCCAAAGCTCATTCACTTCGGCGGTATCTTTAGGCCAAGCCGCTTCACTCCGGTCGAGTTCAATGCTTTCGTCGACATCAAACTTAATCTCTTCATCAAGCAGAGATAACGCATATTGAAAACGTTCAAAGCGCTTTTGCATCGAGAGGTTGTACACATCAAAAGCGATCTGGTTATTACCGGCTTTCAATTGGTCATCAAGTTGAATGGCTTTAGATGAGAAAGAGTCTATATCCGCTTGGGTGAAAATATTGCGGTTGTAGTCGAGCATCTCTAGATAACGATTAAAGATAGCTTGAGAGAAATCGTCGTTGAGATTGAAGTGTTTGTAGTGAGAGCGCGTGAAACGAGAAGTTACACGTTTACTCGCGGTTTCATGTTGGACTTCAGGAGCGAGTAGAGGTAAATCATCCTGATCGAGTTTGGCTTCTAGAGCCTGAGCTGAAGCTGCTAGCCAAAAGCTAGCAGCAATCAGTGTCAATTTTGAACGGCATTTCATGCGTAGGAGTATCTCCTTTAAGCGCGCAAGTGCTCCGCTTTAACAACCATTTGTAGGCCGTTTGCTAACTGAACACGTACATCTTCCTTATTGATTTCAACAATGGTCGCAGCCATGTTTCCTTTACCCATGTTCACATTCACTTCTTTGCCAGTAACGAATTCGTCAGCATTTAGAGCGCGTGTTTCAACAGGCTTTTCTACTTTTGGAGCTTTTGGTGCTTGACGACGAGGCTGTTGAGCTTTCTTCGCCTTTGGTTTCGCTTTGTTCTCTTCGCGAGCTTTTTGCGCTTGCTCTTTACGACGAGCTTGAACTTTCGCTTTGCTTTCTGCAAGAGTCGCTTTAGCGTGCTCTACGTGCTCTTCTTCTAGAACACCACATGCATTGCCATCTAGGTCAACACGCTCTGCACCAGCTTTTACGCCGTGCAGGTAACGCCATGATGAAGTGTACTGTCTTAACGCTGCACGTAGCTGAGTCTTGCTTACTTTCTCGTCTTCATTTAGACGTTCAGCAAGATCTTGAAAAATACCAATTTTAAGTGGTTTTGCTTCACCTTCTAAAGTAAAGCATTTAGGGAAACATTCAGCAATATATGCGATAACTTCTTTGCTGTTTTTTAACTTTTCAGTGTTTTCCATGAGGGTTCCTGGTTTTTGCGGTTTTCCGCGAGCATTAAGAAAATATTTTTACGTATTATAGAGAGATGCTTGGGAAAAACCACAGTAAGAGAATAATTTATGCCTTGTTCGCGTGCGAATTAAGCAGCTTTTCCACTTCTGCCATGAAAAATACCAATCCTTCCTCATCAATTTCGCTAAATCGACCAACATTTGGACTATCGATATCAAGCACACCTGCGATTTCTCCGTTAATTGAAAACGGAATAACGATCTCTGAGTTGCTTGCTGCATCACAAGCAATGTGACCTTCGAACTCATGTACGTCGTATATACGTTGTACTGAGTTTGTTGCCACAGCCGTTCCACACACACCACGGCCAACAGGAATACGTACACAAGCAGGTTTACCTTGAAAAGGACCAAGAACCAATTCATCGCCCTTCATTAAGTAAAAGCCTGCCCAGTTAAGATCGTCAAGTTCCATCGACAGTAATGCACTGATATTTGACAAATTTGCGATCATATCGGTTTCTGATTCGATTAATGCAACAGCTTGTTTGGTTAAGCGATGGTAATGTTCTATTTTCATATTAACTTCCAAATAAATTGAGACTTCCATTATTAAGAGAACACAGTAGAATGCGACCACCCACCTAAATAGGACTTATTCTCATTACAATGACCAATTCAGATGACACGATTAGCCGCTCTTGGCTGGTAACTCAAGTAAAAAAACACAAGTCCAAACTGGTGTTTGCCAACATCATCGCCATTCTGGCTACCCTGATCAGCGTCCCTATCCCTCTATTAATGCCACTTATGGTCGACGAGGTGCTGCTGGATAAGCCTGCGTCTGGTCTTGAGATGATGAATCACCTGCTGCCAGTCTCTATGCAAACACCAACAGGTTACATCGCTCTTACACTGCTGCTGGTTATTTTGATGCGCACGCTCAGTCAAGGGCTTAACATCCTGCAAGGGCGTCAATTTACTTTGGTGTCCAAGACGATCACTTATCAGATGCGCAGCAAGATGATCGATAAGCTTGGTCGTATCAGTATCAGACAGTACGAGACCAAAGGGAGCGGCGGTATCAATGCTCACTTAATCACTGACATAGAGACCATCGATAAATTTATTGGTTCAACGCTTTCCAAGTTTATTATCAGCTTTCTTACAGTACTCGGCACTTCTATCGTTCTGTTATGGCTAGAGTGGCGATTGGGCTTATTCATTCTGTTGGTCAACCCTGTCGTTATCTACTTCTCTCGAAAGTTAGGCAGCAAGGTTAAGCACCTCAAGAAACACGAAAACCAATCTTTTGAACGTTTCCAAAACCGTTTGGTGGAGACACTTGACGGTATCTATCAGCTTCGAGCTGCAAATAAAGAGCGTATTTTCCTAGACGAACTAAAGCAGCAAGCTAACCAAGTCCGCATCGACGCTGACAAATACGCTTGGCAATCTGAAGCTGCGGGTCGTCTTTCTTTCCTTCTATTCTTACTTGGTTTTGAACTGTTTAGAGCGGTAGCCATGTTGATGGTGCTATTTAGTGACCTCACTATCGGCCAGATCTTTGCAGTATTTGGTTATCTTTGGTTTATGCTCGGCCCAGTTCAAGAACTTCTAGGCATCCAATTTTCATGGTACAGCGCGAAAGCGGCACTGAAACGAATCAACGACCTATTGTTGCTTGAAGAAGAGCACCGCCCAGTCAGCAAGGTCAATCCGTTCAGTGAAAATAAAGAAGTGTCAGTTGATATTGAAAATGTTACATTCTCTTACACTTTAGAAAACACTGTTTTAAACCAACTTTCACTCTCAATTCCCGCGGGTAAGAAAGTGGCGCTGGTGGGTGCAAGTGGTGGCGGTAAATCGACGTTAATCCAACTATTGATTGGGGTTTATCGTGCCGATTCGGGTCACATTAAATATAACGGCGAGACAACAGACGACATCAGCTTTGATGTAATACGCAATCAAATTGCCGTTGTTTTACAACAACCTATACTCTTCAACGATACATTGAGGCATAATCTGACCCTTGGCGCTGATTATGATGAGATGTCGTTGTGGCGTGCCCTAGATATTGCTCAAATGCAAGACGTCATTTCACAGTTGAGTGATGGCCTAGACACGCAGATAGGTAAAAATGGTGTCCGTCTGTCCGGCGGTCAAAGACAGCGTTTAGCTATCGCTCGAATGGTGTTGAGTAACCCTAAGTTTGTTATTCTCGACGAAGCGACGTCTGCCCTAGATACTGCAACTGAAGCCGCACTGCATAAAGCGCTGAGTGAATTTTTGAAAGACCGCACAACATTGATTGTTGCGCACAGGCTTTCTGCGGTGAAACAAGCTGACCTGATCTATGTATTAGAAGATGGGCAAGTAACACAAACAGGAACACATGGTGAATTGGTTGAACAACAAGGACTGTATCAAACACTCTACGGCAGTGTGCAATCTCACGCCTGATGTTTACCCGTGTTTTAATGGCGAGCACACCGCTCGCCTGATTAATTCCAACGCTTCTTCGTTTACCCATCTACAATTCATTACTTGGAGGTCGCATGGCCTCCACTTCTAACGCATCAGGGCAACCTAATTCTCTTTCTGAGCATCAAAGTCAGGCGCAAAACGTACGTCTATGTCAGGGTTGCGAACTGCCCGTCGATAAGACCGATGTTCCTAATGGCAAAACCGCCTATTGCCCTCGTTGTGGCACACAACTCTATCGTGGCGGCTCTCCTAGCCTGTCGGGCAATTTAGCCATCGCGGTTACTTGCCTGCTATTGTTCATCCCTTCGCACTTTTTTGACTACATCAGTATCCGTCTTATTGGCGTAATGATACCGGCGACGCTGCCTTCTGGTGTATTTACATTAATGGCCGAAGGTTTCCCTTTGTTGGGGCTTCTCATTTTATTCTGTAGCTCCATTGCTCCATTTTTGGTGTGTAGCTCAGTTCTGCTCGCGCACCTCTCATTAGATATGAAGTGGTTTGCGCCATTCCGCTATTCACTCGTGATTATCCAAACCCTAAAACATTGGATGATGCTGGATGTATTTCTAGTCAGTGTCGCCATCTCCTGTTTCAAGCTCCAAGATTACTCCGATATCTTTGTAGGCCCCGGTCTCATTGGTTTGCTCCTGTTGCAGCTTTTCAGTGTACTTTTGGTGAGCCGAATCAGTGTTCGTCGCTACTGGGAAGCATGGAAAGCGGAATCCGAGTTTGAATTTGCCGAACAGAAAAGTGTGCATTGCCATAACTGTCACCTTTCTCAACCTGAAGGTGAAAGCTGCGTGCGCTGTCACCATGAGCTTTATCACCGCAAGCCTTATTCGATTCAAAAGACGTGGTCATTACTGTTTGCGGCATCGGTTGCTATCATCCCAGCTAACGTGATTCCAATCTCTATATTGATCACCAACGGGCAGCGTTTAGAGGACACCATCTTTTCTGGGGTGGCTTCTCTGATCAACAGCGAGATGTACGGCATTGCAGCGATCATTTTTATTGCCAGTATCATCGTACCTGTCGCTAAGATTCTTGGGATTGCTTACATCCTTATTTGTATTCAAGTAAAAAGAACACTCTATCGCCGCCAACGCATGACCATCTATTTCGTTGTTAAATGGATAGGAAAATGGTCGGTCATGGACCTGTTTGTTATCTCAATCATGATGACACTGGTTGACCGCGGGCAGATACTCAACTTTACACCAGGATATGGTGCAGTGGCTTTTGGCATTGTCGTGGTACTTACCATGCTTGCTGCTGAAAGCTTAGATCCAAGGCTTATTTGGGATAACCACACCTCTAATGATGGGTCAGTGAATGAACAACAATAACCAATCACAAACGTCGTACTCACCTGAGATAAGAAAAAACAAAGGTATCTCGCCTTTGTGGATTCTTCCAATCCTGACCGTCGCTCTCGCCGGTTGGTTGGTGATGAAATCTATCCACGATGCTGGTCAGCGAGTCCAGATCTACTTCTCCGATGCCGCAGGCTTAGTCGCAGGTAGAACGACCATCCGCTATCAAGGCCTTGAAGTGGGTATGGTGCGCGACATTACGCTTTCAGAAGATCTAGAAAGTATCTATGTCGATGCAGACATCTATCCTGAAGCGAAAAAACTCCTCAATAAAGGCACTCGATTCTGGCTAGTTAAGCCGACTGCTAGTTTGTCTGGCATCTCAGGATTGGACGCATTAGTTTCTGGTAACTACATTGCGATTCACCCAAGTGAAACAGAGCAAGAGCCAGAAACAGTTTTCAAAGCTCTAGAGTCTTCCCCTTCTGACCTACTCGCTTCTGAAGGCTTAAACATCATGCTAACCGCGAAAGACCTTGGTGGTGTGTCTGTTGGCTCTCAAATCGTCTACCGTAAGATCCCGATTGGTGAAGTGTACAACTACCAGCTCAACGAGAGCGGTAAATCTGTGACGATTCAAGCTGCAATCAAAGGTGAGTACAGTCACATCATTACAGACCAAAGCCGTTTTTGGAATGTAAGTGGACTGGGCGCAAGCATTGGTTTCTCTGGTGTCGACGTGCGTTTAGAAAGCCTCAGTGCCCTGCTAGGAGGCTCAATTGCTGTAGATTCACCAGGAGAGGGTCAACCGGTTGAGATGAACAGCAAGTTCAAGCTCTACCCTGATCTCAAAACAGCAGGTCGCGGTATTTCGGTCAAAATAGCCGTGCCAGACGACAACAATATCAGCGCAACGGGTGCGCCGATCATGTATCGCGGTATCGAGATTGGCCAAATTACCGATCTGTCTCTAAGTAAAGGTCGCGAGAACGTCGTTGCATCCGCAGCAATTCAACCGGCATTCAGTGATTTCCTAAACTCTGGCAGTAAGTTCATTCTTGAAGAAGCAAAGCTCTCTCTAACGGGTGTAGAGAACATCGGAAATCTAGTCACTGGTAACTTCCTAACGCTAGTCCCTGGAGAGGGTGACAAAGCACGTCAGTTCACTGCCATCCGCAAACACGAATACAACCAACAGCAAGAGAAGTCGGTAGCGATTCGCCTGACGTCCAACAATTCGTTTGGTTTAGATGTGGGTACGAACCTTCTTTACAAAGGCATTGCCGTTGGCTCTATTATTGAAGTTGGGCTGGTAGATGGTGTTGGTACAGGTAGCGATAAGCACGAAGTGTATATGGATGCCTTAATTGACAACCAATACGCTCACCTAATCAAGGCGAACAACCGATTCTTCGTGACAGGCAGCGCAACAGCAGAGCTAACCGAATCGGGTTTGAGTGTGACTGTACCACCAGCAAAACAGCTGTTAACTGGCTCTATTAGCTTTGTCAGTGAAGGACAAGCCAAAGTTCAGCCTACCTATCAGTTGTTCCAAAGTAAGTCTCTCGCAGAGCTAGCGAAACTGAATCACACCGGTTCAAAAACCATTACTCTGTTTGCGAGCGAGTTACCCCCAATTTCTAAAGGCAGCCCAGTGCTGTACCGAAATCTTGAAGTCGGCACAATCTCTCAATTTCAGCTATCTGATGGTGGCGTAAAGATTCAAGCCAAGATCGAAAACCGCTACACACACCTAATCACAGAGCAAACGGTATTCTGGAATCGTTCAGGTGTGGAAGTTGACGCGTCGTTAGCTGGAGTCAACATCACAGCGGCACCAATGAAGACCTTAATTCAAGGTGGTATCGCATTTGATTCGCTGCCGGGTATCGACAATAAAATTGGCTCATCATGGAAGCTCTATGAAAACGCGAAAACTGCACGTAAATTTGGTCGAGCGATAGAGTTAACATCGAGTGGTGATATCGAAGTGGCGAAAGGGACACCAATCAAATACCAAGGCGTTACCGTTGGTGAAGTAACTTTGGTCGTGCCGAACTTCAAACGAAAAGGCATTGAGATTACCGCTCGAATTCTTCCTGAGTATGTTGAAAAAGTTGCCGTAGAGAACAGTCATTTTTGGCTAGCGAGCCCTGAGATTGGTCTTAACGGAATTAAGAATGTATCAGCGCTGCTGTCAAAACACATTAATGTCGAGCCCGGCTCTGGCAAACATACAAATAAGTTTGTGTTGACCGATGCGCCTGTTATCTCTCAAGGAAAAATCTTTGTTCTACAAAGTGAATCACGTGGTTCAGTCACGGTGGGTACCCCTATTCTGTTTCGTGAGTTAGAAATAGGATCGGTTATCGATGTGCGCCTCGGTGAGTTTGCCGATCGTATTATTTCGACTATACGTATCGATTCGGACTACGCGTATCTTGTTCGCGCGAACAGTGTATTCTGGAATGTCTCTGGCGTAGATGTCTCTATCGGTCTGTCTGGTGCAAACATAAAAGCTGGTACCGTAGAGAGCCTGCTGCGTGGTGGGATTACTTTTGCCACACCACCAACAGACACCTTGCAACCTGTCGCAGCGGCAGACCAGTCTTTCTATCTGTACCCACAAGCGGAAGATGACTGGAAAACATGGCGTACTGCGATTCCAAAGCCTTAATTCTCCAGTAGGCACCTGATAGAACAATAATTAAACGCAAATGCAGCCAATAGGCTGCATTTTTATTATCTAAGCCAATTGTGGTTTAGCCCTCAACCATTTTGCTTTAAACTTGTCGCATTCAAGTCACAGCTGAGATTTCCCTTTGCACGCTAACGTCTATATTCCTGAAGAGTTTCTTACCCATATTGAAACCTTTATGCCTAGTCATTTGGACATGGCTTCATTCATCGAATCCTGTCAAAAACCACTGCGAAAAAGCATTCGTGTTAACACTCTGAAAATCAGTGTTGAAGATTTCTTGCTACGCGCCGCAGATAAAGGCTGGGAGTTGGAAGCCGTGCCTTGGTGTGAAACTGGTTTTTGGATCACGGCTGATGAAAGCGTTGTGCCTCTTGGTAATACATCTGAGCACATGTCTGGGCTATTCTATATTCAAGAAGCCAGCTCTATGATGCCACCTTCCGCCCTATTTTACGGTAATGAAGAGTATTCAGCGGTATTGGACACCGCAGCAGCCCCTGGCTCTAAAACTACCCAAATCGCCGCCTTAATGAATAATGAAGGTGTATTGGTCGCCAACGAATACGCCGCAAGCCGCGTTAAAGTACTTCACGCGAATATCGAACGTTGTGGTGTGCGTAATGCTGCCCTCAGCAACTTTGATGGACGAGTATTCGGTGGTTGGCTTCCTGAGACATTTGACGCTGTTCTGCTCGATGCTCCATGTTCTGGCGAAGGTACCGTTCGTAAAGACGCTGACGCGATGAAAAACTGGACCTATGACTCAGTGGTTGATATTGCGAATACGCAAAAAGATCTAATCGAGAGCGCTTTTCACGCTTTGAAGACTGATGGTGTATTGGTGTATTCAACTTGTACCCTTAGTACCGAAGAAAACCAACAAGTTTGCCAACACCTAAAAGATACCTTTGGTGATGCCGTTGAGTTTGAATCTCTTGAAGGTCTGTTCGAAAACGCAAAAGCGACACTCACTGAAGAAGGCTTTCTGCACATTTTCCCGCAAGTGTACGACTCTGAAGGCTTCTTTGTTGCTCGCATCCGTAAAGTGGCACCCGTCGAGCCACCTAAAGTGAAAAAGCGAATGGGTAAGTTCCCGTTTGAAAAAGCCTCTAACAAAGTACAACAAGAAGTGGGTTCTCAGTTAGAAGCTGCACTGAACGTCGCTCTACCACAAGATTCTCAAGTATGGCTGCGTGATAAAGATGTATGGCTATTCCCGGCTGCGCTCGAGCCAATGATTGGTGAGCTGCGTTTCTCTCGTATGGGTATCAAGATTGCCGAAACTCACAAGAAAGGCTATCGCTGGCAACACCAAGTAGCGACATCATTAGCAACGGGTAACGAAGCCAACGTCGTTGAGCTATCCATTGAAGATGCCCGTGAATGGTTTATGGGACGTGACGTTCGCCCAGCCGATTTGTCTGGTAAAGGCGAAGTGTTGGTTAAGTTCGAAGGCGCGATTATTGGACTCGGCAAGTGGGTTGGCAATCGCATCAAAAACGGACTGCCTAGAGAGCTCGTTCGAGATAAGAATCTATTCTAACACTCCGTCTTGAATCCAATAAAAAGCCCGTTAATACGATAATCAATATGTCGTGTTAACGGGATTTTTGGTTTCCGAGTACGCCGAATCTGATAACTCATATAGACAAAATTAAAATGCATCAAGTTGCTTTAATATTAAAACTATAAATAAATATCTATGCTTTTAAAGGGAATTAAATCGCTATTTAGCCAAACTCGTCTAAACTATAGCTATCAGACAGATAAATAGCGCTGTAAGCGTCGGCTCCTAGGAGCCCTTTCCCCTAAGCCCGGACAGGAACGTTTGGGCTTTTTTTTATTTTATGTTGTCTAAAAGAAAGGAGCATAAATATATGCTCCTTCTGATTCGATACGGCTTAATTAATTCACTGACATCAGCACTATTTAACTAAAGTAATGCCTTCTTTATCAATCGAGATTTTACCTGCTTTGTAAAGGCCACCGATCGTTTTCTTAAATGTACCTTTACTAGTACGGAAAGCAGAGAAGATAGCATCAGGTGAAGACTTATCATTCAGCGGTAAAAAGCCGCCTTTTTTCTCGAGTAGGTCTAGGATCTTAACGCTTAGGTCGTCCATCTTCGCCACACCGACTTTCTGCAAAGAAAGGTCAATCTTGCCGTCTTCTTCACGAATGTTCTTGATGTAACCTTTCAACGTTTTACCGATGAAAAGCTTGCCGATAACGTCTGACGGGAAAATCATACCCCAGTGCTCGCCGTTTACGATCGCTTTGTAACCCAGTTGGCTACGCTCAGCAATAATAAGGTCTACTTGCTGATTACGCTTGTAGTTTGCTGGCGTGTTATCTAGTAGCTTATTGAACTTCGTTGTACCAACGATACGACTAGACGCTTTATCAATGTAAACATAAACAAGGATAGATTGGCCTTCATGTAGACGGCCACGTTGCTCGCTAAATGGTACTAGTAGGTCTTTACCTTTGATGCCCCAGTTAACGAATGCACCTGTGCTGTTCACACCCTCAACTTGCATTAGACCCCACTCGCCCACTTGCGCGATTGGTGTTTCTGTCGTTGCTGCAACTTGATTGTCTGAATCGATGTAAAGTAGCACATCTAATTTTTGACCAATTTCAACGCCTTCAGGAGTAAATTTCTTTGGTAGCAACACGGTTCCATAGTCGCTTGCGTCAAGGAATACACCGAAATCTGCCTGTTTTACTACTTCTAAGTTGTTTATTTGACCAATATTAATCATCAAAATTGTCTCTACATTAAATTTGGCAGAGATTATACGTGATCTCTGTTATGCTTTCGCTAATTTCATTCATATTTTTACATTAGAGGAACTTTCGTTGATCACCGTTGATAAACAAGACGCGATTACACTAAAAATAAACCATGCAATGGCCAAGACAAAAAAGCTCGACATGGATGTGTATCTCTTTGTTCCCGGTGAGCTCGGCCTAACGCCAGAGGTTCTCTCTGAGAGTGCATTCTTCTACAGTTCCATCACTCAGAAACGTGCCTATTACAGTGATAAGACACTGTTGCCTCTCGTTCACAGTCGCCTTGCAAAACGAGGACGCCTGTCGACAACACAATATCGTGTCAGCCTAAGTTTGTTCGCATATCAGTATGTTATTGCTTTGGATAAAGCGGTATCTAGCTTAAATAAGAATGATGGTGACACGGTCACTTCAGATGAAGTAGACGAAGTTATTGAGCTCGCACTCGACATCCTAAAGAAACTTCGCCGAAGCATTCCATATGAAGAAAACCTAAAACGTTACTACGCTAACATCGATAATTATCTCTCTTGGTACACCGAGCAGAAATTCTTATCCTTGGTTTCACACATGCCGCGAAGCTCAGAATATTCGACCATCAAAGAGCGTTTGATTGCCCTTTGTGAGAAAGAGACGGCGCACCGCAAGCTCAATCGCTATAACTCGACTAAGGTTCGTGAAGACGTCACACGGCTCAGTAATAAAATGCGTTTATTACGCCGACTCATTGAGCACCCTATCGTTCTTCAAGAGAAAACCGTCTCGATGGGCAATAACGTAAAGCGAGCGGTAAAAGGTATCGCTACGGGTTTGGTGATGGTGTTTGTAACCACCACCGTGATTCTTGCGCGTGACTTCCTTGGCGAAATTACCGCGTCCTTTATTGTCGCTATGTCATTTATCTACGCGTTACGCGAGATATTTAAAGATGATCTACGTGATATTCTTTGGCGTTGGATTCGTAAAGGGAAACCTAAGTGGAAACGCCGTTATCTGGATCCTACAACCAAGAAAGTCGTTGGACACAAGTTAGAGTGGCTCGACTACACCAGTTTTTCGAAGCTTGCAGATCGTATTCAAGCGATACGTAAAAAGCGTGTTGTACAGCGCGAGGAACAAATCCTTCATTATCGCTCACACACAGAAATGTCGACATCAACTTTCATGAGTGGTTACGAAGAGACACGCGAGACGCTCTCTATCAGCCTAAGAGCATTAACTCGTTTGATGGATAAGGGTTCTAATAAAGTCTATCGTTTGAATGAAGGTCAGGTCAGTCGAGAGTCGGTCGAGAAACGTCATCTGCTCAATTTGATCATCAAAGAGAACAATCACGATAGCGAGCCGACATACTATCGTTGGAAAATCGTGATGAACCGTTCGAAGATAGTGGATATTGAAGAGATCACTCAAGTCTAACGCTCACCTTTACGTGACCGGGTCACTTAAAGGAAGTCTTACTCGAGTTCAAAATATAGAGGTCAGCTTAACGGCTGACCTTTTTAATAGAGAGCGTTAAAATAAACTCAGCCATAGGCTCATCACCGTGCAGAGTTGGACATGTCGCGACAATAGTAACGGGTTGATTAACCCTTTCACCGGTTTTCATCGTCTCTGCCAACATATCGTTAATCAGAGCGCCATCACGACACGTAAAATGCACATCCCCTTCTGGTCTTTTCAGAAACTGGCCATTCACTCCCTTAAAAGCCAAAGAGATCTTTTCGCCTTGTTGCTGAGACTTACTCATCGCAAGGAAACCACCGGCCACATCCGCCCCTACTGCTAATACACCAAAATACATGCTATTGAGGTGGTTTTTCGTCCTTCTTCTCAAGGGAATTTTTACTTCGACATGGGTATCATCTAACGCCAACAGTTTTGGTCGACATAACCAAATCAAAGGCACTTTAAAAAAACCAAACATGTTGAGATAAAAATTTGCTTTCTGAAGTGGTGATAACATTGCTGCGTCCTAGCTTTATAGTTGTCTGACCAGTTAACCTAACGCGCGTTTGAATGTCAAAAAAATGTTACAAAAAAGAGAGCTAACGTTACTCATCCCGTAATTCAACTCGTTTCAATGAATCTCACCTTGAAGTACGCCCCAAGCAAACTGATAAATCTAAGAATATTGCCGATATCCGAGATAACTTTGACCTAAGGGAGTTTATTCCTCCGATTAATTCCGTTATCTTTACTGCTTCGCAATAGAATAAAAAGCTATCACATGCCATTAAAAACTGATGAGTTGAGAACCCAAGCACTTGGGCCAATGCCAACTCCTGCCGAATTAGGCAACGCACACCCAATCACTGACGACGTTGCTGAGCGCATTGCAAACTCTCGCCGCCAAATCGAAGACATCCTCACTGGACGCGATGACCGTCTACTGGTCATCGTTGGCCCTTGCTCTGTGCACGACACGGATGCGGCTTTGGATTACGCTGAGCGTTTAAGCAAGATTCAAGAGCAATACAAAGACGAACTGTTCGTTGTAATGAGAACGTACTTTGAAAAGCCACGTACTGTTGTGGGTTGGAAAGGTCTTATTACTGATCCAAATCTAGACGGTTCTTACGCACTAGAAGCGGGCCTAAACAAAGCTCGTAAACTCCTGCTTGATATCAACAAGCTTGGTCTGGCAACAGCCACTGAATTCCTTGATATGATTACAGGCCAGTACATTGCCGACCTGATCACTTGGGGCGCAATTGGTGCACGTACCACTGAGTCACAAATTCACCGTGAGATGGCGTCTGCTCTGTCTTGCCCTGTTGGTTTTAAAAACGCGACTAACGGCAACATCAAGATCGCTATCGACGCTATCCGTGCTTCACAAGCCTCTCACTACTTCTACTCGCCAGATAAAAATGGTCGCATGACTGTTTACCGCACTTCTGGTAACCCATACGGTCACGTTATCCTACGTGGTGGTGATAAAGGTCCTAACTTCGACGCTGAGTCTGTTGATCAAGCATGCCAACAACTGGCTGAGTTCGATCTGCCACAACGTCTTGTTGTCGACTTTAGCCACGCTAACTGTCAGAAACAACACCGTAAACAACTTGATGTTGCTAAAGACATCTGTGAGCAGATCAACTCTGGTAAGAATCAAATCGCAGGTATCATGGCTGAGAGCTTCATTGAAGAAGGCAACCAGTCGATGAAAGACATCAACAACTTAGAGTATGGCAAATCAATCACTGATCCATGTCTAAGCTGGGACGATACAGCGAGCATGCTTGAACTGCTTGCAACTGCAATTAAAGATAGAAACTTAGCTTAAGGAATTAACCATGCCTTCATTTGATATTATCTCTGAGATCGAAACCGTTGAACTGCGCCACGCGGTAGACAATGCAAACCGCGAACTTGCGACACGTTTCGACTTCCGTGGTGTTGAAGCAAGCTTTGAATTCAAAGATGAAACAGTAAAACTGTCTGCAGAGCACGACTTTCAACTAAAACAGCTTCGTGACATCCTGCGTGGTAACTTAACCAAACGTGGTGTTGATGTGTCAGCGATGGAATCTCAAAAAGCAGAACAATCTGGTAAGTACTGGCACCAAACGGTTATCTTTAAGCAAGGTATCGAAACACCTGTAGCTAAGAAGATTGTTAAGCTTATCAAAGACAACAAGATCAAGGTTCAAGCGGCTATCCAAGGCGAGAAAGTTCGTGTAACAGGTAAAAAACGTGACGACCTTCAAGCTGTAATGGCACTGGTTCGCAATGGTGAACTTGGTCAACCATTCCAGTTTGATAATTTCCGCGACTAATATTAATTTAGCCGTATAAAAAAGCCTCAATGTCTAATCACATTGAGGCTTTTGTGTTTCTATATGACTGTGATTTCAGTCATAGCGTAGTCGAGTAATAAAGCTTAAAGGCTTCGCCCTGACGCCAACTTAACATCACTACCGATAAGCAGGTTAAATTCGACGCTACTTGGAGGCACAAAAACACACACTCGCATGTTCTCGCTACGAGCCTTCATCAACTTGGTAGACAGGTCTCCACTGTCTTTGAACTGCTCACGTTCAGCATCACGTCGACACAAGTCTACATATTCGAACGGGCAATCTGCTGGATATAGAACAAGTTCCGCTTCTTGCATCAGACGCAGTGCTTTCATGGAGAGTAACTCGACGTCAGACTCAAACTCGATCCAAGTCACCTGCCCTTGCGAATCTACCTCTTCTTTTAACGACTCCTGATAGAATGCTTCAAGTTCTTCTCGCTCTGTAATGCGCTCTATACGTGATGAAGATAAAAAGCGCTCCCAGAACTTACGACGCTCATCGACAGTTGGGTACGTTTCTTTAATAGAGTTACGTTTTGACGCACCAAAATCAGCAAGTAGACCCAAGTTCTGCGGTAGCAAACTCTCGAACTTTTCGCGAATATTGCGAACTAAAACCGGAGACGCTCCACCACTGGAAATAGCAATCTGAATTCTTCCTCGATTGATCATCGAAGGAGTAATAAAGTCACAATATGGCTGATCGTCGACCACATTTACCAAAATACCCATTTTTTTTGCATCACTATGCACTTGATGATTCAGTTCTGGATTGTCAGTTGTCGCCCATACTTGAAGATATCGTTTTGATAACATCTGTGATGAGTAAAAATTTTGTACCCAGTGCAATTTATTTTCATCTATCAACTGCTTTAAATATGGTTCAACCTTCGGTGATATAAGGGTTACATCGCCACCGGCTCGAAGCAAACTATCGACTTTTCGACAAGCAACTTCGCCACCACCCACAACCAAAATCGGTTTGTTTTCGATGTCTAAAAACATTGGAAAGTAACGCATTTTCTTCCTTGAGACCTCTTAGATAACTATTCATGCATGCTACCAAATTTGGGGCATATTCCTAGGTGCATTTGCATAATTAAAATAATATTTCACCAAATTTCACATTTTCTTAAGGTTAAAATTTCGACAGAAAATCGCCTAAACAAAATATTCAGCTAGGCAATTGAGAAATTAAAAACCTAAATCCCGTTGCACCAACAGTGTGAGCCCTTGCACTATTTACATTCATATAACATTTGGTCATTCTAAATGTGTCCGGATTTGTGATTTCTCTCAAAAATCTTTTTAAATTATACATTTGAGAAACTGCAAATCCTTTCCTAACCTTATAAACAGTTGTTTAAATCGCACACAATATCATTTGCAAAATGCGAATACCGATTTAAACAGCCACGCTTAAAGGTAACAAAAACAAGCAACACAGCAAGCACAACACAATCGAGCACGTGTATCAGGTGTCACCTGGTTAAACAAGGAAGGATACAAATGACAAATAAACTAACACTTCTTGCTTCAGTAGTAGCTGCATCAACTGCAATGATGGCAACATCTGCATCAGCGGCAGAAAGCACTCTGGACAAAGTCACATCTCAAGGCTTCTTAACTTGTGGTGTAAGTACAGGTCTTCCAGGGTTCTCTAACCCTAACTCAAAAGGTGAATGGGAAGGAATTGATGTTGAGTATTGTCAAGCTCTTGCAGCTGCTGTACTCGGTGATAAGACGAAAGTTAAATACGTTCCTCTAACAGCAAAAGAGCGTTTTACTGCTCTACAATCTGGCGAGATCGACGTTCTGTCACGTAACACAACATGGACGCTGCATCGTGATACAGCACTTGGTCTTAACTTCGTAGGTGTTAACTACTACGATGGTCAAGGCTTTATGGTTAAGAAAGACCTTGGCCTAACAAGCGCTAAAGAACTAGACGGCGCATCGGTATGTGTTCAGTCTGGTACAACAACAGAGCTTAACCTTGCTGATTACTTCCGTAATAACGGCATGTCTTACAAGCCAGTGGTATTTGATACAGCTGCACAAACATCTAAAGGTTTCGATGCAGGTCGTTGTGATGTTCTTACAACAGACCAATCAGGCCTATACGCTCTTCGTCTAAACCTAGCAGATCCTAAGTCTGCTGAAGTACTTCCAGAAATCATTTCTAAAGAGCCTCTTGGCCCTGTTGTTCGTCAAGATGACGACAAATGGTTTAACGTTGCTAAGTGGACACTGTCTGCAATGATTAACGCAGAAGAGTACGGTATTTCTTCAAAGAATGCTGACGAGATGCTGAAATCTAAAGATCCAAACATCAAGCGTATTCTTGGTGTTGATGGCCCTAAAGGTAAAGGCCTAGGTATCCGTGATGACTGGGGTTACCAAGTTATCAAACAAGTGGGTAACTATGGTGAGAGCTTCGAGCGTACTGTTGGTACAGGTTCTCCGCTTCAAATCTCTCGTGGTGTAAATGCGTTATGGAATGCGGGCGGCTTTATGTACGCTCCACCAATCCGTTAATAGCACACGACGTGATTACTTGTTCGTGACCGTTGCTGTCTCTCTGATATAGAGCGATGGCAACAATTCGAAAATGAATTATTGAGTAACACGATTTAGGGCGGGTTTCCGCCCTAACTGTTAAATGGATTTGAGGTTATTGCAGTATGAAACCTAACAACACTCTTACTCCTTCCCAGGAAAAACCCGAAGCGAAAAGTGCCAATCTGTTATACAACCCGACCTTTCGATCTGTGGTTTTTCAGATCATCGCCATTGGAGCACTTGGCGCCTTCTTCTACACTATCGTAAATAATGCCCTTACCAACCTAGAAGCCCGCGGCATTGCCACTGGTTTTGATTTTCTAACCCAAGAAGCCGGGTTTGGTATCGGACTTACTCTCGTCGAATATGACGAAACCTTTTCCTATGGTCGAACTTTCGTTGTCGGCTTATTAAACACCGCGTTAGTATCTGTACTTGGTATTGTCTTGGCAACCGTTCTTGGCTTCAGTATGGGTGTCGCTCGTTTGTCATCTAACTGGCTAGTGAGCCGATTTGCCGCGGTTTACATTGAAATTTTCCGAAATATCCCACTACTACTTCAAATCTTCTTTTGGTATTTCGCCGTTCTTCAAGCCCTTCCATCGGCTCGTCAAAGTCTGAGCCTAGGTGAAGCTATCTTTCTGAACGTACGTGGCCTTTACTTACCTGCTCCGGTTCTGGAGCAAGGTAGTAGCATCGTTATCGCTGCTCTGATCGCCGGTATCGTGGCAACGTTCATCATCAATATTTGGGCGAACAACAAACAGAAGCTAACGGGACAACAGACGCCGATGCTTCGAATTGCTCTCAGCTTAATCGTTGGTTTGCCTCTGGTTGTGTATTTTGTTCTAGGTATGCCTATTTCAGCGGAGTACCCTGAACTGAAAGGCTTTAACTTCAGAGGTGGTATCAGCATCATCCCTGAGCTCGCCGCTCTTGTTTTGGCTCTCAGTATCTATACGGCATCTTTCATCGCAGAGATCGTTCGTTCTGGTATTAATGCGGTTAGCCATGGTCAAACAGAAGCAGCGATGTCTCTTGGTTTACCACGCTCTCGCACATTAAAGCTGGTTATTATCCCTCAAGCATTGCGAATCATCATTCCACCGCTGACTAGCCAATACTTAAACCTCACCAAGAACTCCTCGTTAGCAATGGCCATCGGCTACCCTGACTTAGTTTCTGTTTTTGCAGGTACAACTCTCAACCAAACCGGTCAAGCAATCGAGATCATTGCCATGACCATGGGTGTATACCTAACGCTAAGCTTATTGACCTCCGCGTTAATGAATATCTATAACCGTAAAGTAGCATTGGTGGAGAGATAATATGAGCACACATCAATTTCAACCGGATCTTCCGCCTCCCGCGAATACCGTTGGTGTCGTTGGTTGGTTAAGAAAGAATCTCTTCAATGGACCAGTGAACAGTGTTGTGACCGTTGTTTTAGGTTACATCGCCTTTTCACTTCTTTGGACAACCTTTGATTGGGCTTTCCTAAACGCCGATTGGGTAGGTACAACACGTGACGCTTGTACCAGTGACGGTGCATGTTGGGTATTCATCAGCGTGCGTTGGGATCAGTTTATGTATGGCTTCTACCCTGAAGCTGAACTTTGGCGCCCTCGCCTTTTCTACGCAACGTTAGCGATCTTTGTAGCCTTACTCGCTTACGAAAAAACACCTAAGCGTACGTGGATTTGGTTGTTCTTCGTAAACATTTACCCATTCATCATCGCAGCCCTGCTGTACGGCGGTGTATTTGGCCTAGAAGTTGTTGATACACACAAATGGGGTGGTTTACTTGTTACGCTTATCATCGCATTAGTGGGTATTGTGGTGTCACTTCCGATTGGTGTAGCTCTAGCACTTGGCCGTCGTTCTGAAATGCCGATCATTCGCAGTATCTGTACTGTGTATATCGAAATTTGGCGTGGTGTACCGCTGATTACCGTGCTGTTCATGGCATCGGTAATGTTACCGCTGTTCCTGACAGCAGGTTCTGAAACCGATAAGCTTTTCCGTGCGTTGGTAGGTGTGGTTCTATTTAGTGCGGCCTACATGGCAGAGGTAATTCGTGGTGGTCTACAAGCAATTCCTAAAGGCCAATATGAAGCTGCAGATGCACTTGGTCTAACCTACTGGAAAAAAATGGGACTGATTATTCTTCCTCAAGCGCTGAAAATCACTATCCCTTCAATTGTGAACACATTCATTGGCTTGTTTAAAGATACCAGTCTTGTACTTATCATCGGTATGTTCGATGTACTGGGTATTGGTCAAGCAGCGAATACCGACCCTGAGTGGTTAGGCTTCGCTACAGAAAGTTATGTATTTGTCGCGTTAGTGTTCTGGGTGTTCTGTTTCGGCATGTCGAGATACTCGATATGGCTAGAGAACAGACTTCACACCGGTCACAAACGATAGTTAATAAGATCAAGGACGTATTATGACGCAACAACTAAACCCAGAATCTCAAGAGTTGATGATTGAACTTAAAGACATGAACAAGTGGTACGGTGAGTTCCACGTTCTTAAAAACATCAACCTAGAAGTTAAGAAAGGCGAGAAAATCGTTATCTGTGGGCCTTCAGGCTCAGGTAAATCAACGATGATTCGTTGTATCAACCGATTAGAAGAGCACCAAAAAGGACACATCTTTGTTTCAGGTAACGAACTGACTGAAGATCTAAAAAACATCGAGGCCGTTCGTAAAGATGTAGGCATGTGTTTTCAGCACTTTAACCTCTTCCCTCACCTCACGGTATTAGAGAACTGTACTCTAGCCCCTATTTGGGTGAAGAAGATGCCGAAGGAAGAAGCTGAAGCCATTGCGATGAAATACTTGGAGCGTGTAAAGATCCCTGAGCAAGCGGACAAGTTCCCTGGTCAGCTCTCTGGTGGTCAGCAACAACGTGTAGCGATTGCACGTTCATTGTGTATGAACCCGCAAGTCATGTTGTTTGATGAGCCAACGTCGGCACTCGATCCTGAGATGGTTCGTGAGGTACTAGACGTAATGGTGGAGCTTGCCGAAGAAGGTATGACCATGTTATGTGTAACGCACGAGATGGGCTTTGCGAAAGAGGTAGCAGACCGAGTTATCTTTATGGATGCGGGTGAAATCATAGAAGAGAACAATCCTGTCGACTTCTTTGAAAACCCACAATCAGATCGAACTCAAAACTTCTTGAGTCAGATCCTGCACCACTAACGTTCGTATCTATCTAACAGGGCAGCTATTTTTGCTGCCCTTTCTATTTTAGAGGATAAGATACCGTCGCACAGTTACATTGTGTTACACCTTGAAAAACACTTAACTCTCTATTTTGATTATCATTTTAAGTAGACAAATTTAATGAAAGGCTTGATTTTTCGAACTTTCAGCCCCATAAATGTACTAATAACTATTGATATCACCTTACGAGGAAGATTATGAACAGCCCTATGTTTTCTCGCACAGCCTCTCAAGAGAGCGCTCTGCAAACCAACAAAGTACTGCGTAACACCTACGCGCTACTTTCAATGACATTACTTTGGTCTGCTGTTGTAGCAGGCGTTTCGATGGCGATGAACCTACCTCGCCCTGGCCTAATCATTATGCTGGTTGGTTTCTACGGTCTACTTTTCCTAACAGAGAAGAACCGTGATAACAGCATGGGTCTAGTATTTACATTCCTATTTACTGGTTTCCTAGGCTACACAATCGGTCCAATTCTAAACATGTACGTTGGTGCAGGCATGGGCGATGTTGTCCTAACGGCACTGGGCGGTACGGCGCTAGCATTCATGGGTGCTTCTGCATACGCTCTAACAACAAAACGTGACCTATCATTCCTTAACGGCATGCTAATGGCTGGTTTTGTTGTTCTTCTTGTAGGCATGGTAGCAAACATCTTCCTACAGATGCCTATGCTATACCTTGCGATGAGCGCGATGTTCATTTTGTTCTCAACAGGTGTGATTCTTCTGACAACTCAGAACATCATCCGTGGTGGTGAGACAAACTACATCTCAGCAACGGTTAGTCTATATGTTTCTATCTACAACATATTCATCAGCCTACTGAGCATCCTAGGTATCATGGGCAGCGACGACTAATTACTTCGTCACACCCTGATACTTCAAAGCCCAAGATTCGTCTTGGGCTTTTTGTTTTCTATTCGCTATTATTTGTTGGGAAACACTGCTGAGTAATGTACCCTACGCAGCTGATTGATATGACTCTGGATTAAACATGTTTGAATATAACGGGAAACAAATCGAAACCGACGCTCAAGGCTACCTTCTAGACCACACACAGTGGGAAGAAGGCATGATTGAAATCCTAGCAAATGATGAAGGCATCGAGTTGACTGAAGCTCACCTAGAAGTTGTTCATTTCGTTCGTAACTTCTACGAAGAATTCAACACATCACCAGCCGTTCGTATGCTTGTAAAAGCAATGGAAAAAGCTCATGGCCCTGAAAAAGGTAGCAGCAAGTATCTGTTCAAGCTGTTTAAAAAAGGCCCAGCAAAGCAAGCCACTAAACTAGCTGGCCTTCCTAAGCCTGCAAAGTGCCTCTAAGAAGACCGTTACTCTTAGCCTCTTAGCTTTGGCTTTTATAAGATTTGTCTCATGAAAACGTTAGGTTTTGTAACCTTTCTCATCACAGTCTTTAGCTCATTTAGCTTTCAAGTGAAAGACACAAACTAAAGAACTTGAAAATAGGTGCTGTTGGTATCATCAATCAAAATACCAGCAGCATTTTGCTCTTCTACACGCTCTACTCTCGCAGTGTCTGGGCCTTTATGAAGCCAGACATACAACTCTTCTATATCCGCATTATCTCCAACGGCGAGCACTTCTACGTCACCATTGTTTAAATTCTTTGCGTAGCCAGTTAGCCCTAGATCCAATGCTCTTATTCGTGTCGTGTATCGAAAGCCAACACATTGAACATGACCTGTTACCAGAAATATACGATGGGAACGATCCATAACATTGCCTCATAATTTATTTGGGTGATATAGTTGATAAATCTATTCATCTACCCTGTTGGGTGGAATTATTTGAGCACCATAAATATGAAAGAAATCCCTTTCCGTTGGATTGATAAATATCTAATCCACCTAAAGATTCAAGAAAAATTCTACCTACTTTTTTTACTTCCTGTTATCGCTCTTGTTATCTTGACCCTTGTTCTCGACAGTGCTGCAGATGCACTCTTAGTTCACCTATATCAAGATGAAATGATGCTGATGAAGGGCCTGATTGAAGCTGGCCAACTGTCTCGAGAACAAGTCGCGCAGCTAATCAGTCAGTCAGACACCATCTCTCTAGGCTTTGGCGAAGGTGCTGTCCCAGTAATGAATGGCGCATTTAGCTTAGTTGCTAACCATGATCAGAACCTTTGGTCTGCTTTATCAACGACACAAGTTACCATCATAGGCATTACGCTAACGTTGATTGCTTTAGGTGTTTACTACATCATGACCTTTATCGGCGGTGCGATGTTCTCAATGAATAAAGCACTAAACACCCTAGCTGATGGTGATTTAACTTGTCGCATGAACTACTTCCCGGTTCGTGACGAGTTCAGTGAAATCGCGATTACTATTGATAAAGTAGCAGACCGTGAGCAAAAGATGGTGCTTTCGATTCAAGAGTCTGTTGCGCTAATGCAGCAGATCAGCTCTGATCTCAACCAATCTACACAGCACAGTTCAGATATTTCAGGTGTACAACAAGAACATTTGAATGGCCTAGCAAGTGCTACAGAAGAGATGGCATCAACTATTCGCGAAGTGGCTAACTTGGCACATGAGTCAAGTACTCAAACAATGGACGCTCATGGTGTAGCGGAGAGCGGTCAGCACAAGGTATCGAACACGCTTGCCTCTATCTCAAACCTCTCTCAAGAGATCCAATCTGCCTCTCAAGCGGTAGAAGAACTAGACGCAAACGCGGCTCAAATTGATGAGGTGGTTACCACAATCAACGCCATTTCAGAGCAGACTAACCTACTTGCACTCAATGCAGCGATCGAAGCTGCGCGTGCTGGTGAACAAGGTCGAGGATTTGCCGTAGTTGCTGACGAAGTTCGTGCCCTAGCCGGCCGTACGCAACAAGCGACCGTTGAAATACAAACCATGATTGAAGCGCTGCAACGTAATAGCCAGTCACTGACCAAACTAATGGAAGTCACGGTAAACAATGCTAACGAAGGTCAAACGTTGATGTCAGAAGTTAACGTCGAAATTGGTTCACTTGCAGAGAAAAACCAATCTATCTCGGATAGCAGTACTCAGATTGCTACGGCTGCTGAAGAGCAAGGTGTGGTTGCGGACAACATCGCACAGAGTGTTGAAGAGATTCGTAACCAGTCAAACAACATTTGCGACATGATCAGTAAGAGTAACGCGAACGTTGACCAACTTCGTCAGCAAAGTGACTCAATGGAAGGATTATTAACGGGGCTTAAAGCCTAAGAGTAATAATCTCGATGATTAGGGCCGCTTTTGTGGCCCTTTTTTGTATCTAACGTCTTTGGTGTTTGATTTTGCCTATCGCTTCCCTGACAATACACCACCTTCGAATTCAAACAATCAGAGTAAACTATGACTCCATCGATTCAACTAGTAAAAGGCCGTGATAAATCGTTACGCCGTAAACACCCGTGGGTATTCTCTCGTGGTATTGACAAAGTAACCGGCGAACCACAACTCGGTGAAACAGTCGACGTTTTCGCAAGCAACGGGCAATGGCTAGCAAAAGCAGCCTACTCTCCTGCTTCTCAAATTCGAGCTCGTGTTTGGACGTTTGAAAAAGAAGATATCAATAAAGCATTCTTCGTAAAGCGCATCAAAGACGCGCAAATGCTTCGTGAAGACATCATTGTTCGTGATGGTCTTACTGGATATCGATTAATTGCTGCAGAATCCGATGGTTTACCGGGTATCACTATTGATAAATACCAGAACTTTCTAGTCTGCCAACTTCTGAGCGCAGGCGCCGAATACAACAAACCGGAGCTAGTAGAAGCTCTAGTAGAGTGCTTCCCTGATTGTAACGTTTATGAACGTTCTGACGTTGCGGTTCGCAAGAAAGAAGGACTAGAACAAACGGTCGGCGTACTCCATGGTGAAGAGCCACCTAAATCTGTTGTAATCGAAGAGAACGGCGTAAAAATCAGCGTAAACATTGTTGAAGGCCATAAAACAGGTTTCTACCTAGACCAACGCGATAGCCGTAAAGAATCAATGAAGTATGTAAAAGACAAAGAAGTTTTGAACTGCTTCTCTTACACCGGCGGTTTCGGTCTATACGCACTTAAGGGCGACGCAAAGCGCGTGATCAATGCTGACGTTTCACAGCTTGCTTTAGACACGGCTAAGCACAACGCTGAATTAAACGAGTTCGATATTTCAAAAAAACGTGCTGTATTTTTAAATGCAGACGTATTTAAACTACTGCGTGAATACCGTGACCAAGGCACCAAGTTCGATGTTGTGATCATGGACCCACCAAAGTTCGTTTCTAGCAAAAACAATCTAACATCAGGTGCAAACGGCTACAAAGATGTAAACATGTTAGCGATGCAGATCCTTAAGCCAGGCGGTACGCTACTCACTTACTCTTGCTCTGGTCTAATGGGCACTGACCTGTTCCAAAAAATCATTGCAGACGCAGCAATCGATGCTGGTCGCACTGTTAAGTTTGTTGAGCGTTTTGAACAAGCTGCCGACCATCTAACAGATACTGCTTACCCAGAAGGCTTCTACCTAAAAGGTTTTGCTTGTAAGGTTCTTTAGTTCTTTAGTTCTTTAGTTCTTTAGTTCTTTAAGCAGGGCAAAGCTCGTTAAAGTATCAAGTAAAAAGGGTCACCGTTTGGTGACCCTTATATTATCTAATGACGTTAGCTATCAGTGTATTTCAAACCATCTTGATTAAATAGATAATCTGTTAACTCTGAAGAAGTGACATTGTTAAACTCAATCGTCATAGACTCGCCACCTTTATCAATGGTTAGTGCTGCGCCACCATTGCCGTTATCAGTAATCAAACCTTCGATATTGTTTAGCAGCGCAGTAACATCATCTGTCTCTAGGTCAGCCAACAGCTCAGATAGGTCAAGCTTGTCTCCATCTGCCACACTGAAATCAGTAATGGTATCGGAAGAGCCATCGTCCATGTCTACCCACTTGAAGATATCTTCGCCTTCACCACCGGTAAGAATGTCATCACCCAATCCTCCAATCAGTGTATCGTCACCACCTTGACCATAGAGGATATCGTCGCCTAGACCGCCGACAACGGTATCATCTCCACCACGCGTATCGCTATCAGCGTTAAACAATTCATGGTTGCTCTTGATGTACTCATAAACTTCCATATCTGTAGGTTCTGCACCATTCACCATCTGCAAGAAGGTCGTTAATGCTTCGATGCCAGAGCCATCCGGTAATGAATCTGGGCGAGTTAGGCCCTTCTCATCCCATGGTAAGTTGTCAGTATTAATAACATCAGCAAACAAGATGTCGTTGCCTTCGCCACCGCTTAGGTCATCATTACCTACAGGTAGTAGTGTGATTTCGTTACTGCCTTCTTCGAGTGCAGCATCTAAATCTTGGCTTGATTGAACGATCTCTACGTTACCGGTCGAACTAGAAACCGTCTTAATTGCAAAGTTGTCTAGGTATACGTCTGCAGTGTAACCGCTTTGATCTTCGTAAACAGAAAGCACAAGCTGGTATTTACCCTCATGGAGTAGATCGGTTTCAATCGAACCAGTGCCACTTCCAGATGAAACATTTACCCACGACAAGGTCTGCTCATCATACTTCTGAACCACCCAGTTGAATGAATCACCACCGCCAAAGCTGTTACCCTGTGACGCATCAAATGTCAGTACTGAAGCTTCACCGTCAGCGACAACAAATTCAGGGCTTGTCATCGATGCCGAGCTTGAAGTGTCACTAGGGTCAGTCAACAAGATACTTGAATCCGTGAGCTCCGCCGTGCCGCCAGAAACCGTAAAGTTACCTAAGCTCCACGCTTCACCTGTGCTCGAACTAAAGTTTGCTAGTGGCGTTGTCGTTGAAGAATAGGTGTATGCAGAACCATTCTCGTTGGCAAAATGCTCTAGTATTTCAGAGTCAATTCCGTCACCGATACCGATTGTTCTTACTTTTGACACTTCTGCCAGTTCATCAAAAGCAGAAACGGAGTCCGCGAATTCGTCAAACTCTGTGGTGGAGCCACCACTACTAGAGTTGTTCGAGACCGTTGGTTTACCATCAGTTAAGAAGAAAGTTAAGTTTTCATAGCTCGATGGTTGATCATCATCTTCAAACCAACCCTTAGCAGAAATGAATGCATCCTGATAGTTGGTTGCACCATCAGCGGTCAAAGCATTAATGGCCTCGTTAACAGTTTGGTCTAAATCCGACTCCTCTAGGTCCTCTATGTCTATTTGTATACTCGCACTAGCCTCAAAACCAATCAACGCCAGATTAATAATACCAGGGTGAGATGCAATATCAGCCAGCATAGCAATGAGTGATGCTTTGACCACATCTAACTTAGATTGGCTACTATTGCTGTTCAGAGCATCTTTCATACTTCCTGATGTATCAACCACTAAAGCAATATTGTAGTTGGTTGGTGCAACAGAGTTATCGATAACGCCACCACTGTCACCAAGCAGCACATCATCACCGTCAAAACCAATGATCGTGTTTGCTGCATTCATATCACTACTTGGCGTAACGATTGTGCCGGTTTGAGTGTCGGCGAACACCTCTGAGTCTAATGGTTGACCCTGATTATCCACCTCTTGAGCACCTGCTGTAACAGTTAGTACTGGTGTAGTGTCAACTGGGGCTTCTACAATTACAGTTAACTTACCATCATCATCGAGTTCTGATGGTTCAATAACCCAAGTACCATCAGCTTGCTTAGTACCAATAGAGAGTGTCACATCTGATGGGACATCACTCACTACCAGAGAGCTCACTTGTTCGCTGCCATCATTGTCGTTTAAGTCGACATCAATGTTTAACTCATAAACTTCTGCCACTTTAACTAGGTTACCGCTTTGAACTTCAAATTTACCATCAGAAAAGTACAACGCTTCTATGCTGTAGAAATCATGGTTAGCATTACCAGTACCCGTATGGGTTAAGCGGAAATCGGGAGCTCCTACTGTACTAAAGGTGTAATCCGTACTTTCGCCAGCTAGATACGCTACATCATTACCTGAACCACCATAGTACGTTGTACTCGTTGAAGCGCTACGAGAAATAAGAACATCATCGCCAGATTCTCCAGTATCATCACCCAACAGGTTAATGCTTGTTGATGCATCTGCACCACCAACCAAAATGTCACTACCGTCACCACCTTGTAGGTTTTCAGAAACAACGCCAAGACTGCCATCATTACCTACAATGATGTCATCGCCTTCTCGACCAAGTACCTGCATATGATCACCGCTACTGTATACAACAGTATCATTGCCGCCGAGAGCATCAACCCAAGCGCTACTCGTAGTCTCAAGATGGTTGTCCGCACCGTCAGCAGTTGGATCTATTGCCTTATTCGCCAAATTAGATGCGATGTTTGAAACAATAGAGTCTGCAATATTCCCACTTGCCGTCGCTAAATCTGCGCTAACGGTTAATCCATTACTAATAGGAGTTACTGTCGTCGTTACTGTTGCTGTATCAGTCAAACCGTCATTATCGATAATCGTGTAGCTAAAGGAAGCAGTGCCAGTAACGCCTGAGTTTGGTGTAAACGATATCTCTCCAGTATTGGCATCATACACAACCACACCGTCGGTAGAGCTAAACCCGTCAGATACAAGAGTGAATGTATCGCCTGTATTCGGGTCGTAATCATTAGCTAACAGAAGCGACGAATCTACGGTTAGAGCTTGACCCTCTTGTACTAAAAGCAAGTCACCAATCAGTGGGAAGTCATTGAGATCATGTTCACCATTATTGTAGTTACCATTACTGTCTACAGTTCCCAAGTTGATATCTAAATTAGCCGAGCCGCCTTGGTCCCAATAAACCACTTCTATAGAATGGTAACCGTCGCTAACGATATTAAATGAATCATGTAACGTCGTCGTAGAGGACTGGTTTTGGTCTACAGTCGCAACTGCCACACCATCAATTAAGATCGTGTAGCCATCATCAGCTGTAACTTTAAACGCATAGTCACCAGCTTCTAGATAGACTGATCCACTCATCTGAACAACGCCGTCAGTGTGATCGCCTACTGTACCTTCAACGGAGCTAGAGTCATTATTTAGGAAGTCCTCAAATTGACTTTGAGAGCTTAAGCCGTTGTTATTACCATTCAGCGTATAGTTGATATCTTTTGCTTCAAATGTAAGGTCAGCATCTTTGCTAGCAATAACATCTAACGCGTCTTGGACGGAGTCGATGTTGCCATTAACGCTGTCATTGGAACTGTAGTAGTAACCAGACAAGCCACCGAATACAGATACTGTGTCGTCTTGAGCAACTGGATTAGCATTCGTTGTATTTGGTGAGATCGTAAGTTGAGCAACTTCGTCACTAACGAGACCGCTTGAATCAACAGATTGATAATCGATCTCTTCAGAGAGTTCTGCACTAACAACATCTACACCCTTAAGAGTAATGTTAGAATTTCGGTCAGGGTTATCAGAACCATCCTGAGTAGTGAATACTCTTAATTCAGTAAACCCTTCATCAACTTGGATGTTAACTGTTGCATTCCCGTTGTTATCGATAATTAGTCCGTTTTCACCAGACTCATCACTATCAAAGAAGAACGTACCAACAACATTACCAGCTTCATCAAGCGCGATAACTTCAATTCGACCACCGGCGTTGTTATTAGCGTTGTAATTACCGTAAACACTACCAAAATCGATATTCGCTTCAGTAATAGAGGCACCTGTCGCAGAGTAATCAATTGAGATGTACTCTTGTGAACCACCACTAATTACATCGAGTTCGCCACTGGTCGATGTTGCACTCTTCGAAACACCAAAACCGTCCTCTTGGTTATTGCTGTCGTAAACAAGGTACGACGGTGTATTGTCGATATTGTCTGCTGTCGGTGCCGAACCATCGTATAAACCAGCACTAATAACCACACTACCCTGTAAGTAGCTGACGCTACTCGTACCGTTGCCAACCTGATTTTGGAAAGCACTTGCCACGAAGTCCAAATTATCAACAGCATTCTGATCCTGTTCATACTCGATTTCAGCATCACTACTGATGATATCGCCAGCATTAATTAGTACTTTGCCACCGCCACTTACGTCGTAAAGATTACCAAATAGAGGCTCTTCAAGAATCTTCACATCAACCGGCGTTCCGGAAGCGTCATCCTCCTCATCACCAACATTATCTTGACTACCCGATTGACCACCATCAAACGTAAAGAACGCTTCATCTTGATTGTCTAGGGTTACTGAGAAGTCAGTTGCGGTTGGTTTGTCGTTAAATATTACTTGCACAGTATCGCTGACATCGAGAACTTCAAAATTACCACCTGTAAAGCTGTCAACATTAAGAACTAAATCGTCTGATACAATAAACGGTGTTGACGTCACTTCATCGCCCGCCACGTAATCGGTGCCGAACGTGATCGTCGCGCCATTGTCCAGCGTCACCACAAGCTCGGTTTCTGGCGTGTGGTCTAGCGTCGCGGTAATGCTCGCCTGACCTGTAGCACCATTCACACTTACGTCATTTAACAGTAACATCACAATGTCGCTGTCATCGCTGAT
>NZ_JAHGAJ010000019.1 GCF_030248535.1 Vibrio sp. D404a | reverse complement strand
ATGAGGGGATTCGTAAGAATGCGGCGTTATGTGGTAGTGGGATATTGAACCTGTATTTATTGATTTCTAAATACTAATAAGCTTGTTCTTATGTCTCTTGATTTTTGAAATGCGTGTAATTATATTCAACTTGATGATATGTTTTTTGATGTGCAGACTGTCACGCAGTGATCTTAAATTCGTATCATTGAAGATTGAGTGCTTTGTTTGAGTACGGCAGGATTCGGGCTTTCTGCACAAGAATTCGCCCTGAGCGCTCTCTAAAGCACTCAATCGCCTAAACCATGGTTGCACATCTATGCAATGTTATATGGCAGGAGGGTTTGTGATCCCTGTAGCAGGGCTTATTCTTGTTCCTGGTGTAGAGGCTAGGCTTCAATGGTATCAGCAAGCGTTTTCCGAAGCCGTTCCAGTCCATATTTTAGACTTTGGCTCTACTGCACTTGATGTAAACGGTTTTTTGCTCGAAATTGTTGAATCTGAGAAGAAGGTTCTGAGGGCAAAAAAGGAACAGTGGCATATTGGTCTGTGACAGACTTATCTATTGCTTTAGCTCATTTTAAAGATCTTAGTGCAACCTTGTATCGTGGTCCGGTGGAGGTAGGAAATGGGCTTTCTATGCTAAATCGAAGACCATTTTGTAACTTTAATAGGTCTGGGTGGAGCAACCACATAACAAGTGTTTAAGGCAGATTCCCAACGCATGGCATTTTTCATTCCATCGTTAGGTTAGGTTTCAAGTTGGCGTTGCTCACTAATTTATGCAGCACTATTTTTCTTTCCAGTTTCGAGGTTTAAATGAAAATTCATGTTGATTGGTCTTCGGGAGTTCCACTAGAAGAAGCGTATGAGTTGAGGTCGCCATCTGACTATGGCATTTATCAGATCTATGGCTCTCATCCAGTCTATGGTCATAATGTGTTGCTTTATATTGGTAAAGCTCAAGAGCAGACTTTTGGTGTTAGGCTAAACCAACACATTAAATGGATTCAAAACCAAGATAGCACGAACGTTAGGGTTTATACGGGGCGTATATCATCGGACGATGTTCAAGATGAAAATTGGGATCTGAAAATAGATTTAGCTGAAAAGCTCCTAATCTATACCCACCAACCTGCTTGCAATTCTTCGAGCCTGAATTCGTTGGGTCACATGCCAGAAGATACGCATGTCTACAATTGGCTAGATCGCGGGATGCTATTGCCAGAGGTATCTGCATATCGTTACTTGGTGCCAGACGAAGAATTTGAAAATTATGATATTTTGAGTACTGAGTAACTTAAACATAACCAACAAATAAAAGGGATCCCCAACGCGTGTTATTATATTTCGCGTTGGCTTTCGTCATCAAGGTGGTTTGTTGCTGCATCCATATTGCGTGTTCACCTTGCTAAGAGTCCCGATACATAATAAGCGTGTAGGACAAATCCACATCGCTACTCTCACCAAAGCCTCATTCATCAATAACCCCGAAACAAGCAACCCAACCCAAAAGACTCCATGCCATTGTAGTGTGCTATTCTCCATGCTTTGGAATAGGTAGGGGAATGACATGTCAGAAATGTATACAAAACATGCCGCTAAGTATGCGGAAGTAGTAAAAGACAATATTTACAATGCATTGCTAGAGCGCCCATCAACAATCGCCTTGTTAGATGACCTGCAAGGTAAAAGCGTGATAGATATGGGGTGCGGTCCGGGTGAATATGCGGATTGGTTTTTGAAACAAGCGGTCGGCCAACTCACCTGTACCGACTTATCCGACGACATGGTCACACTGGTCAAAAACAAGTTTGGTTCGAAGGTTCGAGCGTATCGCCAAGATGCCGCGGAAGGCTTGCCATTAGAAGGTGATGGCAGTGCAGACGTGATCGTTTGTCCTTTAGTGTTGCACTACATTGAAGACTTAACGCCTGTATTTGAATCCGTCGCTCGTGTGTTAAAGCCCGGTGGCTATATGGTTTTCTCAACTCACCATCCCTTTGCCGACTTTGAGTGCTCTGAATCTGGCAACTACTTCAGCCGTGAGTTTATCGAAGAGGATTGGGATACCATTGGCACGCCAGTCAAAGTCAGCTTCTACCGCCGTTCTCTCACTGAAATCAGCGACGCCATCACCAATGCAGGGCTTGTGATATCTAGAATCAGTGAAGGCACAGTAGATGAGAAGGCCAAGGAACTGTGCGAAGTAAGATACAACCGCCTCAAAAACAATCCTAATTTCATCTTCTTCAGATGTGAAAAGTTACCAGCTTAATAAACCTCATAACGCCAGACCTAGCGCTGGCGTTATGTGATCTTGGTGTTTTATAAATTGTGCATATATTAGTCATTTTTGCTATTGTAGTCAGCAGGTTACGGTGAGTGGCTGACAAGCGTGCTTAGGTTAGCTTGGTCTAGGGCGTGAAAGCGGAATTGGTGAGCAGATGCTTTATGTTGTGTGCCTGATGCTCAAAGTCTGTAGTGAATATGGAGTGGGTTGTGAAGGGGAAGTACGTTTTAGTACCACCAGAAGGGATACAACTTGATATAGCGAGTTCAAGTAGGGAATTGCACATTGCCCTAGAAAACGCCGTGATAGAAGTTGGCCCTACACATTGTCAAATTAAAGGTAAAATCTATAACACCGTTGACCCCACAGAGTCTGCGCTGGCGGAAGGCGACTGTTTAAGCCGTATCCACCATCCAATGACCCCAAAGTGGGTAGGAACAGCCTCTCGAATTATCTTTGCTCCCGTCATCTTATTAACGGCTATCCACATAATGGTTTCGCTGTTTAGTCTCTCTTTATCGAGCAGCTTTTCTGAATTTTTGTTTTTTAGTCTTATCACCTTAGTCTTGCTAGTGGTGCTGGGGTTTTATTGGTTGGTCTTTGTAAGTGAGCCGATTCAATCGAATAAACAAACGGAGTAACAAGGATCGTTTATGTTTAGAGTTATCTACGAGTGGCGTGTACCTGCCGACAAGATGGACGAGTTTCAATATGTGTGGCGCTCTGCGACCGAATCTATTCATGAATCGACAGAAGGCGCGCTCGGTAGCTTCATGCTTCAATCATCCGACACGCAAGAGAAGGTTCTCACCATTGCTAAGTGGAACAGCCGTGAAGATTGGGAGCAGTTTTGGGGAAACAGAAACCCAGAAAAGATGCAGAAGATGCGTGAAATAGCCGAGCGTGTTTCTGTCGAAGCGTTCGATGAAATTGAAGACAGAACCAAGTAACCCACATTTAAACTCACCGATTGCGTGTTGATACATTGATAAAGGAAACCTGATGGAAATCTGGAAGTTACTCTTTTTTATCCCTGCGTGTTTTGCTCTGAATATGACGCCCGGCCCAAATAACTTGTTGTCGATGAACAATGCCCGTTGCTATGGCTTCAAATCGGCTTTTATTGCTGGCCTTGGCCGAATCGCTGCGTTCGCGGTGATGATTGCACTAGCGGCATCAGGCTTGGCGGTGGTTTTGTATGCGTCTGAGACGCTATTTCTGACGATCAAAATTGTCGGTGCCGCCTACTTACTGTGGATAGCGTTCAACCTTTGGCGCTCAGAAGCGAGTCCGATCTCTGAAATCGACACCATTCAAAACCGCTTTGGATTAGCCAAGCAAGAGTTCTTATTAGCGGCGGGCAACCCTAAGGCGATTCTTATCTTTACGGCATTTCTTCCTCAGTTTGTTGACCTTTCTTCTAGCGCCAATGAGCAGTTTTTCGTGCTTGGGTTAACTTTCTTGATCTTAGAGATGGCCGCGATTTCGCTCTACGCCATATTCGGTATTTACTTAAGGCAGTGGTTCTCGAAGCCGAAAATGGCAAAACGATTTAACAAGGTATGCGCCTCCTTCTTGGCGCTGTCTGGCGCAAATCTACTGCTGAGCCGCCAATAATTTATCTGTTATTCAAAAGGAGTTTGAAATGAAAAAGACGTTTAAAAATGTGAGTGCTGAATCTGGTGAAATCACGGTGCAGTTGGGTCACACTAAACTGAGCTTTCATGTTGAGTCTGATGCTGAGTTTACCGTTGAAGCCAATGACGGCTCAGATGTTGTATTTTCATCGCCCAATCCAGATTCGAACCTAGTGATTGAGGCTGTGTAGTAGATGCGTGGAAGGTAAGCCTACTCGGAGAATTACTATGAACATCAAAGAGTTTTCTAACTTGGTGGGTTTGTCTGCTCACACGTTGCGATACTACGAAAAGGTCGGCTTGCTTAAGAGTGTCCAGCGAAACGCGAGCGGCCACCGAGTTCATACCGCCAAGGATCGTAAATGGATCGAGTTTGTGATTCGTCTAAAACAGACCGCTATGCCACTAGAAGAGATTCTGGAATACGCAAGATTACGAGAGCAGGGAGCAAGCACAGTGCTAGCGCGCCAAGCCTTGTTAGAGCAGCATCAACAGAATCTCAAAGCGCACATCGAACAGCAGCAATCCCACCTTAAGGCGTTGGAAGATAAAATTGGCCTGTATAAAGACGGAAAAGTCGTTTGACTTAGAGTGAACTCTAACTTGTAAGCTGTGCTCATATTGAACCGATAGGAGCACAACCATGGAAGTATCACGTTTTGAAAAAGGGCTAGAACTGCTGACCGAGATTGATGGGGAAGCGGGGCAGAATGTTATCGAGAGCCTGCAAGATATTTGTCCTGATCTCGCCAAGTACACCATCGAATATCCGTTTGGTGATATCTATGCTCGCAAAGGCTTGGATCTCAAATCCCGAGAAATCGCGACAGTGGCGGCATTAACGGCGTTGGGTAATTGTGCGCCACAGCTAAAGTGCATTTGAATGCGGCACTCAATGTCGGATGCAGTGAAGAAGAGATCAAAGAGGTGATCCTACAAATGTCGGTGTACGCCGGTTTCCCCGCAGCGCTAAATGGCATGTTTGCGTTTAAAGAGGTTCTAATCGAACGTTCTGATAATCAATTAGCAGATAATTGATGCATAACACTTGGCATTTATGTTGATGCTGATGTTAGCGTTGGTTTTGGTATTAGCGTGGGTATCGAGGTTTGTTGTTTTAGGCGCAATGGTTTAGGTTAGGTAACTGAGTTGCTCTATTTTTGAACAATTTCGCGAATGAGTTTATCCAACAAGGAGGTTGTATGTTTCCACTAGAGGTATTCGTTACCTATACGCTGGCGTGTCTACTGCTGGTGATTTCGCCCGGGCCAGATAATTTGCTCGCGATTGGTAGAGGGCTGAGCCAAGGCCGACTCGCCGCCATTATGTCTGGGTTATCGTCGGGTGCAGGGATCTTGTTTCACGTCGTAGCGGCCACGTTCGGCTTAACGCTGCTTATTCAAACCTCAGAAGTGGCTTTCTACATCGTTAAACTGGTGGGCGCGGCATACCTTATCTGGTTGGGCGTGAAAGTGCTTCGTTCTCGTAATCTGTTCTCGCTAGAGCCAGCTAAGAAGCAGTCGCTTAAAGTGATCTTTTCAACCGGATTTCTTTCTGCTGCGCTGAACCCAAAACCGGGCATGTTCGTGTTAGCTTTCGTCCCTCAATTTGTTAATCCAAGCTTGGGCTCTGTGACAACGCAGATGATCGGTTATGGTGTGTGGTTTGCTTTGCTAACGGCAATTGGCTTTAGCTTGATGGGCGTATTTTCGTCTCAGTTATCTGAATGGTTCAGAAACAAACCCAAGTTGGTATCGGGGCTGAATATTGGCGCAGGCGTGACTTTTGTATCATCTGGTTTGGCTGTGGCTTTCATGAAGCAGCGATAAGTGGTTTAACGCCTAGTGTTATTGCAGCAAGTGCAGCGATCAAAAATGAATGAAAGAGGGCGTCGTAATGACGCCCTTTGTGTTATTTGGAAACGCTAAACGTATCGTAATCACGAAGCAAAAATAGCGCGATACAGGCAGCGAGCATAGGCCATGAAGCGAAGAACAGTAGGTTGTTGAACGGGTCCATGTACTTACCGAATGATGAGAAGGTCGAACCTGCGTGAAGAATCAAAATGGCA
Source organism: Vibrio sp. D404a (assembly GCF_030248535.1). Classification (GTDB taxonomy): domain Bacteria; phylum Pseudomonadota; class Gammaproteobacteria; order Enterobacterales; family Vibrionaceae; genus Vibrio. The sequence continues at coordinate 357,301 of NZ_JAHGAJ010000019.1, read as the reverse complement.
CCGTAGGTGTACTTCTTCCACATACCTGCGAGAAATGCACCGAGAAAGGCAAGTTGCGCCACACCTAAAGCCATCATGGCATTGATAGACATGTCGATGCCATAAAAGCCAGACAGCACTTTCACCGCGTGCTCGGGAACAAGGATTTTATCCAAGCCCCAGAATAAGAAGACGATAAAGATGCCAATTCTAAGCAGCAGTAAGCTTGTCGCGAGTTTGGTTTGAAGTTTCTTTTCCATGATTTTCCTTTAATACACTCAATAGTACGAAGCGATAAATGTTCCTATTACCAGACCTATAGCGATTCGAATTTCTTTCGTGGTTTTTGATGCGGTTGTAACAAGGCGTGTCAGGTCAATGAGTTATTTTATGGTATGGTCAACTGTAATGTGTTAATATGAGTCCGATTATCTTTATGGGACATGTAACGTGAAAAAATACGTACTATTAACGCTTTCAGTTTTGATCTTGGCTGGCTGTGGTGCACCACGCTATACAGGGCAAGCGATTCCAGAACCTACGACTGATGTAGATGTTGTCATTATCAAAGATGCGGAAACTCGCGAAGGCTTCTTGAATACAATGGAAACGTGGCTGCAAGACAACAATTACTCTTACACGGTAGTTCCGGATCATTCGAAACACGATCTTGAAAAACTTACCTTGGAATATGAAGGTCACTGGAGCTGGGACTTAGCACTGTTTTTGAAACAAGCAGAAATTAATGCTTATCAGAACGGGCAACGAGTGGGCGAAGTTGAATTCAAAGTTCCTTACACGGCTAACCCAAATAAATTTGGTAATGCAGCGAAGCGTATCGGCTTTATGATGGATACTGTGTTTGGTAAGAAGACAGCGGAAGAGGCAACAAAAGCAGCAAACTCATCATCTTCAAAATCGACTACACAGCCCTAGTCATCTATACGATTTCTAGAGCGCTGTCTGATTGAATTTCGGTTGGCTTTGTTTAGAGATGATATTGATTGAAAGTGATATTGGCAGGCTGGACTGTGAAGTCGTCGCAAAAACGACGACTTCACATTGAATTGATTAATTAAAACTCTTATCTGAAGTGACTTTCGCTAGGCCAGCGATCAGCTTCCAAAGTGTATATACAAAAGCAACAAGTAGAACTACGTAACCGACGACAAAAACAACAGTCAGGAAGCCAACGATGCTGAGTACAATCGACACCCAAAACGTCTTAATGATGTTGTCGTAGTGATCAGCAAAGAGAGTTCCTTGAGCATCTGATTTCTTAACCATTGCCCAAATACCACCCGCAAGAAAACTAATACCAGTAAAGAAGCCCAACAGCATGAGTGCGTATGCGACGATCGCATGAGTTTTCGCATTCTTTTCAGCTTCTGACAACCCAGTATTAATTGATTCAGTGTTTTCCATGTTATTGATTCCTTTGTTAATTTGAACATCAATATGCTACGGCAATATGGAATCAATGTTCACTCATTTGTGATTAGTTGCATATGTTGCATTTGGCGGTGTGATATACCTAGTATTTCGCGCGAAATGTATACGTGGTTGAGGTTGGAGAAGTGAAGTGGCCAGCAAAAAGTAGATTGGTATGAGAGCCTACTCGTTACTTTACATGATGCTATTTGGAGTTCGTGCTTTGCTGATCAGATTAGGTGGAGTACTGATGATAAGAAAAGCACGAACAAATCGTTTCTAAGCTCAAATCGTTTCTCACCTCAAACCTGTGCGGCTCACTTGATACAGCCTCCCTCTAACATAGAACGGCATTGCTAGGATTTTCTCTATTTATCGCTGATGTCATTAACCTAATGATTTCAAGGGAAATATTCCCCATTAATTTGCATCATCTTTATTAAAAACAAAAACGTTATAAAACCTCATCACTAGAGCTACCAATTCCTGAACCTGAGATTAAACTGCGACGCCGCTGAGATACTGAGAGGGTATATCCAATCAAAGGTCATCATGATTCTATCGACATGATTTCTAACAATGACGTCGTAGGTGATGATACGTGATATATGCTTCTCGCTACCTTTGCCAACAACTAACAAGAAACAATGACAATACCGTTTTGGGTAAGTCATTAGCAGTAACACAGCATCTAAACAGGAATATTCACATTGAAAAATAGAGGCTTCTCATTAGTCGAACTGATCGTCGTCGTTGTCATACTTGGTATCTTAGCGGTGACGGTTGCGCCAAGAGTGTTAGGTATTTCATCTGATGCGCGCATTTCAGTACTAGAGGGAGCCAAAGGAGGGTTGGAGAGTGCAACTGCAATCATCTATGGCAAATCCGCAGTAGCGGGTATCGAGGGAATCGAGGATCACGCGCTTCAGCTAGGGGTATCCTCTAGTGTGACAACGAACTATGGCCATTTAAGGCTCACCAGTGACAACATCAAAGAGGTGATGGATACAGACCTCAACATTACAGACCTGATGGTTGGTGGAGAGTCGTTTGGTGTCTACATGTATGGTGGTGAAGAACGCGATACGTGGAAAAGCGACCAATGCTACCTTCACGGTATTAATGGTGAGATAGGGCAACCTATGATTACGATTGTCTCACATGGGTGCTAAGGCTTAGACCACAGTAATAACAGAGTTCAAACAGCGCTTAGTTGGCTACTATTGGCGTAAAAATAGAGCCTGGACACTTGGCGTTTTTAAATCGAATGTTCAAGTGATCCAGGTTCAATAATCACTTTATTGGGCTTTAGAATGATGCCTAATCTACGGTTTTAGCATTACTTTTCGCATTGCTTTTAGGTATAGGCATCAAGTTTGGTGAACCATACATTCGAACTCAATTACACCCGCTTACATACGGCTGCTAGGAATGGGTGAGCTTTATATCAATAATCCAATCCATAAGAGGGGTATTGACCCTAGGTAACCGTGTCCCATGCCGCGATGGGCAGATGATTAGAAATTAGAGTAGTAATGAACAGTAGTTGGATGTCCTTTTTAGGACGAATTTTAATTGAGCTGGTACCGACGCTCGCTATCGTGGGTGCCGCTGTATACTTGTTAGAGTTTCACTTATCACAACTTGTTGAATTAATGGGCTTCTCACTTCCCGTGCCTAAGCTGCCTTAGTGCAATACCAACAATAAGTATGACCACTTTGGTTCCCGTTTATATAGATCGAATGGTAAAAACATATGACAAAGATTAGTAACACTACAGAAGAAGCGGTAGAAGATTTCATTGAAGATAGCTATGAACTTGACGTCTCTGCGATTGGCGATATAGAGATTGATGTTCCCCCTATGGAAGTTCAGCTGGCCGTCGTCGACTTGATAGAAAACCACGGGTATTCAATTGAAGAAGCTATGAAATTAACCAAGTCGCAATAATCATTCCTTTTGAAATCTATAAGTCATCCAGTGCGGATTCAGAGAATCTTGCGCTGCTGGGTGGCTTTGTGATCAATAAATCGCTAGTTTACCTCGTTAAAGATCTTCACTTCGCGAGCACTCTACAATGGCAGTATCATTTACCACTTCTCGATTAACCGTGACCGAGCTTACGGCTGGTTCTTCTGAGCTTTCAGTAACGTCTTTGATTGCGGAGATCCCAACCATTCTAACGCCAGCAGTGGTGGAAAACTTGCCACCTTACTTTCATGGCGTCACTTCTATAGAGCTGGCTGAAGCATGGCTTAATACCATGTTGTCAGAGAGCCGTCTGTTTGTGGTGCAATCGAAAGAGTGTAAATACATAGGGTTCTTGTTTGCGTACGAAGATGAAGACGATTGTGCTCATATCGGCTACCTGCTTGCTGAATCGTATTGGGGTAAAGGGTTGGCGAGCGAGTTGTTGCAGGGATTCATGAATGATGTTCTGCCAAAAGAAGGTTGGCGAAAGCTGATTGGTGGTGTAGATAAAACTAACCTAGCATCGGCACAGCTTCTGAAAAAAATGGGATTTTTGGAACAATCCAACAGTAACGGTATGGTATTCTATGTTTATGTAATCGATTAGATTACCTAAAACATCAGATTAATAAACCAAGGTTGGAAGGTTCATGGAAGTACGAGCGGCGAAAGTTGAAGATATCGAGCAAATCGTTGAGTTACAAAAGTCATGCCACGTGTCTAATTTAGATGCATCAGACAAGTCAGATGGCTTTTTGAATACAGTGCTTGGGGAAGAGTTGCTCAAACAAGTCATTGAGCAGGAACAAGCAGTATTTGTCGTTGAATTTAATAGGGCGATTGTCGGAATGGCTGTTTGTGCTTCGTGGGCGTTCTGGCAATGTTCTGAGGCGTTAACTAAGGTAGCAAACGGGTTGGGTTCTGTTGAAGTGGAAGGTGCGGTTTTAACCAAAAGCAATTCATACTTTTGGGGACCTGTTTGTGTGGGTAAGGCATGCAGAGGGCAAGGTGTGTTTGAACAACTGTTTACCTTTAGCTCTCTCGTGAAAAGCTCTGATTATCCGTATGTTTATACCTATGTCCATAAAGATAATACTCGTTCCTTTGCTGCTCACACTAACAAAGTAGGGTTCCGCTATATCAAGGACTTTGAACTTAATGAGCAGATTTTCCAAGAGATGATCCGTCCAACAGAAATTGGTTAAGTCAAACATCAAATCCACAGTTTTTTTAATATCAGAAAATCATGAATTGATATATGTTTGTTTGATGTTAAAACATAGTCCATCGAAAGCCTTAGGCTCAAAACTATGGAAAATGCGGAGAAGGATTTTATGGTCACAATCGAGCGATTAACCCCGCCGCTGGTAAACGCAGTGAAGTTGGTGCAATTGGCAGATGAACAAGTCAAATTTGCCGGCACAACAGAGGACTTCTTACAAGACGGCAGTGAGACAACCCACTTGCATGTGATTAAGCTCGGTGACGACGTTGTCGGTTTCTTCAAGCTAGATATCGCATACTCGAACAATTACGAGTTTTGCCCGACAACAGGTCTTGGCTTAAGAGCGTTCGCTTTAGACAAAAAACAACAAGGCAAGGGGCTAGGGACTGGCTCTGTTAAGGCGTTATTCCCATATTTGAAAGCGCACTATGCATCGTTCGAGTTTATCTATTTAACCGTAAACCTTAAAAACCCCGGCGCGATTGCTTGCTATGAGAAGGGCGGCTTCGAAAAGACCGATGAGCTCTATCTGGGTGGCGAGGCTGGCCCACAACGCATCATGCGTGGCACGATCTAGCGGCTTCTCACCGAAACCTATCAGGTTAATCTTAAGGGGTAGTGACTCTTTTTAAGGTAACGCGTGGTAAGGCAGGCAGCTTAGGATAAGCGAGAATTGTGAAGTTTAAAGGTCTTGTTACTGAAAGATTCTGTTGCTGAAAGCTTCTGTTACTGAAAAACGCTGTTATTAAAAGCTTCTGTCATCGAAGAAGCCAGTTTGGACATCTTCGATAACAGGGCTATTTAAGAAACTCTAGCGCCAGTTTTGAAGCTGGCGTTTTCATTTCTATTTTTTGATTAGTCACGTTCAAACGCTGTGAACGCGTAATCTTGTTGAAGGCTTGCTTGGTATTCACCATTAGTGACTTGCTCTACCGATACACTTGAATCACCAAGGCGTACGTTACGCACAAAGTTGTGTTGGTTTGTAGGCAGCGCTGCTTTTAGCTCTTGAGCGCTCATTGCATTCAGTGATGCAGCAAAGTCTTCAGCTGCGTTTTGTGCTTGTTCTTGAGTTGCAAAGGTACCCACGTTTAGGTCGGCTTCGCGATCAACTTGAACCCAAGAAGATGACGCGAAAGAAGCAGAAGAAAATACGAGAGCAGCAGCAAGAGTAATAATACGTTTCATAATGAAATCCTCAAATTTGTTTTATTTCTAAGGCGTATTGCCTTGGTACGAAGCTATTATTATTCAAATGATAAGCGTGATAAATATCACATTGTTCTTTTCACTGGTGCCAAAATGACACGAATAAAAACTTGGATTTGAAAAGTTCGCCCCAATAGATTCGAAATTTAAATAATTTATTTCATCGTTATTAAAATAAAATGATTTTTTATGAAGGTGTTTTTTCACAGGTTCGTTTGTAAGTATTAGGGAGTACTAGCAGGTATTAATAAGGAAGGGGTGTTTTCAAGACAAAAAAAGAGCAGCAATAAAAGCTGCTCAAAAATTTCGGAGTTTATTTGGGAACTTTCAAAGGCAGTGGGAGAAAGTCAACGAAGGGAATAATAGAGTAATTAATGCTTCGTGTCTCGATTATAAATAGCCATACATTATGGTAATAATAGCTACAAACAGATGAAATTTTTAATGGGTTAGTCAGAAACAAAAAAGCCCACATCGAGTGGGCTTTGAGGGCTGTTTAATTACGCTCTAGAACGAGTAGCGAAGTGCTAATGCTAGAATGTCATCTTCACCATCTACGTCGGTGATTTTGTACTCAGCCAGAGTTTTAAAGTTTGGTGTTAGGTTGTATTCACCACCGATTGAGTAGTAATCAACCGTCTCGACGCCGTCTGCTTCTAGGTTGTTGTAACCAACAAGTGCATTCAGTTGTTCTGTTACTTGGTAGGTCACGACGGCTTCAATACCTTCGTAATCTACGCCATTATCAGTGCCGTCTTTCGCCCAGTTTTCACCGTCGCTGTACAATACCGCAGCGTAGAGATCTTCATAGGTGTAAGACAGCGCTGCAGTAACAAGCTCTGCGTCTTCCCCCGTTGCTGCGCCTTCACCTTCGTTGTAACCCACAGCTACCTTCACACCGAATGGTAAGGCGTAGTCAGCCGCAATGCCGTACGAAGAAGCATCTGTTGATACTTGGTCGTTTTCGCCTTGGTAGCTAACGTGTACATTCAACGCTTCGTAAGAACCGACTGCCTTGAATACTGAATCTGAACGACCGGTACCGAATAGATCAGCGCTTACGCCTGCGGCTTCGTTACCAAACTCAGGGAAGATATCTGTGTAATCAGACACCAGTGTTACCGCACCGTATTGACGGCCGTAGCTCACTGCCCAAAATTCTGAACCGACACCGACGTAACCTTTACGTACATCAAATTCGTCATCGTTGTTTGCGTCGCTATTCGATTTGAATTGCAGCTCGTATAAACCGAATGCGTATAGGTCATCATTGATTTGAGATTTGCCATCTAAACCCACACGGATGTAGCTTTGGTCGCCATCAACATCTTTGTCACTTGAAAAATAATAAGCACCTTGAGCTCGACCATGAATATTAAGTTCAGTTTCTGAATCTGAATAAACCTGTGCTGCATTAGCCGTTGCGCCAAACATTGCCGCACCAACTGCCAACGAAATAATTTTCTTGTCCATATTTTAATTACCACTACATTGTGTTTGAAGTCGGGTTAATTATCTATATGGAAAACTTATTTAAAAGTGAGCATTTATCAATTCACTATGGACAATAACGAACGCATCTAAAATGTTATATTATATTCAAATAAGTTATTTCTCTTAAGATGTCTAAAATATTTAGATTGTCCGAGGTTGAACTTAACTGGCCTAAGCTATGTTAACTGGATAAAGATATGTAATTAAACTCGATAATAGAGGGTAATGTATCATCAGGACTTTTATTAAGGAATGGTATCTTATTAAATTGTGCAGTTATATCTAAATAACAGCTTTTATTAACCGAACGAAAATTCCCGCTTAATAGAAAAATTAAGCGGTTGTCTAAGGTTGTGCTCTATATTTGTTCCTAGTGTTATAAATAGCTTTCCCAGATAGGCGTTGTTCCAATTTCACTTTGAACAGAATCAATAAACAGTTTTGCCAATGGTTGTTGGTTGCGGTGGGAATACATCGCATAGATTTCACTGTGGGTGGCTAACTGGTATTCAGGAAGCAGTTGTACGAGCCCTTGTTTTTCTATCTCTTCTTCGAGCATGAACTGGCCAATAAGCGCATAGCCCAGTCCGTCTTTGACAGCGTCTAAGATCAGGTCAGTCTCGTTCACTAAGTACTTAGCATTCATATTGAGTGTCTTGATGTCTCCAGTCTCATCTTCATCGACAATTCTTAGCTTGTCCGATTGGAAAGATTCGCTAGAGTAGACAACGGCTGGTAGTTTTATCAGTTCTTCAGGCGTCTTTGGGTTTCCGTGCTGTTCTAGAAAGTCCTTGGAGGCAATCACCGCGAGTTTGTTGGTTGCAAGTTTACGAACGATCATATTTGAGTCGCGAATTGGACCGATACGGAAAACCACATCGTAGCCTTCGCTGATCACATCGACTTTTTGATCAGACAGCAACACTTCAACACTGATGTGGGGGTATTTGTGCATGAAGCTCTTTACGGCTTTCTTGAGATATCTACGACCAAAAAACGACGAGCTCGATATCTTCAAGTGACCACGTGGCTCGCTATGAAATGTATCAGCAAGTTTTTTGGTTTCGGTGAGCAGTTCTCGAACCTTTCTCGCTTGTTGCACCATCTCTTCACCAGCATTAGTCAGCGACAGAGAACGCGTAGAGCGGTTGAGCAGCCTAAGCCCTAGGCTATCCTCTAGTTTCTTAATCTGCTTTGATAGCGCAGAGCGATCAATGTGGTTTCTATCCGCTGCTTTTGCAAATGTGCCATGTTCAGATACATCGAGTAGTAGCTCAAGTTGAGTCGCTAAATCCATGCTCACACTCCTAGTCATATTTTTGTAATTAGATGTGATGGAGAACGCATTTTACAAAACCTATTGGCAAAAATTATGGTTTTATCAGCACTTCACTAGTGCGATTTATGCACCAATGGCAATTTTGATGCTATACATTGCCGATTGACCGTTAAACTGTGCTAGGAGTACGCTATTTCGTGTCTACTTAGACATGTTGGTTATTTTATGGAAGAAAATACAATAATGCCGCGCTCGTTCTTTGACTCGATTAGAAGCAGATACACAGTTTTGAACGATACTAATCAGTAGAGTGTTTGGTTAATCGTGCAAATTGAGCACTACTTAATGTGGAATTAGTGACTTCACTGCATCAGTTGTTGTTCATAGAATAAGGTATAGGAACGTAGGGATTTGAAGAGTATTCGCAGTCTATGCCGTGAAATAGGGGAACAACTAGAAAAGCTTTTACAAAGCAGCCCTAGAGAATGAGTCACTAGGGCTGTGAGATAACTAATAGCTGTCAGATACCAAAGAGCTGAGAAACACCCAAGCTCTCTGAGGCAACCAAGTCTAGAAATGGGTGATTCTACTTTATACCTGAGTACTTTGTATCTTAGGACTTTTTATCTGAGCGCGTGCTCTTTGGTAAGTCAGCGCTCGAAAACATGCTCTTAGAAAACATAGTCTTAGAAAACATGTCATTAATGGTTTGCTGTGCCAGTTCCGTTATACGGTTGAGGTTTTGTTGCTTCTCATTGTCTAACTGGTCTTGATGGCGCTTAGCGTCTGTGTCTTGTTTCGGTTTATTTGACTGCACTGAACCCCCTTGCGAGTAAATGTACTCGGCCGTATTGCTTAAATCTTGCGCGATATTCTCACGGGTTAACCTTAAAGATTAGTCTATGAATACTTACTACTGTTTTAGGTAATACTTAATAATTTGATAAATCACTTCGTCTTTCGTTGGGCTTGATACCCACAGTAGACATCAGAGTTTGGAGTAAAAATGGATTTAGCTACGCGTTTAGAACTGCTGCTTGAAGTCTCGAAAGCGGGGTCGTTTGCCAAGGCAGCGGACCGAATGAATGTCGACCGTTCTGTTTTGTCGAAGCAGGTAAAGCAACTTGAAGATCACCTTGGCGTGCGACTGATTAACCGGACAACACGTTCTCTATCGTTAACCCACGTCGGGAAACAAATTGTCGACCAAGCGGTGAAGGTCAGTGAACTCCTCGAAGAGACTGAAAAGATTGCGGCCTGTTTCTACAAAGAACCGGTGGGTAACTTGCGGATTTCAAGTACAACGCTGTTCGGTCGTCGCTTCTTGCAGAAGGCGGTTGAGGAGTTTTTGACTCGCTACCCAAGAGCATCGATAGAGCTGATCTTGGATGACAGCCGCGTTGATTTGGTCGGGGAGGGCTTTGATATTGTGTTTCGAATTGGCCCGATGCGAGATTCGTCGATGATTGCAAAGAAACTTGCCGAGAATAAAACTGTGATAGTCGCCTCTGAAGCATTTGTGGAAAAACACGGTATGCCACGCTGCCCTGAAGAGCTAACGGTACTGCCAAGCATTATGTATTCTCGCGATGGATTTGTGCTCGATAAGGTTCAGTTCTATCCAGAAGATAATACCGGAGAGCTCGAAACGTATGGTCTGCATGGCAACTACAGGGTTAATGAGCCTGAACTGATTGTTGAGAGTGTGAAGGCGTCGTTGGGCTTTGCTCAAGTTGGTCAGTTCATGTTGAGTGACGGCCTAGTAGAGAATGGATTGGTACAGCTGCTACCAGAGCGCAAATGCCCTTCTTTTGGCGATATCTACGCGATGTATACACACCGAAAGCAGTCTCCGTTAGTGCTGGCTTTCATTGAGATTGTCCAAGAGATCATCGGCACACCCCCATGTTGGGAAAAGCACTTTGAGTGAGATTTTAAGTACTTAAATTTACTTGAAAAGCTTAACGACAGACGGTCGAAATCATCGAGTAAATCTTTTTTGAATTAATTGATTTAATTTCGATAATCACTATTGACCTCAAGTTAACTTGAGGTCTTATTCTCTCTTTAAACACACAAGGAGAGAATGTTATGCAGAATACTTACATCAAAGAATTAGCCATCAAATCTTACCAAGAAGAACGTGCTATCGAGTATGTTGCTTCTAAGAAACGCCCGTTCCACCCACCGAGTTTTACCTTTGGTTTCATCATTGCAATTTTGTTTATTCAGTTCGTTTAGTTGCCAATGATATACCGAGCCCCGTTAAGTAAAATGCTTATATATCATGTTGTTATGCGTAAAAGTTGAAATTTTATGAATTTAACTATATAAACTGCATGAATATATTAGCATTAATGTTTTTATTTTGTGATTGGTTGTTCAGGAAGTACGAGAATAGGGCGATAAGATGGCTGATTCTCTACAAAATTTACCTCAATATGAACACCAAGGCTTGGCATTTATAAGGATGGAACATGTTAGGGCAAATCGAAGGAACAGAGGTGAAAATCGCTTCGCGTTGGTCGCGGTTTTGGGCTTGGCTACTCGATAGTTTGGTGGCTGCAGCGGTGATGGTTCCACTGTTTTACTTTGAGACAACTCGGAATCTGATGTTTTATGGAGAAGTATCAGGTTCTGTCACCTCTTTTGTCCTCTCTGGGCTCCTGTATTTTCTATGCCACGGCTATTTACTACATAAGTATGGGCAAACCATTGGCAAAAATGTCTTTGAAATCGCGATTGTTTCTGTTGATAACAAGCCAATCAGCTTGTCGAAGATCTTTTTGATGAGATGGGCACCGTTTTATCTTATGGTCTACGTTCCTTCTATCCTTAATGAAATGATGCCGGGTATTGGCGTACTTATGCTTCTGGCGCTGGTGGCGCTTTTACTGGGGCTTGTGAATATCCTCTTCATTTTTGGTAAAGAGAGGCGTTGCCTGCATGACAGGTTGGCAGGTTCAATCGTTGTAGATGTATCAAAACCTAAGAAGTTCGACTTTAGCCAAGCCTAAGTGTGTTCCCTTCTTAGGCGTTTAGCTCATCGTTTGTATTTAGCTAATGGCTTGTATTTACCTCATGGCTTAGGTCTCGATAAGTGTTAATGGATACTCAATTTTCGGCTGACTAGACTTGGCCCTTTTGATTCCATTCCGTATTGCTGTCTGAGGTAGAGTAGGCCGCTTTGATACGCTGTGCTTGATGAACATTGACGAGCAGTCGGTTGATCAGCTTTTGTAACGGTTCAATGTCTGGCAGCTGTTGGTTCTTAGCCTGAGTTTCAAGATCGAGAGCTTGTTTCGAAAGGGTATTCAGCCCTAAGTTTAAAGACATGCCCTTGATTGAATGCAGCGTTTTTCTTAGAGGCTCCAGTTCTTTGGCGACATAGAAGCCAATAAGTTGGTCAATTGACTCTTCAAACTCGACGATAGTTGAGTCGATCAGAGTCGTTAACTCTTCACGATCATCTTGCAGTAGCTGAACGATTTCGGAACGACTGATCTCTTCTTCAGTCAGTCGTAATTTCTCTATCGGTTCTCGGTGAAGCTCTATGACATTGTCATAGGCTTCGGCATGGTTATTCTCAGAAAACTCGTTGCCGTGGCTATTGTCATTGTTTGTCGGTAATCGACCGGCGAAATGATGTAGGGCATCGACGAAGCTCTCTTTTTGAAGAGGCTTGGTGAGAACATGATCGGCGCCTGCCTCTATAAAGCTATCGTGTGCTTCACGGAAAACATCCGCGGTGTAGGCAAAAATGAGGACGTTGAGCTCTAGAATCTCACGAATATAACGAGTGGCTTGCACACCGTTCATCTCTGGCATGTGGTTGTCCATCAACACCAAATCAAATGATTCGTTTTGCAGACGCTTAGTCGCAATTAAGCCATTCTCTGCCAGTTCTACGTGATGACCGTAATTCTCACAAAAACCTTTGGCAACAATAGCGTTCACTCGGTTGTCCTCTACCAACAAAATATTCAGCGTTCTGGTGTCTATGGTATTCGTTGGTGAGCTTGTTTGCGTTTCTTCGACGAGTTCCTGTTCACGCCACGTTATCGGTAAAGATATATGGAAACGAGTGCCTAATCCCGGTGCGCTGTTTAAGATGATCTCGCCATTCATTAGGTCGACTAAGTTTTTAACGATTGCTAGCCCAAGCCCTGTACCACCAAATTGGCGAGTTGTGGAGGTGTCCGCTTGTTCAAATGAATTGAAGATATGCTCATGCTTGTCGTGAGGGATGCCAATCCCTGTGTCTGTGACGGTTAATTCTAATTGAGCTTTGGCTTGATCCAAACGTGCTTGAATCAGGATATGCCCTTCGTTGGTGAACTTGGATGCGTTACCCCCTAAGTTAAACAGGATTTGGCGCAAGCGAGCACGGTCACCAAGTAACTCAATGTTATTGGGAATTTCATTTTCGGTAAGCAGTCTAATCCCTTTTTCATCAGCCATTGGTTGAATCGCACTGCATACCGGTTGCAAAACTTGATTGAAATTAAACGGCGCGACTTCGAGTTCGAGTTTGTTCTCTTCTACCTTAGAGAAGTCCAAGATATCGTTGAGAATCGTCATTAGGTGCTGACCAGAGTCGAGAATGATATTGATGTTCTCTTTGGTCGCGGGCTCTTTGGTTTGATTAGCGATGATTTGCGATATCCCTAATACTCCGTTCATCGGTGTTCGGATTTCGTGACTCATTGTCGAGAGGAATTCACTTTTGGCTTTGACGGCGGCCTCGGCTTTTTTACGCTCTTCGATCAATTCATCGTTTGACGCGCGCATTTTGTTATCACTCTTGATGAGATTATCCGCCATCATTTGGAAGCTTCGCGTCAGCTGCGCTATCTCGTCTTTGCCATAAAGGGTAGGACTCAGGCGGAGTGTGGTTGCCCCTTTGGTTAAGTCTCCCTCTGAAACTAGATGTGTGGCTTCAAGTAGTAGCTTGATTCTCTTTCTAATTCGGTCTGAAGACCAAATAGCGACGAGCAGTGATATGGTTACAGTAAAGAGTGCACCACCAATCAACACATAGGTGGTCTGAGTAGCGCTGTTGTCTGATTTCACAACACGGATTTCAATGAGTTTGCTTTCTATTGCTATGAATTGCGCGATCTCTCGTCTTATTTCATCGACAATTGTTTTACCGGTTTGTTTTTGGGCAAAGGTGATCACGCTAAGCATGGTCGCTTCACCTTGGTCAACAAGTCGGCGTCGAGCAATCTCTTTCTCGCCTGATTCTTCTAGCCATTTCCCAAGCAAGCCATCTATACGGTGCAAGCGTTCTACTTGAGGTGGGTTGTCATCAACCTGCTTGGCAAGAGTTAGTAGTTTGTCTTTCCAAACAGCTAAAGCGAGATTGTAGGGTTCAAGGAAGTCGGTATCTCCGGTAAGCAGGTAGCCGCGTTGACCTGTTTCCATATCTACCACCAAGCTCAGCAGCTCTTGAGCGCGAGCAATTGCTTTATGAGTATGCACCACCCAGTGGTTATCTTTCACCATAGATTGGGTATTTTGATAAACCGAAAGGGAGACCACTAGCATAAATATGATGGGAATGAAGAAACTAACGAATAACTTCTTTTGGAGGGATATGTTGTCGAACCAACCTGCAATCATAAAGGTGTGTACCTTAAACGTCTTACTGTCTTGAAACATTGTAGACAACATAGACGACAATGTTAGGTGCTAAGGTGCATATTGTGATGGATTTGTTGACAAGAGGGTCAAATTACTCCTTTTGAGGTAAATAGGGGGCAATTTGTGTGGGAAAGAGGTGAAGCGCATTTTACAAAGAGGGGTAGAGGTTATAAAAAAGGCAAAGTGTGATTCACTTTGCCTAGGCTAGGTAATTTAAGTCAATTTAGAACGATTAAGCGGGGCAGACACTGCTTCTTTCAACGAGAGTGGGCTCTAGTTCGACAACTTGAGGGTACACCTCCGGCGATTCTAAACGACTTAGTAAGGTATCGACCGCGGCTTTTCCTAATCTGTGTTTAGGCTGGTGGATCGTGGTTAGAGCTGGCGTCATGTATTTTGATAGATGAATATCATCGTAGCCGATCAGCGAAAGATCTTGAGGGATCGATAGCCCATCTTGTGCCGCTGCGTGAATCACGCCCATTGCCATCATGTCATTACATACGAACAGTGCGCTTGGTAATCTACCACGGCTCTTTAGCGTCTGGAATGCATCAAAACCACCATCACACTCGAAGTTAGACTCAACAATCCAATCCGCATTCACATTGAGGTTGGCTTCACTCATTGCTTGTTTAAAGCCTTCGTACCGTGAAGAGGCTTGATTGCGGTGAAGAGGGCCTGTAATACAGCCAATCTCGGTATGGCCGTTATCAATGAGGTGTTGCGTTGCCATGTAACCCCCTTGATGGGAGTTGTCTTGAATCTTATCGCTTGCGAACAGCATTGGACCCCAGTCCATGACCACCACAGGCAGTTCTGGGTAGCGCTCGAATACGTCTAGGTGTTCGCCTTCCAAAGTCGAGCACATCAACATTAAGCCGTCGACACGCTTTTGCAGCAAGGTATCAATGGATGACTTCATGCGTTCGCTATCGCCCTCTGTATTACACAGGATCAGGTTATAGCCCTTCTCGTAACAACGTCGCTCAACACCTTTTACCACTTCACCAAAGAAAGGGTTGGTGGATGTGGTCACCAGCATGCCAACGGTTTTGGTCTGCTTCATTTTAAGACTGCGAGCAAGCGCAGAAGGGGCGTAATTGAGCTCTTTGGCGGCGTTGTTAACACGCTCTGCGATTTCGTCACTGACAAATCGAGACTTGTTGATCACATGGCTAACGGTCGAGGTCGAAACCTTGGCAAGTTTAGCGATGTCTTTCATTGTTGCCATAATAATTCCTTGTGGTGCTGTTCGTTCCACTTTGGGCGATATTCTGCCTTAAAACAGAGGTTTATGCGCAACAATTTATTGAGAAATTATTACGCATAGCTCGATACATTAATGCGCTAACTTTTGTTTGATTACCCTAATTGCTCAGCAAGGAATGCATCGGTTTCTTGGCGTGATGGAATGGACGTTTGTGCGCCAAATCGAGTCACAGAAATAGCCGCAGCGGCATGAGCAAACTTAATCGCGTGCTCTAATGGCATCTCTTCCAGTAAGCCGGTAACTAATGCACCGTTAAAGGTGTCACCTGCGGCGGTTGTGTCCGTTGCTTCAACGCGGAAACCTGCAATCAACTCACCCTCACAAGCTTCGTTGCCTCGTGTTTGATGGCTTACCCATACACCTTTCGCGCCAAGTGTGATCATCACTGTCTCAATGCCTTTCTCATGCAATGCCTGTGCAGCTTGGTGTGCAGATGCATTGTCGGTCACGGTGATGCCAGTTAGCACTTCAGCTTCAGTTTCGTTTGGTGTAATCACGTCGACACAAGCCAGCAGCTCGTTCGAAAGAGGGCGAGCCGGGGCTGGGTTAAGGATCACCTTGGTGCCAGATTCCTTCGCAACTTTTGCTGCGTACTCGATGCCTTCGATTGGCGTTTCTAGCTGAGTCAGTAGGTATTTCGCCGCACGGATTTTGTCTAAATGCGGTTCGATCTGCGCGCAGTCGAGTTTGTCGTTTGCTTCTGCCGATAGACAGATGCTGTTTTCACCCGTGGCAGAGACTTGGATCATTGCGATACCCGTTGGGGTATTGTCAGCCACAATGACACCATCGATATTGATTCCATCGTTCGCAAAGTCTTGACGGATGTTGATGCCAAATGGGTCGTCACCAACGCACGCGATAAAGCCAATGTCTGCGTTTAGACGTGCCGCCGCTACGGCTTGGTTAGCGCCTTTGCCACCCGGAATGACCTGATAGTTTCCACCAATCAATGTTTCACCCGGACGAGGGAAAGAAGGTACTTGCAGTACGTGGTCAGCGTTTACGCTGCCTAAAACAATCAGTTGAGTCATGATACGAGCCTTATGATATATCGTATTTGAAAATGCATGGGTCTTTCTCATGGTTAGCTATTCAGTCGCGAGAGAGTCGTCAAGTCGCGATATAGGAATGAGAAACAGCGATGCACTGTCGGTTTTGCTTGTTGTTTTGAGTGAGTCGATTCGTGGTTGAGTAAAGAAAGCAGGGAGATAGGGGACTCCCTGCTTGGTATTACTCGTTTAGCACCGATTACTTAGCGATGATTTTTAGTGGTACTGGTACGTACTCGTCTACTTTCTCGCCTTTCAGTACTTTGTCTGCCATTTCGATACCAAGAGAACCGATTAGGTCAGGTTGTTGTGCAACGGTTGCGCCTAGTAGGCCGCGGTTTACAGCAGCGATGCCGTCGTCTGTGCCGTCGAAGCCAACGATCATGACATCTTTACCAGATGCTTGAACTGCGCGTAGTGCACCTAGAGCCATTTCATCGTTCTGAGCGAATACTGCTTCAACGTCTGGGTTAGCAGCCAGTAGGTTTTCCATTACGTTCAGACCTTTAGTACGGTCGAAATCTGCTGGTTGGCTAGCAAGAAGCTCAAGGCCGCTGCTGTCTACCGCGTTCATGAAGCCTTCACCACGTTCACGAGCTGCTGAAGTACCCGCAATACCTTCAAGTTGGATTACTTTTGCTTTCTCGCCCACTTTTTCCATGATGAAGTGACCCGCCATTTCACCACCGATTACGTTATCTGAAGCGATGTGGCTCACTACGTCACCACGGCTTGCACCACGGTCAAGAGTC
The DNA here is from genome assembly GCF_030248535.1 of Vibrio sp. D404a. GTDB lineage: Bacteria > Pseudomonadota > Gammaproteobacteria > Enterobacterales > Vibrionaceae > Vibrio. The sequence continues at coordinate 339,989 of NZ_JAHGAJ010000019.1, read as the reverse complement.
AGTACTGGGATGCTTGAACGGTTAGCCATGCGAATTGCGTTCGATACTGCGTCAGAATCTGTTGGGTTGATCAGGATTGCCTTAACACCACGAATGGTTAGATCTTCAATGTTCGATAGCTCTTTGCTTGGGTCGTTTTGAGAATCAAGAACGATAAGCTTGTAGCCTAGCTCTTCTGCTTTCGCTTCCGCGCCATCTTTCATTGTCACGAAGAACGGGTTGTTCAGTGTAGACAGTACGATAGCCATTGTGTCTTGCGCTTGAGCAGACACAGAAACTGTTGTTGAAAGTAGAGCAGCAGAAATTAGAGTTGCTAATTTTTTCATGGTGTAAGTCCTTTGTGTAGGGTGAGCTAGAAGGTGAGTCCTAGCTCGTTGTTATATTATTAATTTATTAAGGTGTTACCTTGACTCAAACTAGAGCCATTCAAGGTGTTACTTGTTTTTGTTATCAACCAATACCGCCAGAAGAATAACCACTGCTTTTGCAATCATCTGGTAGTAAGAAGAAACGTCTAATAGGTTCAATGCGTTGTTTAGGAAGCCGATAATCAGTGCACCAATCAGTGTGCCCATGATGCGACCACGGCCACCGGCTAGGCTTGTACCGCCCAGTACTACCGCTGCGATAGCGTCTAGCTCGTAACCCATACCCGCAGTCGGCTGCGCTGAAGATAGACGAGACGCTACGATGATGCCCGCTACTGCTGCTAACAGACCACAGATTGCGTAAACACCGATTTTTACTTTGTCTACGTCGATACCTGATAGGCGAGTTGCTGATTCGTTACCACCTAGTGCGTAGACGTAGCGACCAAAGCGTGTGTGGTTAAGTAGGTACCATACCGCTGCGAATACCACAGTCATGATCCATACTGGTACTGGGATACCCATTGCGTAGCCTGTACCGAACCAAGCGAACGCGTCTGCTGTGTCAGTGAAGCCAGTAGAGATAGGACGACCGTCGGTGTAAACCATGGTTACACCACGAAGTAGTGTCATGGTTACAAGCGTTGCGATGAAGGCTTGAACCTTACCTTTTGCGATGATCACACCACTGATTGCACCCAATGCCGCACCTGCTACAAGAGCCGTTGGAACAGCGACAAGAACAGGGACTTCCATACCAATCATGCTGGCAGCAAATGCACCACACAGAGCCAGTACAGAGCCGACACTCAAGTCGATACCTGCGGTTAAGATAACTAGCGTCATACCCACAGCGATGATTGCGTTCACTGAGGTTTGGCGCAGGATGTTTAGAATGTTATCGACAGTAAAGAAGTTCGGGTTCAAGAAAGAAACGACAACAATCAAGAAGATCAAAGCAATCAATGACTTTTGATCAATCAGCCACTCTTTGCTGATTAACGGCTTTTTCTTCGGCGCTTCAGTTTCAGTTGTTTTGCTCATGGTTTTGGTACTCATGCTGCGTCCTCGTTAATCTTTTTACCGACCGCACACGCCAGTAATAATTCTTGGTTTGCTTCTTTAGCGTCAAATTCACCGCTGATGCGGCCTTCATGCATCACCATGATGCGGTCACTCATTCCTAATACTTCTGGCATTTCAGAGGACACCAAAATGATGCTCATGCCGTCGGCTTTAAACTTATTAATGAGTTGGTAAATCTCTTTTTTCGCACCGACATCGACACCACGGGTTGGCTCGTCGAGAATCAGTACTTTTGGTTTGGTCATCAAGCCTTTAGCGATAGCCACTTTCTGTTGGTTACCACCAGAAAGGTTGCCAATGATTTGCTCGCGAGTCGGGGTCTTGATGTTGAATAGCTTGATGAAGTCATCCACTGCGATCACTTCGTCTTTGTGTTGGATTTGACCGCTTTTAGTCAGTAGGTCTAGTGAACAAAGAGACATGTTCTCTTTCACTGAAAGCCCAAGCACTAGGCCGTCGCCTTTACGGTCTTCCGAGATATACGCAATGCCATTGGCTAGGCCATCTTTCGGGCTCACCGGGTTGATGGTTTTGTTCTCTAGGTTGATCACGCCGCGCTCACTTGGAAGGGCACCATAAAGCACTTTCATCAACTCAGTACGGCCAGCACCCATTAGGCCTGAAACCCCAAGGATTTCGCCGCGTTTGAGAGTGAAGCTAACGTCGTGCACGCCAGAGCCAGTTAAGCCAATCACTTCTAGGCAGGTTTCACCGTGACTTTGGGCAATGCGAGGGTATTGTTCGTCGAGCTTACGACCTACCATCATTTCGATAAGGCCATCTTCATCTGTGTCTTTTACTTCACACTGACCGATGAATTTGCCGTCACGAAGCACAGTGATGTCGTCACAAATCTCAAAGATCTCTTTCAAGCGGTGAGAGATGTAAACAATGCCGCAGCCTTCATCACGCAGCTCGTTGATTACCTTGAACAAAGACTCGGTTTCAGTATCGGTTAGGGCATCTGTTGGTTCATCCATGATGATGACCTTAGATTCAAACGATAGGGCTTTCGCAATCTCTACCATTTGTTGTTCACCTAGGCTGAGTTCGCCAAGTGGTGTCTTAGAGCTGTGTTTTACGTTCAGACGTTTAAGCAGTTTGTCGGCTTCTTGGTACATCTCGTTCCACAAGATGCGACCCATAGCACCGGTGATTTCACGTCCTAAGAAGATGTTCTCGGCGATGGTCAGCTCAGGAATCAGGTTCAATTCTTGGTGAATGATGCTGATTCCTGCCTGTTGAGAATCGCGTGGGCCTTTAAACGCAGCAGGTTTACCTTGATAGGCGATAGTGCCGCCATCTAGGTGATAAATACCTGTCAGCACTTTCATCAGCGTTGATTTACCCGCACCGTTTTCGCCCATTAACGCCATCACGCGTCCTGGGTAAACGTTGAGGCTCGCCTTATCCAGTGCTTTTACACCGGGGAAGGCTTTCTCAATAGAGTTAAGTTCTAAAATGGCTTGAGTCATGTCGGTTCCTTTACTCGGGGCCAGGTTGTTCGAATACTTAAACGGTCACGCCAGCTTAAAAAGTGACGCCAGCTTGGAAGATAACATTCGCATATGGCGTGCATTCACCTGTGCGAATGACAGCGCGGCTTTCGTTGGTGCGTTGCTTGAACTCTTCATGGCTGATGTATTTGATTGTGATGTTTTTGCCGCAGCGCGCTTCTTCCGTTTTGAGTTGGTCAATGAGAACCGCGTGATGTTCAGGGCTTACTTGAGCAAACTCTTCAGCAATGATGACACCTTCGATTTGAGACTCTTCAAGCATGGTTTTGACGGTTTGCTCGAAGCTTGGTACGCCATGTGTCAGCGCTAAATCGATACGGCGAACATGGTCTGGGATCGGAAGGCCCGCGTCACAGATAGTGATTTCGTCAGTGTGGCCTAGAGTCGCCACCAGATAAGACAGATCGGAATTAATTAGAGTACTTTTTTTCATAACACTACCTATTGGGCAATTTCTCGATGCTGGAACAGAGATAAGAAAATAGCATCGAAACGTTTCGATGAAGATAATAGTGTTTGATTGATTAATTGCACGAATCATTCTAAAAGAGTGTGATAACGATCATCGAAACGTTTCGATGTGGCTAAAAAAAGTGAAACGGGTCACACCGTTGATAGTTGTATCAGTACGAGATTCGGCCTGAAAAGTAAGCGTTCAATGCAGTGATCTCAACGGTATTCAAACAGGTTTGTTTTCTCTATGTCCCTCATGCACTTAAGGGTAAATAAATATAAATCCATTTAATTCAATAGGTTGTAGATCTGTGTGTTTTTGATTGGTGTTTGGTTTTAAAACCATTAGGTTGCGGTTTAGTTTTGGAATGGCAGAGGCGCTAGGGTGGGCGGACTAAACAAAACCTATGAAGGAACCCAAATGAAGTCTCACTTGTTAATCGCTGTTGGTCTGTTGTCGTTCAATGCTCATGCCTACGAGTCACCGTTCTATCTTGGTGCTGGTATTGGCGAAACCGATTTTGATGATGGCGGAGCATCAGAAAGCGCACTAATACCTATTTCATCTGATACCGACGGGCAAACTTATAAACTGTTTGGCGGCTTCCGCTTGAATCAACATATTGGCTTCGAAGGTCAATATACACGCTACGCTGACACTGTGTATCGCTCACCCGTGCAAAAGGGTAAAGGAACCGTTGAGCTTGCTAGTTACTCATTAGCAGCGAATGTTGGTTATCAATTTGATATGGGCCTACGACCATTTGTGACTGTAGGTTTAGGTATGATGGACTTCACATCCAAAGGACCAGCCGGGTCCTATGAAGATCAAGAAGTGTTAGTGCGGTTAGGCGGTGGCGTGGAATATACACACCCAGCACTCAGAAGGGTGACGTTCCGTTTGGCGTATGAAAAAGACGACTTCGATGTGTCGTCTCATGGGCAGAGTACGTCATTGGGTGTTGCTAGTGTTTATCTTGGGACAAGCGTTAATTTCTAACTGACGGAGATTGGCGAATGAAGAGTACCATTGTCTACATTGTCACCGCGAGCATACTTTGCACGCTCTCTTTCTTGGCATCTGCATCTACCCTAAACGTACGAATCTTGAATGCTCAAACTCGATTTGAACTGGGCATTAAGATTCATCAATTGGGTGAGTGGCAGACGACGCAAAAAGGAAACTGCACTTACTTTAGTAAGGTCACTGAGAGCTATTCCGGCCCGAGTCAGGAGTTCTTTAGTGGTTATCACTTGCAAGCAAGGTTTAGCTGTACGCACAACGATGATTCAAGTGATTACATGCTGCTACCGGAGTTGTTTATCTCCAACCAAGGGACTGCTGAGGTCTCATTTGGCGAAAGTGATAAAACAGGTTTCCATTATCAGGCTGGCTTCTCTTGATAGCCTCAGTAAGAACACAATGACAAGCTGTTTTTAATCATGGTGTTAATTGCAGGGACAAGCTCATTTTGACTCAAGGACGAGTAACTGAATTTTAAGTCGTCTAAATCCCCTCGATCAAAAATCTGCGCGCTCAAGCTATATTGATTGGCGTAAGTGGTGGACTCATAGAGCTGGATCAACAGTGAAACAGGGCATTCGGTTTCGAGCAATTCTCCGGCATAAATCGCATTGGTTAGAATCTGCAAAGCCAGTAGATATTCTGACTCATCATTGACGTAGAGCGTTTGATTGCTGTTCGTCAGTTTTTGAAAATGCTGTTGTGCCAAATCATCGTCTGATTGACCTACCCAAGAGTAATACGCGGTGACGACGAGAAGGCTCATTGCGACGATAAACCCGAGTGTCTGAAACACACCTGCTTTCTGGTTGTTATCCATGTTGCTGTTAGACCATTTCTCAATAACCACACTTATCGAATTTTTTACACCCTGCCAAAGTGATGGTGCGTCAGTTTGCGCGCGAGTATGCTTAAGTTCTTCGATCTGGCTTGGATCTTTATCCTGTGAGTCTTTATTGTTTGCATCCTGACTATCCCAATTTGACTGAGTGACGGTGTCACATGTTAACTGTTCAGGTACTTCTTTCTGAACCGCCTTCTCTAGCGGATGTGTTTTATCCTCTGCGTCATTAGCACTGAATTTCTCAACCAAAGTGGGGTGTTGTGGCTCTGTGATTGAAAGGCGATATCCCACTTTGTTTACAGTGTGAACTTCTATGCCATTTGCTCGTAAGCGGAGCAGTGTTTGTCGAATGTTTGAGATGACATTGGTGAGGGCTTGGTCCGATACAGGGCTTCCCATCCAGCATTGTGCGAACAGTTCCTCGCGTGATACTGCATGGCCATCATTTTTGATCAGTACCTGCAGAACTTCATAAGAGAGAGGGCGCAGCGTCACTTGTTTTTCATCTTGATTAGCGAGCGTTCTATTCTTGGTGTTTATGACCAAGTTGGAGAGGATGTGGTTGTGCTTCATAGTCGGTGTGCTTCAGTATTGCTCTGGATCGTGCGCCCATTCTTTTGTTGTCGCCAATTATGCCTCGCTTACATGAGTTAAATGTAATCAGATGTAAGCGGTGGCGATTTCGTGTGGGCTAGTCTTAGCCGAAAGATAGCCGAGGGAATTACCAGTGCCCAACTAGGCAGAGCGAATCTGAGCGGTAATACTCACAACGCCGTGGTCGGTACTGAACTGGTCGACTTCGAAGCTTGGGTTGATAAGGTGCTGATCTTGCACTTGATAATCGATAATCTCCATCAAGCTCGAGGAGTTTTGACAGTCGAACTCATTAGAAAGCAGGATGTAATCTAGCACTGAACCCGATGCGCCGTAATAGTGGGTAGGGGCGCGCTGAACCAATAAATCTTCTTGGTGTAGTTGATGATAAAGCGTCCAGCTGTCTCTTAATCGAAAATGGGATAGCCAATGGCAGCTCTCTTCGTTTCTATTTAGTGAATAATTGAGTAATCCTCTAAATTCGTCGCTGGTTAAGGGCTTATTGAAATCACCCATCATAATCACAGGGCGGTCTGATTGATGACGCTGACGGGTTATGTATTCATGCAACACCTGAACTTCCATTCCCCTTTGTACACTCGACAGCCACCAACCAAGCTCTTGTTGATGGAACTGCGTGAGCGTATCACTATGGTTCGGCGTTGCTGAGCTATGTACATTCGTCTCTGGTTTTTGCGCATCAATAGGGCGCTGCGACTTAAAGTGCACCACATAACAATCGGTCAGCCCAAGGTGGGGAAGGTCGATGGTGGCGTGCACAGGCAAACGGTTAAAACCAAACTCCTGCAAAAGCGGTTTTGGAAACTGCTCAAGTAGCTGAGGAGACATAGCAACGGCTTGAGTTTGTTTGATGGGATAGCGTGAAGCAATCGCGACCACGGGGTCTCTAAACAGATAATCGCTCTCCACATTTGGCGCATCAACCACGCAGAAGAACGGGTAGCCCATTTCATTGACCAAGGCTTCGAGTGAGGCAGGACTGAATACTTCTTGAAACCCAATGATGTCGCTGTCGGCTGTTTTGATGGCGTTTTTAATCCAGCCCTGTTTTTTCGACCATTCATCATAGCTGTAGATGTTTTCAAAGTCGTAATAGGCGTTGGGCGGCTCTAGATAATTAAACAGGTTGAATGTCGTTATGGTTAAGCGACTTGGTGTGTTCAAAGTGGATCCCTAAATGTCAGGCATTATCAGCTTATTGAATAATCACTGATAGCAAAATACTAAGTTCAGTATACGACATCTAGGCTTTGGGTGTGACTTTTGATGACGATTTAGCTTAACGAGTAAAAGGTAACACGTTGTTTTGTATTTCGTTTGTATCAAGGCACAGCTGGTGGCTATCCGTTGCTCCTGATTGCATTTTTGCATTGGCTAATTGGAGGCCGGTGTGTTCTAACACCTGTTCTAAGGTGAGCTCTGAATCGGGATGATAACTGGATGCACCAGCCGATAGGGTGACCGGAACTTCTACAGAACAGTCGAAATCTTGTATCAATCTGTCAAAAATGGTTTGAACGTCTTGGACAGAGGTGTTGGGTAACAAGATAAAGAACTCGTCGTCATCACGGGCGATGGTTTCTGTCTTTCTGAGTTGTTCAATACAGACGTTGGCAAACTGTTTGAGCACGTCATCACCTATCTGAAAACCGTAGTTGTGATTAATCGCACTGAGGTGGTTGAAATCAAAATGCAGGATAGTCACGGTTTGATTGGTTCTATCGCAAAGCGCGAAGGCTCGGTCGAGCTCCTCCAAAAAGACGGCTTTGCTGTAGGCATTGGTGAGCTCATCTTTAAAGCTGGTGGCTTGGCGCAGCTTTTCTAATTGGTGGTTGAGTTCTATGTCTCTCAATATGTGTTCATCAATGGTCAGCCACTTTTCAAAGTCTCGGATCAGTCTTGCTGAGTTGATGTCATGGGTGTGAAGCACACGCTTGAGTTGTGCGAGCAGGCTAGCTCTAGTTTTGGTGCCACACAATAGAAATTCAGCGACAGAAATGTCATGAGCATTAAGCTCCGTTACTAAGCGAACACGGTTGTTGAAATCAGCTTCGGAGTGAGTGCCGCTCAGCCATGTGTAAATGTGATGATAGATCGCATGACATAATGGCCCATGTGACAGGCACTCTTGTACATGAGGGTGAGAGAAGCGTGTTTTTACTCTCAGTTGGTGTAAATAGCGGTCAGCGAAGTCTGCATGATTAATGTTCAACTGCGCTAAGTTGTGGCAGAGAGTTTGAACTTGTTCAGGTGTTAGGTTGACTAACTCAAAGTAACGCTCAATGTTGCGTTGATTGAATGTCGTGCCTTCCCTTTTGAGGTTCATAATACTCTCTTAGTGTATCTGTATACGGTAAAAATAGAATAGTATGTTGAACCAAAAGAGTAAAGGAAGCGCAACAAATTAAAATCAATAACTTACAATATTTAAACTCGCTTACATTAGATTTGCATGTCATCTCTGTGTCTGACGGGAGCTCGGTTGCGGCTATGTTTGTTAAAAACTTGTCTGCTAAAAGCTTGTTTGTTGAAAACTTGTCTGTTGGAAGCTCGCCTGTGGGAAGCTTGTTTGTTGACAGGTTGTTTATTGAAAGTTTGTTTGCGAAATCGGCGGCGTAGCGCATTAAGTGTTTTATTAGTTATTACATGGCGTTAGATTTTTCTCTATACTTATTTTTATTGTCGTGTGTCCAGCTTGTGGCGTATTAAATCACACACCGTATTTTTATCATTTGAAGGGAGAGTCAAATGGGAACAGATTGCCGAGTTAATCCAATTAAACGGTCGACATTTTTTCAATTCACCCACCGCGCACTAGCGCTGCCTCTCATGGCACTCTTACCAATTGCTTCTTTTGCTTCTGAAGATGGCGTGCAAGTCATCGAAACGACCCAGTTGGTTGGGTTTGGCGAAGCTAAGTATCCTGTAGATTTCACCCATTTCGATTATGTGAATCCAGATGCGCCTAAGCAAGGCAAGATCACCTATGGCGCGATCGGCACGTTTGATAGCTTTAACCGCTTTGGTTCACGCGGTGTTTCCGCGAGTTACAGTGGTGAACTCTACGACACCTTGATGTTTTCACCCGCAGATGAAATTGACGCTTATTATCCGTTGATCGCCTCTAAGGTACGTTACGCCAGTGATTTCTCATGGCTTGAGATAGACATCAACCCGAACGCACGCTTCCACGATGGCAAGCCAATCACTGCTCATGACGTTGCTTTTACGTTTGATAAGTTTTCCAAAGAGGGCGTGCCTCAGTATCGCGTCTACTACAAAGACATTAAGTCGGTAACCGCAGTGTCTGACTTAGTAGTTCGTATTGAGATGGAAACACCAAACCGTGAGAAATTATTCAGCTTTGCACAGAGCACTCGCGTACTTCCAAAGCACTATTGGCAAGACAAGAAACTGTCTGAGCCGTTAAGCGAGCCACCTGTCGGCAGCGGGCCTTATAAAGTCATCAACTATAAGTCGGGTCAAAGCGTCACTTATGGGTTAGATGAGAACTACTGGGCGGCAGAGTTACCTGTAAACGTGGGCCGCAATAACTTTGAGCAGGTGCAGTACGATTACTACCGAGACGATACCGTGATGCTCGAAGCCTTCAAAGCGGGTGAGTTTGATCTGCGTATGGAAAACTCCGCGAAGTTTTGGGCGAACTCCTATACGGGTAGCAATTTTGATAAGGGCTACATCGTAAAAGAAGAGATAGCGCACGAGCGACCAGAGTCTGCGCAAGGCTTTGTGTTTAATACGCAATCTGAAGTGTTCAAAGATCCTAAGGTTCGTGAGGCATTAACTTATGCTATGGACTTTGAGTGGATGAACAAGAACATGTTCTACAACCAATACGATCGTACCCGCAGTTATTTCCAAAACACAGAATACGAAGCAACAGGCTTGCCGTCTGATGCAGAAGTGGCGGTACTTTCTGAGTTTAAAGACCAGATCCCACCACGTGTGTTTACTGAAGAGTTCCAGCCGCCAGTCACCGATGGCAGTGGCCGAATTCGTAGTGAGATGAGAACGGCATTCAAGCTCCTGAAAGAAGCGGGCTGGGTATTGAAAGATAAAGTGATGACCAATGAGAAAACGGGGCAGACGCTCTCTTTCGAATTGCTAATTTACAGCCCAACCACTGAACGTATCTCTATTCCACTTCAGAAAAACCTGAAACGAATGGGGATCGATATGAAGATCCGAACGATTGATACCACGCAATACATCAAGCGCTTACGCGATCGTGATTTCGATATGGTCTCGTCTGCTTACTCGGCAAATGCTTACCCAAGCCCGAACTTGATGATTGTTTGGAACTCGAACTACATCGACTCCACGTACAATACCGCTGGTGTTATCGATCCTGTTATTGACTCTCTGACTGAGCAGATTTCGAAGAGTCAGCAAGACCCTGAGAAACTTCTCACCTTAGGTCGTGCCCTTGACCGTGTATTGCAATGGAATTTCTACACCATTCCGCAGTGGCACCTAGGTAAATATCGCGTTGCGATGTGGGACAAGTTTGAGCGTCCAGATACCTTGCCAAAATACGACCTAGGTATCGACACATGGTGGATTTCGCAAGACAAGGCGAAACTACTGCCTGAAAAACGTCGTTAGGGAGTCTCATGGCTGCGTATATATTTAGACGTTTATTGTTGGTGATCCCCACGTTGTGGGCGATCATCACCATTAACTTCTTCATCATTCAGATTGCGCCCGGTGGGCCAGTGGAACAAGCGGTTGCTCAGCTAGAAGGGCACAACTCTGGGATCATGGAGCGCTTTTCCGGTGGCGGCCAAGAGGTCGACTTGAGTGATTCAGAGCAAGCTTCTGCGAGCGGTTATAAAGGCTCACGAGGCTTAGACCCTGAAGTCGTTGAAGAGATCAAAAAGCAGTTTGGTTTCGATAAGCCGATTCATGTCCGCTATTTCGATATGCTGAAAAACTACGCCACCTTTAACTTTGGTGAAAGCCTGTTTAAGGGGGGCAATGTCATCGATTTGATTGTTGAACGTCTGCCTGTCTCTATCTCTTTAGGGCTGTGGAGTACGTTGATCATCTACATCATCTCGATTCCACTCGGTATCATGAAGGCGATTCATCACGGTTCGCGATTTGATATCTGGTCGAGTGCGGTGGTGATTGTGGGCTACGCGGTGCCCGGTTTCTTGTTTGCGATTATTCTTATTATTCTGTTCGCAAGTGGCAACTACTTTAGTTGGTTCCCACTGCGTGGTTTAGTCTCCAGTAACTTTGACCAGCTCAACTGGTATCAGCAGATCATTGATTACTTCTGGCACCTAGCGTTGCCTATTTTTGCTATGGTGATTGGCGGCTTTGCGACCCTGAGTATGCTGACCAAGAACTCCTTCCTTGATGAGATAAACAAGCAATACGTTGTCACGGCTCGCGCTAAAGGCTTAGATGAAAATAGCATCTTGTATCGTCATGTTTTCCGTAACGCCATGTTGATCATCATTGCCGGTTTCCCAAGTGCATTTATCAGCATCTTCTTCACTGGTTCGATGCTGATTGAGGTGATGTTCTCTCTAGAGGGGATTGGCTTACTTGGGTTTGAGTCGACCATTCAGCGAGACTACCCAGTGGTGTTCAGTTCACTCTATATCATGACGTTACTTGGGCTGGTGCTCAGTATTATCTCCGATTTGACCTATACCTGGGTTGATCCTCGAATCGACTTTGAAGCGCGTTAATGGTGAATTCTAAATGATGTTTAAAAACCCTTTAGCAGAAGCAAGATGGTTACGCTTTAAAGCGAATAAACGCGGTTTTATCTCTCTGTGGATCTTTTCCATTCTGTTCGTGTTGAGCCTATTTGCTGAGATAATTGCTAACGATAAACCGCTGGTTGTGTCTTATGACGACCAGTGGTTCTTTCCAGTAGCAGCAGAGTACGCAGAAACTGAGTTTGGTGGTGAGTTTGAAACCGAAGCGGATTACAAAGACCCTTATGTGATCGAACTGATTGAAGAGAAAGGCTATATGATCTGGCCTGTGATTCGCTTTAGTTACGACACGATTAACTTTGAGATTTCAGGTGCGGTGCCATCAAAGCCAGATTCCGTAAACTGGTTAGGAACCGATGACAAAGGGCGCGACGTGCTGGCGCGTATTATTTACGGCTTTCGCATTTCGGTGTTGTTTGGCTTTGTACTGACCATCGTATCGAGCTTGATAGGCGTGGCGGTCGGTGCAACACAGGGCTACTACGGTGGCTGGGTTGATCTGTTCGGGCAGCGCTTTATTGAAGTGTGGTCGGGGATGCCGACTCTATTCTTGCTGATTATTCTTTCAAGTTTCATTGAGCCTAACTTCTGGTGGCTACTCGGTATCATGGTGCTGTTTAGCTGGATGAGCTTGGTTGGCATTGTGCGAGCAGAGTTCTTACGCTGCCGTAACTTCGACTATGTAAGAGCAGCGCAGGCGATGGGTGTGGAAGATAAACGCATCATGCTGCGTCATATGTTGCCGAATGCCATGGTTGCCTCTTTGACTATGATGCCCTTTATCTTATCTGGTTCAGTGACGACACTGACGTCGCTCGACTTCCTTGGCTTTGGTTTGCCGGCGGGCTCGCCTTCTTTGGGTGAACTGCTTGCTCAAGGTAAAGCCAACCTTCAAGCGCCATGGCTTGGTATCTCTGCATTTGTCGTGCTGTCGCTAATGCTGACACTGTTAGTGTTTGTTGGCGAAGCGGTTCGTGATGCCTTCGACCCACATCAACAGAGGTAGCAATAACCAATGAATAATACAGTTCTTACTATTGAAAACCTCTCGGTTGGTTTTGGTCGCAAAAATTCGATAGAACAGGTGACCAGTAATGTTTCTCTCTCGATCAAGAAAGGGGAAACATTAGCCTTGGTAGGGGAGAGTGGTTCGGGTAAATCAGTGACTGCCAATTCGGTGCTCAAGCTTCTACCTAAAGGCTCTTCTCACTACTTGAATGGTCGAGTGAACTTTGCTGGTACCGATATTCTCAGCTGTTCAGAGCGTGAGCTGCGCGGTATTCGTGGTGGGCGAATCGGTATGATTTTCCAAGAACCGATGGTGTCGCTGAATCCACTGCATAAAGTGGGTAAGCAGCTGGTGGAAACCTTAGCGATTCACCGTGGAATGCGTACCAATAAAGCACAGTCTCTGGCCATTGAATGGTTGTCGAAAGTCGGTATTCGTCACCCTGAGCAGAAGATCAATGCCTATCCTCATGAGCTGTCTGGAGGCGAACGTCAACGTGTGATGATTGCAATGGCGCTGATCAACGAGCCAGAGCTGTTAATTGCTGACGAACCGACAACAGCACTGGACGTGTCTGTTCAAGCTCAGATACTGGACTTGCTTAAAGATCTTCAGCAAGAGCTCGGCATGGCGATGTTATTCATCACCCATGACTTGAGTATCGTACGCAAGATTGCTGACCGAGTCGCCGTAATGAAAGACGGTGAGTTGGTTGAAGAGGGCGAGTGTGCTTCGCTGTTTACTACACCAAAGCACCCGTATACCAAAAAGCTGATTGATTCTGATCCAAAAGGCTTGCCTGTTCCAGTTGCAGATAATGCAGGCTCTCTTCTGAATGTCGAGCAACTTAAAGTCTGGTTCCCTATTACTGGCGGTCTCTTTAAACGTACCATCTCTCATGTTAAAGCCGTCACCGATATGCAGTTTGACCTCAAACAAGGGCACTCTATCGGTTTAGTCGGCGAGAGTGGCTCAGGTAAATCGACCACGGGTATGGCGATCTTGAAGCTTGTAGAGAGCGAAGGTTCGATTCAATACGATGGCAATCAAATCCAAGGGTTGAATCGTCAAGAGATGCTGCCGTATCGAAGCCGCATGCAGGTGGTGTTTCAAGACCCATTCTCGGCACTTAACCCAAGAATGTCAGTCGCACAGGTGATTGGTGAAGGACTACGAGTCCACCAAGAGCTTGATGAAACCGCGCTTGACCAACGTATCTGTGAGGTGATGAAAGAGGTCGATCTCGATCCTGAAACACGTCACCGTTACCCGAATGAGTTTTCTGGCGGGCAGAGGCAGCGCATTGCGATAGCGAGAGCCTTGGTACTCAAGCCTGAGTTTATTCTACTGGATGAGCCGACTTCCTCTTTGGATAGAACGGTTCAAGCACAAGTGCTGGAGCTTTTGAAGTCGTTACAGGAAAAGTATCAGCTGACGTATCTATTCATCAGCCACGATTTGAACGTCGTTAAATCACTCTGTCACTATACGATTGTGATGAAGGCGGGAGAGGTGATTGAAAAGGGCGAGACGGAACAGCTGTTTTCCAACCCTCGACATGAGTACACCCAGCAGTTGGTTTCTTTGTCTAATGTAGGTTCTTAGTCAAAATCCCATTATCGTATTTGTTTGTCTAGCCCGATATTTAAAGATATCGGGCTTTTTCTTTTCCCCATTTTTATTCTCTTTCAATTACTTAGTTCGCGTTTTAACCAATTGTGAACCGAGCAAACTGGCTAATACATAAGCTGGTTTTGTAGCTAATAGCGCAATTCTCAAATTCTTTGTTTGTAGCTAAATAAAAAGCAAACGTTTGGGTTGAGTTTTCATTCCATTCTAACTTATTGGATTTAAATTGTTTTTAACTGTGATTTGGTAAGCCGTTTTGTAACCTTATGTACACGAATGTAACCATTTGACTACTTTTTATCATTAATTATATTGATGCTCAGTTGTTATAAATGGAGTTTGGCAAAATAAAATGGTTGCATATTTATTGAAGCGTTTCGCGTTAGTTGTACCGACGTTTCTAGGGATCACAATACTCATCTTCGCGATTACCCGCTTTGTGCCGGGTGGTCCAGTGGAGCGCATGCTAGCAAATATGCAGCCACAAGGTGATGGCGCTTCAGCGAGCGCTGTAGTGGGCCAAAACTCCGCACTTTCAGAAGAACAGCTGGCAGACCTAAATAAGTTTTACGGTTTGGATAAACCTGTAACAGAAGCTTACCTAGATTGGTTATCGCGCTTGGTTCAATTCGACTTGGGTGAATCGACCCGTTATTACGAGCCAGTGACTGAGATGATCTCCGAGAGGTTACCGGTGTCTGCGATGTATGGCGGCATCACTTTCTTCATCAGTTACTTCATTTCGATCCCATTGGGCTATTACAAAGCGCTAAAGCACGGCAGTGTGTTTGATTCCGCTTCATCAATCATGATTTTTGTTGGATACGCGTTGCCGGGTTATGTCGTCGGTGTTCTGCTCATCACCTTGTTCAGTTATCACTTAGAGTGGTTCCCGATGGGAGGGTTTGTCGATGATGATTTTGATGACTTCACCACACTGTCGGAGCAGGTGACCGACATCCTTTGGCATGCAGTGCTGCCTCTGATTTGTTACCTAATCGGTGATTTCGCTACGTTAACCATGACGATGAAGAACAACCTTATGGAAAACCTATCGTCGGATTACATTCGAACCGCGATTGCGAAAGGTCTGCCATTTAGACAAGCCATTCGTAAGCATGCACTTCGTAATAGCTTGATTCCCATCGCGAGCCACTTTGGTAACTCACTACTGTTTTTCATGACGGGCTCATTCTTGATTGAAGTGATCTTCGATATCAATGGCATCGGTCTGCTAGGTTACGAATCGATTGTAGAGCGGGATTACCCAGTGGTGATGGGCATTGTTGCGATTAACGCATTGGTGCTGCTACTCGGTAATATTTTATCTGATGTGTGCGTTGCGCTTGTCGATCCTCGTGTGAAGTTTGGAGCGTAATCATGTCTAGATTAAACCTATTCACAATCAACCCATTAACGAGAAAGCAGATCAAACGCTTCAAAGAGATCAAGCGTGGCTACTGGTCGTTGATGTTGTTGTCTACGTTGCTGATTTTGTCTCTGTGTGCAGAGGTGCTGATTAACAGCAAGGCGCTGGTTGTGCGTTACCAAGGTGAGTACTTTTTCCCAATATTCTCGGACGTGTATTCAGGTAGCACCTTTGGTTTGGACTATGCGGCAGAAACCAACTATCGCGATCTGCAACAGAACTTCGAATATGAGAACAATGGCGACTTTGTGTTGTTGCCATTGGTTCCTTGGAATGCGTTTGAGCAGGACTTTTCAGGCAACTTTCCACCTAATGCTCCGGATTTTCAAGCACAACACTACTTAGGTACCGACGTAATCGGTCGCGACATTCTTGCCCGTTTAGTCTACGGCTTTCGCACGGCGATGGGCTTTGCCTTGCTGACGATGAGTATCGCCTACGTCATTGGTGTCACGGTTGGCTGTGCAATGGGATTCTTTGGTGGGAAATTCGATTTAGTGGTGCAAAGGCTGATTGAAACGTGGTCAATGGTGCCATTCCTCTACGTGATCATGATTTTGGTCTCCATAGCCCAACCCACCTTTATGTTGTTCGTGCTGATCAACGTGGCATTCAGCTGGATGGGTATTACCTGGTACATGCGAACCATGACTTACAAGGAGTCAGCGCGAGAGTACGTGTTGGCTGCCAAAGCTTTAGGTGCTTCCACTGCAAGGATCATCTTCCACCATATCTTGCCCAATACCATGGTGATGATAGTGACGCTAGCACCTTTCACTATTGCAGCGAACATTACTGCGCTAACGGCGTTGGATTATCTCGGCCTTGGCCTTGTTCCACCAACACCTAGCTGGGGAGAGCTTTTGCAGCAAGGGAAGTCGAACTTGGATTCACCTTGGATTGTTGTATCTGTAGTGACTGCGATTGTCTCGGTATTGGTCATGGTGACCTTTATTGGTGAAGCGATTCGTACCGCCTTCGACCCGAAAAAATACACTCTATATAGATAGAAACAAGGAAGTAATCATGTATAGATTTGCACTTATTTCACTGCTGTTTAGTGGCTTAGCACAGGCATCAACACTACCTGCTGATCTGCAATGGCAAAGCAATTGGCAAGACCCTGTTTTTGCATCTGATGAGGCCAAGCGCGGCGGGACTTTGCGCAGCTTCATGCTGAGTTTCCCGCAAACTCTACGTTCTGTCGGCCCTGACGCGAACTCGGGTATTCGCTTTTACATTATGGATGGCACGCCAAAGCTTGCTCAACGCCACCCAAATACGGGTAAGTGGATACCTCAACTTGCTGATGAGTGGGCGTTCTCGGATGACTACAAAACGGCTTACTTTAAGTTAAACCCAAAAGCGAAATGGTCTGACGGTGAAGCGGTGACGGCAGATGATTACCTGTTCATGCTGACGTACTACCGTTCTAAGGACATTATTGACCCTTGGTACAACGACTTCTTCAGAAACAGCATCGAAAGTGTCGAGAAGTTTGATGACTACACCATCTCTATCACTGTCTCTGAGCCAAAGAGTAGTGATGAGCTGATGGTGTTACTCAATACACCAAGTCACGGTCTGCAGCCACGTCCGCAGCACTATTTTGCCAATATCAAAGACCAGAACGGCGATGGTATGGACGACAACTTTGTTCGTAAATACAACTTCAAAGCTGAGCCGACGACGTCGCCTTACTACATCTCAAAGATCAACAAAGGTCGTAGCATTACCTTTAAGCATGTTGGTGACGATTGGTGGGGATACAGTAACAAGTATTACCAGAATCGTTTCAACGTCGACAAACTGCGTATTAAGGTGATTCGCGATTCCGACATTGCACGTAAGCATTTCGAAAAAGGGAAGCTTGATACTTTCGCTATGGTGCAGCCTCAGATGTGGCACGAAAAGACGGACTCAGAACCTTTCACAAAAGGCTACATTCAAAAGTTTTGGGGCTTTAACCAGACACCACAAGGTGCGGGCGGCCTGTGGATGAACACTTCAATGCCGCTACTCAATGATATCAACGTGCGTAAAGGCATCACCTTCGCGACTGACTTCGACGGCATGATCAAGAATGTACTTCGCGGTGACTACTCACGTAAGCCTCATGCTATGGGTTTTGGCCATGGTGATTACGACCTGCCAGATGCTAAAGCGCCAGCGTTTGAACCTGAGCTAGCGATCGGTTATTTCGAAGCGGCCGGTTTTTCCAACATTGGCCCTGATGGCATTCGAGTGAACAAAAACGGTGAGCGCCTCAGCTTTAAGGTTACCTATGGCTACAACATCTGGACGCCTCGTATTGCATATCTCAAAGAGCAAGCCAAGCTGGCGGGCTTAGAGCTTAACCTGAACTTGGTCGATGGCTCAGCTGCATTCAAGTACATCTTAGAGAAAAAGCATCAATTGGCATTTCTGAATATGGGTGGTGGTGAGCTTCCGGCATACAAGGAGTACTTCCATTCTAGCAATGCAAATCGAGTACAGACCAATAACCACACTAACTACAGCTCGCCAGAGTTGGACCGCAAGATTGAAGCATTCAAATCTGAATTTGATGCTGACAAAAAACATCAACTTTCTAAAGAGATCCAAAAAGCAATCTCAAACGCCTACGTGATTGTACCGGGCTACATGGTGCCCTATACGCGCGATGCACACTGGCGTTGGGTTAAGTTTCCAAATAACCCAATGACGAAGAAAACCGGTGCGATGTTCAACATTCTGGGCACCAGTAACTTCTGGATTGATACCGAATTAAAACAACAAACTCAGTTGGCTTACAAAGAGGGCGAAACGTTCGAACCTGTCACTGTGATTGACGACCGTTACAGGCTATAGGGCGCAATATTAAATGAAGCAACAAACAGTACTAAAAGTACGCGATTTAGAGGTGGAATTCAGCACCGATGAAGGCGCAGTTAAGATCCTAAAAGGTGTCTCGTTTGACGTTAAAGCGGGTAGAACCTTGGGCTTAGTGGGTGAATCGGGCAGCGGCAAAAGCGTGACATCAATGTCGATTATGGGGCTGTTACCGAAACCATATGGGCAGGTAACAGCGGGTGAGATTTGGTATCGCGAGACGGATCTAACCAAGATGGCGGAGCAGGATCTGTACCAAATGCGTGGTAACCGTATCTCCATCATCTTCCAAGACCCAATGACGGCGCTGAATCCGGTTCAAACCGTTGGCAACCAGTTAGTGGAAGTGCTCGACCTACACCATCGCCAGATGTCGAAGGGTGAAAAGGTGGACTACGCAATCGGCTTGCTTGAAAAAGTAAAAATTCCGATGCCTGAGCTTAGGTTTCAAGAGTACCCACATAACCTTTCTGGCGGTATGAGGCAGCGCGTGATGATCGCAATGGCGTTGGCTTGCAAGCCGGATGTGCTTATCTGTGACGAACCAACCACAGCGTTGGATGTAACAGTACAAGCTTCGATTCTTAAGTTGATGAAAGAGCTTCAAGAAGAGACGGGTATGGCGATGATCTTCATTACTCATGATTTGGGTGTGGTTGCTGAGATCTGTGATGACGTTGCGGTGATGTATGACGGACGTATCGTTGAAAACGCAGATGTTTTTGAGCTTTTTGATTACCCGAAACACCCTTATACCAAGAGATTGCTTGGCCTGATTCCCGGTTTAGATTCAGAACCCAAGCAAGCCATACAGATTGACCCTATTGATCTGTCATTTTTTCCTGAATACCAAGGGGCATCGTAATGGCAGAGATACTGAGAATCGAAGGGTTAAAACAGTATTACCTAACGGGTAAGGGTGTCTTTAAAAAAGGCTATGTGATCAAAGCGGTAGATGGTGTCTCGTTCAGTTTAGAACAAGGTCAAACCTTGGGGCTGGTGGGCGAGTCTGGCTGCGGTAAGAGCACACTTGGGCGTACCATACTCAAGTTGTATGAACCGACGGAAGGAAAGATCTTCTTCGAGGGTAAAGAGATTACGCCTTTGAACTCAAAGCAGATGAGACCGCTTCGCCGTGACATGCAGATTGTGTTTCAAGATCCATTAGAGTCTTTGAATCAAAGACATACAGTAGGTGGCATCCTCGAAGAACCTTATAAGATTCATGGTATTGGCACTCCAGCCGAGCGAAAACAGTGGGTATTGGAACTACTCGACAAGATAGGTTTGCCGCACACGGCGATAAACCGCTACCCCCATGAGTTTTCCGGTGGTCAAAGGCAGCGCATTGGTATTGCTAGAGCTATTGCGTTGAAACCGAAGCTACTTATTTGTGATGAGTCAGTCTCGGCGTTGGATGTATCAGTACAAGCTCAGATATTGAATTTACTGCTCAAGATACAAAAGGAGATGAATCTATCCATCATATTTATCTCACACGATTTATCGGTGGTTAAACATATTTCAGACCACGTAGCGGTAATGAAAAAAGGGAAAATTGTCGAAATGGGAACTGCAAAAGAGGTGTATTCATCACCAAAGAATGAATATACCAAGGAGTTATTATCCGCGATTCCCATTACGCACCCTTCACAAAGAATAAAAAACAAAACAACTCAGGCGGCGAATAACTATTAAAAGGGCAGACGGATTTAAATAGCAGAAGGACAGTATGAATAAAACAAAAGTATTGCCAATTCTATTGTTGGCAACGCCCTCGCTTGTGCTCGCAAATAACTTGCAAGATGAGTGGGCCGAAGGTGATGAAAAGAGTGCATGGTCAGGTTATGTGAGCGCCGATTACTCACGTAATGGTTTTGAAGACAGTGCTTATTTAGCAAGTCGTGTAGCGTCAGCAACGGGTGTTTTGCGTTATGCCGTTACTGAAAAATCTCGATTGCAACTCGTGGTATCTGGATATCACCAACAAGACGGTGATGTTTATGGTACACGCGGCCAGTTCTTGAATGACACTTCCTTGTCTTGGGCTCGTAACGGATTATTTAATCCGACTGAAGGGTCCTCGGTAAGTGGTGAAATTAGGGCGATATTTCCGACTTCAGACACTTCTGAAAGAGAGGACCTGCAGTTTGGAACACGTGTGAAACTTCGTTGGAGTGCTGCATTTGATGAGGTGTTAGATGGTCTAACGCTGAGCAATACGCTGCTACTAAGAAAGAACTTTCATGAATATAAAACCGCTGGTGGGCATCAACTGATTGAGTACCGATTGAGCAATCAAGTTTCCATGGATTATGCGTTTGCAGACGACTTTTATCTAAATATTTTCTTTATGCCGAGGCAGTCATGGAATTATCTGGGTAACTCACTTGATCCGACCCTTTTACATGGAGAAGAAATTGGTTACCAAATGACAGAGAGTATTTCGATGTCAGTTGGTATGACTAACAGTGTGAATTATTACAACCCAGATAAAGGGCAAAATCCGCTTAACGATCTGATTGATTTAAAAAAGATGACCTATTACGCAGTGGTTAATTATCAGTTCTAGCGAGAGAGCTAATTAATAAAAACATCGTTATCTACTAAACGATATAACTATAAATACAGGGACATTATGTTTAGAAAAGCAATAATTGCAGCGAGTATCGCCGCTGTACTCAGTGGGTGTGGGGCCGAGGATCGTGCCTATGACACAGTCGAAAGATCCGCAAAAGAGGTGACCGTTCAATCTCTGGATACAGAATCATTGTGGATGTACATGCCTTCAACGGGTGAAGCTCCACGTTACGCGTTAACGCAGCGTGGTTTTTTCCAGGGCGACCCGAAATTAGTTAAGCTACGTTTTGACGAAACCAATGGTATATACGTTGAAGCGCTAGACCGCGATAAAGTTGATTCTCTAGAACCTAGCCGTTGGGACTCTGAAATCAACCGTATACCGGTACTGAAAATTCCAGGTGAATTCAGACAATACCGCTGTGCTGAAAATGCCTATGGCGAATGTATCAATAAAGAAGAGATCAACACGGATGAGAGCGTCGACTGGACAACCGCGACACACTTCATTCCTGATTACGAAAACATCGAATCACTATCAGAAGATGCGCTTACTACCTGGTATACAGCGAGTAACGTGTCTGAAAGTGCTGACCCTCGTGTTATCTCATACGAATATAATCCGGAAGAAGGCGTGATTAACGTTGAGCTGGAGCGCACATTCACCGCAGATCCCGAGGATCAGTATGAGTTTGGCGGCTTAGAACAATTGTCATTCAAGACTCGCTTTTTCTACTCTCTAGTCAAACTAGATAAGCTGGCGAGCGCAAACTACGAGCCTGTTTACTATCAAGGTCAAGACAGTGCTTACTACGGCTTTTTTAATGACAGTAAAGCGGTAAAAACCCACACAGGTGAGAGTGATGTACAAGGTTCGCGCTTCGCTTACATCAATCGTTTTAACCCGAATCTTGAGTCGATCGATTACTACCTAAGCGATAGCTATTTTAAAGAGGGTAACGAAGTTTACCGTCAACTGACTATCGATACGATGAATGAGGTCAATGAGTCACTTGAAGGCACTGGCGTGCCACCAATTAAGATTATGAACCCCAAAGAGAAAGCGGGAATTCAATCTGGTGACTTACGTTACAACGTTTTCAATTTGATTGATGAGCCGGTAGATAATGGTTTGTTGGGTTATGGCCCGTCTGCGACTAACCCTTTAACGGGTGAGATCATTCATGCTCATGTTAACCAGTACTTAGGCGTTATTCGCACCACTACTCGTCGCTACTGGGACGACTTGGCGATGCGCTATAACCGTCAAGAAATCGCTAAATACGTACCAAAAGAAGATAGCGCAACAGATAGTGGCGAAGCTGATGGTGACGCAGCACCTGTTGTTGCTGAGCGCACTGACGTTGATGTATTTAACGACATGATTGCGGCTGATCGTGGCCCAGACCAATTCGTTCCACAAGTGACCGAAGGTGAGATGGAATTTGTTGGTCAGGGTAAGTTCATCAATGAACTACCGAAGGCTGATCTAAACCATCAATTCGATGTAACTAATCAAGATGCCGCGTTGAAAGCATTTTATAAGCGCCAGGATATGCTAAAGCGTTTCTCCGAGCAGAACGTCTACAGTGAAGACGCGATGTGGCTAAGTACCAATGCAAAAGGTTTGATCGCTGGTATCGACTACGCTGACGGTGGTTACTTTGCTGATGCTGAACAAAACACCATGAAAAAATGGAATGAGTTGAGCTTGGGTCAACAGAAGTTCGCAAGTGAAGCGATTTCAGAGCACATGTTTAAGTCTACTTTGATTCATGAATTAGGTCATAACTTAGGCTTACGCCACAACTTTATGGGCTCAGTGGATAAGACGCACTTTTACACTGCCGAAGAGGTGGGCAAAAGTGAACTTGGTCACCAAGGCAAACCTGCAGCATACAGCTCGATCATGGATTACGGTGCATCAATTTTTGATGAGTTGTTGGTCTTTGGTAAGTATGACAAGGCAGCCCTTAAATTTGCTTATGCTCGTGAAATTGAGACCAACGAATTTGTTGGTGAATCAGTGCGTGATAAAACAGGTGCTCAAGTTCGCAAGACATACTCATTGGCAGAATACGATCGCCAGATGACAGAGGATTACAATGCGTATCCTACGGGCGTAATTGCTCACTTGCGTGCCAACGCAGGTACTGATGGTATCCCTGAGTTGGCGAGCTACCGCTTCTGTACCGATGAGCACACTTACACCAGCTTAAGTTGTGATCGTTTTGACGAAGGTACATCGCTAACCGAGATTACGGAGTTCCGTATTCAGCGTTATTACGACAGCTACGAAACGGCAAACCGTCGAAATGGTCGTGATCGGTTCACTCAATTCCAACAGTATGAATACTTCTGGCAGCGTATGCATGAATTCCAGAAGATACGTGACATTGTAGAAAATGTTGGTGAAATCGACTTTGTTTTCGCACGTTACATAGGTGCTGATACAACCAATAACAAAGGGCAGGTGTTTGAAGAGATCGCAGAGAATAACTGTTTAGATTGGCGTGGTAATCCAGTATCACTGGATAATATGTCTGCAGGCTTACGCCCTATCTGTGACACGTACAATGCGGCAAATCTAGCAGCTGACTTCTTCTTAGATGTACTTACAGCGCCAGACAAAGTGTGTGAGTTGGAAGAACTAAGTGGTGTAGACGGTGTGCCGAACCGTTATCGCTTTGCAAAACTGTCTGATCTTTGGCTAACGTACCAAAGTGGTATGTCTCTAAACCGAGACGTTCCAACGAGCTGTTTCGATGAGGAACTTGTTCAACTGCTGAAGAACCAAGCTAACGAGATTGTGATGCGCTCTGAGACGCGTGACGGTCATATTTGGTCAAGCTTGAAGGCTAACAACCCGTACCAAACTGCGTCTAATTCAGTTGATCTACTGGGTGTGTGGCCAGATAAACTGCTTGCTGCGCAAATGTTGGTTCGTCGCGACTCACCATACATCGCGACAGAAAACTCAAGTCTAGCGTTGATTGATCTGTCAGATAAGATCACCGGGTTGTACACACATCTGTCTGATTTAGCGGGCCGACCTGAAGCGCGCCAAGCGATCTTTGTTGATGGTAATGGTGATTATGTTGAAACCGTACTTCGTTACCAGCCGAGTCTAACTCAAACGATTGAAGCAGTGCCTTCATACTTATGGCCAATGAAACGCTACTTCGTATTGGGTGGTCAAGATGCCTTTGAATATTGGACTGAAGGTTCGGCACAAGACACTGTGGTTCCTTATTTTGGTACGCTGTTAGCGAATTTATCTAAGTATAACCGTGCTAATGAATATGGCCTTGGTGACTCTGTTGGTGGACTGAGTGACTCTATCGCGATTAACTTAGCTAACGGTGCAACTGCTGACCCAGATGGTATTAACTTTACATGGAAAGGGGTGAACTACTCGCTGAACTCACGTAATTCGCTTGCGAATGCTGTTGCTTCACGTGCCTTGTACCAAGAAGATCAAAAAGCCCGTGTTGAGAAGCTAAACGGCTTGCCATATCGAGTTCGAAATGCACTGTCTGTATTTAGAAACACACGTGACCGTAATGAAGCTCGTATTATTGCGATAGGCGACAAAGATGCGTTGGTTGCGCTTCGTGATACGACTGGTTTCGCACGCTGGACAATGTTTGACAACATGTTCGAGGAGTATGAAGAAGACGGCAACAAGTGTCTGCGCTTTAAAGTCGATGGTGAGTCTGATGAAGACCACATGAAGCGTAAGTGTAACTCTCAAGATCGTCTACAAACCGCTCAAAACAGTGCAATGGGTAAATTTGAAGATGACGAGTTAGACAATATGTTTGATGTGGCACAGATCTTTGGTGACCAAATTGCTGATAACAACACAAGTTCTCTCAATGCAGCTCATAAAGAAGTGTACAACTACGACCCTGAAGAGCTAAGGCTATGGAGTTCGAATGAGTATGTAACATACCGCCGTGCCTTCGAACAGTTTCCTCGTCGCCATACCTACTAGGAAGCCATAAACTCAGTCGTTAATTGGAGCCGGTTATTCTTTCTAGTCTAACCGGCTTTTTTATTCATCAAGTTAATGCTTTATATTGAATTTTTAGCTGCATTATCTGTTATTTATATGTTATACAGATAGTTCTATCATTTTATGAAACCACACTTATTTTTTAAAAATCAGAGCTATGTAAGAAGAATGTGCTGAATTCAAACTCAAGGAAGCGGTTCACAAGGGTAGCAAGAAACACGGTAAGAAGGATTTATGACCAACCCTAAATTAGTGATCGTGGAAGACGATCCAGTCCTAAGAGAAATGCTGCAAGAGTATTTCGAGAGCCAATCATTTGATGTTGTCACCATATCTGATGGGGCGACTGCCTGTGAGCAAATTTTAACTATCCAACCTGACATTGTACTTCTGGATTTAATGTTGCCAGAGGTTGATGGACTCACAATTTGTCGTCAGGTACGAAGCCAATTCAATGGCAAAATTCTAATTCTAACCGCCAGTGACGATGATTTTGACCATGTAGCGGCGTTAGAAACGGGTGCCGACGATTTTATTAGTAAACCTGTACGCCAACGCGTCCTGCTAGCACGAGTGCGTATGTTGCTTCGCCGAGCTCAAGACCTGCAGCCAAATACTGCGGGTAACGAGCTGAGCTTTGGCAAGTTATCTCTCAATAAAGCGACCAAAGCGTGCGTTCATGCTGGTCAAGATATCCCAATAGCAGAGAGCGAGTTTGAGCTACTTTGGTTATTGGCGTCATCGCCGGAACAGGTCTTATCGCGTAACTTTTTGACTCAAGAGATTCGAGGCATTGAATACGACGGTGTTGATCGCTTTATCGATAACAAAATTGTGATTCTTCGTAAGAAACTGAACGACATCACGATGCCACCGAAAAAGATCATTACGGTTCGTGGTAAAGGCTATCTATTTGTTCCTGAACGCTGGTAAAGGCAACTTTTCTCAATGAGAAGAATCTATTTTGAATACTTGGTGGGCCTAACGGTCATCTTCCTCATCAGTATCTATTCCTATGCTTTTGTCGTTTTTAAGTTGGGTACCGACTACGAGTACATCCTGCGAGACCATCAAGCAGAAGCTTACCAAGAGCTGATTAGCACCATTGCGGCTGAGAAGGGCATTACTGAAACCGAAACCATTTTGGCGAACTATGCAGATAAAACGCGCCAAAATCTTCGTATTGTGGCGTTTGAAGCCGCACCCAAATTGGTTCAGAAAGCGTTTAGTAACTCAGATATAAACGTGTATTACCATGAAGAAGACTTTCTTTGGTTGCGGTTGCCTGGGAGTCAAAGTGTGTACGAATTATCGGATAATAAAGAGTCGGAATTAAGGAAACAGATAAAGACAGAGAACCGATTCATTTGGGTATTTGCCATCACTGGCTTCGCCTTTAGCGGCCTGTTCTTAGTTTGGCGAATCAAACGTCGCTTGAAGAATTTAGAGCTGGTTACTGTTGCGTTTTCTAACGGCGAACTGATGCAGCGTGCCTCTGAGAAAAACAGTATTAAGCTTGGAACGCTTAACCGAAGTTTTAATGTGATGGCGGATAAGATTCGCGATTTGATCAACAGTAACAAATCACTGACCAATGCAGTTGCCCATGAATTGAGAACACCAATCTTCCGCATTCAGTGGCAAGCTGAGCTACTGAGTGATTTAGATCCTACGGATAAGCAGTCGAAAGCGATCGCACGTATTCTCGCTGACACCGAAGAGATGGAAGACATGGTCGATGAGCTGCTTTACTACTCGCGACTGGAGCGTGGTGGCTCTGAGCTGCAGTTGCAGCCTGTCGATATGAATAACTGGCTGGATGAGCGCTGCGCTATATGGGAGAAAGAGACCACGCTTGATCTCGTCAAGGTGCCTCTTAAAGAATCCGTACCTTTGCACGTCGATCTTAAGCTGTTTAATCGTGCGGTAGATAACATCGTCCGTAATGCCTTTAAATTCGCTGATTCAAAGATTGTGATTGAATTGTGGTACAACGATGGTGAAGTGGTGGTTGAAGTGCATGATGATGGCAAAGGCGTCGAATCTGAGCATTGGCCATTCCTGTTTGATCCTTTTTATAGCGCGAATGCTGCAAGGAACAAAGGTAAGACCGGGCATGGGTTGGGTCTTGCGATAGTAAAACAGGTGTGTGAACGTCATCAGGCGCATGTAACGGTAGGTGAAAGTTACCTTGATGGTGCCTGCTTTGCGCTCTCTTTCCCTCGCGTTGAAGGGTAAATAGAAGATGGTTATTTTGTTGGTTTGCCATTACACTGCGCTGCATACGATAAAGAACAAGTTTTAGGTAAGTTCATCATGGACCAAGAATACTACGAAGGCGCTGATTACGAAGAAGTGGATCAGTATGGCGAAGAAGGCGAAGAGATTGAGATTGAAGCGATTGGCGTTGACGTCTCATCACAACCTATCGAGCTGTATAAAGTCTTTAAGATCGCTAACCTAGTTGGTGGTGGCGGTGAAGCTAAGCATGTGATCTCTGAGGGTTACGTTGCGGTAAATGGTGAGCTAGAGACTCGTAAGCGTCGCAAGATGTACGATGGTGACTTCTTTGAGTTCAACCAAGAGTACTACGTGGTTTGTTGTGACCAACCTGTTCAAGAAGTGGTTGAGAAACCAAAGAAAAAAGAAGAGCCTAAACAGCAGACTAAATCTAAGCGTGGCGGCAAATCAAAAGGTAAGACGGCAAGTCAAAATCAAAACTCAGGCCACAACTTGAGCGCTTCCGCTGAGCCGCGTAAACAAAAGAACCAGACTGCTGGTAATAAAGCCAAAGCGAACAAGGGTAAAGCTGCGGCAAATAAGGCAGACAAGCCAAAACCACAACGTGATGAGAAAAGTGGTCGTAACTCGATCGACTTTTTCTAACGAGACCGTTCTAACTTGTACTAGTTTCGACGAGACCTAACACTTCAGTCTTCGTTTAAACTAAATCCTACGCTCTGCAGACGTGAGGCTTGAAATCATCGCTTCGCGTCGAATATCTAAGATCTCATCAATCAACTTCTGTTTCGCATTTAAACCAAAGTGATTGGAATAGTTGTTGATTTGATTCACTTCCGAAGCCTGCAACTTATAAACCTGTTTCTTGAGCTGCGATTTCGCTTCGCTTTTGATCATGCCGCGCTGTTGAAGCAAGACAATGATTTGACTATCTAAAGGGTGTTTTGCCTGTGACATATCTACTCTAATCAAGGGCTAAGTGAAGTTCGATGGGTAATTTACAGGCGGGGTATGACAGATTTGTGAAGCTATGACTGCGTTTCGTTGACAGGTTTGCCGAGATTCGTGCTGTCATACTTGATGCAATTGAAACAAAAAGCGGACTTTATAATAAAAGCCCGCTTTTTATGTTTCTAGGGTGTTCGGAGAGAAGATGTTCCCTAACTTAACGAATCACAAAGTGCGAAATCAGTTCACTTTGACGACTTGATAGGGCATTGAGTGACTCACTATTGCGCGCTGACTCATTCACCTCTTCTGCAATACTGACCGCTTTCTTGGATATGTAAGCGATGTTGTTCATCACTTCTTGTGCCACGGCGCTCTGCTTAATCGAATCTTCTGCAATGTGGCGACTCATATCATTAATGGTAGAGAGCCTCTTAACCATAGAGTTTAACGACTGATTGCTAACATTGGTTTGATTGACCGAGGCTGCGGCTTTCTCTAGGTTATTTTCAACGAGAGTTACCGCTCGCTCTGCTTGAGACTGCAGATTACTGATCATGCCATCTATATCATTGGCAGAGCTCTGTGTTCGAGTCGCCAACGAGCGTACTTCATCTGCGACCACGGCAAAGCCTCGACCTTGCTCACCGGCACGGGCGGCTTCAATGGCAGCGTTCAATGCCAACAAGTTCGTCTGCTCTGATATAGACTGGATCACAGTTAATATATCGCCTATTTGTCGAGACTCGTTAGAAAGCTGGTGGATTACGTCGGTTGCTTCAACCAGTGAGCTTTGTAGTTGGTTAACGAAGACTAAGTTCTGCTGCATGCTATCCATATTGTTGTGCGCCAATACGGTGATTTTATCAACTTCGTCACTGGTTTCTTTGGCTGAACTCGCTACGGTATCGATAGCAAGCTTCATCTCCGTCACTGACTGACGAATTGAATCGGTCTGCTTTTGCTGTTTGGCGACATCAATGTTGGTTTTGTTACTTAGAATATGACTCTCGTTAGCAACATCACTTAGCGTATCGGCGGATTGTTGCACTTGAGTAATAACGTCGCTTAATTGAGTACCGAGGGCATTGATATTCATAGCAATTGCACCAAGCTCGGATTGAAAGCCAGTCTCAATACGATGGGTGAGGTCACCAGATGTCATCTTATCGAGTGCTTCGACTATCTTTCTCAGTGGTCGCTTGATTGAAAATACGATGGTTGAAGAGAGCGCAAGAGCGATGACCGTTGAGATCGCGGCCAGCGAAGCGTTCAAGAGCAGGGCTTTGTCCGAATCGGCTTGTGCTTCATCGGCGGTTTGGCTCACCAAGATACCAATGTCGTTGCCCATCATCTCAAAGCTGTTTATAGCCTCGTCCATATCGACCGCGAGTTGCCCAAGTAACTGGTCGCTGGTAGCGGTCAATTGAATGTAAGTTAAGTGTTGCTGTAACACACCCTCGGGTTGCTCTATCGCGCGTTTAAGCTGATCTAGGTAGAAGGTGATGCTGTCTTTACTTTCTGGCATTGATTGAGGCACGCGCTTTGCCTTGTCTTTAAATCGTTCGATATGGGTGACGAGTTCTTGCCGTACGACCTCGGCATCTTCCACATCTTCCATCGCGTAAATCTTCTGCAAATAACGGTCTGCACCTGTGCCTTGTGCCACGATATAGTTGAGGTTGCGATTATTGGTACGCTGATTGTTCGATTTGGCTATCGCTGCAAGGTCACTGATGTCCTGTTCGAAGAACTTCCATTTTTCATCAAACTGATTGAGTTCTTGCGAGGTTTTGAGGCGGGCATTCATGCGCCCGTTTTTCACGTCTATCTGTTGTTCTGCCCCTATGAATATACGCTGAGCGATGGTATCGAGTTCAGAGAGGTGAGCTTGAAGGGCAGGGAACGGGCTTATCTGATTGTCGAACTCTTGATAGTTACTCAAATACCTCTGTTTCTCTTCATAAAACTCTTGCTCCAACTTATTACGATTAGCAACCGAGTCAGTATTTGCATGTACCAATACAGCACGATTTACATTCTGTAAGTTCTGACCTAATAGATTTGACTGAGCTAGAAGGTTAGTCATTTTTACGGAAGCGAGTTCAAGTTGTTGTGCCATTTTACTCTGATTGAAATAAGCAAAAACGCTAATGGCCACAACAAAAGTTATAACGATACCAAAGCCAATGATAATTCGTTGAATAATGGATAAATGCATTAGGACCTCAATAGTTAGTTCCATTTAACTTTAAATTGAAGGTATGAATAATATGGCGATTTTTTAATTATTATTCGCAGGTTATTCATTCACAAATTCAGGAGGTTAGTCGGAGTATATGAACCTTTAATGAATGCATATAGTTGTTCAATGTATTTAATCGAAATTCTGTTGTTTATTTTTGTTAGATTGCTTTCTTTATTTAAATGTTTCTAGGTAATCATTCTGATGAACTATCGTTACGCAAACTTTTTGTTGGTGTTTAATCGTCAAAAGTAAATGGTAAATGTTAGGTTTTGTTACTGAGCATTTTGTTTTTATCTTTAAAATCAATAGTTTATTTTTTCGTTGGTGTTGGGTGTGTTTGGTTTTATGAATGTGTTTGATGATTTATAGATGTGTAACTTATGATTAATTTTTGTGCAATAAATGTGTCACAAGCCTTTGGTTGAATTATTGCAGTTCAAAACATAAATCGAACTGATTATTCAGCATCTTAATGATTACAGATGTTTAACTCCATTAATTCATTTATCAACTTGGAGGTTGATGTGAAAATTAAAGCGCTTATTGCTACTACAACGGTTGCTCTGACAATGGCTACAGGTGGTGTTGCTAATGCTGCATCTCGTGACTATATCAGTATTGTTGGTTCATCGACTGTATTCCCATTCGCGACTGTTGTTGCAGAGCGATTTGGCCGTACTTCTTCTTATCCGGTTCCAAAAATTGAATCAACAGGTTCAGGCGGCGGTTTAAAACTATTTTGTGCGGGTATCGGTGAAAATACACCAGATATCACCAATGCTTCTCGTAAGATTAAATCTTCAGAAGTTGAATTGTGTGCTAAAAACGGTGTTAACGACATTGTTGAAATTAAGATTGGCTTTGACGGCATCGTTTTAGCTAACTCTAAAAAAGCTGAGCAATTTGAACTGTCTCTACAAGACGTTTACAAAGGCGTAGCGAAAATGGTGCCTGATGCAAACGGCAACCTAGTAGAGAACCCATACAAAACATGGAAAGAGGTGAACCCAGCTCTTCCAAACATCAAGATTGAAGTTCTTGGTCCACCACCAACGTCAGGTACGCGTGATGCATTTGCTGAGCTTGCACTTGAAGGCGGGTGTAAGACTTTCCCTGAAATCAAAGCACTTAAAAAGACTGACAAGAAGAAATACAAAGCAGTTTGTCACTCTGTACGTGAAGACGGCGGCTACATCGAAGCGGGTGAGAACGATAACCTAATCGTTCAGAAGCTGGCTGCAAACCCGAATGCTGTCGGCGTATTTGGTTACTCTTTCCTTGAAGAAAACGCAGACAAGGTTCAACCATCAATCGTAAATGGTGTTGAGCCAACATTTGAGGCGATTGGTTCTGGTGAATACCCAGTATCTCGCTCTCTGTACTTCTACGTGAAAGAAGCGCACAAAGACACAATTCCTGGTCTTAAAGAGTACGTTGCTGCGTTCACTTCTGAACAAGCTATCGGTGACGAAGGTTACCTAGCTGACCGTGGTCTTATCCCACTTTCTGCAAGAGATTGGAAACTGGTTCGCGCTGCAGGCACAGAGCTTAAGCCAAACCTATAATCCATAGTGAATGAACGGGGAGCCTTTTTTAGGTTACCCCGTTATTAGTTTCAGAGGTCCTATGAATTCTTTGCTTATGATCTTGCTGCTTGGTATCTCGACGGTTGCCTATGTGGTAACTAAAAACCGTTCCAAACAGCTGGCTCATTCAAACGGCGGATTAAGATACCTTCACTCCAGACCTTCCTACTACGCAACGTTAGCCGCAATTTTAGCTGCTATCCCCGCGTTGCTCATTTTTGCTGTCTGGAGCGCTTTCTATCCTTCCATTGTTGAGTCAATGGTGATGTCAAACCTGCCGAGCAGTGTGCTATCGGGTGGTACGAATCCTTCACTGTTATTCAGTCAAATAAAACACGTTGCTGATGGCATCACGACAACAGACCAAGAATGGTTAAACAATGCGTCTCAAAATTACATTCATGTGATTGAGTCGGGTAACAACCTTCGCTTCGCTACCTTGATCGCCATCTCGTTCGCTGGCTTGGCCGTGGGCTTGAAGTTAGTGCGACCAAAAGTCAAAGCACGTGTTTATGTCGAAAACATACTGCAGATGTTCTTAGTCATCTGTTCAGTGATCGCGATTTTAACGACCTTGGGTATTGTTCTTTCGGTGCTGTTCGAAGCGATTCGTTTTTTCAATATTGTTCCGGTGACTGACTTCATCTTTGGTTTGGAGTGGTCTCCGCAAGTAGCTCTGCGCGCAGATCAGCAAGGGGCAAGTGGCGCCTTTGGCTTTATTCCTTTGTTTGTCGGCACCTTAATGATCTCAGCCATCGCGATGTGCATTGCTGCGCCGGTTGGTTTGATGAGCGCCATTTATCTCGCGGAATACGCCTCTCCACGCGTTCGCAGTGTGGCAAAGCCAGTACTTGAAGTTCTAGCGGGTATTCCAACGGTGGTTTACGGTTTCTTTGCCGCTTTAGTTGTTGCGCCTTTGATTCGTGATACCGCGCATGCTGTGGGCTTAACTTCGGCATCGTCAGAAAGTGCATTAGCGGCGGGCCTTATCATGGGCATCATGATCATTCCTTTCGTTTCCTCTTTGTCGGACGACGTGATTACTGCGGTGCCTCAGTCGCTGCGTGATGGGTCGCTGAGCCTAGGTGCCACCGAATCTGAAACCATCAAAAATGTGGTGTTGCCTGCTGCATTGCCGGGCATTGTCGGGGGCTTATTGCTTGCGGTGTCTCGTGCTATCGGTGAAACCATGATTGTTGTGATGGCGGCAGGTTTGTCTGCCAACCTAACCGCGAACCCATTGGAGTCGGTGACGACGATTACCGTCCAAATCGTGACTTTATTAGTAGGTGACCAAGAGTTCGATAGTCCGAAAACATTGGCCGCGTTTGCCTTGGGTCTATCACTGTTTGTTGTGACTCTGGCGCTTAACTTTGTCGCACTACGCATTGTGAAGAAATATCGAGAACAGTATGACTAGTGTCTTAAACGAAATATCAAAGACTAAAAAAGCCAAAGTACAGGCGAGTTTAGCGAAAAGGAAATCCAAAGAAGGTCGTTTTCGTTGGTATGGCATTGTATCAATCAGTTCAGCAATCCTATTTTTGGTTGTGTTGATTGCTTCGATCACTTCTCAGGGCTATACCGCGTTCATGACGACGGAGCTCAAGCTTGAAGTGAGCTTAGATCATGAAACGCTTGGTTTGATCAATGAATCACCCAATGAAACAGAGCTATTTAGTGCTAACTATATGAAAGCACTGCGTAATGCCCTTAAAGAAGAGATTGAAGTCAATGGCCGCAAAGAGCGAAAAGCTCTGTACTCGTTTATCTCTCGAGGTGCGGAGTACGACTTGCGTGACATGGTGGTTGCTAATCCATCCTTGGTCGGCACAGAGATCACTTATTGGGCGTTAACGGGCGATCTGTTCAACCAGTTCAACAAAGGCAATGTCGATGCGTCGATTCCGGAAGATTCGCGCAAGTTTAAAGACAATCAAGTCGCTTGGTTCGAGCAGTTAGATAATCAAGGCAAAGTGAGAACGGTGTTTAATCAGAACTTCTTTACCAATGGCGACAGCCGAGATGCTGAACTTGCTGGTATTTGGGGCGCTATGGTTGGATCTTTCTACACCTTATTGGTCTGTTTCTGTATCAGTTTCCCAATTGGCGTTGCTGCCGCAACTTACTTAGAAGAGTTCGCACCTAAGAATAAGATCACCGACCTGATCGAGATTAACATCAATAACTTAGCGGCTGTTCCATCGATCGTGTTCGGTTTGCTTGGTTTGGCGATCTTCCTGAATGTAGCGGAACTGCCTCGCTCAGCGCCAATTGTCGGTGGTTTAGTTTTATCGCTGATGACTCTACCTACAATCATCATTTCAAGTCGAGCCGCGATTAAAGCAGTGCCGCCCTCGATTAAGGACGCGGCATTGGGAGTAGGGGCATCCAAAATGCAGTCTGTTACGCATCACGTATTGCCTTTGGCGATGCCGGGGATGCTGACAGGTACGATTATCGGTATGGCGCAAGCTCTGGGTGAAACTGCGCCGCTGATTATGATTGGTATGGTGGCTTTCATCGTTGATGTTCCGCAAGGGCCATTCGACGCAGCAAGTGCACTGCCTGTACAAATTTACTTGTGGGCTGAAAACCCAGAGAAAGGTTTCGCTGAGAATACTTCTGGCGCAATCATGGTTTTGCTTTTCTTCTTAGCCTTTATGAATTCATGCGCGGTAATGCTGCGTAAACGCTTAGAACGCCGTTGGTAGGAGAGGTTCTCAAATGACTGAAAATATTCAAACTTTATCTGGCCAACTGCAAGTTGAAGCCCAAGCGACCAACTCTGTCCATCACCGTGCTGACGAATCACGAGATACAGTAGGTCTGCCATTCATTGAGCAAGCGCGTATGTCAGCTCGCCATGTGGATGTGTTTTATGACCATGGCGAAAAGCAAGCGATCAAAAACGTCAGCTTAGACATTGGTGAGCGCGAAGTGCTATCGATGATTGGTCCGTCTGGTTGTGGTAAATCGACGTTCTTGCGTTGTTTGAACCGCATGAACGATACCGTCGATGGTTGTGTCATCAACGGCAGCATCACGTTGGATAACCAAGATATCTACTCTAAAGATCAAGAAATTGTTGAGCTACGCTCGCAAGTGGGGATGGTGTTTCAAAGACCAAACCCATTCCCGAAGTCCATCTATGACAACATTATCTACGGCCCGCGTTTGCATGGTTTGGTAGAGAAGAAGTCGGACATGGACTTAGTGGTTGAAGAGTCTCTGACCAAAGCGGGTTTGTGGGACGAAGTGAAAGATCGTCTTGACCATCCAGCGACAGGGCTTTCAGGCGGGCAACAACAACGTTTGTGTATCGCACGTACTATCGCCATTAGCCCTGAAGTGATTCTGATGGATGAGCCCTGTTCTGCGCTTGACCCGATTGCGACTGAAGTGATTGAAGAGTTGATTCATGATCTTAAAAAGCAATTCAGTATTGTGATTGTCACGCACTCGATGCAGCAAGCTTTGCGTGTTTCTGACCGTACCGCTTACTTTCACTTGGGTGACTTGATCGAAGTGAATGAAACCAAGGAAGTGTTTCATAACCCACAACACCGTTTGACTAGGGACTATATCAGTGGCCGCTTTGGGTAATTCTATTGGGCGAGGCAACAAATTGGAAAGCAGGGCTAAGGGCTCTGCTTTCACTCGCCGCACAACCGCACCTCTAAAACGAAAGCGTATTTTCGTGTTAGGGGACTCGAGCAATGATCTGGCTTTGTTTGCTGCGCAGCAGCTTGATATCAAGTGCTATGGTCATTTCGATATTATTTGTTACTCGATTCCAACCTCTGCTGTGGGCGATCGTGCCAATGTGCAGACATTCGGTCGGGGGGATAAATTGGATGGTGATTTTACGGCAGGGCACTATGACCTGCTGATCACGGTGAGCTTGAATGCCATTCAAATGGTCTCTCCGATGCCAACCTACGACAAATTATTGTTTTGGGATGTAG
Source organism: Vibrio sp. D404a (assembly GCF_030248535.1). GTDB lineage: Bacteria > Pseudomonadota > Gammaproteobacteria > Enterobacterales > Vibrionaceae > Vibrio. The sequence continues at coordinate 303,799 of NZ_JAHGAJ010000019.1, read as the reverse complement.
AGAAGACGGAAAACGAATATGATGCCGTAATCGAGAACGTGAACTTCTTTATGTCACGATACATGTATGGTTAGAAAACACTTTTTGTGATTTAGCGTTGATTTTTAAACGCTTTTCTCTTCTAAATTTGTAACCAATTATAGAGCCGGATCATGTATATACATCGAATATACGATTCGCATTGGCTCTCTTGGCTTGTGTGTCATAGAATCGAACTATTAAAAGTTTGAGTATCTAAGGTATGCAGTAATGGCCGCCAAAAAGAACAAAGCAAACGCGAAAGATAGCCAATTGATCATCCGGATAAATAGCGAGTTGAAAGACAGCTTTATATCGCTGTGTGATGATATGGATACGTCTGCGGCGCGTGAGATTCGCCAGTTCATAAAGAAATTCGTGGCCGAGAATCAAACCAACAGCGATGAAAGCTCGGAACAATAATTACTAACGGCAAAACAGTGATAACAGTAGTAACGTCGCGCCAGTATCGATTTTGCAGTTAACTGTTAAGCCCATCTTCAGTCGTTCATTTTATTCTTTAAACATCGGTGATGTTCTCGAATTCAACGAGAATATCCTTATCCTCTCATTCTTTATCTAAGCTGTTCTACCAACCAGTTACTTCTATCCGACCTACGCTTTGCCACATTTGGTCAACTAGCGACTTCGTTTTGACTATGATTGATTAAAGCTTACTCAATCTTCACTGTTTTTAGAGCGCTGTCTTTTTAGAAAACTGTCTTTTGAGAGCACAGTCTTTTGAAAGCTTCGTCTTTTGGGGTAACGAGCAGCGCTTAAGCCATGGTAAATAGAGTCGCGACAATCACTAATGCGACAATACCAATACGTTCTAGTAAACCAAATACTGGTTGTTCAACCGTGTGATTGAATGTATGTGTTTGTTTCATATAAATCTCTCTCTTCTGTATTGTTGATGTATATACATTGTAGTACAGAAGTATATCTATTGTACAAAATGTGAGCGGTAAATCTGCGGTTTTTTTGTTCAAGTTTATGTAGCGCGGTTTTTACGTTATTACTCGACAATGTCCGCTTATATTTACACGTGACTTCGTCTATTGAATTAAGAGTTAGCTGTTGCAATTATGATTATATTTCAATAGCTTAAATGGTTGGCTAGTCAATAAAAGAATAAGGATATCGGCATGTTATTACCAAAACCTCTAAAACGCGGCGATAAGATTGCGTTCTTCTCGCCATCGTCTCCTGCAACGGTTTTTGCCCCAAAACGTTTCGCGAGAGCTAAACAGTATCTAGAGAGTAAAGGCTTTGAGCTTGTGGCAGGGGAGCTCACAGGTAAATCAGACGGTTATCGTTCTGGGTCGATTCAAGAGCGCGCGGCTGAACTGAATGCCTTGATTCGAGACCCTAGTGTGCGTTGTATTATGTCAACGATTGGCGGTAATAACAGTAATGCGCTGTTGCCTTACATTGATTACCAAGCTCTGCGTAACGACCCTAAAATCATCATTGGCTATTCCGATGTGACGGCACTTCTCATGGGGATCTATGCTCAAACGGGTATCCCAACTTTCTATGGTCCAGCGCTTGTTGCTTCGTTTGGTGAGTTTGCACCACTGGTGGATGAGACTTTCTCTTCCTTCCATCAAATTCTCTGCCAAGATCTCGACACACATACTTACACCATGCCTGCAGTATGGACAGATTTCCGCGCCGAGTGGGAAACCCAAGATAAAGCAAAACCTGTCTATCAGAACGAATGGCAATACCTAGGCACTGGTGTTGTTGAAGGGCGTATTATCGGTGGTAACCTGAATACTATGGGAGCGATTTGGGGCAGCGAATACATGCCAGAGATTAAGCAGGGCGATATCCTGTTGGTTGAAGACTGCATGCTCGGAATTGAAACAGTTGAGCGCTCTTTCTCACTACTCAAGGCGTGTGGCATTTTCGACCGTGTGTCTGCTATTGTGCTCGGTAAGCATGAGCTGTTTAATGACAGAGGAACAGGCCGCACACCACTAGACGTATTGTTAGAGGTGTTAAATGGTCAAGATGTGCCAATTTTGTCGGGCTTTGATTGTTGTCATACGCACCCAATGTTCACGCTGCCATTAGGCTCAGATTGTAAGATAGATTTCGATCAGCACTCTATTTCTATTTCAGGCGATTGGTTGAACCGCGATTAAGCGAATCGTTTCAGTCCATCAACCTTTCCAATAAGCAAACCGTTATTGGTTTATCTTCAAATACTGCACGCACAGGTCATGAAAAGCTTGTGCTTGCGGTGAAATAGTCCTGTCTGACAATCTGAATATACCAATCTGACGCTTTAACGGCGGGTCAATTAACGGAATCCAAGTTAAACGGGTTTCGTTGGTCGGGAAGGCCAGTTTTGGCAGGGTTGTCACTCCAATCCCGAGCTCGAGTACTGAAAATAGGGATGTGATGTTCTCTACCGAATAGAGAGCTTGTTCACTGAGCGTGCGAGCTGGCGTTGGGTCGAGTAGGGTACAGGTCCCATTACGAATAAAGGGTTGTTGGAGTAAGGTTTGCCACTCTATACCTTCTGGTTGACTGGCGATTGGATTGTCTTTCAAACAGACGACACCGATCGGGTCTGAGATCAATGGAGTAAAATCGATAGTGTCTTCATCGAGGCTTGAGCTGTTGCCTAGCGCGACATCAACCTCTCCAGACAATAGTCTTGCTTCTACGCCAGCCGCATTATCATCAATTAAACTCACTTCTACATTTGGGTATTGCTCACAGAAGGCTCCCAGCACACTCGGGATTAATTTTGCGGCTACGGAGGGAACGCTGGCAATCCTTACTCTTCCTTGTTGACCTGCCGCCGCGGCGCGTAAGTCATTATCTAGTGCTTTGTAAACATTCAGAAATTGTATGATCTTAGGTAGACATATTTCTCCAAATGGCGTCAGCGTTGACTTGTTGCCTGTTTCAAACAGAGGCTGACCAAGTATCTTTTCTAGCTCTTTGATTGATGTCGATAGAGCGGCTTGAGAACGGTTGGCACGGTTCGCTGCGGCTCGAAATCCCCCTTCCTCTATCACAAAAACGAAATGTTTTAGCTGCTGCAATTTAATACTCATCCGTTTGAATCCTTCTCAATCCCTTGTTTCACCTTACTTTGCGTAAGGTGATAAGTTTTTTTTATCAAATGCACGAAATTTACCGTTAGATTTATCAGGCGTCAAGGTGCAGTATTTAACCATCTTGAAACAAAATTGTTACAAAGTTGGATTGAAACGTGAACGTACAAACTAAAAAACAGCCAGTAAAAACCGAACTTTTTGCCTCTAAAGCCCCTTTGGAGTGGGCGATTGTTAACAACGGTACTCTCTATACTGCTCAGATCCCAATTGATGATACGGGTGCGGTAGTTGAAGGGGGCGTTGAAGCTCAAACGCGACAAACTTTTAACAATTTGAAGCATACCTTGGAGTGCGCAGGCACATCGATGGACTCTGTGCTTCAGGTGCTGATCTACGTTACCGACCGTGAATACCTGAAAACAGTTAACGCTGTTTACGCTGAGCATTTCGAAGCGCCATACCCAAACCGCGCAGCAATGGTTGTGGCAGGGCTCGCAAGAGAAGAGATGTTAGTGGAATTTGTAGTCTATGCGTCAGCTCCGCAGCAGGCGTAAAGCATAGGTCATGAGTAAGTAAACCGAACACAACTCAATTATTGAATCAATACAGAGCGACCAGACTCAACAGTCGCTAAGACGTGACAAGGATAGAATGATGACTCAACTAAACAATGTTCAAGCAGAAAACGCACTCTATATTGGTGGTGAATGGCAAGCGGGCGTGAGTACTGTTTCGAATATTAACCCTTCTGACATTTCAGAGAATCTAGGTGATTTCGCGCAAGCAAGCTCAGAGCAAGTGCAGCAGGCTATCTCGGCAGCAAAACACGCCCAACCTGAGTGGGAAAAAACACCGATTGAGCGTAAGCAAGCTGTGCTACAAGCGATTGGTGATGAGCTGATTGCACGTTGTGATGAATTAGGCACGCTACTTTCTCGTGAAGAGGGTAAGCCATTTGCTGAAGGCCGTGGTGAAATCTATCGTGCAGGTCAATTCTTCCAGTACTTCGCCGCTGAAGTACTTCGTCAAATTGGTGATAACGCAGCTTCCGTCCGTCCAGGGGTCTCCGTTGAAGTGACTCGTGAAGCCGTAGGCGTTATCGCCATTATCTCTCCTTGGAATTTCCCAACCGCGACGGCGGCTTGGAAAATTGCGCCAGCATTGGCTTTTGGTAACAGCGTTATATGGAAGCCTGCGAATCTAACACCGGCAAGTGCAGTGGCATTAACCGAGATCATCCATCGCCAAGGCATTCCAGCAGGTACGTTCAACCTTGTACTGGGCAGTGGTTCAACAGTAGGTGACGCACTGATTCATTCGAAAGATGTAAACGGTGTGAGCTTCACCGGTTCGGTTGATACAGGCCGTAAAGTTGCTGCTGCGACAGCGCCAAACTTCGTACGTTGCCAGCTAGAAATGGGCTCAAAGAATGCGCTGGTTATCGCAGACGATGCCGATATCCAGACGGCGGTTGAAGCAACCATTGCTGGTTCATTCTCTGGTGCAGGTCAGAAATGTACGGCTTCTTCTCGTCTTGTGGTGATGGATAGCATTCACGATCAATACGTTGAAGCGCTAATCAAGCGTATGAGTGAACTTAAAGTAGGCCACGCACTTCAAGATGGCATTTTCATGGGCCCTGTGGTTGATGGAAAACAGCTGGAAGCGAACTTCGAGTGGATAGAAAAGGCACGTCAAAGCGGCGCGGAGTTGGCCTTTGGCGGAGAGCGCTTAAACCTAGAACACGAAGGCTACTACATGTCGCCAACGCTTTTCTTAAACACACAAAACAGCTGGGAAGTGAACCAAGAAGAGGTGTTTGCTCCGATGGCTAGCGTTATTCGCGTAGCAGATTTAGAAGAAGCGATCGCTACGACCAACGATACACGCTTTGGCCTAACTGGCGGCATCATTACTCAAAGTCTACGTACTAGCGCGATGTTCAAAGAGCAGGCGCAAACCGGGTGTGTGATGGTCAACCTACCAACAGCGGGTACGGATTACCACGTGCCATTTGGTGGGCGTAAAGAATCTAGCTTTGGTCCTCGTGAGCAAGGTCAGTACGCTAAAGAGTTCTACACAGTAGTTAAAACTGCGTATCAGCGCCCTTACTAACGTGTGTGTCACTGAACAAGGATGAAGCCCGAGAGTGGCTCGGGCTGAGTCAAACGTTCGATTTTGAGTTATTCAACAGGAGTGGTTATGTACCAGCAACGAATAGTTATCGATGGATTACAGTACTGCAATTGGGATCGAGAATATTTTCAAACATTGAAAGCCAGCGGCATTACTGCGGTACACGCAACGATTGTCTATCACGAGAACGCGCGTGAAACTCTGACTCGCTTTGCCGAATGGAATCTTAGGTTTGAACAAAATGCTGACCTCATCATGCCAATCCACTCAATGGCGGATGTCGAAAAAGCCAAACAGCTCGGCAAGGTTGGCATCTTCATGGGCGCGCAGAACTGTTCACCAATTGATGACGAGATCGGTTTGATCGAAGTCATGCGCCAGCAAGGGCTTTTGATCATGCAGCTCACCTACAACAACCAGAGTCTATTAGCGACCGGTTGTTATGAGCAGCATGATACGGGCGTGACTCGCTTCGGTAAGCAGGCGATAGAAGAGATGAACCGTGTCGGTATGATCATCGACATGTCACACAGCGCGGAGCGCTCAACGCTTGAAGCGATCGATCTCTCTTCGCGTCCCATCTGTATCAGCCATGCCAATCCAACGTTTGCGCACGATGCATTGCGAAACAAATCCAACGAAGTGATCAAAGCGCTAGCCGCTCGCGGTGGCTTGATTGGCTTCAGCCTCTATCCATTCCACTTACCAAACGGAAGCCAATGTACGCTTGATGACTTTTGCCAAATGGTCGCGAAAACAGCAGACATGGTGGGCGTTGAGCACTTGGGTATCGGTAGTGACCTGTGCTTGAACCAACCTCAGTCGGTGCTGGAGTGGATGCGTAATGGGCGTTGGTCAAAGGCGATGGATTACGGCGAAGGCTCTGCTAGCAATTCTGGTTGGCCCGATGCACTGCCATGGTTCTGTGGCAGCACCGGCATGGAAAACATCTACAACGGTTTGATCGGCCACGGCTTTAGTGAAGCCGAGGCAGGAAAAGTACTAGGCGAAAACTGGTTTAACTTTTTACAAGACGGACTAGAGCCACTTGTTAAAGAGTAGGACGAAGACAAAGGAAACCCTATACCAGATAGACCTAAACATGGACTAACCTGCCCACTAAAAGAATAACAGGGCAGGTGTTAAATACACCTCTTGCAGTCATCATTGTTATGACAGCTGCAAAGAAACCTCTGGAGTCAGAGTATGTCTGATTTAACCAATAGCGTGAAACCGAATGGTCTGGAAGCGGCGAGCATGAATGCTTCGTCGAAGAAAGACAAACAGAAGTCAGATTCGAATACAGCGAACAATAGTAAGGACGTAAACAACGACAAACTGGGGCTGAGTAACCCCGCTCTATGGTACAGCGGCGGGTTCATCGCACTGTTTGTTGCACTGGCGCTTTATGATGGAGAGCTTCTATCTAGCCTTGTAAATAGCGGCTTTGCGTGGTCAGTGAAAGTCTTTGGCCCATATTGGCAGCTGCTTCTTCTGCTTACTTTTCTTATTGGTCTTGGCTTGGCGGCAGGGCGAACAGGCAAGGTCGTTCTTGGGGGAGCGGATAAGCCTGAAATGGACGGCTTCCGCTGGATGGCAATCATCTTCTGTACTCTGCTTGCCGGTGGTGGTGTGTTCTGGGCAGCTGCAGAGCCTATCGCGCACTATGTGAGTCCTCCGCCTTTATACGGCGCGCAAGAGAGCGCACAGCAAGGTGCGGTTAACGCACTATCGCAATCTTTCATGCACTGGGGTTTCTTAGCGTGGGCAATTGTCGGCAGTTTGACCTCAATTGTGGTGATGCACCTTCATTACGATAAAGGCTTACCGCTGAAACCACGCATCTTACTTTACCCGGTGTTGGGTGAGCGAGCGCTAAAAGGTCACACAGGAGCACTGATTGACGCTTGTTGTATCGTTGCGGTTGCCGCGGGAACCATAGGTCCGATCGGGTTCTTGGGCTTGCAAGTGAGCTATGCATTGAACGTTTTGTTTGAGATCCCTGATGGCTTCACGACACAACTGATCATCATTCTGTTTGCTATTGCTCTATACACACTTTCTGCTTTGAGTGGCCTCAACCGTGGTATGCAAATGCTGAGTCGCTACAACGTGATTTTGGCGATGGCGCTGATGATTTACATCCTATTGTTTGGCCCAACGAACTTCATCTTCAATGGTTACATTCAGGGTGTGGGCAGCATGCTAGATAACTTCATTCCGATGGCGACATATCGTGGTGATGAAGGCTGGTTGAGCTGGTGGACGGTATTCTTCTGGGGGTGGTTCCTAGGTTATGGACCAATGATGGCAATCTTTATCGCTCGTATCTCTCGAGGCCGTAATATTCGCCAAATTGTCACCACAATCAGTGTTATTGCTCCGCTTGTCACTTGTTTCTGGTTCACCATCGTCGGTGGTTCTGGTCTAGCGTTTGAAATTGCTGACCCAGGCAGTGTCAGTAAGGCATTTGAAGGGTTTAACTTGCCGGGGGCTCTGCTGGCGGTAACGCAACAGCTACCAATGCCAATGTTGGTGTCCATCTTGTTCCTGATTCTAACCACGATTTTCATTGTGACGACGGGTGACTCAATGACTTACACCATCAGTGTGGTGATCAGTGGTGAGACAGAGCCAAATGCCATCATCCGTACCTTCTGGGGTGTGGCGATGGGTGTGACTGCCTTGATCCTCATTTCGCTGGGCTCTGGCGGTATATCGGCACTGCAATCATTCATTGTCATCACTGCAGTACCGGTTTCGCTGATTCTTTTACCTTCGCTTTGGAATGCGCCTCAAATCGCGATCAAGATGGCAAAAGAGCAAGGGTTATAAGCGCAACAGCTAGGGTTATTAGCGAAATAACTAGGGCTATAAGCAAAATAATAATAATTAGGGGCGGAAAACTCGCCCCATTCATTCAATAACGTGAAAACTAACCCTCGGCTGGGAACGGTTAGTGATACTAAATAACTATAAAGGTGGTGAGCAAAATGGATGCACATCGTTCAACCTACACTGAATCCGAACTACGTAACGCAGAGTGTGTTATGGCGCCAGAAAGGCTAGGCGCGATGCACCAAACACGTATCAGCTTTGTGAGAACACTGATTCGAAAAATGGCACAACAGCAATGGCAGGTCACTAAGCATGATTGGCAACTGTGTCCGAGAGGCTTTGGTCATGTGATATACAAATTGACGACCCCAACTCATGTTTATCACTTGGTTGTTTTCTGTGATGAGATCGCAGATGAAGAGCGCAATGACCGCGTGATTGCTGAGAAATGGGATGTCACCTTTGCCTTGGTTTTAGGGGACGTAGATGTCACTCTGCTCGAGCAGCTTCGTGCTAATGTCCCTCTCCAAGAAGCGGGAAGAAATCCTAACAATGTGCTGGTGTTAGCGCGTGCCAACAAGAGCGTACGAGTGTTTGAGCATATCGTGAGCCATCTTTCTAAAGGCGTTCAACCAACCGCTAAGGAGTTAGCGGAAGTCGGATACATTTTGCGCACCACAGCAGTCTACGGCAACGGTAAGTTTGGTATTGCTGATTTTAAGGTGTTAGAAGAAAACCCAGATTTTAATCAGTCATTTAGTGCTCAAATGTGCGCTGTTTACCTGTTACGTGAATTCAGCCTTGATTGGGTTCATTACTTGGCGCAGCAACAGGGTGGCGGACAAGCTGTAGAGTTAGACAGAGGCCTTCAGCGTTATCTTGGCGTCGGCAATGCGACAGGTTTAGGTATGGCGCCTTACCTAATTAACCATCCGTGTATTGTTGATCAATGGATGACAACACGAGAGCAAGCGTTGGCACAAGTATTGGCGCTATCAACCGATCCTCAGCTGGTTAAGCCTCTTGCAAACTTGTTGAACAAAGGTGTATTGCATCTACAACAAGTGATCACCATTAACCAGCATCAAGACTGCCTTAATCGAGTGGCGATTGACGAACTACGCCAATTTAATAAAACCTTGAACGATACTGTTGAGCGACACTCAACGTGGCAGCAAGTGGTAAACAGCACGCATAGCATGAGTTTGGAAGCCCAAGAAATCCTGATCTCATGCGTAATGGAGCTTTATCCAGAGGTCGTAGACGCTTATCAAGACAAGATGAACTGTAACGAGACACTGTCACTTCCAAGTGGTAAGAAGCTGCAAGATATTTTGGTGGTATTAGAGGCGAAATATCGCTGGGCCATTAGCACTGACTATACGCTTGCCGAGAATAACTACTGGTTTTGGTATCGTTCGCAAGATAAAGAAGAACCAAGGCTAGGAGTGCGCGGCGAAGAACCGGGAGAAGAGCGTGAGTTGCCCCTTGATATCGGAAGACAAGCGTATCGCCTTTATCATGCATTGCTGCAATTTCCACCAGAGATGTCTTTGGCTGAATTTTTGGTCCAACAGCCACAATACCGAGCGATTGCTAGACGTGTATGGACACTAGGCAATCGTGACATGGGTGATATCCAAATGAACGTATTGCACAAATCATCGCTTCCTATGCATCTGTTGCGATGCAAACTGGCGGTGTTTGGTGCGACCAAGTTTGACCCTCGCTCTGATCGCTGGGTTCGCGTGACTTTCTTCCAAGGGGCACCGCTACTTGATGAGATCAGTACCGATGAGTGGTTATTCCCTTTGTTGCCCGAAGAGAACACCGCACCGCAAGAGCAGGCATCACACCAAGAGCAAGCACCACAAATAGTGAACCAAGAACGCAATTCAATTGAAAACCAAGGAGGGAATCACTGATGATCGTTTCTCATAATGAACTAGTCGCGGCGGTGAACAAAGCTTTTCTGGGTATGCGACGTTGCTGTGGTGAAGCTGATGTGATCGCTAATATGGTGGCTGATCTTCAAATGGTGGGTCTTGATGGGGTAAGGCATTTCAACAACGCGTCTAGCTTCATCGGCTTAGAGTTAGATGAACCGGCACAAATTAGTACCACACAAGATAACGTCATTCAGGTCGATCTTCATAAAAGCAGTGTCGCGTGCCATTTACCTGTGGTTCTGGACTACGCGCTAGAGAAAATGGTCGGACAAAAGGCGTTGATGATTGAACTGAGCAACTGCCACAACCGCTGGCTGGCATACAGCGAACTGGTGAAACTTGCTGCTAAAGGCGTCGCGTGCTCCGCGAGTTGGAGTAATGGTTCAAACCCTAAACGCACACTGTATGTACTCAATAAGGGCTGTGTTGCCCCCGAGCTGTTCTTGTCGGAACAAGTCTTAGACGATATTGGTTCACACCATGAGATGACGATTGAATTGTCGGTACGAGATTTCGATATCGATAGCTTGAGCCAAGGTTACGAGACTCATATAACATCCGACTCTTTGACGGAGAAACTAGATAGCGCATGGCGAGATGGTATTGAAGTGGAAGATTCTGAATGGCAGATGCTAAAAGAGACAGCCACGGCCATCTTAGTGGAAAACAGCCAGCGCTCCATTCAAGGGGCAGGAGAGTTAGAGATTGCCAGTTAATCTCAGGGACTTCGCATATTAGTTCAAACTGCCTATATGCTAGCATTATAAGTTAGGTTGATATTTGACCAGTTCTAGCATGGTTTAATCACTCCAAGAGCCCAACGTCCCCTCTCAGCGTGGGCTCTTTTTTCATTTGTTTTATCAATGGTTGTGACACGTTAACCCCGCCTTAACCCTGCTTACTTTATCTTTGGCGCATCTAAGTGGGAGAGAGCGCCAATGACGTTTCGATATTCAGTGCTTGCGATAATGTTATCCGGTCTTATGGGTTGTGCGACAACCGGTGAGACGGACTTTTCATCACAAGCCACACAGCAACAAAATGAGTCTATTCAGCAACTGCTTGAACGAGTAGAAGCCAATGAAAATAGCCAAGTAGAGCAGCAAACCAACCTTATTACCGATCTGGTTAATGTACCGGAGCTGGATACGTATTTATCAACGGCTATGAGCAATAACCCGAGCCTTCAGCAGAGTATTGTGGCGCTGAAAATTGCTTATGCCAATGAGGGCGTGAGCTTTGCTGATCAACTACCAACGGTTAACGCTAACGTGTCGGGTGAGAAAACAGAAGGCAGCGAAGAGAGCTATACCGCCGATGTGACGGTGAGCTGGGAGCTGGACTTGTGGCAGCGATTAGCAGATGTCACAGCAGCTTCTCGTAAAGACGTTGCCGCAACTCAAGCGAGCCTACAAAACGCGACTAACCTTTTAGCTGCAAACATTATGCGTGGCTGGCTTGAAATCAGTGTGAACCAACAGCTGTTAGAGGTTGAGGAGCGACGTTTAGCGATCCTCGAAAACAATGAAACGCTGGTTTTAGATCGCTATCAAGTTGGGTTAGGAACGCTAGAAGAGCTCGACAATGCCAAAACCAGCACAGCTTCTACTCGCGCTACTGTCGCTCAGTATCAAGAAAACCTAGCACAGAGCAAACGAAGCCTATTGCTGCTAACAGGCGAGCTGAATACCAATGTCACTGACGTCAATGTCGCGCAAGCATTTCCTGAAGTCTTAAATCCACTTGAAAGTATGTCGGTTCAAAACCTAGCAGGTCGTCCAGATCTGCAACAAGCCTTCTTCAATATTGAAGCCGAGAGTCTGCGAACTGACGCCGCTTATAAAGCGATGCTTCCGTCGTTTAGCCTCTCTGCGAGCTTAAAAGATATGGCTGAAACACCGAGTGAAGCGCTGTTTACTAATCCCTTGTGGAGCGCTCTTGGTCAAGTGTCTGCCCCTTTGTTTCAAGGCGGTCGTCTAAAAGCGACGGCAGAGATTGCAGAGCTTACTACCGAACAAAGCTACTGGGCGTATCAAGAGACCTTGCTGACAGCGGTCAACGAGGTGGAAAACGCTATAGGCCAAGAGAGTTCATTGGCTCAGCAACAAACTCACTTAAAGGCCTCGCTAACCAGCGCGAAACGCAGCGTGGTCAGCTATGAAGAGAAATACCGACAAGGGCTGGTGGATATTTTTGACCTACTCACAGTTCAGCAGCAAGCCTACGATGTCGAGTCTCAGCTAACTAGCACCACTTACCAACGTTTACTTAACCGAATTGATTTAGGCTTAGCTCTGGGCCTAGGTGTTGAAAATCTAGGGAATAAAGCATGAAAAACACATTAAAAAAGAATGCGATTTCACTCGCTATCACCTTAGCGGCAGCAGGTTCAATCTTTGCTGTAGTGGCATACAACGGCAGCCAGATAGCACAAGCTGCGCAGGCCAAGCCAAATCAAAAAACGGAACAGGTTGCAGATAAAGCAACACACAACCTTGCTCTGCCACAGGTGGGTGTTCAAGTGACCGATGCGGGCAGCTATCGAGCGCAGGTAGTGGGCTATGGTGAGACTAAGCCTAGATACGAACTTACGTTTGCGAGTGAAGTAAGCGGCCGCGTTGAGTGGCTTTCAAATACGTTTGATGCAGGTTCAACGGTTAAACAGGGTGAGCTTTTAGCAAGATTGGATGCGATCGCATACGAACAAGCGGTCGCACAAGCCAAATCTGATGTTGCAACAGCGAACCAAGAGTTATTGGAAGAGCAAAGGCAGGGTGAGCAAGCTCGCTCTGAGTGGGCTCGTTCCGGACTATCCGGTGAGCCAAGCTCGCCTCTGGTTTTACGTGAACCGCAGTTAGCCAGCGCACAAGCTAAGTTAGACAACGCCAAGCAAGCTCTGATTAAAGCTCAGGAAGATCTAGCCAACACTGAGATTCGCGCGCCTTTCGATAGCGTCGTGGTCAGCCGTGATATTCAGCCAGGCAGCTACCTCAATGCGGGTGGTGGTGTGGCTACGCTATACAGCATTGATCGCATCGAGGTAGAGATTCCCTTGTCTGAAAATCAGTGGGCAAACCTTCCGAAGTTTGACCAACAGGCAGCATGGAGTGCAACCATTACCGACAGTACAGGCAGTGTTGAGTGGAAAGCCAAAGTAGAGCGCAGTTACCAATATGTAGCCCAAGAGACGCGTCAACGCTCGATCGTATTAGTGGTTGAGAATCCGCTTGAGCAAGAACACCCGCTATTTCCCGGTACTTTTGTTACTGCCACCATTGAAGGCACAGAAGTCGACAATGTTTGGCAGTTGCCTGCTTCGGCGCTCTCACAGCAAGGCGAAGTTTGGACGGTCGATGAGCATGGTCTATTGGCAAAAGAAGCGGCAATCACTCTGTTTGAGCGTCAGCAGCACATCTATGTTCAACCAACTCAATCACAAGACGCTGTGCAAGTGGTGATGCGTCCGTTGAGTAACTTCAAGGTAGGCATGAAGGTTCAACCGACAACAACGGAAACGTCAAACGTTGCTCAAAACGCGGCGAATGACCAGCAAGCTTCAGTACTAGCGGAATCAGAGGAAGGGTAATATGAGTGACCAAACCAACTCGAGTCGTAAAGATACTCAAGCTAAGACATCGAGCTACCAGCTTAAAGGCATCATTGCTTGGTTCGCACAAAACTCAGTCGCCGCTAACCTATTGATGCTTGGTGTGATTCTTGTTGGCTTGTTCTCTGTGAACAATCTGCGTAAAGAGGCGTTTCCGAGCCTTGAACCGGACATTGTCACCGTGTCGGTCACTTACGACAGTGGTGATCCCGTTCAAGCCGAAGAGGGGATCGCAATAAAGATCGAAGAGGCTTTAGAGACGGTCTCAGGTATAAAACATATTACGTCGACTTCAGACGCGTCGGGCAGTCATGTTTCCATTGAAAAAGAGACGAACTACAGCCTTGATACACTGTTGGATGACGTGAAAACCAAGGTTGACGCGATCAATAACCTACCAGCCGAAGCGGACAACCCAGTGATTGATAAAGCGCGAATGCAAGAGCACGCGCTGTGGGTTCAGCTGTATGGCGATACCGACCGCGCGACCTTACAGGATTTAGCCGAGCAGCTAAAAGCAGACTTATTGAGTCAAAGCCAGATTCGCGATTTAGAGATAAAAGCTAAGATTGACCCGATGATCTCTGTTGAGGTTAATGAGGCAAAACTGCAAGCTTATAGCCTCACGCTGACGGATGTCTCTAACGCGATTAATGCTGAGTCTTCCACCAGTATCGCAACCAGTCTGCGTAACGGCGATAAGACGGTTCGATTGAAGGTGTCAGAGCAGGCTTACGACATCGAAGATTTCCGTGCCATTCCGATTCTCACCACGACTAATGGTAGCCAAGTGGTGCTGGGCGATATCGCTGAGGTCAGTGATGTGTTTGAAGAGGACACATTCAGCTTATCTCGCTACAACCAGCACAACTCAATGGGCATCCAGATCGTGATGGATGAGTATAGTGATGTCATCAGTATTGTTGAGCAGGCAGAGCAGGTTGTTGAAACGTGGAAAAGCAGCAACTTACTGCCAGAAAATGTAGAGATTGAAAGCTGGTATGACAAGAGTACTATGATCAAAGAACGCCTATCTCTGCTAGCAAAAAATGCACTGACGGGTATTGCTCTGGTCTTCATCGTACTGGCGTTGTTTCTGAATATTCGCGTTGCCTTTTGGGTTGCAGCGAGCCTGCCATTTGTTTTCTGCGGCACACTCTTTTTCATGACCGACTCGTTCATGGGGCTCACCATTAATGAGATGACCACGTTTGGTTTTATTATGGCACTGGGTATCGTGGTCGATGACGCGGTTGTGGTCGGGGAAAGTATCTATTCCACCCGTCGCGCGGAAGGTGACTCGTTAAAGAGCACTATTGTTGGCACGCATAAGGTTGCAGCGCCGACCATCTTTGGTGTTTTGACTACCGTTGTGGCTTTCGTATCAATTGCGATGGTGGACGGAAAAATGGGTCAGATCTACGCTCAGTTTGGTACTGTTGTCGCGGTCTGCTTGTTGCTGTCACTGGTGGAGTCAAAGCTGATCCTGCCTTCACACTTGGCACATGTGAACACGCAGCGCAGTGATAAAAAAGGCATCTGGAATCGAATTCAACAGGGCGCAGACAATGGTCTAGAGTGGATTAATCATCGAGTGTACAAGCGTGCGATCAAGCAGGCGCTTAACTTCCGATATGCCGTTGTACTTAGTTTTATCGCCTTGTTTATCTTTGTGATTGGTATGCCATTTACTGGTGCGGTTCGTGTTGCCTTCTTCCCTGACATTGCAGGGGATACAGTGACAGCAGAAATCAGCATGTATAACGACAGCAGTTTTGGTCAAACTCAAACCAACCTATTGATATTAGAGTCTAACGCGCTAGAAGTGGACAAACAGCTTCGACTGACCCACGGCGGTGAAGAGTCTGCTATCTCAAGTGTTCAAATCATTGCTGAGGAAGACAAATCAGGCAAGGTGACCGTTGAGTTAGACGATGACGCGTCATACAGCTCAGACGAATTCGCAGAGGTTTGGCTGGCTAACTCAGGTCAGATGGAAGGGGTGAAGAAGCTAAAGGTTCTCTCTATGATGGAGATGGTCGACGCCTTCAAAGCTGAACTAAAAGCCAACGATGAAGATCTTCTTAACGAAGCGGCGAACAAACTCAAGGCCGAACTACAAACCATCGCTGGTGTGAGCGGAATCGACGACAACCTAGATCTGGGGGAACCTCAATATCGCTTCGAGTTAACGGAACAAGGCCGTGCGTTAGGCATGGATACCTCGACTTTGGCTCAACAAGTTCTGCAATCTTTTGGTGGTGATATTGTACAGCGCTTTCAGCGTGGTAAGGATGAAGTGAAGGTCAGAGTGCGTTATCCAGAGGAAGATCGCCAAACTTTAGCGGATATCTCAGCTTCGAAAGTGCGAACGCCGGATGGCACCGTGGTTCCTTTAACCACTGTCGCTAACGTTTATTCAGACTATCAGCAGTCTGAGATAACACGCATTGATAACCAACGTGCGGTTTACATTACTGCAGTGGTAGACAAAGGTAAAATTGCTTCGAACGAATTGGTCGCGCAGCTACAAAAAAGCGTGGTTAAGGAGCTTCAAGCGGACTACCCAACGGTGAAAATCGATTTTACTGGTGAGGCAGAGCAGCAACAGGAATCGACGGATTCAATGCAGTCTACCTTTGTACTGGCTTTGATTATGATCTTTGCGTTATTGGCGATTCCTTTGAAATCGTATGTGCAGCCGTTGATCATCATGGTCGCGATTCCTTTTGGTATCGTCGGGGCGATTTTAGGGCATTGGCTTAATGATCTGACGCTCAGCATCTTATCGCTCAATGGTATCTTGGCCCTGAGTGGCGTGGTGGTGAATGACAGCTTGCTGCTAGTGTCACGATTCAATGAACTGGTAAAAGACAAGTCGTTGAGTGTTAAAGAAGCGATTCAACAGGCGTGTACGGGTCGATTACGTGCGGTACTACTAACATCGATCACCACTTTTGCAGGTTTAGCACCGCTTCTGAGTGAAACGTCGATGCAGGCTCAGTTCTTAATACCTGCCGCTGCGGCGCTTGGGTACGGCATTTTGTTTGCAACCGTGATCACCTTAGTTCTAACGCCGTCGCTGCTGTTGATTCAAAATGATGTCAATGCTTTGATTAGTAAGGTAAAGCGTCGTATTTTTAAACAAGAACAACAGCTAGAATTAGCTTAGGCATTCATATAAACCTAGCCTCGCAATGATCTTGCGGGGCTTTACCGGATAAGGATTCGAGAATGGCGGACAACCTGCAACTGTTACTGGTCGAAGATGACCTCGACTTGGCAAAAGCCATCATCGATTACCTAGCGCTTGAGGATATCAGTTGCGATCACGCAGCCAACGGTTTGTCTGGCTATCACCTCATTGAAACACATCACTACGATGTCGTGATTTTAGATCTGAACTTGCCAAAGCTTAATGGTTTGGAAGTGTGCGAAAAGATCCGAGCTCAAGGCATCGATGTGCCCATCTTAATGCTGACCGCACGTGACACGCTCGACGATAAACTCACCGGCTTCTCAAAAGGGGCGGATGACTATCTAATTAAGCCGTTCGCAATGGAAGAGTTGATCGTTCGAGCTCAGGTGTTGTCGCGACGTCGCAGTGGGCAAGTGGGTAAACTTACTATTGAAGATGTAGAGTTGGATATTCAAGACAAGAGGGCCACGCGTGCAGGGAAAGCTCTCAAGCTCTCGCCGACAGGTATTAAGCTACTCGAATGTATGATGCGCGAGAGCCCAAATACAGTTTCGAGAGAAAAACTGATGCAAGCGGTGTGGGGCGATGAACAACCTGATAGCAACAGTTTAAAGGTCCACATGTTTAACCTAAGAAAAGCGGTTGATGGTGGCAACGACATTAAGCTGATTCAAACGGTTCCGGGACATGGCTTCGCGTTTAAATTGGGCGAGGGTGCTTAGATGAAGATCAGGCCAAGTATCCGTATTTACTTTCTTGTGGCGATGCTGTTTGTTGGCAGTGCCACCATTGGTGTGTTGACCGTAACCAGTGTTCACTACTTCTTCGCCGGGCTTGATACCGCAATGACAGAGTTTATGCGCGGACAAGCCAGTGAGCTTCCACTTGGTGAAAATGACGAGCCGGTTCAGTTTGATGACCTGACAATCGCGGCTAAGTGGGAAGATTTACCGATAGAGATTCAACAAAACCTTAACCCTGATGAATTGATCCCCAATGAACTGCTGAAACGAATCGATGGCGTACCTATCATATCTGAGCCAGAGGCGGGCTACTTTGCCATGAAAGTTGTGGTGGATGACAAAGTTCGTTATATCTCTTTGTTGCTCAAGAAGATGGAAATGAACGAGAAATTTGAAAGTGAACCACCCCCGTTTATCTACATCATTTTTACTGGGTTGGGTGCTATTGTATTTTTCTTTGTCGCGTTAATTTTGGTGCAACGCAAAATCTCGTCACCCGTTGAGCAGTTAAAGGATTGGGCTAAATCTTTGGATAAAGAACAACTGACTCAACCTGTGCCCAACTTTCACTACAGTGAGCTAAACGATCTGGCAGAGTTAGTTCAGTCGAGCCTTAGTTCGGTACAAGAGAGCCTAGAACGAGAGCAACGCTTCCTTGGGTATGCCAGTCATGAGTTAAGGACGCCAATTGCGGTGACACGCACCAATTCTGAGTTACTGCGTAAAATGATCATCAAACAACTTCCTGCCGAAAAACAGTTGGAGGTTCTCGATCGCATAGAACGTGCTGGCTATACCATGACGGATTTAACTGAAACTCTGTTGTGGTTGAATCGCCAAGAGGGGAAATCGTTACCAAGCCACGCTATTGCCGTGGGCGAACGGGTAAAACAGATTACCGACGAGCTAGATTACTTGCTTCAAGGTAAGTGCGTTGATGTGACGATTAATGTCGATGAAAACACGCTCGAACTTCCAGAAGGCTTGTATCGTATCGTGGTGTCTAACTTGATTCGAAATGCCTTCCAGCATACAGACAATGGTCAGGTTAGCATTACTCAATCGGGCAGTAAGCTCTCTATTATCAACCGTAATAACGAGCCTAAGGTCGGTCACGACGATTTGGGCTTTGGATTGGGTTTGGAGTTGACTCAACGACTCATCGCTCAATATGGTTGGTTCTATCAAACTCAACAGTCGCCAATGGGGTGGCAGGTTGAAGTCGTGTTTGAAAGCGCAGCCTAAGTATTGGTTGAAAGACCAGCCTAAGTATCGGTAGATAAAAGATTTTACCAAAAGTAACGATTTACAGTTTCCTATAGGGTGACTTACGAGTATCTTGAAGCCTTGAGCTGGATTAAGCTCGAACTCTAATATAATGATAAACAATCAGTTACAGATAAGTACTCAGTTACAGATAAAGGATATTTGCGTGCAGGCACAATTTATTGATGGAACGACTCTATATCGTCAACACAATTTTCAACTTCCTCTCGATTATCAGAACCCTCAAGGGCAGCAAATACAGGTGTTTGCTCGTGAGCTGGTGGATCTAGCCAAAGACCAACAAGATCTACCTTGGTTAGTGTATTTTCAGGGCGGCCCTGGTTTCCCATCACCAAGAATGAGTGGTGAGTCGGGTTGGGTGAAACGTGCCTTACAACAATATCGTGTTTTGCTGCTTGATCAGCGCGGCACAGGTAACAGCTCGGTGATCAGTCACCAAACATTGGCGCACCTTGAGCCACAGCAACAAGCCGATTACCTAAGCCATTTCCGTGCTGACAATATCGTACGAGACGCAGAAGCGATTCGTGAGCAACTAGGCGTCAAGCAATGGGCGACCATCGGACAGAGCTTCGGTGGCTTCTGTACCCTGACGTATCTGTCTCTATTCCCTCAAAGTTTATTGCGTAGTTATGTTACTGGCGGCATCCCATCGATTGAGCGTGAAGCTGACGATGTATACCGAGCGACATACAAGCGAGTTGAGGACAAGAACAAAGCCTTCTTTGCTCAATTCCCTCAAGCGCAAACCCTGTGTCGTGAGATTGCCGATCATCTCTTAACTAATGAAGTGCGACTACCAAATGGTCAAATCTTCACTGTTGAGCAGTTCCAACTGGTCGGTATTAACCTAGGTGGTGGTGAAGCTAATCTGCCAATGTACTTCACATTGGAAAATGCTTTTGTTGATGTAGCAGGTGAGAAGCAGTTGAGCTACAGCTTCCTTAACCAGATGCAGCAAGAGCAGGCGTATCTGACCAATCCAATCTACGCAATTTTGCATGAATCGATTTATTGTCAAGGTACGGCATCACAATGGTCTGCTCATCGAGTACGTCAGGAATATCCGCACTTTAACTATAAAGCTGGTGATGAGTTCTGGTTTACGGGAGAGATGGTGTACCCGTGGATGTTTGATCAGCTAGAAACATTAAAACCATTGAAAGAAGCGGCAAATCTGCTGGCTGAAAAATCGGATTGGGGTAGCTTGTATGCACCAAAACAGTTGAGTGAAAACAGTGTGCCGATGGCTTGCGCGGTCTACGCGGATGATATGTACGTTGAGCTCGACTACAGCCGTGAAACGTTAGCCAAGATCCCAAGCTCAAAAGCATGGATCACCAACGAGTACGAACACAATGGGATTAGAGCGGATGGTGAGCGCATCCTTGGTAAATTGATGACGATGGTTGAATCGATCGAGAACTTACCAAAATAACCATTAAACGTTTCGGTGACTTATTGAACCATGAAAAACGCTGCTAATTTCAGCAGCGTTTTTTTCATTCCGTTAGGGGGAAAGCTTTTGGGGGAAGAGTCGGCGTTTATTGTAATTAATTTTAAATGATTTATTCGCCTACGATCTTACAAGCTGACAGTACCGCATTGTCTAAATCTGTCAGTTTACCCGCACCTGCTGGGCCTAAAACACTGGTATACAGCGCAGTTTGTTGCTCAAACGTCAGACCTAACTGATTGTATAAATCTTGACGAATTTGAGCCAATTGCTGTGGCTCGGCAGACGATAGACCTTCAAGGGTGTTGTAAATGAGGGTGGATTTATCCATAAACTGTCCTTAGTACATTTGTTAAAAATAAAAACATTATGCACTCTGTGTAGTATTGTTTCTGAGATTCCGATCGCAATATGTGTTAAATATTCGTTAGCTTTAGTGATTGATCTCTAATGAATAATGACTCAATAATGTAAAAAAGAGACCTGAAACAGGTCTCTTTGGTGGATGATTGTTCTTCTGAGGCAATAAATCGCGCTATTTGATGTGTATATTGTTGTCTCGTCTATCATACATATCAGGCGTTGTGTGCAGCCCTCCGGCGTAGCCTGCCGCTTCTAATGTCTCTCGAACTTCTCTTACATACTCAGGCGTGACAGGGTCATGTCGATCCCCTAATTTCTTACGAACGAAGGTGATGAGTTCTGCCAAGCTCTGGTCCGAGAGCACTTCTTCAAAACTCGCCATAGGCATAAAGTTTCTATCCTTATCGAGGTAGGTCGGCTGCAAACCGCGCACTGTGACTGCAACGGTGTTAAATGGATCACTGTGCATGATAATCCCGTTATTGAGCAGTGTCGGAGCGATAGGGTCACGGCCCTTACCGTCTTCCCCATGACAAGCCCCACATGTTTGACGATAGGTGACATAGATATCAGATTGATATGCTTCCTCATCAAAACCTTTTGGTTGAAGTTGCACGGCGTCAGGTGCGATAAAGTTGTTGGTATCGCCTTGAAGTAGGTAGTAAGACATCGACTCGATATCTTCGCGGGTCATCAGGCTCAGACTATTCTTAACCACATCTGCCATACCCGCGAAAGCGGTCCCTTTATCTGAATGCCCAGTGTGGAGGAAGTCGGTCAGTGTTTTCTCATCCCACCCATCAATGAAAAGCTCATTCGCCGTAATATCTGGCGCGTTCCAACCATCGATTAGGTTACCTTGGAAAATGCGCTCAGGAATCAAGGCTTGGGCGATGTTTCTCGGGGTGTGGCATTCAGAGCAGTGGCCAAGACCAGCGACCCAGTACTTACCTTGCTGCCATTTCTCTACATCGTCGACGCTCTCTTTAAGCGCTTCTGGCACTTGGTAATCGATAGGATCTGTGTCCATAAAGACAATGTTCCAACCTAGCAACCCAAGACGAATGTTGGATGGGAACATCATGCTGTTGTCATCATTACGACGAGACACCGCTGGGATGGACTGCATGTACTCCCATAGATCAACCATGTCTTGGTCAGTTAGGTATTGGTAAGAAGTGTAGGGCATTGCAGGGTAGAGGTATCCGGCTTTGCCTTTCCCTTTCACTAACGCATCACGGAAATTGTCGAAGTCGTAGCGACCAATACCTTCACTGGCGTGAGGGGTGATGTTAGTGGAGTAAACCGTGCCAAACGGCGTCACGAATGGAAGACCTCCGGCAAAGGGTTCACCCCCTTCAGCACTGTGGCAGGCGACGCAGTCCCCAGCGTGAGCAAGATATTCACCTCTCTCAACCGATTCTGCTTTTAAGGCTGCTAACCTGTCTACTTCTTCTTGCTCGGAATAGCGAATGTATGCACCTAGGGCAAGAATTTCGTTATCAGTAAGTTGTCCTTCAAAGGCGGGCATCAAGTTGTTGAGACCGTAATTTATCGTGTGTTCAATCTCTTCAATACTCCCTCCGTGAAGCCAGATACTGTCTGAGAGATCCGGAACCCCTGTTGCTGGGTTCGCTACGGTACCATCAGCATGACAAGAGGCACAGTTGGTTATGAAGAGCGTTTTCCCTAGATCGACTTTAACCTGCGGAACATCGGTGTGACGCTGATTCAGAGACGCAAGGTAGTACGACATCTTAGAAATTTCGTCTGGGCGAAGGATCTCACTCCAACCCGGCATCGCGCCATTTCTTCCCTTGGCAATAGAATGAATGATGGCGTTATCATCACCCCCATATAACCACTCTTGATCGATTAGGTTTGGAAAATGCTTCTGACCTTGGGCATTGTCTCTGTGACAGGCTGCGCAGTGCGTCTGGAATAAGATTCTGCCGCTGGCGACAATTTCAGGGATAGCCGCTAGGGTGTTTAAGTCCTTTTGAGTCTGGCCTCGCATTTGTTGGTCTAGCGACGTAGTAGGAGAGCTAAGCTTGTCGTCGCTTTGTTGCCAATCGACGAGCCCTTGCCATTCGCCCATGCCCGGATACAGAACCAAGTAACCCGCAGATATGGAAAAGGCGATGGCATAGCTCACAAACAGTAGTTTGGGCGGCGGAGCATCCTTCTCTTCGATATTGTCAAAGGTTCCGACGGTATGGTCATGATCAGCTTGATGATTGCTGCGCCAGTACTTGACCACAACCGCAACCATTAAAACAAAGAAAACAAGGGTGCAGATAATGGCCCATAAGTTCCAGAATGTACTCATGGCGATACCTCCTGTGCTGTATCTTGACCGAGGCTTTGTAGATAGCGAATCAAGGCTTCAGCTTTGGTTTTCCCTCGGACTTGCAGTCGCGCTTCACTGATCTCGCTATCTGTGTACGGCACGCCTAATGCTCTGAGCGTTAACATCTTGTCGCCTATGTCATCGCCAGAAAGGGTTTGTTCGAATAACCAAGGGTAAGCGGGCATGATCGAGGTCGGCACCACTTGTCTTGGATCGATGAGATGGATGACGTGCCATTGATCCGAGTATTTTCGCCCTAGGTTAGTGAGATCGGGACCGGTACGTTTTGAGCCCCAAAGATTTGGGAACTCGTAGATGTCGTCCGCTTCTTGATTGGCTCGACCGTTGCGTTTTACCTCTGGATCAAGTGGGCGCACCATCTGTGTATGACAGACGTGACATCCCTCGCTGATGTAGATATCGCGACCTGCCAGTTGCAGTGCGGTCAGTGGTTTTGCCAAACTGCCTTCGGCGATATCATCGGTACGCACGATGTTGGGAACCACCCAAACCAGTAGCGAAAAGGAGGCAACCACCACGGTTGTAAGGATCAAAATCCAAACCGATTGAGTGAAGTCTTTACTCATAATCTATGCCTCCTTTGCTACAAGCGTGTTCGGCATTCGAACGGTCTTGTAAAGGTTGACCGCCATCAGCAGCAGCCCAAGAACAAACAGTGCACCACCGAAAAAGCGTAAGAATAACCAAGGCGCTTTGAAGTCCATAGCTTGAATGAAGCTATAAACCAGCTCGCCATTTTCGTTCTGAGTCAGCCACATGTAGCCTTCACCAATACCCGCCACCCAGAGAGCGATGGCGTATAGGGCGACCCCCGCATGTGCGAGCCAAAAGTGCCACTTGAGTAGCCTTGGAGACCATAACTCGGTTTTATTCCACAGTCGGGGTATGAAGTAGTAGAAGACGGCGATACCAGACATGGCTACCCAACCCAAAGCCCCAGAGTGAACGTGGCCAATCACCCATTCGGTATTGTGAGCCAGCATATTGAACCATCGTATCGCGAGTAGCGGTCCTTCAAACGTGGCTAAGCAGTAGTAGAGAATGGCAGAGAAGAAGAACAAAAGGATGTAGTCGTTTTTGAGCTTTTCTTTGTTTTGCAGCAGCGTCATGGCGCTGTTAAAGGCGCCCGCCCAAGAAGGAAGCCACAAAATGAGTGACATCACGATACCGATGTTTTGAACCCAAACAGGTACGGAAGAGTAGATGAGATGGTGGGTACCTGCCCATGTGTAAAAGCCAACTAAACCCCAGAAGTGGATCACCGACAAACGGTAAGAGTAGATTGGTCTGTCGGCAGCTTTAGGGATGAAGTAGTAGTTCATGCCGATAATACCGGCGGTGAGCAAGAACCCAACGGCATTGTGTCCCCACCACCATTGAACTATCGCATCTTGAGCCCCAGCGAATACTGAATAGGACTTCATGGCAGAGACAGGCATGGCGAGATTATTGATAATGAAGATCATCGCAATCACGATAATGAACGCGGCAAAAAACCAGTTCGCCACAAAGATATGACCAACCTTGCGTTTGGCTATGGTGCCGAAAAATAGCACTGCATAAAGAACCCAAACCAAGACAATCAAGAGGTCAATCGGCCATTCGAGTTCCGCATACTCCTTGGAAGTGGTATAGCCAGCAGGCAGGGTAACTAAGGCGAGTAGTAGAACGAGTTGCCAACCCCAAAATACCATCCAAGCCAAACTCTTATTAAATAGAGCACAATGTCCAGTGCGCTGTGCGATGTAGAGCGATGTCCCCATCAAAATGTTGACCACAAAGCCATAAATGACACCAGAGGTGTGAAGCGGGCGTAATCGACCAAACTGAAAATACTGCGAGTCGAAGTTTAGAACAGGCCAATAAAGCTGCGCTGCGAGAATGACGCCAATCACCATGCCTAAGATGGCCCAAATAAAAGACGCAAGGATGAAGTACTTAACAACCTTCACACTGTATTGCGTTGTCACGTTATCCATAACAAGCTCCCGCTGAGGTTATTTTTCAATGCCGAGTTGTGAGTAGAAGTAGGAAATATCTTCAATATCTTGATCGGAGAGTGCGTCGGCCTGTTGTTGCATTAGTACGGCTAGGCCGCTGGTACGCTCGCGTGTTTGATAATCTTTGAGTGACGAGATCAGATAGCCCATCTTCTGCCCGCGCAAATTTGGGTACGGGTCTTGAGTTGATATGCCATCCTCGCCGTGGCAAGTCATGCAAACTTTGGCTTTCTGTTTGCCAATCTCGAACTGCTCATCATTAGCGGTCGCTTGGGCGAGAGGGAAAAGGGCGGTTGCTAAAATCAGAGAGGTGAGTACGGTTTTCGGTGTCCATCGATCTTGAATTAAGCTCATCACTGTTTCCTTGGAAGTGTGAAGTCGTATCGCTAAGTGGCCAATTCTCAGCTGCCAAGCAGCACAATCGCGTTGTAATCTGCCTTTGGGTTCAACAATTGCAGTTAATAAAGACTATGCAGAGTTCAGTAGAAGCGCTATCCGAATTCTGTATTTAATATTATTTTTCTCATTAGTACGTAAGGGTGACGTGATTTGGATTAGTACAAGCAAAAGAAAAATAAAGGAAATGGGCTTGGAATTAGAGTTGCAGGTCTATTTGTATTCAGTATGATCTGGACTTTGCCCTTTGAGCGCTCCTTATGAGCCAACCTATTTGTGAGTAAGACATGTCTACAGAAGCCTCTTCTTCAACGTTAAATTCATCTTCTTCATCGTTTGAAAACATCGTCAATTCACGACGTTCAGTCAGAAAGTATGACGCGGATGCAGAGTTTAATCATGATGATGTCGCCCATGCATTAGAGTTGACTACGCTCAGCCCAAACAGCAGCAACATGCAGATGTGGGAGTTTCATCGTGTCGTAAGCTCAGAGAAACGTGAGCGTCTCGCTGAGTACTGCATGGGTCAGAATGCAGCGAAGACAGCCAATGAACTGGTTGTATTTGTGGCGACCACCCACAACTGGAAAGAGCGTGCACAACGCAACGCGCAGAAAGTACGAGAGGCGTTTGAAGGTCGTGAAGATGCCGCAGCGAAACGCGCACTTAAATACTACGAAACATTGATCCCTATGGTGTACAACAATGATGCTCTAGGTATTCGTGGTGTAGTGCGAAAGATCTATAGCTGGTGGCTAGGCCGCAACAAGCCTATGGTACGAGAAGTGAGTAAAAGTGATGTGCGTGTCTGCTTGCACAAAAGCGTCTCTCTGGCCGCAATGACCTTTATGTATGCGATGCGCGAAAAAGGTTACGACACCTGTCCAATGGAAGGCTTTGACTCAAAACGAGTGAAGGCACTGCTTGGTCTGCGTGATAGCGACCAAATAACCATGATCGTAAGTTGTGGCGTAAGAACGGATGAAGGTATTTACGGCGATCGTCAAAGAGTAGAACTTGAAACGGTAATCAAAAGTCACTAATACCGAGCAAAGGTGAACTCGCTTAACTCACGACTTCTGCTGGTAAACAAGGCATCATCAAAGTGGCCGACATATTTTGATTTATGTTGGTCAGCATCGACAATTCATGGAGAGCTTATGTCGAACCTATTTTCAAACATCCCGAAAGATATCCCCAACGAGATATTTGAAGACATCATTACGACTTCAAACGTACGAATTGAACGCATCGTGTCTAAAGGTCAAAGCTCCCCAGAGAGCAGTTGGTATGACCAAGATGAAAATGAGTGGGTGTTGGTATTGAGCGGACAAGGTGTGCTTGGCTTTGAACACGGATCACAGGTTATTTTAAACCCCGGCGATTACATCAATATCGAAGCGCACCAAAAGCATAAAGTGTTGCGCACGGCGAGTGATGAACCGACAGTCTGGCTTGCTATTTTCTATCACTAGATTGAACGCAGTGTGACAAACGAGAGGCGACCGTATGTTTCTTTATTTTAATGTTTATGGGCAGAAGATGTCGATTCAACGCAAACACGATGAGTGGTTATTGTTTAAAGAGTCCGATACTTCAATGCGTGCTCGTGTTTACGATGTGGTGATTCCGAGCGAACTTCAAGAGTCGGAGCTAGCAACCTATTTGGCGGATATTTATCACGAGTCGGCGAGAGTGGGGCATTCGGATGTCGTGCAGCTGTAATTGACCCCAAAGCTACAATTGAGCCAAAAGCTATAATTGACTCAGAAGTTACGTAAGGGATTAACAAGATGAAGATAAGAGATTATCGAACTGAAGACGCGCCACAATTATGGTCGCTGTTTTTTAATACCATCAGAAAGATCAATGTTCGCCACTATAGCCAAGCTCAAGTCGAGGCTTGGGCACCGTCTGAGTTTTCAATGGAGGTGTGGCACTCCAAATTGGAGAAACTAAAGCCCTTTGTTGCGGAGTTAGATGGTGTAGTTGTGGGTTATACAGACCTTCAAGAAAGCGGTTTGATCGATCATTTCTTTTGCCATCACGACTATCAAGGGATGGGCGTTGGCCGCCAACTCATGACTCATATATTGAATTTAGCAGAGCAACGCCAGTTAGAGCGTGTGTTTTCCGAGGTTAGTATTACCGCGCGCCCCTTCTACGAGCACTTTGGGTTCATTGTTGTGAAAGAACAAACCATTGAAGTGAGAGGTCAAACTCTGAATAACTTTATCATGGAGAAGAGATTCGTTTAATCCCGCCACGATTCTGAGGGCCAATATTTTGCAGTAGATTTACGGTTGTTGCTAACGGTGGAGGTTGCTAGTTTTCGCACTCAGCGCTTCGGTGCTGGATGAATGACTTCGTTGCTTCTTAGGAGCCTACCGTGATAGATGCGTATCTTTTTGACCAGATCAATTGGCCGTGTGAGCTTTCAAACTCAGTACTCGAAAAGCTAAGACGTATCGCCATACTCAAGCATGGAATCGATGCTCTAGAAATCACAAAAAGATACCAAAATATCCCAGGTGTTTATTACATCATGAAGGGCTCCGCTGGCCTTTGTTTCTCGACCGAGAACATGAGTAATATGGTTGGTGGTGTTGTGGGGTGTGGTGATTGGATTGGTGCACTTGCCATCTACAAGGATTACCAGCTTTTCGCGATAGCAGAGGAAGTCGCCCCGGTAACCATGATTCACTTTCCTCGCTCGAAGGTTCAGCAACTTGCAGAGCAAGAGCCTGAAGTTTTTAAGTGGCTACTTCATTGCGCCACAAAGATCCATTCAGTGTGGATGCAGGCATTTTTAACTTCCATTCATGAGAAAGAGCAAAAGACCATTTATGTTCTGTTAGAGCTTGCGGCGCGCCAACATGCTAGTAGTGAAAACGTCATGAGAATTGATGTTTCCCAGAGCCAACTCAGTAGTATCACAGGTATATCGCGCCCGCGGTTGAATGAAGTTCTGAAGAATCTAGAAAAAGTTAATGGCATTACGACCCATCGGGGCAGGGTGATAATTTCTGACTTTGATGTGCTGTACCAGCGCATTTCACCAATGAACTTAATGTTGCGGAACCCTTCCGATGTAAATACTCAGTGCTGCATGAATTGTAAATAATATTTATATCAGCAATTACTGTTTTATGTTCTTTTTGGAACAGACTCATACATAGGCTTGTTATAACGTTTGTATTCCATAAATGGATTTACAAAATCAAGAGTTATTATAAAAGGGGCAAAAATGAGAATGTCTGTATTGGAATATAAGATCTGTGGTATCGGTGTGTGGATAAAGGCGACAGTGTCACAGCGTTGCGCTTACATGCTCGCGTTAGAGTATGAACGATTAGGGTGGCCAACAAGGATTGATGGCGAAATTAGAGATGTATAGAAAAGGAAAAGCTGGTACCAAACCAGCTTTTCTATTTTGAAGCTTTTTCTATTGTGAACCTTTTTCTGTTGTAAACCCTAGCTAAGTGCACTTTTGAACATCACGCACTTATTATGGCTACTTATTCACAAACTCTTTGAAGCGCTGCTTAGTCGCGTCGTCGGCTTTCTCGTACCAAAAGTAAAGCATCTCTTCTGCTGTGTTGTCTGACGCTTTTACATTTGCAGGCAGGGTAACCGGCTGAACGGGTGTGTTTGCCGCTGCCGCATTAACAGTGGCTATAGAAGCTGCACTTGTTGTCGCAGCCAGTGCCGCAACGCCACCTTCCTTATTGTAGTTAGCCGATTCTGTTGGGTAATTTCGACCAATCTGCATACCTTTCTTCACTAAGGTATCTTCTTTAACAGCGACCGTCTGTTGGTCTGAGTCAACCAAGCTCCATTGAAGATCCTTCATGCCTTCTTTTGCCGCACTGACATTACGAAACTTAGGCATATTGAATGTCAGTGTCGTGTTGCTTGCATCGAAGGTTGCGATGATGGTGTCACTGTCGATGAACTCGCGATCGTTACCTTGATCGAAAGCGACTTGATATTGGAATACGATCTGATTTTGACCATCAGGAAGTGTCATCGTTTTGTGCGATGAGAAAAGTCCACCATCGAGGTCTGGTTTACTTTCATTGACGGCTAAGATGTCCACACTAGATGGGACTTTAATTTCAACGTCTGCAGAAGCGAAAGGAGCCGCTAACATTGCAGAGATTAAGGCAATCTTTTGTGTCGTTTTCATAATAGGGCAAGTTGTTTGGGAAGAAGAATTTACAATCGCATGCAAGCGCGCTGAGTTCAAGCGATGTCTCTGAATTTTAGAAGATTTTGCGGAATTTTAACGTAACTGAAATAAATGAGTGATGAGTGACCGAACGGCTAGCCACTCACTGTTACGGTTATTCTAGATAGAAGTAACCGTTATCCTTTTTACAAATCGGAATCTCCATATTACCCACGTAATCACCGTTGACATAGCACGGGACATAGGGCGTTGCCAAAGAGGAGGCGAACGTCATAGCAGGTGCAAGAGCAAAGAGAGCAATAATTATGTATTTCATCTTGTGTCCTTAAGTCTGAAGTACAATTTGCGCTGAGGAATAGCCTCTGCATGAGCTTTAAAAATAGACCAAATAATAGAATTGTCAATTTGTGATTTTGCTCTATTCATATCTTGATTTTTTAAGCTACGCCTTTGTTATTTAGGCTATTTTCTACGTTGCTGTTAGAGCTTGTTAACAAAGACAAAGCTTCAAGTAGTGTTTCTTTCTTAACTGGCTTGTAGATAACATCGGTTGCACCCACCTCAATGAATTGTGCTCGAACTTGGGGTGATAAATCGGCAGTACAAGCAATGACCTTGCTGGCAATCTTAAGTTGGTTCAGCAAGTTATCCGTAGCATCTAAGCCCGTCATATTAGGCATATGATGATCCATTAGAATGATGTCATATTGCTTTTCTTTGGCCATTTCAACAGCCTTCACACCGTCTTCTGCGTGGTCGATCTTTTCATAGCCCAGCTTATTAAGCAGTTTTGCCAACACGATATAGTTAACCTTGTTGTCTTCTGCTATCAGGATTTGGGCCTCATTGCCTGTTTGTGTCTGTGTCTGTTGCGGAGCTTTTGTAGCATCTTGTGTAGGAGGGTGGGACTCGACGATTGTTATCGGCAGCTGGAGATCTATCTGAGTGTGACCGCATTTTGATAGCGCGTAGCTTATGTCTCCTGTAACTGCTCGCAGTACTTTTTCAATCACTTTATAACCGGTGTGGATGCTTTGATCTAATGTGTCGGCATTGGTCGCTGTTGTGCCATTTAACGATAGCTGCTTGGTGATGATTCCGTTGTCTTCAAAAGTAAAGCAAACGAGCAGAAGTTGATCCTGATTGTTTGCAGATACTTGGTTGCTGGCTGACAGACCACTTTCAAAGCGCAGCTTTCCACCTTGCAATTGAGACACAGCACTGAGTGCAAAAAAGTCGATAATGGTGTCAATTAAGCTTTCATCCAGCATGGCTTGGCAGTGATCGGGCAGGGAGATTTTAGGTTCCAATGTTAAACCGTTGCCGTGAGCTAACCCCTCGATGACCTCTTTTTTATGGAGTATATAGCTTGAGATATTGTGTCGCTGTGGGTGTGGTGTAATTTCTTCGTTATCTAGATGAGCGAGTTTAATCACGTAATTAAGCGATGCTTGGAGTAGACGACTAGACTGTGCGACCTGCTTGCCCAATTTCTGTGCGGCGTCTAACTCTTCGCTGAGCATGACTTTCTGCGCCAGTTTGTCGAGATCTTGTGTAGGTTTGGTTAACTCACTTGAAATTAGGTGCATTAACTGAGTTTTCGCTTGAGTGGCTAGATTGGCTTGAGTCACTTTGGCTTCTAGCGCTTGTTCGAGCTGTTTCTGTTTAGTGATGTCTCTTTGTATACATACAAGGTGTTCAAATTTTTCATCGTTGAAAATGGGTTTCACAGACAGCTCTACCCAATATGGATGGCCGCTTTTATGATAGTGCTCAATCTGGCTTTCTATTGCATGTTGGTGTTCGATTGCTTCTGATACACGCTTGACTTCGGTGATGTCTGTGTTCTTGCCTTGCAGTAGGCGGCTAATATTCTTCCCTTTAGCATCATGTAAGCTATACCCAAACAGTTGGCTGAATGAGGCGTTGATCGAACAGATATTCCCATCTCTGTCAATGATAGCGATGGAGTCGGTTGTGTAATCACTCGCATTACTGAGTGCGGTATCAAGGTCGGTGGACTCTTCAAGAGAGGGTGTGCGATCGGCTTGGCTTCGTTTCATTACTTGAATGGAAGCAAAGGTAACGATCCAAATCGCGTATAGGGTGATAAGACGATTGAATACGGCAAACCAGGCATCATTACCCAAAGGCGAGAAAAAATAACCAACGACTGTGAGTACGGTACAAAGCATCGCCCAAATCAGCGTGAAATCCGGCTTTCGTTGAATCAAAGAGAGTGCGATGACGGTAACATAGGGAACCGCCATAGCAATACCTAGGGGTAAGTGAACATCAACAGCAAAAACAATGGTTGCAATTAAAGCAAGGTAAACGCTCAAGCTCGAATCGCTAATATTGACACTCCATTTCATCGGCGTCTCCTTACCCTGTTTTGAGTTGATGTTGGTATTTATCAATGAGGCGCTTCGCTTGGTGGCTGTTGACCATTAAGCGGTTTATTGTCTGTTGTAATAGCTCTACTGGGGGCATTTGGTCAGCGTCTAAATCTTGCTCTGCTTGTGTAATGAGTGCCAGAATTTCGGACATATTGAACTCCGATGACACCCCTTTGATGGCTTGTATGATAGGACCGAGCTCCTGAGGCTGTGAATGGGTAAATACCTCAATCAATGCATCAATTTGAACCTCAAGATCGTGTTCTAACGACTGTAGGCAATCAATTTTATCTTGGTACGAGAGGCTATTGTTAGACAGCAACTCGCTTCGTGACAGCTCTTCTTCTGTCATTGGGAGTTTATCTTTCGGATAACGAATCAAACGAGTGACATTAGATGGGATAGCGGCTTCATTGTCGCACGCATGGCGCTCGCGATTCTCTTGAAACTGGTCTTCAAACTGATAGATCGCGTTTTGTAAGCTGTTTTTCTGTAACGGCTTGGTGAGAACAAAGTTGGCTCCGCACTCGATAAACTCGTCATGGGCCTCTTTAAATACGTCCGCAGTACAGGCAAAGATGACCGTCTCTAACTTGAGTTCTTGTCTAATGTTTCGAATGGCTTCAATACCACTCATCTTCGGCATATGGTTGTCCATGATCACCAAGTCATACGACTGCTGTTTTAGTTTGTCGAGTGCTTGTAATCCGTCGTAAGCGTTGTCGACTGAGAGATCGAGTGATTCACAGAACTTTTTAATCACCATCGCGTTGATCTTATTGTCTTCCACCAGCAATACGGTGAAGTTGTTCAGTACTAAGCCATGCGCTTCGGTGGTTGTCTGCTGCTGTTGATGCTCTACTTCTTCGAGTTCAAATGGAATGGTGATGGCGAACTGGGTGCCTACATTGAGTTGGCTAAATACGGAGATATTGCCACCCATTAGTTCGACCAGCTGTTTCACAATCGATAACCCAAGCCCAGTGCCACCAAACTTACGCGTAGTGGAGAGCTCGGCTTGCTCAAAGGCAGAAAAAATGGTGTCTATTTTGTCTTCTGCTATCCCGATACCTGTGTCAGAGACCAACATTTCAATAGAAGGTGGCGAGGTATCATTAATGTTGAATTCAAGCTCAACTTTACCGGTTTCGGTAAACTTAACCGCATTACCTGCAAGATTGAACAGTATTTGGCGCGTTCTTGCTTGGTCACCGATTAATTGAATATTTTCAGGTACGTTGTTTTTAATCAGCAGTTTAATCCCTTTGTCTTCAGCCAATGAAGTCAGGGTTTTATCAAGGTGAATTACAAGGTCTGGAATCGTGAATGGGCTACTCTCAAGCTCCATTTTACCTTGTTCGACTTTTGAGAAGTCGAGAATGTCATTCAAAATGGTCACAAGGTGCTGCCCAGAGTCGATGATAACTTGAGCTTGCTTTCGAGTGTCGAGCTCTTTGGAGTCGTCTTTAATGATTTGAGCGATCCCAAGAACACCGTTCATTGGTGTGCGTAACTCATGGCTCATGGTAGCGAGGAATAAAGACTTAGCATTGTTGGCTTTTTCCGCTTTATCTGCAGCTATTTGATAGGCTTCGGTATTGGCTTTTAGTTCGTAATAACGCCATACAGCAATGCTAATAAAGAGTGCGAAGAGCAGCATGACCAGCGCGGTTGTAAGATTGGCAATCAACTTGCTTAAGTAGTCTTGCAGATCCATAAAGCCGTGCTCGATATGGTCGAGATAGGTGATGTGTTCAGGGGAAAGCGCATGTGAGAGCAGCTTTTGGTGCTGTTGGTTTACTTCGTTGAAGGTTTTCGCAAGGCGGATGGTTTCGGCGGAGAGCAAAGGCTCAATCGAAGTGGTAGCGCCTTGAGGAGTAACCGATGAGTTATCTCCTGCGAGATAGGCTTCTAGCGCCGAGGTATTAGAGAGCAGCGCATGATAGGTAGTGTTATGTGACCCCTTGGGTGAGGAACTCATCAACAAGTCGGTGAGTGACTGCAGCATAAATTGGCGTGCCACGGTATGACCAACAATATGATCTAACTGGTCGACAGTTTCCATTGAGCGATAATAAAAGCTCTCTAGCAGCGCTTTCGTTTCGAGTTCATTGAAAAGCAGAGAATGAATCTCGGAATGGGCATAAGATTGATGGAGCTGTTGAAGATCTTTTTCTATATCGACTAGACAGGCCGATATCTCGTAAGGGTTAGAGATGCCATTGATAGTACTACCGGCAATAACATCACGCTGTTCTAGTACTTTATGACCGAGTTCACGTGTCAGTTCACCGTAATTGATGACTTTCACATATTCGGTATAGGCCAAGGAAATATAGCCAATCATTCCTAGGAACATTGAAGCAAAGAACAGGGCGAGGAGTTTAAACTTATTCATTTTCAAACTCCTCTAAGATCTGAGGGCGCTGCCCCGTGAGAGACTCAAGAAAGCTTTTTATCTGAGCGATAGTTTCATCTTCAAATGTTTTTCCAAGCTGGCTTTCACCCATGATCTTAATCGCCTCTTCGAGTGATGCAGTTTGACCATCATGAAAGTAGGGAGCCGTGATCGCCACATTCCGTAGGCTAGCCACCCGGAATAGGTGTTTATCTATCGCCTTGCCGGTAAACATAAAGCGCCCTTGGTCATCACTTCTCTCTTGACCAGTTTTGGAGACGCCAAAGTAACCAAAACGCATGACCATTCCACCACCGATATTGGTGCCTTGATGGCAGCCAATGCAGCCTTCTTCTTGAAAGGTTCGCCATCCTTGTTTTGCGCTTTCGCCAATTGCGTTTTCATCACCTTGCAGGTAGCGATCAAACGGAGAGTTAGGGGTGGTGAGGGCTTTCATGAACTCAACCAAACTGGATTTAATCGACGCTTCGTTGATCTCTAATCCAAGTTGAGAAAACAGAGGCCTATACAGTGAGGCTGTTGTTACATAGTCGGTGATCAGCGGCCAGTTGGAGTCCATTTCGGCGGTATTATGGACAGGCCCATCGATTTGGGACTCTAAAGTGTTTGCGCGACCATCCCAAAAAAAGCGGTAGTTATATGCGGCATTAAATACCGTCAATGAGTTACGCATACCTGCGCCGTTAACACCGATGGAAACAGGTATCAGCTCCGCGCCATTGGTTTGCAGGTGATGGCAGGTTGCACAACTGATACTGCGGTTAGAAGATAAATTAGGGTCGTTGAAAAGCATCCATCCCACTTTGGCGAGAGCTTGGTCTATCTCTATATCGTTTGGTATTGGCGTGATTCTCTGTTGTGAAAATGAAGCGTCACTTTCGGCATTATCAGATGCTTGACTAACAGTAGCAGTAGCAGTAGCAGTAGCAGTAGCAGTAGCGTGTGGATGTGGCTCTGTATGAGTGTGGTTATCGCCGGCATGGTGGCGGTCATTATTGAGATGGGAAACAGGCACATTATGTTCAGATCGAAAAACAGCGTCGTAAACTAAAGCGGTCACTGACACGGTAACGACGACAACACTCAGTCCAACAAGGTAGGCGCTTTTCATAACATTAGTTCCATCTAATGATGACTGAACAACACGACATTTATTTTGATGAGTCGAAAAGTTTTGGATGCCGTTTAAGTTCACATCGAAATGATCTTATTGGCTTATTCCTACGTAAAAGTCATGTTAACTATTTATAAAGTTAGTTTCATATTACAGGGCTTGCAAGATTAGCCCGTTAAAGGTAAGGATTGTGGAGGTTTGGCTGAGAACGCTTATATGATGCCACGACGCAGAGAGGGGGGGAATTTGAGACTTGCATCAGCAGAGCCACAAAAATGAAAAAAGCCGCGAGAATGAGATTCTCACGGCTTGCTTTGGCTTACTGTTTTAACTCCGAGTAGCGATTACTTTACTTGTTTCGCTGCAGCTTCAAGTTGCTGCAGTCGGCCTTGAAGTGAGTATGCTGCTTGGTTGAAGTTACCTGGGTTCAATACTTGGCTCTTCTGCATTGGGTAGTCAGGTAGAGTCGCCATAAACTCTTGAACTTGTCCGCCTACCGGAACGAATAGCCACATGTTGTCTGCCATCCAACGTAGGTACATGCCAGATTCATGCGGTGCTTTTTCGAATGGGTCAGCACGTAGGTGTACGATTTGAGGCCAGTTTGGTTGGAAACGCACAGCGTCTGTGATGTTACCGTCCATTACCGCAAATGAAATCTTGAAGTCATTCCAACGAACTGCGTTTAACTCACCGTTTGCAGAGAAGTAAAGCAGGCTGTCACGTGGGCCTTGTTCTTCTTTACCTTCAAAGTATGGTAGGAAGTTGTAGCCATCTAAGTGAACACGCCAGTTTTTACCGTTGTAACGAGCACCGTCGTCAGACGCCAGTTTCTCAACAACTTTATCATCGCCAGCGGCAGCTAGAAGAGTAGGGATCCAGTCTTGGTGCGCCATGATGTCGTTGATCTTAGTACCCGGTTTGATTACGCCAGGCCAGCGAACAAGTTGAGGTACACGCATACCGCCTTCGTAAGTTGTGCCTTTCTCACCGTGGAAGTAAGTAGCACCACCATCTGGCCAAGATACAGTTTCTGCACCGTTATCCGTTGAGTAGATAACGATCGTGTTGTCGGCGATTTTCAGCTCGTCCAGCTTGTCTAGAAGCACACCTACGTGATCGTCGTGCTCTAGCATACCGTCAGCGTAGATACTGATGCCTGATTTACCTTGGTATTTCTCTTGTAGGCGAGTCCAAACGTGCATACGTGTGGTGTTGTGCCAGATAAAGAAAGGCTTGTCAGCTTTCACTGCTTTCTCCATGAAGGCCAGAGACTCTTCAAGGAACTCTTCATCTGCGTGCTCCATACGCTTACGCGTCATAGGGCCAGTATCTTCAATCTTACCGTCAGCCGTTGACTTGATTACACCGCGAGGGCCGAAGTTCTTACGGAACTCAGGGTCTTTCGGGTAGTAGTACGTTTCTGGCTCTTCTTCCGCATTCAGGTGGTAAAGGTTACCGAAAAATTCATCAAAACCGTGGTTAGTAGGAAGGTGCTTATCTTGGTCACCCATGTGGTTCTTACCAAACTGAGCCGTCATGTAGCCCTGTTCTTTCAGTAGATCAGCAATCGTTGGAGCCCAGTCTGGAATACCGTGGTCAGAACCCGGCATACCGATAGTCAGTAGACCTGTACGGAAAGGTTCTTGGCCAGTCAAGAATGCAGCACGACCCGCAGTACATGATTGTTGACCGTAGTGGTCAGTAAACAATGCACCTTCATTCGCAATACGGTCAATGTTTGGTGTTTCATAACCCATCATGCCGTTGTTGTATGCACCGATGTTGAATACACCAATGTCATCACCCCAGATCGCAAGAATGTTCGGCTTTTCTGCTGCGGTTACCGCTGAAGAAGCTGCTAATAAGCCAACACCTAATGCTAGTTTATTAATTTTAGTACCCATAAGGACTCCGATTTACTTTTAAAAATAATGCGTTAAGTCAACACATCGATGGGCGAACATTAATCTCAAAAATCGGTTCTGTCCTTTTATAGTGGTTATAACCTTTTGTTATGTGGTGGTATTAAATCATTGTTTTATATGATTTTTTCTGGTGGTCTGATTGTAGGGGATAGATGTTTAATGTGATCCGAGTCAAAGGCGAGCACGTAAAAAGCCATCTATTTTTATGGTCAAATTAGAAGGAAATGACAATTTAATTAATAGTTTATCGAATCTCGCTATTGCTGAAATATTGAACTATATGTTTTAGGGCAGGACGCAAACAACCAAAGAAGAGGTTTCTATGACAGCGAGATATGGTGTCAAACGTCGGCTAGCAATATTGGGTTCCGCGATGCTAGCTGCAACATCGACGATTGCGGCTGAAAAGCCCAACATCTTAGTTATTTGGGGGGACGACATAGGGCAATCCAATGTTAGTGCTTACACTTTTGGTCTAATGGGTTATCAAACGCCTAACATCGACAGTATCGCCAAAGAAGGCATGATGTTTACTGATTATTACGCAGAGCAGTCTTGTACCGCTGGGCGTTCTACTTTCATCACGGGGCAAAGTGTTCTCCGAACAGGTTTGAGTAAAGTAGGTTTGCCCGGGGCAGACATCGGTTTGCAGGCTGAAGACGCGACTATTGCAGAACTGCTCAAGCCCATGGGTTATATGACGGGGCAGTTTGGTAAGAACCACCTTGGCGACAAAGACGAATTTCTTCCAACAGCGCACGGGTTTGACGAATTTTTTGGCAACCTTTACCACCTAAATGCTGAAGAAGAGCCAGAAAATGAAGATTATCCAAAAGATCCAGAGTTTCGTAAGAAGTTTGGCCCTCGTGGTGTCATTAAATCCTTCGCTGACGGCAAAATTGAAGATACCGGTCCTCTAACGCGTAAGCGTATGGAAACGGTGGATGAAGAAACGTTAGACGCGGCACTCGACTTTATGGATCGTGCTGTTAAAGCCGACAAACCTTTCTTCGTTTGGTGGAATGCGACACGTATGCACTTCAGAACGCACGTGCAGCCAGATAGTAAAGGTGTAACCGGCATCAGTAATTACGCTGATGGCATGGTTGAGCACGATAGACACGTCGGTCAACTGCTCAAACAAGTGGATGACCTAGGCATTAAAGACAATACCATTGTGTTCTACTCGACCGATAATGGCCCTCACATGAACTCATGGCCAGATGCGGGTACAACGCCATTCCGTGGTGAGAAAAACACAAACTGGGAGGGTGCATACCGTGTACCAGCTATGGTCCGTTGGCCGGGTAAGATTGAGCCGGGAACCATTTCCAACGAAATCATGCACCACATGGACTGGATGCCTACTTTCCTAGCGGCTGCTGGTGATGACCAGATCAAAGAGAAACTTCTTAAAGGTCATACTGCTGGCGACAAGACATTCAAACTTCACCTTGATGGTTACAACTTCCTGCCGTATCTAACGGGTGAAGAAGAAAAAGGTCGTCGTGCAGAGGTCTTCTACTTCACAGATGATGGTGATCTAGCCGCACTTCGTTACAACAACTGGAAAGCGGTATTCATGGAGCAGCGTGCTACCGGTACCATGCAAATTTGGGCTGAACCTTTTGTGACGTTACGTCTACCTAAGTTGTTCAACCTCCGCATGGACCCATATGAAAACGCTGACATCACCTCGAACACCTATTATGATTGGTTGTTGGATCACGCATACATGTTCGTTCCAGCTCAGGCATACGTTGGTCAGTTCTTGGAAACCTTTGCTGAGTATCCACCACGACAAAAAGCCGCTAGCTTCAGTCTGGATCAGGTAATGGAAAAACTTCAGGAAAGCCATAATAAGTAGGCGAGTGCAGCGTATAGAAAAGAGCTCTTCGGGGCTCTTTTTTTTCGTTCAAGATAAGTCACAATATTTCATGCGGAACTAACTAAATAATTGTATTAACGTTATTTTTTCGACTACCTTATTAAACATAGGCGAGATTAAACAAGGAATGTTATGTCTGCGATGTTGGTATCAATGGTCAGTGGCGTAAAACGCGCTTGTCGGGCTGTCACCATTGGGTTATTGCTGAGTTTGAGTAGTTATGTATCCGCACAACCTGCGAACTATGTTGGTTCTGAAGCTTGTATTGATTGCCATGCCGATCAAGTTGAAGCTTGGCAAGGTTCACACCACGATATGGCGATGAAGCACGCTGATCAAGAGTCGGTCTTGGGTGATTTTGATGACGTCAGTGTGGATCACAAAGGAAAACAGAATCGCTTTTTTCGTAAAGGCGCAGAGTATTGGGTCCATATAGAAGGGCCTGATGGTCAGTTTCATGATTATAAAATCAGCTACACCTTTGCTTTCGAGCCACTTCAACAGTACATGGTGGAGTTTGACGATGGACGAGTTCAGCTGATTCCATTCGCTTGGGATTCTCGCACCAAAGAAGAGGGCGGCCAACGCTGGTTCCACCTCTATCCCGATACCACAAACACCGATGAGTTTTACTGGACCAACAGCGGTCAGAACTGGAACTTCATGTGTGCCGATTGCCATTCAACCAACCTGCAGAAAAACTACGACGCAGAGCAGAATCGTTACCAAACTACTTGGTCAGAAATCAATGTCGGATGTGAGGCTTGTCATGGGCCTGCTAGTGACCATATCGACATGGCGAATAAATCAGAGATTGGGGACGAGCAATCAATAGGCGCTCCTTTTGATGCCGCTAGTCATTACGGGTTTGATCGAGACCTATCGCAAGCGGTTAAAGAGTGGGTTTATCAAGAGGGGAATACCACACTTCAACCGAAAGACATTATCCATACCAATCAAGTGCAGACTTGCGCGCAGTGTCATAGCCGCCGAACGCAACTGAATGAAACGGGCGATCACGTAAAGGGCTCTTTCTTTGACAAGTATCGACTAAGTTTGATCTCTCCAGAGCTCTATTATCACGACGGTCAGATTTATGATGAAGATTATGTTTACGGCTCGTTCTTACAATCCGCAATGGCTGAGAAAGGAGTGACTTGTACCAATTGTCATGATCCTCATACCGCCGAACTGAAAATAGCCGAAGAAGCAGTCTGTAGCCAGTGTCATATTGCCTCTGAATACACACCCGAAAAACACACTTTCCACCAAGCTGGCACAAAAGCATCGCAATGTACAACCTGTCATATGCCAGAGACGACGTATATGCAGGTTGACCCACGACGCGACCACAGTTGGCATGTACCGCGCCCTGACATCAGTCAGCACATTGATACACCGAACGTGTGTACAAGCTGTCACGAAGACAAAACAGATCAATGGGCAGATGGCCAAATCGCTAAGTGGTTCCCAGACTCTAAATACCGAAATCAACAACACTTTGCCGTGGCGTTTTATGCTGATGCGATCGGGCACCGAGGCGCTGTAGATGCTCTGGCGTATTCAGCGCAAGACTCTAGCTTAAGTAACATTATTCGAGCTTCGAGCCTTGAGCGTATGGCCGGTAACACGGGTCAAAACACGCTTATCTCATTAGCGAGGGCGGTGAAGCATGACAACGAGATGATACGTCTGGGTGCGGTTGCGGGTTCGTCAGGTTATGAATTCAGTGACCGTTGGCAAATATTAGAACCGCTGCTAAAGGATTCAGTACTCTCGGTACGTACTGAAGCGGCAGGTGCCTTGGTTCGTTATTGGAGAGAAATGAACCCGCTGCAGAAAGACCTGATTAAACCAGCCTTGGCTGAATATATCGAAATACAAGAGTTCAATGCGGACAGAGGGTTTGGACGAACTAACTTGGGTAACGTGTATCGAGATCTTGGGCAGCACAATAGAGCGATTAGCTACTATCAAGGCGCGATAAAGATTGAACCATACTTTGAGAATAGCTACGCCAACTTGGCGGATCTGTACCGTGCAATGGGGGACGAAACCAAAGCGATGGCGACGCTAAAGCAAGGTATTGAAGCGCAGCCAAAATCAAGCGTATTGCCTTATAGCGCGGGACTAGCAGCACTAAGAGGAAAGGATTATGTACAGGCGAGAGCGTACCTCAAGCAAGCTGCGGAAATGGCGGACACCAATCCACAGTACTGGTATGTGTATGGTCTATCATTAGAGCAAGTCGATGTACTTGCCAGTGGTCAAGCATTGCAGCGCGCATATGCTGCAAGTCGTAACCCACAACACCTCTATGCACAATGCGAAGTTCTGGCTCGAAACTCCATGCAATCGGGCGTTAAGCCAGCGTTTAACACCTGTATTCAGCAGCTAGAAAAAATCGCGCCGCCAGATGCGGTAAACCAATTGAAACAGATGGTGAGGTAAGGCAGCCAAGAGAGAGCACGAAAACAGAGTAAGCGACTGGCAACAAGTGATTTATTACGTCAAAACCCAGTCGCGATTTCTTAGCGAATTATGGTCTTTATAACCATTAGTTATAGCGCTTGTGAGTAGGATGTACACAGCATATCGAATTGATAAGGATGACCTATGAACCACGCACAGCAAGCGATAAATCGACTCATAGAACAAACTGAGAAAAGTGTTATTGGGCAAAGTCACGTAGTCAGAGCCTTGGTGATTGGTTTATTAACCAATGGCCATGTCCTGTTAGAAGGTCTACCGGGCACGGCGAAAACCCGCTCTGTTAAGTCTCTCTCGAATCTACTCAACGCCAGCTTTGGTCGTATTCAGTTCACTCCCGATCTTCTCCCATCTGATGTGACGGGTACTGAAGTCTATCAAGAAGTGGATGGCAAACCTCAGCTGCACTTTCAAGCCGGTCCAATCTTCAACAGCATTGTCTTAGCCGATGAGGTCAACCGTGCGCCAGCAAAAGTACAGGCGGCGCTACTCGAAGCGATGGCAGAAGGCACCATTACGGTGGGCGGTCAAACACACGTCTTACCTGAACTCTTTATGGTGCTTGCAACTCAGAACCCTGTCGAGCAAGAGGGCACCTATCCATTGCCAGAAGCGCAAATGGACCGTTTCATCATGAAGGTCACGGTTGATTACCCAGAAGATGCCGCTGAGCGTGACATTATTCGTTTGGTACGCAGTGAAGAGCTTGGCAGCGAAACCAGCTCCGAGTTGATTACCCCTGAACATATTGAGCCAGCGCTGGTCATTGAAGCACGACGCCAACTGCCTGACATTACCGTGTCTGAATTGGTTGAAGATTACATTGTGGCACTGGTTATGGCGACGCGAAAACCAGAGCGTTACAGTGAATCGAATTTACCTAAATGGCTAGAAATTGGTGCAAGTCCGCGTGCTTCTATTGCGCTTGATAAATGCGCCAGAGCCTATGCATGGCTTCAAGGACGTGACCACGTCACAATCGATGATGTTCGCGCTATGGTTCCTACTGTGTTAGGGCACCGTTTTTCTCTCTCTTATGATGCGTTGGCGGATGGCGTTGACCACCAACGTGTGGTGGAAGAGCTGCTTGATGCGGTAGAGATTGGTTAATCGGGAGGCGTTATGGCTAAGCCAACTCAAGCGCCACAGTCACAAGGGTTAGATCCTCGGCTGTATTGCGATTATGCCAAGCTGGTTCGACTGCAAGCTCAAGCAGAGTCGTTCACTTTACTCCCTCATTTGAAGGCAGGCAGTGTGCTGTCTGGCCGTCATAACTCCCTGTTTCGTGGACGCGGGCTGAATTTTGAAGAGCTAAGGCACTATCAACTGGGCGACGACATTCGAAATCTCGATTGGAAAGTGACGATGCGAACAGGCAAGCCTCATGTTCGCAGTTACACGGAAGAGAAAGACCGCAATGTGATGATCTGTGTCGACCAACGAAGCTCTATGTTCTTCGCCTCTCAATCGGTCATGAAATCGGTGGTTGCTGCGGAATTGGCGGCAATATGTGGATGGCGTGTACTGAAAGATGGCGATCGTGTTGGTTATCTGATCGCTTCTCACCAAGCTCTATTTCACAGCAAGGCGCAGCGTTCTCAAAATGACCTTCTTTCGCAGCTTAAGAATCTAGTTAAAGCTAACCAAAGCCTTGATGTTGCAGTTCATGATAGTAGCGAAGTGACATTTAGCCGTTGGATTGAACGAATTAATCGTATGGGGCTTAAGCAATCAACGCTGATTTTTATCAGTGATTGGCGAGATTGCGAAGAGAAACACCTCGACCGTTTACAGCAACTTCAGCAACACAACGATGTCTTGGCCATTATGGTCAGCGATCCTTTAGAGCAAGCGTTGCCACAGAACCTAGCGGCGGCTAAGTGGGTAGTGGGCGATGGCCGATTCCAGCTGAACTTGGACAGCCAAAGCAAGGTGACCGCTGCGAGCGAAAGTTTGTCGCAAAAAGCAGCCTTACAAAAGCAGTCTCTTGCCAAGCTGATGGCAATCAAACATCTGCCTTACATTGAAGTCGATACATCAGGGCAACACGTCTCTCAATTTCAAAAACTGGTTGGAGGGCGCTAATGTCTGTTGAACATACCCCGCCAAGCACCTACATATTACGTGATATTCAAGATGTCGTGGTGCCGGAAAGCGTTAGCTGGTTACCTC
The DNA here is from genome assembly GCF_030248535.1 of Vibrio sp. D404a. GTDB lineage: Bacteria > Pseudomonadota > Gammaproteobacteria > Enterobacterales > Vibrionaceae > Vibrio. Next base: position 259,754 of record NZ_JAHGAJ010000019.1, on the reverse strand, counting down.
AAACGTTGGGTTGGAAAATCTTAGGTATCGCTCTAGTGATCGGTTTGGTCTATGCGGCATATCGTTATGCCGTCTATCGTTGGAATAACCGTTACCGCCAAGAAGCGCTAGACGCTCTACTTCAGCTTGATCCTGCTGATAAAACGTCTGGGAAACGCGTTTTTGAGGTGCTGAAAACCGTGCTTCGTTACCTAGATTCACGTAATGCGAGCATTTATGGTGAGAGCGCTTTAACTCTGCTTGATGACTACTTGCCCGAGAAAGCGCCGGCAATCTTCAAGGATGCAGCATCAAAAATTTGGGTAGAGAGCCTAACCAATCCCAGTACTTATATGACGTTTGAACAGCGCAAAGAGATCATCACTAAAGCGACTCATTGGATGAAGCAACACCAAAACCGAGTCTCGATTCAATCGCAGGAGACGTCTCGTGCTTGATTTAATTTCGCCAAGCTTTGAATTTGAACATCCTCTGTGGTTGATGATTCTGCCTCTGCCATTTCTGGTCTATTTTGCGGTTCCCGCTTACCGAACCAAGCAGATGGCGATTAAGGTGCCGTTCTTTCGCGATCTTGTTGATGCGATTGGTGAGACACCTTCAGAAGGCGCAAGCCAACTTACACCAAGCTGGTGGCAGCGCGTGACTCTCATTGTTACTTGGATCTTAGTTGTGTGCGCGTTGGCGAAACCGACCATTCTTGGAGAGCCGCAAACTCGCGAGCAGTTCGGTCGTGACGTTATGGTGGTTGTCGACTTGTCTGGCTCTATGGCTGAAGAGGATTTTACCTCGAAAGCCGGAGAGAGAATCTCGCGTCTTGATGCAACCAAAGAGGTGCTATCTGATTTTGCGAAAACGCGAGAAGGCGACCGCCTAGGATTGATCCTATTTGGTGATGCTGCGTTCGTTCAAACGCCATTTACCGCAGACCAAAGTGTGTGGCTAGAACTATTGAACCAGACGGATGTTGCTATGGCGGGGCAAAGCACCCATTTAGGCGATGCGATTGGCCTTGCAATTAAGGTTTTCGAGCAGAGCCACAATCAACGTGATGCTTTGAGCGATCAAGCGCCTGAGCAAGAACGAGAAAAAGTAGTGATCGTGCTGACAGACGGCAACGACACTGGAAGTTTTGTAGAGCCGATTGATGCTGCCAAAGTGGCGAAGGCTAAAGGTGTACGTATCCATGTGATTGCGATGGGCGATCCTCAAACTGTTGGCGAGCTGGCACTGGATATGGAAACCATTCGTCGCATAGCCGAAGAGTCAGGAGGAAGCGCGTTTGAGGCACTGAATCGAGACGAGTTGCAAGGAGCCTACGTGGAAATTGGTGAACTCGAGCCTCAGCTTTATGAGAGTACAACCTACCGTCCTAAGCAAACCATTCACCACTATCTAATGGCGATCGTTGTTGTTATGTATCTCACGGCCTTTAGTGCGGCAACCATACGTCGCAGAAACCTATTAAGAAGAGTGAAGCAGCCAAAGGCTTCGACTCAACCTTCGAAACAAGGAGAACATAATGTTTGATTCTCTGGTCTTGGAGCAGGTCTTTACTCAGTTTCATTTTATTCGCCCGCTGTGGCTACTCGCGTTCATCCCGATGTTCTTCTTACTCTGGTTGCGTTGGCGCGAAGAGACAAAACCGAGTTGGAAAGACGTATTACCTGAGCACCTACGCAAGGCACTAACCATTGGGGAGCGTGGCTGGCGTAAACAGTTACCCTTGAAACTACTGATGGTGATTGTCGCGATTGCGATATTGATTTGTGCAGGTCCAACATGGCAAAGGGAGGCTTCGCCTTTTGGTGAAGATAAAGCCTCTATGTTGGTGGTGCTGGACAACAGTGAAACCATGTTGCTCAAAGATCTTCCACCGAGTCGATTGGAGCGCTCCAAGCAAAAGATTCGCGATTTACTGGCTGCGAGAAATGGTGGTAATACAGGGTTAGTTGTCTACTCCGGTAGCGCTCACGTTGCAATGCCTGTTACGCAAGACAGCAAAGTGTTCGAACCTTTCTTGGCAGCGATTACCCCCGAGATCATGCCGGTTGAAGGTAAAATAGCTGAGACAGCGCTACCGCTTATCGACCAACAATTAGGGGGGGAGCCGGGCTCGACAGTCTTGCTCGTAACAGATGGTGTTAACCCAGCAACAATAAAAGCGTATGAAACGTTTTTTGAGGATAAACCTTATCAACTTTTAATTCTTGCAGCAGGTAATCGCAACATCGTTAGTGATAATCCCGTCGATCTTGCCGCACTGAACGATCTGGCGAGTGCGACCAATGGACGTGTTATTGAAGTCACGGTGGATGATGCCGATATTCTAGCCTTAAATCGCGCTGTTGAAAGAAACATGCAGCTTAATGGTGAGTCTGTCATGCCATGGAAGGATATGGGCTATGGATTACTGTTTCCAATCGCTTTAATCATGCTGCTGTGGTTCCGCAAAGGTTGGCTAGTGCAGTGGTGTGTGGTCTGTGTCTTGGTCACTGGGTCATTGTACTCGCAGCCAACCTTGGCAGAGCCCGTTAAGCTAACCGCTGAGAAACCGGTGGAAGTGCAGGAAGTTACCGTTTGGGATAAGGCTTCCCAATGGTGGTGGGACTTGTGGCTAACGCCCGATCAACAAGGTCAAAGGCTACTCAATCAACAAGAGTACCTTGAGGCAGCGAAACACTTTCAAGATCCACTGCGCAAAGGTGTGGCTTACTATTACGCGCGCGAATTCAAGCTCGCTCATAGCGCATTCTTACAAACCAAAACGGATCTGGGTGTGTACTATTCAGCCACGGCTCTTGCTCGTCAAAGAGAATACCTTGCGGCGAGAGATTTGCTCAAAGCCTTGTTAGAGAAGCCAGACCTAGACGCTGAGTTAGCGGCTCAAGTCGAACACAACCTTGCCGTGTTTAATGGCATTGTAGAAGAAGTGAATCGCATGAGTGAAAGCCAATCTGGAACAACAGATGGCCCAGAAGAGTCGTTTGAGCTGGACGAAGATAAACCGAGAACGGGTGATGGGGCTGAAGAGGAAACGGCGGCTGAGTTGATGTTAAAAGAGACATTAAATGCCAATGAAATACTAGGTAGCCAAGAGCTAGCAGATAAATGGTTGAAGAGAGTGGAAGCGGATCCGAAGTATTTCCTAAAAGCGAAGTTTCAGATCCAGTTAAGAGAGCCGCAAATAGATGTTGAGTAGGAGAGCAGCAATGATTAAATCTCTGCTTCATAGTATCAAACGTCATCTGACACAGAAATCAAACTACGTGATGATGGCAACTCTGTTCGTTCTGAGCATGAGTCCTGGTGTTGTCATGGCTAATGATATTAATGCGATGCAAAGGCAAGGAAAAGTCGAGTTGCTTGCTTGGGTGGGTGAGCAACCTAACCAAGCCAATAGCGAAAAGAGCAAGACGCCGGTATTCAGTGTTAATGAACAGGTGGTATTGACCGTTGAGGTAGCAACGCCACGTTGGTTTACTGGCGGTACTCGCATTGGCAATGTTGAAATGACAGATGTGATCGCTAAGCAAAGAAACACCTTGGCGACCAACTATACAGCACGTAAAAATGGTGAGACTTGGTCACGTCAACGTTGGGAAATCACCTTATACCCACAAAAGAGTGGTGAATTTGTTATCCCTCGGCTTCCAGTACGTGTGCAAGTGTCTGCGGAAGATGGTGAAAAAGTCAGCGGTACGCTCTATACACAACCGATCAAGTTCAAAACGCAGCTGCCATCGGGCTTATTGACCGAAGATACACAATGGTTCAGCGCAACCAGTGTTGATGTCGATGAACAGTGGCAGCAATCCAATGACAATTTGAAGGTGGGAGATGCGATCACTCGAACGATCAGCATCAAGGCACAAGATAGCTTGTCGGTACTGCTGCCAAACTTGCTAGAAAATGAGTCCACAGCTCAATATCAAGCTTATCCTCAGCCGCATAAATTGAATGACACACAAGAGCGAGGAGATTACCGTTCTGAGCGAGTTGAAGAGTCTGTGTATGTGATACAGCAGGGTGGTGATTTCACACTACCAGAACTGACGTTTCAGTGGTGGAATACCAAAGAACAGCGTTTAGAAACTGTGGTGCTCGATTCGGTCACTTTCAGTGCAAAACATACATTTAAGTCATTTATAAAAGCCTACTCGACCACTTTGATCGTGGTGATTGCCTTGCTGGCCGCGATGGTAGTGAGCGCTTTGGCATTAAAGCGTTATTATCAAAGTCGCCCTACACCAACATGGCTGGCATTTCGTCGTGTTGTGAAGGAAGGGGATTGGTCGAAAATTCGAGGTTTTGTTTATCGCCAACTTAGGGGGAACGCTTCACTGTTAGAGCTAGATAAATGTTCCTCAAACGAGAATTGGCACCAAGCGAACACTGAGTTTCAACAAGGAAGCCAAGACCCTAAATTACTTGAGCATGTATGGCAGGTGGTAAAAAAAACTCGGGACAGTGACAACCAACAACCTTGGTGGCGCCGTTATTTCCCGAAAGCACTACCAGATTTAGACCGAAAATCGCGATAGCGTGTGCTGTATCGCGGTGTTATGCATCTGAATCAACTAGGATTATTCGATGATATTTGCAGACTCTTGCTGAACAAGAGTTTGCTTAGCTAATTTGGAACTCTATGAAAAGTACCGAACTGAACCTAATTCCCATTTTTGTCGCTATTTATGAAGAGCAGAATCTGTCTAAAGCGGCAGCTCGCATGGACATCAGCCAACCTGCAGTGAGCAAGGCGTTAGCCAAACTCAGAGATATCTATGACGAACCGCTATTCCATCGCACTACATCGGGTGTGGAACCGACGGCTTTCGCTTCTGATATCTATCCAGCCATGTCAGCTGCGCTGAAAAACTTCACCTCTACACTTTCGGCTTCAAGAGATTTTGACCCTAAGACATCCAATCGCATCTTTTCCATTGCTTGCGTGTCAGCGGCTAGTTATGAACTGATGCCTAAGTTGATGAACCTAATCAGCCAGACTGCACCCAATATTGCGTTAGAGGTTCACCCTTTGTTCACCGAAGATTATGAGTCGGATCTACGCTTACAACGACATGATCTCATTATCGATATGACCCCAAGAGGGCGAACCATGCTTAAGCATGAGGTGATCTCTACCGAGGAATTGGTCGTGGTATGCCGTGAAGGTCACCCAACTATTGGCGACAGTATGGATATTGAAGAGTTCTTAACCCATGATCATGTGGTTGTTTCTCGCTGGCATGCTCGTAAAAGCTTATTAAGTGCAGAGGACTCTCAAGAGCTCGAAAAGCGTCGTATCGTTTATCGTGCTGCTGGGGTCGTGGAAATGATGCCTGTGATTGAGAGTTCAGACTATATTGGTATGTTGCCTATGTCATCGGTGCGCTGTTTTGGAAATAAATACAAGCTTAAAACTTTGCCACTACCATTTGAGCTAGAAGATCTGGATATGTGTATGATTTGGCACCCAAGTCGTACCAATGAGCCAAGCCATAAGTGGTTGCGATCTAAAATGAAGGCAGCCGCTAAAGAGCTATCTGTCTAAGATTAAATGTCTACCTAAGAAGTAAGTATCTACCTAGCCGAGAGCTATCCGTTTCGACGATAGCTCTCAATCTAAAGCAAATCCAATCTACCCAAACCAGACTAAAGATACATCAGTATATGGAAAGCTGTTTGGGTGACTGTTCACGGTGCGCCAAGAAGTAATCTAGCCAATCATCAACCGGTAGTGGACGAGCAAAGAAATAGCCTTGTGCATATCGACAGCCTATTTGACGCAGGGTCTTCACGTGACACGGCGTTTCCAAGCCTTCAGCTATCACCGAGAAGTCGAGAATTTGTGCAAGTTTTAGAATGGCACAGCTGATTTCATAATCGACCTTTGACGAGTTAATATCTTTCACGAAGCTGCGATCAAGTTTCACGCAATCAGCAGATAAGTTCTTCAGTACCGAAAGTGAAGAGTAACCGGTACCAAAATCATCAATCGCGATTTTGTAGCCTTTGGAGTGCAGCATCTCAATGGTTCGAGAACAGGTTTCAAAGTCGCGCATCATATCTCTTTCGGTTATCTCAAGAAGTAGCTGATGAGGCTTACAATCGGTTTGATCAAGGATCTCTTGCAGTTGTTCAGCAAGGTCGGTTTTGTAGAACATTCTCGCTGAGAAGTTAACAGAGAACATCACGCCTTGTAGGTCAATGCCTGCACGCTGCCAGTCGGTGATCAAGTTAGCGACTTTTTTGAATACCCATTTATCAATATCGATAATCAGGTCACTTTTTTCAGCGACTTCCATAAAGTCAACAGGTGGCAATAAGCCCAATTTAGGGTGTCGCCAGCGAACCAGTGCTTCTGCTCCGATAATCTCTTGAGTATTGAGGTCCAATTTGGGTTGGAAAAAGACCTCTAGTTCATCGTTAGCAATCGCTTTGTGCAGGCCCATGTTGGTTTCAATGAGGTCGTTAACCTCGTGGGTCATCTTGTCTGCATAAACTCGGTATTGATCTCTTCCATTTCGTTTAGCGTGGTACATTGCGGTATCAGCATTACGAATTAAGGTTTCACGGTCAGAGCCGTGAGTCGGGTACTCACAAATACCAATACTTGCTGACACAATGATAGAGTTGTTTTCGATGTAGTAGGGCTTTCTGAGCGCTTGGTTTAGTCGTTCGGCGATCGCGCAGCTCTGCTCTAGCTCGACATTTGAGTAGACGACCAAGAACTCATCTCCGCCCATCCGTGCCACGAAACCTCGACCCGCGACAACGTTGGTTAAGATGTCAGCGACACTCACTAACAGATCGTCGCCGGGCGCGTGACCCAATGAGTCGTTGATGGTTTTAAACTCATCGATATCGAGGTAAAACAGCAAGAAAGGGGACTTGGTTTCGTTAGACTGCCTGATCTCTTGGTCTAAGAATTTAGTCGCCAATAAACGGTTAGCTAAGCCTGTTAATGGATCGTGATGAGCAAGAAAGTCGAAGTTCTTCTTCTCTTCGGTGAGATCCAAATAGGCTTTGGAAAGCCTCAAGGCCATATCATTATAGGCCTTTTCCAAGTGAGACCACTCATCAGTTCTGCCCAAGTTGATCGGCTTTTTGAGACTGCTGGATTCTAGGCGGTCAAAGCCATACTTCAGGGCATTTAGAGGTTGTTGGATGTGGTGTCTTACCACACGACTTACGAGAAGCATGGATAACAAAACAGCGGATAGGCTGATGATGATGGCGTTAAATCGAGAGTATCCAATCTCTTTTTCCAATTGGTCGGTGAGTGCTAGCGCTTGGCTCTGAACGCGAGATTCGGTTTTTTCCACCATTTCCAGTAGATCGCTTTGCGCCTCTAACAAGGAGGCCATCACTATCCAACGTTGCTCTAGGTTGGCACGAATACGCTTTAGTGCTGCATTGTATCGCTTCACTGTGCGGGCAATCTTTTGCTTCTGAGCAATAACCTCAGGTGTTTGAATATCTACGTTTTCTAAGTGCAACAGGAAGATATCGAGTTCTTTCTCAACCTCGATGATCAGTACTTTCTCTGTTTCTGGCGTAATACGACTATGAATATCGCCAATCATTTTACCTGAGGTTAAAAAGGACTCCCTTAGCATGTTGAACAGATCGAGTTCATTGTTATAGCTGATGATTTCTGGTCTTTCCAAATGTCTAAGCTTGCTATCCGCGATGGCGAATTCAAGCTGATCAAGTTGATCGGCTAGGGTCACATCGATCTGGTTGGTCTGCTTTAAAATCCGGTTAAGCGCAAGTGAGCTCCCAAGAAAACGATGGAAGTTATCGATGAAGGCGTCGATCTTATTTGAGAAACCGTCATTGGTAGACAGGTCTCTTAGCCTTTGTAGCTGCAGATCGACATTGAATGCCTCTTCGGAAAGTGTGGTTTCACTGAATAAGAATGTCTGCTCTAACAGCTTTACTCTCGATGTCAGAGTGAAAACACGACGGCTAATCTCTGAATTGACGATCAGTTCTGATACATGGGTAGAGGTTTCAGTTTTGAGTGTCGACTCAACATAATAGAGCGAACGAATAACAACAATAACCGCTAGACTCACAATGAGTAGCGAGACAAGGTTGGTTAGAATGAGTCGCTGAGTGATGTTTATCTGATGTAATTTCATTAAGGCTTCCAAATTTTCAGATAGGCGTCACGATAGCCATTTTCAGGGTCGTAGATCCCGTTGTCTGCTTGGCTAATGAGTTCTGCAACATTGTCAGGTGTTACTAAGTGCACTGGGGCCGAGTATCCACTCGGAGGCATACCATTAAAGGCTCGGTTGAGCTCATCGACAATTTGCCAACCTTGCAGGTACAGAGGCTCAGGTACGGTGGCGAGTTGAAATTGACCGCTATTAATCCGTTTGTATGCGGCCTTACTGCCATCACCGGCTGATATGTTATTGGGGATTAATCTGTGCTGTTCGACACTAGACTCCAGAGAGGGGATGGCGTAATCGATGTAGAGATCATTAATCGCTAAAAGATGGGTAATTTTCTCGCCGTGTTTTTTCTCTAGTGTTTGCAGTGTTGCAGGCATTTGCTCTGCGATTTCGTCTAGGGGTAAATAGTGCAGCTCAAGGACATCGCATGTATTGCATCGTTTAATGGTTTCCACCATCGCGTTGGCCTTGATCATCGCGATTTCGTAATTAGGGTCGGTAAACACCACGGTTTTAGCTTGACCATTGGAGTTGACGATGGCCAGTAATGCGGCAACTTCGGCGACATCCAGTGGGTCGGTCGTGATATTGGTGTACAAGCCAATTTCAGGGTTTCCTCCGACAAACTCGGTGGCATGCCATCCAATGACAACGATGCCTAGGTCTTCCGCTTGTTTTAAGATCTGCTTGTGGCGAACCGCATCAATGCCGCCCAAGACAATGGCGTCTGGTTTAAAGCTTATTGCCTTTCTAATTGCAGCGCCTTGTCGAACCTCTGATCCTAAACCATCGATGAATCTGAGGTGCCAGTTGATGTTAGATATGGCTTCTGATATTCCTCGACCCACACCATAAACACCACCATTGCGGAGATCTGAGGCAACGAAGATGACATTTTTCTCATGGCGCACTTTAGGCCCTTGAGTTGGTCCATCCCAATGTTGTTGGCTCGACACTGCACGCATCACTTTCTCTTCCGCGTATTCGAAGAATTCTTGTTCTGTGGTATTCGCAAAACAGGGCGACAAGCAGTGACTGGCAAGTATCAAACTCGCAAAATTTAACATTTTATTCATGGTGTTTATAAAAGGCTTTAAAATATATCGGCTCTATATTTATAATATTGTCAATAAACATTCAAACTTTTGGTAACATTTATGCCGGGTCAGATTTATAAAAATGTCTTTTCGATCCTACTTACTGCCTGTTCGTTGCTTCCTTTGATCGCTAATGCAGATGGGGTTAGGAGCGAGGCAGATCTTAAAAAACTGGATAAGTTTCAAGAAACTGTAAGCGGTGAGCCGGTATCTTTGGCACCGATGACCGTAGAAAAACCAGTGCGAATTGCGTTAATTTACCCAAGTGCCGATATTTCCGACTTTTGGATACGCAACTACGTGGCGTTAAAAGAGCGTCTTCTGGCTTTAGAGCTGCCGTTTGAGATTGACCAATTTACCTCGAAACAGATTGAGCACTCGTTACAGACCCAATATATTGATCAGGTACTCACTGCTGAAACACCTTACGACTTTGTAATCTTTGGCCCGTCTGAGTTGGGTATTCAAGCTGACAATATTCAGAGGTTATCAGCCTCAGAGTCGTTCAAAACTTTTATTTGGGCGTTCCATACACCGAACGAGCAGTGGGCACATCAACCCGACAGTTGGTTTGATTTCTCAAGTGCGATGGGCGCGGAAGTATTGTGCGACCATGTGCTTAAAGAACTGGGCAATGATGTTGAGTTCTCAGCCAACCGTGGAATCCCCGGTATTACAGATACACAACGTTCAGAAGGCTTCATTAATTGTGTGGAAGAGAAGGGCAATTGGTTAACGGTTTATGAGCACTTTGGCCAATATCAGAAAATTGGCGGAGCAGACGGGATTCGTTTGATACTTGGTAACTTCCCTGAAGTGACGATGGTACACAACGCCAATACCGCCATGACTATGGGCGCGATTGATGCACTGAATGATGCCGATAAACTATCAGACGTCTACGTGACAGGTTGGGGTGGAACTTCAAAAGAGATTGAAAAGATTCGCTCGGACGAGTTAGATGCGACACCAATGCGAATGAGTGATGACCTAGGCGTTGCGACAGCTGAAGCGATTAAGTTTCACCTAGAGCAAAGAGAATCCGAAGTACCTTTGGTGTATTTGGGACGTATTACGGTTGTACATAATAAAATGAATGATGACCAGCTGAATAAACTGACCGAAGAGGCGTTCCGTTACTCAGGAAAGCACTAAGCTGCCTGATTCGAATTTAGAAAACAAAAGAGCCGTTTATCTGTCTGCTTGTTTAAGCATCAGTAAACGGCTTATTTTTAGAGTTATAGGGAGGTGCGTTTAATTGGCAACCTCTTCAAGCACTTCACCCACCGAACCACTAGGCTGTGTGATACCGAGCTTGTTGGATAAAGTAGGGGCGATATCATACGGAGTAATACCGCGCGTTACCTTTTTGCCTTGAACGTCATAGCCCGCAAAGATCACAGGAACATGTGTGTCATAACGCCACGGAGAACCGTGAGTAGAGGCGATCTGTAACCCTTCCATATCATTGATATAACTGCGTGGTGCAAACACGATGTAAACATCGCCAGAGCGAGCCGGGTGGTAGTTATTTTTGATGAGATCCATGATGTGTGTGTCGGGAACGCGATTCGTCGCTATATCGGTACTAGACACTGCATAGGCGACACCTTCAACTTTAGAAACCTCATCGGCGATCGCAGCTTGAACCTGAGCTAAGTCGACCTTTTTCTCTTTGATAAGATCATGATTGAGATAAACGTATGGCTGAGCATAGAGTCGGATTGCATCTCTGCCTAAGCCAAACTCCTCTTTTAGTCGCTTCTCGACACCTTGTGATAACAGCGTCTCTTTGTTGAAATACTGCGCTTGATTGAAGCCCAATGCGTTGGCCGCAGGTGATGCTTCAGGAACGCCATGATCCGCTGAAAGCACAATCAAGGTGTTTTCTAAGCCCACTTGGTTGTCGACGTTTTGGAACAGCTTCGCCAACGTTCTATCAAGACGTATCAAGTTATCTTCCGCCTCTAAGCTCTCTGGCCCATAGAGGTGAATCACGTAATCATTGGATGAAAAACTCACCGATAGATAATCTGTGGCAGTGCCTTGGCCCAGTTTTTCTTGCATCAACAATGTTGTCGCAAAGTTTTCAGTAATCTCATCACCAGCAGGACTGACTGTTAGCATGGTGCTGTAGTACTTGTAACTTGCTGGACCATAAGGATGTGGGAAAGTACGCTGAAAGCCCGCTAGTTCCACTTTATGGTCAGGGTTATGCTCTTCTAGGGTGTAAGCGTCTCTAGGTAGAGATAGCTCCCATTTCTGTTTTGAGTACTGGCTAGGTATCGCTTTTTCATTCCAACGATCAACCCATGCTGGGTACTCGTCGTAATAGTAATTGCTGGTCACAAACTCAGACTGCGCTTTAGAGAACCAGAACGCTTTACCGCTGTGGCCAGCGAGAGAAATAGCACCTCGGTCTTTTACGGACACCGCAAACACCTTGGATTTGCCACTGTTTGAGATCGTGAGCTCGTCGCTGAATGTGGTTGATAGAATTGGCTCTGGGGAGCGACCATCACCGCCGGCCGCTTTTTGAGTCGGGTCGATTTCCGTCGCTTTGTCTACACCAGCACCCGAAGTGAGCATGTTGTAGTTGGCATCTTCTACGTTATAAACCAATCTTTCTTGACTGCGATCGTACCAAACATTTCCGACCATACCATGAACGCTCGGTGGAGCGCCGGTCGCTAACGACACATGACCAACAATCGTTTCAGTATTACCGTGTTGGTAGTGCGCATTGGTGTAGTAGGTACCGTCTTCCATCAGATAACGGAAGCCACCATCTCCGAAGTTATGTTTGTACCTTTCGAGAAGATCAGCACGCAGCCCATCGACCGTGATTTGAAGCACTAGGCTCGGTTTACTTTCTGACGCGAAGGTTGGAAGGGAACAGGCCAGCGTTAACGCAAGCCCAGACAATTTTACATATTGCATAAAGTACCCTTGATAGATTGTTTTAAACTGACGTTGAAGTGACAACGATAAGCAGGCCTGAGCTTGAATCTTCGAGCTTGTCTGCCTGCTTTATAACTATTGGTTATTGAGAGCTGCCGGTTATATTAAAAGCTATTGGTTATTAAGAGCTGTCGGTTATGTTTAGAGTTATCGGTTAAATCAAAAGCTGTCGGTTAAATCAAAGACGAGCGGTTAAATCATGACGAGTGTTGCTGCGCAGTGCGACTGTTTAGCAAGCGATCGTTTATTTGTCTTTAACAAGACGCAAGCCCATGTCAGACATGGTGATCGACTGGCTAGCAAAATCGCGTCGGTAACTTTCCGATTCGTCGCTGTCGTAAGCAAAGCTGCCTCCACGAACCGATTTATGAGATAACCCAACGTCACTGTGTTTCGCATTATTTGGGTTCTCAGAAGGTGCGTAGCGGTAGTAGGTGTCATCAAATGCATCAATAACAAACTCACCAACATTGCCCGTCATATCGTATAAGCCTAGTTCATTCGGTTGTTTTAAGCCTACCGGGTGAGCATTATTTTTCGAGTTTTTTGAATACCAAGCAACATCGTCTAAGTTATTGGAACCACTATAGATATATCCCTGACTTTTATTCCCGCCCTTCGCAGCAAATTCCCATTCTGCTTCCGTTGGTAGGCGGTAATTTTCACCGGTTAATTCATTAAGCTGATCGACAAAATAGACGGCTTGTTGCCAGCTTAGATTGTTAACAGGCACTTGTGGGTTAGGGAAGTAACTCATCGACGAACCCATAACAGATTCAAAGATCTCCTGAGTGACTTCGAATTTGGAAATATAGAAGCTATCTACAGTCACTTCGCGAGCCGGTTTTTCTGACTTTTTAGCGTCACCAGCGTCTGAACCCATGGTGAAACTTCCACCTTCAACCAATACCATGTCTTGATTTATCTTCTGAGCGACAGGGTGAGAAGGTGCCGTTGCACAGCCTGAAACCATCAAAGTGATGATGATGCTGCCCGCGGTAGTTAAGTATTTGTAATTTAAGCTTTTCATTAGGAAGCCTCTATCGAATGGGAGAGGCGTAATTTTACCCGTTTCGGCTATTCCAATTGGTTATAAAGGGTATAACGAGCTACTAGTAGCAAGCCGTTTTATTATTAGAGCAGATACTAAAAATAGGTAGATGAATCATGCATATTACTCAAGGTCCTCAATATAACGGTAAGGCTTCGAAACGACTGCACGTTATGGCGAAACCAATAGGTGCGGCATGCAACATCGATTGCACGTACTGTTATTACCTAAGTAAGCAGGATTTGTTGGAGTACAAAAAAGGTTGTTCTCCAAAGATGGACGACGAAACACTAGAAAACTATATCCGCCAATATATCGAGGGTCAGAATACACCTGAGATCATCTTCTCATGGCAGGGTGGTGAGCCAACAATGCTTGGCTTAGAGTACTTTCAAAAAATCGTAGAACTCCAAAAGAAGTACCAGCCACAAGGTGTTGTTATCTCTAACGATCTACAAACCAACGGAACCCTGCTAAACGATGATTGGTGCCAATTCTTAGCAGAAAACAATTTCCTCATCGGTTTGAGTATTGATGGTCCTGAGTTGCTACACAACACCTATCGAACTAATAAAGCAGGTCGCGGAACCTTTAAGCAGGTAATGGCTGCGGTCGAGTTGCTGCACAAATACAACGTGAAATTCGCGACACTTACGTGCGTTAACAACATGACGAGTAAAAACCCTCTAGAGGTTTACCGTTTCCTACGCGATGTGGTTAAGTCACCGCAGATGCAGTTTATACCAATTGTGGAGCAGAAAAGTTTCCGAACTGTGGCACCGCAGACATCGGAATTTGATGCGCAGCTGACACAAGGTGATAAGCGGTTAATTCCGGGCCACAAAGATTCTGTTATGGAGTCGTGGTGTGTCTCTGATCTTGCGTGGGGTAACTTCTTAATCGCGGTATTCGATGAATGGGCAAGAAACGACATCGGTAAGGTGTTTGTTCAGTACTTTGAAGCGAGCATTGAAACCTGGATGGGGCGTCCGAACCCGTTATGTACCCTAAACGAGATTTGTGGCAAGGGACTAGCGATGGAGCCGAATGGTGATGTGTTCGCTTGTGACCACTACGTATACCCTGAATACAAGGTGGGTAACATCCACCACCAGAAGTTGGATCAGATGGCCTACAGTCCGTCGCAACAAACATTCGGCTTCGCAAAATCAAAGACGCTCACCAACCAGTGTCAGCAGTGTGATTACAAGTTTGCTTGTCACGGTGAGTGTCCAAAAAACAGATTCATTAAAACTCGCGATGGAGAGTCAGGTTTAAATTACCTGTGTGCAGGATGGCATAAGTTCTTTTCACACGTCGATAAGTCAATGGCTTACATTCTACGTGCGATGGGACACCGAGTTGCTCACGGTAAATTTAGCGACGCGGCATTGATTGCTCGCCGTCAGCAGCAACCGACATTTGAAACCAAATTCTAACTCAAGCGAGGTACATATTATGATTAAGAAGAGTTTAGCGACTGTCATCGCCTTAATGATCTCTGCTTCGAGTGTTGCAGCGACGAATGAAATGAGTCAAACCACAACCGGAGCTGCAATGCCTGCGTCTGCAGCAACCAATGTGACAGGTGAATTATCGAGCGACCCGCAACAACGAATTCAACAGCTCTCTTACATGGCTCAAGACCAGTCTCAAAGCATTCCTAATCGAACTGGTGCACTGCGAGCGTTGGGCGCTTATCCTAGCCAGAACGCACTAGTTGCAGTAGCAAGAGGGTTAAAGGATCCGAACTCAGAAGTGAGAGAGGCCGCGATCATTGGCGCTGCGCCATATCCGTTTGAACACCGTTGGACGCTAGTTTCACCACTCTTAGATGATGAATCGACAATGGTACAGCACAGTGCAGCCTCTAATTTGGTTCGTGATTACAGTGCCATGAACGCTGAGCAAAAAGCGCAATTGGATGCGCCTGTGGCTTCTTTGATTTCCTTCTTAGAACAGCAACCAACGCAAGAGTACCAATTGTTATTGGCAGACGTATTGCGTTGGAATAATCAGGCAGATAAAGCGGAGACCATCTACCTCGAGCTTATTAAGACTCGAAGTGACGACCCACAAGTTTGGTTAAGCTTTGCTGATAACTATCGTGCTCAAGGTAAAGACAAAGAAGCGGTAACGATACTAGACCGTGCTTTGAACAAAATGCCAAATGATGCAGCACTGCACTATTCAAAATCACTAACACTAGTCCGTTTAGAGGATAAGAAAGCCGCAGCGTTTGAAATAGAGAAAGCAGCCAACTTGGCGGGGGACAATAGCTACTATTGGTATCTAAATGGTGTATTACAAGAGCCGTTAAGCATTGATAAATCGACTCAATCGTTTGAAAAGGCGTATATGATTTCAGGTGCTCCTGAGCAGTTATATGCTGTTTGTGATATCTACGTTCGATACGGTCACGAAAAGAGTGATGAGTGTTTAACGGAGCTTGGCAAGGTGGCGCCAGAATACGTCATTAAACAGTTAGAAGAGAAGAGCGTTAACCCTAGCTAATAAAAAAGAGCTCAACCTGGTTGAGCTCTTTGCGTATCTATTGAGTCTTGCTAGAAAGGGTATTAAACAAAACCTTTAGAAGACAAAGCTAAGCATAACGGTGTAAAGCACGGCGTCTTTGTCTGTAGGGGTATCGATGAAAGCCGCAGTTGACGCTCTAGCTTCAAAGTATTGAACTTCACCATTGAGTGATACATTTGGGAGCACATCATAATCGACACCCAATGTATAGCTGTTACCTGCGAGATGTTCGTGGTCGTCAAACTGCGCGCCATAGACAGCGTAAGGGGTAAATAATCCTAGGTGATAACCAAAGCTTGTATAGAGCGACGAAGAGAAGTCATTGGTTTGTGCTTCTGCTGCGACGATGGCGTGGCCAAACTCATATTCTGCACCTAATGACCACATTTGGATATGTTGGTCTTTATCGGTAGGTAGAGCACCGAAACCTGTGATCGTGAGTTGTTGGTCGAAGTTTGAATCAAGGAATGCTGCATTCCAGCGATAGTCTTCACCGCTGAGAACCATGTTCAAGCCAAACATTCGGTTGGTAGTAAACTCGATGCTGGTGGATGAATTAAAGTCGACCTCATTCTCATCCTTCACACCATAGAAAGGGGTGAGTTGTATACTCGCCTCATCGGTTAAATCGTAGTTCCAAGAGACCTTAGCACCGTTAAACGCAGTGATACCTAGCACGCTGTTATAGACCTCTGTAGGTGGTCTCGCAGTCATATAAGCTTGGCCTACGTAGTAATATTCCGATGCTAGGAAAAGGGGTAGGCGTAAACGGCCAATACTGACATCGAAGTTATCAAACTCGTAACCAATGTAAGCCCATTCAAGTGCCGGATCACTCCAGTCATCTTGCGGACGCTTAACCACCTGGACTGATGCTCTTAATGCGTCATAGTAGTAATCGAGTTGAAGGCCAAATGTGGTATCACAGTCGTAACAGCTCTCATCGGTGAACCCACGGTTGATCATCAACAGCGTTTCATTGTCGGACTTTGCCCAGGAGGTGGAACCAAAGCCACTTAGAGAGAAGTTTTCGCTGAGCTCAATGACTGCAAAAGTAGGAGAAGCGAGAGCACAACCTAATACTGACGTTATAATTCTTTTCATCGTTATTTCTCCGCGCTGATTACATAAAGCACATTGGCATCTTGAGGAATGGCATCTAACGGCGCGTAACCGATACGGTTAGGCTTATCGTTTAACCAATCGAGCAGGTTCTGTGGGTTTGGCGACTTTATTTCTTTTGGATGTCTCGCTTTACCTGAGAATGAGAGGCTCGCCCAATGTGCATTCATTTGTGCGGTGTTTTTACCTAGCAATAGTTGATAAAAATCTTGTCGTTCACTGGTATTTGCTGGCCAGTCAGAGAGCTCGACACGTTTACCGTTGAGACGTTTTGTCTTGCCTCTATAGAGCTTTCTCGCTTTGTTTATGGTGATCTCTTTAAACTCTGAATCGAGCGAAAAGATTGCGTATTCGCCAACAGCATGTGCAGGGTTAATCAGCAGTAAACAGCCAAATAGCCCTAATGCAGCGGGTTTAACCGCTTGGCGTTGTAAATTTGTGAGTGTGTTTCGCCAGTTCATTGGGCTCTCCTAGCTGGTGGCACTTTCGATCTGATGGAACAATTTGTCCTTTCGAACTGGTTTGGCTACATAGCCATCCATACCTGAGTCGTAACACTTTTGGATATCGTCATCGATGACACTTGCAGTCAGTGCGATGATTGGGGTTTTATTGAGTCCGCAACTTTCTTCATGTTCACGGATTTCTCGGGTTGCGGTGAAGCCATCTTTCACGGGCATCATGCAGTCCATCAAGATGACATCAAAGCTGTTGTCTTTGCGATACATATCAACCGCGATTTGCCCGTTGTCTGCGATCTCGTAGGCGTAGCCCGCCTTTTTGAGCATCACCGAAGCAACTTTCTGGTTTACACGATTGTCTTCAACCAACAGAATTCTCTCTGATTTTGCTGCGATGGTTTCGAGTTCTTCTACAGGTTGAATCGCAGGTGCTGCCTCTGCTGCGGTCTTGATTGGCGTCACGGTCGCAACATGCGGCTCTGGTTTTGTTTGGACGTTCGCTTTTGCAGGGAGTGGGGCACTTGCTTCAACGGCTGCGATGACCTTCTCTTTCAGCATCTCAAACTTAAATGGTTTTGGAATGTAGTCATCCATACCGACGTCGAAACATCTCTGAATGTCATCATCAATCACACTGGCGGTCAGTGCGATGATAGGGATACGACGCTCGGATTTAATCTCTTTTTCGATTCGACGTATGTTGCCAGTGGCCTCAAAACCATCCATGACCGGCATCATACAGTCCATTAAGATGGCAGCGTAATGTGGGTTAGCCGTGTACATATCAACCGCTTCTTGACCGTTGTTGGCAAACTCAAAGATATAACCACTCTTACCAACGTGTAGTCCTGCGATTTTCTGGTTAATCTTGTTATCTTCCACAATCAAAATGACTTGAGATTCACACTGTTTCAGCGACCCAGTCTCTGAGCGCTCAGCTTGACCTTGGCTGTCACAGTGCTCCAGCGCCTTAATTAGGCGTAATCCAAGCAGAGGCTGTGAAACTTGAGCCGTGATACTTGGGCCGAGATCGGCAGGGTCGCTTAGGAAAGAGCGAACCAGACAAATTTTGATACCTTGTGCGCTCGCATCTTCAAGTGGCTTCGAGTAATCACTGGCCTGAAGGTGATCATCTTCTGCGAAGATCACCGTTGTTGGTTTATTGCTATCGACTGACTTCAATAGTGTCGGAAGCTCATTAGGGCTGTTCGATACTTGATTCAGAGCAACAGAGAAATGCTCTAAATCTTGTTCAATTCGATGTGTTAGGTCGGAATTGTCACTGATTAGAATGATGTTTGAATCGGCTGTACTTGGCTTAGCATTGACGACATCAACCGGCAGTTCAAGGTCGAAGTAGAAGCAGCTTCCTTCACCTTTGACCGAATCCAGCTGGATCTGACCACCCATCAATTCGACAAGTTGTGTACTGATGGCTAGGCCAAGACCTGTACCACCGAATTGGCGAGTTGTTGAATCATCTTCTTGCGCAAATGGTTCGAAAATCTGTTTTTGTTGCTGCTCATCGATACCAATACCCGTGTCTCGAACCGAGAAACGCACCGTAACGCTGTTGTGTGATTTCTCTTGCGATTCTGTGCGCTTGAGTTGGCTGACGTTCGACGATTCCAAGGTTTCGATCGATAGAGTAACTGCACCCTCAGTGGTGAACTTCACGGCGTTCGACATAAAGTTCATTAAGACTTGTCTTAGTCGGTGGTCATCAATCATGACACGGCTAGGGGTGTTTGGACTGATATTAACGTTGAGGGCAATTTTCTGCTCTTTCGCTTTGGGTGAGACAATCGAAGCGATATCGTAAATAGACTCGCGAATTGAAGCAGAGTGAGGGCTAATCAATAGCATCCCAGATTCAATTTTCGAGAAGTCGAGAATATCGTTAATCAAGCTTAACAGTAGGTGAGACGATGTATCGATGGTGTCTACATAGTCGCGCTGCGTTGGTGTTAGTTGCGTGTCTGATAAAATCTCGGAGATACCAATGACGCCGTTGAGTGGGGTACGAATCTCATGAGACATGTTAGCCAAGAAGCTACTTTTCGCCTTACTTGCTTGAATCGCGTTGTCTTTGGCTTTTTCTGCATCCTCTTTCGCTATGGTTAGTCGCTCTTTGGCATGCTCTCGTTCGATCGTCAGCCTTTCGACTTGTTGAGCAAATAGGCTAAGTTCATCTTTGCCCTGAACGAGCTTAGATAGAGAAGGGCGCTTACGTTCATCTTCGCTCTTCAGGAAGCTAAGGATTAAGCCTAGGTTGTTTGTTACTTGGCGAGCAAGGCTGATGGTTAAGCCCATAACCACA
Organism: Vibrio sp. D404a; assembly: GCF_030248535.1. Lineage (GTDB taxonomy): Bacteria > Pseudomonadota > Gammaproteobacteria > Enterobacterales > Vibrionaceae > Vibrio. Next base: position 240,021 of record NZ_JAHGAJ010000019.1, on the reverse strand, counting down.
GCGGCCAACAGAGCGACAAGGCTAATAAATAGCGTTCTCTGCATCTCGGCGTTGCTGATCGCCATCTCTACTTCGCTCTGAAACTCTTGTTTGATGATGTTTCCCAAATCTTGCAACAAATTGAGCCTTGCGCTCATGGCCATCAAACCAGTATTGATCTCTTCTGGTGACAGTTGGTTGATAGACTCAGCACTAAATAACGCGCTTCTTATCTCTTGGCTCTGAATGAAGACTTCATTTCGAAACACTTCAACCATCTGTGCTACTTGGTTCTCGTTGGCGTTCAAAGAAATAAAACGCTCTAAGAAAAGTAGCTGTCTCTCGCCGAGCGTTTTGATCTGATCAGCCAACTCTGGATCGTATTCTTGCTGATTCTGGAAAATATCAATTAACGAAGTACTGAGTTTAAATTCTTCATTCGACCAAAATGAAAGCCACTCCAGTTGTTGAAGTGCATTGAGGTGTTGTTGGATTTCTCGTTTGGTTACTTCAAAAGGAACGCGTTCAATGGACAATAAAAGTTGCTTGTAGAGGTCACTTTGCCATTCAATTGCGTCTAGCTTATCGAAGCTGTCGGTTGCTTCCATCGTCGATAATGTGGCTTCACTGAAGTCAGAAAGCAGCTGGTTTACTTCGCCAGATTGGTCACGAAATATGATAGGAGAGAGCGTTTGAAGCTCCTCTTTTACCTGCGCACTTTGAGCCACAAAGCTGGTTGGATCTGGGGCGAGTGTGCTTCTATAAAGTATTGATATATCTTGTAAATATACAGCTAGCTTGTTCGTCCTCTCAAAGTCATGCAGTTGCTCTGTTAAGAAGTATGCTTGCCGCCCTGCAAGAAACAGTAACAGGGAGATAGGGAGTAGTACTAAGCCGAAGAGTTTGTGTTTAACTGACAAGTTATTCCATATTGTTTTTGTAGACATACAGGTTCCATCCAACTACACGCATATTCAAACAGTAGGATAAACTCAGAAAATTGGAAACTTTATTTAGTGAATTTTAAATGAAGTGTGGAACAGGTAACTATTTGATGAGGGTATTAATTTAGGATGGGACTGTAACTTTTAAGAGAGAGTTATAACCCTATAAAAGCCATGGGATTGATAAAAGTATCAAATATAATATTGTCATGAAAATACATTCTTAACGTGACTACGCTAAATTCGAGTATTTCCCCCTCTCATTTTTGCTTGTGAAGCTCATTCATAAAATAAGCTGCTGCAGATAAGCGTTTCAAGCTGCCTAAAACATCTACCTTGGATAAGGGAAAGCAATTCAGCTCTCGCCAGATAACGAGAGCCGAATTCTATTGATGGTCGAAAACGAGGGTAGCCAATGAAAGATAACCAGAGGCCTTTGTGATCAGTAGGTCGCTAGCACATCCTCTATCTGTTGATTGATGATCTTAACTTCACTGTATATTACTGCGAGATCATCGTCTGATGGCGCAATATCTTTGAGGGCGTTTTGCTCGACATTTTCTAGTGCAGAACTGGCTGTCTCTTCCCCAAAGCTAACCAGAATTCCCTTTAAGGTATGAACCGTAAAGTGCAGTTTGCCCCAGTCTTGTTGTGCCACCTGTTCTTGAATCTCTTCTAGTGAATTTGCGTGGTCTTCTTGATAGGTGGATAGAACGGCAAAAATCACATCTTTGTCGTTGTCCAAGTAGGCATTTAAAGCATCAAAATCTAGCATAGAGACTCCTGTCAGTTACATAGTGAAAGTGGGCTAGGTGGCTTAGTCGAAAAGCCAGACCTTGCTGATTCACTAATCCATTGATTCCATTTATACGGTAATTCAAGCTGTTTAAGTTGTGCCATGAATTCGCGAGTAAGTTGTTCTTCCGTCTGAGTTTTGTTGACGGCAAATAGATAGTCAAGTTTCGCTGCAACCGAATAGGGATAAGTGTGAATGTAGTCTTTAAGTTGTTGGACTGAACCCAAACTGTCCATATTGATGCAGTTCACCGGATTGTTATCACTGCCGAGCGTAAACTGATCATTGGCTTCACCTCGCGCCTTTAAGAAATCGGCTAAATCTTGATACAGAGAGTACTCACCGTAGACATTGAGCAAAGGAAGCAAATGATTGAGAAGAACGGTAGGTGTTTCATTTAACACGTGACACAAGAGTGCAGAAGCACGCATCATTTTCTGATGAGCGAGTTGGTGGTTACCTTCGTGGTGTAGCACTTGGCACTGGAAAATAGCTAATGCTGCGAGTACTTGCTGCTGTTGATGTTGTGTCAGCTTTAAATTGACTTGGTTGGTAAAGTTATTAGCTTGCTCTAGTAAGATCTTTTTATTGGCTAACGACGTCTCTTTCTCATAGGCGACTTGTAAAGAGTGGAAGTAGTTTGAAATAGAGTGAATCACATCAATGTCAGCGGGCGAAATGTTGATCGCATACATTTGCCCCATCTTAATTAGAATTTGAGCGTTGTCTGCATTCTCTGCTAAGTCAATCGCGCGGATCGCACGGTGACTAATACTGGGTGTTAGCTCAAATGCTCGAATGGCGAGTTTAAGAGCAGGCAGCAACATGTGGTGTTTTTCGTAGATGCAGCTTAAGCAGTCAATTACGTTAAGTGACAATGGGCGAGCAACAAGGTAATTATGGAGCTTGTTGATTGCGTCTTTGGTTTTGCCCATGCTGTCCAAAACCAAGGCTTCCGCAACGAGCTTGGTCGGGTGCATGTTAGTTTTCGATTCACGTAATACGTAAGCAAGAAACTCCCACTGTTCGAAGCCGATTAGATGTTCAATCAGGCTGGCCTCATATTGAACGCTCTTTTCTGTGTTGGGTACAGACAGTGCGCGTTGCAACATAGCTGGAGAATTGATCGGATAACACAATGTTTGCTGGGTGATCTGTTGAGATTCTTTAACGGCGAGATCAATCTTCTGACCTAACATTGGGGTTTTGATTGGCTTAGAGATAAAGTGGTGCGCTTCTCCTGAGAGTGCTGTCAAAACCGTTTCTTGGCGCATATCACCGGATAACAAAACCGTCGCAACGGTATGATCGATAAGTCTTTTACGATAAAGAATGCCGAGTAATTCGAACCCTGTGAATGTCTGCTCTAGATGGTAGTCAATCAAGAGTACGTTGAGTGTGTGTCTTTCCACCGCTTTAATGGCTTGGCGGTAGTCCGTGGCGATGTAGATTTTGTCGCGCGAGATTCCAAGGCTAACTAACTGCTGCTTTATGAGTATGGTGGCACTTTTCGAATCATCGACAATCAAAATGCTGAGGTCAGGCGGCAACGTCATTGTCATTGTTATAGCTATCCTAGCGTTTTATTCTTATCTAGAATCTAGGTGTGCAGATGCATAATGTCAAGCTGAGCTATAACCAGTTGTATGGTTTTAAGACATTGGTAATCATCAAGATTATGAGAAGTGGATCGCGATTTTATTCGGCCCGCTATTCCATTGAACGGGCCGAGGGATCAATCTCGCATACTTAGGATAAGAACGGCTGCTAATGCAAGGAAAGCCGTCATCATCAAAAAGACATCGTTGTATGCCATGATCGCGGCGTCACGCTGCATTGTTCCAAGCAAACTGGCCTGTGCTTGTTGCATCGCAGTCGCAGCGTCACTGCCTGATTGAATAAAGAACGCTTGTTGCTGTTGCAGTGTCTGCCAACCAAGCTGACTTACAGACGGCAGAGACTCTTTAATGTGTGCCAAATGCTCACGGGTTTTGTTGTCCAGCAGTGTCGCAATAATGGCAATGCTAAAGGCACCACCTAAGTTGCGCATGACATTGGTTAGAGTCGACGCATCAGGAGTGTCCATTTTGCTGATGTTTTTCATCGCGACTAACGACAGTGGCACCATGATAAACGGGCTACCAATCGCGCGCAGAACCATAGACAGAATCAACTGTTGGCCACCAAAATCAACTGTCATATGGGTGTTCACATAACAACTGATACCAAACATCACAAATCCGAAGGTAACCAGATATTTGGGCTTAATGATCTGTGTAAGCTTGGGTACCAATGGAAATATCAGTAGTTGCGGGAAACCCATCCACATCAAGACTTCACCAATCTCCATCGCATTGTATTGCTGTATCTGAGTAAGATACATCGGCAGCACATAAATCGAGCCAAGCAGTGCCATACCCAGAATCAAATACGCGATACAAGACATGGCAAACTGCGGATCTTTAAGTAGCCGCAAATTGACCAGTGGCTTCTTGTGCTGCAACTCATTAATGATGAAATAGACCAAACTAACCGCTGATATTATGGCAAGTGTGACGATAAAGCTGGAGCTGAACCACTCTTCACGATTACCTTCCTCAAGCACCACTTCCAAACAACCAAGCCCCAGTGCCATAGTGGCGATACCAAACCAGTCTGCTTTCTTTAACGAACCGAGGTCGAGTTTTTCATCATCAAGGCCATATCGGATCATGGTGATGACTAACAAAGCGGGTGGAATGTTGATGTAGAAAATATAGTGCCACGATAGGTTTTCTGTCAGCCAACCACCAAAGGTTGGGCCGATAGAGGGCGCAAACGTAGCGGTCACACCAAAAAGCGCCATACCCACAGCACGCTTGTTGAGCGGTAAAAGTTGGATAACCAGTGAAAACGCCAACGGAATCAGAGCACCACCACTGAAGCCTTGCATCGCGCGAAATACGATCATTGAGGTCATATTCCACGAGAATGAGCAGAGCAAAGAGGAGAGCGTGAATATTGCTGTCGTCCACGTTAAATAACGACGCTTACCTAATGCCTTGGATAACCAACCACTCAGTGGAATCGCAATCATCTCTGCGACCAGATAAGAGGTGGAGATCCAAGAGCTCTCATCTAAAGTGGCAGAGAGTGCGCCTTGAATGTCTTTCAATGACGAGTTGGTGATCTGAATATCTAAGATAGCCATAAAGGCACCGATCAGACCGCCAATCAAAGCGATCCAGTGGCGTGTTGGCACCTCTGAATTCATCGCCTCGTCAGGAGTATGAGTTGTTGCTACTTGGCTCATGGTTTAGCCTCGCGTATCGATCGTCGCAACCACAGACAAGCCCGGTAATAGTCGACCCTTTAGCTCTTTTTGATTAGGAATGGTGATCTTAACTGGCACACGTTGAACAATCTTAGTGAAGTTACCTGTCGCGTTCTCTGGTGGAAGCAGGGCAAACTTAGCGCCAGTCGCCGGTGAAAAGCTGTCGACTTTGCCTTCTAATGGATGACCCGGGAAGGCATCAAGTTCGATCTTAACACTTTGACCTTGATGAATACCATTAAGCTGGGTCTCTTTGAAATTAGCTTCAATCCAGATATCGCCATTCGGCACTAAGCTCATCAAAGGCGTACCTGCTTGCACTAATAGACCTTCACGAACGCTGCGTTTGCCAATCACACCTGATGCCGGAGCGTAAACTTTGGTGTAGTCGAGATTAAGCTGAGCTTGGTCACGCTGGGCGATCGCCTCAGAAACCGATGCCTGAGCTTGTTCGATTTCGCTGTCAATAACAGTGAGTTGGTCATGGCTAGCAACAAGGTTGGCCTTGGCTTCTTCAAGCGCCGCGAGTGCGACTTTCTGTTGGGCTAACATGCTGTCGACTTCATCTTGTGATGCGTAGTTACGTGTTAATAGGCTGCGTGAACGCTGAGTTTGTTGCAGCGCACGTTCGTATTCTGCTTGAGCGGAATCCACACGGCTCTCTGCTTGTAGGATTTGACTGTTTTGCAGAGCCTTTTGAGCAACAAGATTTGAAACACTGGTTTCGACCACGTCGAGGTGGGCATTTGCTTGGACCAAAGCGGTTTGGTAATCACGATCATCGATCTCAACCAGTAGGTCACCTTTATTGACGACTTGGTTGTCATGGACGTGAGACGTGACAATGTATCCAGATACTTTCGGACTAATGTTAGTGATATCGCCTTGCAGGTAGGCATTATCTGTAGATTCAAAATATTGCCCGTAGCCATACCAATAGCCACCACCGCTTAGACCCAGCGCTAACATGATTGCAGTCGCAATCAGTGGAGCTTTGTTACGTTTCTTATTTTTTGTTTGAGTTGTTGGCGTTGAATCAGTCATTACTTTTCGATCTCGTTCTTGTAGATGTAACGAATTGTAAATGATATCGATTGGTTGATAAGATAGGAAAAATAAGAATCACTGTTGCACAAATCTTACCAATCAAAAAAAGAGGGTGATGATGGATCTCAATGCTGTCTCCGTTTTCGTACAAGTAGTTGAGTGCGGTAGCTTCACTCATGCAGCCGAAGCTCTCAACATGACAAAGTCGACCGTAAGTCGAAAGCTAGCCGAGTTAGAGCAGCATCTAGGTGTGAGGTTGCTCACGCGTTCGACCCGCAGTCTGGTATTAACACCGGAAGGTGAGCACTTCTACCAGTCGAGTTTGCAGATGTTAGAGATCATGAGTCAGGCGGAGCTTGAAGTGACGGCGAATCAGGATTTGATCCGAGGCCCATTACGTGTGGTATTGCCGGTTGAATTGGGGCATCAAGTATTGGCTCCTTATATTCATGCCTTTCTTCGTGACTACCCTAATGTGTCTATGAATCTTGAATTGACCAACCGAGAGGTAGACATAGTCGGTGAGGGGATCGATCTCTACGCTCAAATTGGTGAGCTTGTTGACTCCAGCTTAGTGTCTCGTTACCTGACAACATCACAACGGGTTCTGGTCGCAAGTCCGAACTATCTCGAGCAGTTCGGTTCTATTGAGTCGCCCCAGGACCTGACACTTCCGCATCAAATGATACAGGTATCAAATAAAGCGGCACGTGTTCCTAAGCTAAGCTTGCAACCAAAAGATGGCGAGCCAATACCCATTGAGCTGCCATCTCGGCTAAGAGTGAATACCATAACGGCTTGTTTAACCGCATGCTTAGATGATCTGGGTATCGCAGTTCTGCCGGAGTTTATATGTCGCAATCATTTCGTGTCAGGAAAGCTCATTCAACTGCTTCCCGAGTATGACATGCCGGAAGTGACCGTTAGTTTGGTTTACGCCGAACGACAGTTGATGCCAAAGAGGAAAAAAGTGTTTATCGACTATCTTTTGTCCTCCTTTAAAAATGCAAAAAGCCAGTCTGAGAGTAGTAGCTAGTATTTGCTGTGAGCCAATGGCGGATTGAACGATCGGCAATGACGGGTTGATTGATGCTATTTATCTGTACCTGATTACGCTTTTATGTATCTGTTTTCTTAATGTTCCCGATATTTAATATTTACACCGCTTATTTATAATGGTGTTTTAATTTGAAATATCCATATATTTGATTGCCTAATGAAAATGAGTGAGAAAAATTAATGGGCACAATATCACACTGTTTTTAGTGCTGATTTAAATATATACAATTGATCTGGTTAACTTTTGTTACGCTTAAAAATAAGTTTTGGTATCGTTTATGTTTGTCTAAGTTGTTGTTTTTAAATAAGTAATTGTGTTTTTATAAAATCCAATTGAAATGTGTTTAATATGTAAAATTGTGACTTTAATTCATATCAAAAAAACTTTGTCTTTAATTGATCTCTTGAATAACTATTATTTTCTTAGTTTTCACAGCGAAAATAGAGCGACGTGATTTAAGCAGTGGTGCTTTGAATTATCGCGTAAGCAAAACGTAAAATAATATATGTAGAGAGTTTAAAAGTGACTGCAAATAAAAACATGTTAAAGCTAGCAGTAAGCATGGCCCTGTTCTCAGGGGTGTCTACAACTGCTCAAGCTCACGGTTGGTCAGAGTTCCCAAGCGCTCGTCAGAATATCTGTTACGAGCAAGGCGGTATTTGGTCGGGTAGCCCACCGAATGCGGCTTGTGCGAATGCGAAAGATATTTCAGGGACTTATCCTTTTGTTCAACGTAACGAGTACGCGAAAAATATCACAGACTTCAATAACATGGATGCTGTGCGTGCCGCGATTCCAGACGGAACACTGTGTTACGCAAATGACCCACAAAAGCAAGGTATGGGCGCACCTCATACTGGCTGGACACGTACAGAAGTGAATGCGGGTACATTCGAGTTTGTGTTCAATGCAACGGCACCACATAACCCATCTTTTTGGCAGTTCTATCTAACCAAGCCGAACGCTGACTTAAGCAAAGCATTGGCGTGGAGCGACTTAGACCTTATTCAAACCGAAGGCAATGTGCCTGTGAATGGTGGTAAGTACCGCATGAACGTGACGATTCCGTCTGACCGTTCTGGCGATGCAATCTTATTCGTTCGCTGGCAGCGTGATGATGCTGCAGGCGAGGGCTTTTACAACTGTTCAGACATCACTATCGTAAATGGCGAAACACCGCCACCAGAGCCGGGTCCACAGCCTGATCTTGTTCGTGGTGATCTGTATGTCCCAACTGATTTCGGTACGCCAGTTATTGGTGATACGGTGAAATACGATATCATCAACAAATATGGTGACGTAGCTCGTAGCTTTGACATCAAGATTGATGAGTCAAACGTTAACGATTGGGAGCGCCTGCTAGCTTCTGAAATCAATGGTTGGCATGAAGAGTTCAAAGACGGCGCTGTCTTCATTGGTGATTGGCATGCCGAGATGGAACACTACATGTACTTCCAGAACGATCCATCACGTAACTTCTTCAACTCAAGAGACAGCCGTGCTTCAGGCGAGATCACGCTGATTAAAGATGGTGACGGAAACGTAGAGCCATTAGAAGGCGATATCTACGAGTTGATTAAGAGTGACAAAGTGGTTAACGCCGGCGACAAAGTGGTGATTGCAACTGAAGAACCAGCAAACTTCACACAAACGTCTGGTACGTCAGTTACGATTGAGAACAATGGTACGGCTTCAGTCTTGATTGATACAACGCCTGTCGCTCAAAACGAGACACTGACATTCGCTGCAAGCGCGATCAATAGCGAGCGAGTAGAGACGTTCAGCTTCGAAGTGATTGCCGATGATGAAGTGACTCCGCCACCAACGCCAGACCCAGATGAAGGTGATTGGAGCGCAACTAAGACTTACCTTGGTGGTGAGATCGTATCTTACGCAGACCAAAACTGGAAAGCGCAATGGTGGGTTCAAGGCGGTGACAACCCACAAGCGACTTACGAAAAAGACCAATGGGGTGTTTGGCGTCCAGCTAACTAATCCAACTGACTATTAACAGTCATACGATTTAAGCCAATAAAGTAAGCAGAGCCATGTAATAGTGGCTCTGCTTTTTTGATCTCACCAGAAGCTTTATGTAGCACGCCTTGTCCACCAAATTTCTTTTGCATATCATTAGCTTCCAAATAAAAACAATCAATAGGTAGATGCAGTTATGAAGTTTCTATGGTTAAAGATCTTGGTTACTGTTTTGGTGTTCGCAGGCTTGTTTGGCTTGGTGTATTACAAGGTGATGAGTGGCGTTTCCTAGCCTGATTTATCTTTCTTTGCCTCGATACTAATCAGGTTAGGAAAGACAAATCAAAATGCATAGCGTCAAAAGAGATAACAGTGAATAAAGAGATAAAAGACAAAAGAGATAAAACGTCTAGGTGTCGAATAAGGCACTCACAAGAATAAAGAGAAGGAAAGACAATGCAGAAAGTGGTGATAGTGACTGGCGGTGGACGAGGTATTGGTGCTTCAACTTCTATTCTATTGGCAAGCAAAGGATATCGAGTATGCGTTAACTACCGTAAAGATCACGCTGCAGCCGAATCTGTTGTGGCTGAAATAATCGCAAATGGTGGTAGTGCAATGGCATTTCAAGCGGATGCGTCGGTTGAAGCAGAAGTGGACGCGATGTTTACAGCGGTTAATCAGCAGCTTGGTCAAGTGACTCATCTCGTTAATAACGCTGGAGTATTGTTCACGCAATCTCGCTTAGCAGACATTGATTATGATCGTTTCAACAGGGTTATGGCAGCCAACATCGGCAGCTGTTTTTTGTGTTGCAAGGCTTTCATTAATCAATTCGATGGCCCGGGGGCTATCGTCAATGTATCGTCTGCGGCGTCTCGTATTGGTGCTCCGTTTGAGTACATCGATTATGCTGCGTCCAAGGGCGCGATGGACTCTTTAACAAAAGGCTTGTCTCTTGAACTCGCAGAGCAGGGTATTCGTGTAAATGGCGTCCGACCGGGCTTTATTCATACCGATATGCACGCTGACGGTGGAGAGCCGGGACGTGTCGAGCGTCTGGCTCCGAACATTCCGCTTAAACGTGGCGGTACACCACTTGAAGTCGCAGAATCTATCGCGTGGTTGTTGTCTGATGAGGCTTCCTACGTTACAGGTACTTTTATCGATATCGCTGGTGGGCGTTAGTTGTTCGCATAAAAGCGATGACGGCTAAGTCGTTGTTTAACAAATCATAGGCTCGTAGGTAAGGTTTTGGTATTCATTACCATGCTCTTACCTGCGAGCCTTTCTGTTGTTTTGGAAACTTATCGTTTCACTCTTATTTCTTCTCTCCCTATCTCTTCTCTAGGATCAAAGAAAAGTTAACAGGTACACTAGGTGAAATGGCAATATCGCCAACGGTGTTAGAGATACTGCTTAGGCTCTCTTGCGGTATGCCAAAATCAAAACCTGATATAACCGTCGGTTTGGCGGTAGACACCATTAAATGGTCACCTGATTTAACGATATTCACCGTAAAAATGAGCTCTTTAGACTGCCCATAAAGCATCACGGTCGCAGGGAGCATCTTCTGCATTGCCATATCGCCTTCATCGAGAAGTTGTTCAGGCACTGATGCACTCACTTTTACTGACGGGAACTTATCTTCGTTAAAGAAGAGTGCTCTTAGTCTGTCGTTGCGAATTGAAACCCCTGTATCGAGTCGGTTTAAAGGAATCGCAATCGACAGCATTCCTTTATCATCAACCTTTCCGCTGACACCTGTAATAACCGCAGGCTCAACAATGTACTGCTTTTTGATTGAAGCAAAGTTAACCGTAGAGAGCTCTTCATTGACTTGATAGTGACCAGCGGCAAATAGTGGAAAGCTCACTGACATCAGTCCGAGTGAGAGCAATGTGATCATTTTATTCATAGTTGCTTCCTGTTAACGAGTATATGCGTGTACTTAAATAGTATTGTTCAAATTAAAACCTTTGCATGGTGGTTGGTGAATGTTGTTTTTGGATTGATACTTGTTATGAATGTATACATAGATGTTAATGCTTATAAAATGAACATTAACGGGTGATGTAATTAGATTTCGATCAATGAATGGAATATAAATTTGTAAAAATAGGCCGCAAAGGTTGAAGTTACTTATTAATTTCTTGATAATTCATGCATCTTTTTTGAATAAAAATATTTGGTTATGTCTCAAGCTTCTTCTATCTCTTCTTTGGAGAAATCCAAATCATGGCAATTGCCAGATACCCTCATTCTCATTTTCCTTATTGGTATCTTCGCAGCCGCAGCAACGTACTTTATTCCGGCGGGCACATTTGAAAGCCAAGATGTCACCTTTATGGTCGACGGGGCTGAAAAAACACGCAGCGTTATAGACCCTGCATCGTTCAGCTATGCGACTGACGAAAATGGTGAGTTGGTTTACAACACCGTGGGTTTCTTTGAGTCTGGTGGTGGCATCGGTCTAATGAACTTCCCGTTTGAGGGCTTGGTGTCAGGTTCGAAATGGGGCAGTGCGATTGGCGTTATCATGTTCATACTGATCATCGGTGGTTCATTCGGCGTCGTGATTCGTACAGGTACTATCGATAACGGTATTCTTCACCTGATCAACAAAACCAAAGGCAGCGAAGCACTGTTTATTCCAGTGTTGTTCCTACTGTTCTCGTTAGGTGGTGCCGTATTTGGGATGGGTGAAGAGGCAGTGGCCTTCGCCATTATCATCGCGCCACTCATGGTTCGCCTTGGCTACGACAGTATTACAACGGTAATGGTGACGTATGTCGCGACACAGATTGGTTTTGCAACGTCTTGGATGAACCCATTCTCTGTAGCGATCGCACAAGGTATTGCGGGCATCCCAGTTCTTTCTGGTATGACTTTCCGTATGGTGATGTGGGCATGTTTCACCGTGATTGGTATTGGTTTCACAATGCTTTACGCGACACGCATTAAGGCTAACCCAGAATCCTCATTTACTTACGCGACAGATAAACATTTCCGTAAGCAAGAAGCTGACGATCAAGTTGTAGCGAAATGGTCATTTGCAGACTCATTGGTCATGCTGACGGTAATTGGTACAACGGCTTGGGTTATCTACGGTGTAGTTGCTCACGCATGGTACATTCCAGAGATCGCTTCTCAGTTCTTCACCATGGGCTTCATTGTTGCAATCATTGGCGCGATTTTCCGTCTCAATGGCATGACGCTTAATGACGCCGCTGACGCGTTTAAAGAGGGTGCAGGAATGATGCTAGCACCAGCGCTACTTGTTGGTTGTGCGAAAGGTGTACTTCTGATCCTTGGTGGCGGCTCTGGTAGCGAAGCGAGCGTATTAAACTCGATTCTAAACAGCGCAGGTTCATTCATTAGCGGCTTACCAGATGTAATGGCAGCTTGGCTAATGTTTGTCTTCCAATCTGTATTTAACTTCTTTGTGACGTCAGGCTCAGGCCAAGCGGCACTGACCATGCCTCTTTTATCGCCGCTGGCTGATATTGCAGGTGTAACACGTCAAGTAGCGGTATTGGCATTCCAGTTGGGTGACGGCTTCACAAACATCATTGTACCGACATCGGCATCACTGATGGCAACGCTAGGCGTATGTCGCATTGATTGGGGTGTATGGGTTAAGTTCTGTGGCCGCTTTATTGGCTTGCTGTTTGTACTAGCAAGTGTGGTTGTGATTGCAGCACACCTAATGGGCTTTGCTTAATCAGGAAAAGTAATTCGCGATCCCGAATTCACTTAACGACTTATATTACACTACGACCAAAGGCGAGCTGAGACTCGCCTTTGTTGTTTTATCACTATTATGGAATTCGATATGTCAGAAATGACGACACATACTCAAGCTCAGACTTTGGAATATCTTCACTCACTTAATGTCGATGCATTGCCTGTTGGCGATCATAGCTTGAACTTTGCTGTGGCGACCAACGCAATTGGTCAGTGGCAGCATTTGCCTGTTCGCGTTTTTAAAGGGAAGAGTACAGGTAAAAAGGTTGTGATCACCGCAGGTGTTCATGGTGACGAGCAAAACGGCATTATGACAGCGATGAAAGTTGCTCAACGTCTTGTTGACCAAGATATTGCTGGTTGCGTGACAATTGTGCCGACAATCAATATGAGTGGTATTCTGAATCACAGCCGTAACTTTTTCCCTGTTGATCCAGATACATCACCATCCAACCTGAACCGATTCTTCCCGGGTAATGTTGCAGGAAACGAAGTTGAGCGTTATTTGGGCACTTTGTGGAATCATCTACTATTGCCAAACGCAGACATCGCGATTGACCTTCACACGCAAACCACGGGCACTTGCTATCCGCTCTACATATTTGCAGATTGTCGAATCGAGAAGGCGAAGCAGATGGCAACCTTAATGAATGCCGACGTGATCCTAAATGATCCGGGTGAAAAAGGCGTATTAGAGACCGCGTGGAACACTCATGGCGTACCTAGCATTACGGTTGAAGTTGGTTCGGGCCGTTACTTTGAACGTGAGCTGGTGGAACGTGCGACTCAAGGCGTAATGAACATCTTAAAAGCTGAGAGCGTGATTGAGGGTGAGATTGAAACGATGATCCCTGCGTTAGAAGGCGACAAGATCATCAGCGTAAAAGCACAGCAAGGCGGCTTTGTAGAGCCACAGGTATCATTAATGCAGAAGGTAGCTCAGGGCGATCTACTGGCAATCCAATACGACGCGTTGGGTAACGAATTACTGCGTTACACTGCACCTGAATCTGGCACTGTGTTGAGCCACAACCTTGAGACACTGCGAGCACCCGGCTCATTAGTCGTGCGTTTGATTAAGTAGAAACACGCTTGATTGAATAGCCACGGTTACTAATCATAGGCGAGCTCTGACTTGCCCTATGTTGGCTCACGCTTTTCTCTAGAGCGTGAGCCTTTTAATCTCAAATACATGAATAGCTCGACTACCTTCTTAGCTTACACCCTAGGTTAGTCCTAATCCTTCCTTCCACGTCTTTGTACGGTTGTTGCACTCATATAGAGATAGCGCGCTTTAATCATTACACAGTGCCCAAATCCCGACTTATACATTTTTAGGATTTCGGTTTAAACGCTGATTCTTGTAATAAGTTACAATTAATCAATAGCTTAAATTGGTGGCTTAAGTTGATATAACAAAACGGGTTTTGAGAATTGTATAAGTCACGAACTGCGGGAATCTTTAAAATAGACATCTACTTATTGAACCCGCAGCACGTATCTGCTGCCAAAAATGAAAGATGTTGAGGGCCCCATGAAGATCGTTAAGCCATTACTTGTTATTTCTCTAGCTACACTGGCGTTAATGGGGTGTTCGAATGTCGCGGAACAGCGCCAACCTCTACATACTTCTGCAGAGTACTACAACTACATCCAGCCATCGTTTGACCAGTATGTTGAAACCGCAACGGACTGGTTAGAAGAAAACCGCGCCTTTATCACCGAAGACCATCAAAAAGAGTTGGCAATGAACGCGCCTTACAGCAAAGGCGATCCAAACTCAGATAAAGCCATTTTGCTCGCTCATGGGCTAGGGGATTCGCCATTCAGTTTTAGTGACATCTCTAACTCTCTGGCTGAACAAGGCTTTTACGTACAAGTGGTATTGTTACCGGGTCACGGAAGCAACCCACAACACATGAGCCTTGTTAACTACCAAGATTGGCAAACGCTTATTGACCACTATGCGAATCTACTCAAGCAGGACCACGACCAAGTATGGCTAGGCGGATTCTCGACAGGCGGTAACTTAGTTGCGATTCATGCGCTGGATAACAGTGGCATTGATGGCTTGATGCTATTCTCTCCGGGCTTTCAAACTGTGACGCCGTTTTTAGAGCGACTCACACCTTTAGTCGCAATGTTTACAGACGGTTGGACAGCGGAAGAGACCAACTTTGCCAAATACAGCTCAGCCCCGATTAACAGTGCATTGGCTTATTCAGAGAGTGCCAAGGTGTTTCGAGACAAAGTGGCTGGTCGTAAGTTAGATATTCCAACTCTGTTAGTGACGGCAGAGGCTGACAGTGTTATCGACGCTGAAGCGCTCCGTGACTATTTTGAAAATCATTTTACCCACCCAAACAGCCAGTTAGTTTGGTATGGCGAGGGTAGCCAATTTGATGAGACAACCAACACACAAGTCTATTCAATGCATCGTGATGACCTTAAAATCAGTACCGCTTCGCACATGAGCCCACTCTTCGCACCAGAAAATAGTTACTATGGTCAACACGGTGAGAAGATCATCTGTGAGAACAGTTTACGAAGTGCCAATACAGAAGCGTGCGAAAACGGCGAATCAACATGGTTCTCTGCTTGGGGTTATACTGAAAAAGGCCGCATCCATGCGCGTTTAACGTGGAACCCATACTATTCGGAATTAGAGTCCACGATGAAAGCCGTCGTTCAATAAGGTTTGCAGTGTTTGATTAGAGCGGTTGGAGAATGATTATGACGAAGAAAGTGCAGATAAATACTATCTCTGAACTACATCAGTTTTTAGGCTTGCCGAAACCGACGCACCCTTTAGTGACACTGATTGATCAAACCAAGGTAACCCACGAGTTCAACGAGCATCTTACTCTCGGATTTGATTTGTACTTTATCTCTCTGAAAGACGGCGCTCACTGTAGTATCGGTTATGGGCAGACAACCTATGATTTCGACACAGGTACTATGACATTCTTCGCTCCGGGGCAAGAAGTGAGCATAGAGCCTAGTGAGCATGTAGAAGATTCGATAGGTTGGACTTTGGCGTTTCACCCACAATTGATAGCGAAATCCGATCTCTACGGAAAAATGCTCGACTACACTTTCTTTGAGTACGAGAGTAATGAAGCTCTGCATCTGTCTGAACGTGAACGCGCGATGGTGACAGACATTACCCTCAATATCGGCAATGAAACAGAAGCGAGTATCGACAAGCACACTCAGTCATTAATCTGCTCGAATATCGAATTACTGCTGAAATACTGTAATCGTTTTTATGATCGTCAGTTCATAGTTCGTTCTGATCTGAATCATGACCACATTCATCGTTTAAGTCGCTTACTCGTAGACTATTATCAAGAGGATAAGCCGTTTGAATTGGGTGTTCCGACCGTTCAATATTGTGGCAAAGAGCTTGGGCTTTCGCCGTATTATTTAAGCGATCTGTTAAAGAAAGAGACAGGCAAAAACGCGTTAGAGCACATTCATCTGTTTGTGATTGAACGTGCGAAGACGTTAATGAAAGAGACAGAACACAGCATCACCCAAATCGCTTATGAGTTAGGATTTGAGTATCCACAACATTTCTCCAAGCTGTTTAAAGCGAAAACTGGACTTAGTCCAAGGGAGTTTCGAAACACGCCATAGTGTGCAATGTGGGATGAAAGGCGGTTAATTCCTGCGCGGTAAGTCACTCCAGAGTAAGACAGCGGTCAAATTGCTATCGAGGAAGGATGTTTAACTCAAGGTTGAGAGTGTATAGTTTCTTTACACCTATTCAGATAGTGAATTGGAATAGCGTTTATTGGTAGGGATGATATGAAGAAAAATGGATTTACGCTCATAGAGCTGGTCGTTGTCATTATTATACTTGGCATCCTCGCTGTAACAGCAGCACCAAGGTTTTTAGGGATTCAAGAATCAGCACGCGAGGCTGTTTTAGACGGCGTCGCAAGCGCAATGGAGAGTGTGAATGCACAAGTCGTATCAAAAGCCATAATTGAAGGCTTAGACCCAAGTGCATCAAATCCGAATGATCAGAGTAACTACGTGATCGATTTTGGTATCGGTAGTGTGGAAGTCGACTGGGGAACGCTATGCCCAGAGAGCGAGGGGGAATCAGGCGATAAGTTGAACATGGTGGATTTCTTAACCCTGTCTGATGACGATAGCTTAACGTCCGAGTTTGGTAATCGACATACGGTGGTTGGTTATAAACATTCTTTTACGCAAGCTCAGCTTGATAGTAGCAACATTTTGGATGCAGACCTTCCTTCTGGTTGCTACGTTATTTATGACTCATTTGGTCGAGTGAATGGCAGTGAATGTCCAGCAGAAGGTTGCGAATGTACAGTTCGTGTTGTGAACGACGACTGCTAGCGAAAAAATTCTAGCGTTAGGAAAACACTCAACCGCTAGCATTCAAATCTCAACGGTGACCACCTATCATTCGATAGACAAGCCAATCAATAGACAAGCGCGTTATTGCCACAGGTAGTGACGCGTTTTTTGTTTCTATATCTAAGCCTTCCCACTCAATTTCCTCAATCCGTACAGTAACTTGGACAAGTTTTCCCATACAAACGGTTATCCCATACGCGAAATTTATAAAATTGGCTTATTCAATAACTGCATTTTCGTTAGGTTGATGTCACTCAACAAGCGAGAGACAAATTATGGATAGACCAACATTATTACTGGAGCGCCTAAACGAGATTGGAGCGTCATTAGAAAGAACGGGTAAGGCATATGCGCTGTTAGGACTTGGCTCTGTTGGCTTGGAGTTGGGAAAGCTGGACGAGTATTCTGACCTAGACTTCTTTGCCATCGTACAGGAGGGGTATAAGCAGGATTTTCTAGACAACCTAAATTGGCTGTCAGACATCAATCAGATTGATTATGCCGTGAGAAACACCGTCGATGGATACAAAGTGTTATACAAGGATGGTGTGTTCTGTGAGTTTGCCGTTTTTGAGCCACAAGAATTAACGGGAATCCCGTTCGCAGAAGGGCGAATCGTTTGGCAGCAAGCAGATTTCAATTCTCAATCTTGTATACCAAAACCGCATCAAGCAAACCAAAACAGTGACTTGGAATGGATCATAGGTGAAGCCTTGACCAACCTATATGTAGGAATGTGCCGATATAAACGAGGTGAAAAGCTATCTGGAATGCGATTTGTACAATCGTTCGCGCTTGATCGTTTAATTGAGCTAGCAGAGCGCATCGAAACGCCGTCACCTGAATTAGCCGATCAGTTTATGTCGGATAGAAGATTAGAGGTCCGTTTCCCTGAATTTGCTCGCTTACTGCCATCATTCACCCAAGGGTATGAGCGAACGCCTGAGTCTACAACGGCGCAGCTGTCGTTTCTGAATACTCATTTCCGTATCAATCAAGCCATGCGAGCGAGGATCTTAGATCTCTGTGAGATGTAAACGAAGTAGGGTTGGTTGAAAGCTCAAACATTCGCACCAACGGTGATCTTTACTCGGAAGTAAACTCCGTGTTACGTTCGAATTCTTGGTGCGGATGAGTGAGGGAGGAAAAGTAATGTCATTCGAAAGCGCGGTCACATTTTTTATAGCCATGTTTATATTCAGTATCACACCGGGCCCGGGTGTATTCGCTATCTTGGCGCGTGGTATGGTTGATGGGTGGCGACAATGCATCACTCTGTCTCTAGGGATGACATGCAGCGACCTCATCTATCTTGTGCTGGCTTGTTTTGGTCTTGCGACGGTTGCAGAGAACTGGTCAATCGCGTTTGAAGTCATTCGCTATGTCGGCGCTGCTTATTTGATATACCTTGGCTATAAAATGTTTAAAAGTCTTCCTGAAGTACAGGGTTCGGCTGAACAAGTGGCTAAGCAGAGTCAAAAATCCGCATTGGCGAGTTTCGCACAAGGCTTTTTGATCTCAGCCTCTAACCCGAAAGTCATTCTATTTTATATCTCATTTTTACCGACTTTCATCGACCTCACAGTTCTACGCTCACAAGATATCGTATTAGTGTCTGTGCTAGCCGCAGTGGCTTTGATGGCGGGCTTAATGCTGATAGCCTTAGGGGCAGGTCGTATGGTGACCTTGTTGAAAACGCCGCGTGCTCATAAAAGACTTAACCAAAGCGCTGGTGGAATTATGATCGCAGCAGGCTCTTACCTTGCAATTAATCGATAACTGCCACTTGTTGGATCAAAAAAGGCGAACCTAATCAATGGGTTCGCCTTTTTATTTAGTTAGATATATTGCTCACAACAGGATAGCCAATAGGTACCGACTAGGTCATTACACAGCATTAACAGCTTGGCTATTACGGATCTTGATCACGTAGCGTAGTCTAAACAGCATTAACGCGGCAGCAACGGTCAAACCCGTTAAAATTCCTACCCAGAAGCCGGTCTCACCCATAGCTGGGACAACATAGTCGGTTAAGCCTAAAACCATACCCATCGGCAGTGCTAAACCCCAGTATGAGGCAATCGCTAAGAACATCGGGATCTTGGTGTCTTTGTAACCACGCAAAGCACCATTAGCTGATGTTTGCAGTGCATCGCTGAACTGATACATCGCAGTAAACACAAGCAGAGTCGCAGCCGTTGCGCTAATAGCAGGGTCGGTGGTGTACAGGCGAATGATCCACTCAGGGAACAGCAAGAACATAGCCACAGAAAGTAGAGAAATTAACGCCGCTACCAAGATACCGACTTTACTGCGCTCAATTGCACCAAGTTCATCTTTCTCGCCAAGTGCGTGTCCAACACGAATAGTAATACCAAATGAAATACTCATAGGGATCACGTAAGTCAGGCTAGATATATTAAGCGCGATTTGTGCTGCAGCCACGTTCTCGGCACCGATACGTCCAATCATCAACGCGATGACAGCAAAGATACTGCCACACACCGCAATGTTCATTCCGATAGGCAGGCCAAGCTTGAGTAGGTGTAGCATCTCTTTAGCTTTTGGCGCCGCGTCAGCAAAGTTAATAATGGTTTTGTAGTGATGGTGGCCTTTAATGTACGAATACAACATACCCGACATCATCCAGTAGACTAAGCTAGTCGCCCAACCACAACCTACAGCGCCCATTTCAGGGAAGCCGAACTTACCGTAAATCAGTACATAGTTAACAGGGATATTCACCAAAAGACCGATCACAGAAATGATCATCGGCACCTTGGTATTGTTCATACCTTCACAGAAGCCATTCAGGGTATAGAACAGCGCAATGCCCGGTACACCAAAAGCCAGAGCAAACGCATAGTCGCTACCAATTGGAATGATCTCTGATGCCACACCAATCCACTCTAAAATAGGCTGAGCACTGACGAGGTAAGCAATAAGCAACACACTGGCAATCAGCGCCAGCCATACCATTTGGAAGAACTCTACAGAAACGCTTTTAAAGTCTCTCGCACCACGGTGAAAAGCGACAACGGGAGTGAGAGCCATAATGACGCCGCGCAACAAAAGCAGCACCGGAATCCACAAGCTAGTACCAAGTGCGATAGCAGCAAGGTCGGCAGGGCTCACTTGGCCAGCCATTGTTGTATCGACAAAGCCCATAGCTTGGGTTGCGATCTGGGTCAAAATGATAGGAACCGAGAGTTGCATTAATGCACCCGATTCACGAGTAAAAGGACGAAGTTTATTCAACATGGAGTTAAGAAACACCAATATAAATGCACCAATGATGGCAGGATGGCGGGTGTGCATTTTAGGGTGTGCCCGTTGGGCGGCGACAATATAAACACCTTACCGTACACGGTCAAGCATTGGTTCTAAAGGCTTCAATCTAAGCTACCGAAAAGCTTATCCAGCGCAGTTTCAAACTCCAAAAAATCAGCGTAACGGATTGATTTTGCTTGCAACCGGACTAGATAGAAAACTTCTATATTTGTAATTTTGATTACTAACGAGATCACATAAGTCATTGTTATCAATTAACTAATGTTTGTACAATTGATAGCATAGGGAACTAGACAGAAACTAGACAGAAATATTGAGTATTTAAGTACAGAATTTTTCTGTCGAAGAACTGTTATGCTTAGTTTGAAAATTAGGAGTAGTTAAATGAGTACGTTGCTTGATGCGTATGAACGAAAATCAACCTTATCAAGATATTGGCACAATAAGGCGTGTGATCTGTGGGCTTCAGCGAAAATCCTATGGGATGCTATGGAAGATGATAGCCAAGCTAGAATTACAAGCCATTCGACATATCTAATGCTCATGGGGATGTCTTTTGAAGTTCTCTTTAAAGCTCATTGTGTAGCGCAAGGTATTGAAGATGAACGTCTGAAAAATACTCATGAACTCGCCGAAATAGCAAGAATCGCAGGTTTTAAACTAAGCAAAGAAGACAATAAGGTAATGAGTGTGCTTAGCGCTTATATCGTTTGGGATGGACGCTACCCAATCCCTAAGAAATCATCACAGTTTCAGCAGCATACGAAAAACATTGAATCAACAGCATATGACAAAGAAAAGTTTGGTGGCTTTGACATGCTTACGCCAAATGACATCTTGAAATTCGACAACTTACATGTTTTGTGGCGTCGATATTCTGACCGTTATATGTCCGAGTACCACTAAGCATAAAAAGCGTCTAAGACAGATTCCCAACGCATGGCATTTTTCATTTCATCGTTGGGTTTTGTGTTTACGGTGCAATGGTTTAAGTTAGGTGGTAGCGTTGCTCACCACTTAACGCGGCGTTAGGTTTTAAAGGAAAAGTATGAAATATATATTATCTATAACATTATTGATGGCTCTAGTTGGCTGTACAGATAAAGACACATTTGAAATAAACTTAGAATCATCAAGTGGAAAAGAAAGCGTATCAGTATCAAAAGGAAATGCGGTAGTAACGCTATCAGGTACTGAATATAAAATGAAGGTAAAGGAAGTCAAATTGTCAGGTAAGGCGTTCGTTTTAGAGCCTGTAGGCAATTCAATTGATAGAAAATTACCATTTGACTACCAAAAGAAAACAGACACTTGGCTATGTACCTCTTGCGTTCAAATAGAATTACCGGTGTCGTGGAATAAAATATAACACCTGCTTAAGAGTTATTGGCAACGCTTGGTATTTTTCTATGCATTGCGTTTTGTGTTTAAGGTGGTATGCGGAAGCATCGGTATTGCTTTGCTCACCTTAACAGGGTGTTACGAAATACGTCTAACATCTCAAAAGTGAGAAAGTAGAATTAGGTTCGATTAAATATTCAATATAATAGTTACCTAATAATATTAACGACAAGGTTGGACCTTAATGGAAAATGAATTGATTAATGTATGCTACGACGGTGATGCTGGATCTAGTGATATTAGGACTTGCTATTACGATGGTATATTGCACATATCATTAACAGATATTTTTGTTACATTGACAAAAGAAAACAGATCGTTAGATGAACGGTTTCCATCTAAATATATTCCTAATCTGATCAAATCACAGCTGCAAGACCTCGATTCAGACGAATATATCCATGTACCTGTTGCCAACCCTCGATTTGAAAATGAAAAGGAAGTCTTCGTCACTCAACCTGGTCTAAATCGTGTTATGGGGACTGATAAGTCCAAAGCAGGGAAAAAATTTCAACGTTGGCTTTATCATGAGGTTATCCCATCTCTGCAAAAGCACGGTGTTTATCCACCACCACAGACCGCGCAAGGCTCTGCTCTTGCACAGATGGCAGAGATTGTGGCTCAAAATTCAAGAATGCTTGCAGACACCATCATGGAGCAAGAAAAGATCCGCTTGGAATTTTCTAGCGTAAAAAATGAAGTATCTAGTGTCGAAGCACGAGTTTCGAAACTTGAAGAGGAAGATTCTGATAACAAGTTTATCCTGACTGTTCGTCAATGGTTTGATCAAGTTAACCAGTCACTGTCGGCCGAAAAAGAGCTAGATATCGTGTGTTGGTGTGAAAACCTATCTTTTAAGTATTCAAAGCGACAAATAGCATGTCCTTCTGGTGAGCGATTAAATGCAAGATTTCATAAACCCATCATCGAAGAAGCCAAAAGTCTTGTAGAACGTGCATTAGGCTAAGTGTTTTATAGCAAACGTTTAAGACACAACCCCTAACCCCTAACCCCTGACATCGCCAATCCCATTCTCGTTTTGTGTTTACGGCACGACGGATTAGGTTGTAGCATTGACACTAATAGACATGGTTTTGTGTAAGAGCGGTCAAAATAGGAATTTCAGGTGCTAGAACTTAAGACATTGGGGCTGTTCTTTGTTACGGCTATTGCGGAGATATTGGGCTGTTACTTGCCTTACCTTTGGTTAAAAGAAGATAAATCGGTTTGGTTGCTGGTACCAGCGGCATTCTGTCTTGCCTTGTTTGCTTGGTTGCTGTCGTTACACCCAACTGCAGCAGGTAGGGTTTATGCAGCTTATGGTGGCGTTTATATTTTTGTCGCGATCTTATGGCTGTGGGTGGTTGATGGCATTCGCCCGAGCATGTGGGATATTGTTGGGGTGTCTGTGGCCATGCTGGGTATGGCCATCATTATGTTTGCGCCGAGAAGTGCTTAACACACGCAATAACCAAATCAGAAAGCAAAAGGCGCGCTCCATCTCACCGCGCCTATTCAATTCCTAAACACATCTACTCAAACAACCCCAATAACTCAACTAGTTAGAACGTAGGTAGTTCACTTTATCGGTGACCACTTGCTTGACCAGCTCTGTTAGCCATACGATTCTTGGGTGATGGCTGTCGCCGCGTAGTGTGACCATTTCAATATCAAAGTCAGGGATGTCGATAGGGGGTTCGCAGAGCGTCAATGAATCTTCAATTAGATCTGACTTTCCGACCATTTCAGCCATCACCGCCAGTACATTTCTTCCCGTTAGCATTCTTCGAATCGTTAAGAATCGCGTTGTGCCCATTACAACATTACGTTGGATATTCATCTGAGCGAGTGTTTTATCGACCCGTGTTGCCAAGGTTTGGTTGGCTGTGACGATCATCTGCGGGGTATTAAGGTAAGTATCTAACGAGATAGGTAATTCACTTTGCAGCACTTGGTTATCAAAGGTGCAGAGGTGGCGCTCTCGATAGAGAAAGGTACTTGCGACTTTATTGGGTAAGTCCGAAAAGACGCCAATGCACAGGTCAACCTCGCGTGATTCAAGTGCATCAACACAGTTGTTACCATCAACAGGCTTAAACAATACCTTGGCGGCCGGCGCTAAGGTTTGAAGTTGGTCGAACAGTTTTGGTGCAAAAATCTGTTCCGCATAATCACTTAGTCCCACTGTGAATACACCATCAAACCCTAGCGGATCAAATTGGTTCGCTTGCATGATCTCTTGACTGAATATGGTCATGATTTGGCGTACCTTGGGTTCAATCTCGTGGGCTCGAACGGTAGGGCGCATGCTATTGCCATCTCTCTCAAATAGCGGGTCGCCTAACAATTCACGCAGTCTCTTGAGGTTATAGCTGGTGGCCGGTTGCCCGAGATGCAGTGACTCAGCGGCTTTCGAAACACTTCTGTGGCGAAAAAGCGCATCAAAAGTCAGCAGTAAATTCATATCTACGCGTTGCCAATTTATTTCACTCACGGTGACCTCTTTGCTTGCCAATTTTTTGGGTATGTCTGTTTCTGACGAGATAAGGTTATTAGTCTATTCGATACAGTTAATAGAATCATTCGATTTCATTAATTTAATTGCGCTTCTTATACTCCACTCATTAACGAATTAAGGAGCGCGTAAATGCAAAGCAGTGCGATTTCACAACAGAGAGCGGTCTTGCAATCCTTGCCCGTAAGGCAATTTAAGACCAATAGTGCAGAGGTAGAATCAGGCGATGTTTTTGTCTGTCGCCAAGGCATTTCATTAGATGGGCATGACTTTGTAGTGCGAGCTGTAAATCAAGGTGCTTGTGCCATCATCGCCAATAGGCCGCTGCAAGCTAGCGTGCCTGTGATTGTCACCGATAGCTACTATCAAAGTTTGGCGCTTATTAAAGCCTACTACCAACATCCACATAAAGCGGTAAGTCATATTGGTGTGACAGGAACCAACGGTAAAACGACGGTTTCTCACTGCTTGAATCAGATCCTTAACTTTGAAAGCAGAAGTGCTTATATCGGGACGCTAGGGGCAAAACTGGTTGAGGAACAAGTACCGCTGACCAACACTACTCCAGATGGTGTCACTTTACTTAATATTTTCCAACAGATGCGAATGCAAGATACCGAGTTCAATGTGATGGAGTTGAGCAGCCATGCACTTGCACAAGATCGCGCTGGTTTTGTCTCGCTTGAAGTCGGGGTGATCACCAATATCGGTGAGGACCACCTTGATTTTCACCGCACCAAAGACAGTTATATCCACGCTAAATTGCAATTGGTTGACCGCATCCAGTCAAAAGGAACCTTAGTGGTTAATTTAGATGACCCACATGCTTTGGCCGCGATTGAAAGGGCATCTCAAGGAATCAAGGTCGTGACCTTCTCAAAGGCAGGGCAGAAGGCCGATGTTGTCGCTTCAAACATACAGTCGTTCGAGCGTGGGATGCGATTCACGCTAACAGCGACAGAAAAAAGTGTTGATGTGCGCTCGCCAATGCCATTTTTGTATAACGTTGAAAATGCGTTAGCGATTGCCAGTACGCTTTATGCGTTGGGTTGGTCTCTAGAGAAGATCACACAAGGAATAGAACGTATTGAAATGCCGGAAGGGCGTGCTCAATTTGTAGAGTTACCTAATGATTGTAAGGGGTTAGTCGACTATGCCCATAACAGTGATGGGCTCAAGGCTTTGCTTGAAGCGGTTCAAGATTACGTGGAACGGCGCTTAATTGTAGTGGTTGGAGTGACAGGCGACCGCTTACAGCAGGCGAGCGAAATAGGGGAGATTTGTGCTAAGTATGCCGATTTAATCGTGTTCACATCAGACAACCCAATGGGGGTGATTCAAGGGGAGATCTTCCAAGCACTGCGCTCTCAGGTAGGTAGTACGCCCCATTTTGAAATCAGCGATCGCAGAGAAGCGATTAAGCTGGCTAAGAAGATGAGTGAGGGCGGTGATCTTGTTGTGGTGTGCGGCAAAGGAAGTGAGACCTTTCAATATTTGTCGGATGGCAAAGATCAAAAACAGAGTTATATCGGCGATCTCGCTGCGCTCCAGATAGCGGAGGCGCTATGAAGATGAAACTAACGAGCTTTTTTGCCTTAATTTTATTGTATAGCGCGAACACATTAGCGGTTGTCGTACCTGATCCGCCATCGCTGGGTGCCAAGGGGTATCTGCTGATGGATTTCAATTCTGGTGAGGTGTTAGCAGAAAATAATTCGCAAGCGTTACTCGCACCCGCCAGCTTGACCAAGTTGATGACGGCTTATGTGGTAGGGCAGGAGATAGCGAATGACCGATTAACTTGGGAGACTCAAGTTGAGGTAAGCCCGAATGCTTGGTCAGTGAAGTTTCCTGATTCTTCCAAAATGTTCATCAAACCGGGCGACAGCGTCACCATTAAAGATCTGATGCGTGGGTTAATCATCCAATCAGGGAATGATGCAGCGGTTGCTTTGGCTGAACACGTTGCTGGGAGTGAAGGTGCCTTTGTCAGCTTGATGAATGGTTGGGCGCAGTCTCTGGGTATGTCGAACACTAATTTTGTTAATGCTCACGGGCTAGATGGAGAAGGTATTGCCACCACGCCAAAAGATATGGGCATCTTATTGCGGGCTATCATTCAACAAGTGCCTGAAGTGTATGCCCTGTACAAAGAGCGTCGATTTACATGGGCAGGCATTGAGCAATACAACCGTAATAAGCTGTTGTGGGATAGAACCTTAGAAGTTGATGGCGGTAAGACAGGATTCACAGAGAGTGCTGGATACAGCTTGGTATCTTCAGCTGTGCAGGGGAGGATGCGTCTGATCGCAGTGGTGATGGGCGCAGCGAGCCCTCAAGCACGAGTTAATGAATCGCGTCAGCTGTTGAACTACGGATTCCGTTTTTTCGATACCTTGCAAGCGGCAACAAGTGGTGAGGTGATTTATGAAGCCAGAATCTGGCAGGGAGAAAGTGAACAGGTCGATGTGGTTGTTGAAGACGATATTTTCCTAACATTGCCGAGCAATCAAACAGCCAAGCTCCAGAAAGAGCTAGAGTTAAATGACACGCTAACCGCGCCAATTACCAAAGGTGAGGTACTGGGTCAGGTTGTTTGGAGTCTAGATGGAAAAACGGTGAAAACTGCTTCAGTGGTGAGTGCACAAGAGGTGAAGCAAGGTTCGATGTTGAAACGTCTCAAAGATACCTTTCTGCTCTGGTTTAGATCTTTGATTGATGATGTGAAAAGCCTGTTTGGAGACGCGCTATGAATCTACCCGTCGTCAACGCTTCTTTGTGGAGCAATCGAGATTATGTGAGGCTTTTGCTCGCTCAGGTCGTGTCGCTCATTGGGACTGGGATAAGTTCAGTCTGCTTAGCTCTGTTGGCGTATGAACTCGCTGAGAGTGAGGCGAGCACAGTATTGAGCATTGCATTTGCACTTAAGATGCTCGCGTATATCGGCCTCGCGCCAATATTTGCCGTGTTGAGCAGAAGGTGGCCTAAAAAGCGAACCTTGATCATCTTAGATTTGCTCAGAGCTCTGCTTTTCATGGCGTTACCGTTCGTGGATCAGGTGTGGCAAGTTTATGTACTGATGTTTGCTATCAATGCTTGCTCGGCTGCCTTCACACCACTGTTTCAGGCAACACTGCCGCAAATCGTCCCGATTCGAGAGCACTACACTAAAGCGCTCTCTTATAGTCGAATTGCCTACGATTTGGAGCAAGTGCTTAGCCCTGTATTAAGCGCGGTACTCTTGACCGTTGTGAGCTTTCGTCATCTGTTTTGGGCTGATGCCGTGACATTTATTATCTCAGCGGTGTTGGTGTTACTGTGCTTTATCCCTTCAGACAAAGGGCAACAAGAACAGACGAGTAAGCTGTGCTGGAAAACCATTTTTAGCGGTATCACCGCCTATCTGGCGCACTCTTCTCTGCGTTCATTGTGGTATGCGTACTTAGCGGCAGCAGCGGCAAGTGCCATGGTGATAGTGAATACGGTTGTCTACGTGCACGATATTCTGCATGGTGGCGACAGTGAAACGGCATTAGCCATGCTGGCTGTTGGGATCGGCTCGATGTTAGCGGCGATATTCTTACCCAAGCTTTTAAATCGTTATAGTCCGCAGCGTTATCACATCAGAGGACTGATCCTAATATGGTTAGCGTTTTATGCCGGAACATGGCTCCCAGATTGGTTTGGATTTATCGTTCTTTGTTTCTCTTTGGGTATCGGCATGTCTTGTATCCAGACCACTTCAGGCATTGTGATTAACGATGCGGCTGGAAGTGATGATGCTGGACAATATTTCGCTGCACATTTTTCGTTAACGCACTTTTGGTGGTTATTAACTTATCTAGCTGCTGGGCTGTCGGCTACTTATCTAGGTATGTCTGGTGCGTATTGGGTGATGTTCACCGTTGCTTCCCTAAGTGGTGGTATTTATCTGATCCAAGTCGTTCGAAGTCGAGCAATCGCGTAGACCGTTAGCCTTATTTGCATTCATGATTTTATTAATCTCTACACAATTATGCATATATTTAATAAATTTGTTATTGTAGTCAGGGAGTTAGAGTAAGGTGTTCGAATATGAAGCCTTAACACGACATGGAGCTTAAAGGATCTAAGGCTTTGGAGAACAGGGATGAAGTTTTATAGCGCTGAAGAGTATCAGCCAATTTGCGACGATTTATATCGACGCTATCAAGCTAAAATACAGGCGTTATTACCCAGTGCGCTGATTGAGCACATTGGCGCGTCGTCGATTGATAATGCTGTGTCTAAGGGTGACTTAGACATACTCGTTGGTGTTGATGCTACTGAGTTAGAGAGTGCGGTGACGTCGTTGAAAACGTTGGGCTTCAATGAAAAGCTGGATACGTTACGAACGCCAGAACTGTGCATGCTGGAAAGTGAATCGGAAGACGATGTCGCTTTCCAACTCGTCGCGCTTGGCTCGGAGTTTGATATGTTTGTAACGTTTCGAGACAAACTTCGAAGTAACCCTTTGTTAGTTTATGAATACAATGATCTTAAAGTGTCATGCTCAGGCTGGCCTCAAGACGCTTATCGTCTTAAGAAGTCGGCTTTTATCGAGCGTGTTTTATCACTGGATTAAACCCCAAGCAGGATGAATAGGTAAGTTATGATTTACACAACAACAGAAACGGTTCCTGGTAGGGAAATTGAAACAGTACTTGGTATCGTGAACGGCAACGTTGTTCAATCAAAACACGTTGGCAGAGACTTTATGGCGGGTTTAAAAGGCATCGTTGGTGGTGAACTCAAAGGTTATACCGAGATGCTAACCGAGGCTCGAAACATCGCCATTGAGCGCTTGGTCGAAGAAGCTCAAGGGCTAGGCGCTGACGCCGTTGTTGGGATTCGATTTACCACAAGCTCAGTAACAGATGGTGCCTCTGAAATCTTAGTGTTCGGTACAGCCGTTAAGCTGTCTTGATAAAGTGCGAGAATGACCTAGACACATCTAAAACCGGAGTTGGAAATGGAAAACCTAAATACCGTCGAGATAAAGTCGTTTGTGCCCGCTAAAGACTTTGAATCTTCCAAGCGCTTCTATCAATCAATAGGCTTTGAAATGGCTTCTGAATTTGAAGGCATCGCTTATTTCAAATCAGGCTCATGCGCTTTTTTACTTCAAGACTTTTATGAACCCGCTCATAGCAATAATTTTATGATGCACCTTTTGGTAGAGGATGCACAAAGTTGGTTTGATCACGTTAATAAGTTGGATGTGGTTGAGAAGTTTGGTGTCAGAGTGACCGACCTTATCGAGCAACCATGGGGAATGCTTGAATTTTGTATGACAGACCCAAGCGGTGTGCTGTGGCGCATTGGCGAGAATAAGTAATTTCACAAACTGTACGTTTGAGCTAATGACGGCAGGTTGCAGTGGCTAGGCGGTTCGGTTTTAAAGTTTGAAGATGTTTGTAATTGAGGGAGTATTAAACAGGTTTATGAGTCATCAGGAAAAGTTAGCAAGAGCTGACGAATATCTACAAACCCTTGGGCTGTCATGTAAGTCAGATAAGTCATATTTTTATCGTTTTCTTAGACGCCGTGGCTTTGAGTTGAAGCCGATGTATTGGGAACCTTTTTATAAAAACTTTACCCTAAAGTTTGTCGAGTTCTTTGTGTTCTATTTCTCGTTTATTTATCTGTTTAGCCTGGTTGGTGTGGGTTTAACACTTGCCGCTACTTTAGTTAACGCGCTGCTGACCAGTTCGATTTTTGCCATTATCATCAGTTCTTATCACCGCTACGTAGTTAAGAAACACAAGCTTATGGATTGGGAAAAGATTTAGTCAGTAGAGAAGGGCTTGATAGTGATAGAGCTACGGATGTTTTAGCGGAACCTTTCATATTGGCAAATACTCTGTCACGGCAATGCTCAAATTTAAAATATTGTGTCAGTGTTTTGCCACTAAATGAAAATGATTGTCATTTAATTTCTTTTTGAGTTACTCTTAGTGAAACTTTACTACACCTCAATATGCTTCAAGTTGTTCATGCACTCCGCTATTACCCATATATAAAGTCAGGTTATACGTTTGCTTTGGCCGATTTTTAATCCGTTATACCTCTTTTGTTCTACCCCTTTAGGGTAGTTCATTTTCGTAATTGATTTACATCATATTTTCATTTTCTTTCATAATTCATTATTCGCTCAGTTAAGAAAATTATAACCTTTCAGGAATTCTTATGAGCAAGATGAAGCTAGTCGTAATCGGTAACGGGATGGTCGGCCATCGCTATATCGAAGATTTAGTAGAGAAGACAGACGTAGCAAACATGGACATTACAGTGTTCTGTGAAGAGCCACGTGTAGCGTATGACCGTGTACACCTTTCTTCTTACTTTTCACACCACACAGCAGATGAACTTTCTTTAGTTAAAGAGGGCTTCTACGAGAAACATGGCATCAACATGTTGATCGGCGAGCGCGCTATCACAGTAAACCGTGAGAAGAAGATTGTTTACTCAAGCTCTGGTCGTGAAATTCAATACGACAAGCTAGTTATGGCGACGGGTTCTTTCCCATTCGTTCCACCTATTAAAGGCCGCGAAAGCAAAGACTGCTTTGTGTACCGTACTATCGAAGATCTAAAAGCGATCGAAGCGTGTGCGAAGAAGAGCAAAGTCGGTGTTGTTATCGGTGGTGGTCTATTAGGTCTTGAAGCAGCTGGTGCTTTGAAAGCGCTAGGTGTAGAGACTCACGTAGTTGAGTTTGCTCCTAAGCTAATGGCTGAACAGCTAGACCAAGCGGGTGGTAACCAACTTCGTCAAAAGATCGAAAGCATGGGTGTGAAAGTTCACACTAGCAAAAACACGCTTGAGATTGCTCCTGAAGGTAAAGAAGCACGTAACGTTATGCGTTTTGCAGACGGTACAGAATTAGAAACTGACTTCATCGTATTCTCTGCGGGTATTCGCCCTCAAGATAAGCTTGCTCGTGACATGAAGTTAGACGTTGCACCACGCGGCGGTATCGCCATCAATGATTTCTGTCAGACTTCTGATGACAGCATCTACGCTATCGGTGAGTGTGCATCTTGGAACGAAATGTTCTACGGTCTTGTGGCTCCTGGTTACAAGATGGCTACGGTTGCGGTTGACCACGTAGTGGGTAATGACAGCAAATTTGAAGGTGCTGACATGTCTGCGAAGCTTAAGCTTCTAGGCGTGAAAGTAGGTTCAATCGGTGATGCGAACGGTCGTACTCCTGGCTGTAAGAGCTACGTTTACCAAAACGAAGAGCAAGAAGTTTACAAGCGCCTAATCGTTTCTGAAGACAACAAGAAGCTTCTTGGTGCAGTAATGGTGGGTGATACATCTGACTACGGCGATCTTTTACAGCTTATGCTGAACGAAATCGACCTTCCAGAGCACCCAGATGCGCTTATCCTGCCTGCACACGCAGGTGCTGAGAAGCCAACACTAGGCGCTGACGCACTACCTGAATCTGCCGTTATCTGTTCTTGTTTTGATGTAACAAAAGGCAAGATCGCAGAAGCAGTTGCTGAAGGTCACCACACTATCGGTGATATCAAAGCAGTAACTGGCGCAGGTACAGGCTGTGGTGGTTGTATCCCTCTAGTCACTTCTGTTCTAAACGCTGAGCTTGAAAAAGCAGGTGTTGAAGTGAAGAACGACGTATGTGAGCACTTTGCTTACTCTCGTCAAGAGCTGTTCCACCTAGTACGCATCGGTGAAATCAAGTCGTTCGAAGAGCTGCTTGAGAAGCACGGTACTGGTTACGGTTGTGAAGTATGTAAGCCTCTAGCAGGTTCTATCCTTGCTTCAAACTGGGGTGACCACATCCTTAAGCCGTCTCTAGTTAAGCTGCACGATACCAACGATAACTTCCTAGGTAACATGCAGAAAGACGGTACTTACTCTGTAATCCCGCGTATGGCGGGTGGTGAAGTAACGCCTCAAGCACTTTCTGTTCTTGCAAACGTTGCAGCAGAGTACAACCTGTACACCAAGATCACTGGTGCACAACGTATCGGTCTGTTCGGTGCTCAAAAAGATGACCTTCCTGCAATCTGGAAGAAGCTAATCGAAGCGGGCTACGAAACAGGTCAAGCTTACGGTAAGTCTCTACGTATGGTTAAGACTTGTGTGGGTTCAACTTGGTGTCGTTACGGCGTTCAAGACTCTGTAGGTCTTGGTGTGATGCTTGAGAACCGCTACAAAGGCATCCGTGCTCCTCATAAGATGAAGTTCGGTGTGTCTGGCTGTACTCGTGAGTGTGCGGAAGCGCAAGGTAAAGACCTTGGTATTATCGCAACTGACGCAGGTTGGAACATGTACGTAGCCGGTAACGGTGGTATGAAACCTCGTCACGCAACACTACTTGCAAGCGACCTAGACCAAGAGACGCTAATCAAGTACATCGACCGCTACATGATGTTCTACGTACGTACGGCTGCTCCGCTACAACGTACTTCTGTATGGTTCGACAACTTAGAAGGCGGTATCGACTACCTACGTGAAGTGATCATCGAAGACAAGCTTGGTATCAACGACCAACTTGAAGCAGACGTAGCGAAGCTGATTGAAGAGTTCAGCTGTGAGTGGACTGACACTATCAACGACGAATCACAACTTAAGCGTTTCTCTCACTTCGTTAACTCTGACGAGCGTGATGACAACGTAGTGTTCGTAACTGATGGTCGTGAACAGCACCGTCCAGCGACATTTACTGAAAAACACCCAGACGCGAAGGGCGATATCCTTCACGTAGAACTAGTGTAATTGGGAGACAACATCATGGCATTTACAAAAGTTTGTAAAATCGAAGACATCATCCCAGGTACTGGTGTTGTTGCACTACTAAACGGTGAGCAAGTAGCTATCTTCCGTCCACGTGCGACTGAAGAAGTGTTCGCAATCAACAATATGGACCCATTCTTCCAAGCTAACGTTCTGTCTCGTGGCCTTATCTGTGAGCATCAAGACGAGCTATGGGTTGCAAGCCCGCTTAAGAAGCAACGCTTCAACCTAGCGACTGGCCTTTGTATGGAAGATGACCGCATGAGCGTGAAATCTTACAAAGCTCGCGTTGTGAAAGGTGCGGTAGAAATCGCGGCTTAATCGTTAAGATTCGATAGTTCAAGGGCTCTAGTGAGTGATGATTGTCATGACGACATCTAGAGCCTTTTCCTATCCAATTTTTACTTTTTAAATTTAACTTTTTAAGGACAATTTTATGTCTTCTGATTTTAAACCTGTAGAATTCGTTCAAACTATGATCGATGTGGGCGAAGCGAAAACGAAAACAAGTACTCGCGATCTCCTAATCCGAAGCACAATGGCGGGTGTGATCCTTTCACTTGCGGTTGTTGTCGCGATTACAACAATGGTTCAAACGGGCATCGGCATCGTTGGCGCACTTGTGTTCCCTGTAGGTTTTGTCATCTTAAGTGTGATGGGTTACGACCTAGTAACCGGTGTATTTGGCCTTGCTCCTTTAGCAAAATTCGATAACCGCCCAGGTATTACATGGGGTCGTATCCTGCGTTGTTGGGGTATCGTAGGTCTAGGTAACCTTATCGGTTCTCTGCTTGTTGCTTTTCTAGTTGCGGTTTCGCTAACAGGTAACTTCTCTCTAGATCCAAACGCAGTTGTTCAAAAGTTCATTGCGGTTTCAACTGCTCGTAGCCTAGGTTTTGAGAACATGGGTATGGACGGATGGATCACATGTTTCGTTCGCGGTATCTTCTGTAACCTTATGGTTTGTCTAGGTGTTATCGGCAACATGACTGCGCGCTCTGTGTCTGGCCGTGTAGCAATGATGTGGTTCCCAATCTTCATCTTCTTCGCACTAGTATTTGAGCACACAGTAGTAAACATGTTCCTATTCCCACTGGGTATGATTCTTGGTGCTGATTTCGGTATCGCGACTTGGTTGAACTTCAACCTTATCCCAACAATCCTAGGTAACATCGTTGGTGGTCTTGTTATGACTTGTATCCCACTGTACCTAACTCACGCTAAAACAGCGCCAGCGATTAAATAATCCTGACCTGAGCAATTAAGCGTAATGAATTAACATCAAGGCCCTGCAGTGTACTGTGGGGCCTTTTTATCTTCTTTGTTTTCTTTAGCTTCTTTACTTTGCTTAGTGCTGCGCATCAATATTCACTATGCTTTTAATAGTACGATAACCAGTGATAAAGAATTGCAACGAGAATAACCAAAAACGTTAATTCAATTAGTTATGAAATATGCAAAAACTGTGATCGACTAGATGTTTTCTTGTTGATACAGTGAATTACAGCAGAATAATTAAAATAGGCGTAAGCAATGAGTGAGCAGCAAGTAGTAGAAAGTGGTTTCGTGTCTTTGGTTGGTGCAGGTCCCGGCGACCCAGATCTATTAACCGTTAAAGCAGCGCGTGTTATTCAACAAGCAGAAGTAGTGGTGTATGACCGTTTGGTGTCTAAGGCAATTCTAGCGATGGCAAACCCAGAAGCAGAGATGCTTTATGTGGGCAAGAAGCTAGACCATCACTGTGTACCGCAAGATCAAATCAACGATCTACTTGTGGCTAAAGCTCAAGAGAACAAGCGCGTTGTACGTTTGAAAGGTGGTGATTCATTCATTTTTGGCCGTGGTGGCGAAGAGTGTGAAACGCTAGCAGAAAACGATGTGGCATTCGAAGTGGTCCCGGGTATCACAGCCGCAGCTGGAGCAACAGCTTACGCGGGTATTCCACTCACTCACCGTGACCACGCCCAAAGTGTTCAATTTATCACTGGTCACCTTAAGAAAGATGGCGAAGATATCGATTGGAAATCTTTGGCTCAACACAATCACACCATTGTGTTCTACATGGGCCTGAAAGAGAGCCCGAATATCCAGAAAAACTTGTTAAACAACGGTATGCGCGCAGATATGCCGGTGGCGATCATCGAAAATGGCACTCGCCAAGAGCAGAAAGTGTTCCGAGGTGGCTTGAGCGATTTGGCTGGACTAGCATCACAAGCAAAAAGCCCAGCACTGATTGTGGTTGGTAGTGTTGCACAGCTTCATGAAAAACTGGCTTGGTTTAACAAGTAAATTGCCTCAATTATTCAGCCGATTTCCTTATATGCTGCAGCGGCTAGATTGTCGCTGCATCTCTTGTCGACGCATCGGCATCTCGTCGATGAAGCTCGCTAGAAATCCCCAATCTGTTGCTCCACTCCAGCGGTGCTTCTCTTTACCATCTTTACCAATCAAAATACCGGTGTGTTTGCCTTTTGGTATTTCATAGATCTCTTTCACCGCTTCTAAGTTAAACTCTTCTTTTAGCCAACTCGGGTTGGTGTAGCCGTTTTCCGCAATCACCATTACAACGATGTCGCGCTCATCAATTTGGCAGTTATTCACCAACACGCCGTTCATAAACTCTTTCACCTTTTTGTCTTGCTCATCAGGTGCAAATAAGATGACGCTGCGGTGCGACAAGCTGTGGGAGTGTTCATAAGCCGGGTAGGCGAGTGCGTTTTGGGTGCACATGACCATAGCAGTGAGTGCAAATATTCTTCCTAACATCCTATGACTCCTTTCAAACAACGCGTTTACAGCAGCTCAAGCAACTTTGGGCGCGGCAACTATCTGGCGTGGTAATTATCGGGCGCGGTAGCTATTGGGCGCGACAAACTTGGTACATAAATCAATCAAACATCTAAGGCCGATACGTAAAGCATAGTTGATAGGTTCAAAATCAACGATAAGCAACTCGCATTTGTTAAGCAGATCGAATAGGGTATGGGCTAATTTCAAAGAGACTAATCAAGGCACTGAGCCACAGGCACCAAATATGGAAAACATTGCAATTCTGGTCGACGTTCAAAACGTGTATTACACAACAAGAGATAAGTATCGTAGCAACTTCGATTACAACCAATTTTGGTATGTGGCGACAACCGGGCGCAACGTCGTATCGGCAAACGCGTACGCAATTTCAAGCCAAGATCCTAAGCAGCGACAGTTCCACCATATACTGCGTGGCGTCGGTTTTGATGTGAAGCTTAAGCCTTTTATTCAGCGCCGTGACGGCAGCGCTAAAGGCGATTGGGATGTGGGCATCGCGCTAGACGCTATCGAATTGGCGGAAAACGTTGATACCATCATTCTAGTATCGGGTGATGGTGACTTTGAAATTCTAGTCGAACGTATGAAATCACGATTCAATACTAAGGTTGAAGTGTACGGCGTACCTGGCTTAACCGCTCAAAATCTCATCGATTCAGCCTCAAAATTTGTTCCAATTGAGAAAGATCTCTTAATGTAGCTAAATAGTGCACTTTTATAATTGAAATCAATTTTATGATAATTAAAATGCAAACTATTATTATTTAATAGGTGGTGGTAATGTCTCGCATTTTAGTTGTAGACGATGATATTCAGTTGTGTGAGTTGCTCAGTGAAGTCTTAGAAACTGAGGGCTATCATGTTGATAAGGTGCACTGTGGTGAGAGTGCATTGGAGTTTATTCAGCAAAATCCAGTCGACTTAGTGCTATTGGACGTGATGTTACCGAACCTCAATGGCTTACAAGTCGCGAGACGTATCTGTCAGCGATTTGCAACACCTATCCTAATGCTGACGGCACTTAACGATGAAGCGTCGATGCTAGATGGTTACCAAGCAGGGGCTGATCAATACATCGCGAAGCCGTTCAATGTGCCAGAGCTTCTTACAAGAATTAAAGTAATTCTGCGTCGTGTGGGCTTTGAGCGTCAACGTCAATCGGTCGCTAAAGCTAATGAAGGCTTGTGCGAACAGCTTGCTCGTATCCCTCTTACAGGGACAGAGAAAGACCTTCTCGATTATTTGATTAAGCATGACGGTATTGTTGTGTCTAAATCCGATCTTCAGGTGCACGTTCTTAAACGTGAATTGTGTCCGTTCGATCGCAATCTCGATATGCATATCAGTAACATCCGCCGTAAATTGGTTCAGGCGGGCATGTCTAAACAGCACATCAAAACTGTGCGCGGCAAAGGTTATAGCTACCTAGAGTCTGTCGGAGCATGAGTTCAAGTTACTTTCGCTGTCCTTCTTTCATTGAGAAACGTAAGGACGGCCTGACGTTCCAGTTATTTACCTATTTGACCATCATTATCGTCAGTATCTTTATCTTTCAGGGCGTGTCAGAAAAGGCGCTGATGAAGGCGTTGTTGAAAGTACCGGAGTCCGTTAAGACAGACATGCTTGATCTTGCTTATCAAGCCGATGTGTTGATCGATGAAGGGGATATGGACGAGTTGGCAGATTGGGCTAACGCGCAGAAGTACTATCTGTTTGTATTGGACAAAGACAAGCACCCGATCACTCATCGCCATATGCATCCGCATTTTGAGTTTAAACTGAGATTTTTGAGAACCTTAGATCATCAATTAGATAATCAAGTTAATCAGCCTATTGTCGGGATCCCTTTGAAAAAAGGTAATCTCTTGGTGATTCAATTCCCTCGGTCTTTCCACCCAGCGCACTCTTTTGCTCTCTATTCATCACTGATGAAGGTGGTTATTGCATTTATTATTCTTCTGTTGTTTTCGCTGATTTTGTCACGTCGCTTGCAACAGCCTTTAGATAGATTGCGAGAGGCGAGCCGCCGCCTTTCTCAAGGGGACTTTTCGGTTGAGGTTGTCTCTGAGCTTCAATCAAAGACGCGTGAATTCAATGAATTGGCGAGAGACTTTGATCATATGACTCAAGAGATAAAATCGCTCGGTGAGAAGCAGCGCCGATTAATTCGTGATGTTTCCCATGAACTAAGAACGCCTTTGGCAAGACAAAATCTAGTTATGCACTTACTGCGTAATAGCGTTGAAGACAAATCAATGCGTCTTATCGACCGACTTGAGAACGAAACCAATGAGATGAATGATCTGGTGGGCGAGATACTCGAGTACAGTCGCCTAGAAAACTCTCGTTATGATGCGGACATGGTGTCGATGAACGTTGAACACTACTGTTCGATGTTGGTTTCTGAAATGCAGCGTGACCTTAAAGGCGGGCAAATGCTGGTGGCGAACTTATCAAACCAAACACCGAGTGTTGAGCTTGATGAAAGACTGATTCTGCGCGTAGTTCGAAACATCGTTGGTAACGCAATCAAGTATGCGGGCAGTGACGCTCAGATCACTGTGAATGCCTACTACTATGAAGAGACACCCACCAAGCGTTACACTGTCATTTCTATCGAAGATAACGGTCCGGGTATTCCAACTCAACAAATTTCGAGTGTATTCAGCCCCTTCACGAGGTTAGAGTCGGCGCGAGATAAGAAGTCGGGCGGTTATGGTTTAGGCTTGGCGATAGTCAAAGAGTCAATGGCTGTGATGAATGGCCACGTGTTGGCAGAGAATAAATCGGAAGGAGGCCTGAGGGTCAACCTGATGTTCCCAGTTGCCTCTGAATCTAATTGATCGTTAATCTATTCAGCGCTTATCAACCAGTAAAACAACGACGGTTCCCAAATGTAGGGAGCCGTATTTGTAGGTGATAGCTGCTAATATCGCTCTTAAAGGCATGGTCTTTTATAGAGAGCAGATTTTATAGACAAGCGATTGTCACGCTGCAGAGGCATTATTTTGATTGATGTACTGCTGGAGTTGGTTGAACGGTAAAGATTTTGAGTAGTACCAACCCTGTATCGAAATTGATGACTCATTCGGAATAAAATCTAATTGTTGCTGTGTTTCAACACCTTCGACAACACAGCTCAGATCTAACTCTTGCGCAACTTTTAACATCGCATAGAAGACGCGCTGACCTTTCTTGTTATCTAGCGATAATACAAAGCTTCTATCGATCTTGATGCAGTCGACATCAAATTGGTTTAGATAGCTCAGAGAAGAGTATCCAACACCAAAGTCATCAAGTGAGATTTTACACCCGAGTTCCTTCAACCTTTGCAATGATTCGAGCACTCTGGCGGTATTCATCACTAGGCTCTCTTCAGTGATCTCAATGCTGATCCAATCGGCAATAGGCTCAATGGTTCTGTAGATGCGGTTCATCACTTCTTTATCCAATAATGTCTCTGGTGTGATGTTGATGCTGGTGGGTACTAAGCATTGATTCAACTGAGCCAGCTTTAGGTCTGAGACCACTTTCTTCACTGTCCATAAATCAATATCGGGCATCATGTTTGCCTGTTCGAAGTAGGGCAGGAAAGCACCGGGATAGAGTATTTCGCCAGAGATTGGATCTTTGGCTCGAATCAAAGCCTCACAAGAGATGACCTTGCCTGTCGATGCTTGAATCTGTGGTTGATACTCCATACAGAAGTCGATTTGTGCATAGCGCCTTAAACCTTGTTCCAGTTCAACGGTCGCTCTTTGTTGGCTTACTTTCTCAGAGACCTTATCAGCACTTAAGGTGTCAGCTTCTTCACGGCGTCTCGAGTAGCTCGATTCGAAAAAAGGAAACGCAATGCGATCGGAGATATTGAGCTTACTCATGCGCAGAACAAACGGCGTATAGATGGCAAGGTCTACCAATACTAGGACGCATTGCAACAGTACCGCGTTGAAATCCCCTTGCGTTGCTAGCCAGCCATTAAAGAGCACTGGACTACTGAATGGAACGACGACTGATGGTATCGCGACAAGCCCCGCAGAAAGGACACCGTGTGAGATAACCAAGTTAACAATTGGAACGATAAGAAACGGTAAAAACAATCTTGGATTAAAGATGATAGGCAAGCCAAAGAGCAGCACTTCGTTGATGTTGAGTAGTACCAGCGGGAACGCAGCAATGGCAATCAACTTTGAGGCTCTGTCTTTAGTAAATAGAAGCAGTGAGATCACCAAGCCAAGTGTACCGCCACAACCACCAACAAATACAAAGATCGCCATCATCGAGTGATTAACCACTTGAGCATTGTCAGAAACGACTACCTGCTCCGGCACGGCCGCCATCAATATATCTATCCAAGGCATTAATGCGTAGTAACCGTGGATACCGATAAACCATAGGAAAGAGTTTAAGACGGAATAGATAACGCCAAAGGTAAAGGAGGAGTGCTCGAAGAGGTTATCGAGCCCACCAAAGTCTAAGAAAAAGCTCAGTGTAGACACCAATAACCAGCTAACACAGAGCATGATGATGGCTGTCACGATCGATGGCACGATAAGGTTAAGAGAGTCTTTGACCGTCTTTCCTATGTGGTCACTTTTGACGATTTTTAGTCGCTTCTTTCGATAGAAGAAAGCGATCAGTGGGATGCTGTAGAGTGGGGTAACTACCGAGATGATCAATTCGAACGTCACCTTAACGTCCGAGAATGACTGATG
This sequence comes from Vibrio sp. D404a, assembly GCF_030248535.1. Lineage (GTDB taxonomy): Bacteria > Pseudomonadota > Gammaproteobacteria > Enterobacterales > Vibrionaceae > Vibrio. Next base: position 199,255 of record NZ_JAHGAJ010000019.1, on the reverse strand, counting down.
AAAAAGCGCAAGGTAGACGATAGAGATCAGTGCAATAGGTGGTCTTGGAAGCCTCCACTGCATCGCCAGAATGTAAGAGAGTGCGGCGGTGAGTAGGATAGGAAATATTTTATTCAGCTGATAATAAGCATTGTAGAGCGTCTCTACCCAGTATCTATCTTTACCAACGGTAAACTCACCGAGTGACGCACCAAACAATATCAGGGATGAGATCATCAAACATGGAAGAATCCAAAGTAACCCTTCACGAATAGCCAGCATTTGATTGGCTACAATTAGTTTTACTTTGGGTGTGAATTGTTTTCTTCTAGTGACAAGCTCTTGAGCCATATGAGCACTTTATGACAAGACTATTTATCGGTCATTGTACCAATAAATTCCGTACGCGCTATGGATTAATGTAAATATAAAGCAATTAATTTCATATTTGAGACGAATTGAATGTGCTGTAGCCAATACATTCTTTTTTAATAGAACACAAAAGAATTTAGAAGATAAGAAGGTAAGAAAGTAAATAGAAGCTTAAAGCCGATAATTTAAAAATAAAAAAACGCCGCATCAAAAGAGGCGGCGTTAAGTGTTTGGTAGAAAGAGTGCTTATGCTTGGCGAGCCAAGTGTACTTGCTCTTCTTTCTCACCAGCTGCTGGGTCGTTAAAGCGAGACTCATCTAGAGCGCCTTCCGACTTAGCAACAATGATAGATACTGCGCTGTCACCTGTGATGTTCACCGCTGTACGGATCATATCAAGTAGACGGTCAACACCCATGATTAGGGCAATGCCTTCTAGCGGTAGACCAACTTGGTTCAGTACCATCGCAAGCATGACAAGACCAACACCTGGAACACCCGCTGTACCAACAGACGCCAGTGTCGCCGTTAGGATAACCATTAGGTAATCTGTCATTGAAAGGTCAATGTTGTATGCTTGTGCGATGAACGCAGTCGCAACACCTTGCATGATAGCCGTACCGTCCATGTTTACTGTTGCACCTAGTGGTACAGTAAACGACGCAACTTTGTTATCTACACCCATGCGGTTCTTCGCGGTTTCCATCGTTACCGGAATAGTCGCGTTTGAAGATGCTGTAGAGAAAGCAAACATGATCGCGTCTTCCATCTTACGTAGGAACGCAATCGGGCTTAGACCAGTGAAACCTTTTAGCATTAAGCTGTAAGTAACTAGGCCGTGCAACACTAGCGTACCAGCTAGAACAAGGAAGTATTCAGCTAGGTTCCAAATTGCTCCCAGACCAAGACCAGAGAACAGTTTCGCCATCAAGAAGAACACACCGTAAGGCGCAAGGTTCATTAGTAGCGCAACCAGCTTCATGATTACTTCGTTTAGATCTTGGAACACAGCTGCAATACGCTCACCCGGTTTACCCGCGGCGCTAATAGCAATACCGAACAATACCGCAAATACGATTACTTGAAGTGTTTTACCTTCAGCCATCGCTTGAATCGGGTTTGTTGGGAACATGTCGATGATAACTTGGCCAAGAGATGGCGCTTCAGCTGATTGGAACGAGCTCGCAGCCGTTAGGTCCGCACCTGCACCCGGTTGGAATAGGTTACCGATGGTAAGAGCAAGTGTAATTGCTACAGCTGTGGTACCGATATATAGGGCCAGTGTTTTACCGCCCATACGACCAAGTGTAGAGAGATCCTTTAGAGAGCTGGTACCACAAACCAGTGATACAAAAACTAGAGGAACAACAAGCATTTTTAAGCTAGCAACGAAAATCTGTCCACCAACTTCAAAAAGTCCGTTAACGATGTATGTGTTAACAAATCCACTTTCTGCAAACAGGGATTGAATGGCAAATCCCACTAAGATACCCACTACCATGCCGAGAATAACGCGGCCGGTTAGAGACATAGGTTTCTTGGTATTCATGTAGAACACTCCTTTTAATTATAACTTTGAGACCTTTCAAAGTGAGCCGGAGATTAGCAGTAGACCGATTAAATCAAAAAACAAAAATCTTAAGCAGAATTATAGGTGTGATCAAAGTCACCTGATTTTTACGCGTTTAAACAAAATAAAAACAATACTGATTTATAAAATTTAACATCTATCACCAAATTGTAATGTTATTAGACACTTAAAGTGAAATGGATCGAGTTACATATGAAGAGGCTACTTCTCAGCGAACTAACGCTATTTAGCCGATGATTGCGACAGTACCGACAAGCTAAGCAAAATGGAGATGTTAAATGCCGCTGATTTACAGGTCTTACTGAGCGAAATTCAAATAAAATCGAACCTTAATGAAGGGCTCTTTACATAACTTTACAAATGCAAAGAATGTAAATTTAATGCAAATGGTAATGGTTATCACTTATATTCCTCTCCGAAATATTCAGTGGTACCGGAAACGGTAGATCAGACATCGCACCGAAAGGGCAGGTGTTTGAATAATAAAAAAGAGTCGGAGAAAAGGACATGTTTTCAAAAAGCCCATTGGCTTTGGTGATTGGCGCAGTATTAGCGTCACCAGCTGTACTAGCAGAAACAGCAAAAACAGACGAGCATATGGTTGTTGAAGGTCGCGACTACGGTTATAAAGCGGACACCAACACAACAGCAATGCGCATGGAGGCAACTCAGCTAGAGACTCCAGGACAAGTTTCAATCATTGATGAGCAAATCATCGATGAGCAACGTGCTAGCACGCTAGGTGAAGTACTAAAGAACGATGCAAGTGTTAGCGCTGGTGCAACAGGTCGAAATCGTGAGCGTTTTTCTCTACGTGGTTTTGATCTAGAAAGTTCATCTGGCTTCCTAAGAGATGGCAAACAACACTGGTCTCACTACCGTCAGCCAATCGAGCTACTTGACCGCGTAGAAGTTGTAAAAGGCCCTTCAGGCTTGCTTTACGGCCAATCGGCACCGGGTGGTCTAGTTAATATGGTGGCAAAAAAGCCAACTTACGAGACGCAAGTAAACGTTAGCCAAGATATCGGTTCTAACGACCATTCTCGTACAGTTGTTGATGTAAGTGGTAGCTTAAACGATGCTCAAACATTGAGAGCACGTACTGTTATTGCAAAAGAAAGCTACAGCTCTTGGCGCACATATGGCGACGGTTCAAAACCTCAAACTGAACGTGTTGTCGGTGGACTGTTTGTCGATTACGACGTTACTGAAGATGTATTAGTTTCATTACACTATGACCGCACGAATGACGATGGAAGCGTAGATTCAGGTGCTCTATTCGTTGATGGTAAGCGTGTCGGTAGCGATAAGCATATTTGGGATGCTCAGTGGTCTGAGATCGAGAACGACGTTGAGAATATCGGTATTGATGTTAATGCTAACTTAACTGACTCTCTACGCCTAAGCACTGGATTTAACTACCAAGACTTTGAACGTACAGATGTTGAAAGTTTCCCGGGTTTCGACAATCTAAACCCTGATGGTACTGGTACAGTGTCTCACGGTGGTAGTCATCGTCAGGATAACTGGCGTTTCCGCACTGCTTATCTTGATCTTACAACTGATTTCGAACTAGCAGGCATGGACCATAAAGTATTAGTTGGTTCAAACTGGCTAGGTTACAGCTATAAGCGTGACCAACTAGGTTACAACTCTGTGGATGTAGCACCTGGTGACAGCGTGGGTGTACCAACGTTGAGTGGTAACGACCGTCATACATTTAGTAAATATGACACTTGGGGCTTCTACGCTCAGGATCTTGTATCTATTACTGAACAATGGCAGGTATTAGCAGGTGTTCGTTTTGATCGTAAGGTAGCAAACGGTGTAGCAGAAGAACATGTATCACCTAAGCTAGGTGCAATCTACCACCCTGCGGACAATGGTAGTGTCTATGTAATGTACTCAGAGAGCTTTGAGCCTCAAGGTATGGTTTCAAGTGGTCGTAGAACTTACACGAACGATGGTGAGCTTCTAGACGCTAAAGTCGGTAAATCATACGAAGCTGGTACTAAATGGGAACTTATGGACAACCGTCTGTTTGTAACGGGTGCTGTTTTCGATATCACTCAAGATAATATTGCGCTTGATGTTAAACAGTCGAGCGGCGATTACACTAAGACACAATCAGGCGAACAGCATCACCGTGGTGCAGAGCTTTCGGCTCAAGGCTTCGTAACTGAACAATTGTCTTTGAGCGGTTCTACTATGTACCTAGACGCGGAAATTGTTAACCATGAAACATACTCAGGCAATCGTCCTGCTGATGTTCCAGAGTTCTCTGCAAGTCTTTGGTCTACTTATGCAGTTACAGCAGCGACAGATGTTAACCTAGGCGTGATTTACGAAGGTTCACGCTACGGCGATGATGCGAATACGTTTAAGAAAGACGGTTATACTCGCGTAGACATGGGTGTTGCTTACACGTTGAACTATGATGCCGATCTAGACATGATTGTACGCTTTAACGTAGAAAACTTGTTTGATACTGATTACCTAGCAGGTGGTGGTTCAACTGACGTTATCAACGGTCAAGTTTATGCAGATGGTGTTGTTATCGGCGAAGGCCGCAACTACATGGCTACACTGCAAGTTAAGTACTAATTTGTTAGTAAATACCGAACGTTAAGTTAACGAATAGGGGGAGAGTTTTGGCTTTCCCCTTTTTTCGTTATTTTTTTACAATATACCCCTAGCAAAGAGAGTGACTTTTAATGATAATGAGAGCGCTTATCAATAAAATTCATTTTGAACTTCTTCTAAAGTAATTGACTACGACTATGAATCTTCTAAAAACCAGTCTTGCCCTAGCGATCAGCATGATGGCAACGTCTTCAATAGCAAGCAGCTTAGACCAAGCGCAAGCTATCCAAAACAAGACCAACAACGCCTCGGCTGCAAGCCAAAAGGTTATCGATAAAAGCTCTGAAGCGAGCTTAGCCCTCAAAGCGGAAGTTGAGCGCTTACAGGAAGAAGTGAAAAACCTAGAAATTTATCACGATCACCTAGCAGCCTTGGTTGAAAGCCAAAATAAAGAAGCTGAGAGCATCAATGCTCAAATCGACGAGATCAAATACACTCGTCAGGGTGTTGTGCCACTGATGTATCAGATGATTGATGGCCTTCACGTATTGGTAGAGAAAGATGTACCAATTAAGAAAGAACAACGCCTAGAACGTGTTGAAAAGCTGAAAGCGATGATGACGCGTGCCGATGTAAGCGACGCAGAAAAATACCGTCGTATTCTAGAAGCGTACCAAATTGAAATGGACTACGGCATCAAGCTGGGTGTTTACCAAGGCCGTATCGAACTGAGCGACAACAAAGTAATTGAAGCAGATGTACTTCATTTAGGTCGTGCTTCTCTTGTTGCTCGTAATCTGAATGGCACTCAGTACTGGTCTTGGAACCAAGTGGCAAATCAATGGCAAGCTCAAGATGCTTCAATGAAATCTGAGTTAGATAAGGCTTTTGATATCGCAAGCCAACAGGCGGCACCAAGCCTGATCACTCTTCCTGTATCTCTGACTGTTGCGGAGGCTAAATAATGAAACTGAAACCTTTAGCGACCTTACTTTGTATCTCTACACTGACTCTTTCTGGCTTTGCTAACGCAAACACTAATGAACTTGTTGGTAAAGCAGCGACTGAAAACAAAGCTCAAGCATCGCATAACGTTGCTCGTGAATCTGGCTTTAAACAGACAGAGAAAGAACTAAAAGCACTTCGTGCTGAACTTGAAGCAAAGCGTAAGCAGATCCAAGAACAGACAGATGTTTTGACAAAGACGTTTAGCGACAATGAAAACACGCTAGCACGCCTTGAAGAGAAGCTGCGCCTAGAGACAGGTAGCCTTGGTGAACTGTTTGGTGTTGTTCGTCAAAATGCCAAAGAGCTTGAAGTTGAGCTTCACAACACAGTAAACAGTGTTGACCGTGCTGAGCACACTAAAACTGTTGATGAAATCATCGACGCGAAATCTCTTCCTTCGATGCCACAACTGACAGCACTGTGGTTAAGCATGTCTGAGCAGATTCAAGCGAGTAGCGAGCTTTCGAAGAATCAGATCGCATTCATTGATGGTGAGGGTACAACGAGTCAAGTTGATGCTTACCGTATCGGTTCATTAGGCCTAGTGACAGAGCAAGGCTACGTTAACTGGAACACACAGCGTGGCGATGCTATCGCTTATTTTAAGCAGCCGGATAACGGTCCAACGCTTACATCACTGAGCACACTGGCGTCTGGTACTCCATCTAACATCGTTGTCGACCCGTCACGTGGTTTCATGCTAGAGCAACTGGCTCTGACTCCAAGCCTTCAAGACCGCCTAGAAGCGGGTGGTGTAGTCGGTAAAGTGATTCTTGGTCTACTTGCGATTGGTCTTATCATTGCACTTGTTCGTGGTATCGCACTTGCAGTTGCACGCCAGAAGATTCGTTCTCAACTTAAGAAGCCTGAACAACCAGGTAATAACCCTCTAGGTCGTATTCTTGCTGTTTACAACAAAGAGCAAACTCAATCTGTTGAAGCATTGGAACTGCGTCTACTTGAAGCGGTTGTGGATGAGCAAACTCACTTAGAGAAAGGCCTATCAATGCTGAAACTGCTTGCGGCACTAGCACCTATGCTGGGTCTGCTTGGTACAGTGACAGGTATGATTGAAACATTCCAAGTGATTACCCAGTTCGGTAACGGCGATCCTAAAGTTATGGCTGGCGGTATCTCTATGGCGTTGGTAACGACGGTTCTTGGTCTTGTTGCTGCGATGCCATTGCTACTGGCTCACAACCTATTGAGTACACAAGCAGAAAACATCCGTAACATCCTTGAAAAACAGGGTATTGGTTTAGTTGCTGAGCAAGCTGAAAATGCCACTCAACCAAAAGCGGACGTAGAGCCAATGGGGACTGCGGCGTAATGGATATCTTGTTGTCTAGTTCACTATTTTCCAGTGACTGGCTGCTATCCTTGTCTGATTTCATGGAGCAGGGCGGCTTCGTCCTGTGGTGGTTGGCTGCTGTCGTACTCGTATATTGGGTATTGGTGGTAGAGCGTATTCTTTACCTCACGCTCTACTTCCCTAAGCAGCGTAAAACCTGGATTGAACAATGGAATGAACGACATGACCAATCTTCTTGGCACGCGAAAGCGATTCGAGAGGGCTGGTTAGGTCAAGCAAGCCTATTACTTAATCAGAATTTAAACTTCATCAAACTGCTAGTTGCTATCTGTCCAATGTTGGGTCTTCTCGGCACCGTGACAGGTATGATCTCGGTATTTGATGTAATGGCGACACAAGGCAGTAGCGATCCAAAGCTGATGGCTTCAGGGATCTCTCTTGCAACATTGCCGACAATGGCAGGCATGGTTGCTGCGTTGGCGGGTATGTTTGTTCATGCGCGTTTAGCGAAAGTGTGTAGTCGCTTAGAAATAAAATTAGAAAAATCATTAAGGAGTCAACGATGAGACTCGGAAGACGTCATTCCAAAAACGAAGAGGCTCAAATCGACCTGACTTCGATGCTTGATATTGTATTTATCATGCTTATCTTCTTTATCGTGACTAGCTCATTTGTGCGTGAGTCAGGCGTAGAAGTAAATCGTCCTCAAGCATCTAACGTTGTAAGTCAAAAAGATGCGGGTATCTTTGTTGCGATTACATCAGCGAACGATATCTACATTGATAAGCGTTTGATTGATGTTGAACGTGTGCAAGCGACACTCGAACACTTACTACTAGAGCAACCAGAAGCGTCGCTTGTGATACAAGCCGATGAGCACGCTTATAACGGTACTGTGGTTAAGGTGATGGATGCTGCGAAAGGTGCTGGCGTTAAAAACATAGCGCTTGCCGCTGAACAGCGATAGCGTAGGGGAGTTCGCCGATGATTCGCTTATTTCTCGCTCTACCTATCGCTGGTGCTTTAGGTTTGGCTCTATTCTCATTTATGGCTTGGATGGTGGACAATGGTCACCAACGTGCCCCTGAGAAAAGTGAGAGCCTAACCTTCAACATGGTGATGATGGAGCAAGAACAAGAAGTTCAGAGAAGACAGCGCGCCGTTCCAGAGCAGCCAGAGATGCCAGAGCCACCACCAGAAGCTCAGGCATCAACGTCTCAAGCGAGCGTAACGCCACTGAACACTATGTCTTCGTTACCAGCGTTAGACCTCAACACCTCAATCGATGGTTTGGCTATCAATGCGCCAACATTCTCTGATTTTGGAAGCAATCAACAGGCTATGCCGCTGTATCGTGTTGAGCCGAGATACCCAGCTAAAGCACTGAAGCGCGGCGCGGAAGGCTTTGTTGTGATGAGCTTTACTATCGATGAAACAGGGCGTCCGACCGATATCCAAGTGACGGAAGCTAACCCTCGTCGTATGTTCGAGCGTGAAGCGATGCGTGCACTTAAAAAGTGGAAGTATCAACCTAAGGTGATTGATGGCAAAGCGATTGCTCAAGTAGGGCAAACCGTGAAGCTTGAATTCAAATTGGCTAAATGATGAAAAAAGTATGGATATTAGTTGGGCTAATATTAATGCCCTTCACGATGCAGGCAAAAGAGTTGAGTCAGTACACGGCGATCCGTGTACAAAAGGCTCATCAACTTTCGCAAGAAGAGAAGGTAAAAGAAGCTATTGAAGCTTTGATATCAATAGAATCTTCTCGCGCTTACGATAAAGCTTATGTCGCTCGCATGCTAGGCGTGTTTTATTGGCAAGATGGAAAACCATCAGCAGCAATCAAACAGCTAACTTATGCAGTGGATACAGGTCTTTTGCTTGACGAACAGGCGTGGATCACCAAGCGAATGCTGGCTGATTTATTGCTGAATGAGCAAGAGTTCAAGAAAGCTCTGCCTCATTATTATGAACTGGTAAAAACAGCGCCGGAAACTGAAAAGAAAGATCAACTTTGGCTGCGTATTGCTCAAGCCGAGTATCAACTTCAGAATTGGAAGAAAGTACTCCCAGCGATTGCCGAGCATGACAAGTTCAACAAAACGCCTGATCTAGCGCCTTTGTCACTCAAGCTTGGTGCTCAGCTGCAATTGAAACAGTGGAAGCAATCAATTCCAACACTAGAGAGCTTAATTGCTCTTCAGCCAGACAAAACGAACTGGTGGCGTCAATTGGTGGGCATTCAACTTAGACTTGATCGTAATCGTGATGCACTGAATACCCTAGCGCTTGCTGAGCTACAAGGTGTTGAGATTACTGACTCAGATCGACGCTTGATGGCACAGCTGTATGCAAAGCGTGGTATTCCGGAGCGAGCAGCGAAAGAGATCAGTAAATTAAGTAATGCTAATTCTGATGCTCAATTGTTAGCAGAGCAAGCGACATACTGGCAGCTAGCACGAGAGTGGGATCAGGCTATCAAGGTATGGACACTGGCTGCAAAGCACAAACCTAAATACCACTGGAATGTTGCTCAGCTTATGGTTCAGCAAGGTTACTACAACAAAGCATTGGTTGAACTGGATAAAGTTAAAGAGAAGAACAGGCAAGCCGATGTGGCTCTTGCGAAGGTTCGTTCTTGGTACAAGTTGAAAGATCTTGAGAAAGCTCTGATTCATGCCAAGAAAGCAGAAAACTTAGAGTCATCTAAAACAGCTCAAGGCTGGATTAAGTACCTATCTCAACTACGTACAGTAAGCAGTAACGACAACGTTTAGTCGAGATTTCTCCCATTATATGAAGCGCCATCAACTCAGTTGATGGCGCTTTTTTTATAAATTTTGAATCAATAATGAACGGTAAAGGTGTGTAAAACCCTTACAAACGTAAACAATGTAAATTGAATGCCAATAAGAATGATTATCAACTAAATTGTCGCCCATAAATATTATAGGTACGGTTGGTATGTGGTTAAAAAGTAGGGCGGTTCAAATGTGGGCTCGCCGCCTTCATGTGTATATCTCAATGGCACTTCTGCTAGTGGTGCTGTTCTTTTCAGTGACGGGCATCACCCTCAATAGGCCTGAGCTTTTTGAAGCCTCGAAGCCAAATATCCAAAGTCATAACCTGACCTTACCTAGTCACCTATTTTCTATCCAAAATGATCGACTTGAACCAGACGCTGCTGCTTTTCAGTCGTTCTTAGTTGAACAAGCGGGTGTGTCAGGAAAACCTTCTGGTTTAGACGTCTATGCAGAAATTGAAGACGGTGAGTTAGTGGTGGGCGAAGTCTCAATGGACTTCAAGGGACCGGGTTACAACGCTTCAGTGTTTGCTGATCTGGTTATGGAAACCGTTGAAGTCGAAACCACAGACTATGGCGTGATCGCTTTGCTCAATGACCTGCATAAAGGTCGCAACAGTGGTGACGTTTGGAAGTGGTTTATCGATATCACAGCGCTTCTAATGATCTTCTTTGTCATCACAGGCGTGTGTCTACTACTTCCTAAAAAGAAAACACTCAACACTTCTATCAAGTGGATGCTGTTTGGCTCAACGCTCTCTTGGTTTATCTATTTTGTTGCTGTTCCTTAGCGCCATTTGTTGGTGCCAAGAGAAAGTTAAACGGACTTTTAAAGGTTTAATAATGAAAAAATTCACTTGGAGCAAAGCTCTTATCGCGCTTTCTCTGCTTCCTACGTTCAGCATGGCTGATTCACTTCCAGAAACTGCGAAGCTCGATGTTCAGTTTGAATTGCCAAAAATCGATACGTCAATGTACGCAAGGCCTTACGTTGCGGTATGGGTGGAAGACAGTTCTCGTCAATCAGTAAAGACGATAGAGCTTTGGGTCGGAAAAGACGAATGGCTTAAGGATCTTCGCAGTTGGTGGCGAAAGGTTGGACGCTACGACCGAGAACTAGTTGATGCGGTGACATCAGCAACGCGCCCTGCAGGCCAATACCGCTTTGTTTGGGACGGTAAGAGCGATGACGGCGAGACGCTAGAGCAAGGCGAATACACAGTACATATTGAAGTGGTACGTGAACATGGTGGCCGTAACTACTTGCGCCAGAAGGTCATGCTAGGCAGTGAAAACTCAAGCTACCAACTAAAACCGACCGAAGAGACGGGTGAAATCTCGCTTAACTACCTAGTTAAGTAGAGTTGACCACCTGTTCAGATAAACGATTTATACAGAAAGAATGGACTTATTCATGATGAAACAAACAAAGATGAAAGCGTTAGCACTTGCTGGTGTGATGGCGTTTGGACTTGCTGCGACGACAACGGCTCAAGCTCACCCTCGTTGGATTTTACCTTCTCACTTCACCGTTTCTAAAGAGGGGGGTGACTGGCTAACATTCGACGTAACAGCATCTCACGGCACATTTGTATTCGATAAACCTGCTGGCAGCGAAAGCGCTCAGGTAACAATGCCTGATGGCCGTAAAGAGCGTCCTAACTTTGTTATCCGTGGTAAGCGTCGTTCAAGCTTCGATTTTTACTTCGAAGAAGAAGGTACGCATAAAGTTGCGGTTAATAACGTACCGTCATACTACACGCAATACAAAGCAGGCCGTCGTGACACGGTTAAGTGGATGCGCGCAAACAAAGCTGAGCGTGATTCATTACTTCCTGAAAAGGCACGCGACGTAGTAACACAAATCAGCTACACCCGCGCTGAAAGCTACATCACTGTCGGTAAACCAACTGACAAAGCGTTTGAGATTGAAGGTAAGTTGCTTGAAATGAAACCGATCACTCACCCTGCCGATATCATCGAAGGTGAACCAGTGACGTTCCAATTCTTCTACAACGGTGAGATTCAAAAAGGTGTTAAAGCGGAAATCACTCGCGAAGGTACGCTTTACCGCAACCATCAAGAGCAAATCGATGTAGTGAGTAACGAAAAAGGTGAAATCACGTTTACTCCTGATGTCGCTGGTCGTTATGTGATGAAGGCAAACTACAAAGGTGAACTGAAAGACAACCCGCTAGCAGACAAAGCAAGCGCGAATGTCCACCTGACGTTTGAAGCGCTTCTTCAATAGTCGTCACATAGAACACTGATTTTTATTTAGGGCTCACTTGAGCCCTTTGTTGCTCAGTAAAGATACTGAGTTTTCGTCACTTGCTAGGTAAAGAGTTATGAGAATAAAAACAAAATTAAAAGGTTTAGTTAAGCCATGTTTGGCTCTGAGTGTGGGTGTTTTTGCGTTACCAGCACAAGCCCATTTCCCGCTAATGAACTGCTGGTTTGAAAGCAATATGGTTGCGTGTGAAGCAGGCTACTCTGATGGCAGCAAAGCGATTGATTATTCAGTAGAAATGTATGATTACGAAGACAACCTGATTGCTAAAGTAATGACAGATAAGCGCTCTATTGCTGAATTTAAAAAGCCGGAATCAGATTTCTATATTGTATTTGACTCTGGGCACGAATTCCCTGTTGAAGTTGATGTTGTTGAGATCAGCGAAAAATGATCATTCAATCCGTTAGAGCGGATACGGGTGGCCGAGAGGGTAAGTGGGTTGCACTCATCATTGTGGCAATTCTCGGGTTTGCGACCCTAGCTATCCCATATCACCAAGCTGAAATTCATGTCACTACTGCTTACGAGCATCAGATTCTGGTTACTGATGTCGAGCAAGAAAACCTTGCGATGCTCGCGGAGCTGCGACTCGCCCACGAAGAGATTCGAGATCTTTATCTCGACAACGCTAATCAATGGCCAAGTGTTGATTCACTTGAAGAAGAGTGGGTTGCACCTTTTACACGCGATCAAAGCTGGAAAAGAAAAGGCGAACACAACTGGGTTTTGCTTGATTCTGGATTCTACTTCTCCGCACCGGCTAAAAAGGGCTTTGCTGACTCATTCTTAATGAACGCGAACTCCGTTTCCCCAGAAATTTGGATCAACTTACAAGGTAAGGTCTTAGCGCCCTCTGAATGCGATATTAAATCGTTGGCGGGTGCAGGCTGGAAGCAAGTGGTGACAGAGTCAGAAGCCACTGCAAATCAACACCACGAAGATGGTGCACATTAAAAAATATGAGAGAGCGTATGCGAATTAATACACTATTTGTCCTGCTTTTGGCGTCATTGAGCTCTATGTTTGCTCACGCAGCGGACTACAAGCTTGATGAAAATAAACTGACGGTTGGGATTACACTTCAACCTTACTACAGCTACGTTAAGGCTGTGGTGGGTGACAAAGTAAACATCCTGCCATTGGTTGATGCTGGCTTTAACCCTCACAACTATTTACCACAACCAAACGATTTGAAGCGCCTAAGTCAGATGGATGCGATCGTTGTGAACGGCATTGGTCACGATGATTTTGCACTAAAGGTGATCGCGGCGTCACAACGTAACGATTTAGTGGTTATTGAGGCGAATAAAGAAGTCCCATTACTGCCTGCTTTGGGTCAATCCGTTGGCCAAGGTGCAGTGAACCCGCATACCTTTGTTGGTCTTTCTACCACGATCCAAAAGGTTTACACCATCGCCAGTGAGCTCTCAAAGCTTGATCCTGAAAACGCCAAGTTTTACCGCAAGAATGCGCGAAAATACGCTAAGCAGTTCCGTTACATGAAGCGCGACGCCATGCTTTCTCTTGGTGAGTTAGACACATTCGGCATGAAGGTTGCGACAACGCACAATGCTTATGGTTACATCCTGCAAGAGTTTGGTGTCGATGTTGCCGCGGTCATTGAGCCAGCACACGGTGTTGAGCCAAGCGCGAGTCAGCTTCAAGAAACGATTGAGAAGATCCGTCAATCAGGCATCGATGTATTGTTTTACGAGCTGAATATGCCAAACCGTTTTGTCGACACCATTGAAGCAGAGACTGGTGTTCAACTGTATCGCTTTTCACATATGACGCATGGCGAATACGAAGAAGACAAGGTTGAAGTGGAAATGAAACAGAATTTAGAAACCTTGATCGAAGCGATGAAGTTTGCCGCGAAAAACCAAACACAAAAAGGGAATGCGTAATGCAAGGCCCTTCAATTTCAATTAATCACCTTGGTCTTGAGTACGACAACAATGTGATCTTAGAAGACATCTCACTGGAGTTAAACTCGGGTGAGTGTCACGTGATCATGGGACCTAATGGCGGCGGTAAAACCTCTCTGTTACGTTCTGTTCTGGGCTTAACACCATTTAGCGGTGACATCGATATCCATTGGCCTGAAAAGCCAAGCATTGGGTATGTGCCACAAAAAGCGACATTTGAATCCAGCTTACCGTTAACGGTTATGGATTTCGTTCTGCTCAACCAAAGCCGCACACCGCTGTTTTGGCGTCGTAAATCCAAGCAACTTGAAACCGCGCTCGCACAATTGGATCGCGTTGGAATGGCAACGCGCAGTGACCGCCGAATGGGGCAGTTGTCGGGCGGTGAGCAACAGCGCGTGCTGTTTGCTCAAGCCTTATTGGATAACCCAAGCTTACTTGTTTTGGACGAGCCGACCACGGGTATGGACGAGCAAGGTGTCCGTTATCTTGAGTCCTTGATTCGTGAATGTGTTGATGAAGGGCGCACGATTCTCGCTGTTCACCATGATGTGGCTGCAGTTCGTCGTCTAGAAGCGAACGTTCATGTGGTGAATCGCTGTTTGGTCGACAGCGGCTCTCATCACGACGTGTTGCATCCTAGTAAGATCGAAAGCTTATTCCAACACTACAGCAGCGGCGCAAATCATAATAAACAGTCGGAGGTTGCGTAATGGATTGGTTACGAGAGTTAGCCGTATCTGGCGTAGAGGCAGGGCTCCTGTCTGAGAGCTTTATGTATGCCTTCATGGTGAATGCGCTAGTCGCGGCATTATTACTAGGACCTCTGCTTGGCGGCTTAGGTACCTTGGTGATTGCCAAGCGCTTAGCTTTCTTTTCTGAAGCGGTTGGTCACGCTGCGTTGACGGGCATCGCTATTGGCGTATTGCTTGGTGAGCCACCTGAAAACCCGTTTATCGGTCTGTTCAGTTTTTGCATGATCTTCGCGTTGCTTCTGCATTTTGTACGCAACCGAACCAATGTGCCTTATGACACATTAGTTGGGGTGTTCTTAGCACTTGCTTTAGCGGTTGGTGCTGCGCTCCTGATGTACGTGGCACGTAAGATCAATATCCACATGCTAGAGAACGTATTGTTTGGTTCGATTTTAACTGTGACCGATCGTGATCTGGCGATCTTAGCGGCGAGTTGCGCGCTGATTATTATTCTCCTTATTCCGACTTTTAACCGCATTCTGCTGACGTGTATCAGCCCTGATATTGCTAAGGTACGTGGCTACAACACCAGTTTTTACGACTACTTGTTTGTGATGATGATTACTTTGGTGACCATTGCGGCGGTGAAAATTGTCGGTGCGGTATTAGTAGGCGCCTTGTTGTTGATCCCAGGCGCGACTGCACGCCTACTGACTAAACGTATGGGCAGCTTTGTTCTGCTGTCTGCGTTGTTAGCGACGATCGCCTGTCTGGTTGGAACCATATTGCCAATGGAATTGAAATTGCCTGTTCCTTCTGGTGCATCCATTATTATTGTGTCTGCGAGCTTCTTCCTGATGGCGACACTGTATCGAATAGTGAGAAAAGCGTAATGTTGAATCGAACTTTAAAGAAAGCGGGCTTAGCCTCTAGTTTATTGACTGTCAGCCTTTTCTCGGCGGTAAGTAACGCAGAGGATATTTTAGTGAGCACGCCGGTGACCTATGCACTGGCAACTGAACTGACCAAAGGGACTGACCTTACAACTGAATACCTTCCACCCAAGCGTTATGGTATTGAGCGATTGCCGAATTGGTTCTCCACTAAAGGCCAAGCAAAAGTGATGAAATATGGGGCTGACGCAACCGTAGCGGTGACGTTAAACTCAGTGTGGCCGGGAGATCCTACGTTTGTTCATGCGCGACAAGCCAACATCCGTTTAGTGGAAGTCGACGCCGCTCAAGCGATCACGCCGCGTGCTCAGGGTGTCGCAGCGCTTACATTGTCTGATGGGCAAGTATCCAAGTATGCTTGGTTGAACCCAACTAATTTGACACGTATGGCTGCGATTGTGGCCGATGATTTTAAAAAGCTATGGCCGCAACGTGCAGAGCAGATTGATGGTAACTTACAGCGCATCATGCTGGATGTGCGTGAGCTGATTAATCAGCAACAAGCGGTGTTACTGGATAATGAAGTGGATTCTGTAGTGCTGTTAACAGAAAGCCTAGAAGACTTTGTTTCTGGTAGTCAGCTGTTCGTTGAAGAGAGACAGTTTAAAGCTGAACTTGAATGGACAGAACAAGACAAGCAGGATCTAAAAGCCTTGTTTGAAGATGATGAGTCTTTGTGGTTGGTGACCTCAAGAAAACCAACATCGCTACTTAAATCTCTTGTTCCTGCAGAGCGTATTCTAGTCGTGGATTCACTGGACCGTTGGGGCAGAGCAGGGATTGACTCAAAAGCGCCACTAAAGCGTTGGGAACTGCACCCGATGAAAGGGTAATACTTAACTATCTCAACAAAGCTCAACATCTACAAAACTCATCTACTAAAAAAGCAGCCCATTGAGGCTGCTTTTTTTGATATTTAGCGAATACGCGAGTGGGCTTATTTAGCTTCGCTCTCTGTATTCTCATCAGAGTCTGAAGCTTTGGTTTCTGCAGTTTCTTCTATAGTAGCTTCAGCTGAAGCGGCTTGCTGTGCACGCTCCTCTTCTTCCATTTTCGCGCGTTCTGCTTTTGAGATGTAGCGCGGTTTGTTGCTCTTATGCAGCTTGGCATTTGCCTTCTTCTGTTTCTTTTTTAAAATATCGTTGATCTTTTTCTTGCGATTCATGGCTGCATAACCTTGTAATTTGTTAAGGCGTTGGAGGATAATCATTTTAGATAAATAACTCAATGCTTGAGTGGCGATTTAACGCAATGAGATAGGGACATGAGTGAGAAATAAACCTGTTTGTTTCTCGGCACAGTGGAGCGTGGCTTTTGTCGCTCAGTAATTGGCAAGTGAGAGTTCATGTACCAAAGCAAAGATATTCTAAAAGGTGGGTTGGCAACAGAGTTTAAAACGGTTGTCGCCATGGTCGAGATCTATTGTAAAGATCATCATAAAACCAAGGGTTTGTGTCAGGAGTGTACTGAGCTGCTGGAGTACGCAGAAACACGCCTTGATCGATGTCCATATGGTGAAGCGAAGCCGACCTGCAATAAGTGCCCAATACACTGTTATAAGCCAGATCCCAAAGAGCAGATGCGATTGGTGATGCGCTATTCTGGTCCGCGTATGCTGCTTAAGCATCCTATATTGGCGATTCGCCATTTGCTGCACGAAAAGCGCGTGGCACCCATTAAGCCAGAACCCAATTCGTCAAATCGTCATTTAAGAATGAATAAGAACAAATAATAAAGGCCTGATAATCAGGCCTTTTTCAATGAAGTTGTCTAAACGTGTAGCACTATGGTTTTAAGCCGCTTGTGGTTCTTCTGTGCTGATGGTCAAGTTGTTGATCCAGCGGCGGCTCATGTAGCGATGTGAGCAGATAGCCAATTTCACCACTTCTTCTACTAGCATCAAGCCGTAGATGTACTTGAAATCCCAACCTGCGATGAATGCACCGTAAAAACAGACTGGAATACCAACCATCCACATCGCGATAAAGTCCATGCGTAAGCAGAAACGGTTGTCACCACCAGCACGAATAATACCGTTGATGATTACCATGTTCAGCATACGAATCACGACCGCAAAACACATGATGGTCATTGCAGGCGAAGCGAGCGGGTAGAGTGCCGCCTCGTCTAGATTCAACCAAGTTAGAACATGCTCTTTGCCCATGAACAGCATAAAGCCGACTAGCGCACCAAAACCCACGACGGTTTTGATAAATGTAAGCCCCATGCGCATCGCTTGGTCAAACTCATCACGACCCAGTGAATGGCCCAGCAACACAGAGCAAGCAACAGAGATACCGAAGAACACTGAGTAACAAAGTGATTCAAATGGCGCTAGCATTGAGAATACTGCAAGCTCAGTGGTGCCCATGTGGCCGAAAATCATTTGATAAGCCATCGTGCCGATCGCCCAAAGAACCGCATTGAGCGTCAATGGCAGTGCGAGGCGACGATAAGAGAGCCACAATGATGGTCGCTGCATTGAGCTTTCGGTAGTTAAAAGCCAATGCTGCTTATATCTCATGTATAGGTACATCATGCCAACTTGAATCAGACGAGCTAAGGTGGTTGCTAAGGCTGCACCTGCCACGCCCATGGCTGGTAGGCCAAACGCACCTTGGATCAGTACAAAGTTCAATGCGATATTCAGAGCAATCGTTACGGCGCCAAGAATTAATGGAGTTACCGTATCGCCCGAAGATCGCATGCTCGCTTCTGTCACAATCACAATATGAGTCAGCAACAGCACAGGGAAACCATACCAAAGGTAGGTCGCGCCTAAATCGATCACTGATTGATCACTGGTTTGCAGCGTCATCAGTAACTTTGCGCCCAACGTAATCACCAAGGTAACGGGTACCAGTACTTTCAGGCCAAACGTCATCGCAATCGAAGTAACAGTACGAGCGCTCTTACGGTCACTTTTGCCCCAATACTGAGCGACAAGTGTTCCGTTGGCAGAGGCTAGTCCAGCCATAATCATGATAGCGACAAAGTGCCATTTTGATGCGATTCCCACAGCGGCAGCGGCTTCCATACCAAAATCACTCACCATAAGCACGTCGGCTAGGGCGAGAATAGCAACCAACGCGCTTTGTAACGCGACAGGCAAGCCAAGCTTGATTATTCTAGATAAAAGGCTTTCTGGCTTGTGGTTGGTATTTGAGTTAGGGTTAATGTTCGTGGTCATAAGCTCTCCAATTGATGGCAGAACTATAGTGATTTGAGAGAAGTATAAACATGTTTAAAAAACAACAAAACCTGTGCAAATCCGTCATTGAACAAATGAAGCCCAAATCGGTATGGCAAGATGAAGTGTTCCTGGCTGAATCGTGCAAAGAGCGTTTTTTGACCGTAGAAGACATCCCTGAAATGAAACGAAGTGGGGTGTTTATGGGCGGGTTGGCTAAGCTGTACGATCAATATCAGGTAGAACGCGAATCGGTTCATGTTCATACGCTGATTTTCACCCAAGAAGGCGGCGGCATATTAACAACGTCAGACTTCGTACAAGCGATAAATCCATACACACTAGTGGTACTGCCCGCAGGCCAACCATTTCGTTTTGAGCTCGACCCGCAACACAACTACTGGAAGATGGCGTGGATGTTGGTGCCAGACAGTGAGCAGTGGCAGCACATTGCAGACTTAGGTCAGTCGATTGTGCCATTCAGTGAGTGTGAACAGATGTGGTCGCTGATGAATCTGGTCTATTTTGAGATTGGAGGACGAGCCAGCTATCAGAAGCTGTTGATGAGCGAGATAGTAAGAATGCTAACTGGGTTTGAACCTAAATCCACCAGCACCACGGCGCGAGTTCAAGCACTCTATAACGAAATTGAGAGTAGTCTGCATCTACCTTGGACTGTGGCTGGGATGGCTGAGCAAGTGTTTGTCAGTGAAGAGCAGCTTAACAGGGTGACCAAATCTCTGTTTAATGTGTCACCGCGAAGTAAGTTGATTCAATTGCGTATGGAAAAGGCCGCGAGTTTATTGAAGCAGCAAGAGTGGTCTATTTCGATGATCTCACATCGTTTGGGTTACAAAGATCCGTATAACTTTTCTCATCGATTTAAAAAGCACTTTGGTCTCTCGCCAAGTCAGTACCGTAAGAGCAATGCTGAAAAGTCGAAAGGTTAGAAACTGTATAGACAGAGCCAGCAAGCGCACGGGGAACCTAGCTGTCGAGACTTTAGTTATCGAGATTCTAGCTATCTAAACTCTTATATGCGTTGTCGAGCTTGTGCGTTCGTTCTGCGAGTGCAGGAATGTCGAGTAGGTGAATACTGCCACGCTCAAGGCTTATCTCACCCACAGACTCTAACTGTTTTAGAACTTCGTTCAATCTTGGGCGCGAGATGCCAGTAATTTGGCTGAGCTGTTTTTGAGAAATATCTATCTTTACTAAGCTTCCCTTCACTGATGGCAAGCGCCTAGAAATATCGAGCAGTGAAAAAACGATACGGCATTCTCTGTCGTACAGTGAGCAGAGTTGGGATTTTAGCCAGCATTTCTGAACGTCTAAAGTGCAGTGATACAACCATTTATACACTTCGTCGCTGGTGGCCGCTAAGCGATCGATCTTCTCTTTTGGGAAGCAGATGATGATCGTCGGATAGATCTCATCAACGGTCGCCTTCAGCAGTAGATTGCTGTTCAAGATACCGCCGCCCATCCACGTATTACCGCTAATCAGCGTAGCGTTCATCGAATTGGTGTTTTCCGAGGTAAAGCTTACCGAAATGATCCCTTGGCTTACATAGTAAACGCCTCCCTCATTGGCTCGTGAGTATTGGCTGTATTCACTCAAGCCGCTCATGATGGTCGCGCTAGAAAGTAGCTCCTGTTTAAGTGAGTCGCTAAGGGAGCAGGGCCAATCTATCTGTAAAGGGAAGTGTTTCAAAACGGTACTCTAAATAACGGTGGTAACTTAATAAGCTTCCAAACAGTGTAGCCCGACTGATAACCACGGTACATACAACAAGCCGAGATATGCTGCTTGTTCATCCAATCAATCTGGCTTGATGATGAGTTTTGTGAAGCGATCCCCTGTTTTTCTGGCTAAGTAACAGCTTGGTTGCTTTGTGTTTTCTGTGATTTACTAAAATGCCTCGAACAGAACTGAATAAACTCATTACTGCTTTTGGGTTTGGCTAAGTAGTAACCCTGCAAAACATCACAGCCTAATTGAGCGAGTCTTCGCGCCTGAGACTGACTCTCTACACCTTCAGCCACGACACGTAGGTCCAAGCTCTTGCTCAGTGCAATAACGCATCTCACTGCCGCTAAATGTTTGTTGTTCTGCATCATCTGGCTAACAAAGGTCTGATCGATCTTAAGCTCCGTAAATGGGCTTGAAATCAGTTGGCTTAATGAAGAGTGCCCGGTACCAAAATCATCAATTGAGATGTTAACGCCGCGAATGCGCAGGCGACTGGTGTTTTCCAAGGATTTGGCAAGATCAGTCGCAAGCTCCGTTTCGGTGACTTCAAGGGTTAACCTATGCGGAGGAAATCGCACTTCATCGACAATCTGCAGGATACGATTAGCAAAGTCGGGCTGAACTAAGTCTGTAGGGGTGACATTGACAGAGACGTTGAGTGGCCAGCCTCGATTATGCCATGTCATTGCCGTCTCAACAGACTTTCTTAACATGTGGCAGGTCAACTGGTAGCTCAACCCCATGCTAAACAGCTGATCAAGGAAGTGAATCGGTGTCAGCAAACCAAATTGCGGATGATTCCAGCGGATCAAGGCTTCGGCACCAATCAGTTTGCCAGTTTTCGCCTCAAAGTGGGCTTGGTAATAGGGTTCAAACTGATCACCACGCAAAGCTTGCTTAAGGTCGTCATCACTGATGTTGAAGGTAGGCTGCTGCTTATTATGAGCAGGCAGTGTGTCTTTGGCCACCCAGTCGAGTAACTGCGACACCTGATCTCGTTTAAGTGGCTTGATGAGGTTTGCGACCTTTTTAAGCCCATATGAGCGAGACATCTCAATGACAGCCGCTTGTACATCACTGGCAGCACTGCTAGTGAAAACGACGGTGGTTTGAATGTTCATTTCAGACATCACACGGACAAACTCGACACCGTCCATCTCAGGCATGTAGAGGTCGCAAAAAATAACGTCTGGTTTCTGTTTTTCAACCGCCGCTATGCCTTCCTTACCATTGCTCGCGGTGACCACTTTTGCGTTCGACATTGAAGAGAGCATGGTGTTTAAAATCTTGCACTGAAAAGCGTCATCTTCAATGATGAGTATGTTACATATATCCATTATGCAGTCTCTTTAGCTGATGAAACAGCTAGGTCCTTGTAGTCCAGTTGTTGTGCAAGCACACGGCTTTGTGCCGCAAACTCTTTGCTCTTGATAAAAGGGGTGTCGTGCAGTTGATCGCGACATCGTATGGCAAGGTGAATAACGTCATTCTTGCTCCAATTATGCGGCCATGCGCGTGTGAGGACACCGAATAGAAGCTGTGGGATTTCATGATCAGTAAACTGTGTGTCAAGCGCACGCGTGAGCATGGTTGATGCCTTTTCGTAGCTTTTTTGTTCAATTAGAGTGACGGCGTCACGCTTTAGCTTGAGTGATGCATCGCGCATTCGTTGTACTTTGCTGCGCCATTGTGACAAATAGGCGAGTAGCGTTTTATCAATGGTCGTGAATGGGTCGCTTTTTAACTCGATATTAATTTGCTCGCTAAGCTGTTGGTAAGGTTTAATATTTCCTACTAATAGGTGGACGCGAGATAACTCAATCTTCTCAACAAGGGTCGGCTTATGGGCTTCATTTTCTTTGAGGTATTCATGGTATTCCGCCAGAAGCTGACGTGCTTTCATGGTATCGCTTTTTAATACGTTGCCACGTGCGAACAACAATAACTCCATAGGCTTGTACACAGTGCGAGGGAATTTAGAACGCCAGCCTTCCGCCCATTTTCCTAGCGAGCTTAGATGCGCAAGGCGTTTGTCGCGAGGTGAGAACTGTGCCTGATCCAGTATCAGTTGTGCGGCAAGGTGATACATCTCGACAGACTCGCGAAACGAGTGTCGAGACTCCAAGATCATTGCCTTAGTGCTAGCAATAGCGCCTGACAAGTTAAACATCGCCATATCAAGGTGTACCCGGATCTTATGGCGCTCGATGACCTTGGGGGAGATAGCAATAGCGCGGTCAATATCTTCACGTGCAGGCTCGAACTGAATCTGTGCGACATTCAATTCTGCGCTTAACTGCGCCGCGGCAGCAGCGTGAAAAGGGTCTTTTTGTAGCGGCTTAAGCAAAAACAGCCCCTGTTTGTATTGACGCTGCTTAAGGGCGATGTCGGCGAGATTAAGGACAACTTTTCCATTCTCACCACTGCCTTGTAGGTTGATCAAAACATTGCGTGCATCGTCGTACTGGCCTAGAGCTAGGAGAGATTCTGCTTTTAGGCGCTGGGAGATAACGATAATGTCGTCCTCTTGATAGAAGGTCTCGTCTACCATGGTAATCACATTGTCGTAATTACCTTTAGCGAACTCGATCATTGGGTCTGCAAGTTCGTGTTTCTTACGCATGAAGCCCGGCAAGCGCTCTTTTAGGGTGTCGTAATTTAACGGCTTAAGTAGATAACCATCTGGATTGAGCTCCATAAACCCACGCACGACCTCCGCTGTTGCATCGCCAGTTACGATAATCGTCACACAGTCCGCCGCGAGTAGTCCTTTCGTTTGTAACTCGTCAATCAATTGAAACCCGTTTGCTTTGTCTCCTAAGTTGTAATCAAAGAAGATCAAACCGTAATGATTGCTTCTGCAACGCTGGATCGCTTCTGTAGCGTCTTGTGCGAAATGAAGTTGCTCTGACTGGTACCCCAGCTTTTGAAGCATGCCTTTAGCGGCAGTGCGGTACATAGAGCTATCGTCAACGATAAGTACGGGGCGCGAGTGATTTAGGATGTTGAATGGCATAGAGAGATCACAGGTAGTTACATCCTCTTTATTATTTAGAATTTTTATACGGAAGTCTGTTCCCTAAAGAACAGAACTAATCAAAAGTTGCATTTATACTGTACGCAATTCCATCTTGATAGGGTTGTACCTAATAAATGCTGAAGAACTGTATTCTTTTTGGTGTGAGACAATGGTTATTTCCATTGATTGCTTTGTTTGCTTGTGTCTCTATGCCACTGAAAGCGGACGAAGATTTTCTTGCCCAGAGCGCGCGTTCGGTACAAGGTACAACGCATTTAAACCCAGTTATTACTGTCGGCATACCTAAGGTTGATGTCTCTCAGGCCTACCATCGTGCAGGGGAAGATGTTGATCAGCTGCGTGCTTTTATGAAGTCGTACTGGCAGATGTGGGGTCAAGAGTTTGGCTACGACATTGAATTTCGTTATGCATCTTATCAGAGCCTCTATTCCGACCTGCTGGAAGGTCATGTTGATGTTCTGACGACAAGCACGTACAACACAAACCTAACCAAGTGGGTTAAGTTCAGCCTACCTTATATCCAAGTGCAAACCGCACTTTGGAAACGCGTCGGTGAGCAAAGAGAACAAGGTAAAGTTGGTTTTGTTCTCCCAAGCTCAATTAAGCCGACGGATTTTAATGTCGGATATGGCGTCGAGATTCATACCAACTCTACCGAAAAAGTTGTCGAGCGAGCAGAAGCGCTGAATTACATCTACAGTTGGGTTCCAAAAGAAGTGGATGTCGCGCTACAAGATCGTGGGTTGAGTGATCAGTTTTCCCGTATCGACACCAACAACCGCATCTCCATTCGTTCTATGACTCGCTTCGAAGACAGCGAGTTGATGCTGCTCGTGAATCAAGGGATACGTAACCTATCTGAAGAATTGACCCATGAGATGTGGTTCCAAATTACCGGTAATGGTAACGAATCATTCGATATTTTAGTGGGTTCATACATCAAAGATATCAACGAGAGCCAAGAGCGTAAGTTGGTTGAGCGACCAGTGCTGGAATATGCGTACATCGTCGATGGTGAAGAGCCTTACTTTATCGCCGAAGAGTTCTTTATTGAAGGTTACATTGTCGATGTGATGAGAAGCATCAGTCAAAGCCTAGGTATTACCTTTGTTGCCAAGCCGTACCACTCTTTTCAAGAGGCGATGGATGCGGTGAGGAATCGCGAAGTGGATATGTTCCCCGGTGTTTATAAAACCGACCAACGTTCAGCGAGCCTCGATTTCACCATGGATATCGATCGCACCCACCTTGCCATTGCCAGTGAAGAAGATTACTACGCCATCAGTCAACTCAAGGGTAAGCGCTTGGCGCTGGTCCGTGGCTTGCATGAAAACGAGTTGTTAGCTGAGCTACTTCCGGTAAACCCGATCATCTACCTAGATACAGCAGAAGAAGCGATGCGAGCCGTTGCTGAAGGGCGCGCTGACGCTTACGTTGGCAAGCTGTTAAATAGTGCTTATCTGGTGAATAAACATAAGCTGTTTACTCTAAACCTTCACAAAGCTGAAGACTTTGATACTGAGTTCTGGCCACGTATAGCGTTACCGAAAATGGAGAGCGAGTGGGTCAGCCTACTCAATATGGGTATCTATAGCTTGGGGGAGGGTTTTCAACAAAACTTGCAGAAGAAGTGGAAAGAGCACATTGTCTTTAGCCAAGAGTCGGAGCGTGTAAAGGCGCTCTACCAACAAGTCGTGATCGCAAGTGGCGTATTGATCGTCTTCTTGCTGATGTGTTTCATGTTCTATCGTCACCAACTTAGCCGACGTAAAGAGATCCAAGCGACGCTAGAGCAGGCATTAAAAGACGCAGAGCAAGCCAAACGTGAAGCGGAAGAACTAACTCTTGCTAAATCCGATTTCTTAGCGCGAATGAGTCATGAGATTCGTACGCCGATGAATGGGGTATTAGGCATGGCTGAAGCCTTGTCGTTTACCAAGCTAGATAAAGAGCAAGAGGACCTTCTTTACACATTGAATGGTTCGGCGCGTAACTTGATGGCGCTACTCAACGATGTCCTCGATTTCTCTAAGATGGATGCAGGAAAGCTGACACTCGAAAGTGTTAATTGTGAAGTCAATTCTTTGATGACCAGCGTCGTCGGCAACTTTAAACACAAAGCGACCGCGAAGGATCTGTCGATCAACAGTCGTGTTGACGCGCAAATTGGTGGTGCGTATCAGTGTGACTCGACGCGACTAATGCAGGTTCTCAACAACCTTGTGTCAAACTCCGTTAAGTTTACTCAACATGGCTTTGTCGAGCTGAGTGCACAGTTGATCGCGGCTGACTACAAACAAGACGACAACGGTGCTAGCTACGATTTGATTGGCTTCCAAGTCCGAGACAGTGGCATTGGTATCGCCAAAGAGAAGCTAGACACGCTGTTTGACCCGTTCGTTCAAGCCGATGGTGACATCACTCGTCGCTTTGGTGGTACAGGCTTAGGCTTAAGTATCTGTAATGAAATTGTCTCTGAGATGGGCGGGGAGATCCGAGTTTCCTCTGTGATCGGCCATGGCAGTTTGTTTAGCATCACATTACCACTGCAAGTTGACCGCTCGGTGGAAGTGGTTGAGCAAGGCGTCTCCTTTAGCGACCTGCCGACAGGTAATCAACTAGAGCAAATTAGAGTACTGTTTGCCGAAGACAATGAAGTGAACCGTAAAGTGATTGGTGGGCAGCTAAAGCGCTTAGGTGTGAATTTTGATACTGCTGAAAACGGGTTGATCGCTTATAACAAGTTCCTTGATGATCCGAGCTATGATGTGGTTCTGTCTGATTGTCATATGCCTGAAATGGATGGCTTTACGCTTGCGACGAAGATCTCGACTGAGTTTTCAGACAATAAACCACATTTGATTGCGATTACCGCCGATGCCCTCAGTGGCGCAGCTAAGCGTTGTATGGCGGCTGGCTTTGATGACTACATCTCCAAACCTTGCCCGCTAGATGTATTAGAAAGCAAACTGATACAGGTCACCAGTAAGCAACCTTTGGCGGAATCAGATTTCTCAGATGTCGACAACTCGCTGGTGGCTTGGTTAGATGCCAACAGTTTTGAGCCTGACAATCAGCACGATGAGCAAAGTATTGTTGATGCGTTCCATAATGAAGATATGGCGTCAGACCATTCATCATCAGCCTCTGAAGATCCTTTGATTGAGTCCGACTTTTCATGGATTGATGACCTTGAAGCATCATCTAACCAAGATTCAGAGTCACTAGAGTCTGAGCTCGATACTATTTGCGCTATCTCCGCACAACCGGATTTTTCTCTTAACGCAGTAGAAGCGGAGAGTGAAAGCCTACCTTGGAGAGAAATCGAAGCGGCGATCCACGACATAGAGAGTGATTCACCGCGCTTTGGGCTTAAGTCGCAAGGGGAAGAGGCGCAAGAAGATCAAGCCAAGAGCTCAGGAGTATTCAAAGACGTCGGTTCCGATGAATCTGAGCAGTCAGAGTTTCAATCCATGTTGAATGAATTTAACGGCTCAAATGATCAAGCAGAAGTAGAAAACAGTTCAGCAGAGCTTTCAGAGATAGAGCGCTTTGAACGCGAGATGGAACAGTTTGAGCTTGCGGTACAAAAAACGCAGATCGACTCTGGAGAGTTCAACGCCTCAGACTTTGAGCAGTTTGGCATTTTACCCGAACAATCACAAAACGTAGAAACCTTCTGGGACGAACCGCTATTTGACCAAACGAATGACAATGTACCGTTTGATTCTGGAGATGCTGCGACCAACATAACTTCGAATATTGATCCTTTTTCTGGTGAGAATAATGCACAACAAAGTGGATTAGAATTTGATGATGAAGATTTTCTCAATAAGCTTGGTTTGGCATCGAGTGAAGCATCAGGCATTCAGGAAATCTCTGGTACACCGGAAGAGTTGACGCTGCCTGACTATCAAGCCTTTGATGTCTCGCATGTCTTAGCGATGAGCGGTGATGATCATGAGATAGCCAACGATATCCTAACGACCTTCATTAAAAACTATCGCAACGATATTGCCGAGTTAGAGTCTGCTGGAGCGATTCAAGATGGGTCTTTTATTAAAGATACAGCGCATCGCATTAAGGGCAGTGCGTTATACCTTGGCAATGATCCATTGTCTGGTGTTGCCAAAGAACTAGAGAAGAGCTCCGCTAGAGGAGATCTGACGTATAGTGATGAGCGTATTGCCTTCATCACTAAGGGCTTGGCTCTGCTTGGACAAGAGATTGAAGAGTATTGTCACGAGCGTAGTCCATCGTGAATTCAATATCCTCTATACGTCACTCACTACGTTTGACGGTGGTGATCAATTGTCTGGTCGTGACCTGGGTCGCGTGTATCGTCGCAACAATTACCCTTGAACTTGAGCGAGAACACTGGAAAAACGGCTTAATTGATCAGTACCAAGATCTCGCGATGACCCATATCTCGAATGAGTTTTGGTCGCTGGAAGCGGATACTCAACGCCTGTTAAACGACAGTGCGATTGAACAGTTTATTCGCGATGGAGAGAATCGAGATCTCGCTATCGAGCACGGTGAACAGTTTCTTAGATCAAGTATGGCGAGCACAATCATTGTCCAAGACCGCATGGGCAAATTCATCCATCTTGACAGTGAAATGAATGAGTCGTTTGTGAAGGCTTTTCGAGAGCTGCATGAACCGGATCAACAAATGATCTTTTCACCATCAAGCAAGCTAGGTATCGACTTTATTGATGGCCGTATCTTTATGTTCGCGTGTATATCTGTACTTGATGAGCAGAAGGCGCGTCCCGCTGGATTACTTACGGTACTTCAAGAAGTTAACGCGGATATGCTCAAAAGAATGAGTATTAAGATCGGGAGACCGTTTCGCTTTCACTATACTGCTGCGGGTATGCGTTTAACTCAGGTGAGTTATGATCAAGGCTATAGTGTTTCCGTCGATGACGTGATCAAGGAGCAAGATGGCTTTCGCGCAGAGTATCGAGTCACGATGTCGGATGGGCGTGTACAGCCTGCCAATTTCGTGATCTCGTTTGATTCAGATAATTACGAAATTGTTGATCCTCGTTATTTGCTGCTTGGTTTGGTCTTTGGGATTCCATTAGTGAGTCTCGCGCTCTGGGTTGTGTTTAGTCGAAACGTTGTTAAACCCGTGAGTCATCTCATTGATTATATTACCGATGAGTCAACTTACAGTCGCGAGCAAGAAGACAAGCTCAGCTTAGATGAGCTACCGGAAGAGATGCGCTTGATCTATTCACGGTTCAAAAAGGTTTACATCAATATGTCTCGACAAAACCAATTTAGCCAAGTGTTGGTTGGGGCGATTGGCGACATCATTATTACGGTCGATAAAGAGGGTCGTATTTGTTACGCAAACCCTGCCGCTCGCGAATGGTTTGATGTTGAAGAAGCCTTACTTATCGGTCAGCCGTTGGAACTGTTTACCAGCAACATTAATCACGAAACGCCCGACGTTGCGACTTGGCTCTATACCAGTAACATTAAAAAGCAGCGTCTTATGTGTCGTGCTGAATTGGTGAACATCATCAGCAAAACCAGCATCTACCCATCGGATGTGATCGTACAACCTATTGACTCGGAAGTGAGTGCAGAGGATGTATCAACGTCCGTCGTTGTCATCCGCGTTAAAGATACGATCCCAGTAAAAGACTACATAACGGAATAAGGCGTTAAGTTACTCTTGCGATCGTTAACCACCAAATATTGAAACGAAAAGGCGCTGAATCTAGTGTGTGGAGATCACCAAGGGTTCAGCGCCTTTAGATATACAGCAGGTTGATGTTAAATCCGACTTAACTTAGTCGTCTTGCTTGCTCTGTAAAAACTACTCGCCTGCGATTTGTAGGTGAGAGCGCTTCAGACTTGCGATCAACATGTAGATGGTTGTTGCCAGTAAAGAAGCAAACAAGTAGGTAAACAAACCTGCTTGAGAATCCATAAAGCTATCCGCAACGATTGGACCCGCAACTGAGCCAACGCTGTAGCAAAGCAGCATCACTTGCGTCACAGACACCAAGTAGCTTGGGTCTAAGTTGCGACAGCCTAAGTTAATTGCAATTGGGTATAGTGCAAATGTCGCCATACCAAGCGCAAAAAGGCTCATACCTAACACATAAATACCAGAGTTAAGCGTCAGTACTGCAATGCTCGCTACACCCATCAAGCTAAATAGCGCCATCAGCAGAACTTGACCAACATACTTAGACAACCAAGTCACAACCGGTTGTATTGCCATGCCACCAATGATCACTAGCGCCATCAAACCACCGATGTCTTCGTGCGCAATGTTGCGCTGCTCTAGCTCTACAGGCATCAGACCGTAGATCGCACCTAACGTTAAGCCAGACACAATGCAGCCGATAAGCGCACTGTGGCTCAGTTTGCTGATTTGCTTAAGTGACAATGTTTGTGCGTCGTGCATCTGTGGTGCGGTTGCTTGACCGTATAGCAACACGATGATTGCGCCAAACAGCAGTGTGAACATCGCGATGAACGGCACGCCACCAGTGATACCTAAGTAACCAATGCCTAACTGACCAATAGCAGAGCCACCGTAAAGTGAACACATGTAAATAGCCAAGCGTTTTGCACGTTGAGACTCTTCTCCGCTCATTAGCCAAGATTCAACGATAACAAAGATACCCGCAACAGAGATACCGGCAATGAATCGAGCCGCTAACCAGACTGCCGCATTAGGAAGCATAGGCAGCACTAGAATCGTGGCAATAAATACACTTAGGCAGAGCACAAATGCACGTTGGTGACCAACTTTTGCAATCGCACGCTCAATCAGTAACGTGCCCGCTAATAGACCTGCATAGAACGCACTCGCCAACCAACTCGACAATGAGCTCTCTAGACCGTATTCAGATAACATTAATGGCAAAGAGCTCATCAAGTAACCTGATGCAATCGCGTAGAAAGAGAGTGCAATAACTGGAACGGTTATGCGAGTGTTGGTTTGGATGTTGTCCAATGCGGGAGCCTCTATATAGTCGTGGAGCAGTGAATTTTCCGCGACTATGGGGCACAAATGGTTTTAGGTAAAACGAATAAAAATGACCGTTAAGATAAAGGATTTTTATCGCTCTATTTGTGCAAAAGAACTGCACTGAGTGGAGCAGGAAAGATGGGTTTTTGTGCGTAAATTAAGACTAATTGTTTGTGAATACTCCAAAATATTGAGCGCGATTTCCTCTAAAGAAAACGTGGAAGAACTTGATTAAAGAGTTGGTTTACTCAATAGGCGATTCACTAAGTACACTCTTGCGATAAGCTCTAGGCGCAACGCCACTCCATTTACGAAATGCGTGCCGGAAGTTAGCGCTGTCAGAAAAACCGATACGCTCCGAGATCTCCTCAATAGAGAATTGTGTCGAGTTTAGATAGTGTTTTGCTAAGTGAAATCGTACATGATCGAGGATCTGCTGGTAGCTGGTGCCGTTGGTCTTTAAATGACGCCTTAATGTCCGAGACGACATGCCTAACTGCTTGGATAGAGTTTCGATTGAAGGGTAGTTACCCGGGTTCTCTAGGAAGCGCTGCGTTACTTGTTCACGAAGGTTACTCGGTGAACTGATTTTCTTTAATAGATCATCACAGGAGTTCAGGCACATTTTCAGAGTCACAGGGTTCGCTGTGGGTAGCGGCGCGTATAGGCATTCAGAGTCAAACTCCCATTCTAACTGTGGGCTGTTGAACTCCACTTTGCAATGAAATACCTCTTGATAACGGTGGCCATACTCTGGTTCTGGATACGGAAAACGGATCACCTTGGAAGGAAAAGGGTGTTGCATCACTTCTTCACACAAACTTTGAATGGCGGCAAACCAATATTCACAGCAAAAGGGCAGTAAACCTTCAATATCGACTAACTGCTCTGCACGGAAATAGCCAGTTTTCTCGTTCACGGCCATGGTCTTTTTTAATACAGGCCCAGCTAGCTTCAAGTATTTAAATCCCATCAATAGAGAGTCGAGCAGGGTATTGCTACTGAACACGGCATAACCCAACACGCCAAAGTCGCTAAATCGGGCTTGAAGTCCTACATTAAGGCCGAGGTCCTTTTCTTCGGTGATCGCGAGCGCGTTGCTGTAGACGGCCAGTTTTTGAGCTAGGGACACGTGGGCATCCGGCGCAGTTAATTGTATAGGCGCGATATGGCTACCTTCGAGCAATTCTGGGATAGCAACTCGAGTGTCTAAATAGCGCAGCAACAGTTGAATATCTAAGATACCAAATGCTTGCATATCGGGTTCATAAACCGCGCATTGCTCCATAGTCGTCCTCCAAATCTCACCTTAAAACGATAACTCTGCTAATAGATGTGTCCGAATATCACCGTTTTTTGTCTTTATGCAACCTGTGTTGAATGTTATCAAAATGTTGTAATCATAAAAGTCAGATGAGTGTCAAAGGAGACATAGAGTCCTAAAAACATTCGTTAACCGCGATTAAATTTGAAATGGATCTTGCTGGTGGCGGTAGCTTGGCTTTACTTAGTTACATTGTCACCTATTAATAAGGAGAGCATGATGCACAACCTAGCAGTAAATCTAGAGCGAAGCGCAAGCATTTTTCCATCCAAGCCAGCACTACGCTGGCAAGATAAACAAATGAGTTATCAAGAGCTTAATAAGCTGGCGGGCAGAGTCGCGTTTCACTTAAAACAGATTGGAACCAATCAAGGCGATAAAGTTGCGCTGTCTTGCCCGAACACCGCTGAATTTGTCATCGCCTATTACGGTATTCTTAAAGCTGGTGGCGTCGTCGTCCCTCTCAATATCTTATTTAAAGCTCGTGAAGTTGAATATCATCTTAAGGATTCAGACGCTAAGGTCTTCCTGTGCCACCAAGGGGATAAAACTCTGCCTATCGCTGAATTCGGTAAAGCGGGTTTTGACCAAGCTGAAAAATGTGAGCACTTTGTGTTGATGAATGACGTGACTTCAGACATCGATACGCTATTTAAACTCTGGTTAGAAAATGATGCGAGTGAATCCGTAGAAGAGACGCAGGTTGTGGCGGGTGACGACACAGCCGTCATTCTCTATACCTCTGGAACAACCGGTCAGCCAAAGGGCGCAGAACTGTCTCACACCAATATGCTGACTAATGCCATGTCGTCACAATATCTAATGAGACTCGAATACAGCGATACCACACTCGCAACACTGCCACTGTTTCACAGTTTTGGGCAAACGGTAATGATGAACGCGAGCATTCTAACGGGTGCGACGATTGTAATGATTCAGCGCTTTGATCCTTTGGATGTGATTGAACAGATCATTGAGCATAAAGTGAGTGTGTTTGCTGGAGTGCCTACCATGTATATGGCTATGCTTAAAGCAGGACAAGCATGTCAGGAACGCTCTGATAAAGTTAAACATAGCCTACGGCTTGGTGTTTCTGGAGGCTCATCGATGCCTGTCGAGACCATTCGCCAATTTGAAAAACAGTTTGAATTACCCATTTTAGAAGGCTATGGACTATCAGAGACCGCACCTGTGGCAACCTTTAATCATATTGATGGGGACAGAGTGGCGGGTAGCGTCGGGCAACCTTTATGTGGTCACCTTGTTAAGGTCACAGATGTTGAAGGAAACAGAGTTGCCATTGGGGAGTTGGGCGAAATCTGCATTAAGAGCCCAAGTGTCATGAAAGGCTACTACAAGAGACCACAGGCAACACAGGAGAGCATTCGAGACGGATGGTTTTTAACTGGTGATATCGGTAGGCTGGATGATCACGGTAACTTGTTTATTGTTGATCGCGTGAAAGACATGATTATTCGTGGCGGTTATAACGTCTATCCTCGTGAGGTTGAAGAGGTGTTGATGTGCCACCCAGATGTCGAAATGGCCGCGGTCGTTGGGGCGCCGCATGACAAGCTTGGTGAAGAGGTTCACGCACACGTGGTGGTTCGTGAGCTCGCCTCTGTAAATGCCAAAGAGATTCAAACATGGTGCCGAAGCCAATTGGCAGACTATAAATATCCACGCCATGTGTATATACGCACAATATTACCAATGACGGCAACGGGTAAGATCCTTAAACGCGAACTGAGCCCGACACAAGGGAAGGAGTACATCAATGACGCAGTATGATTTCATTATTGTCGGTGGTGGTTCAGCGGGCTGTGTGTTGGCGTCACGACTTTCCGAAGATCCGAACGTAGAAGTGTGTCTGCTAGAGGCTGGTGGTAAGGACAATAGCCCACTGATTCATACTCCAGTTGGCGTTGCCGCGATTATGCCGACGAAGATCCACAATTGGGGCTTTGAGACGGTTCCACAACCGGGCTTGAATGGACGTAAAGGTTATCAGCCGCGAGGGAAAACCTTAGGTGGATCAAGCTCAATCAATGCCATGATGTACGCACGTGGTCATCAATATGATTACGACCTATGGCAAGAGTTGGGTAACTCAGGTTGGAGCTACCAAGAGTGTTTGCTGTATTTTAAGAAAGCTGAGAACAACGAACAACATCATGACGATTATCATGGTCAGGGAGGGCCGCTCAATGTGGCGAACCTTCGCAGCCCAAGTCGAATGATTGAGCGTTATTTAGATGCTTGTGAATCTATCGGTGTACCACGAAATACAGACATTAATGGTGCGGAACAATTTGGTGCAATGGCCACACAGGTAACACAGGTCAACGGAGAGCGATGCAGCGCCGCCAAAGCATACCTAACCCCGAACTTAGCAAGATCTAACCTAACTGTTGTGACCAATGCGACTGTACATAAAATCCTTTTTGAAGGAAAAACAGCAGTGGGTATTGAATATGGCTCCAAAGGGCAAGTATTTCAGATAGGTGCACGCAAAGAAGTGATTCTTTCGGCCGGTGCATTCGGTTCGCCACAGATTCTTATGTTATCGGGTGTTGGCGCGAGTGAGGAACTGGCAAAGCATGATATACCTGTTGTGCATGAACTCGCGGGCGTTGGGCAAAACCTACAAGATCACATCGATCTCATCCACAGCTACAAGTGCAGTGATAAGTATGAGACGTTTGGCATTTCGCTGCAAATGAGCGCCGACATGACTAAAGCGCTACCGTTATGGCTTAAACAGCGAACGGGAAAAATGACCAGTAATTTTGCCGAAGGTATTGGCTTCTTTTATTCAGATGATGACCTAACGGTGCCTGATCTTGAATTTGTGTTTGTGGTAGCGGTTGTCGATGACCATGCAAGAAAGATTCATATGAGTCATGGGTTTAGCTCACATGTGACCTTATTGAGACCAAAAAGCCGAGGTGAGGTGACGTTAACAAGCGGTAATCCATATGATCCTCCCAAGATAGACCCTGCCTTCTTTAGTGATCCAGAAGATATGGAAGTGATGATAAAAGGGTGGAAGAAACAACATCAAATGTTGGAAAGTGCCGCGTTTGATGATGTACGGGGAGCCAACTTTTATCCAGTCGATGCAATGGATGACCAAGCAATAGAACAGGACATTCGAAACCGCGCAGATACGCAGTACCACCCTGTGGGCACATGTAAAATGGGCGTGGTAGATGATCCGAATGCCGTGGTTGACGAAAACCTAAAGGTATATGGTTTGAATCACTTACGTGTGGTCGATGCTTCCATCATGCCAACCTTGGTTGGGGCGAACACCAATGCACCGACAATCATGATTGCGGAAAAGATTTCTGACCAGATCAAAAAGGAATATGGCTTGTGTGAATCACGAAAATCAGAAGTGGGTGAGACCACAGGAGAGAGTGAGTTAGCAATCTAACTAACCGCACTTCAAGGCATCACATAATTATTGATACCAGAGTTTGAGAATTTAGACGGGATTAAAAGAAGAGTCAGAACAGTGAGGCTGTTCTGACTCTTAGTGTTTATTTGGTTAACGCTTGATTAAGCCATTGATCAAATTGACCTTTTGGCAGTGCACCGTTGATGGTATCAACCACTTTGCCTTGCTTAAACACCATCACGGTCGGAATACTACGAATCGCATACTGAGCCGCGAGCTGTTGTTGGTCTTCAGTATTGATCTTCACAAAGCGTACATTTCCGTTACGCTCTGCAGCAACATCACTGAATACTGGCGCGAACCCCACGCAAGGGTTACACCACGTTGCCCAGAAATCGACCACCACAGGCTGGTCACTATCGAGCAGTGTTGAAAAGTTCACGCTTGTCCCTTCTATTGGCGCACCGTCTAATAATGGGCTTTTGCACTTACCACAGGTTGGGCTTTCTGAGACTCGCTCTGAAGGGACACGATTAACACCCTGACAGGCAGGGCAACGAGTATTGAATGTAGACATAACTTTCTCTTTTTTATTGCTTCACTTTGACCAACACGATTTACGAATTGCTCACTGTGTGCTTATACTGTTTGAAACAACAATACGATACTCAAATAAAAACAAACAATAAATAGGTAAATGATGACAAAGTTTTACGCTGAAATTACCGGGTGGGGAAAGTGTCTACCGCCATCGACGCTCTCCAATGATGACCTCAGTACTTTTATCGATACGTCTGACGAGTGGATTCGTACAAGAACAGGGATTGAAAACAGAAGAATCAGCCATGTAAACACATCGGATTTAGCTACCGTAGCTGCTCAACATGCGATGGCGTGTGCAGGCCTAACGGCAGAAGATATCGACATCGTCATTGTCGCGACATGCTCTCCAGACTCCCTTATCCCGAATACAGCTTCTAAGGTTCAACAAAATCTGGGTATCAAAAGCGCTGCAGCATTTGATTTAAACGCTGCATGTACCGGCTTTATCTATGGTTTAGAAACCGCAACTCGCTTAATTCAAGCAGGTAACTACCGAAACGCGATTGTAATTGGTGCAGAAAGACTCTCATTCTTCATCGACTGGACAAAGCGTGATACCGCAGTACTGTTTGGTGATGGTGCGGGCGCAGCGGTGTTATCGCGTACTGAGAAACCAGTAGGTCTACAAGAGGCTCAAATCGGCTGTGACGCGGAAGGTCGCGACATCCTTGCTGTACCTAAGTTTGGTACTTCAATGGATCGCTTTGCTGCAGATAACGGCTACTGGGACTTTGACTTCGTTGGAAAAGAGATCTTTAAGCGTGCAGTGAAAGGCATGGGCGCAGCCGCTCATACCGTTCTGAGCCGTACCGGTATCTCAACGGAAAACATTGATGTCGTCATCCCGCACCAAGCGAATATCCGCATCATTCAAACATTGTGTGATATGGCTGGTATTGAGAGAGAAAAGGCGTTCGTCAATATTCAAAACTACGGCAACACTTCTGCTGCGACTGTTCCAATTGCAATGTGTGAAGCCCTTGAGCAAGGTGCAGTTAAGCCGGGTGCGAATATTCTGGTTGCTGCGTTTGGTGCAGGTCTTACATGGGGCGCAGGGCATATCACGTGGGGGGATCGTGTAGAGCCTCTTGCTACTTCCGATGCGGTTCTGCCTGAAAACGACCAGACTGCGCTAGAGTTGCTTGAGAAAGCAATTTTACACTGTAAAACGCGCCCTAACTCAGAGATGTAATGTTATGAACGTGAGGTTAATGCAAGCTGCCGATCTTGATGGTGCAGCAAGAGTTCATCAACAAGCGTTTGTGCGTCAAACCAAGTCAAAAGAGTGGTTACAGTGTAACCTAAATGCTTCACCACGTTTCATTAACTTGGTATTAGAGCTTGATGGCGAGATTCAAGGCTACATTATCTGGGTTCAAAAGAGCGGATTTCGTCCTGAAGCGGTCTTGGAACTGGAACAGTTAGCTATTGCGACTGAGCATCAAGGAAAGGGACTCGGCCGTACAC
Source organism: Vibrio sp. D404a (assembly GCF_030248535.1). Lineage (GTDB taxonomy): Bacteria > Pseudomonadota > Gammaproteobacteria > Enterobacterales > Vibrionaceae > Vibrio. The sequence goes on along the minus strand of NZ_JAHGAJ010000019.1, from coordinate 161,954 downwards.
TGATTCTTGATTCATTAAAAGTGGTCAAAGAACTGTTAGCAGAGCAAGGCTCTACGCTTAAACACGTACTCGTTACCACTAGAGCAGACAACTTTGCACAGCAACTGTATAAGTCGACACTTGGTGCAGAGGTAGAGACGACTATCTCAAATCTATATTCGGCTGATGAAGTGCTGATGATCGCACGAAACGTAGGCCAACGTATCTAGGCAGGTTCTTCGCTACTAGAAAACGTTTTACTATTAGAACGCCCGTAGAGATTTCTATCTTTGCGGGCGTTTTTGTTACCTACCTACCTTTATTTTAGCCTTTAGGCCTACAGTTGAGATCTAAGGTTTTATCTGTGTTGATACAGGGCAGTGATCACTTAGAAAGTAGTCGAGCACATCATGAGAAGGGAACACGTATTGCTTTGTCGATGACGTGTTGAGATCCTCACTCACGATTATGTGATCAATCAGTGAGCGGAATTGATGGGTTTTGTTCTTGTTTCGGTTAGAACGCACTTTACACTCAGCACGCGTAGAGCGAGTCGCTAACTGTGCTTGGTTGTTTTCACTCAGTACAGACCAAAGCCAATCACCACGGTAGGATAGGTTGTGATTGAAGTCTCCCAGTACCGCGTAGGCCTGCTGTTTCTCTTCACGCTCTACTATCCAATCATTTAATACCTTAGCTTGCTGCTTGAGTCGATCGCAGTTGTTATTGCGCTTGTAGGCGCCGCTACATCCCGCTTTTAAGTGTACCGAGAGCAAATGTATGGGTTTATCATGAAGCTCCGCTACAATGTAGCTTGCAAACCTAAGTTTACTGCCAGAGCGTGTTTCAAGCTTTAAGTCGGGCTTATTAACGACATTAATATTTTGCCTAACAGCGAAGCCTGTGTATTGGTTTACATCTGAGAACTGGTTCGCTTTGTATCGGTTAGATGCTCGGTCAGACATCACGATACGAAAATCAGGACCAACAACGCGCTTTATAGCCTCAATATTATCGACCTCTTGGAATGCCATCACATCGCTATTGAGTTGCTTAAAGTGGTAAGAGAGTTGGTTGAAATCTTTCTCCTTACGAAGCTCACTCATTTTATTCACAGCCTCATTGGTTGATAACCATTCAATATTCCAACTTGATATGCTTAGAGGTGCACTTAAAGCGGTACTACTAAATAGGCAGGTGGTGATAACCCACTTTTGAAGTCTATTCACGGCGTTTTTCTCTGAATTTTGTATTGATTTTCCCTGAGCCGTTATCCTACAACACTTGGCAAAAATTCAAGGCTTTTTAGCCACTTTTTTATTGTTACATTGTTTCTTTTTCGACTTGAGAGATAACGTCATAAGATTGAATTGATCTTAGTCAGCACTCCTCTTTTATTGATCCAAATCAATACCCGCGTTTGGTGGTTCTCGTTAAATACGCCACAATATCTAGTGTTAGTTAAACGATAAATCGCTCTATATAGTGTGTTTGTGGATAAGTCTGTGAATACCTAGAGAGTAAGGAGAAGTGGTGAAATCAATCGTAATCAAGCGTGATGGCTCAAGAGCTCCATTCAGCAGAGATCGCATTCAAGCTGCAGTGGAAGCAGCATCAGAAAAGTCAGATAAGGAAATTGCCATTTATGCTTTGAATGTGGCATTGGCTGTGGAATTAAAGCTCGAAGAGTACGATGAAGTTCATATCTCTGAAATTCAAACCATGGTTGAGAATGAGCTTATGCAGGGGCCTTATAAGTCTCTTGCTCGTGCGTACATTGAATACCGCCACGACCGCGATATTGCGCGTGAGAAGCAGAGTGCTTTGACACGCGAAATCGAAGGCCTGATTGAAGAGAGCAACGTTGACCTAATCAACGAAAATGCCAACAAAGACGGTAAAGTGATTCCAACACAGCGTGATCTTCTTGCTGGTATCGTGGCTAAACATTATGCGAAAACACACATTTTGCCACGTGATATCGTACAAGCGCACGAAAGCGGCGACATTCACTATCACGATCTAGATTACGCACCATTCTTCCCGATGTTTAACTGCATGCTGATCGACTTAAAAGGCATGTTAACTCACGGCTTTAAGATGGGTAATGCAGAGATTGATACACCAAAATCAATCTCAACCGCGACAGCTGTAACAGCCCAGATCATTGCACAAGTGGCGAGCCACATTTACGGCGGCACGACGATCAACCGTATTGATGAGGTACTAGAACCTTATGTAATGGCGAGCTACGAAAAGCACCTTCAGCTTGCGAAAGAGTGGGACATTCATAACCCTGAAGCCTTTGCTATCGCTCGCACTGAGAAAGAGTGTTACGACGCATTCCAATCGCTAGAGTACGAAGTAAACACGCTACATACGGCGAATGGCCAAACACCATTTGTGACGTTTGGTTTTGGTTTAGGCGAAAGCTGGGGATCGAAATTGATCCAACAATCGATCTTGAAAAACCGCATCGCTGGCCTTGGTAAGAACCGTAAAACAGCGGTATTCCCAAAACTGGTTTTTGCAATCAAAGATGGCCTAAACCACAAGTCAGATGATCCGAATTACGATATCAAACAGCTAGCGCTTGAGTGTGCGTCTAAGCGCATGTACCCAGACATTCTTAACTACGACAAAGTAGTAGAAGTGACAGGTTCATTTAAAACGCCGATGGGTTGCCGTAGCTTCCTAAATACTTACGAAGAAAACGGTGAGCTTATCCATGAAGGTCGTAACAACTTAGGTGTTGTGAGCCTAAACTTGCCACGTATTGCTATCAATGCGAAAGGTGATATGGCCAAGTTCTACGCATTGCTGGACGAAAAGTTAAAACTGGCTCGTCGTGCGCTAGAGACTCGAATCAGCCGTCTTGAAAACGTTAAAGCACGTGTTGCGCCGATTCTTTATATGGAAGGTGCGTGTGGTGTTCGTTTGAAAGCTGACGATTCGATTGCAGATATCTTTAAGAACGGCCGTGCTTCGGTGTCTCTTGGCTATATCGGTATTCATGAAGCGATGACTGCGTTATTTGGTACAGAAACGCACCTTTACGATGACACAGAAATGCGCAACAAGGCACTTGAGCTTGTGCAATACATGAAACGCGAAGTAGAGACTTGGACCAAAGAGACAGGGTATGCGTTTAGCCTATACGGCACGCCAAGTGAAAACCTATGTAGTCGCTTCTGCAGCATCGATACTAAAGAGTTTGGTGTAATTGAAGGTGTAACGGATCGTGGTTACTACACCAACAGCTTCCACCTAGATGTTCAGAAGAAGGTTAACCCTTACGATAAGATCGATTTTGAGATGCCTTACCCAGAGATCTCAAGTGGTGGTTTTATCTGCTACGGCGAATTCCCTAACATGCAGAAGAATATCGAAGCGCTTGAAAACGTTTGGGATTACAGTTACTCACGCGTGCCTTACTACGGTACAAATACACCGATTGATGAGTGTTACGAGTGTGGTTACAACGGTGAGTTCGACTGTACGAGCAAAGGCTTTACTTGTCCTAAATGTGGTAACCATGACTCAACCAAAGTGTCAGTAACACGCCGTGTTTGTGGTTACCTAGGCAGTCCAGATGCTCGACCATTTAACTTTGGTAAGCAGGAAGAAGTTAAACGTCGCGTTAAGCATCTGTAACTCGACACGACTTCTCATCTGTTAAGCGAAGACTCCCTCTCATGTTAGAGGGAGTTTAGTCATTTGAATCAAGCGGTCTTCTCCTAAATATCGGCAACTCTATGAATTATCATCAATATCATCCAATTGACGTCGTAAATGGTCCCGGTACACGCTGTACACTGTTTGTGTCTGGTTGCGTTCATCAGTGTCGCGGCTGTTACAATCAATCGACACAGCGCTTAGACTCTGGTCACCTGTTTACTCAGGAGCTTGAGGATCACATTATTGCCGATCTTAACGATGAGCGAATCAAGCGTCGTGGGCTTTCTCTGTCTGGTGGTGATCCTTTGCATCCAGCAAATGTGGCTGATGTCCTGAAACTGGTTAAGCGCGTTAAAAGCGAATGCCAAAACAAAGATATTTGGATGTGGACGGGCTATGAGTTAGATGAACTCGACGAAAAGCAGAAAGAGGTGTTGAGTTATATTGATACCTTGATAGATGGCCGTTTTGAGCAAGATAAAGCCGATCCTATGTTGGATTGGCGTGGTAGTTCTAACCAAATAATTCATCGTTTCACTGACATTTAATTTTTCTCGCTTAAACGAAGAAATAAGGGCTTATCCGCAGCTTAAACTGCAAATGAAGCCCTTAGATGTGAGTTCTTTAGTTATTCCCGCGACTACATTGTCGTCCTTGGTTGCTCTTCGATGAGATTGTTAATCCATTTCTTCGATTGAATGCGTTGGCTTGTGAGTGCGATTTTGACCAACTCTTCAAGTAAAACAATCAACATCACCCATTCTAACGGCCAGCCCAAAACCAGTGCTGTGTAGTACGCAAGTGGTATGCCGATCGCCCATTGCCCAAACAGGTCGATAAAAATACTGTAGTTAATATCGCCACCACTTTTTAGCACGCCACCAATTCCGACCATGTTGAATACTCGAAGTATCATGCCTAACGCAATTACCAGAGCAACATTAACAGCTGTCTCTTTTAGCTCTAAGTGAGTCAGGTCTATTAGGTAGACAATCACAGGCTTAGACACAAAGCACAGTAGGGCAAGCAGTATCGCAAGTCCGCAGCTTACTAGTACATAGCCCCATGCGGTGTTCTCTACTCTTTGGTAGTTCTTCGCTCCGATTTCGTTCCCAAGAATGATTGATGCCGCAACGGCAAAGCCCATAAACGCTGAAATCAAAATACTCTCTACGGGTGATAATAACGAGATGATTGCCAACTCACCCACGCCCATTTGCCCAACAATCACATTATAAATCAGGATTCCGCCTGCCCATGCGGTGTCATGAATCAGCATGGGCATCGCAATAGTGAGGTATTTCTTTCTGTGTTTAGCAATTATCGCCTGACGCCAGTTATCCATGGTTGGGAACAGTTGTGGGTAGTGCTTTTTCGCCAACAGGAGCAAAGCAATGGTCTGCACAAACCTCGACACTGTGGTGCCGATGGCTGCGCCGACGACGCCTAGCTCAGGGAAACCGAATAAGCCAAAAATAAGTAGCGCATTGAGTATCGCGTTGATCACAATGGCGAAGATACTGATTTTGGTTGGTAATTTTGCTTCACCCACTGACCGTAACGCGCTTTCGAGCGGCACAACGATAGCGGTGCCGATAAGGCTGGCTCCTGTTATCCAAAGGTAGTCCGTTGCCAGTTGGACGTAATCAGGGTCTGAGGCCACAACAGACACCACTGATTCAGGAGCCAAGATATAAACAAGTACAAACGGAATGATGGCAAACACAGACAGTGCCCATGATTGAGCAAGTGTACGTCGAATGCCGTTGAAATCACCCGCCCCAAAATATTGTGAAGCTAGCACGCTCACAGCGCCACTAATGCCAGAAACCATGATTAAATTGAAGAAAAAGATACGGTTCCCAACGCCTACTGCAGCTGTCGCTGCATCGCCAAGCTGATTGACCATAAAAATATCGACCACGCCAAGCAGCGAAAACAGCATTGTCTGTAGTGATACAGGTAATCCAATCTGAATCAGCTTGTTCCAAAACTCTTTGTCTAAATGACGATATGTAGAACGCATCGCATTTCCTCAGTTGTTTGTATGCGAGAAGTTTATCGACATTTGATTTGGCTGTATTTTTCGGTTGAATCATAAACTTTTGCCAAACTCTCCAAATCTCTCGTTCGATAAAGGCGTACTGCAAGGTCATGCGAACAGTTCAGTATATAGGTAGGAGTAAGGGCAGTTGACGAGGCGGGCGGCGATACCTATGAATGATAAGCAAGAACGCTATGAAATCTCAGAGAGTACCCATCAAGAGTTTGTCGACCAAAGCCATGTGCTCGCGTTTGAGCAACTTGGAATTGTTCAGTGTGGTACGGCTTCGTGTCGTGAGTTCTTTTCCGTTTATCGCAAGAATCAGCCGAAGCATATGCTGTTATTTACTGTAAGGGGTAAAGGTTGGTTAGAGAGTGGAAGTTGTCGCTATATCCTTGAGCCCGGTTCTTGTATTACTGTGCCAGCCGGAATTGAAAACGGATTTGGGATAGAAGAGGAGACATGGCAGATAGCGTGGATATTTCTTTCACCTGATAAAGCTTGGGCAAACATCAGCGATGAGATCAGTTACACCTTAACACCTGCTGCCGAAGTCGTTGCGTCTTGTATTCACACTTTGCTTCGGAGTATTTCTCTTCCCATCGATTTGGGTGGCGCGATTGCGATTCATAGTGTGGCTCAAATTGAATTCATGCTAAATGCACCAGTACCTCAAGAACAATCAAGAAACTCAATTCGTTTAAGGCGTGTGTTCGACAATGTACAGAAGCAGCTGCATAAAGAGTGGAATGTCCAAGAGTTAGCGAGTCTATTCCCGTGTTCTGAGCCTCATTTTCATCGTTTGTGTCAGCGGTATTATTCTCATAGCCCAATGACTCATATTATGCGGATGAGAATGGAATACGCAGCACGCTTGATACGCTCAAGTGACTGGTCGATTCAACATATCGGAGAGATAGTCGGGTACCCAAATGCGGCTAACTTTAGCACTCGTTTTAAGGCGTGGTCTGGGATGACGCCAAGGCAGTTCAAACAGAGCGCACCATAAACCATGATTGCTAAGCAGACAGTTGCGCCTGATGCTGTGCAATCGATGAGCGAAATTGCCTGATAAATCGACGGTTATCGGATTACTTATGGTAACTAAGCGCTTCTATTAAAAAATGTTTCTGATTTTACTACGATAATGTTAACGTAAAACTCATTACTTGAATTTCAAAGGGTTGTGACTTTCATGTTTTCACATCTACCAAAACCAACTTTAGATCCAATTCTCTCTCTTTCTGTGGCTTACCGTGGCGACGAACGCCCTGATAAGGTCGACCTAGGTATCGGTGTTTACCGCAATAACCAAGGTGAAACGCCGATCATGAAAGCCGTCTCGATGGCACAAGATATTGTTGTCGAGAACCAAAAAACCAAAGCTTATGTTGGCCTAGCAGGTTGCGAAGAGTTTAACCAAAGCATGGTTGATCTGCTTCTTAAGGGCACATCGGCGATGGATCGTGTTGCCGCAATTCAAACTCCAGGTGCAAGTGGTGCGCTGCGCATGCTTGGTGACCTTATGAAGGTAGCTCAGCCAGATACCACGGTTTGGATTTCTAATCCTAGCTATGTAAACCATCAACCTGTAATGGAAGCGGCAGGACTTAAAGTTAAGCACTATTCTTACTTTAGTCCTGAAACAAAACAGGTAGATACAGCCAGAATGCTTGAAGAGCTGTCTCACGCAGGTCCAAATGATGTAGTTCTACTGCACGGTTGTTGTCATAACCCAACGGGTGCGGACATCGACTTTGCGGCATGGCAGGAAATTACAGCACTTTCACAAAAGAATGGTTTCCTTCCATTTGTGGATATTGCTTACCAAGGTTTTGGTGATGGACTAGAAGAAGACGCGAAAGGTCTTCAATTCATGGCAGATAACGTCGAAGAGATGTTAATCACGACTTCTTGCTCTAAAAACTTTGGCTTGTACCGTGAAAGAACGGGCGCAGCCATTGTAGTGGGTAAAAACATCCAAGAAGTTGGAAATGCGAAAGGTAAGCTGCTAACACTGGCGCGCTCTACTTACACTATGCCGCCAGATCATGGTGCAGCACTAGTTAAAACAATTCTTCAAGATCAAGAACTAACGCGAATCTGGAAGCAAGAGTTGAGTGAGATGCAGGGACGTTTAGTCAATCTACGCCAAACGTTATGCAACGAATTACGAAATACTTATAACACATCACATTTTGACTTCATTGAAAGCCATAAAGGTATGTTTACTGTACTAGGCTTTAAAGAAAGCCAAATGAATCAATTACGTGAAGAGTATGGTATCTACGGTGTTGGTGATGGACGTATCAACATTGCAGGCCTTTCAGAAAATCATATTCCTTACGTAGCAAATGCAATCGCTAATGTATCAAAATAGAATGGTGACTGAATGTACAATTGGAAAGCAATTATAACCCTGATGTTAAGTGGTGGCCTTGTTGCTTGTTCGACGACGACTCAAGTTCCTGTCGAGCCAGAGCAGAAGCCACAAATCGAACAACCTATTGTGGACGAGTCGACGAAAGCGGAAGAAAAGGAAGCTGAAGCACCAAAAGAGGCAGAAAAAGAGGTTGAGAAGGTTGAAAAGCCAGCTGAACCTGAAGCTAAGCCAGTTCCACCTAAAGAGCCACCAGCTAAGAAAGTGACGAAAACAGCGGATGGCAAACTGATCCTAGGTGAAGAAGAGTGGGTATTTGTACCAGGCCTGAAAGAGGCGTTTAAAGCACGCGTCGATACGGGTGCGACAACCTCTTCAATCAGCGCGACAGATATTGTTCCATTCGAACGTGACGGCAAAGATTGGGTTAAGTTTAAGATTGAGCATGACGGCATTAAGAGCCAAGAAGTGAGCTTGCCAGTAGAACGCTGGGTTAAGATAAAGCAGTCGAGCGCAGAGGGCACACAACGCCGTGCTGTGATCGTTGCGAATATCCAAATCGGCGATCTTAAAGATAAAACGGAATTCACGCTTGCTGACCGTACACACCTGAAGTATCCATTGCTGCTAGGTCGTAGCTTCTTCAGAGACGTAGCTGTTGTCGATGTAAGTAAGAAATACGTGCAAGACAAAGTAACGAAATAGAGTTTCAGTTAGTTAACTAACATTGTCATTTGATACAAATAAAAATCCCGATAAGTGAGTCTTGTCGGGATTTTTTCGTTCTAGATGACTGTTCGTACTGGGTGACTGTTCGTTCTAGAGAGTTTTCAGCTGTAGATAAGCTTATATGCCTAGCACTTAGTCAGTAGTGCACTGAATATAGAGCTAGGCATCAACATCTGAATCTAGTATTTGAACAACTGAACTTGCGTATTGAGCTGTTGAGCAATACCACGCAGTTCTTCAGACAATTGACGAGAATTGTCAGCTTCGGTCGACATTTTGTCAGAAACATCATTCACTAATTGGATGTTCTTGCTTACTTCACCTGTAACGGTGCGCTGCTCAGACGCTGCGTTTGAAATATGAGAAGCCATGTCCGAGATCTGTTGAATCGAGGTTGCGATCTGCTCTAGAGCTTCCGTCGCGTTGTTTGCATCATCAACGCTCGATTGAGCAAGGTTCTGACTACGTTCCATTGATTCAACTGCAGATAGGCTGTTTTTCTGCAGCGTTTCAATCATCTCGCGAATTTCATCGGTAGAGCTATGAGTACGCTGAGACAGTACGCGTACTTCGTCTGCAACTACGGCAAAACCACGCCCTTGTTCACCAGCACGAGCCGCTTCAATGGCTGCGTTAAGTGCCAACAAGTTGGTTTGCTCTGCAATGTCCGAAATCGTCGATAGAATCGCATTGATATCCAGCGCGTTCTTTTCAAGCTCTTGAATGATGCCAGAGGCGTTCTCTACTTGCTCTGCAAGGTTGGTGATCGAATCTTGGTTGCGAATGATCACGCGTTTGCCTTGCTCGCAGTTTTCTGTAGAGCTGATAGCTGAGTCTGCTGTCATCTGCGCGTTATTAGCCACTTCTTCAGCCGTCGCAGACATCTCATGTACTGCGGTAGCGATCTGAGAGATCTCATGCAGCTGTACACTCAGTCCATCGCTGGTTTGGCGTGCAACACTGGTACTGACTTCTGACTGCTCGTTCAGTTGGCTAGAAGAGTAGGCGATGTCACGAACAATCTCTTGTAGCTTGGCGATAAACGCATTCACGTGCACCGCAAGCGTCCCAATCTCATCTTTGCTGTTGACTGAAATACGCTGTGTAAGGTCGCCATTGCCCTTAGACAAAGCTTCCATCGCTGTGCTTAGCGTTGTTAACGGTGCCAGTGCCTTCTTGATTACAAACATGGCAACAAACGCGATAACAATCAGCTGTAACATACCAAAAATCGCAGACTGGCGAAGTAGAGAGCGGTAAGACGCAAAAGACTTGGTCTTATCAATCACAATCGTGAAGTACCAATCGGTATGAGGGACTTTTTGGGCAGAAAGGAATGACTCAGAGCCAGAAATGAGCAGCTCTTCGAAATCTGGGCTGTTCGCGATCGACTTAATCTTCTGTGCAGAAAGGTTGCTAGAGATGTTCGCGACAGATTTAAGTGTTAGAGAAGGATCTTTGTGAGCAACAATGTTACCTGAGCCATCAACAAGGAATGCGTATACGCCCGGCTGTTCAACATTAACAATGTCGTTAACTAGAGTTGTGAGGTTAAGGTCTGCACCGATAACACCTGAGTAACCATTGGTATTAAAAGGGGATGCGATGGTGACAACCAGTTCATTGGTAGCAACATCTAGGTAAGGTTCGGTAACGACAGTGCGGCCTTGAGCCATCGGAGCTTTATACCAGTCTCTTGTACGTGGATCGTAACCATCAGGTACAGGTAGATCAACGCCTTGCAGAAAGCGACCATCGGAAAGACCGGCGTAAGCAATTTGGAAGCGTCCAGCATTGGTACTTTGAGTAAAGTAGCTTTCTGGTGAGTTTGTGTACTTGAAGGCGTCTTTTGCAGCGTTAACTACGTTGATTCGGCCTTCAATCCACTTTTCAATACCTGACACGTTAGAAGTCGTTAACGTGTTTGAGTATTGTTGAACTGAACGATACGTCTCATTGAGCAGTTGTTTGCCAGTGACGTAGGTTTGAATCATTGTCATCACAAAAATGATCACGACAAAGATCAGTGTCAGTTTATTTTTTATCGACATGCTGTTACCAACCATTACGGTACTCCATCTATCAGCAAAATTTGTGAGAGATTATCAGTACGTCATGTTGTGGTAAAGTGCTTTTATCAATAAATGGTTAAATATATGTTTTGCTTATATTAATGTCAGTAGCTAGCCGTATAACTTCAATCAACTTAACGAGTTTATTGAAGACTCAGCGAGGTTTAAAAACCAAATCGTGCCGACATAAGAATTTGGTGGCCGTAAGTACCGTTGTTACGCATATCAACACCTACAGACAATTGCTCAGTAGAGTGGAAGCGCGCACCAAATCCTACAATAGAGTTAGTACCATCGTTGTCGATTAGCTGACCAAGTCGAGCATTCACTTCAATGTTTGCCATTAACCATGCTTTTAGACCGACGTTTACTTCGGTTTTGATGCTGTTTTCGTCATTGCGTTCAATGTTGTGCAAAAGCATCTGGCCATAGATATCAGCAAACTGACCAATAGGACCATTAAAACCGACACCTGCTGCAGCATCCCAATCGCTCTCGAAGCCTGTATCGATACGACCAACCAGGTGGGCGTTTTGGGTAAATAGGGTTGTGAATTCACCACCAAAAGTGCTTGGGCTTGCACCCATACGGATCTCAAAAGTGTTGTAGTTGAAATTGTTTGCCGACGCAGCGAATGAACACAGCGCGGTTAATCCGATAAGTAGCGATTTTTTTGCGTAACCCTGCATGGTGACTCCAAATTTTTGTATTTCGGGCAGTATATACAAAAAAGCCTGCAATATGCAGGCCATTTTATTTAGAGTCAGTCGATATTAAAGAATCTGGATGTGGTCGACTTCGATTTCAGGTGTTTTGCCACCTTCGTATTCACCAAAGATGCGAACCTGTGTTTCTGCTGTTAGCGGTTGGCTAAGGTTAATATCATCGTCTAGTTCAATTTGAATTTCGCTCTGGCCGTCAGAGAAGATGAATTTGTCGTTACGTACCTGGCGAACAATCTTACCGTCAACAATAGCTTCTTGTTCAGAGAACATGCTTGTGTTTTCAAGCAGTGTTGCAATAGTTGTCGACTCTACAGGGCCAGTGTATGAGATGCCGCTGTTCTGGTCTTTGTCGCCGCCTGCTAGAGCGATAGTTGGAGCAAGGATAACTGATGCTGCGATTGCTAGGACTGCTTTTTTCATGATGAATACCTCATTGGTTATGTTTAGTTGAAACGTTTTGTTTCGATGAGGCTATTAAACAACACTGGGTTTGAATTCAGCGTGAGTAACACATTCATTTTCCATTCATTTTCATGAGCATCTTATTATCAATAACGCTACTATAGGGTGAATAGCGCAGCGGTTTTGCGACAAAAAATGAAGGAATGAAGTTTTAATGTTATCACCACTCAAGGCCCTTATGGTTCAGGGCACGACATCGGATGCCGGAAAAAGTGTATTAGTGGCAGGTTTATGCCGCGTATTAGCTCGACGTGGCGTCAAGGTGGCACCTTTTAAGCCGCAGAATATGGCTCTCAATAGTGCGGTAACCGAAGATGGTGGTGAAATTGGCCGTGCTCAAGCGGTTCAAGCCCAAGCGTGCAATGTTAAACCCACGGTTCACATGAACCCAGTCCTCCTCAAACCTAACTCAGATACCGGTGCTCAAGTCATTCTACAAGGGCGTGCCTTAACTAATATGGAAGCAACCGGTTATCACGATTACAAGAAAGTCGCGATGGATACGGTGATCGACTCATTTGAGCGCCTCCAATCGGACTACGAGAGTGTCATGATTGAGGGAGCAGGCAGCCCGGCGGAAATCAACCTACGTGAGAATGATATCGCTAACATGGGCTTTGCTGAGAAAGCGGACGTTCCAGTGATCATTATTGCCGATATTGATAGAGGTGGCGTCTTTGCTCATCTATACGGCACCTTGGCTTTGTTGTCTGAATCTGAACAGAACCGTGTGGCGGGATTCGTTATTAACCGTTTCCGCGGTGACATCAAACTATTGGAGTCTGGTCTAGATTGGCTAGAGGAAAAAACAGGCAAGCCAGTGATTGGGGTTCTGCCGTATCTACATGGCTTTAATTTGGAAGCGGAAGACGCGATTACCACAGCGCAGGAATCGAACGGTGATGCGAAACTCAAGGTAGTGGTACCTGTAATTACTCGTATCAGTAATCACACTGACTTCGATACTCTGCGACTCAACCCAGATATCGATTTGCGCTATGTTGGAAAAGGCGAACGCCTAGATAAGGCCGATCTGATTATATTACCCGGTACTAAGTCAGTTAGAGCCGATCTCGACTATGTGCGTGAGCAGGGCTGGGATAACGACATTAAGCGCCATTTACGTTTAGGTGGCAAAGTGGTGGGCATATGTGGAGGCTACCAAATGCTTGGTCAATCCATCGATGATCCAAACGGCGTAGAAGGTGTACCGGGCTCTTCTTTGGGTTTAGGACTGTTGGATACCACAACGATACTGACGCAAGAGAAAACTCTAACCAATGTACGTGGCGAGTTGACACTTAACGGGAAGACATCCATCGTCAACGGCTACGAGATTCACGTTGGTAAGACTCAAATCAAAGAAAACGGCGCACCAATACAGTTAGACTCTGGAGCCTTGGATGGTGCGGTTAATGGTGAGAACACCATCTTTGGCACTTATCTGCACGGTTTGTTTGATAACAGTGAAGCAATGGCATCGATTTGCGAGTGGGCGGGAGCTCATGCAGTGACAACGATTGACCATCAAGCGCTTAAAGAGGAAGGCATCAATCGAATTGCCGATGCGATTGAAGAACATATGAAGCTCGATCTTCTTTGGCCTGAGTTACGTGACATCCAATAATGACAACAAATACTAATCACGTTAAAGAGAGTGTGATGACAAAAAGACTGCTGACGATAGCTATGGCGTTTTTGGCCTTTCAAGCATCAGCGCAAGACTCGATTAAAGTCTACGCTGCCTCCTCAATGACTAACGCCGTCAATGAACTGATTACAGAATTCGAAAAGAATAACGACGTAGAGGTGACGCCTGTGTATGCAAGCACGTCGTCATTGGTGCGTCAGATAGAACGAGGCGCACCTGCAGACTTGTTTATTGCCGCTAATGAGAAGTGGATGACACATCTACTCGATAGGGGTTACGTATCAAGTGACAATGTCACTAACTGGGCAGGTAATGAACTCGTTTTAGTGACTTCAATGGCAGACAAAACGGATTATTCACAGTTCAAAATCGACGACGCATCCGCATGGCAAGCGACGCTGACCGGCGAGCGTCTAGCGGTCGGTAATACTATGTCTGTGCCTGCAGGCATCTATGCCAAAGAATCTCTAGAAGCGCTTAACGTGTGGGACAGTGTGCGCACGCGTCTCGCTCCGAGTAATAACGTTCGTATGGCTCTAGCGCTGGTAGAGCGACAAGAAGCTCGACTTGGCATTGTGTATAAGACCGATGCTATGCTTTCAGAGCAAGTGACTATTGTGGACACGTTTCCTGCGTCATCGCACACTGAAATACGTTACCCTGTAGCGAAGATTAATGACAATACGTCTACTGAAGCGTTCTATCGTTTCATGCAGGGTGAGTTTTCTAAGACAGTTCTCGAACGCTACGGTTTTTATACGCATTAATGTTTTATTTATCTGACTACGAATACCAAGCTTTATTGTTAAGCCTCAAAGTTGCGGGGTTTGCCATCATATGGTTGATTCCAATTGGCATCGGTTTGGCATGGTTACTCGCAAAAAAGCAGTTTATTGGTAAAGGGCTTGTAGAGAGCTTGGTTCATTTACCCTTGGTTCTTCCACCTGTGGTGATTGGTTACCTATTATTGGTCATGATGGGTAGACAAGGCATCATAGGCTCTTGGCTGAACGATGTATTTGGCTTGGTATTTAGCTTCAGCTGGAAAGGAGCGTCGCTCGCATGCATTGTGGTTGCACTGCCACTAATGGTGCGTTCTATTCGATTGAGCTTGGAAACGGTCGATAGCAAACTCGAAGAAGCTGCGGCGACTTTAGGCGCTTCTCCAATCAAGGTCTTTTTCACCATCACACTCCCTCTAATGGTGCCGGGTATTATCACAGGCACTATGCTCTCCTTTGCTCGCAGCTTGGGCGAATTCGGCGCGACCATCAGTTTCGTGTCTAATATTCCCGGAGAAACCCAAACCATCCCTTTGGCGATGTACACCTTTATTGAAACGCCGGGCGCTGAAATGGAAGCGGCGCGCTTATGTGCGATATCAATAGCGATTGCACTTGGCTCTTTGATGTTATCCGAGTGGTTGAACCGCAAAACGGCGAGTAAATTAGGAGGCAATCAATGAGTCAGTTGATATTAAATTATCAGCAAAAGCTCGGCGATACTGAGTTTGATGTTGACCTCAATCTACCTAGCCATGGAATCACCGCCATCTTTGGTCGCTCTGGTGCCGGCAAAACGACGTTGATCAATGCCATCAGTGGCCTTAAAAACCCAGACAGTGGTCATATTGTGGTGTCTGGTAAAACCTTGTTTGATAGCTCTAAGGGTATTAATCTGCCTGTCCACCAGCGCAATGTCGGCTATGTATTTCAAGAGTCGCGTCTGTTTCCACACATGAAGGTAAGCAGCAACCTTAGATACGGTGTTAAAACCTTCGATAGGGATCATTTCGATCAAGTGGTGGATCTTCTCTCTTTGCGATCTCTACTCGATCGTTACCCTGCAAAATTGTCCGGTGGTGAGAAGCAGCGTGTAGCAATCGGTCGAGCGCTACTCTCTAAACCGAATATTTTACTGATGGATGAACCCTTAGCCTCGCTTGATCTGCCGCGCAAGCGTGAGGTAATGCCGTTTTTAGAGAACCTCTCTGAAAGCGTGAAAATCCCAATTATCTATGTGACTCACAGTCTAAATGAGATTCTCAGACTCTCTAATCACTTGGTGATTCTTGAACAGGGTAAGGTACTCTCTTCGGGGCAAACTGAAGAGGTATGGGCATCGCGTGCGATGAGACCTTGGCAATCGTTCTCAGAACAGAGCTCTTTGTTTGAAGCCAAGATTGTCGAGCATAATGATGACTACGCGCTCTCTAAGCTTGCCTTAGGTGACAATACATCGCTTTGGGTGCAACAAGTCGATAACCCGGTTGAGGCTTCAGTGAGGCTCCAGATTCGAGCCAATGATGTATCGCTCTCGTTACAACAGCCTCAAAACACCTCGATACGTAATATCTTGCCCGCTGTGATCCGTCGTGTAGAGACTCAACAACACGGCCATAACAAGCAGAGTGTTGCTGTTGAATTGGAACTAGAGCCTGGATGCTACTTATGGGCAACGATTACGCTGTGGGCGCTTGATGAATTGAGTTTGACGATAGGACAGCGCGTATTTGCTCAAATCAAAGGGGTGAGTGTGGCGCAGCGTGATATTGCTTTAACCCATTAATGCAGTCTTGTTTACTGACTAACATTTGGTGTTCAGTGTAAGTTGCTTAATTTTAGCGATTAAGATGTGACACTAGTACCATATATTAGTATTTAGCTTGCGATAGATAGCAAAAAGCCGCTCAATATGAAGCGGCTTTTTAATTTCTATAAAGAACAAAAGGTTACTCTTAGATAACCTTGGATTCACTACTTAGTGAAAACTTCTTTAAAGTCACGCTTCAAGATAGCATCACGACGTGCTTTCTTGATCTGTTTAACCATGTCTTTCACACAGTTGTGAAGAACTTGGTCAAGAAGTTGTGCGCGGTACTCTTCTTTCTCTTCGTCAGTCATGCCTTCAGGCAGCTTAAGAGTTGGAAACTCTTCCATTACGTTAATACCAGCAAATGATTGGCTTACTGAGATTAATGCGTGGAATTGTTCAAAGTTGTCTAGAACGTTCTGTGCGCTTGCTGGAAGGCTATCCCAAGCTTCACGTACTGCTTCTTCAGACACCTCGTGAATAGAAGTAACCATGTTGTGCATCTCTTTTGGCACTTCGTCAAATTCGATAACTTGACGTAGCTCTGGAGAGATAGTGGTTAAATCGATTTCTTGTTGTTCGTTGTTTGTAGCGTCTGACATAGTATTTCTCTTTAAAAAGAAACAATGCTAAAAAGATCTGTAAAAAAGTCAATATAATATAGATATGACAGCATGAATTAGCGCCAGTTTTAGGCTATTTTCATAGTTCAACACAATATAAAGGTGATGTAATGGCAGAAATGGGATCATCAATGCGAATATTGCTCGTCGATGACGTGCAGTTGGATCGAATGCAACTTGCCATTCGCCTTAAACAGATTGGTCACGAAGTTGAAGCCGTTGGTAGCGGTAGAGAGGCTCTAGAGATCTACTCTCAGTGTGACCCTGAGCTTGTGCTGCTTGATATCAGCATGCCAGATATGGACGGCTTTGAAGTCGCCCGCGAGATCCGTCGTCAGTTTCCAGATTGGATCCCAATCATTTTCTTGAGTGGGCACGACGAACCCGAAATGATCGCGAAAGCCATCGATGCTGGTGGTGATGACTATCTGATTAAGCCTGTAAATAAGGTTGTCTTGAACTCCAAGCTCATTGCCATGCAGCGAATTGCTCAAATGAGGCGAGAGTTAAAGCAGAGCACAGCCAAACTTGAAGAACTTAATCTACTGTTGAAACAGCAAGCCAATGAAGACGGTTTAACCAAACTCTATAATCGACGCTACATGGATACCAAGCTTGAAGAGAGCATTGCATGGCACGGACGTAGAAAAGCGCACATGACCATCATTCTCCTCGATGTCGACTTCTTTAAACCATACAACGACAACTATGGCCATATTCAAGGTGACAACTGCTTACAAGCGCTCGCAAGTACGCTTAAAAAGCTGTTTGTTCGTGCGGGTGAGTATGTTGGGCGCTATGGTGGTGAAGAGTTTATTCTAATTCTCGGTGACACAGATAAGAGCTTTGCCGAACAACAAGCGCAGCGTATTCAAGAAGCGTTAGATAAGATTAATCTCAAGCATGAACACTCTGCTGTGTCAGATAGGGTGACAGTGTCACAAGGTGTGCTAACTTTTGTCCCAACAGGCGATGAGTCAATAGAAGGTAGCTATCAAGCGGTAGATAGTGCGTTGTACTTGGCAAAAGAGAGCGGTCGTAATACTTATATTCTACGCGATATTGTTGAAGTTAACCGTTAACCATTAAGTGTTTAGAGTTCATAGCTAATCGCTCATTGCGAACCAGTAGCGAAGAGACGCAATGAGAGCAGTGCGGTTTATGTTGTCGATAAGCAAAATTGATGGTGAACCGTAAGCCCTTAGTGTTAAAGTCGCCATCCATTTTTTATTGGTTGTTGTTTAAGGACTATCTTTTTGAATCTTCGGTATTTACCTCTGGTTCTTTTTATTCCATCAACGGCTTTTGCTATAAGCCTATCCGATGCCTTTCAGAAGGAACTCGAACAAAGTTTTGCGACCAGCGTGGTCTTAAGTGACTCGGATGTTTTTACATTCGGCTTCCATAACTTTGACCCTAACCAAGTGTTCAATATCGATAACGAGAACATTGGCTCTGCAGAATCTATAAGTCGTCGTAAGAACATTGCTGCGGCGAGTTTTCCTTACACCTATGCCTTACCAAGCTACATAGAAGATAACCATCAGGAGCTTACTTTTCGTCTTTCTGCTTTAGGGATTGAACAAGATGTTAAGCTTGCGGATGGGTTTAAGCCTGACCTACAAAAAGAGCTGGTGCTGTCAGGATACTTCGAATTCGCTAATGTTAGTCAGTTAGATGAAAACTGGAGTGTAAACTCGGCCATTGGCCAACATATCTCATACTATCGAAACGAATATACTTATCGAAGTAACTACCTGGCGCCACTTCGTCCGTTCCTTGATGATACCTACCTGAACACTGACGCTTGGGCTTATATCGTTGAACCTAGCATCAAATTGACCTATGAAACGCCACAGAATTGGGGACGTTTGAAGGTGAGTTCGAGTTGGCATTACTTTTATGGATACGGATGGGGTGAAGCGAACAACGGTCAAGTCGGACGACCTGAAGGTTGGTACTTAGCCAACGAAGTAAAAGTTTTCTATGACTTGGTTCAATGGGGAGACAACATTACTTCAATGTACTCCAGTGTTAGACGCATTGATCTTGGAGGCGATACGTCTGATCCACTCGGCACACAATCTTACTACGAAACCAGTATTGGTTGGCTGCTGGATCCAGACTTACTCAATGATTGGGTTGATAACGTTGGGGTCGGTCTGACGATTAACTATGGTAGCTCTCTCAAAGGCGGGAGCTTAGTTGTGTTCTTCAACCAAGATTGAGCTACTGAATCAGAAACGCTCTTCTTTTGTTAAACCGGTTGACTACTCTTTACTGATAGACAATCGGTTACGACCCGCTTTCTTTGCCTTATAAAGCGCATTATCCGCAAGCTTCATCACTTCTTCTGGCTTTTTAGTGCTCTTGCTGTCGGCTAAACCGATACTCACGGTAACATTCACGATCTTTGACTTGGCTGGAACACGTCCACGATTCTTACTGCCCGTTTCGTCACAGTTTGGTCGAGCTTGGTTATCGCGAATTATGATGTCGTAGGCTTCAATGTCTTTAATCAGCTCATTGAGGTGTGTTACGACATGCTTTGCCTGCTTGCGACGATAGATGATCGTGAACTCTTCACCACCGTATCGATAAATTCTAGGGTGACCAGAAGTCAGTCTCATACGGCTGGCGACTAGCTTAAGAACTTCATCGCCGATATCGTGACCGTAGGTATCATTGAACGATTTAAAGTGATCGATATCCAGCATAGCGAGGGAAAATTTACGCCCCAAATGCTTCATGTCGCTTTCTAGCGCGTGACGGCCAGGGATATTAGTCAGTTGATCGTTAAACGCCAATGCGTGGCTTGCAGACATCATGTAGATGATGATCAGAACACCCGACAGAGAAAAGAGGGTGCTTGATATGTATTGAACATCAAAGAAGATGAACGTGGCGCTCGCCATGACTATCGAGCTATAAACGACAACGTCTATCGGACGGTTGTACAACAACACAAGAATGGCTGTAAGCCCTGATAGTCCCAAGCTGTACATAACAAGAATAAAAGGAATCTTAGAGAGTGATGGCAACGTAAAGAGTAGACCTTCACTCCATGATTCAAACCCACCATCGTAGAAGTGTGAGATGATTAGTTGTGACCACGTAACGAATAGCGCGATTGCTGCGAAGTATAGCCCTGCTGTACGCAGAGATAACGCGGTATTCGGAAAGGCATACACCAATAGGCATGATACGGGTAGCAGCGCCGCAAGCAACGACAACTCTAGTAGCGTAGTTCCGGTGTTGAGTGGAGTTTGAAGGCGCATCTGAATCACGATATAGGCAATTAACATGGTGATTGAAACCATGGTCATTCGACCCTGCTTAAAGGTGAAGCAAAGTATGCCTGCTACAGAGAGTAGGATGTAAGGAAGATTATTCGCAAAGCCTTGGTTTGATTCCGTAATGAGAATAACGCTGTTCATACCGACAAGCAGTATGCTGAGCAAAAGCAGTGGGAAGCTGAAACGAAACAAACTCGACGTTACAAACGAAGATGACATTTATGAAGAGTGCCTAACTAAACTGATGATTCTATAACTAAACTGGATATGTAGGATACGGCTTAAATTCTAATTGCCAAGCTTTTTACCTAATTTTCGACAAAAACATAGTGATGAGTTATGAATAATGCAACAAAGTGGATATCTTTGTTGTTGATATTATTGGTATAACAAACTAAACGTTAAGTAGGATTAACCTAATCACCCATCGTAGATCATGGAGAGATGAGATATGCAGATCAGCGTCGACGTTCACAATTATATGGAAACACTCGTAGGACAAGTGCTTGCCACTGAAGAGTATGTATCGAGTTATTCTCAAGAGCATTTAGCCGATCTTGCTTGTTTGGCTCTTGGTCAGCTTAAGCCTATTTATATTCGCTACGACATCGACTTTTTAGCGGCGCTACCAGAAGAAAAGTTGGTTCTGTATAAACGAAATAGTGAGATCGCGGTAAAAAATGCCGAAGCGATGATCTTGGATGACCGAAGAAAAAATCGCTCTCAGGATGTCCCAGTTATCTTCTCACATCACAATTTTGACGATGATGTGGAGTTGGATTGGTATGAAAAGCCACTGTTGAAGAACAACTAGTCGTGGTACGTTAGACGAGTCCTTGGTTGTTCAATTAGGAGTATTTAAACGTGGGATTTTTTTCAAAGCTATTTGGAAGTAAAGAAAAAACCGAACAAGCCGCTGTTGTGGAACCGGTAGAATATAAAGGTTTCAATATCTATCAAGAAGCACTGGCAGAGTCGGGGCAATATAGAGTGGCTGGGCGCATCGAGAAAGAGATCGATGGCGAAGTTAAGTCACATCGCTTTATTCGTTCTGATGTTGTTTCAAACAAAGATGACGCCGACGAATTGATGCTTAAAAAATCTCAGATGTTTATCGATCAAATGGGCGATAACATTTTTAGCTAGCCAATTAGGGTTAGATTTGATGTTGGTCATAATTTTAAGAGCCTTCAGTGTATATGCTGAAGGCTCTTTTTAGTTTTTAAGGAAAAAGAGCAGCTAGATAGTTGTTATTTAAAGGATTAATTTTAAGTGGTTTGACCTCTTAACCTTCCATGGTTGTCTTTTAGCCCCTCAAAATCGATGAAATTACATCCAATCCGTTATATGTAATAACTTTTTCTGTTCTTTGAACAAAACGCTTGAAGTATTAGTTGTCGTTAGATACAAACGAATAAGTCATTGTGCCAATAGTCAAGGAATAGCTATGCAAATTGGTGTACCAAAAGAAACCCTCGCAGGTGAAACGCGAGTCGCTGCTTCTCCAAAATCGGTAGAACAGCTTTTAAAATTAGGATTTGAGGTTTGTGTTGAAACACAGGCAGGTGCTTTAGCGAGTTTTGATGATGCAGCTTTTGAAGAAGCTGGTGCTAAAGTAGTGTCTGCAGAACAAGCTTGGGATTCTGATATTATTCTTAAAGTCAACGCACCTATTGTTGACGAAAATCTCGATGAGATAGCGCTCATTAAAGAAGGGGCGAGCCTAGTCAGTTTTATCTGGCCAGCGCAAAACCCTGAATTGATGGAGCAACTTTCTAGTAAAAACATCAATGTGATGGCAATGGACTCGGTGCCGCGTATTTCACGTGCCCAAGCATTGGATGCATTGAGTTCAATGGCCAATATCGCAGGTTATCGCGCTGTGGTTGAGGCTGCTCATGAATTTGGTCGTTTCTTTACCGGTCAAATCACTGCTGCGGGTAAAGTTCCGCCGGCTAAAGTGCTTGTTGCCGGTGCGGGTGTTGCTGGCTTGGCGGCAATCGGTGCTGCAGGTAGCTTAGGTGCCATTGTTCGTTCGTTTGATGTTCGTCCAGAAGTAAAAGAACAAGTCGAATCGATGGGCGCAGAATTCTTGGAAGTCGATTTCCAAGAAGATACCGGCGCAGGCGATGGCTATGCAAAAGAGATGTCTGACGAATTCAACAAGAAAGCGGAAGAGCTCTATGCTGCACAAGCTAAAGATGTTGATATCATTATCACAACAGCTCTTATCCCAGGGCGTCCAGCACCAAAACTGATCACCAAAGAGATGGTTGATAGCATGAAGCCGGGTAGTGTGATTGTTGACTTAGCTGCTGCGAACGGCGGTAACTGTGAATACACAGTGGCTGACCAAGTGATCACAACAGCAAATGGCGTTAAGGTTGTTGGTTACACCGATATGGTAGGTCGTCTACCAACGCAATCGTCTCAACTCTACGCTACCAACCTAGTTAACCTTCTTAAGCTTCTTTGCAAAGAGAAAGATGGCAATATCAACATCGATTTTGATGATGTTGTGCTGCGTGGCGTGACTGTGGTTAAAGAGGGTGAAGTGACGTGGCCTGCGCCACCGATTCAAGTTTCGGCTCAACCTCAACAGGCAAAACCGCAAGCTGCACCTGCTGAACCTAAAGTTGAAGAACCAAAATCCCCAGCGAAAAAGATTGCTGGTATGGCGATCGCAGTCGGTGCATTTGCATGGGTTGCATCTGTGGCTCCTGCCGCGTTTTTATCGCACTTCACCGTATTCGTACTAGCATGTATCGTTGGTTACTACGTGGTATGGAACGTTAGCCACTCTTTGCATACTCCACTAATGTCGGTAACGAATGCAATCTCAGGCATCATCGTTGTTGGTGCGTTACTTCAAATCGGTCAAGGCAGTGGTGTTGTTACCTTCTTGTCGTTTATCGCCGTGTTAATTGCAAGCATCAACATCTTTGGTGGCTTTACTGTTACCAAACGCATGCTTGAAATGTTCCGTAAAGACTAAGGAGTATAACGGATGTCTGAAGGATTAGTACAAGCAGCATACATCATCGCTGCTGTGTTCTTTATCATGAGTCTTGCTGGACTATCTAAGCAAGAATCGGCTCGTGCTGGTAACTACTACGGTATTACTGGTATGGCAATCGCTCTGTTTGCAACGATCTTTGGCCCTTACTCGGAAGGTCTGGTTTGGATCATTATTGCAATGGTGATCGGTGGTGGTATTGGTATCCACTACGCGAAGAAAGTTGAAATGACCGAAATGCCAGAATTGGTTGCGATTCTACACAGTTTTGTAGGTATGGCAGCGGTTCTTGTTGGTTACAACAGCTACATTGATGCACCAGAAGCTGCAACGCACGCAGAGCACGTTATTCACCTTGTGGAGGTTTTCCTTGGCGTGTTCATTGGTGCAGTGACGTTCACTGGCTCTATTGTAGCGTTCGGCAAGCTGCGTGGCGTGATTTCTTCGTCTGCACTTAACATTCCTCACAAGCATAAATGGAACCTGGCTGCGGTTGTGGTTTCTACATTGCTTATGATCATGTTTGTTAAAGCTGATGGCAGCATGTTCGCGCTTATCGTAATGACGCTTATCGCATTTGCGTTCGGTTACCATCTGGTTGCTTCTATCGGTGGTGCAGATATGCCGGTAGTAGTTTCAATGCTTAACTCGTACTCAGGTTGGGCAGCGGCGGCAGCTGGTTTCATGCTAGCAAACGATCTATTGATCGTAACAGGTGCACTAGTTGGTTCGTCAGGTGCGATTCTGTCTTACATCATGTGTAAGGCGATGAACCGCTCATTCATTAGCGTAATTGCTGGTGGTTTTGGTCAAGAAGTATCGGTATCAGGTGATGCTGAAGAGCAGGGCGAGCACAGAGAATCTTCTGCTGAAGACGTTGCTGAAATGCTGAAAGGCTCTAAGTCTGTCATCATTACTCCGGGATACGGCATGGCGGTAGCACAAGCACAATACCCAGTACATGAGATCACTGAAAAGCTTCGTGCACAAGGTGTTGAAGTGCGATTTGGTATCCACCCAGTGGCGGGTAGGTTACCGGGTCACATGAACGTACTCCTTGCCGAAGCTAAGGTACCGTATGATATCGTTCTTGAGATGGATGAGATCAACGATGACTTTACAGAGACAGACACTGTTCTAGTTATCGGTGCGAACGACACAGTTAATCCTGCAGCACTAGAAGATCCAAATAGCCCAATCGCAGGCATGCCTGTACTTGAGGTTTGGAATGCGCAAAACGTTATCGTGTTTAAACGTTCAATGAATACAGGCTATGCCGGTGTTCAAAACCCACTGTTCTTTAAAGACAACACGCAAATGTTGTTTGGTGATGCTAAAGAGAGCTGCTTGAGCATTCTAGAGCACTTATAAGAAACGCTTAGTTTACAAGGGACTCGATTGAGTCCCTTTTTTTGGTCACGACTTTTACATTCATCTCAATTATCACTATTGAAATTATCCCGGATATCGGAATAGTCAGGTAAAAATTTATCTTTGATAACGAATGGTATATATTTGATTTATCTGTATGAATTAGCGCTTGGCTTGTGACGATTAAACAAACATTATCATTTATTACATTGAGCTTTTTCGTTTCGGCAAGTGCACTGGCTGATTCGTTGCCTGAGCGTATCGATCATTTCACCAAACTGTTTGATCATGAAACAGCAGTCGAATCTTATGACATTCGCGTACTGCAGGCTGACTATCCAACTAGTTTAATCATGCCATCGGCAATGTTACCTCAAACCGCAAAGTACCCGCTGAAAGATATTCAAAGACTCTATCAACTGTCTAAGACTTGTAGCGGAAAATTGCCGTTGAGTCCTTTAATTACAGAACCTTTGGTGTTTACACGCGCTATGTGTAAAGGCACGGTTTTGTCGGATCGTTGGTTTAGTCGTAGCGGCTTGATTCACCCTGGTGGCGGCTCTTACGCTGCGCGTTATGTTGAACAGTATCCAGAGAAGTTTGAGTCACTAAAACGCTACATGCATATCCAAGAGCGCCCAAACGAGCAGCATGATGAGCTTTTGACGCGTTTAAAGAATATGAATAGTGAAGCTATCACCTCATTGCTTGCGGGCGCGAGTATGTTTGTGGAGCTTGACGAGCTTTGGTTGAAACGTGGCGACCGCTATTATTTGTATCAAGAACCCGTATGGTCAGAGAACGCGCAATTAGCTGGGCTTTCATATCGTTTATCAGACGAAGACAACAGCTGTTTTGTCCAACGCGGAAACATCTGTTGGGAGATTGAAGATCACTCAGAGTTGCTACAAATCGCAATGATCGTATTGGTTGTTGCCAATATTTTATTGGTCATTGGTTGGTCAATTTATCGTTGGAATGTACGCAAGCAAGAGATGAAGAGTCGTATGCTTGTATTGCAGATTTTGACTCACGAACTTCGTACTCCGATCGCGAGTTTGTCACTCACTGTAGAAGGGTTCAGACGTGAATTTGAACACTTACCAGAAACCGTTTATGACGAATTCAGAAGGCTCTGTGAAGACACTCGCCGATTGAGACAACTTGCTGAGGCGAGTAAAGATTACCTTCAGTCTGACAACCAACCCCTAGCAACAGAATGGGTTCCAAGTGTTCAAGAGTGGTTGGAGTTTAAGATTGAAGAAGAGTTTGGCCCTGATATCAAACTTGTTATCAACCAAGATATCGCTGCGAAAGTAAACGTTTATTGGTTAGGAACTTGTATTGATAACTTAATCAGAAATGCGGTTAAGTACGGAGTTGCACCAGTTACATTGGATCTCACGACTTCTGACAAGAAGCTGACATTCAAAGTAATAGATAATGGAGACTTGACCCGCAAAGACTGGGGGCAGTTACGCAAACCGTTTGTAAGTAAGAGCGGTCTTGGTTTAGGCCTAACGATAGTAGAATCTATGGTTGGGAAAATGGGTGGACATATGACTCTCATCGGGCCCCCAACAACATTTATTTTGGAGATACCTTGTGAAACAGACATTGCTTCTCGTTGAAGATGATAAAAACTTAGCTGATGGTCTTTTAGTTAGCCTAGAGCAAGCTGGATATGAATGTTTGCATGCAGAACTCATCTCTGAAGTTGAAGGCTACTGGGAACAAGCTGATCTGGTTATCCTCGACAGACAACTACCAGATGGCGATTCAGTAGACTCGCTTCCTGGTTGGAAGAAGAAAAAAGATATTCCAGTTATTCTTTTGACTGCGCTTGTGACAGTAAAAGATAAGGTGGCGGGTTTGGATTCAGGTGCAAACGACTACCTGACGAAACCATTTGCAGAAGCTGAGTTATTTGCGCGTATTCGTGCGCAACTTCGCCTACCTGATGCAGAAGAGCAGGACAGTTCAAAAGTGATCGCTCAAGACTTAGTTATCGATAAAGCGACACGTGAAGTCTTCTTTAAAGAGCAAGAAGTAACGTTAACCCGTACCGAGTTTGACTTGCTTCTATTCTTGGCAAGCAACTTAGGTCGCGTATTTACGCGTGATGAACTGCTTGACCATGTATGGGGTTACAACCATTTCCCAACAACACGTACGGTTGATACTCACGTACTACAGCTTCGTCAAAAGCTGCCGGGATTAGAAATTGAAACTCTACGTGGCGTTGGCTACAAGATGAAAGCGTAACAATGAAACTAAAAGCACTTCCACTGTTATTAATGGCAACAGCCAGTTTACCCACTTCTGCAACAGAGTGGTTCACTGGCAGTAACGCGTTAACGCAGGTCCATAAGCATATTTTGAACGATGACTTAACATTGATGTTCGACTCGTTGGTGGAAGTGTGGCAAAGCAACTCATCTAAGGTGCGTGAACAGCACCTTAATGAACTGTTTGATCAAGCACTGAATAAGGACTGCGGTAAAACACTCACCAAAAACACCTTACCTGAGTGGATTAGTTCAGTCGTTATCAAAAGGCATATGATTCAAAGCCCGGGACGAGATACGTTTCGTCTGGTCATTGACTTAGAGTCGACAGAAAGCATCAAAGATATCGTTCTCGATAAGTGGGTGGACAAGACGATCTCTTCCGACAGTCAAATGATGAAGAGTGACAAAACGGTCGAGAATAGTGAGGCGTTTTTGTATAACAAGCGCTATAACTTGTCTTCTCCACTACAATCGGGTCTATATCGACTGAGCGTAAAAGTCGATGGTGGCGTAACATGGAGTACATGGGTCATCTTCGGCGAAGTTCAACTTAAGCAACAGGTTCGTTGGTCATCCAAGGACTCGTGGCGTATCGATAAGAAAGAGCTGCTCAATCCTTATTGTCCATTACCACGCTTGGAAGTAGGACTGTACGATTACGTGGACGAAAAGTATGAGCGTGTCTGGGGTAAAAGCTATGAATCTGATTATCCAATGCAGCTCAAAGGCGAAGATATCCCAAGCGATCGCTATGTGTTAGCCGTTTCTATGGCTCATGCGCGCTGGCAAGGTGATATAAGCATCGAACAGACCCAAACGATAAGTAAAACGTATGATATTTCTAGCGAGGAAGAGTTAAAGTAAATTACAATCATGCCGATAACGACATAAAGGACTTAACAAAGAACTATCAGCATGAACAAAACGACAAAACTACTCGCAACGTCAATAGCCTTAGCTAGCCTTCCGGCTACAGCAGCAAACTATGCCATCGAAGCGCGCGGAGACGCTATGGGTGGCGTTGGTGTTGTATCAGCTAACTTCTTAACAGCCCCATTTTATAACCCTGCACTGGTTGCCATTTATCGTCGTAACGATGACTTGGGCATGATCACGCCAAGTTTTGGTGGCAGCTATAATGACCCAGACGATATGAAATCAAATATCGACGCTGTGTTAGATGCTACAAGCAGTACTGAAATTAATAACGCACTAAACAAACTCGATGGCAACCAAGCCAATTTTGATTTGGGTGGTGTTGTAGCTTTCGCTTTACCCAACCAATTCGTCGCCGCTAACGCATTTGCAAAAGTATACACCGAGAGTTTTGCGACACCGGATGTTCATACAACGGGGACAGATCAACAAAAGCTTGAGTTGTCGACTGTCTCTGCAGTTTCGGTCGGCGTAGCGGAAGCGGGCATCTCTCTTGCCAAATACCAAACCTTTATGGGCCAACACTTATCGTTTGGTGTTACCCCAAAATTACAAAGAATTTATACGTACAACTATATCGCTGATATAAACAACTATGATCTTTCTGATGTGCGTGAAAATGGTGAAGGTAATACCGCATTTAACATTGATGCTGGCGCACTTTGGTTCTTTGGTCCATTCAGAGTAGGTTTTTCTGCAACAAACCTGATTGCGCGAGATATCGAAACAAAAGATACAACTCGCACAATCTCTAGTGGCGGTACGAATAAAGTTGTTGGTGGAAAGTACTCTTATAAACTAGAGCCTGTCTACACCGTTGGTGCTGGTATCGTTGCTGACTACTTCACGTTAAGCGTCGATTACGATATCAACGAGGCAGAAAAATTCACGAGCTTTGATGACAACGAGCAGATGATTCGAGTAGGTACTGAGGTAGATATCTTGCGCCAATTGAAATTGAGAGGAGGGTACTACAAGAACCTTGCTTACTCTGATTCAGAAGGCACCATAACAGCAGGTGTAGGAATCTCTCCTTTGAACCTGTTCCAGTTAGATATCAGTGCAAACTACACTAATGAAAACGCTATGGGTGCGTCAATCAATTTCCTTGCCAGTTACTAATAGTCTCTATATAGTTCGGCTCCTAAGTAAAAGGAGCTGAACATGCTAAACGATTTGCCAACACTGACACACGCAGAACAGCAAGCCGCTGTAGAAAAAATTCAAGAACTAATGACTCAAGGTGTTAGTACAGCAGAAGCCATTAAGATCGTGGCTCAACAAATTCGTGAAGAATCAGAAACTAAAGAGTAGGGCATTAAGCCCTTCTTTTTTACCCATATAGTGCACTATAACTAAATCTCTCTTGCATCTAAAACTCCTACCTTAACCATATTTACGCGCTGGAATAGCGTGGTCTGCCAAGCAAAACGTCAAATTTATCAACGCATTAGAGTGGTGAATTATGCTGTTTGAAATCTTGTACACCTCAAGTTGTAATAAAACTACGTAACCAATTTCACTTAGCTAAACTCGCCGTCAATACTGCCGCCAAAATAACTGACAGTGGTGTTGGCGGTGTTTCATTTTTGTCTAACTTTCTTTAAGTTATTGTTTTTAAGGGATTTTAAGTTATGAAGAGACTTACTTAGAATAGACTTTGAATATGCTGTCTAAAGAAGGTTTGATTGTAATGATTGGCAACTTGGGAGGTAATCTTGGACAGGTGTAGAGGTTATAGATAGACGATACGGTCGCGGCCTTGTTCTTTCGCTTGATATAGAGCCTTGTCTGCACGCTTAATCGCACTACGCATAGATTCATTTCGGTCAAGTTTGGTTAAACCGACAGATGTTGTGACGTTTAAATCGTTAGGCCAAGAGTGTTGGCTCATTGCTTTAGTAAACAGTTCTATCTGCTCGTTACACTGTAGCGTACTCTCTTCTAAGCAAACCAATAGAAACTCCTCACCACCCCAGCGGTACATTAAGAAATGGTCGCTAAAGGTACACTCTGATAGACCAGCAAACTCAGCCAGTACTTTGTCTCCGACATCATGGCCATGTTTATCGTTCACTAGCTTAAAGTTGTCGAGATCGAACAAAGCGACATGGATAAATTTCTTTTGTTGTGCGAGCCTTTCAAAATCATAAAAGCTATCTAAAGCCTGTGTACGATTCCTTGCACCCGTTAATGGATCTGTCGTGGCTTTTATGCGGAGTTCAGCCATCTCTTTCTTTAATCTTACTGCCTTTTCATCAGAGCGCTTTCGTCCTCGACGAATCAGATAGACAGAACCACAGATATAATAAATAGCGAACAGGATCCAAACGCCAATCAGAATTCGGATTAGGGTTATGTGGGAAATAACTTTACCGTGGAAAATAATGCTATAGATGGTGAGTTTATGCAGGCCTTCAACTGTACTCGAACCTAGACCAACTTCCACTGACACCGTATTGGTAATGTCTACACCGCTATTTGTTATAGGGTGATTGTAGTAATCGACCCACCATAGAGGAACATTAAAGTACTTAAGGTCAATGTCTGCTTTATCATCAAGAGAGAAGTCAAAGCGGTTAAACTTGTTTGAGATGGGATCGTTAGGAACACTGTATTTTTCGTCGTAATTTCGTACGTAGAATCTGAACCTTGGGTCACTTTGGCCTTGATAGTCCATATTGATAGTGACAGAGTCATATTTGGACAGATCAACGCCATCTCCAACTTGTGAAATAACGAATTCCACCTCACAGAAAGGTGAACGGTAATCCCGCTTGAAATTACAGTGTAACGTTATATCGTCTTCACTAGATTCAATATAGCCACGGGTACCGCCACCATGATCTTCGTCAGTGTTAATTTTCACGGCGAAACGTTCAGGTGTGATCGTAAAGTTTTTATCCATACCTAAATGAAATGACAAAAGCGAGAACACAGTAAAAGCGAGGCACAAAACTGCTAGGAACACATTAAGCTGTCTGAATATTCTCTCGTTCATTTACTTTATTCCGTACGGATAATTATTAATTATGCTTTATCAATGGTGTCAGCGCAACCCGGGATTCTAAAAGGCTAGGGAGCTTACTGATACCGTACAGACTGAACTTTTACACATAATTGACATAGATTATTAATCGTAATATCTATTTTTAATATTTATAAACAATGGCTAAAAATTACAGCGTAACGTGTTTTGTAAAATAGACAGACCGTATCGTTGTACGAATAGCTCTGTTGAAGTTTGTGGATGGATTCGACTGCATCATAGTTGGCCTAATTGATATTTAACGGAGAGCCTGCGTGTTATCGACTAGGTCCAAAGTACATAATTTTCGATCGCTTCAACTGTCTAGATCGTTACGGCGCGTAACCATCGATTTGGATCAGTTCACCGAGACAGTCCCGTCGATAACGAGGTTGATATACTCGAGGTTTACGCTTGCTATGAGGTACACATAAACCGTCAGCGATCATCCATTGTCGCAGAGCTTGACGCTCTCATTGACACGATTTGAAGATGGCTTGCCTCGATTACCATGCGCGAGAGAAGCTGCGCCTTGTTGAAGGAAGCGAGTAATGAGCCGCTGGAGTTGTCGATAACTTAAACCTAATAACTTTAAAGCGTCACGTCGACTTAGGTTATGGTGTAGGACATCTTGGATTATCGTCAGTCTTTGTAATTCGCGGTCGTTCATAGTGATTAGCATCCTCAAACCTCCAAGGAAATGTAGGACACTTTTCACTTGGTAATATTAGGACATTTTCGCTTTGTTATAACAAAAATAAGTGCGTATTATCTATCTTATGTTAAATTAAATCCGCTATAACTAAGGCAGAGCTCTTTTCAGATACCCTGCCTTATCTTTCAATGTTCTGTTAGCTTAATATCACTGTTATTTAACCGAAAGCCTTATTTACCATAAAATAGCTAATATCTAATGATAATAATCTACGATTCTTAACTTAAATATTAGCGTTATTAACCACCGGCTAATTTAACTTTAAGACCTTTCTTTTCAAGGTGTGCTTTGATTTTGTCACGAGCATCGCCTTGAATTTCAATGTTACCGTCTTTTACTGAGCCGCCACATCCGCAAACTTTCTTAAGTTCTGCTGCCATCAGCTTAAGTGGTGCGTCATCTAGGTCTAAACCCGTTACAACTGAAACACCTTTGCCTTTACGGCCCTTAGTTTCACGTTGAATGCGAACAATGCCATCGCCTTTAGGACGTTCAACTTTCTCTTCTTCAGGTTTAATACGACCTGTTTCTGTGGAATACACTAAGCTCATAATCTTTACTTCTTTTGTTGCTGGGCTTTTTGTTTTGCTACCAGATATGCTTCGATATGGCGTTGAATTGCGGTTTTCGAGCCTTTGATAAGGCGACCGTTAAACATGCAATACCAAGCATTCGGTTCACCAGTATCGTTTTTAATCTGGTAGCCATTAAAGTTTTCTGTTTGACCTGCTGCACCTGCACGCGGTTTGTTTAAAGAAGTAAACTCTTTCGGGTCGATGATAGATGCGGTGTCAATCCACCAATCAATACTCTTCTTCAAAGCGGTCAAGTTACCTTGAATTGCGTGGTTCTTAAGTTTTGCACGCCAAACTGTATTCGTCGCATCTGTTGATTGCAGATGAACTCCTCGATAAATCGAATTAGCCATATCTATGAATCATCTTTCTGTTTTCACTACGCTAATCATAAGTGTACTATTAATGATATCAAGCATATTATGACAAAAACACCTGATCAGGTACGGTAATTTGAGAAAAAAAGTCCCGGTTTTAACCGACCAATCACAAATTAATTCCTTTGTCGAAAAGCTTAACACCGAAGCTTCGCTAGATATTATAGATGAGTTGACCGACAATCAATATTCTCGAAATTCACGGTTGGGTATTCTATCTGACTGGAACCGTTATTTAGCATTTTGTCATAAATATCATATCAATACGTTACCTGCTTCTGTCACTGCTATTCGTCGTTTTCTTGAGATCGAAGCTCATGAGAGAAAGTTTGCATCGTTAAAACGTTACACTGCAACGCTATCAATGTTGCATACGGTTTTAGGTTTCCCTAACCCAATTAAACATAAACAAGTGCGATACACACTCGTTCAACTACAAATTTCCAAATCAGGTGACGCAAAGCAAACTAATGCGATGACTTATCAACACTTACGTCAATTAAACGCATTACTATCCAAACCAGACGCTTCACTTAAAGATCTACGTGATATCGCGATTTATAACGTGATGTTTGAGTGTGCGTTGAAGCGTTCTGAGCTTAAGAAACTCAAATCGCATCACATTACGGTCAGAGATAACCTAGCACATGTCGATGTTGCCGATTCGTCATACCAGCTTTCTGAAACAGCTAGCCAGCATTTACAACGCTGGATAGAGATGAGTAGCCCATTAGAGCTGCAGCCACTGTTTCGTTCAATTGACCGTCACGGTCATATCCATAGTCAACCTCTAGACGACTCTTCAATTTATAGAATCGTAAGACGTGCGAGTGACCTGTTGCAATTGACAGGAAGTTTGAGCTTCTCCGGGAACTCTATTCGTGTTGGTGCAACACAAGAATTAGCAAAGCAAGGAATGGCGATTAGAGAGATTCAAGACTTTGGCCGTTGGATGAGCCCTGTTATGCCAGCGCAGTACCTTGGACAATTTACGAGATCTGAAGAAGGAAAAGTCGTGTTTAAAGAGATTATTCCGTGGCAATCATGACTGACCACCACGGATTAAAGAGTTTACTTCAGGCTAGTGCGCACACAGTTTTCTAGGAAAGCGCTGAATGCATGACCATTATGCTCAACCATTTTAGGGAACATTGAGATTGGTGTCATACCTGGGAAAGTGTTCACCTCATTGAGATAAATCTCATTGTCTTCAGTTAAGAAGAAGTCGATTCGTGACAAGTGGCGTAACTTCATTTGTGTAAACACTTTTCTTGAATCACGTTCAATCTGCTCTAATTGATCTGGCGTTAGATTCGTTGCCTCAACTTCCGTCGTTGAGTGGCTATCTGCGCCGTACTTTTCTTCATAAGTGTAGAACGCGCCATTAGGTGCGATAACTTCGCCCGGCTTGCTGATGTATAGCTCGCCGTCTAGCTCATAGGCTGCAACTTCAAGCTCACGTGGTACAACTGCTTTTTCAACCAATACTTGGTCAGAGAAGGTAAACGCCTTATTCACTGCTTCTTCTAACTCATTAATATCAGTGACTTGGTAGCAACCTACTGAAGAGCCTTGTCTTGCCGCTTTAACAAATACCTTACCCCACTGATTAAACGCGTCTTTTGCTGCAGCGTGGCTCTGCTCATTGTTATCTGATAGGAACAAGTATGGAGTGTTCGCAATACCGATAGCATCGTACCAGAGCTTTGAGGTAATTTTGTTGAAGCTATTGTTACTGGCTTCCGAGCCACAACCTAGATATGGGATTTTAGCCATCTCAAATAAAGATTGGATATCACCCGTTTCACCAGGGAAACCGTGAATACACGGAGCAATAAAATCGACTTTGGTTTGCTGAGTCTCACCGCAAAGCATTTGATTGTTAATGTCTAAATACACTAACTCGCCCGAATCAAGACACCACCCTTCACTTTTGATTTCTACTCTCACGACATTGAAGTCTTCAATGCTATTAAGTTGATCGAAAAGATAGCCAGCTGATACTAAAGATACTTCATGCTCTGATGAGCCGCCGCCGCATAAAAGAAGAATATTTGTGGTGTTCATTGTTTATTTCGGTCCTTGAGAACTCGGTTTACTTCACTCAATAATAAACAAATAGAGAGAGAGTTTCAGTACTTTGAAGGTGAAAGTGCTCATATTGAGATTAAGCGTCTAACTATTGCTCGAATATGATGTGCAAAGAAAAAGAAGGAGCCATTGGCTCCCTCTTTTAATGATTAGTTAAGCTTGTTCAGAGTCGGATATGCTGAATTTTTGATTTCATCAATGCTCTTAACGAATGGCTTTAAGTTTTGGAACGTTTTCGGCAACGTTGAGATTGCTTGTTTTGCTTCAGAACGTGTAGCGTAGTCGCCGTATAAAACTGTGAACCACTTTGTACCGTTAACCACTTTGTAGTTTTCCCAAACTGGCTGCGATGTAGTAGGAAGTTGATTTACGAATGAATCCACCTTGCTCTGACTGCCAACAGCAACAACCTGCACCGTGTAACCAAAACGTTGGTTCATCTGCTGTTTCTTTGAAGGACCTTTCACTGTTGCTACAGGTTTAACGGTTGTTGTTTTGGTCACTTCTTTTTTTACAGGTTCTGTTTTAACAACGTTGACTGTGACATTTTCTTCGCTAACGCCTGAGCCCATTTGTTCCGATTTTGAAACGACCGGTGCTTCAACTTGCGCAGTCTTGTACTCTTCTTGATAACTTTCTGAAGTCACATCCGTAATGTAGTTTTCAGATACACACGCAGCCAACAGCAGTGGCAGAGTCGCAATTGCAATTTTTTTCATGGAAAGCTCAACGTCCTTAATAAATAACTACTATAAATCATGCCGATAGCTCGGTACAGAATCAAGTTAACTTTAATATTATACACAATTTGTGGGTGACCTATTTCACAAACTTAATCGCATAACGCACACATGATCTAATTTCGATGAAATTACCATCAACCTGGTTATGAAAAGTACGCTAGGATGACGATGTGTTTATTGAAAGGAAGTATTATGAACCCACTCGACTCGTTACTTAAACCTCGTTCAATAGCCGTCATTGGAGCATCAAAACGAGAGTCTAGAGCTGGCTACATCGTTATGAACAACCTCCTCCACGGTGATTTTAAAGGCGCGGTAATGCCAGTTACGCCAAAGTACGATTCCGTTGCTGGAGTCCTTTCTTATAAAACAGTATCTCAACTCCCTATTGTTCCTGATTTAGCCATTCTATGCACACACGCTTCACGCAACGTTCAACTCTTCGAAGATATTGCCGAGAAAGGGATTCGATCAGTTATCGTGTTGTCTTCAGACATGCATCAAGCGACGACAGATGGCCTTACAATAGAGTCTCAGTGTTTGGCCATCGCCAAAGAAAATAATATCCGGGTATTAGGTCCAAACAGCCTTGGGATCATATTGCCGTGGTTGAACTTGAATGCGTCGTTTTCCCCTGTTTCAGCGCTTCCTGGAAAAATCGCTTTTGTTTCACAATCTGCGGCCGTGTGTACCACTATTTTAGATTGGGCGAACGACAAAGAAATCGGATTTTCCGCTTTTATTTCAATCGGTAACGGTAGTGATATCGATTTTTGTGAGTTACTAGATTACCTCAGTACCGATACGCACACAGAAGCTATCCTTCTTTATATTGATACCATAAAAGACGCTCGTCGCTTTATTTCTGCTGCTCGGGCAGCCTCGCGTAACCGACGAATATTGGTTCTAAAAGGAGGAAGAACCGAACGTGGACGGGCGGCAGCGATGGCGCACACTGGTGGTACAGATACACTCGATATTATTTATGATTCAGCAATACGACGTAGCGGCATGCTTCGCGTAAAAAACATGCATGAATTGTTCGCGGCAGTAGAAACATTAACACACTCAGTCCCATTGAGAGGTGAAAGGCTTGCGATTGTCACCAACGGTGGTGGACCAGCAATTATGGCCGTTGATACCTTATTTGAGCGAGGTGGTAAACTCGCTGATCTTTCAGAGGCTACCTATCAAAAACTCAATCAGCGTTTACCAGAGAGTTGGTCTCACAGTAACCCAATCGATATTGTTGGTGATGCCGGTGAACAACGTTATATCGATACCATAAACACACTTTTAGATGGCGATGAAGCCGATGCTATTTTGATTATGCATAGCCCTTCTGCCATTGCGCACTCAGCTCGAACTGCTGAAAAAATCATAGATGCCATCAAAAAGCACCCTCGTCATAAGCACTTTAATATACTTACAAATTGGTCGGGCGAACTCACCGCAAAACCAGCCAGAAAGCTCTTTACCGATGCGGGTATTCCGACATATCGAACGCCAGAGAGTTCAATTGTTGCATTCATGCACTTGGTCGAGTACCGACGTAACCAAAGACAGCTAATGGAAACACCTACAACGGCTGAAAAAGTGCATATCGATGACCTCGAAGATGCTAAAAATTGGATAACCACCCAGCTGCTGGATAAAAACACAGTGGTTCTAGATACTCATCAAAATAGCCAATATTTTAAGCACTTTAATCTGGATGTATTGCCTACGTGGATTGCCACAGACCCGAGTGAAGCCGTCCATATCGCCGAAACTATTGGTTATCCCGTTGCCGTTAAACTCCGTTCGCCAGACATCCCCCATAAGTCCGACGTTCAAGGCGTTATGCTTAACCTCAGAAACAGCAACGAAGTTGCCAATGCGGCTCAAGCCATTCTCGATCGGACTCAACTCTCCTACCCAACGGCGAACATTCATGGTTTGTTAATTCAAGGGATGGCTAAACTAGCAGGTGGCCAAGAGCTTCGTATCAAAGTTACTACAGACGAGACATTTGGTCCTATCATCTTATTAGGGCAAGGAGGTTCTGAGTGGGATGAATCGTTAGATGCGGCAGCCGCTTTTCCTCCTTTGAACATGACTCTGGCTCGTTATCTTATTATTCGCGCCATTAAGAGTGAAAAGATACGCTTGCAAAAGTTACCTAACCCAATTGATATCGAAGGTCTGTCTGAGCTTTTGGTTCGCATTTCTCAAATGGTCGTTGATTGTCCAGAAATAAAAGAACTGGATATTCATCCAGTATTAGCTAACGGTGACAAATTTACCATTCTTGATGCTGATATCACCCTAGAACGCTATCAAGGTAACGCACAGGAAAGGTTGGCGATCCGCCCTTATCCAGTAGAGTTAGAAGAAACGATTACCTTAAAAGATGGGTCGACCGCCCTATTACGACCGATTCTTCCTGAGGACGAGCCAATACATGCTGATTTTATCAGCCGAGTGTCCAAAGAAGACCTTTACAAGCGATTTTTCAGTGATGTCGGCGAGTTTAATCATGAAGCGTTAGCGAATCTGACACAGATTGATTTCGACCGAGAAATTGCTTTTGTGGTGATTAAGGAAGAGCAAGGCCTACCATCGATCATCGGTGTATCAAGAGCTTTGATTAATCCTGAAAATACAGATGCTGAGTTCGCGATACTGATACGCTCTGATCTTAAAGGTGTTGGTTTGGGTAAGGTACTAATGAAAAAAATCATAGAGTACTGTCAATCTAAACAGACTAAGCAAATGTCGGGTATGACGATGCCGACCAACCGCGGTATGTTGATGCTTGCTCAAAAAATGGGTTTCAAGCTAGATATAAGCTTTGAAGATGGGACGGCTGATATGGTGTTGCCACTACAGCCGTAAATGTTTTCGTTACCGTCTGTTACTTAATGGGCCAAGTCTTTTTCAAATGTTGAATGCACCAAGACTTGGCATCTCCCATTTTATTGCGTCGCCATGCGATGACAATGTCGATACTCGCTTTTTCAGAACCTTCAATCTGCTTAATCACACCACTTTCAATCAAAGGCTGTGCCACAACCGTCGGTAAGGTACCGATACCTAAGCCTGAAGTGAGAGCCTCTACCTTAGCGGCAAAATTGGTTACCGTCATACGAGGTTGTTTCTCTAAGATATTGATACTTATAGCAGGTTTATCGCGAGCCGTATCCGCAATAGCAATTACCCTGTAACTTTCACGTGCCTTTTGGTCGAATTCACCAACACGTTTATGGACATAATGGTCACTTGATGCCACCCACATCATTTCAAGCTTACCAATGACCTCGCTTTTCATATCATTGGGTATTGCTTCCATTTTTGGGCAGACCAACAGATCAGCTCGATCGTCGATTAATGACTCCCAGCAACCAGCTAGAATTTCCTCTTGAAGCTTTACTCGGGTCTTACTTATCTTCCCCAATTCATCCACGAGCGGAAAGAAATTGGCCACGGGCAGAATACCGTCAAAGGCGATCGTTAGGTCGAGTTCCCAGCCATTTGCCAAGATGCTCGCCTCGTTCACGAGTCTTTCTGTCGCACCTAATATCACGCGCCCTTGTTCTAATATTAACTGCCCCGCCTCCGTGAAGTTAGCTCGGTGCCCTGAGCGGTCGAAGATCATAATGTCTAGATCTTGCTCAAGTTTTTGAATCTGATAACTCAAAGACGATGGTGCTCTATCGAGTTCATTAGCGGCAGCAGCAAAACTACCACGGCGACTGATAGCATCCAAAATGTGTAAAGCTTCTAAGGTTATTGGGCTCTGCACAAGCTACTCCTTCATGTTTTTTTGTGATTTAAATCACATCAATTGCACTTTAATTGAACTTATTTAACATTCAATAATGCACTTAAATAACTGATTAAAAAGAATTTTAGTCAACATGTACGCAGATGTAAACATCAAAACACTCAACAAATAACAATGATAACAATAGTAATTCTCATTTAGATCCAATAGAATGGCATGCGCCCAAGCAACCTACTATGGATTTTAAGGTTTCAAAAAAATGTATAAAAAATCACTATTGTCAGCTTCCATTATATTAGCTGTTTCCCCTGCTCTTCACGCTGAAGAATATTCTCTTTTTGATGAGGTCGTTGTTTCTTCAACTCGTACTAATCAACAATTAGAAGATGTAGCCGCTTCTGTTGCTGTGATCAGCGATAAAGATATCGAATCTAAGATGGTAAATAGCGTTGAAGATTTATTCCGCTACACACCAGGAGTTACAGTAACTACGAACTCTCGCCAAGGTATCCAAGGCATCAATATTCGTGGTATGGAAGGCAACCGTGTAAAAGTTATCGTAGATGGTGTATCGCAGACTAACCAATTTACACCAAGTGGTACTCAGCAATATAACTTCATCAATTCATCAAGAGTTGACGTCGATACTGATATGCTGAAATCAGTTGAAATCGTAAAAGGTGCAGCCTCATCTCTTTACGGTTCTGACGCAATCGGTGGCATTGCAGCTTTTGAAACCAAAGATCCAAGTGACTTCCTGAAAGGTCGTGATTTTGGTGGTCACGCGAAATTTAATTTCTCATCGGCAGACAACACGTTCAGTGAGTCAGTAGCTTTAGCAAACCGAATTGGTGATTTAGAAACACTTGTTGCTTACACACGTCGAGATGGTGAGCAAGTCGATAACTTTGGTTCACCTGACGAGCAAGATATTCAAAATAATAACCTGTTAGTTAAGCTACAGTACCAGCTTAACGAAGACCACCGCTTAGAGTTCTCTGGTAACTTTATTGAAAACTCAGGTGATACAGATTTAGAGAGTGCAAGCTACACAAACTACTACGGTGAAGATTCAACAAGTCAGCAGCAAGTTGGTATTAAGCACATTTGGAACTCTAACCTATCTTTTGCGGATACGATTACTTGGCAAGCTGACTGGTTAGCCAAAGAAGAGAATGGTGTAACGCACCGCACATCAAATGGCGGAAGTATATTCTTACCACCTGCTGGTAACGTACAGAAGAAAGACTACATCTATTCTGATGAGGGTTACCAGTTTGATGTTCAACTAGACAAATTCTTTACTACTGGCAATGTAGAACACTACTTAATCTATGGTGCAGCCTATTCAGATAAAGACATCGAAAACGTAAACAAAGAATATAACTCTATTAGCGCTGACCAGACTATCTTCTATATCCCAGCCGCATCTGAGAAGAAATATGGCTTCTTTGTCCAAGATGAAATGACAATTGGTAACTGGTTAATTACTCCGGGCGTCCGTTTTGATGGCTTTGAAACGAATCCAGGAGATACAAGTCAAAACCCAAGTAGTAATCCAGCGAGTGACTACACTAAGTACTCGGATTCTGCAGTTACTGGCCGTCTAGGTACTACATATACGCTAAATGATGAAAACAAGATCTTTGCGCAAATCAGCCAAGGCTTCCGTGCCCCTGATTTCCAAGAGTTGTATTACTCGTTTGGTAACCCTGCACATGGCTATGTAAATGCACCAAATCCAGACTTGGAAGCTGAAGACAGTATTTCTTACGAACTTGGCTGGCGTCATAACACTGATTTATCATCTTCTGAAATCGCGATCTTCTACAGTGATTACAATAACTTTATCGACAGTCAACCAGTTAGCGGTTCGGGTAGCCCGATGGATCCGACTGTTTACCAAAGTATTAACATTGATGAAGCAGAGATCAAAGGTATCGAAGCTTCTAATACAATGTCGTGGAACGGCTTTATGCCTGTACAAGGTGTTAGTAGCCGTGTTGCTGCAGCTTACACTGAAGGTAAAGATGGCAAAGGCAACCCTCTAAATACAATTAACCCGTGGAATGCTGTGGTAAGTCTAAATTACGATGCACCAAACTCTCCTTGGGGTACATCTATTGACGTGAATTACACGGCTAAGAAGAAATCGAGTGACATTGATAGCTCAGGTTTGTCAGCTCCAATTCTTGAAAATGCAGCAGCAACAGTAGTTGATTTAACGGCTTACTATATGCCAATGAAAGATCTGACACTACGTGCGGGTATCTTCAATGTAACAGATGAAGAGTACTACGAATGGAACGATGTTCGTGGTTTCTCTCAAGAAGATAAAGACTACACCCAGCCAGGTCGCAACTGGTCTGTTACCGCTAAGTACGAATTCTAATTCGCTTTACAAAGCCTAAAGTACAAAAAAGCCAGCATATCTGCTGGCTTTTCTTTATTTCACTTAAAATTGTAATAAAAAGGGGTAAGTGAAACTACTTTTCTGCCATTTCTTTCTTAACCATAACAGCTGCGGCTACGATGAAAGTAATGATTAGGCCTAATTCCATGATTAACTCCAAACAAAATTAACATTAAACATATATTTTGCGCGTATAGTAACACAATGAATGCGTAAAGATACTTTTTAACCACAAATTTACTTTTATTCCGATTCAGATCAAAAAAGGCGCCCTAAGGCACCTTTTTGGTAAATAAATCGACCTGATTTTATTAAATTAACCAGGAAAACCGTTAGGATTGTTCGACTGCCAACGCCATGTATCAGCGGTCATTTCAGACAGAGTGCGTGTCGCCTTCCACTCTAGCTCTGTCTCTGCTTTCGCTGGGTCAGCCCAACACTCGGCAATGTCACCCGGACGACGTTCTACTAGCTTATAAGGGACTTCCTTACCGCTTGCTTCTTCAAATGCTTTAACCATTTCTAAGACACTAGAGCCGTTGCCTGTACCCAAGTTATAGATATGAAGGCCATCTTTCTTACCAACCTTTTCCAAAGCAGCAATATGACCGTCAGATAAATCCATCACGTGGATGTAGTCACGAACGCCGGTACCATCTTTGGTTGGGTAGTCACTACCAAACACAGATAGGAACTCACGACGCCCTACTGCAACTTGAGAGACGAAAGGCATTAAGTTATTTGGAATACCTTGAGGATCTTCACCCAGCTCACCGCTTGGGTGTGAGCCCACAGGGTTGAAGTAACGAAGTAGCGTGATACTCCAATCTGGATTCGCTTTTTGGAAATCTGTTAGGCACTCTTCAACCATCAGCTTACTGCGGCCGTAAGGGTTAGTGGCACTGGTTGGGAAGTCTTCAGTAATTGGCACGCTCGCTGGATCACCGTAAACTGTTGCTG
The DNA here is from genome assembly GCF_030248535.1 of Vibrio sp. D404a. Taxonomy (GTDB): domain Bacteria; phylum Pseudomonadota; class Gammaproteobacteria; order Enterobacterales; family Vibrionaceae; genus Vibrio. Next base: position 119,441 of record NZ_JAHGAJ010000019.1, on the reverse strand, counting down.
ATGAACTGAATACTAGGGTTTTCACATTGGCTTCGCGCATCGCGTCTACAAGAACCAAAGTACCGTTTACGTTGTTATCATAGTACTCAAGTGGCTTCTCTACTGACTCACCAACAGCTTTAAGGCCAGCAAAGTGGATAACTGCCTCAATGTTGTTTTGCTTTAGTGTCTCAGTTAGCAGCTCTTTGTCACGAATGTCACCCTCAACAAAAACTGGCTTAACACCAGAAACTTTTTCGATACGTTCAAGAACGCTTGGCTTACTGTTATACAAGTTGTCAAAGATGAATGGAGTCATCCCTGCTTTGATCATCTGGATACTGGTATGACTGCCGATGTAGCCCATACCGCCGGTTACTAAAACGTTCATTTTAAGCCCTGTTTTTATATGTATATAGTATTGGCCTTATGTTACAACAAGTTATTCATAAGGTGTAGGCAAAAGTCAGGCGAAAACATGGCATCCTTTGCCTTCTCGCTTTGCCTGATACATTGCTTCATCCGCTACTTTTAGCAATGAGTCCAAATCGTTCTCAAATTCATTAGAAACAGTGATACCAATACTCGCCCCGACTTTGAGTTGTCGCTGTTTATAGATTACAGGCTCTTTGATTAATGCCAGTATTCTTTGAGCCAATTTAGATAATTTATCTCGGTCTGTTTGCTTAACGACTAACACAAACTCATCACCAGACAACCTCGCAACCAAATCCCCTGCTCTAACTTGTGATAGCAGTTTGTTTGAGACCTGTTTAAGAATCTCGTCCCCCGCATCGTGGCCATAAGTATCGTTGACCTTTTTAAAGCCGTCGAGATCAAGGTACATAATGGAGAAGCCACTGCCGGAGTATCGACTATTTGCAACTGCACCATCGAGATATTTGTATAATTGGGTTCGATTCGCTAACCCTGTTAACGCGTCATGATGAGCAAGGTGTTCTAACCGTTCCATCTCTTTCACATTCGATAAGTCAGATAGCGTCAGTACCATATCAAAGCTATTATCTTCCTGACTGGAGCCAATGCGGTTAACCTTAACAAACATAGGCACTAACTCCCCAGAAGAGCTTTTTTCCCAAACTTCACCTTGCCATTGGCCAAAATGGTTTAACGAGTTTTGAATGGTTGGCATCAATGATGTGAACTGCTGCCATTCGAATACCTGTATCGGCGTTTTGCCCACCAGTAAATCTGCGTGATAACCGAGCATTCGTGTAACCGCTGGATTCACCATGGTGATGTACTGTTCAGAGTCGAGCACAATCAAACCATCTTGACTGTGTTCAAATACTCCTGCTGCCAAGCGTTGTCGGTTCATTGCTAGCTGAATCTCTGTCACATCCTGAATGGCAAACAAAACGTGATCACTTTGGGACAATGAACGCGCACTGATCTGTAACCACTGTTTTTCTTGAAATAATGAGGTCGTTTCGATCAGCTCGTCAGTGACATCGACATTTGATTGCAAGACTGAGTTAATCAAATTAACGGCATTTGAGCCCAGTAGTTGTTGGATCGTCATTTGATCAAGGTAAGCAGCTGTACAACGAAAAATGTCCTGCGTTGCGGCATTACACTGAACAATCAGGCCCTTACGGTTAACCACTAGCAGTGCATGTTGGACGGTTTCAACCACCTCGTTCGCAAACGCCTTCTCTTGCTGTAGTTTATCTAGAGTAAAATTAATCTGCTGCTCTCGCTGGGACAAACGAGTCTGCATGGTGTTAAAGCCACGGACCAAATCACCAATTTCATCTTGATAGTTATTGGACAATGAAACCCGATTCTTTCCGCTTTCGACAAACGTCTGCATCGCTTCATTCAATTGGAAAAGCGGCTCGATGATGAACCGTTGTGTGACTTTATAGAGAATACCGCCAAGAACGAGTAAAAGTAATAAATAGACACCAGACGTTTCAATGATACTTTCCGAGATCTTTTTAAAGCCTGACTTAGAAATGGTTACGCGCAAATTAGCCATCACACTACCGTCAAGCTCAACGGGCACAAGAAGGAAAATATAATCTTTAGAGATCGAAAACTGGTGGTCGAGAACCTCCTCTTTTTCTTTTTGGGTCAGTAGAGGAATCTCTTGCGTTTGAGTTGTATAGCCAGCAAAAAACTCATCTTCAACACTGTATAACTTAACTCTCACAATATCCTGATCGGCACTAAACGCTGAGAGTATCTCCTCTGCCGCCATTTTGTCTTCGAACACAATAGCAGCCTGTAAGTTATAAGCCACACCTTGAGCCAGCACTTTTACACGTTGAATCAGGTTCGCTTTCTCGCGCTCAAACGTGACAGTGTAATTTATTGACTGAATGGTAATGAAAGTCATGCTGATAAACAGGACGATTGGCAAAAACAGTTTGTTTCGTATAGATAAATTTCCTATGGAGCGACGCATTATTTACCCTCCAAAGTCGAAATTCTCAGTAGATTTGAACCAATTGTGTATGAGCGAGATGCCGAATTCTTCAGACTTATCTTCGGTTTGATCTTGTTATTGATGTGCTCTAGTTGAATGACGCCACCGCTTTCGGTAAAACCCTCGTGATCACTGATGGTCACGACATGACTGCTCAACTTAGTAACGTTTGAGACACCATTAACGAAAGCGACATGACAGGTTTCGTCAATAATGCTTGAAACCTTAACGGGTAAGGTTCGAATAGAATGTTTCTTCGCTATAACTTGAAGAGCATTTTCTATTTTACGATTATCTTGAATACAGAATTTCAGCGAGTTGAAGTTCTTTTCATTATCCCATCGAATGAAATTGGCGATTCTGTAAATATAAACAGCTTTAATCTCATGTGACTTATAACTATTAGCGTTTGCTTGGTTCACGCTCCCAATACTAAAAATAGCCATAATTAACAGCAGTCGTGATCCAATATAGCTAGAATTCATGAGATAACCTCACAAACACAGATTGCTGATTCACGACTTTTTTACTGGTCATTTCTGCTCTATATCCATGGTGTTTGCCTATATTTTCCGCTATCAATTCCACTAATGGGTAACGCTGCGACATTTGCCATGCTAAACGAGCATCGAAAGCCAAAGAGTGGTCATAAGATGCCCAAGGATATTTGGTGCCATTATCGGCTTGCCAATAGTCTGGGTAATTTACATTGATGTATTTCGCCAAAACATCAAATTGAATTTCATTGCTTACATCCCACAATAGTTGTGCTGTAGCGATGTGTTCGTTATCAATATCGTAATAACTTGCGGTTAATTCACTTGATGTCGGATCATCGCCAATTCGTTCACCTTCTAAAGAGGCATAGGCGTAACTTAGGTAACCAGTCAGTGACTCATTCATCTGAATCGTCGCCCCCAGTTCTAAGCCATAGGTTTGGGCACTGTAATCATCTGATAGCCTACCAACGTAAATATGAGGCGCTGGAATGTCACTATCGTCATAGCTATGAGACTTAATATTATTGTGCTCACTCGCATAAAGTGTCGCATCCACTTCAAATCCATTGAATCCAGAATAGCGATAGCCAATTTCAGCGGTCACCACGTCTTCATTTTTTAGGTCTGGGTTGGGCTTGTAAATATCGAGGTAGTATTGGTCGCCAGCATAACTATTAAAAAAGTACGCTGAGTTGGAGTCCATATAAGATGGTGCTACAACGGCCCGACTGACGCCACCCCATAGTGTATGTGCTTGAACAGGTTTATAGAGCAGACGTAATTGAGGCGATAATTCGGTTGAGTTGTTTTGGGTGAAATGTTCCACTTTTGCACCCAATGTCAAAGACACTTGCTCTCCCCACCACTTGGTCGACTGTGCAAATGTATTGATGATGTAATCGTTGGCGGTTTCGATGTCGTAGGCACGTCGGTAATAATCAGGCTCATACCAATCAACATCGCTTAACTGGCTGCTTGAAAAGTCCAAATGCATGTATCGTATGCCACCGCCAAATGTCACTTTATGGCTATCGGAACGCGCAGAGTTAACTGTGGCATCAAAATCTAATGTTGTGTAACTGCCCGGTGCGTCTAGAGCACTGTCTTCGTTATATTCGCCCCACAGTGAATACGCCAACGATGTTTGATTGTTAATATCCAGCTGATGATTGAATTGGGTATAGAAAGAGTGACTCTCATTAGAAGAAGGCGCAGAGCTAAAGTCGTTCCATGTGCCGTCACTGTTGTAATGAATCGTGTATGCCTGAAAATCTGAGCGACTTTGTTCACCTCCAAACCGCAGTGACCATCGCTGCATATGATCAACCGGCTCTATCACCACCCCAGCGCTTTGATGCTTCAATAATACATCGCTGCCTTGATACTCAGGGACTTCTTTGTATTTATAGTAGGCTCGCGCGAAAAGCTCGTCATTAAACGCTAGACCATGCCGTGCACTGACTTGATAATTATCGCTGTTTGAAGCTAGCCCGGATACATATGAACCTTGAGTCTCTTCTGCGGATTTTGTAATGATATTAACCACACCATTAACTGCATTCCCGCCCCAGATCGTTCCGCCGGGGCCTTTGAGCACTTCAATACGGTCGATATCCGCAAGAATGTAATCAATATCTGCCCAATACGTTCCCCCATAGACAGGGCTGAACAAACTACGTCCATCCATCATCACGAGCATCTTGTTGTACAAACCATCATGGAATCCGCGAGAGGAGACAAACCACGAACCTTCATTGAACTTGGTTACTTTTATGCCGGGAACAAGCATTAAGGCTTCAGCGATAGACTTAACACCACTGCGCATGATTCGTTCGTTCGACAAAACGTAAACAGAAGATGGTATATCGGCTAACTTTTCACTGGTTTTGGTCGCAGTCTCTATTTGCACGTCTAACATTGAGAGCTCTTCTAAGCTCATGTTGAGTAGCTCATCTAGATGGATGTCTTGTGCTTGTGTGGAATACGCCCCCAGTAATGCTAATCCTAAGCAGGTTTGGCGGTAGATCATATGAGAAACTTCTTACTGAATAGTGTACTAATCCTTTAATCAATAAATTGACTATATACGATATATCATTCTGTTGAAACAATGTTAATGGAAGTTTGATAATGATCACTGTTTAAATGCACGATTTAGTAGAACGTCTACAAAGGATATAAATGAAGGAAAATCTTTCTGTGACAACAAAAGTGCTACTGAACTGCGATATGGGTGAAAGCTATGGCAGTTGGACGATGGGCGATGACGAAGCCGTTATGAAATGGGTAGATATGGCGAATGTGGCCTGTGGGTTTCATGCGTCTGACCCACATGTCATGTCAAAAACCATCAAGTTGGCCAGCCACTATAACACCCAGATTGGAGCGCATCCGGGATATCAAGATCTCGTCGGGTTTGGTCGCCGCTCCATTCCTCATTCGATGAAAGAAATCACTGAGCTGGTGTGCTACCAAGTTGGCGCATTAAAAGCACTCTGTCAGCATCATGGTAATCAATTGCACTATGTAAAACCTCATGGGGCACTGTATAACGACATGATGGCAAACTCCCAAATCTTTAATGCCGTTGCTGAAGCCGTTGCTGGGTTTGGTATTCCGTTAATGATCCTATCTACAGCCAATAACCAAAAATTTCTTGATATCGCCGATAACTACGACTTACCGCTCCTACTTGAAGCGTTTGCTGATCGCGCCTATCTCAACAACGGTCAACTTGCACCACGATCGCTTTCTGGCGCCGTCTATTCATATCAAGATGATATCTATAACCAAGTGATGCAAATCGTGAATTACGGCTCAGTAACGACCATAGAGGGTGAGCGACTAGAAATCGAGGCCGATACCATTTGTGTGCACGGCGACAACCCTCAGTCCATCGCTTTGATTAAACGAATTAGCCAAGACATTAACGCGATACGCTAACTACGAGTCAGTTCATGGCTCAACTTCTTCTGTTAAAACGGATGCTTATGAAGAAAACACAATTTGATGTAGTAATTGACCCGGTTGCAGAGTGTAGTGTCATGATCAAGATTGATCTTAAGGAAAGTAAGAGATCAGCAACAGATTCGCAACAACCTCACTCTGCAGAGGTTACTTCTGATATATCGGTGTACGTCGCGTCTATTTCCCAACAGATAAGGGAAACCTTTGGCACGTATCTAATGAACGTCACGCCTGCGTATCACACTATTTTGGTAGACTACCTTCCGTATCGAATTTCTGAGCCAGAGTTTATACGCCAGTTACACCAATTAGTTTCAAACCTAAACACACGTGTAAATAAACATTCTGCCCCTGTTGTGATGATACCCACTTACTATAGCGAACAAACCGCGTTGGATTTACCCCGCTTTCAACAACAAGGACTATCACTCGATAAACTGATTGAGCTGCATACTCGTATTACCTACCAAGTCAGCGCCGTCGGTTTTATGCCGGGTTTTGCGTTTCTTTCGGATGTTTCTCCAGAGCTTTGTATGCCTCGCCACCAAACCCCAAGATTATCAGTTCCCAAAGGCAGTGTTGGCATCGCAGACAGCAAAACCGCTGTTTATCCAGATCAGTCCCCGGGAGGCTGGAACATTATTGGGCGTACTCCTATTCAACTATTCGACACTAAAGCGACACTAGACCAACTCAATCAAGGGGCTTTTTTCAATGTTGGCGATAAAGTGAAGTTTGAAGCGATCAGTAAGCAAGAATTTGTTACTCTTGGAGGTTGTCTGAATGACTGAGGGTTCAATTACATTACTCAAACCAGGTCCGCTCTCTCTGATTCAAGACTTTGGGCGTTTTGGACTGTCTCACTTAGGGTTAACTCAAGGTGGCCCCGTTGATGACTACGCTTACAGTTGGGCAAATCACCTGCTTAGCAATCCAATTAATAGCCCCTCCTTGGAAATCACCTTAGGTCAATGTGCCATACAGATAAATAATGACTGCTTGATGTCGATTACCGGCGGTGATCTGCAGGCTAAGCTCGACGACCAGCCTATTGCAAACTGGTCTACGTTTGTGGCTCACAAAGGACAGACGCTCTCGTTCGGTCTACCAAAAAATGGATTACGGGCCTATTTAGCCATAAAAGGTGGGTTCAAAGTTCCTTATAGCCTCACTAGCGCATCAACGGTAGTGCGTGAAAAAATCGGCGGGTTAACCCAAGATGGCGCTGCCTGCCAAGCCGGTCAGCAGTTAGATTTCGAAACACACGCTATTGAAGCACACCAAAAACCCTTGAGTGTGACGTTCCGTTATACTCCTAACTACAACCTACCTTTGAAACTGAGAGTCATTGAAGGCTATCAATCTGAGCACTTTAGCGACAATGCTAAGTCAACCTTTTATGGCAGTACCTTTACCGTGAATCAAAACTCGAATCGTATGGGCTACCGACTGAGTGGAGAGGCGGTAGAGTCTCCCAACATCACTATGTTGTCCGAAGGGATTGCTTTGGGTGCGATTCAGATACCGAAAGACGGTCAACCCATAATATTGCTCAACGACAGGCAGACGATTGGTGGTTACCCTAAGTTAGGCTGCATAGCTCGCATTGATTTACCTCGCCTTGCTCAAGCAAAGCCTGGGCAACAGATCACCTTTACAAAAGGCGACCGCATAGGCCTACAAGATGTTTGGAGCCAATGGGCACGGTTCTTTGGTTACTAAGAATCTAGGTTACTAAAAGAAAAGCTCGTTAAAAGAAAACATTATTAGAAGAAAATCAGATCAAAAAAAGGGTGACGCTCGAAATGAGGTCACCCTTTTTGTTTGTCACTGCTTTACTCCCGTCTAGAGATAGCAAAGTAAGGATTAAGCTTGTCGGCTCTCTCCTGTTACGATCGCAAGCGCTGCTGGATAGCCTCGCTCTTGTGTTAGCGCGATCGCTCTGTGCTCAACATCATCGACATTAAGTGACATTGTAACGGGATGTGCATCTTCAATCGTCTTACTAGCCGACTGGTTGTAGAACCATTGGTTATCTATCTTCTGAGCGGCTTCTAATGTAGACGAGGCTTTGACTACTTCGAGTCTTGCGTATTTTTCACCACAGAAAGAGACGTCTGATGCACGTAAGCTCGGGTCAGTTCCCGGAATCTGCTGAGCACCAAACAGTGGCTTACCACCTACGGTTGCTGACGCAAAACTAGGGATAAACTGAGCCATGTGCTTAATCGCGGCTTGCGTTCGCTCTTCTAGCTGCTCTTCCGTCCAACCAGACACAATTTTCTTGAGTAGCTTAGCCGGAAGCTGTGGCTGAGACGATTCAACAGAAGATGAAACTAATCCTCCCTCGAACAGAGTAATGCCTTCTGTCATGCCGTGAAGCTGGAATACACCATCCGCGTAAGGCGTTAACTGTGCCATACCTTGGGGCGTGCCACGTGGCCCATGAAATATCACTTCTGGCCACTCTTCTTGATGATCTCGGCAGGCTGCCCAATCGGTCACATAAGCCGCTTTAAACTCAACCAGACGCTCTTGTTTCGAACCCACATAATCATCGACAACACCCGTTTCAAAACCGCTCGCATTAATAAGGTATTGAGAAGTCAATTGATGCTCTTCACCGTCATGATCGGAGTAACTTAACTGCCACTCATCTTCCAATTGAGTTACTGAGGACAAGCGACTGTCGGTTAACACCTCGCAGTTGCCCTGTTTTTCGAGGGATAGCTGCGCTGAAGCCGACAAGCGAAACACACTCAAGCCATATTCTTGTACCACCGCAACAGGGTATTTAAGTGTGTCTAAGTTGGTGTGCTTGGCAAATGGGATACACCAATCATCAAGAGTACGTGGATTACTAGGCTGGACCTGAGTTGATAAGGCAACCAAATCCTCTTTTTCATACAGTTTGTAGTATTCGTCTGGTTTCCCTAGCACTTGATTGTTTGGATCTTGTTCCACCAAGGATTGGTAAGCGGATTGAATCACAGCCAAGCGTGGTAACAACTCTTCTGGTTTACCACCATCGCTATGAGGTACAGCGATGACGGTTGGACGAATATTGAGCGTGTGAGGAAATAAACGAACGGTATCGATAGACTGAGCAAGAAGTTGAAGACACTGCTCTTGAGAAATATCTCGATACAAATTACCACCCGCATGCAGGTGACAAATTGGTGGACCATTGACAAGGCTTGGCCCTTTCTCCAGCAGAGTCACCTTGTATCCGCGTTCACTGAAATGAATCGCACTGGTGACACCTGCAATACCACCGCCAATGATTGCTATAGACGGTTGTTTTTTATCCATTTTGTTCTGATTCATCGGACTCTAAAGCCTAAAATTAACTACCCTGTATTCTACGTAGGATTGACGGTGAATTAAATCACATTTTTATCAAGGTCTTAGTTTGCCATCATCAGATGTCAAACTAAAAAAACAAAATTTATTGCTTGACTCAATATGTGTGAATGAAAAAAAGAACGGTGTAAAACACGCCAGATCTGGCCTAAGTACGGTCGTACAAAGGCTCAAAGATAACGCATATGACATCTTCATTAACTTATCCCTAAAGTTATCCACCGATTTTGTGGATAACTGTTGATAAGGTGCTTTTTCGTTGCGCAACCCCTTTATTTACAGGCACTAAAGACAAAAAACGTCAAAGATGAATTTATTATTACAGCCTATTAACAGGTATAAACAACCCCATGTTTGGGGAATTTATCCCCTCTTTAGTACGCCCTGTGGGTAACCCAATGATTGACCGATTTAAAATAAAAAAATGCGCCCAACGGAAAATGTTTGAGCGCACTCAGTTTAAATCGGCCTAACCATAACGTTAGCTTTAGGTCTAGCGATCACTCAGAAACCAAGTTTTTGAGGATTTCTAACGCTATACCTCTAACAATCGTAGCTAAGCTTTAAATCGTAAGCTAAACCTTAATTAAAGTCTTTCTTCATCGGCGCTAGAAGTCGCTTAATCAAGCTATTCACGACCGCGGCTAAGGTAACAAAGGTAATAACAGGCAACATCACCCACAACCCCGGATGCAAAGTCACTGGCAATTCGAAACCAAATGTCATGAGACTTGCGACACTTAGCTCTGCACCCAACGCGGCAATACTGCCCGCCACAAGAGCCATGATTCCGTACTCACACCAAATCGTATTGAGAATACGGCTTTTACTCGCCCCTAGGGTTCTATATAGGCGAATCTCTTGTTGACGCTGAGACAAACTCAAGCGAAGTAAGGTGAAGATAAGTAGAAGCCCTGCTACGACACCTAAGCCAGCCAGCACCGTAATCGACCAAACAATCTGTTTTAAAAGTTCTTGGATCTTACTCCCCATTTTACGGATATCCATCAAGCTAACCGTAGGATGGTTGCGCGACAATTGGCTTAGCATCTCGTCATGTTGGTCTTGCAGCCTAAAGCTGACCAACCAAGTAGATGGGATTGAGCTGAGCACGTCTGGGGTGAAGATAAAGTAGAAGTTTGGCTTCATCTCGCGCCACTCCACTTCACGAATCGTATTCACCTCTGCTTTAAACTGCTGGCTGTTGATTGTGAATGAGAGTTCATCACCGATTTTAAGACCAAGTTGCTCGGCTACATCTGACTCGACAGATACACCATTTTGCTCTGTCCATTGACCAGCAATCACCTCGTTATACTCAGGAAGCGTCTCACCCCAAGTGAAATTGATTTCTCGGCTAAGCGCATCTGTTTGGTCAGACGCATCGCTGTATTTATCCGCCTCAATTCCGTTGATTGTGGTTAAGCGGCCACGAATAATTGGAAAGGCTTGAGTACGCTCAACCTTGTTCGCATCAATCGTCTCTAAATACGCCTCTTTTTCATACTCAGCAATATTCAGAGCAAATGCGTTTGGCGCGTTCTCTGGAAGTGTCTGCTGCCAATCTGAAAGTAAATCACTGCGCACCAGCCAAATAATGGATAGCAACATCAGCGAAAGAGACAAAGCACCAAACTGGATACCCGTTGCTAATGGCGTTCTGTTGATTCGACTAATCGCAAGGCGCATCGCTGTCGATACACGAAGCTTCGCGATCAGCTTCAAGACTGCAATACTCGCTAAAGCAAGCACAGCGAACAGTGCAACGATACCGCCAAGGACGATCCAAACCAGCAAGTTAGTACCATACATGAGTAGCATTGGCACAACAGGAACGAGCAGCAACAAGTATTTTTTACTGTCGTTCTTACCTTGGTGGTTAGACTGAATAACGCTGATTGCCGACGTGTTCACCAGCCCCAACAAAGGAATCCCTAATGCTGGTACTCCAATGAGCACACTGGTTAATACAGATAATAACATCGGTTGATAGCCATAACTTGGTAGCGGACTTGGTAATAGGTCTCCCAAAGGGATCCGCAACAAGAACTCAAGCCCAATGCCAATAGCAATACCAAATACAACGCCAATAACCATCAGCATAAGAACTTGAATGGAAAGCCAGTGGATCACCCACTGTTTACTTGCGCCCAAGCTCTTGAGCATTGCGATGGTCTTTTGTCTGCTCGCAACGTAATGCTGGCACGTTAATACCAAGGTGGTTGCTGCCATGATCACAACAATCGCAACGGTCAATGAAAGGTATTGAGTGGTCTTATCAAACATCTCGTTGGTACGGCTTGCACTGTCTTGATTGCGCCAGCGATCGCTCGGCGTCAATTCGATAGAGTCTTGAAGAGCTTGTAAGTCACTGTCTTCACCGTTTAAGAACAGGCGGAAGCTAACACGACTACCCGGTTGGATGGCACCTGTGGCATCGATGTCGCTGCTGTGAATAAGAACAGCGGGCATCTGCTGGAACGGGTTAAAGCTGAGTCCCGGCTCCTGTGCAATACGACCGGTAATGGTCAGATCGGCATCACCAATCGTGACATTGTCACCGATATTAACCTCAAGCTGCGAAAAGATTCTCTCATCAAGCCACAGTTCACCCGGTTTAACATGGTTTTCTTGTTGGTTGTTGCTTTCTAGAAGCATCTCCCCACGCAGCGGGTAATTGCTTTCTACGGCCTTTACCGTCACCAATTGCATTCCATTATCACTGAATGCCATGGTAGAAAAACGAGTCAGCTCACTTTTGTCCAAACGTTTTTCTGCCACCAATTCTAATAGAGGTTCAGGCAGAGGGTTTGCAGAAATAAAGACGCTGTCGGCGGTTAACGCGTCTTTGCCTTGTTTAACAATCACCTGCTCCATTCGCTCTGCCAATGCGGACAAAGCAAAAACACAAGCAATGATCAGTGTCAGAGCAATAGAAACGGGCCAAAGCTGGCCGTGTCGTATCTCTTCAATGCTCCAACTGAAGAGTCGTTTGTTCAGTCCTTTTGATTGGCTCACTCTACACCTCCTCGATTTGACCAAGGTGCATTTTTAGTGTGCGCTGACAGCGCTGAGCGAGTTTAGGATCGTGTGTCACAAGAACCAGTGTCGTGCCATGAGATGCATTGAGTTCAAACAGCAGTTCTACAATCTTAGCGGCCGTTTGCTGATCTAGGTTACCCGTTGGTTCATCAGCAAATAGGATTTTTGGCTTAATCATGAAAGCGCGAGCGAGTGCCACACGTTGTTGCTCACCGCCAGAGAGTTGAGAGGGTAAATGGTCAACTCGGTCTTTCAATCCAACCGATTCCAAAAGCGCTTTGGCACGCTCAATATCTTCCTCTTCACCCTTCAATAGGCAAGGCAGAGTCACGTTTTGAAGTGCAGATAAACTTGGGATCAACAAAAAGCTCTGGAATACAAAACCGACCGACTCACTGCGAATTTGCGCTCGCTGCTCGTCATCGAGTTGTGAAAGTGGTTTATTTAGCAGATGAATTTCACCAGAACTCGGAACATCGAGGCCCGCAAGCAGTGTCATGAGCGTTGATTTGCCCGCGCCAGAAGTACCAACGATCGCCACTGATTCTCCTTCAGCAATATCGATGTCGATCTTCTCTAAGATTGTCAATTGTTCTTGATTAGTAGACACTGTCTTCGAAACAGATTCAGCTTTTATTATGGATGTATGCATGACTCGACTAATTTCCTTTTTGATTTTTATACTTTTTTCCACAACATCATTCGCGCAAAACCAAACCCTATTGGTGCTCGGTGACAGCTTAAGCGCGGGTTACAACATGGACATCAAACAGAGCTGGCCTAGCCTGTTGCCTGATGCTCTGTCGGAATACGACAAAAAAGTAACCGTGATAAATGGCAGTATCTCTGGTGATACCACGGGTAATGGCCTCTCTCGTCTGCCTCAGTTATTGTCTGAGCACACACCAGATACGGTGCTTATTGAGCTCGGTGCTAATGACGGTCTGCGTGGATTTCCACCTAAGGTGATCACTCAAAACTTAGAGAAGATAATCGAACAGATCAGAGCGGCCGGAGCTGAGCCAGTGATGATGCAGATACGCATCCCACCTAACTATGGGAAACGCTACAACGAACAATTTGAGTACGTATTTACGTCGTTATCTGATCAGCAAAATGTGCCATTACTGCCATTCTTTCTCGAGTATATCATCATGAAACCTGAATGGATGATGAACGACGGCCTGCATCCTAAACCTGAGGCTCAACCTTGGATTGCAGACTTTGTTGCCGAGAAATTATACCAGTATCTTTAGCTTTTAATGGTCTAGCTCAATCTTTTTTACATAGCTTTACGTTAACGTGACTTCATAACAGCGTTAAGTGTAAGGTTATTTATGATAATAAAACCCGTTATAAAGGGTGTCGTTGCCAAAAATGCACACCCTCTTGGCTGCCAACAAGCGGTCAAACAGCAAATCGAATTCGTAAAAAATGCCCCTCAGATCAAAAGCGGGCCTAAACGAGTATTGATCATTGGGGCGTCATCAGGCTTTGGCTTAGCAGCCAGAGTCGCCCTCACCTTCGGCGGAGCAAATGCCGACACTATTGGTGTATCTTTTGAACGCGGCCCTAGTGACAAGTCTCTCGGCAGCGCTGGTTGGTACAACAACATCTATTTCAAGCAAGAAGCCGAACGTGAAGGTCGCACTGCGATTAACATCGTCGGTGATGCATTCTCCAACGAAACTCGCTCTCAAGTGGTTGAAGCAATCGAAACCTACTTTGAAGGCGAAGTGGATCTGATCATCTATAGCCTTGCCGCGGGCGTCCGCCCTAAAGACGACAACGGTGAATTTTGGCGTTCAGCAATTAAACCTATCGGTCAGAGTGTGACAGGCAATACCATCTCTCTTGAAGATGATAGTTGGAACTCAACCACTTTAGAGGCAGCCACAGAAGAAGAAGCTGAAAGCACACTGAAAGTAATGGGCGGTGAAGACTGGCGCCAATGGGTTGATGAGTTAATCAACTCTGAGTCGATTGCTGAAGGGTGTAAAACCATCGCTTTCTCTTATGTTGGCCCTGAAGTCACCCACCCAATCTACCTTGACGGCACATTAGGGCGAGCGAAAATCGATCTTCACCAAGCAAGCCATGCTCTCAACCTTGAGTTGGCGAACTTTGGTGGTGGTGCATACGCTACGGTGTGTAAAGCGCTAGTGACCAAAGCGAGTGTATTCATTCCGGGGCTAAGCCCTTACCTATTGGCTCTTTATCAGGTCATGAAAGAGAAAGGCACCCATGAGGCTTGTATTCAACAGATGCAGCGTCTTTTCAGTACCAAGCTTTATGGTCAAGACAAGATCTCAGTTGATGGTGAGCGCTTGATTCGAATGGATGACTGGGAGCTAGAAGCAGAAACACAAGCGCATGTGTCTGAAATTTTACAATCCATGAATGAAACCAACTTTACTCAATTAGGCGATTACACGGGTTTTAAACAAGAGTTTATGCAACTCAATGGATTTGAATTCACTGGAATTGACTATACACAGCCTCTTAACACAGAAGATTTCGTAAATCTCAAGCCTTAAGTTAGTTGTTTCTCAGGTATGAGACTTGGATTCAGTTTTAAAAGCCTCTAGCAAATTGCAGAGGCTTTTTTATGTAACCTACCTATACTCTAGTTAACACTTTCATTACATCTCTAGGTGCATATTACATCGATATAGAGAGACGACAACACAGGATGTGGATCGTCTGATGACAATGACATGGAGTCCTATGAAAAAGATAAACACGCTTGATTTAGACATTCCGGGTGACATGAAAGTCGGATGGCAAAATATCGTCGACTTACTCGCTAACATCACCCACGTACCTGCAGCGCTAATCATGCGCGTGCACACCTCTTCTATTGAAGTATTCTCAGCCAGTCAATCTCAGGGTAATCCATATAAAGAAGGCGATTCTGAAGATCTCGGTCATGGGCTGTATTGCGAAACCGTGATGAAGACTAACCGCCTACTCGTCGTCCCAGAAGCGACAAAAGACCCTGTTTGGAAAAACAATCCTGATGTCGAACTTGGCATGATTTCATATTGTGGCATTCCTTTGCTGTGGCCTAATGGTGAAGTGTTTGGCACCATCTGCATTCTTGATAGTAAGGAAAACCACTACACCCCAACCTACATCCAACTCTTAGAAAGCTTTAAGCTCTCCATCGAATCTCAACTTACGACGCTGTTTCAAAATGCGAAGTTAGCTAGGCTTAATAAAGAGTTGAAATGTCGAGTACACACACGTACGCAAGACCTTGCCAGCCTTAACTACTCGTTAAACCTTGAGATAGACAAACGCAAAGCCGCAGAGCAGAAGATCAACTACCAGAAGAATCACGATTTAGGCACGGGTTTTCTCAATAGAGATGCCTTTGAATCTAGGCTGAATCTGCGGATGTCGAGCGAGCGTAAATTAAATGATCACTCGTTTGCCATTGTACATATTGGTTTTACCAACGGTAGGCGGATACAAGCGCGTTACGGCTACAAAGCATTTGATGATGTCTTGGTCGAATACCGCCGTAAACTTTCCACCATTAAAAATGTTGAAGTCCTCACGGGTCGACCAACGTCTGTCGATCTCGCCATCGCTTATACAGCGGAAGGGCTACACAATCATCTTGAATCTTTCTGTGAACAATTGGTTCAAGTAGGTCACTCTGAGTTCAGCATTGGAAAAGACAAGGTTCATCTGCACGCTTTCATTGGTTTGACGGTTACCGACAGTCAGGACAACGCAGAGACTGCTCTCAAAAAAGCGTCTGCAGCGATGTTAGCTTGTAAAGATTCCGGGCAAAAATACTGTTTCTATTCTCAAGCTTACAGTGATGATCAAATTCATCTGAACAAGATTGAAGGCTATCTATTACAAGCGGTTCGCAATGATGACTTAATGCTCTATTTCCAACCTAAGGTGTCTCCAATGACCCACAAATGGGTTGGCGCAGAAGCGCTACTACGTTGGCGTCATCCTGTCTTGGGTGACATATCCAATGAGACTCTGATTCATATGGCCGAGCAGAATGGATTGATCTTTGAAGTGGGTAACTTTGTTTTGCGCTCTGCTATCGAGAAAGCCAAAGAGTGGTCTCGACACGTTGATGATTTTAAAATGGCAATTAATGTCTCTGCCGTACAACTCAAGAATGTTCAGTTCTACGAACAAGTGGTTCACCTACTAGACACTTACCACCTCCCTGCTCAATTCCTTGAGCTCGAAGTCACAGAGAGTGGATTGATTGCCGATGAAGTTGTAGCGAAGAATACGTTAGAATCTCTGCATGACCTTGGCGTGACATTGTCACTTGATGACTTCGGTACGGGCTACGCTTCATTCGGTTACCTGAAAAAATTCCCATTTGATGCCATCAAGGTCGACAAGAGCTTTATTGACCAGATGCACAACTCTGAAGATGATACAGAGATCGTCCGCTCTATCGTTCAAATAGCCAAAAAGCTGGATTTACAAGTCGCCATTGAAGGCATAGAAAACGAGGAGCAAGAGCAGTTTATTATTCAAGAAGGCTGCGACATTGGCCAAGGTTACCTCTATGGCAAGCCGATGACGTGCCAAGAGTTTGAGCACAGCTTAGCGGATCAGAATTACTCTAACACCAGTCGCTATGCGTAATTTGGGTATTAACCCACCAATTGTCGCCAGCTCTAAGCAATTGCTGCTTTAAATTAGCGATACTTTGCAATTTAGACAGACTTTCCCTTTACTCTATAGGTGGTGATTTTTATAATCGCCGCCTTTCTATTTGTATCTTTCTCCAATTAAGGCATTTCTCGTTATGGATCAGTTGACTGCAAAGCTGAAAAAGCTCGAAAAACAAAACTACCGTGCATATCAACAAATCAAGGGTCAATACGACTTTGCTGACTTTGAACTTCACATCGACCACATTCAGGGCGACCCATACGCGTCACCTTCTCGCTTTCGTGCAACACGCGCGTGGTCTCTTACGGGTTTAGAGTGGCTGAAAGGCAAATCAAAGGTCTACCAAATTGCTGCGCGTGATTTCATCGCTCGTAGTTTTGCTGAATTCGCTAAGCAAGAATCGACAATCTCTATCGCGCTGACAGGCCAAACGGTGCTTGATAGCACTGCTGTGCTATTTACAGAGCACGGCATTGAGATCCGTTTCCGCATTAATCTACCCGCTGACGGTCGTAGTATTCTAGCGAAGAAAGCCAATAATATTATTACGTTCTACCTTCCTAAATTCATTCGCCGCGCGACGCTAGAGCGTGAACTAGATTTCGATGCGCTTGTTGAACATTGCCAAACGATTGAAGACCAAGAAGCACTTCGCTCTCAATTAGATGAACATAACCTAGCGGCATTCGTATCAAATGGCAGTGTGCTGCCACGAATCGCCGGTAACTGCGATCTACCAATGAAAGACGCAGTGGCATTTGAGGCGCCTGAATCTCTGTCTGTTACGCTAAAAACACCTAACCGCGGTGAAGTAAAAGGCCTAGGTATTCCAAAAGGTATTACGCTGATTGTTGGTGGTGGCTTCCACGGTAAATCAACTCTGTTGAATGCGGTTGAACGCTCTATCTACAACCACATCCCAGGTGATGGTCGTGAAGGCATTGTAACGGCAACGGATACCATGAAAATTCGCGCTGAAGACGGTCGTTGTGTTCATAGCTTGAATCTATCGAACTACATCAACCACCTGCCGATGAGCAAAGATACCTCAAACTTTAGTACTCAAGACGCTTCTGGTTCTACATCTCAAGCGGCTTGGTTACAAGAATCTATCGAAGCTGGTGTTCAAACACTATTAATCGATGAAGATACGTCAGCGACTAACTTCATGATTCGCGACGAGCGTATGCAGGCATTAGTTGCTAAAGGTGACGAGCCGATCACACCACTTGTGGATCGTATAGGTCAGCTTCGTGATGAAATGACTATCTCAACCATTGTTGTTATGGGCGGTTCTGGTGATTACTTAGATGTTGCGGATACGGTTATCCAAATGCATGACTACCAAGCAGTCGATGTAACTGAAAAGGCGAAACAAGTGATCGAACAGCACCCGACTCAACGTCATAATGAGTGTGAAACTGCACTAGAGATGTTCGTTCCTCGCTCTCTAAACCGCGCGTCTCTAATGAACATCCTGACCGATGGCAAGTTCCGCGTGAATGCGAAAGGCAAAGACTCTCTTCGCTTTGGTAAAGAGTTTGCAGACCTGTCAGCGCTTGAGCAACTAGAGTCAGCATCAGAAGTGAACGCGATTGGTTGGGCTTGGTTCCAATTTGCTCAACTGCCGGGCTGGTCTAATAACCCAGCAAAAGAGTTCAACACGATGTTGGAAAATGATTGGCACGCTAACATGCCGAACTACGGCGACCTGGCAAAACCAAGAACGCTAGATGTGATGGCGGCTTTAAACCGCATGCGTAAATCTCAGTTTAAATCATCAAACTAAGCGTTACCCAGCATTAGAAACCTCTCTTCGGCTCCCAAATATGGGGGCCGTTTTTATTTCTAACCCCTATTCTGTCCTCCTGACTCAAACAACAAAACTTCAAACACGCCACCAACGGAATAAACGACATAACTATCGTCCAGTCGTAACGATTCGTTTGAGTTATATCACTAAGCTTATAATTTGAAAGGCTATTAATCATGACACGGTTTTTACAAAGCTATGGTGATATTCCGATAAAGTTCCGAATTACTAAATGTAAGTAAATGTAACAAACTGAGGCTTTGATGAACCATAAACGCGTAAAAATGCGTGATCATAAAAGTGAAGTAAACCTGTTTAGAAACCGCGTCATCATCGCATTCATAGGGATTCTTTTTTTCACTCTCGTCTTGGTCGGCAACCTATACCGACTCCAAGTTCAAAACTTCGACAGCTACCAGACTCGCGCTGACGGCAATCGCATTAAAATACTTCCTATTGCGCCGACTCGAGGTCTAATCTACGACAGAAATGGGGTGTTGCTTGCAGAAAACAAGTTGGTGTTTTCGCTCACTATGATCCCAGAGCAGACAAAAGATGTTGAGACGATGCTCAGTAAGCTCAACGAATACATCCCGCTCAACGAAGAACAAATAACGCAGTTCCGAAAGCGTTATCGTAATACTCGCCGCTTTAAGTCCGTCACCATATTGGAGAACCTGACCGAAAAAGAGATCGCTAAGTTCTCTGTCCACCAATACCAGTTTCCCGGACTGTCTATCGATACTAGCCTGAAACGTTTCTATCCTAACGGAGAGGTGCTGACCCACGTCCTTGGCTACGTCGCTCACATTAATGACAATGATTTAAGGAAACTGGAAGAGCAAGGCAAAGAAGCGAATTATCAAGCTACCACCATTATTGGTAAGCTCGGCGTCGAGCGATACTACGAAGATATCCTCCACGGTCAAAAAGGGTATCAAGAAGTTGAAGTCAACAGTCGCGGTCGAATAGTAAGAACGATTCAATATGTTCCACCTGTTGCCGGTAAAGACATTGTGTTGAACATCGATCTTGAACTACAAAAGTACACGTTTGAACAACTGAACCATAGAACTGGCAGCGCCATTATACTTGACCCGCAAGACAACAGTGTCTTGGCTATGGCATCAAGCCCAAGCTACGATCCCAACCTTTTTGTTGATGGTATTTCTAGCAAGAACTATCAAAGGTTACTCAACGACCCTGCTCACCCTCTGGTCAACCGAACCACATTAGGTGTCTACCCGCCCGCATCGACTATCAAACCTTTTATGGCAATTGCAGGCTTACAAGAACAGGTTATTTCCGAACATACGGTTCGTGATGATCATGGTGTATGGCGCATTCCGGGCTCTAAATCGAATTCAAAAGCTTGGCGTGATTGGAAGCGTTGGGGGCACGGCCCAGTAGATGTAACAAAAGCGATTGAAGAATCAGTGGATTCGTTTTTCTACCAGACTGCCTTCGACCTAGGCATCGATCGTATTAGTACATGGATGAACCGTTTTGGCTTTGGTAAACCAACGGGCATCGACATTTATGAAGAAAGTAACGCCAATATGCCGACTCGAGACTGGAAGATGATGCGTTATCGAACTCCTTGGTATCAAGGTGACACCGTACCGATTGGTATTGGACAAGGCTATTGGACTTCGACTCCATTACAACTTGCTAAAGCGACCTCAGTTTTGATTAATCACGGTAAGGTGATGCCACCACACATTCTGCGTGCAACGCTAGATCATGGTGAAGACTTTAATACTCAACAGTTAGTGACGCCAGAGCCGATGCCATCGATCGATGAGGTTCCGGATAAAATTTGGGAGGTACCGATCAACGCGATGAGATTAGTGAACCACGGAAGTCGCGGCAGCGGTAGAAGAGCGTTTAAAGGGACAACCTATACCAGTGGCGGTAAATCTGGAACGTCACAAGTCTTTGGTTTAGCGAAAGATCAGGTATACAACTCAAAAGAGTTAGAAAGACACCTACTGGACCACGCACTCTATACCGCGTTTGCACCCTACGAGCACCCTGATTACGTCGCGACTGTGGTAATTGAACACGGTAATGGTGGTTCTAAGGTCGGAGCTCCTTACATACGTAAAGTACTCGATTACGCGTTTGAGCATGAAAGCGGACAGAATAAAGACCACTCATAACATCAACATTAGAGAGAGTTAAGGCAAAGCCCCACAAATCAAAATGTGGGGCCTAAATACTAACTGCGTAATACATTCCAAGCTTCACACAGGATTCTGAATTTATCGCTGTTACCCTCTTCTCTATCTGGGTGCCAACGTAAAGCGAGCTTTCTCCAACGCTTTCGTATTTCAGTCGAGGTTGCATCTAATGGCAGTTCGAATAGAGATAGAGCTTTATCTCTGTCCATGTCACCCATATGCTCGCCGCCCACGAATTTACGATAGCGGCTCCAAAACTCATTCAGTAGACGCTTAACTTCGCCCTCTTCCGCTTCGTAATTTTCCCAATGAATGTAGTAATCACGCAGCGGATCTTCAGGATCGATGGAGTGTCCATTGGCGTAATATCTGCCGTGCATGAGCTCAATGTCCATTGCTTGAACTTGTAACCAACTCTCTGGAAACAGTGTCTCTTGCAATTGGTATAGCGCATTCATGATCAGGAAATTTTTCTTGAAGAGATCTTTTTCTGGCTTGGCATCCAAGATAGGCACAAGATCGAGATCATTGAGGTGGGCTGCCAGCGTATGCACCTTCCAGCCACTCGGCTGTTTCTTTAGGACTTCCATGATCGGCCAAAGCAGCGGGTTTTCCATATGAGCATGAAATGGCGTTGTCACGTCTTGTTGTTCTAACATAATATGGAGCCAGTTTTATAATGCAGGTTGGTTCATATATACATTGAAAGCCATCAATTGCAGTTTGTCGAGGTTTTATCAGTAACTTTCAACGCTTCTGCCCAATAAATGATTGAATTAACCTATTGAATTTCAAGTCTCAATCTCAGCTAACCTTGGTTAATCGGTACAAAAAAGCCAGCTGACGCTGGCTTTAATTTTTACTCTAATACGTTCTACGAAACGTTAGATTACACCTAGCTCGCGTAAACGCTCCATCAGGTAATCGTTTGCCGTGTACTTATCAGACAACACCACTTCTGGTTTCGGGTGTAGGAAAAGTGGTAGAGAAATACGAGACTTCTCTTGGCGCTCACCTGTAGGGTTAATTACGCGATGTGTCGTTGATGGGAAGTAGCCACCCGACGCTTCTTGAAGCATGTCACCGATGTTAATGATTAGGTTACCGAAGTCACACGGCACGTCTAACCATTGGTCGTCTTTCGTTTTCACTTGAAGACCAGGTTCGTTCGCTGCAGGAAGAACCGTAAGTAGGTTAATGTCTTCGTGAGCGGCTGCGCGAATTGCACCCGGCTCTTCATCACCCTGCATTGGTGGGTAATGCAGAACGCGAAGTAGCGTCTGTTCACTACCGTTGATCATTTCAGATAGCGCGATAGAGAATTTCTCTTGAACTTCTTGAGGAGCATGCGCTTCAACCCAACCCAACAACTCTTGAGCAAATGCGTTTGCACGCGCATAGTAATCTAAGATCTGCTCTTTCAGTTGCTCTGGGATTTGGCCCCATGGGTAAACGTGAAAATACTCTTTAATGTCTTTTACGCTGTGTCCTTTAGCGACTTCTGAAACAGAAGGTGGAAAGTATCCGTCTTGTGTATCAACATTAAACTGAAAATCGTTCTTTTCTTCTGTCATGAAGAATTGGTACCAATTTTCATAGATTGATTCTACGAGTTCTTTAGGGATTGGGTGATTCTTCAAAACACCGAAGCCGGTTTCACGTAGTGAGCGAACAAATTGCTCTGCTGCATCGTCAGCAAGATAATCGACAGTTTCCAGTTTCATGACTTTCTTTCTAGTTATGTATGTAGTGAACGTGGATTTTAGGGGGCGCTTTGTCGTAAATCAAACTTTTGTGAAACTCTCGCAATCGTTTGTCTAGATACTGGGCGCTCACACGCCTTTTCAACACATTCTGTAAATTGAAAATCAATTGAACAGTGTTCATAATTATGAAAAGATGTTCAAAATTTATCGAGGACTCATTATGACAGCCACCACCGAACCACTGCATACGCCAATTGCTAAGAATCGTTCGCTCTTGCTACTGACTGCACTCTATATCGCTGTGTTTCTGTTTTCGGCCATACAGCCTTCGTCGCGAGCAGTATGGGTCGCCGAAATCATCCCAGCGGTTGGTATTCTCGCAGGTATCTGGTGGTTCTCTCGTAAGCTTACTTTCTCTAACACCGCGTATGTCTTGATGTTCATTTGGCTTGCTCTGCACACCATCGGCGCTAAATACACCTTCGCAGAGGTGCCCTTTGATTGGTTCAACCAAATGATCGGTTCTGAGCGCAATAACTTCGACCGTGTCGCTCACTTCTCGATTGGTTTGTACGCCTACCCGCTTGCTGAATACCTCATTCGTAAAAAGCTTTCGTCGCCGATGATTGCAGTTTGGTTCTCCCTATTTGCGATCATGAGTGTGGCCGCTGGTTATGAAATCATTGAGTGGTGGTATGCAGAGCTGGCTGGTGGCGACGAAGGCATCGCGTTTTTAGGCTCTCAAGGAGATATTTGGGATGCTCAAAAAGATATGTTGTGTGATACATCAGGCGCTATCGTTGCGTTGATAATCATGAAGCTACAAGGCCGAATAAGTGAGCCCAAAGCATAGCGGTCAACAATCAGGCTGTAATAATTCAAACTAAAACAAAGGAGCACTGTAAAGTGCTCCTTTGTTTATCCATCTCTTATTTCATAGTGACCTTTCCGCCAATCATCTTAAACGCAGGAGTTCCTCTTACTAGCGTATCTCTGGCGAATTCGATCCCGCAGCTTGGGCAGTGACAAGGGGTCGTTGTGTAGTCTTCAACGATCCTCTCTTTAAAGCACTTCACTAATGCCCCCTTGCCACCTTTTCGGTACTTGAAGAGTTGCGTCTTACATTTGGCACAGAAGATCTGAACCGTTTTGCTTGGTTGTTTCTTGTTAGGTTTAGCCATAAATGTTCGAGATTAACTGTTTTTTGGAGCAAAGATTACTGCCGCGATACCGACAAAAATGATTCCGGATGAAACAACAAACTGCAGCGTGATGGGTTCGGATAAAAATACAACACCACCGAGAGTTGCAATGATGGGCACGCTTAACTGCGCCACAGAGGCCGTCAATGTGCTTAGTTTTTTCACTACTTGATACCAGAGTGTGTAGCCCATCGCTGAGGCAAACACACCAGACAATAGAGCGTAAGTGACACCAGAACTGTTCATAAACATCGAGTCAGACATCACTTCATTTAATGAAACAAGGACAAGCAACACAAGAGATGCCAACCCTGCATAGCTAAAGTTGATCATAGTAGCATGCAGTGGATCATTCACTTTTCGTCCGGCCAAGGTATAATATCCCCAGCCAACCCCTGCTAACATCATAAGGAAGGCGGCTTTAAAATCCAAAGCGTGTTGTTGGTTATCAGGCCAAAGTAGTATGACCAAGCCGCTAATCGCAATCGCACACCCAAACCACTCTAGTAACGACATTCCTCTTGCTTGAATCAAGTGCGCAACCACCATAGTCAGTTGCACCATCACAAACAAGATTAAGGCACCTAACCCAGCTCCGAGCGCTACATAGGCATAGGAAAAACCAAACATATAGACGATCAACGCACCAATTGAAATTGGATTGCCCTTCCATTTCAGTGGCTGACTATTTTTTCCACCAGCAGGTTGCTGTTTTGAGCGATTCACCGCCCAGTAGATCAGTACTAAGGTAATGGCACCGGAGACAATACGAATCAAAGAGAAACTCAAAGGGTCGATACTATTGTCCGCGAGTGCCCATCGACACAATACAGAGTTGGCAGCAAAGGCAATCAGAGTAATAAGCGTAAGAAACAAAGTAGACATAATGAGCCTTTAACCGAGATCGGGCTTATTCCAAACCTGACTAAAATCGAACCAACCTAACGCATTACATTTGGCATTTTGCAGCGTACCGCACTGATCCTTGTTTACTCCAAGCCAGCAGTGAAACATTGGGATTAACTGATTACTGTGAACCAGTTTTTTACCAAGCTGACGAGCTGGGAATGTTTCGTATTCACCGGCGCGCCACTGTTCAACCATGGTGCACCACTGATCAAACTCATCTAACGGGCTCGACTCTTCAATAAAGCTGTAATCCATTAGCCAACCAACCAGAGCATCATCGCGATTGTTAGCGATTCCCATCGGGTTAATCCAAATATCGACATCGTCGGCATGTGGTGGGTCCATGTCGTAACCAAACAGCTCAACCGCGACGCCATATTGTTTTAGAACAGCTTCAATAGCGTGTGCCAAGGTTGGGAACATTGGGTGTTGGCGCTGAAAGGCAATTTTAATCACTGGCTTTGTAGAAGACTGCGGACAAACAGGAGGAGCGAGCTTCACATCATACCAACCCGGCTTGAGACCATATGCGTGTAAAACGCCGAGATCAATGACCGTCTCTTTAGGGATATGAGTAAACAGATCTGCGGCATTCAGAGCATTAGAGAGGAACTCCGCCCATAGTGGATTCTTAGCAATGCCCTTCTGACGGTTAAGCAATAGATACGTGCAACCCGGATCCAGCTCAACCTCATCACTATCACCGCGATCAGCCATTACTGGCTTTGAGAGACTTGGATAGACCATCGAAGAGTAAGCCTCATCGACTACCCACACTTCCACTCTATCTATCAGTGGTCGGAACCCAAAATATCCATCAAAGGCATGAAGGATCAATTGTTGGTCATCGTTCTTCTCAACTCGATAAGGGCCGGTACCAATCGGGCGGATATCATAGTCATCGCCACGTAAACTTGAAGGTAAAGTGACTTTGGCGATCGACTCGGTTAGTGCAAGAGGAAAATACTTATCTGGGCGAGTCAGGTAGACATCAACGACACAGTTGGCCGGAGATTCCACGCGCTTAATGTGCGAGAACATGTTAAGACTCTCTAATGAGTCAAGCGTCTCAACAATATGGCTGGTTTGAAGTAGTTCTCCGTTATGAAAACGGACACCCGGACGAATGAAGAAACGCCAATGATCATCTTGTACCTTTTGCCACGAATGAGCGAGATCGGGTTGAAGTTGATCGTTGTCATCAAGCCTTGTTAAGCCACTAAATACCTGACGGGCTATGTGCTGCTCTGAACGACGCATAGATTTGGCAGGGTTGAGCATCGACAGTGGACGATAGTAAGGCAAGCGGATCACCTGCTCACCTTCTTGGTATTGCACACCTAAATAGTTCTGAATTACTTGAGTGAGTTTAGCGGCATCCCTATCCAAGACGTTAAGTGCTTGACCAATTTTTCCGTCTTCAAGGTAGCGACGCGCTAATGTTTCGCTGACGTCATTACGGTTTTGCTTAAAGATTAGCTTAGATTGCTTGCCTCGACCGGCTGCTGGTTGCCATTCAATCCACTCTTCTTCTTCGAGTTTGTTTAATACCATACGAGCATTACGGCGAGTACAACAAAGTACATCCGTAATGTCATCTAACTGAACTTCTGAGTCTTTACCGTCAAAGTACTCAAATAAGGTTTCAAACTGGACGCGTAATCTAGGGCTGCTCATAAAGAGGAAATATCAACTAATTAGAATTGGTTTCAGTTTCCTTATTTTAGTCAATGAAATCAACAGATACCTAACGAATTTGCGTAGTATTGTCTTAATTAACACGCAACAAAAAGGCGCTCAATCATGAGCGCCCAAATAGCTATATTGCTGAATTTATTTACGTTTAATTAAAGAACATCACAGCCGATTTCGTTGGCTATCTCTCTCAGTTGTTGCTCATCGTCCAACTTAATAGACCACTTACACTCGGAACCATTGGCAGAAATGACATTTGCCCCTTTTCCAATGAGTTGAATCGCATCGACCTGTGCTTGCAGAGTGACACGATACTCACCATCTAAACGAACCACTAATTCATGAGGTGTGGCGATGATCTTTCCACCACTAAATGTAATAACCATAAATACTCTTACTAACCTAATTCGCTATCGCTTGTGTTTTTTAACGGCGATAGTCAGTCGACTCGAACAAACCAGCCTTTCGCGCTCGTCAGTAATGTTGATCTGCCATACCTGAGTTGATGCGCCCAGATGAATTGGCTCTGCTGTACCAATCACATGACCTTCACGCATTGAACGGACATGATTGGCGTTAATGTCTAACCCCACACAGAAATAACCTTCGGCAACACAGAAATTAGCCGCTAGTGAGCCCAACGTCTCCGCTAAGACTACCGAAGCGCCACCATGCAACATCCCAAGAGGCTGATGAGTAAAGTGACAAACAGGCATCGTCGCCACTAGAGAGTTATCAGTGACTTCGGTGTAAACGATATTTAAATGCTCAATGAGCGTGTTCTTAGACGTAGCGTTGATGATCTCGAGGTCTATGGGCTTTTTCCAGATAGCCATATCATGTTCCTATTCATTGTTATAATTATCTATATGTCGCGATTGTTATCACTCAGCTATTAGCTATCACGCAAGTTGATGTTAACATGCATAAAAACAGCATTACACAGAGGATAATGTATGACGTCATGGATGAAGTTCGCTTCACTTATCACACTTGCTGGCATTACTGCATGTAGCTCTTCTCCTACTGGGCGAAATCAAATCTTGTTGTTTTCAGACCAAGATATGTCACAGCTAGGTGCTCAATCATTTGAGCAGATGAAGCAACAACAAAAAATCAGTACCAATGCCAAGACTAACGCTTATGTTCAGTGCGTGACAAACAGCATCACCAAACATATCCCTAAACAAAGTTTTGACGAGTGGGAAGTGGTTGTTTTCGAAAGCGACCAAGTTAACGCGTTCGCTCTTCCCGGCGGCAAAATAGGTGTGTACACAGGTCTGTTAAAAGTTGCTGTTAATCAAGATCAACTCGCCACAGTGATTGGCCATGAGATCGCACACGTGATTGCCGACCATAGTAATGAACGTCTATCTCAATCTCAACTTGCAAATACCGGACTTTCGATAACCAATGCCGCACTTGGTGCTTCTGAATACGCCCAGTATCAAGGGATGACTATGGCTGCGCTAGGTCTAGGTGTTCAATACGGCGTGATTCTTCCTTATGGACGAACTCAAGAGTCAGAAGCTGACATTGTGGGCTTGCGATACATGGCAGATGCAGGCTTCGATCCAAACCAAAGTGTTAATTTATGGCAGAACATGGCTAAGGCGTCAGGCGGTAATCAACCACCAGAGTTGCTCTCGACTCACCCATCGCACAGTACGCGTATTCAAGACCTCCGTGCGACCATCACCACTTTACCTCAAACCAATGTGCAGAGACCAAATTGTAAGGTCTAAACACATAAGCTAAAAACAAGCCTCAAAATAAAGCGAAAGCCCTAAGTTCTTCAACCTAGGGCTTTTCTGTTAGAGTACTAAGACAAGCAATTCACTCGATTAGGTACCTAAGATTTGTAGCGGTAAGCTCAATAGCTGGTCACCTGTTGAAGCGAAATACCAAATAACACCAATCAGTCCGCTTACCAAACCCACATACCAAACCGCTGAAATAATCTGACCATAGCGATCAAGCGGTAGTAAATGACTGTGATGACGCCCTCGCCACTCAATCAAAATCTCAACACTACCCATAATCAACAAGAACCCAAACAAGGTTAAGTTGAGTTGATAGCTCAGTATCACACCACCAACGGCTGCAGCAGCACATAAAACAATGCCCAACAGACTGTTCATCGAGAAGCTGATGCTTTTAAGCACATGACCGCCATCGAGTGGCAAGATTGGTAGCAGGTTGAATAAATTTAGTAGAGCATTGAACACAGCGAGTCCTGCGAAGAACATCTCTCCTGTCACCCAATACAACACAGTAAAAATCAGAGATAGAATCAAACCAAAGAATGGTCCCATGATGGAGATGACCACGTCTTGCCAACGCGTGTTGATCTTCTCATCCGACAACGCAAGACCGCCTAAAAATGGGATCAGGTAGATGCCTTTCGTTTTCATCCCAAAATACTTCATCGCACGAATATGACCATATTCATGAAACAT
Source organism: Vibrio sp. D404a (assembly GCF_030248535.1). Taxonomy (GTDB): domain Bacteria; phylum Pseudomonadota; class Gammaproteobacteria; order Enterobacterales; family Vibrionaceae; genus Vibrio. The sequence goes on along the minus strand of NZ_JAHGAJ010000019.1, from coordinate 90,506 downwards.
AAGACACGCTATTAATGCCAAGGCAAACTGAATCGAGAAAAGCCAAGAGTACGCCGCTAAACTCGCCGAGGCCAACACCACTTTGATTAACTTAGCGCTCTTTAACGCTTTCATACCTAGCGATACCAAACCAATTAAACTGAAACGCTTTTCTGGCTTAGGTGCAATTTCCGGTACTTGCTGCTCGATATCTTTTGTATTTCGCGAGCCTTGAGTCACAAGCTCATCATTGACTGTTGCGCGGTACTCCATATCGAATGGTTGCCATTGAACTTTGACGTCTAATTGGCAAGCCAGCACCTTCTCTCCTGCTTGAAGTTGAAATTGATGCGTACGTGAGTCTTCGGCTTCTGAGGTCGCATCAAGCTGTGAAACAAGCGCATTGTTCCAGAACAGCTGTTGCCAACCAGCCATTGAGCCTTCCAAACGGAGTGTTTTTCCCAGAAATTCTACTGCGAGTAACTGCAATTTGTTGTCCAAAATTATTGATAAGATCTAATGATGCGTATTATGCCGAGTTCAGTTAGTTCGGTAAACAAATAGAAATTTGTTAAAAAATATACAATTCCTTTCTTATTGTTCAGTTAACGCTCAAAAACCTTCTGGTCACACCTCCTACCTTAGATAATGCATTGATAGCATTTATATAATCAATGTTAGAGTCCCGCATCTAATAAATATAACTTCACAAAATATTTGTTCTTCCTTTGACTTTTCGTAAAACATAACCTTAACATGTGCTTAACATTTAGCATGGTCGCTCATGTTTGTTTTCACGTATAAGAAAGAAATAAATGCCCTAGGAGGGTTTAAATGAAAACAGTACAACGCTCTCTCGTTTCACTGTCAGTGCTGGTCGCTTGTAACTCTTTAGCTGCCGGATTCCAAGTTGCAGAACACTCAGCATCAGGTTTGGGACGTTCATTTTCAGGCGAAGGTGCCGTGGCAGATAATGCCAGTGTATTAGCGCGTAACCCTGCTGCCATGACCCTTTTTGATAAAGCACAATTTTCAGGCGCAGTGTCTATCGTTGACCCGGAAGTTAATGTTACTCAGACAAAGATCAACGATACCGATTTTAATCAAAAGTCATCAGACGTCGCTCCTTTGCAAATCGTACCCGCTGCATATTACATCAGCCCTATCAACGATAGCTGGGCTTGGGGTATTGGCATGTTCACAACATACGGTGTTGCTACTGATTACCCAGACGACATTTACGCAGGTGATCTAGCTGGCGACACGTCTCTCGTTTCAGTGAACCTAAATCCAAACATTGCTTACAGGGTAAATGAGAGCTTTAGTGTGGGCGCAGGTATCAACTTTGTTTACGCAGAAGCTGAGTTGAACAGACATAAGGGAAGCCTGCCAGTTGGTGGTTCTGCAAGTGATAAGCTTATCTCGATGACTGGCGAAACATTCGGTTTCGGCTGGAATGTAGGTGCTCTTTACGAACTCAACGAAAATAACCGTTTTGGATTTGGCTACCGATCGTCGGTCAATTTAGATTTCGATGACGGTGAATTTACAGATTACACAGGGTTGCGCATGTCTAATGGCCAGCCTGGGAAAACAACAGGTCGCCTTGAGATTGAACTTCCCGATATTATCGAGCTGTCCGCGTTCCATCAGCTTAATGATAGCTGGGCTGTCCATTATGGCTGGCAGATGACTAAATGGAGCAAGTTTAAAGAATTAAAAGCTACAAGCCCTGATTGTGCAAATAATGAGTGTTTCCTTAAAACTGAGCACTATGACGACAATCAAAGATGGTCTGTCGGTGCGACATACACAGTAAACAGTGATTGGACGTTGAGAGCAGGCCTTGCTTATGACGAACAAGCTGGTGAAGCAACACTAAGTATTCCTGACAGTGATCGTTATTGGTACTCAGCAGGTCTGACTTATTCTGTTTCAGAAAATATGACCATCGATGCAGCATTTGCTTTAGTACAGAGTAAAAGTGGTTCGTTCACAGAAACTGACGCAGCCGGAGATAAGCTAACATTTGACGCTGAAGGTGTAGCTTACCTTTCTGCTATCCAACTCAACTACACATTCAACTAATCCCCGGGAATAATTATATGAATACCAAATTTACTTTATCTCTGGTTTGCTCTGCATTACTGCTTGCAGGCTGTGGGGACAATACTGAAAGCTCTGGTTCTATCTACTCCGACGCTATTGAACAATCATTAGCGCGCAGCTCGACTGTCAGTTTTACACTTCTTGGCAACGAAGCAGATATCCCTCTTCCTTCATTTTTCCTATTCGATACAAATGACCATACGTTGAACATTCCGTTGGACGAGAACTCGACGGGGTTGTTAAATGATCCAACAGTTGCGATGGGAGAAGCTGATGGCTGGAGCACCATCATGCCATTCACAATCAACACCAACCTGCCTAGCGGGCGTACACTAAAAGATGATGTCCAAATGATGGGCACAACCCCTTTCAGTCCACATCTTAACAGTGGTGTAAAAGTAGCTAAGGTTGATGTCGACCTTGCAAGTGGTGTTATGAGTAACTTTACACCACTAACTGCAGGTGTTGACTACCTTGTTGTTTCAACAGACTTGAAAACAATACAGGTTCTCCCACTAAATGGGCTAGATCCAAACTCAGACTACATTTATGCCATAACCGACTCGATCATTGATAGCCAAGATGAATCGCTAGGTACATCTAAGTCCTATGCTTCTCTAAAATCCACACGCATTGATCAATCTGGTTCATTAGATTTACCACAAAAGATTATCCACCAAGTAGAAGCTTTATTTGCTGGTCATGGTAGTGTGGCAAGTACAGATGAAATTATATACTCATCTTGGTTTACCACAGCTTCTGCTGGTAACGTAATGAACGGTACCAAAGCAGCCATTGCCCAAACCCTTTCTCCAACGGTATCGCCTTCTGATGTTTGGAAGAAGTTAGCTAACCCAAACAATATCGCTGAAGCTGATTTAAATAATCTTTACACGTTTAGTGTTTCAGGGGCAGCGCAAGACTTTGCCACAGCTGTTCAAAACGATGCTGTATTTAAAAATGCATTTGGGGACGCAACTGCAACCCAGTTAGCCACTGTATACAATGCCCTTTACGATACTCCAGCAAATGCATCGATCCAAGTTTATCGTGGCACTGTAGAGCTGCCATACTTTCTATCCGACTCTCTGACAGATGATGATTGGAAAAAGTCTCCGTGGCGAAGCGCTATGCCAAGTGTTCTTACTATCCTGAATACTCTTAGCTCTGGTAGCGACGCAGATAAGGTAGCAATTGCAACTCAGCTTGGAGCTCTCGGTATTACCGAACCTGCAACACAGCTGTATGACCCAAACTATCAAAAACTGCTTATTGGCGAAAAACTAGAACTAGCGAATGGGCAACGACTCGACAGCGCTCGTGTTATGACTAAATACAGTGCCGTTCCGCAAATTCGCGCAGTTAAATCTGTACCCTTCATGATGTTTGTACCAGAAGGTTTAGCTATTGATAGCAACTTGCCGATACTTCAATACCAACATGGCATCACGAACATCAAAGAGAGCGCATACGCTTTTGCGATGCAGCATATTGGCGGTGCGTTGACTGGAACTCCCCCTTATAAACCATATGCTGTTATAGCAATCGACCAACCACTTCATGGCCAACGAGCGCTAAGTGCAGACGTCGTTACAACACCTGCGAATCCAACCGTATATATGAACCTAGAATATCTACCGGTAGCGCGTGACAACATTCGCCAAAGTGCAATTGACGGTTTGGGTGTTCGGTTTGCTCTAAACACGGCTACAGACGCAGCATTCAGTAATCTCGATAAAACAAACGTATCGCTATTTGGTCACTCAATTGGCGCAATCACTGGAATTAGTTCATATACCATTGGTAACACCCAATTAGATACGAATATTGATTCTTTATTTAGCTACACGAGTGCAACTCTTGCAAACCCGGGCGGCGGTATTGCTCCTTTCTTATTGAACTCTGGTTCTTTTTCTCCAGAGATCAAACATACTGTTTCAGTATCTAGCGTTACAGAATATCAAACGCAATACGTAACAGAGTGTATTCCACAAAATACGGCTGGAGGCGACTGTTTCACTGCATACTACGCAGACCTAAGCGAAGACAGTGCGACAGATGTTCAGAAGGCAATCAAAGCAAAGATTGATGGAACGTTGACGTCATTTACGTATGCAGCTCAAACCGTGTTAGATAATGTTGATCCTATCAACATTGCTTCTTCAACAACTGGACCTGTACTGGGCATACAAGCACACGATGATCAGACTATACCTAATTCAGTTTCAGGAGTAGCTGCCGGAACAGAGTCCTTGTTCAAAAAATTGGGCTTGGTGAATACTGCTCTCGATGCTTCGGGCACTCAAGTAGCTTCGTATTTTGACGAAAACTCTGCTGCTGAACACTCAACTGTAATAACTCCGCAAAACGCGAGTGATTCTGCAGCAAATACTGAGATGACCTCTCAAATTGTTCAGTTCACTCTCTCAAACGGAAATGCATTAGGTACCTTAAGCGTTGATGCAAGCCTACTAGATGCAAGTAAGAACCCTTAACCATCCTTAACCGAAACCCCAAAATGCCAGCCTAATCGCTGGCATTTTTGTTGGTACCTCTCTTACTTTGATCACTAGATGAATCGTTTGCATCTAAGATTTAAGCACTTCGATTGATCTCAGCTAAAATTAATCAAGACAGAATACCGTACGAGGCCTTTCATTCTATTAAATAAAGTGGATAATAGCCCCGTAAATTAATACCTAATAAATGTGAGTCCATTATGTCTTCTGAAGCTACTATGCTAGAACGCTGCCAATCAAAATGTGAACTATGTGGTTCTGATTCTTCTCTTACTGCATACGCAGTACCGCCACACAGCCACGTTACGGTAGACCACGGCATCATGGTATGTGATAAGTGTCTTGGTGAGATTGACGATCCTAAAGACATCAACCACTGGCGTTGTCTAACAGACAGCATGTGGAGCCAAGAGCCACCTGTACAAGTGACGGCATGGCGCCAACTAACTCGCCTAAACTCTGAAAGCTGGGCGCAAGACGCGCTAGATATGATGTACATGGAAGAAGAAACATCGGTTTGGGCACAAATCGGCATGTCTGCTGATGATAAGCCTCTTGATTGCAACGGAGTTGAACTTAAAAAAGGTGACGACGTAACGGTAATCAAAGACCTTCCAGTTAAAGGCACTAACCAAGTAATCAAACAAGGTACAGTTATCCGCGGCATCAGCGTTGGTGACGACCCTAAACTGGTTTCTGGTAAAACAAACGGCGGTCAGTCAATGTACGTGATCGCTGAGTTCTGCCGCAAGAAGTAATCGCTTCTAGTAAGTACCCAAAAAGGCGCTCATTGAGCGCCTTTTTCATATCCAAATGTTTACGGCTTTAGGATCCCAATGAGCTGCTCACGATACTCTTTTATCACAGAGAGCAAAGAGCCTTTAATAGCACTGACTTGTTTCGAGTGTGGGCACCATAACGCGAAGCCGAACTTGAACCCTTCAACCATCTGAGCGGAATGAATAGGCTCTATCAAGTGTGTTGAAAACTCAGAGTCAGTAAAAAAGGCCCTAGGCAACAGTGCCCACCCTAACCCTTCTTCAAGCATTCTGATAATTAATGATAGCTGGTCGATCTCTTCATAGTCCGAGCTAACAATGATCTTCTCTCCCATTCCTTCATCAACCAAAGACTTCAATACAAACTGTTTCGAGTTTCTTAAAGCGACTAATACATCGTCTTTGTCTATCTTTGAAAGCTCACCCGCTTTTTGTGCGAATGGATAGAACTCAAAGTGCCCAAGAAACGTCGAATCAAAGCTGTGCATGGCTCGGCTATGATGCGCGTTTACAAGTCCAAAATGCAATTCACCACTTTGCAACCCTGCTTTAATTTCCTTTTTATTTCTGATGACAAAATTAACTCGCATCATTGGGAAATCTTGCTTGAGTCGTTTACGTATATCCACTAGCACGCCTTGTGGCACCATACTCGAATACGCGATAGTGATGTTTTCTAACCCACCATACGAAAGGCTCGATGCAACTTTATTAAAGGTACGAGCTTGTTCCGTCATCTGCTTTGCATAGTGATAAAGAAGGTGCCCATCCTCTGTTGGCTCAACAGAACGACCCACTCTTTCAAACAGATCCACTGCAAGATGGTCTTCCAAGTTGGTAATGACCTGACCTACGGTCGTTCTGTGTTTTTTAAGCTTTACCGCGGCTTTGCTGAATGAAAGCTGTTCATAGACGGTCACAAACGCGAGAAGTTGTTCAATGCTAAAGTTCATTTGATGTGTTTCACTTCTTTATAGTTCTTTAAGATCATAGTTCTTTGAGATCAGATTGAGACAGTCAGATGACCTACCAATCTTTTACGGCATTTCACCCAAGTATATACCTAAATGATTCATTTGATGGATCTGATCCTCTATAAGCGATTTTTAGTATCTCTTTGATTACTTTATCGTTGTTTTCTTCAGAGGTTAGAGAGTCGAAATATGAACACAATGCCGCACGAGCTTGTTTGGGGTGAAGTCTACTTCCCACCGTTTTTATTGGTTATCGCATTGGCTTACGCACTGACAATGGTCACGGGTTCACTCGCAACCAAGTTCGGGCTCCATAAGTTTGTCGCTTTTCCGGCAGTTGCAGAAATTTGCCTAATCGTGTTGTTTACAGGCGCGATTGGTCTATTCATTCCCATCTTATAAGGCATCTCACATGATTAAACGTTATCTCATTTCCTTATTACTTCTGGGTGCTGCAGGAACGGTCGCTTATACCTACTATCAATCTTATACAAGTAACCCTTGGACAAGGGATGGGCAGGTCAGTGCTTATATCGTATCTATAACGCCTCGTGTTACCGGTCAAGTCACTCAAGTCCACGTTGATGATAACTCTCACGTATCAAAAGGTGACTTACTCTTTGAAATTGACCCGAGCATTTACAAAGCTGCTTACCACAAAGCATTAGCAACACAAAAACAAGCGCTTGCGCTATTAGCGAAAGCGAAAAATGAAGAGCAACGTGCCGTTAACCTGCAAAAGCGCACGCCCGGTGCTGTGCCGATTCTAACGCTCAACAATTTGAGCAATGCGGTTGAAACGTCTGCTGCCAATGTAGAGTTAGCGAAAGCAAATGTAGAAGAAGCCCAATTGAACCTAAAGTTTACCAAGGTTTATGCGCCAACAAATGGCTACATCACTAACTTGAATCTACGTGCAGGATCTCAAGTTGTAGCCAACACACCAGTAGTGGCATTGATTGATGAAGATAGCTTCTGGATTGAAGGCTATTTCAAAGAAACTGACCTAGTGGGCGTTGAATCCAACAACAAGGCATTGGTTACACTCATGATGCACAACGATACTGTGCTGGAAGGCCGTATAAGTAGCATTGGCTTTGGTATTGCTAAACAAGATGGGAGTACCGGTAACGACCTTCTGCCGAACGTTAACCCAAATTTTCAATGGATTCGTCTTGCTCAGCGCATACCCATCAAAGTCGAGCTCGATACCGTACCTGAAGACTTGCAACTTCGTGTCGGCATGACAGCTTCGATCAAAATAATCAAATAGAAGTGTGAGCCTTATGTTCAGTGCATCAAGCAAAGAAGCGATTAAAGCGTCGCTTTCAATTGTTATCGCAATCTGCCTAGCATTGTGGTTTCAATGGGAGAAACCCTATTGGGCAGCAATAGCCGTTGCGGTTATGGCATTAACTGAAAGCTATGCACACTCAATAAACAAAGGCTATAACCGGTTAATGGGAACCTTGTTAGGAACCGGTTATGCCTTTTTACTCATTGCCATGTTTTCACAAGATCGTTTGTTGTTTTTGACCTTCTTCACCCTATTCCTTGGCATTTGTATTTTCATGTCTAGCGATGACAAATACGGTTATATCTTTTCGATCGGATTTGCTGTCTGCTCAATCATTGCCTGTATGGGTGGCTTCGATAGCCAAGCGACGTTCTATTTTGCGGTGTTACGGATACAAGAAACCCTTCTTGGTGTCATCACATTCACCGTCGTTTATCGTCTACTATGGCCAGTAACCACAGAGCAACAATTTGTCCAACGCTTAGAATCAAGCAGACAAACTTTGCTATCAGCGATACGTAACCCCATGAAACTCGATATCGAAGCGTTGGAAGCCAACGCTGCAAACATTGATAAGCTTTACCAGCTATTAAACTTACCATTGTCTGGAAGTTACCACTTAAAACAGAACGCTAAATCATGGCGTTTACGAATTGATGAAATGGCACATATTCAAGGTTGTTTACTTGAGCTTGCTTGTAACGAACTCGATGATTCTATTGATTGGCCGAAATTGGTTGAGAATATGGAGCGATTAGAACTATTGACGCCTCACCAGTCTCTGGTCGAGGGAGTGCCTTTGGTCATGAATCACAATCAGAAAGTATGCTGGCACCAAGAGCATCGCACTTTCGTTGAGCATCTAAATGAAGATAGCCGAAAAGTCTTACAAGGTGTCTCAATGTTTGTCACGTCACTACTGGCTTGGATATACCTTCCTGTCCCAGGCGGTTTTATCTTCCCAATGATTGCTGGCGTATTCTCTTCGATGCTGCCAACCATGCCACCCAGTGTTATTAAAGACGCGTTTTTTGGCGTGATTGGTACAGGAACGGTTATTTTACTTCAGTATATTTTTATCATGCCGATGATGACTGAATTGTGGCAACTGGCGCTGTTCTATTTCATCAATAGTGTGGTGATATGGAAGGTTTTTGCTACCCCTAAGTTGATGATTCATCGAATCTTGGGTATCAACTTATTGGTTGTGCTTACATCCGGTGCTTTGAACCTTACGCCGGTGTATCAAATTGAGACGCCATTATTGATGTTGTCTACAATCATGATCATCTTGATGATATCGAAATTGTTTACCGACCTATTCAGAATAACAGCCACGATTTAAGTTGAACTTGATGGAGCCAATCCTCTATCTAGCAGTGTGCTAACGCGCATCAACAATAATAGCAGCGTAACAAACACAAGAAAGGCGCAATTAAGCGCCTTTCTCTGTATCGATAGTAACTCAGTCATAGATCATTACTGAGTCACAAATAGTTACTGACTCACATCAGTTATGCTTCAGCCACACATCTTTATTTTGTGCTGCTTTCTTCTTCTTTTTCTTCTTACCTGTTCCCGCTGGTGGCGCGACAGGTTTGAGAGCAGCAATTAAGTCTGCAACGGCTTCTGCATCCACTTCAAAGCCTTCCACTTGTTCACGTTCGAGACGAATCTTATTCTTCTTCTCAATGATCTTAAAGTGGTGGTAATCTTCGTGATCGATCAAAGACAGAGCTAGACCAACTTCACCTGCACGACCACTTCGACCAATGCGGTGCATGTAGTCTGATGGGCTACGTGGCAAATCAAAGTTGATAACCACTGGAAGCTTTTCGATATCCAAACCACGAGCCGCGATATCTGTCGCGATTAGAACGTCGATTTCACCCAATTTGAAGTCTTCTAGGATTCGCGTACGTGAACCCTGACCTTTATCACCGTGGAACACTTCCGCAATAATGCCGCGCTTATACAGTTTGTCCGCTAGATGCTCACAGCTGTTCTTAGCGTTTACGAAAATCAGTGCTTGTCGCCATTGGTGCTCTTTAATCAAATGCGCCAATAGAGCGGTTTTACGCCCCTTCTCTACCTCAAATACACGCTGAACAAGGGTACTTGCATTCGCACTTTGCAGTTGAACCTCAAGTGGGTCGTTAAGTAGCTCTTCTGTCAGTGCTTGAACTTGCTCTGGGAAGGTCGCAGAAAAAAGCAAAGTCTGCTTTTTAGCTGGCAGCAGTTTACGAATCGCATCTAGCTCTTCCGTAAAACCTAGGCTCAGCATTCGGTCTGCTTCATCTAGAATTAACGTTTTTACACGATCAAGCTTCACCGCATTGCTTGAAACCAGATCAAGAAGACGGCCCGGGGTCGCGACAAGAATGTCCGTTCCGCCACGCAGTGCCTGCATCTGTCTGTTGACTGACACCCCACCAAACACACAAACCGTTTTAATCGCACCGTTAAAGTGAACAGCGTAAGACTTCACGCTATCAGCAACTTGTCTTGCCAGTTCACGTGTTGGTACCAAGATCAAACCAGAGACATGATTACCTTTACGACGTGACACAGGGCTCTCGTGATAAACCTGTTGAAGCAGCGGTAAAGCGAAAGCGGCTGTTTTACCTGAACCGGTATTTGCTCCAGCGATGAGGTCACGCCCCACAAGAACGCTAGGAATGACCTGCGATTGGATAGGCGTTGGTTGCTGGTATTCAAGCTCAGCTAAACGAGAAACAAGTGGCGAGATTAAACCAAGTTCAGAAAAGTTGGTTGGTGTCGTGGTATCAGTCATTAACGATGTAGACTCTATGGATAAATAAGAGCGCGCTATACTACCTCAATTCGGCCTCGAACCGTAATCAATTCATGGGTTCTACGAGTTTTAAGGCTCTTAATAGATAATCTGAGCCTTAAAATCGAACAAGCTGAGTCAATGACATGATTAGTGTCTTACTAGAACCATTTAACGGCCAATCATTGATTAAGCCACCCAGCGACGGTCTGCTCAGGTGTGTATGACGTTGGCTTAGTGAGCCACACCGCCACGGCATCGGGCTGAACCACCAATGGATCGAAATCGATATCAAACTTCCAATTGGATTCACCGCGTTGAAAGCCGTTATAGAGCACCACAAAGTCGTGTTCGAGTTTTCTGCCGCGATTCTCACCCGCTTTAACTTGAGTCTCTTGGTTCATTGCCAGTAGGACAATGTGGGCGACATAGTTACCCTCACCTTCATAATCGACTTTAAAGGTATTATCAGTGCGGCTAAGGCTCAAAGTTGGGTTGTCTGTTTGCTGCATCGAAGGCAAGGTACGATCAAGCCAATTGAAATAACCGCGCCACTCTTTGCCATCGACCACAAAACCGGGCGTATAGACACTACTTACCACACCATAAGCTTTATAGAGACGTTGCTTTTGACTGTAGGCTTTACTGGCAAACTTGTCACTCCAACCTAGGTAGTTCCAATAATCAACGTGATAAGCGAGTGGGATCACCTCTTGCCAAAGCTGTGGGTGACTTTCGAGCTTGCCGAGGTATTCATCAGCCGGTGGACAACTGGAACACCCCTCGGAGGTAAACAGTTCAATGATTTGTGCAGGTTGACCTTTGTGTGACCATTCTTGTGCAGAGATCGTCATGGAGGCCAAGGTCAAAGGTAGTCCCAACCAATGGTATTTACTGATTCGGCGCATAACGACTCCTTTCTTGATCCTAATAATAACAATCGAGTTAAAAATAAGACCGAGCCGTATGCCTTTTTCTTTCAGGTACAAAAAAGCCAGCTACATGAGCTGGCTTCTATCAATTCTTTTCGCAAGATTAACGGTTGATACCGATATCGCGCTGCATGTGACCAGATAGGTCGCTAGCGTAGTAACTACGTGGAGAGTTATCTACGAATAGAATATCAAAAATATGTGCAATCAATCCTTTGAAGTTAACCGAGTAGGTCTTCTTATCCATAGAGTTAGGAACAGCGATAGTATTCATTTGTACTGCTTGAGCCATGATTGCCTCTCTATAAATTTGTTTAAGTGTTTCGTTCTGTTGGAATGAATAATAGGCGATTATTCGCGGGTTAAAAAATGACAAAAACTAGATTTTCGAATTACTTTTTCTAATGAAACAACCCTTTAACAACCGTATAGAATACGCACGCAATCAAAGTGAATTTAAATTCAGATAAGCGCTTAAAAGTTGAATTTAGTACAAATAACTCTCTAAACAAAGAGGCCAAGGTCACAATAAATTTACATAAATAAATTCACTGCGCTCTTGGCCTCGAGAAAACAACCACTATTTAGATAAGTTATTTTGAGTTTAATTCGTCTGTTCTATGTCTGACTTGTTTCCATAGATAGATGCAATAACCGCCACTGTCATCGTTGTAATCAAGACGCCCAATGACCAGTACGTTGGGATCGCATACTCACTTTCCACCAGCAGCATCTTGATACCGATAAATACCATGATGAAAGCCAATGCAGGTTTTAAGTAGATGAACTTATCCATCATGCCTTGTAAAACGAAATACAATGAACGCAAACCTAGCAGAGCAAATACGTTCGCAGCTAATACTAAGAACGGTTCTTGCGTCACAGCGAAGATCGCAGGGATAGAGTCCAATGCGAACATCACGTCCATCACAGCAATCGCACCAATAACTAGCATCATCGGAGTGATCATCCACTTAACGCCTTGTTTTACGATCAATGAAGCGCCATGGAACTCTTCTGTCACTGGCATCACTTTACGCAGTAGCTTCTCAGGTAATGTGTTTACGCTCTCCTCTTCACCTTTGTCCAGCGCCAGTTTGACACCAGTAGCAATAAGGAATGCTGCAAAGACATAAAGTACCCAGTGGTATTGTGCTAGTAGCTGAGCGCCCAATGCGATCATGACAGCACGAAGTACAAGTGCACCAATCACACCCCACAGTAACGCTCTAGGACGCAAATGCTCTGGAACTTGGTACTGGCCAAAGATCATTGCGAAAACGAACAGGTTATCAACGCTGAGTGACTTCTCTAACAGATAGCCAGTGATGAATGATACGGTCGCTTTCTCTGCGGTGTAGTCGCTATGAGGTGCGTAAAACTCCCAAAACAGGTAGATAGAGCCCGCGAACAGAAACGCCAACAAGAACCAAAAAATACTCCACACTGTCGCCTTTTTGATGGTCACATTACCACCACGGGTTTGATAGATATCGACAGACACTAACACCAAGGTGAGTAAGAAGAATCCTACGTAAGTCATCACATCAGGTGAAGTGGATAGTACGTCTTGCTGAGTTGATAATAGAGATTGAGTTGAGTTCATTATTCCTCCGGGCGGAAGAACTGATTAAAGACCTTCCGCAAACAAAACAGATCAAGATCCAAGATGGAACTCGATTGTGATTGCGTTGGTCTCGTTGAAGTGAAATATGGGATTTCACCTTTACGTACCGGATAGACTCTTGGCCTAACGAGATGACGATACGTAAACTTGCGCTAACTACTCCCCAAACGCGTGGATAATATTCCCGAATTTGTGTTTCGTCTATATAAATTTGCACTAAAAAAACAAAAAGAGGCAAAAAGCCCCTTTTGTCTATCACTGTTGTTAATTGCAGGTATCAGCCATAGATCTCAATAATCTTTGGCGTTCGTTGTTACAACCCTGCAATGGGAACAAAGTAAACGAGCGCCGACCATACCGACACCCAACCTACTACTGCTACCGCATCCAACCAATCTTTTTTCCACATGTTCCGTCTCCTGCCAAATAGAGCAACTGACAAACATTAAGCAAAAAAGATACCAATTTAGTATTACTGTGCCTGTTTATAACAAACCAAACAGTTTTGTTCGCGTTTATGGTTCAATGCCTCTGGATTTGCTTTTAAAAACTCAATAAAGCAGTCAGCCATGGATAACGTAGTCACAGTGCCTTCTCCCTGCATATTCAGCACAGCGTCATAACCCTCTTTGCCTTTCATGGTGTAAGCCGACGAAGAGCCACGGTACAGCTGTTTGCGTTCCACCGCTTGCCAGCCGCCCTCTCGCCATATCTCTAAGTGATGAATACGGTGACCAATCGGTGCTTCTGCGTGGTAACAAAATCTTAGATTATGCGTATAAGGAAAACTGCCAGAGCCTGTACCAACGACACCATTATCAAGGGCGTTGTTGATTGCACCTTCTAACATCGCGGCAACGGTTTCACCGGTTATCTGATAAGTGCCTATTGGTACGGCAAACGGTAGGAGTTTTCCGGCAATATCGGCCACAGAAACGTCACCAGCATTAAGTGAATTGCGAACACCTCCCGCATTATGAATGGCAAAATCGACATCCAAACCGCGTTGATTCATCGCATAATGAAACGACTGTGCCACCAAGGGAGCCAACTCACTAGGCCCTTTTGCATCCGGCACTCGGACATGGCGTAATTTATCACCAGCAGTGGCGATGATTTGCTGTTGAAGCTGGCGCACTCTCGGAAGGTACTTATCAATTAAGATACTTTGGATATCCGGGTCTTTTTTGCACACCGAAATGTGAGGATGATTGTTCAAGTACTCACAAGCGAGGTCGTGAGCATCGCCCTGACCGACTTCACTGAGTTTTGCATCGATAAATAGACGACGTCCCAATAGCAGCTCATTTCGCCCATTGAATTGCACCACTTTTCCTGATTCATCAAATTCAATTTCACAATGACCAAGAGACATCGCATGGAAACCTGCTTGAACAACATAAGTGTCATTGACCTTAACGCCATACTCGTCGTCTTTGATCAGGCCAATCTCTGAGAAGTCACCCTGAAGTCGATGGCTATGACCACCCACAATCAGACCAATACCGTCTACCTTACTCGCCATCTCTAAGTCACCTTCGTAGCCTAGGTGGCTCAACAAGACGATTTTATTAATGCCGTCTTGATGAATCTGCTCAATCGTTGCTTTGGCGGTGGCGATCGCATTTTCGAAGGGAGTATCGATATCGGGGTTCGCAATCAGCCCCATTTGATCGATACTCAGTCCAAAGATCGCCACAGGTTCACCCTCAAACTCTTTGGTGATGTAACTGGCACTGTGGGTTTGAGGAAGGAAGGCTTTCACTTGGGGATTGTCAGCAAGGGTATGAGTTTTATTGATATCCTCATTCGACAAATTCCAGTTACCCGCCAGTAGTGGAAATTCGATGCGCTTGGCAAACTCTGCTACAGGCTCATTACCCATATCGAGTTCGTGGTTACCTAGGGTCATGGCATCAATGTTAAGCGCATTCAACAGGTCAGCATTGGCCTTTCCCTTAAATAGAGAAAAGTACAAAGTACCTTGGAAGCAGTCTCCGGCATGCAAAAACAGGGTCTCTTTGCCTTGCCTTGTTGCGTCATCTTTAATTTGTTTAAACCGCGTCGCGATTCGTGCAAAGCCTCCTGTACTGACATAAGGCTCTATGATTTGGTCGTTCACTTTTAGTGATAGCTGCAATGACGTCGGTTCAAAGTATGAATGGGTGTCATTGACGTGTGCTAATACCAGTTTCGCTGGCTTATTCTTTTTTGTCATAGGTCTCTCTCTTCTTCCCTTCATACTAGGTCGGGAATCATGACAGAATCGTGAATTTTATGAAACAGCACTGCAAAAAAATACGCGTGATAGATCAAGAATCACATTCGGTTCGTTTAAACTTTAGACTCTGTTTTGTGACAACAGAATACACCTAGCACAAAAATATCGATTATGATTATAGATATCTGTTTGCTTTCAAAGCATTAGCAGATCTTTTGTTAGGAGTAAGCCTATGCAATTAGAACGAATCGAGATTTCTGGATTCAGAGGTATAAAACGAATGTCGCTGGCATTCGATGAACTCACAACGTTAATCGGTGAAAATACCTGGGGTAAGTCTTCACTGCTTGATGCTCTGTCTGTTGTGCTCCCCGCCGATGGCGTGCCTTATCAATTCGAAATGACAGACTTTCACGTGGACTATTCCGTCTCACACCCACAGTCGCAACATCTTCAAATCGTCTTGTCTCTTAAAGCCAACGATAAGTCTGAATTGAACGCTGGGCGTTATCGCAAGCTAAAACCTATCTGGATTCAAGATGAGCACGGTACTTACCGCATCTACTATCGCATTAGTGCGACGCTTGAACAGTATGAAACCACCACTCACTATGCGTTTCTCGATCTTGAAGGCAATCCACTCAAGCTCCACCATTCTGAGAAACTTGCACAAGAGCTAATGTCATTGCATCCGGTGATACGACTTCGCGATGCACGTCACTTCGACCGTCCATTTAATGGCAATGGAAACGGTAATGGGCATCAAACCAGAATTGAAAAGCGCATTGATAACACTTGCCGCCGCTTGATGGCGATTCCAGGCCACGTCAACAAAGGCGAAATGCGCAGTAGCCTAGACTCAATGCAGAGTTTGATAGAGCACTACTTCTCCTTCAAGAGCGTCTCACGTAAAAACCCTCGTAAGCAACGCGATGGACTTATGTATTCAACAGGAATCAACGACAAGAGCATTCATGAACTGGTTGAAGAGACCAACAACAAGCAGACGCGTTTGCTATTTATGGGCTTACTTAACGCTTACCTTCACGCCAAAGGACCCAATGATTTAAGGCGCTGCGCCCGACCACTTTTGATCTTAGAAGATCCTGAGGGTCGCTTACACCCAACGCATCTCGCGAGAGCATGGAGTTTGCTACAGAAACTGCCGATGCAAAAAATCTTAACAACCAACAGTGGTGACTTATTAGCTGCAGTACCTTTGCACTCTATTCGTCGACTGGTTCGCCAATCCGATAAAACCATCGCAAACCAATTGAACATCTCTCATTTTAGTAAGGATGAACTGCGTCGCATTGGGTTCCACATTCGTTTTCATCGTTCTGGCGCTCTGTTTGCAAGGTGCTGGTTACTGGTTGAAGGAGAGACCGAGGTATGGCTATTCAATGAGTTAGCAAACCAGTGCGGTTATAACTTAGCTGCTGAGGGCGTGCAGATCATCGAATTTGCACAGTCAGGATTAAAGGCATTGATTAAGGTTGCGAAAGAGTTTGGTATTGATTGGCATGTTGTTACTGATGGTGATGCGGCTGGTAAGAAGTATGCAACCACTGTGCTTGCCAAACTCGACAACGACCAACCTCGTCATCGCTTGACTGAACTTCCTGAAAAGGACATCGAACACTATCTTTATATGAATGGTTTTGAAGGCTTTTTTAGAGATATGGTCAAGATCCCGCATGACCACCCTATTCCGCCGAAAAAAGTGGTTGCACGGGTACTCAAAAAACACGCCAAGCCGGACCTTGCGCTTGCCATTGTCTCTCACTGTGAGAATCGCGGTCTTGAATGCATTCCTCTACTCCTCCGCTGGACACTCAAACGAGTCATTACCATGGCGAACGGCAACACTTAGTCACTTGCACTATTGCTTGTTGTTTTTGTTTGAAATCGAAAAAAGGCACACCAAACGGTGTGCCTGTATAAAAGCTATACAAATTAATTGGGGGTTATCTTTTCACAGGGACATATCCAATGCAGCCATTCCCGTAAAGCTCTAGCCTAAATAAGGGTTAAGCCTTTACATGTTCAGCGCGTTGTTCAGCCGTTTGAGAAGATTGAGTTGATTTTTGGTGAAGCCATACGCCACTTGTTTTCATTAAGTAGCCAAACACGCCGCCCAGTATTAGCGAAGGCACAACAAGTTGCCAATCACCGGCAGCCGCAAACGTTGCACAGCAACCAATAAAGGTTCCAGGAATGTAAGCTAACCAGGCTTGCTTTGCTTGAATACACATGAAGAAAGCAACAATAGCAGTAATCACGTAGCCCAAGATTTCTAAACCAGCAAAGGTAGAACTATGAATGATCACCATTGCCCAGAATACACCTGTCATGTTGGTCACTAAGCTACCCAGTAGTCCTTTTACACCATCGGTAGGTGATGCAAAGTAACTGGTGCAACCTAAAAAGCCTGCCCAAGACAGCAAACCAAAAGAGATGGCAATCCAACCCCAAAGACCTGACAAAATACCTGTTGTTAACGAAATCGCGACTAATGTACTCATACTATTTCCTAAACTCTCATTACGAATAGTCGCAACAGAATTCAGCCTCACTTGAAATCAAGTACGCATAGTATGGTAACTAACAAAGAAAACAGACGATCAACATCACATTTATAATGTATCAAGATGTCGATTTATCACCATATGGAGACCGATATCGCTTATTCAACAGATATCGGTATTAATAGATTGACAATCTGATGGCTATAAAACCGACGGACGGCTCTTCATCATGCGCTTACCTTCACGCTTAATACATTCCGCCAACGGGTTTTCCGCCATGTCTGCACGCCAGATGAATGACAGCGTACGCTCCATTTCCAGTTCCGGTACATTTAAAGTAACTAACTGACCAGAGTCGATAAAACGTTCGACATCAAGGAATGGTAAACAGGTGAGGTATGGACCATTAGCGACTAAGCTACGGAGCACCGGAACGTGTTCGTATTCACGCCACACGTCTAAATCCGCAATTAAATGGTGAATAGAGCTATCAAAAACTTTGCGAGTACCAGAACCGTGTTCGCGTAATACCCATTTCGCTTGCTCTAACTGAGCCATGCTGACTCTTTCGCGCTTAGCAAACGGGTGATGTGCCGATGCAACGACGGTTAAATGGTCTGTACACCACACTTCTTGGTGAATTCGGTTGTCGTCACAACGCCCTTCAATAACGCCTAAGTCATATTGATAGTCGAGTACACCATCAATTACAGCTTGAGTACTTTGCACACCGAGCGAGATACGCATCTCTGGAAAGTCGTTATCAATAATACTGATGAGATCTGGAACCAAGTGTTCTGCTGGGGTTTGACTCGCGCCAAGGCGAAGTTCACCACTAAGAAGGTGTTGTTCGTAGAAGCCCATTTCGATCTGTTGGGCATCTTGCAGAAGACGTTTTGCCTTAGGTCTTAACCACATTCCCCAATGAGTTAATGCCATCTGCTTACCCTGTCGTTCAAACAAGGGCCTGCCTAGCATCTTTTCAAGTTGAGCTAGGGACATACTGGTAGCCGACTGAGTCAGTGCAAGCTTGTCTGCTGCTTGGCTTACACTTCCGGAATCTGCAACGGCGTCAAAGACGGCAAGCTGCTTTAATGAATAACGCAATTTTCTTCCTTAATTTCTTGTAATTATCTGTATTCCGACGCTCTTTTTTATAAAGCCTGTGAGCAATCGGTTTCATTGTACCTTCTCCGTTCTCTATATCAATATTTCTGATGTGGTTTCTAAATATTATCAATTTTACCTCTACCCTCACCGCTCGTAATCTGAATGGGCAGCAACGAAATGTCCGCTGCAACATTCACCATTCACTTAGGTATTAACACTAGGAATTACATATGACGGATTGTTCAAGGAGGGGGTATGGCGACCAGCACTTCTGATAATCATCAACTGTTTTCGCCAACAGAAATGATGGCCGAAGCAGAGAAATTTGCATTAAGTAAAGCGAACAAAACCAGCAGCATGACCATGAGTCTCGCAATTATGGCTGGCGCATTCATCGGACTCGCTTTCCTATTTTATATCACGGTAACCACAGGCAGTGCCGATGCTGGATGGGGGCTCAGCCGCTTAGCGGGCGGTCTCGCCTTCAGTATGGGACTTATCCTAATCGTCATCTGTGGTGGTGAACTGTTTACCAGTTCGGTGCTATCTAGCATCTCTTGGGCAAACAAACAGATCACTTTCGGCAAGATGCTGTCGATCTGGGGAAAAGTTTACGTCGGTAACTTTATTGGTGCGATGTTCCTACTCGCATTAGTTAGCGCAGCGGGTCTTTACCAATTAGATGGTGGTCAATGGGGACTTAACGCGTTAAACATTGCGCAGCACAAGCTTCACCATAGCCCTATCCAAGCCTTTGCATTAGGCGTGCTGTGTAACCTGCTGGTGTGTCTAGCCATCTGGTTGACCTTCAGCTCAGCGAATGCGATGACAAAAGCGATGATGACAGTATTACCTGTTGCCATGTTTGTCAGCTCTGGCTTTGAGCACTGTGTCGCGAACATGTTCATGGTGCCACTGGGTATTGTGATTCAAAACTTCGCACCAGAAAGCTTTTGGACCCAAATCGGTATGACACCGGCTCAGTATGCAGACTTAAACATTATGCAATTTGTCAGCGCAAACTTGCTACCAGTGACCCTCGGCAACATCGTTGGTGGTTCGGTACTAGTTGGCCTAGCGAACTGGAGCATCTACCGCAGACCACAACTTAAAGCAGCAAAAATAACAGCAATTACACAAACAACTCAAATTACGTCAGTTAAGGAAACCACTATGAACACGAATACAACTATCAAAGCAATCATGAACACCACTCCTACTACTCTAAGCGTTGAAATGACAACTTCTGTAGCTATCGACACACTACTCGATGCACAGCAAGTAAGCGCGCCAGTGTGTGACTTGGAAGGTCGCTTGGTTGGCGTATTCTCAATTCACGATGTGATGGTTGACCTTTGGTGCCAAGATTACATTCCAACTGCCGGCCAAAAGGTCGTTGACCTAATGAGCCGTGATGTTGTGGCAATTGATGCAAACGACAAACTTGTGGATGTGGCTGAATTCCTATGTATCGACAAAGAGCAACTTTACCCAACATCTAGCATGGGCATCGCGACTCGCTTTACGACTCTGTCTCTGGAAGAGCGTGCTAAAGCGATGAAAGTGAGCCAACCACACATGCTTCCAGTTCTAGAAAATGGCGAAATGGTGGGTGTTCTGACTCGTGCTGAAGTGATGCAAGCACTACGCCCTATCTACGGTGACCGTCTAAACGTAGTGAAAGAGACTGAACTGGAAACCGCTTAATCACAAGTGGTAACACGTTAAATACTCTACGTTAGTTACTTATTAGCGGGAGCACCAACAGGAAATAGAAACACGTAATAACAGCGTGTGGCTTAATAAGATGTCTAGTGGATGCGACAACACGGGAACAGTGTGCACCATGAAAAGACTCAAGGCTTAATAACGAAAAAGACGCGAAGCAATGGCTTCGCGTCTTTCTATTTTTATAGAGCCGAGCTCAGTTGTTTAGGTTCAGTCTATTCAACTTACTTCTTCACGCCTTCAACGTGCAGTTCCATATCAACGTAGCTAGAAGCGCCCATGACTTTGATGTCAAAATCTGCAAGCTCTAGACGTGTTGTACCGATGAAACCAGCACGCTCACCGCCCCATGGGTCTTGACCAGCACCGATGAATTCAGCATCGATAGTGATTGGCTTAGTTACACCGTGTAGTGTTAGGTCACCCATTACTGCTAGCTTGCCATCACCATTATCAACCACTTTTGTGCTGTTGAATGTTGCTTCAGAGAATTTACCTGCATCGATAAAGTCACCGCTACGGATGTGCTTGTCACGCTCAGCGTGGTTTGAGTCAAGGCTCGTAGTATCTACCACAACGTTCACTTTAGACGCTTCTACGTTGCTTTCATCAAATGAGAAGTCACCAGAAAATGTGTTGAAACGTCCTTTAATAAAGCTGTAACCAAGGTGGCTCACTTTGAAGTTAACAGACGCGTGTGCGCCTTTTGTATCAATCACGTAATCAGCAGCGTTCGCAGCGAAAGGCATTGCCATAGCAAAGGCTAGTCCTGTAGCGATAATTGATTTTTTCATTTTGATGCTCCTATCATTTTTCGTAGCGTATCGTCTTTGTCGATAATGTGGTGTTTAATCGCAGCCAGTGCGTGAACTGATGCCAATACAATCAGTACCCAAGCTGCGTAGTAGTGTACAGTCCCTGCCAAATCAGATTGGTTAGCAAATAGCTCGCCCATACTTGGAACAGTGAACCAGTTAAATACATCTATACCTCGGCCATCCGATGTTGAAATCAGGTAACCAGACACAAATAAAGCGAATAGATTTAGATACATAAAGCCGTGAGCCACTTTGGCGGCTACCACTTCATAACTTTTCCCTTCAACACTTGGTGACGCTGTCACTGTTTTCCATATCAATCTAAATAGGGTCACAGCTGCCAAAAGAATGCCAATCGAGCGATGCCAATCTGGTGCTGTCTTATACCATTCACTGTAATAAGAGAGGTCAACCATCCACAGGCCAACACCAAATAGGCCAAAAATTGTCAATGCTGATGCCCAGTGCAACAGTCTAGCGATTGGATTGTAGTTCTTTACATTGTTACTCATGTTTCATTCCAAATGGTTGCAATTGGTATAATATGAAGAGCGTACATGACTCTGTGTTGCTGAAACATATTATTTACCTAGCTTTACATAAATGACATAACTAAAACTCAAACAACTTGTTCGAATTATTTGAACAAGATTATTTTACTTATAACTCAACGACCTGCTCTATTTCATAAAGTTCATCACTGATATCTAACATCTTTCTTTCCATCACTTTTTGAGCGTCTTCTACCCCTTTGTTGTAGTAAACCGCACCAAACTTCTTGCTGATAAAATCAACAAGAAAGTCAGCGTCAAACTGACCAATCTCGACATCAAGTTCATCTAGCAAATAGCGTTGCAGCACATCCGTCATTTCTGCTTTTTGTTTGCTATCTAGCTCTATGGCCATCACTTCCTCGTAAGTCTTTCTAAATATTGTTAATTCATAAATGTTAATCTCCTGTAGCAGGCTTACAACATAAAACTTCACACATAGCTAAATTTTGATAAAGCGATCAAGAACTGAGCCTTTGTTGTTGGCAAATTACACAGTCATTACCTTACTATTCAGTAATCAACATTGTAGCCATGTATAAGGACATTCATTGTTATTAGATCTCGTGATACAGAGCATCAACCTTTTTCAAGAGGATTGTTTGAAGCTGTGCGAACACCATTACCCCACAGTTCACAATCAAGGTATCAGTGAGCACCACATTGGTAAGGCATTTTCAAGGCGCATGCAGCACACCCTTCTTAGTTTTGATCACGAGAGCGCGATTTACCCACTCGATATGCTTCCTTTTAACGAAACAGCACGACACTTTCGTGTTTCATCTGAGATAGGTACGGTATGGGTGATCAGTCATCATATGGTGAGTGCGGGAAAAACGTGCCGTAAAAAATTGCTACTTGATATCCATCATTGGCTTGCTGAATACGGCTATGCCATTCAACCAAATGATCTGCTTATTATTGTTTCTGATCATTGGATCAGTCGCAGTAAACACAGTCGAGAACTACTGCACTGGTGGATGGGCGAACTGCCTGATGAGATCACTGAATACAGTCAACAAGGTATTACTCTGCAAGAGAGTGATTCACAATTTGCGTCTGAACTGAGTCACAACTTCAATATAGCGCCCTGCTTTATCAAGTTTGGCCATCCTTTAAAACGATCAAATAATCAACAACTGGTACGTAAATACATTCAACTTTACGCGGTTATGCAATGGGTTTGATTAAAGCGGTAGCATAAACAACTCAGTCAACTTAAAACAACAAACGAATATTCATTGAAAAACAAAAATACCAGACTGTTTGTTCATCAAAAATATATACCACATTGATTTGTTTCGATTTTATTTCTTTTTGCCCTCACGCCACCATTGATGTTGGCTATTTCACTTTATTTCTATAAATTAGACATTGAGCCATAAATCAACATTTAAATTGTATTTTGATTAGTGACTAGATATGCCGCCACAATATATTAAACCTAGCTCTAGCATTGCGATGCATAACACATAGAGTGGTTAATATTTGCGCGACAAATCACACCCAATTAATTCATAAGTAAAATGTATAACTTGGCTTTATAATGGTTCGTGATGTTAATTTGTTTATATTTATATATGGATCGCGTTAATGCTTCTTTTATTAATTGACAATTTAACCACGCGTGTCAATATTGTGACACAAGGAAATACCAGTCCCTTTAATGGATTATCTTTAATTAAGTATGATTTTAACTGACCGTAATGAATTCGTTAAATGCATCTCAGTGGATGACGAGATGCAGTTTGTTGCCAAATACCAAGACCTTACTTTAAGAAGCGTTTATCAGCCCATATTTAGCGCCAACATGGAACAAATTGGTGTTGAGGCACTGGTAAGAATTACTAATGACGACAACAAAGTCATTCGTCCTGATCATTACCTTCATTCAGATAACACCCCTATTGAAGACAAAATTAACGTAGAGCGCTTAAGCCGCGTAATACACGTCCGAAATTTTGCTCAATCTACCTCTCGTCATCTGCAACTCTTTCTTAATGTGTTACCAAACGTCGGAGAGCTGTTCGCGAATTCAAATGTCAGCGATAGCCTGTTAGCAAAACGCATCAAAGAGTTGAACCTATCACCAGAGCAAATTGTCATGGAATTGGTTGAGCTCAATGCTGACAGTGAAGAACGACTTAAGGAGGCAGCCAAGTCTCTTGCAGACAATGGATTTAAGGTGGCGGTTGATGATTACGGAACCCAAGCCTCAAACGAAGGTAGAGTGCGTCATATCACTCCCCATATTATCAAGGTTGACCGTTCTTTAATGCTGGAGTTTGAACAAGGCAATGCGGAACCTATCGAAGATGTGATGTCACTGGCTAAATCTATCAATGCTCAAACGGTTATTGAAGGTATTGAAACTCAAGACCAACTCAACCTGATGAAGACGATGGGCTTTGATATGTATCAGGGTTACTTCCTTGCCATGCCAACCCCAATTGAACTGGACGTTCAAGTCGCGATATAGGCTCAGATGACACTCGCTTAGATTGTGTCATGTCTGCAACTAAAGCAGACAAGTACTGTTATTGTTCGCGAATGACGGTGTGCTCTCCTACTCTGTCTTTACTATTTATCCTCCATTTACTCCATCTTTCGTTGTCCTTTAGCTCACACGTTGCTTTTGGATCTCTCGTAACTTTTAGCCCTCACGTAACTTTTAGCTCTCCCTTAAGTCTAAGTTAAACACTCCCCTGACAAGATCAAAAAAGCCCAGTCAGAGTTTGACTGGGCTTGGCTAAAACGAATCGTTTATATCAATCCTTAATATCCCGCAGTGGACGGTTTGATTCTGAATAAGATAGCGAACATCACAGGTACAACAATCAAGGTCAATACCGTAGCAAAGCCTAAACCTGCCATGATGGTAATCGCCATCGAGCCAAAGAAAGCATCGAAAACAAGTGGGATCATACCGAGAATCGTCGTCAGTGCTGCCATCGATACTGGTCGAACACGACTAATTGCACTGTCTACAACCGCTAGGTATGGGTCTTTGCCTGTTTCCAATTCACTGTTAATTTGATCAAGCAGCACAATACCATTCTTCAAGATCATACCGCTCAAACTTAACAGACCTAAGAAAGCCGTGAAGCTAAATGGCATGTTGGTGCCTAACAAGCCGATTGAAACACCGATAATCGACAATGGTACCGTGAACCAAATAACCAAAGGTTTACGAACCGAGTTAAACAGCAGCATAGTGATGATGAACATCAGTAAGTAACCCATCGGCAGTGAACCAAAGAGTGACTCTTGAGCGTCCTTAGAAGACTCATATTCACCACCCCATTCAAGGCTGTAACCAGCTGGCAGCGGCATCGCTTCAATCTGAGGTTGAACACGAGCAAACAAACTTGCTGGTGTTTCATCACCTAGTACATCGTGGTCCGCTAGCACGGTTAATGTGCGTTTACGGTCCTTACGTTGAATCAGAGGCTCTGACCATTGCAGTTCAACGCCATCAATCACTTGCTCAACTGGAATGTAAGTTTGAAGTGATGGGCTCCAAATTTTCACGTTGTTCAAAGATTCAAAATCAAAACGCTCTTCTTCCGGTAAGCGAGCAACAATCGGCAGCATGTGAGTACCATCACGCAGCAGACCAATGTTGTAGCCACCAAATGCCATTTGTAGAGTGCTTGAAAGATCCGCTTTTGAAATACCTAAACGGCGCGCTTTCGATTCATTAAATAACGGTACCAGTTCTTTAGTACGTTCGCGCCAGTCGTGTCTTACGTTACGAGCCCCTGGGTCCGCAAGCAGGATGTTTTCAACGTCCGTAGCAATGGAACGCAATACATCAGGATCAGGTCCAATAATACGCGCTTCAATCTTAGACGCCGGCGACGGGCCAAATTCAATCAGTTTGAACTGGAAAGTCGGCTGTTCAAACTCAAGCGCAAGTTTTCCATCAAGCTTTTCCAATGTTGAGAACATGGTGTCTCTGTCCGAGGTTCTCACTTGTAATTGCGCGTAAGCTTCGTAGCTCTTTTCAGGTTGGTAAGTCAGCGCGAAACGCTGCATACCTTGACCAACGGTCGTCGTTACAAATTCAACGTCATCTAGTTGACGAATGTAGCTCTCTACCTTCTCTGTTTGCTTGATGGTTTCACGAATGTCGGTGCCTTCTGGCATCCACATATCAACGTAGAACATTGGTGTATTTGATGGTGGGAAGAATTGCTGCTTCACCATACCAAAACCAACCACAGACACTGCCAGTAAGCCCACCATGCTCGCAACGGTTAACCAGCGGAAACGCAGAGCAAATTTCAACATCGCACCAAAGGCTACGAACAAGATGCCTTTGTATGGGTCTTCATCAGTACCTGTTTTCTCTTCCTCTTTCAGCATTAAATCTGCAAGGAAAGGCGTGAGTGTAAGAGCCGTCACCCAGCTAAGGAATAGTGAGAAACATAGCACCCAGAACAGAGAACCCATAAACTCACCGGTTGCGTCTTTTGACAAACCGATAGGAGCAAATGCTGTGATCGCAATGATTGTTGCACCCAATAACGGCCACTGTGTTTGGGTAACGATGTCTTTTGCTGCTTCTAACTTGGTCTTGCCTTTCTTCAGACCCACCAAGATACCTTCAACAACGACAATCGCGTTATCCACCAGCATACCCAGTGCAATGATCAAAGCGCCAAGCGAGATACGGTGCAGTTCGACTTGGTTGTAGTCCATCAGAATGAAGGTACCAAACACGGTAAGTAGCAGAACCAAACCGATGATCAAGCCACTACGTAGACCCATAGCGAACAGCAAAACGACGATTACAATCCCGACCGCTTCAACCAAACTGATAATGAAATCTGATACCGACTTGTCCACTTCTTGTGCTTGGTTGTAGAAGTAATTAAGTTCAACGCCAGCAGGTTTAATCGACTCTAGTCGCTCTAACTCTGCATCTAACGCCTGACCAATCTCAACCACGTTAACACCAGAAGAGAACGCAATACCGATGTTGATAGCAGGTTTGCCATTGTAAGTAAGAACATTACCCGGCTTTTCAGCGATACCTCTTGTTACTGTCGACACATCTTTAAGGCGGATTAGGTTGCCCGTATCACGACCGTGGATGATCAAGTTTTCAAGTTCTTCGACCGTGCTCAAAGTCCCGTTGGGCTTAATCGCTAGGCTCTGACCGTTAAGCATTACCTCACCAGAAGAGACCACACTGTTTTGTTGTGCAAGCAGTGACGTTACCGTCGACATATCAAGGTTAAGTGCTGCTAGGCGCTCTAGAGACATCTCAACAAAGAGTTGCTCTTGTTGATCGCCTGCAATGCTGACTTTACCGACACCATCAACCAATTCGAGTTCACGTGTTAGGTAGTCTGCGTATTGCTTCAACTCAACATAGTCGTAGCCATCGCCGGTAAGCATCAGCATCACACCAAATACGTCACCGAAGTCATCAATGATCTGCACAGACTGGACACCTGTTGGTAGCGCAGGCTGCAGGTCATTGATTTTACGACGCATCTCATCCCAGATTTGCGGAAGCTCGTCTGGGCCGTAGTCCATCTTCATGCTCACCATGATCTGAGACATGCCGTCAGAGGAGGTCGAGGTGATCTTATCGATATAAGGCAGCTGTCGAATCTCTTTCTCGAGCGGGTAAGTTAACTCCTCTTCTACTTCCATTGAGCTTGCACCCGGGTAAGTAGAAATGATCATGGCATCTTTAATGGTAAATGCTGGGTCTTCTAAACGTGACAAGTTGCCAAAAGAGCTAATGCCTCCAACGGCCAAAATAACCAGAAACAGCCAGCTGATAACTTTATTTTTTATTGAATATTCTGCGATGTTCATTCTGCTTTTCCTGACAATTTCATACCATCACGTAGTTTGCGTAGGTTAGAGTTAATCAGTTGTTCACCCTGCTCTACACCATGTGCGATTAGCGCACCTTTGCCGCTGATTTTTTCGACTTCGACTAGGCTCTTGTATGCTTGGCCGTCTTCGAGTTTCCACACGTAGAACTCATTATTTTGAG
The DNA here is from genome assembly GCF_030248535.1 of Vibrio sp. D404a. GTDB lineage: Bacteria > Pseudomonadota > Gammaproteobacteria > Enterobacterales > Vibrionaceae > Vibrio. The sequence goes on along the minus strand of NZ_JAHGAJ010000019.1, from coordinate 62,521 downwards.
CGCCCGCTTGCAGCGTCGTCATTGGCAGTTGATAGCCTTGAACATCACTCAGCCCTGCTTTCGCCATGTCAACATTCACAGTGACACTGGTGCCCGGCATAACAGGCGTATCAAGCTGTGGCATTGACATCCAAAACTCATAAGTTCTCGATTGAGGATGGAGCTCACTGGTATGCTCTAAATAAGTCAGCGGATAAGCGCCCTCGATGCCACCGAATGTGGCACTTGGACGGTAAGTATTAGAGCGCATGTCTGGGCTAATAGACGCCAATATCGAATCTGATACCTGAATACGCACATACACCTTATCGTTTTGGTACAAGCTCAATAGCGTTTCACCCGGTGTCGTATTCTCAAACTGCTTTTTATCGACCGTTGAAACAGTGCCAGTGAAAGGTGCCTGTAATTCTGTGTATCCCAGCGCTTGCTTTGTAGAAGCGAGATTTGCAGACGCCAATTTGAAGTTCGCTGTAAGCTGATCAAATTCAGACTTAGACAGCATCTTGCTCGCAAACATCTCTTTCCCACGTTCTAACTGCTTGTTTGCAAGGTCGTATTGCGACTGTGCATCAACCACATCTTGTCGGTATGTATCGCCATCTATGGTTGCCAGTAACTGCCCTTTTTCCACGACGTCGCCAGCTTCAACGAGTACTTGGTCAATCTCACCAGCAATGCGGAAAGCCAAAGGTGTCAGTTCAGCTGCCATAACTTGACCATTGAAGCTGCGGAACTGCTCTTTTAGCGGCGCTTGAACTTCAAATGTTGAAACGGTTAGCGTTGGCTGTTCACGATGTACGGTTTCGTTGTTACACGCTGCCAGTACAAGCGTTGATGCAACAACGACTGTTAATTTGCTGAGTTTCATTAAATACCGCCCTCACGCGTCCAAGCTTTTACTTGTTGTCCATCAACCAATGCGTCGACACCGGCTTCGACAATTAGGTCACCACCCATAAGGCCAGCCACCACTCGACCATTCTCATTGAGAGAAACGGTTACTTTGGAAATCATTTTTGTTACTGGGTCATAGCGCCAAAGTTCACCGCGATCATCCAGCTTAGTTACCCATGCTGAATCAACGATTCCGATGCCGTTTTCGCTTTTCGATTTTTGAACTTCAACTTGAGCCGTCATACCTGATAACAGGTTAAGACCTTGTGGTTTTTGAATAGAGACAACCGCTTGGTAGCTGTTTGTGTCTTCGTCAGGTTGCGTAGAGATCTCTTTAAAACGAGTTGGAATACGAATACCGCGATGACTGTCCATCACCACCCACATATTCGATTGTACAAACTCAGTGATCGTGCGGTCTTCTAGCTTAGCGACTGGCACAGAGAAAGTGACGTCCATAGCGCCATGGTTCAAAATGTTGAGAACGGGCTGCTTTTCTCCGATGACCTGATGTTGTTTACCAAAGACCATCGACACAATCCCATCAAAAGGTGCAACAAGCGTGGTGTAACCGAGGTTTGTCTTGGCTTGTTCCAATTCCACGCCGGCTGCTGTGTAGTTGTTTACCGCTTGGTCGTAGTAATCGGTACTTACCAGCTTCTTAGCATAAAGTTCTGAAGCTTGTTGGTATTGGCTATTCGCAAGATCGTACTTGGCTTGCGCTGCATCGAGTGCGATACGGAAATCTGTTGAGTCGAGAGTAACCAGCGTCTCACCCTTTTTGACATCTTGTCCCATGCGAACGGCAAAGTTTTCGATCTGACCACCCACTTGAAAAGAGAGTGCCGCACGATCGGTTGCATCTACTTTCGCGATGTAACTATCGAGTTCAATATCCGTCTGTTGAGGAATCTCCAATAGCTTAACTGGCTTGATAACCAATTCATTTTCTTCTGATTGTACTTTGTTACAACCGGTTAATGAGCTTGCTAGGAATATCACTGCTGCGGCAGCGCCTAGTAGTCTCACCGGTTTGGCTCTGAATGATGATTTGGACTGCATGAAGCGGCTCCATTTAATTATTATGATTTACTACACAGGTGTGCAGTATATTTATTTTAACGGAATTAACAAGCTTTACTTTCCACCTGTGCAGTATTTTTTATTTCGGCAAAAACAGTGTAGAATTAGAACATCATCCTAATTTGCGAAATGACAATGACAGAAAAAATGACAATGACTGAAAAGAAGCAAGGCCGAAGAAGTGCCAAAGATGCTGAAGAGACACGTTTTCAGATCATGACCATTGCGGCAGAGTTGTTCTGTGACCAAGGTTACGAGCGTGTATCGCTACGAAATATCAGTGAAAAGGCGGGTGTTTCCCACAGCTTGATCCGCCATCACTTTGGTAGTAAAGAGAAGATTTGGCACGCGATTAGCGACTGCTTGCATGCGTATTTTCAGGCTTACATCGCTAAGATCATGCAAGAGCTACCGAATGGCGTAACCCCGAACGTCACCTTGTATTTATTCTCTATGCGTCTGTTTACCAACATGATCCACTCTCGTAGACCGATGCAGCTGATTTCAGACTCAGTGCGACAAGAAGACAACTTAGTGGATTATTTCATTGATAACGTTGGTGACATCGAGTACGAAATCAACATGCTCGCTGAAGAGTACAACGCTGCTTACCCAGAGCACCCGATCAATATTTACGAAATAAAGTGGCAGATGATCATCTATGCCAACGCTGCTGTGTGCTTAACCCCTTTTATGGAGAGTACATGGAACGAAGGCGACTTGGTCGCGACACCAGATGAAGCGCTGATGAACCACTGGCAAATGTTCAATAAACAGATGATCAGCACCTATAAGATCGATCAAGAATGGGTTCTCAACCCAACCTGCCTTGAAGATCTTATCTATGACGTACCTTGCGTGTGGAAGTGTAACCCTGAGCACCAAAAACCGGCATAATTCAAGTCGATACCATTAAAGTAGGTATAACGATAGGAACGTTAATCGACTTTCAATCGAGTGATTCAAAAAAGGCGCTATGGATACCATCCACAGCGCCTTTTGTATTTCTAACCCGTTCCGCGAGTCTAACGACGGGCTTTACCACGATTTTGGTGGATTTTTAGCTTGGCCTTCATTTTACGTTTTTCCGCCGAACGGCTTTTGCTACGACCACTGCGCTCGGGTGTCACGTCCTGCTCAGGGCTTGGTTCAAAACCTTGTAACCACTCTTGCGGTAAACGTGTATCTAACAGACGTTCAATTGCACCCAAAAGGTACGCTTCATCATGGCTCATCAGTGAAATCGCCAAACCAGAATTACCTGCACGACCAGTACGTCCAATGCGGTGAACATAGTCTTCCGCTTTGTAAGGCATATCGTAGTTTACAACCTGCTCTAGTTGCTGAATATCGATACCACGCGCGGCAACATCAGTCGCAATCAAGGCACGAACTTTTCCTGACTTGAAATCATCTAACGCTTTCTGACGAGCGCCTTGGCTCTTATCACCGTTAATGGATGCGGCTTTGATGCCATCTAGCTTCAACTCTTTCACCAAGGCATCGGTACCTTGCTTGGTCTTAGTGAATACCAGAACTTGTTGCCAGTTTTTAGAACCAATCAGATACGCAAGCAGTTCACTTTTACGCTTCTTATCAACGGGATAAACCATCTGTTTAACGGTTTCAGCAGTACTGTTCGTTGGCGTCACTTGGATTTCACTTGGTGACTGCATCATTCGATGCGCAATCGACTTGATCTTAGTGTCGAAGGTCGCCGAGAAAAACAGCGTTTGACGCACTTCATTCATTCGCTTCAAGATACGCTTAATATCTGGCATAAAGCCCATATCTAGCATTCTGTCTGCTTCATCCAGAACCAGTACTTCGGTTTGGCTCAACATGATGTTCTTAGTAAACATGTGATCAATCAAACGACCCGGAGTCGCAATCAAAATGTCGGCCCCTGCTCTTAGATTGTCTGTTTGCACTTTCATACTGGTGCCGCCGTAAGCAACAACAATTTTAAGACTGGTACCTTCCGCATAACTGGTGATGTTGTCGAAAACTTGCTGCGCTAACTCACGTGTTGGTACTAATACCAAAGCACGAACTAGTTTTGGATTTGGAATGACATTGTCTTGGCTCGCTAGCAGACGCTGAATGATTGGCAATCCAAATGCAGCCGTTTTACCCGTACCCGTTTGAGCACCTGCCAGTACATCTTTACCCTCTAACACTAATGGGATTGCCTGCTCTTGAACGCTCGTTGGTGTCGTAAAGTTCAGCGTCTCCAAGGTAGACAGCAATTGCTCCGAGAGACCCAATTGTTTAAAAGTTTGGTTTGTGTCAGACATAAAATGATGCTCAAAGTAGAAATAGGCGCGGATTGTAGCAAACCAAGATGAAACTGTTTACCTTTGTCATTGATTTTTCTTTCTTAACATTTCAATTTGAAGCTGCCTGTGCGCCCAGGATTGCTCAAGAACCTCTGGGTAGAGCTGATTAAAGTGACACTGCAACTTATCGTAGTGTTGAGACAGGTCTTCAAAGCAATCCTTCAACACCGATAGCCTAGGTCGTCGATAGGCCATTCTCTGCAACACTAACTCAATAGATTCCATCGATTGGTAGCTCTCTAGCCAACGTTGCTCTGCCATTTTCTGGTGGACCATTAAAAAATTTGCGGGCCAGTTTGGCTCAGAGTCTTGGTCTATTTTCTGATGAGATGTGGAACAAAATTGCGCTAACGATGAGTCAGAGTATTGGTGCCAATTATTTGCAAGACAGTGATCCCAAAACACATCCAGAGCGATAGGTGCAAAACGTTGTGTCTCTTTTCTAAATAAGGACTTGGCTTGTTTAGATACAGCGTGGGAATCAGTAAAGCTATCAACGAATCGATGCAGACGAATGCCGTCAGCCAATGGTTGAGAATAGTGCTTTGAGGGATCACCTTTGACAAAATCACCGAGCAGATTGCCTGCTAAGTCACTACTGCAATGGTTGGCGATATGAAGGTGTGCAAGAAAGTTCATTGAACCTCATTAAAGTAGAGCATATTGGAGTACATACTAAACATACTCCTTAATCTTAGCTAACTTTAATGAGGACGGAGGTTAGTTTGACGAGTTAAACATCTCTTCAGCCAATTGCTGAACCGCTTGTTCGTAATCAGAAAGGTCGATGCCAATTTCCATTGCATCTAACAGTTCTAGACTTTCGTCATTAAAATATTGGTCACTCATAATGTGCCCTTCTATTCCTTATCATGGGCTCTCGCCCTTACAACTAAGTGGCTCCATATTGTGCGTAAAGTATGACAGTTTTATGAAGACACTCCGTGTTTCCCAATAATTTTAAATGCACTTTCTAAAAGTGATACTACCCACCCTTAATCGGCATTTGCGCTAACGGATCCTTATCTCCTAAACTGGGTCGCGCGCCCACACTATTACTGGTCAACGGCCATAAGCTCAATGTTTTCTTTATCAAACTATGCGTCAGATCATAGTGAAACGATTGCCATGCTCTTTTCAACTATCCTAAGAATAGCATTGTAAATATAAATTTACACTGGATATAAAAAGTTACAACAAGCCTTGCAATCATTGTTAAAGTCCCACAAAATGCACCCATTCCAATATAATTACTGGTTATGAACTCATTTATTAGTACATAAACCATGTTTGAAACATTAATCGTAAAGAATTATATACAATGACTAAATCAAAGGTTTTCGGTAGTACTTTGATCATCGCTGGCACTACTATTGGTGCGGGCATGCTCGCTCTTCCACTTGCTTCTGCAGGTATCGGCTTCTCAACATCACTGATCCTAATGATAGGCCTGTGGGCACTAATGGCGTTTACAGCGTTGCTCATGGTTGAGCTACACCAATTTGCAGAATCGGATGCGACACTTCATACCTTGGCGCACAACATTCTTGGGAATAAAGGCAAGTGGATTGCGAGTTTCGCAGTGATGTTTTTGTTCTACGCATTATGTGCTGCGTATATTGCCGGTGGTGGCGCACAGTTTAACCAGCGCGTCATGCAGATCACGGGCTTAGAGATGAATAGCCAGATTACAACGCTGCTGTTCACTATCATTGTCGCGACTGTTGTTACTATTGGCACGCACAGCGTTGATAAGGTCAACCGAGTTCTGTTTGGATTAAAATTGATTGCAATGGTGTTAGTACTTAGCTTTCTTGCGCCGAACGTTACCTCACAGTACCTGTTGAGTATGCCACTACAACAAGGCCTTATCGTGGCAGCCATTCCTGTGGTCTTCACCTCTTTCGGCTTCCACGGCAGCATCCCTTCTATCGTGCGCTACCTTGATGGTGATGTTGGTTCACTGCGTAAGGTGATGATTGTGGGTTCAGCATTACCGCTTATCATCTACATTTTCTGGCAAGGCGTAACACTAGGTGTGGTTAGCCAAGATCAGCTTTTAGCCGATTCAAGTTTGGGAGCCCTGCTTGTTTCACTTTCTGAGACCGTTCATCAATCGAACCTTGGTGTTGTCGTTGGCGTATTTGCTGACCTTGCGCTGCTAACGTCATTTATTGGTGTGAGCTTAGGCTTATTTGAATTCATGGGCGATTCATTGAACGAAAAATTAGGCCAAGGTAAGCGCATTAAGACAGCCTTAGTCACTTTTGTTCCACCACTCGGTTTTGCGCTGTTCTACCCTCAAGGTTTCATCATGGCTCTTGGTTACGCTGCGATCGCTCTTGCAGTGTTGGCTATCTTGTTACCTACCGTAATGGTTTACAAAGTGCGCTTCAAACAAGAGCAACCATCAATCGAAGGCGATACGGTGGCTTACCAAGTTGCAGGGGGCAAATTCGCACTATTAATGGCGGGAATGGTTGGTATGGCTATCATCGCAATCCAGATTCTGATTTCGGGTGGTCTGCTGCCTTCACTTGGCTAAACTGATTAATTTATCAAAAGTGATTGATCTGAGTCCCAATTATAGAAATTGATTATCATTAGATTTCATAAAGACACGACTCAGATCACATATTTATTGCGTTCGGTTATTTAAAGTCCACGTTAAAAGGAATTATCGTGGAGTTATCATGAAAGAAGTTCAGTTTCGAACGATAGACAAACTGTTTATTAAGATGTCGATTAACGACAAAATGTGGGTTATTTTCCTCATCTTTTTAGTTGCTTTAGGCAGTCTATCAACGAACAACTATCTCACTCAGCTCAATCAAATTGAGCAAAATGCAAAGACACAAGCCGAACAACAACTCAAAGGTATGTTGTCTGTTGCTGACTCACCTGAGTCTTCCCTTCTTAACCGCTCTTCAAGCGTAACCTCAACTGAGACGTACATTCACAACAACGGATCCGTTACCGCAACACAGCAAGGTAAGGATGGTCAATACTACTCGCTTACCCTAGCTACAACTGACACAGAGCAGCAAAAGCAGAACGCACTGAATACCTTTTTACTCAGTTTCTTATGGTGTGTTCCATTTGGTCTTTTTTGCTACTGGGTTGCGACCTTTATTGGTGGCGCTCTTTGGGTACTCTACTCCACAACTCAAAAGATTGGTGATGGTGACCTAAGCTCTCGACTTGGCTTCCACCCTGGACGTGATGAGTTTGGTACGATTGGTTGTGCACTAGACCGCTCTATGGACACCTTGAGCGAGCTTGTAAACAACGTCAATGAAAGTGCGGCAACACTCAGTGAAACCTCTTCTTCGTTTGAAGCAGAAGCGAAACGTAGTGAAACTCAAATTAGTAGCCAGCACGCGTCTCTTGATTCTGTTGCAACAGCAATGGATGAAATGACAGCTTCTGCAAACGAAGTTTCAAACATCGCAGCACGCTCAACCGAGCAAACAGAAAATGATGCCCACGCAATTAACCAAAGCCACGGCAAAGTACAGCAAGCAATCGCTGAGATCACCACACTGTCATCTTTGATTGAACAAGCGTCATCATCTGTAACTAGCCTTAATGACAACACCAGTCAAATCAATGAGGTGATCACCACTATCAACGCGATTTCAGAGCAAACCAACCTGCTAGCACTAAACGCAGCCATTGAAGCAGCACGTGCAGGTGAACAAGGTCGTGGTTTTGCGGTTGTTGCTGATGAGGTTCGTACCCTTGCTAGCCGTACTCAATCTGCGACAGTCGAAATTCAAGCGATGATTGAACGCCTGCAACAAGAGAGCCAAAACATCGCCAAAATTACTGAGCAAACCGTAGATCAAGCGCAGACGAGTAGCCAATTGATTTCCAACATCGGTGATGATGTAAACTCAATCTCAGACTCGGCACGTGCTCTGATGGACATGAGTGCACAGATCGCCTCTTCTGCCGATGAGCAAAGTAATGTTGCTAACAGTATCGCAGCAGAGCTAAATGACATTCGCAGCCAATCTGATGTCATCAAAGAAGTCGCTCAAAACACGTCTAACGGTGTTTCTACTCTTACGGCCGCTTCTATCTCGCTGTCTAAAACCTTAGCGAAATACCGCACTTAGCGCCTTGCTTTGATAAACACCTAAAACGAAAGAAGGACTCCGTGGAGTCCTTCTTTTTTGCCATCTCGTTAATCTGAAACTAACTTCGCTTCCGGCTCTAGCTGGTCTCTAAAAAACAAACTGTACAACACTGGCACGACGCCAAGCGTTAATACCGTCCCTACGATCATTCCAAAGATCATTACGATAGACATCGAATACCAGAACTCACCTCCCGAAATCGCGAGTGGCACAAGGCCAAGAATCGTAGTGAGTGTCGTCATCACAATCGGACGCAGTCGCGTCGTACAAGCTGAAATAATCGCCTCTCGCACTCTCTCACCATTGCTTCTGTTCTGCTCTATGCAATCAATCAACACAATACCATTGTTAATAATGATGCCTGCCAAGCTGAAAATACCTAACATCGCAGGGAAGGTAAAATAAGCCCCTGTCACTAGCAAACCTGATACAGCACCAATCAAAGAGAGTGGAATCGTCAGCAAAATGATCAACGGACGGCGAATCGAATTAAACTGCAGTAAAAGCAGCAAAATCATCACAGCAAAACACTGTGGAAGATAACCAAACAGCGCGCCATTGGCTTTGCTCGCCCCTTTTAGTTCACCGCCTAAAGCAATGCGGTAGCCTGGAGGCAAATCAATCTCCTCCAAGGCTGGCTGCACCAGTTTATTTAGCTCACTCGCTTGCAACGATTCATGCTTAACGCTGATAGTGACAGTACGCTCTAAATCAAAGCGACGAATGACCGCTGGTTCACTGACTGCGATAATTGAAGCAAACTGTACCAAAGGTAGCGACTCACCATTGGTTGATGAAACAATCTGTGTGGTAAATAACTTTTCTAATGTTTTCTCAGACTCCGCTGCACCCACAATCACAGGGATCACGTCTTCGTCATTTCTAAAGCTAGTGACCTCTTTACCACGCAAGTAGCTATCAAGGCTGGTTGCAATGTCTCGACTGCTCACGCCCGCTCGAATGGCTTGCGCTTGGTCGATATCAAGAATCAACTTGGGAACGTTATTCTCCCAATCATTTGCGACTCCCACTGCGCCCGGAATTTGTCGAAGTGATAACTCGATTTTCTTAGCGATATTCTGAATCACATCAATATCTTTACCGACGACTTGATACTCAACCAATCCAAGTTCAGTGCCACCCAGCCACATGCGCTTCGCCTGACCACTTGCTTCAGGTAATTGTTGCGTAATAAAGCGATTGGTTTTCTGCACCATATCCAGAGCTGACTCATAATCGATTGTGTTGACGACCATAAATACACGGTTTGGCGCTCGGTCAACCGGTGACAGTGCTAAGAAAAATCTCGGACCACCATCCCCAACGTAACGAGCCATACTGACAATATCTGGGTTCTGCTCTTTATCGAGCAGCCAATCTTCTAACCGTTTTGAAACGCGATCTGATTCCTCAACTTTCGTTCCTGCTGGCAGATCAATAAACACCAGATATTGGTTTCTCTCAGAGCCCGGCATGAATTGAACCGTCACAAAACGAAAGCTATAAATCGATACCGCAAACACCGCGATCACAACCGCTAATGTCGTCAGACGTAGATTCAGGATCGTACTGACAAACCGACGATACGCGACGTGAAATGCCGAGAGTTGCGCCTCTTTACCTTCAGTTCGTTCAACTTCACCGGGTTTAATAAACCAAACACAAAGCGCCGGTGTTGCAAACAAACACAGGAACCATGAAGACAGCAAAGCCACTGTGATCACCTGTGACAGCGAACGCAGATACTCGCCAGTGACATCTTGTGCGAGCAGTAGCGGCATAAAGGCCAGAATGGTGGTTAAAGATGACGTAAGCAGTGGAATAGCCATCGCTTTAGACGCCATGACCGCAGCTTCAACACGCTCTACACCTTCAGAGACTTTACTCTTAATGAACTCGGCCATCACAATGCCATTGTCCACCAACAGGCCAAGCGAGATGATGATTGCAGCAATCGACATCCTTTGGAGTTCAACGCCCCAAACTGACATGCCGATAACGGTGAGTAGAATGGTTAATGGCACGATACTGCCAATGATCAGCCCCATTCTCAGACCCAAGAACGCCATGACCACAGCCAACACGACCGCAACTGTCTGCATTAGGTTGGTGGTCGCCGAGTTAACCGCAGCACTCACTTTTTCGGGCTGAAACGTCGCTAACTCAAGCTGCATTCCAAGAGGAAGGTCGCTCTCTACTTCAGCAATGAACTCTTTAACTTTGACACCAAAAGCATCGCTTTGACTGCCAGACGCCATAGAGGCAGCGATGATCACCGCCTTTTTGCCATTAAAGTATACCGGCGTATTGAATGGGTCTTCGTAGCCAACTTCCACGTCGGCCAAGTCTCGCAAATAGACGGTATTACCTGACTCACGCTCATTAAGATCCAGCTCTAGGATCTCTTCAACCGAGTTAAAATTTCCGGTAGGCTCTATCTCAACTTGCAATGTATCCGTTTCAATTACCCCGCCCGGCAACACAACATTTCGCGCTTGCAGTGCCGATACGATTTGTCGAAATTGAAACTTCTCATTAGTCAAAGCACTGTGTTTGGCATTGACCCAGATTCGCTCTTCGTTGACACCATAAAGTTCGACTTGAGAAACCGTTTGAACGCTGCTGAGCCTATCTTGAATGGCCTCCGCCGTTTTTCGTAACTCGTGATGGTCGAAACCGTCGCCCGTTAAGGCAATCGTCGCCGAGTACACACGTCCAAACTCATCGTTAACAAAGGGACCTGCAGTGCCGTCTGGCAGACTGCCTTTCATGCTGTCCATACGGTTACGCAACGTATCCCAAATCGGCTGCAGATTGAAATATTTGTCGTGTACCGTGACCGTTATCTGTGCCACTCCAGTACGAGACCAAGACTTTATCTCTGTAACTTCTGGGATCTGTTTGATTTCGCGTTCTAATGGTTTGGTAATGAATTTCTCTATACGGTCAGGCGACATACCCGGAAATTGTGCAACCACGACGGCGCTGCGGATTAGGATCTCCGGATCTTCTTTGCTTGGCGCATTCTGAAACGTGCTCACACCGAGAACGAAGAGCATAGCTAAGAAGACTTGAGTAAAACGGTAGTGTTTGAGAGCAAGCTCAGTAATTTTGTGCATACCGCTCTCCTACAGGCCTTGCCAAAGCGTGACTTCCTGACCCTCATACAAATAAGGGATACCTGCTGTGACTACCTTTTCACCCTCAGAGAGATTATTCAGTACCACTACCTGAGCATTAATGTTGCGTTTTGTTTTGACATAACGCTTTTCTAGGATATTTGATTCCGGAGCGACAATATAAATCGCTGCGTTATCACCACTCAAATCAGGGCTACGATCATTAAGGTCGAATGCCTCCAATGGCAGTAGAACAACATTTTGACTCTCACCACCAATAGACAGCTCTACATCCGCTGACATGCCGTTTCTCAAAGATAGATTAGAGTCATTCAATTGTAACGTCACCGAGTAGGCGTTGCCGCGCTCAACAACAGCACCAATCTCAGACACGGTACCTTGCAAGGTTTGATTGTTAAGTGCTGAGATGGTTACTTTGGCTTCATCTCCGTAAGCAACCTCTCTTATCAATGACTCGGGCACAAGAAAATCCACTTCGTAAGCAAAGTCATTAACCAGTTCCATGATCTTCTGTCCTGAATTGATCTTTGTAAACTCGTCGACCTGTACTTGGCTGATCTGACCTGAGAATGGAGCATAAAGCTTGGCACGCTTCAGGTTCAGCTCTGCATTGGATAAATCCGTTTGCGCGAGATTCTCTTGTTGCTGCTTAGCATCAAGATCAGCACGAATGGCTATCAATTCAGATTCTGAAACAAACCCTTTTAGATTTAGCTTGGCAGAGCGTTGATATTTGTCTTCAGCTTGAAGCTTGGCGACACGCGCAGCGCCTAATGAAGCTTGCGCTTTGCGAAGTGCTAACAATAAATCACTGGTTTCGAGCTGTGCCAGTACCTGCCCTTTTTCGACACGTTGTCCTTTTGAAACCAGTAGCTGACTAACCGTACCGTTCACCTTGAAGCTCAGCGGTGATGTTTGAGCACTGCGCACAATGCCACTAAGCTGACGCGTTTGCGTATGAGATTGAAAAACAGCGGTTGTGAATTTCACGCTGCGAATAGTTTGGCTCTGTTCTTCAGATGAGTCAGAAGTTTGGGGGCCACATCCAGTTAAGGCGATGGCCATCAAGAAAATGATATATTTCACAATAGAATCCAACTTATGGTACTGCGTACCAGTATATCAGACCGTAAAAAGGTTATCTAATGTAAAGTCATTAGCATGAGCTCAGTCGCAATTGAATAAAACTTAATAAGGAAATCTGTTTAAAAAGTGGGCTTAGAGGTACTCTAATAGAGCGAAGTTATCGCTTTTTGACTTGCTGCAGGTGACATAATGAATAAAACAGACGCACCAAATGACGACATCACATGCCCGCTTTGCCAACACGACGAATATCTGCTTTCAAATTGTGGAGAGAAGTTTACTTGCGCTGCTTGTGGGTTCCATACCAAACAATTTAGTAAAATAGTCAGGATACAACCCAATACTACCCCACCAAAGCACCAGAGTATGGTGTATCAAGTGAGTAATGCTTGCCATTAAGCCAAGCGGATATCTCTTCAAGGCTGTAGATATCAATAGCGGCTGACTCTTCGGAGTCGGCTTTTGGTGTTCTAACGAGAGTGCTTGGTAGGTTAGGTCTTAAGCGAAATGATTGGATCCCGGCACGCACACCTGCCTCAATCCCTTTAATCGTATCATCCACATAGATGCATTCATTGGGTAAGAAACCCATGTTCATCGCAGTATACATGATGAGGTCTGGTTCAGGCTTCCAACTATTGGCATCAAAAGCCGAAAAGACTTTTCCTTTGAAGTCGTCAAGCATCCCCGTCATCGCTAGCGACGATTCAACACGCTCTTTAGGAGCATTTGACGCAATACAAAACTCAATACCTTGAGCTTTCAGAAATTGAATCAGCTCAATAGCGCCATCCATTGGCTTTAAGAATCGCTGGAATAAAGCTTCAAGTTCAACTCGGTACAGCGGTTCAAGGGTATCAATCGAGATAGATAAACCGAGGCGGTTCTGAGTATCCATTAAGATATCAGCCAACTTACCACCTTGGAAATGTGCATAACAATCTTCTAGTGACACGGACACATCAAATTGAGCGAATACATTCACTAATGCTTGGCAGCACAGTTTTTCACTGTCTATCAATGTTCCATCACAATCAAATATCACACATTTCGTTTGATCTAATCTCATCGTTGCCCCACTTACCTAAAGTCCGACTTTCATCCTATAGGCATACGGTTTTCACAGGCATGACTGATGTAGCATTTTCCTCAAAAGCACTTAATTAACTTCGCGAAATATGCGACAGATCACCCTAATAACCCTATTTATAAAATGCTTATAGGTATTTTATACCTGAGTTGGCGAAAAGCTCAGGCTAACTGGGAAGATATGGTGATTATTTAAACACAAAGAAATGACACTCTTGTGACCAAAACCTGTTTTTGTATCAGCAGATTAGTACAGAAGTTTAGTGAGAATCCGGGTATTGGTCGCGAATCGCTATGTATTGGTCAATATTATTCAATAGATGTTCCACCAGCTTAGGATCGAACTGTAACCCTGCTTCTCGCTCAAAGAGCGCTTTGACTTTGTCGATTGGCCAGGCTTCTTTATAGCAACGCGCACTTAATAGCGCATCAAACACATCTGCTACCGTGGTGATCCTTGCAAACAAATGGATCTCTTCTCCTTGTTTGCCCACAGGGTAGCCCTTGCCGTCCCAGCGTTCATGATGCTCGTTAGCGATGATGGCGGCTAAGTTAGTGAGATCACCGGAACCACTTTTAAGCAGCTTGTAACCTGCTGTCGTATGTTGTTTCATGATCTCCCACTCACTCGGTGTGAGTTTCCCGGGTTTATCGAGTATCGCTTCAGGCACTGAGATTTTGCCCACATCATGCATTGGGCTGATTATCTCAATGACATCTTGTTCTCGATGGCTTAGGCCACAATGCTTGGCAAGCAGCGCTGAGAGTTTAGCCACTCGTTTAACATGATTCCCCGTCTCGCCCGAGCGCGTTTCTATTGCCTCGCCCAGTACATGAATCATGTCCTTTTGAACCGACATCGTTTGCTTCTGGAGCGCTAAAATTCGTTTGTTCTTCTTAGCAAGCTCCCTCTTTTGGCGGATGGTGACATATTGCATCAACACAATCAGGCTCAAACCTGCTATGACTATTGTCAGAGCCACAAGCAAACGAAAGTTCTCTTTAAAGAAGGAGCGAGGTTCATTAATCAACAACGTATTCTCTGGCAGTGTCTGATTGAACAAGCTGAGTTTTTTGATGGCGTTAAAGTTGAACACGAAGCGCTTGCTGTCTCCAACATCGATCTGTTCCGAGAAATTCAGTGGAAGATATTTGTCGAGAGCGACCACAGCTTCAGTACCAATACTCTTAGAGTGATTCACATACCCTCCCAGTACCTCGCCTGTGATTAAAAACTGCCATAAAGCAAACACCGGGGCTTTGCTCGCGTCCGACACGGTGTCGGCGATCTGTTGATAGCTGTGATAAATCCCTTGGTTAAGCTCAGTATTAAAATGGGTCAGCAATACCGCATCATTGGCATCGATCGTTTCAAGCCTCTCTTTTGCTTGGGCCAATGACTCCTCTCGAATCTCTATCACCTTGATATGAGGGAATGCTGTCATTGCTTTGTAAAGCTCGTGACGAATATGCTCAGACGTGACACTGTCATCATTTAAGAAATAGAGGTTTTGGATCTTAGGTCTTAGGTCATTAATAAGCTGGATATTTTTATCAATGTGGTCGTTTTCATAGAGCATGGTTGCTCGGTCAGTCACTTGATATAGATTGGCGTCGGTATCGTTAACCCCCACTGCGACAATCGGTGTCTGGCGTGAAATGAGGTTGGGCATCATATTGAGCAAAGTGACGGCGTTGTCATCAGTGGCGATCACACCATCAAATTGATGCGAAGCGTACTTAGCTGAGAAATAGTCAGTGAGGGCTTGATAGTATTGGGAAGAGTTAATACGTTTGGTATCAAGATATTCGACCGACATCTTGATGGGCAATTGCGATAGACTCAACGCCTCGTCAATGCCTTTTTGAAAGTCAGCTGTCCACTGGTATGAGGGCTCATAGGAATGCAAAACGAGAATGTGTTTTACATCCCACTCTTGTGCAGAACAAACTGAACTAAATAAGCCGAACCATAAACCGCACAATGCGGCCAATACTTTAAACATGCCATACCCTTTATATCAGACAGCGTATTGTACAGATTCGGCTTAGTTATCAAACCTAATTTAGCTTTCCACCCACACATTGTTAGTAGAAAGATGAGATGAATCACATAGCGTTATAAGTTGTTGGGCAAAACCTAGAATGTCTTGATCCACTTGGTTAACCAAGTCAGAAACAAGCAACTCGCTTTCGGTTTTTGTCACGATCGCGCTAGCTACTACATCTGAGCCGACGGTCCCAATATAAAGTTGGTGTTCATCAGACAAAATGATCTGGCTTAAGAATTCAAGAATATGCGTTTTGTCGTATTCGCTTTCGTAAGCGCTGGCTTGATTAAGTGAGAAAAGAACGGTGAGTTTGTGGAAATCGACTTTGTGTATTTCTTCGATTGTGGCGGGTGCTTGATCGACAGAAAGCGGCTGATAGGTTCTGTTGTCGAGATTCGCTTTATAGACATCTCTTCCAAGTAAGCTCTCTTTCGCTGGGTAAGCGACATCGAGCTGACTGAGTAACCACGCATTTTTTTTCTGTGCGATTTCAGGTATTTCATTATTCATTCTTTTACTACCTACTTTTAGTATCCCCAAATATCACAATTATTTGGGAGGCACACGGTCGGCTTAGGCGCCGAGCTACAAGCAGAGAGCATACATAGCATCGTAACTACCAACAAGTACTTTAAATGCTTCATAAATTAAGGTTCTCCCAATACTTTCTTTTCGAATAGAGCGAAAAGCTCTACACTCGTATTCAAGCTTTCAATAATCCTTATAGTAATCAGAACTCTATAAATTAAAAGGACTTCTTATGAAAAAAGCCCTAATCGCATTAGGTATTATGACCATGTTGGCTGGTTGTTCAGATAACGAAGTGGGTGATGTATCCCTTGGTTTCTTCACTCTAAAAGACATTAAGATTTCTCACCTTGATGACGAGAAGATCCCAGGTGTTACCTGTCATATCGCTTCTATCGAAGCTGACTTCTCTCTGGCCGACCCGAGTGACAGCTCTATATCTTGTCGTCAGACTGGAGACATCACACCAGAGATGATTGCAAAAATAGACAAAAGCGCCTCTGGCGAAGTGGTCTTTAAGCAGTCAAAAAGTATCTTCTTCAAAACCATGAAGGTAAGACGTATCTTTGATGCAGAAAACCAAACCCTGCTCTACTTGTCTTACACCACTAAAGAGACTGAAGGCAGTTTCAAACACAGCCTATCTACCGTGCCACTATGGGGCACCAAGGCGTATGTTGACCCAGCAACACTGACTCATGAAGAAAAATAAGCGATCGGTTTAGTTTTGTTCAACCACCTGTTCATACAATGTGCAGGTGGTTACGAATGTAATAAAAATGAAAGAAATTACAAAAATCTGTGATATCATGCGGCAAAATTTTCTCACTGTAATTTTCTTATGAAATTTCCTGGACAGCGCAAATCTAAGCACTACTTCCCTACACACGCTCGTGATCCACTCATCAACCAGATGAAGGAAACACCAAAACTGTTTCGCCCGATTATTGTTGGTGTTGGTCAAACAATTGTAGATATTGAAGCTCGTGTTTCAGATGAGTTCCTGGCTAAATACGAACTGAGTAAAGGTCACTCTCTTGTTTTAGAAGAGAGCAAAGCTGATGCCCTTTATGAGGAACTTGTGGAAAGTGGCCTGATCACGCACCAATATCCAGGTGACACCATCGGTAATACACTACACAACTACTCTGTTTTGGCAGATAGCAAATCTGTGCTACTGGGTGTTATGTCTCGTAACATCGAAGTTGGCTCGTTCGCATATCGTTACCTATGCCGCACCTCTTCGCGCATGAACTTAAACCATCTACAAACAGTAGAAGGTTCTATTGGCCGTTGTTACACGTTGATTTCTGATGATGGTGAACGTACGTTTGCGATCAACGAAGGTGAGATGAACAACCTGCGCCCAGACAGTGTACCAGAAGAAGTTTTTGAGAAAGCTTCTGCACTGGTTGTATCTTCGTACCTAATGCGCGGCAAGCCAGAAGATCCAATGCCAAAAGCGGTTGCTCGTGCAATTGAGATTGCCAAGCAAAATAATGTCCCTGTGGTTCTAACACTGGGCACTAAGTGGGTAATCGAAGGCAACGCAGAGTGGTGGCAAGATTACATCAAAGAGAATATCTCTATCGTTGCAATGAACGAAGAGGAAGGCCAAGCACTCACGGGCGAGAAAGATCCTCTGCTTGCTGCTGATAAAGCGCTTGAGTGGGTAGACCTTGTTCTTTGTACTGCAGGTCCTGTTGGTCTGTACATGGCGGGTTACACAGACGAGTCGGCTAAACGCGAAACTGAACTGCCTCTACTTCCAGGTAACATTCCAGAGTTCAACAAGTATGAGTTCAGCCGTGCAATGCGTAAAGACGACTGTAAAGCGCCAGTGAAAGTGTACTCTCACATTGGTCCTTACCTAGGTGGCCCTCTAGAGATCAAGAACACTAACGGTGCGGGTGATGCAGCTCTGTCTGCACTACTTCATGATATGGCGGCAAACAGCCACCACCACATGAACGTGCCGAATTCATCGAAGCATGATCAGCCATACATGACCTACTCGTCTCTATCGCAGATCTGTAAATACGCAAACCGCGTAAGCTACGAAGTACTGACTCAGCACTCCCCTCGTCTTGGCCGTTCACTGCCTGAGCGAGAAGATAGTCTAGAAGAAGCATACTGGGATCGTTAATCACACGTTCGATGTTTTCTATTAAGGGTTGCGTTATGCAACCCTTTTTATTTTTGGGCAAAATATCACAAACCATCACGGTGTTTTCTTTGATGATTTGCCAAAGGAAGATTTGATCTCGCGCAATGACTGGCTAAATCTGTTATCTTCCAGCACATAATTCGTGTGGTTAGCCTTTACATGGTCGATTTATACAGTAATATCGCCACGCAAACGTTTTCGTACCACCTTATCGGGTTCAACATAAGGATTAAATATGCTGTCTGATATTGATATTTGCCGCTCTGCTTCACTCAAAAACATCACTGATATCGCCCAAAGTGCAGGCTTAACAACTGACGAATTTCAGCCACTCGGTTTACACAAAGCAAAAGTCTCGCTCGACAGCGTAAAACGCCTTGAAGATAAACCTAACGGTAAATTGGTACTCGTTACGGCTATTACACCAACACCACTAGGTGAAGGTAAAACAGTGACAACAATTGGACTTAGCCAAGGCTTAGCAGCCATCAATCAGTCAGCAATGGCCTGTATCCGACAACCCTCTATGGGCCCTGTATTTGGCGTAAAAGGTGGCGCTGCTGGTGGCGGTTACTCTCAAGTTGCCCCAATGGATCAATTGAACCTTCACCTGACCGGTGATATTCACGCTGTGACCGCAGCGCATAACCTTGCGTCAGCAGCCATTGACGCACGCCTTTATCACGAGCAACGTGAAGGCAGTGAAGCCTTTGAACAACGCTCTGGCCTGAAAGCACTCAATATCGACCCACAGCGTATTGTTTGGCGACGTGTTCTCGACCATAACGACCGTGCTCTACGCATGATCACCGTAGGTCAGAACGAAAACGGTAAGACCATTAATGGCTACCAACGTGAAGATGGCTTTGATATTTCTGCCGCGTCTGAGCTCATGGCGATTCTTGCCTTAGCCGAAGACCTGCACGACCTTCGCAAACGCATCGGACGTATCGTATTAGCCTACAATCAAAACGGTGAACCGCTTACTACTGAAGACTTCCAAGTCGCTGGTGCGATGACCGTAACAATGAAGGATGCTATCGAGCCTACACTGATGCAGACATTAGAAGGCGTCCCTACCCTGATCCACGCAGGGCCGTTTGCCAACATTGCGCATGGCAACTCTTCGATTATTGCGGACAACATTGCTTTGAAACTGGCCGACTATGTTGTAACCGAGGGTGGATTCGGTTCTGACATGGGCTTTGAAAAAGCCTGCAACATCAAAGCGGGTGCATCAAAACAATCTCCAGACTGCGCAGTCGTGGTTGCAACATTGAGAGGCTTGAAAGCTAACTCAGGACTGTATGATTTACGCCCGGGTACCCCGCTCCCAGACTCTATCTTCAATGATGACAATGACGCGCTGATTGCTGGATTTGAAAACTTGAAGTGGCATATCAACAACGTTAAGAAATATGGCGTCCCAGTTGTAGTCGCAATCAACCGCTTCCCACAAGATTCTGAGCACGAACTCAGCCAATTAACGGCACTGATTCATGAATATGATGCGGGTGTATCTGTCGCGGTAAGTGAAGCATTTGGACGTGGTGGTCAAGGTGCGACCGATTTGGCTAGAGCCGTAGTCAATGCTTGCCAAACACCGGCACAATTTAAGCCACTTTATACTCAAGATCAGTCACTTGAAGAGAAACTCATGGCGGTGGCCGAAGTGGGTTATGGCGCGGCAAGCATAACACTATCTGAAAAGGCCAAGGCTCAATTGGTCGAGTTCAAAAAGCACGGCTTCGATAACCTATCGGTATGTTTGGCTAAAACCCCACTCTCTATCTCGACAGAGGCGCACCTTAAAGGAGCACCTACCCAATTTGATGTACCCGTGAGAGAGCTAAAACTCTGTGCGGGTGCAGGCTTTGTTTACGCCTTGTGTGGCAATGTCATGACCATGCCCGGCCTACCAGATAAGCCAGCATTTATGTCTTTAGACATCAATGAAGATGGTGAAATCACAGGCTTAAGTTAACATTTATAGATGTTTTGAACAGCAAATCACAGGTTATCGTCGCAGTGAATGTAAGATAGTTTGTGATTTGCATATAAAAGCAACAAATTGCACACATACCTCTCAACTGGGAGATTTACCTCATCAGTTCTGGGTCAAGATCACATTAATAACCCCACTAAATCTATAGTATTGCGCTGATTCTTTGGGGAATGTAATGATAGCAAGCATAAAAAAACTCTCAGGCCAATTTCTCTGTACTGTTCTAGCCCTAGGAATAGTTCCAGCACTCTATATCAATTCTGAATTTGATCGTATAGAAGCGCAGCACGACACCAATATAAAACAGGCCAGCCAGAACCAAATCGAATACAGTTTTCACGAACTGGGGTTAATCATACGTGAAGTATCTAACACCATTCCCACCATCGCTGAATCATCCACTCTAAAGCGCGCCATCCAAGAACCATCGATCGATAACAGCCATGCACTACAAGATCTGTGGTTGATGCTCGCAAACGGTCAAAAATATTACTCTCAACTTCGTTACCTAGATCTTGAAGGCAACGAAACAATACGCATCAATTATCACGATGGCCAAGCAAATGTTGTCCCGACTCGCGACCTACAGAACAAAGCATCTCGCGATTATTTCACGATACTACAACAGCTCGAAATCGGTGAGATTGCATCATTCGGTATTGATCTTGAGTATGAAAATGGCGAGCCAGTGATACCCTTGCTACCTGCCCTGCGCATTATGACACCCGTCGCCATTGATGGGCGTATCGTCGGCTACTTCATCGTGAACCTAAACATGGTAGAGATATACGAGCGCCTGCATTACACCTTTGGCTCTTCTCTCGCACAGCCGATCTTACTCAATGGCACTGGTCATATCTTAATGTCACCAGAGCCGGATGAAGCGTTCGGCCATTTAATCGACTCTCGCGCAGACAAAACCTACGCCATGACTCATCCCGAACTGTGGCAAGAAGTCTCGCAACAGCGTAGTGGTAGCTACTTTGATGGCAAAGACTGGTATTTCTATGCGGACATCAGCCCTAACATTGAACAGCTGCAAGGTCCTGTACACATGGTGCTGCATGTCGATAATCAGGAGCTAAGTGCGCAATACCAGCAAGAATATAAAGCGATCATTATTCAAATTGCCACGCTCTCCATATTGATTTCAATTGTTTCAGGCGTTTTCGTCGCCTGGAATACTAACCATAAAAAGAACAGCATCGAGAGCCAACTCGCTAAAGCAGCCATGAACGGTATGTCGGCATTGGTCATCACAGACAGAAATAACCGCATCATTAAGGTTAACCGTGAGTTCACCCGAATGAGTGGTTACACCTTAGAAGAGGTCAAAGGCAAGCAGCCCTCGATGTTCGCTTCAGGAAAGAATAATCAAGAGTTCTACATGCGCATGTGGGCGATTATCAATGAGCGAGGCATGTGGGAAGGCGAAGTCATTAACCGTCGTAAAGATGGCTCCCTGATCACTGAGATCCTAAGAATTCAAACCATTAAAGACTCAAACAACGTCATTCAGTTCTACGTCGCCTCTTTTGTCGATATCAGTAAGCACAAAGAGCTCGAAAACAAACTGCGTAATTTAAGTGAAAAAGACGGGCTTGCTGGTTGCTGGAACCGACGTAAGTTTGATGAAGAGCTGCGAGACGAATGTAACCGAGTGGCACGTTACCCTGAGTTTGAACAGTCATGCTTGGCTATCGTCGATATCGACCACTTTAAGCGTATTAATGATGAATTTGGCCATGACTACGGTGACAAGGTCATTCAAGTGGTCGCAGGGGTGCTGCAACGCGAGTGTCGTGAAACCGACTTCGTTGCGCGTATCGGCGGTGAGGAGTTTGGTATTGTTCTCCCCCACACCAATCCAAACGAAGCTTATTGCGTATTAAATCGTCTTAGAGTGGCAATCGCGCTTGAGCTTGATGATAAAGTCTCAGTAAGTGGCGGTGTCACCAACATAACGCATGACTCCAAGCTCAGCTATAAGTGTGCCGATTTAGCACTCTATGAAGCCAAAGCGAACGGTCGTAACAACATCTGTTTGTTCCTCGATACAGAGATGGAACAGATCGCCTAACGTTCTTCTCATCTTCCATGTTTTTCAACGTATTAAAATGGCTCTTATTTACCTGACTCTTTCGAATGAAAGTGAAATAAGGGCCATTTTTATTCTTAATAAGTATTTTTGTGTGAGCTAGTCACTGATACTTCAGACGAGCGAAAGCGTATCAAACTTCACTACGGTCTTGGGTAGAAGGCTAATTCACCGCCATTAACCACCATAATGCAATCCATATTCGCTGCGTGTGCCGCCTGCTTACCTAAGTCGGTATCTTCAAACACCACACATTGATCTGGAGTAAGCCCCATTCCTTTACACGCGTCTAAAAACGTGTCTGGATTTGGTTTATGGCGCTGAACATCGGTTGCGGTAACCAAGCTATCTAGCTTCTCTATAATGTTCGTTTTCGTCAGCAAGGTTTCTGCACTCTTACGTTGACTGCCCGTTCCTACTGCTATTCTTTTCTCGCCATAGTGCTCGAGCAAAAGATCATGAGTACAAGCGATCACATCGCCTTTCTCTTCAATATCTGCAAAGGTCGCCATTTTAAACGCTGATACCGCTTGAGGGTCCAAACTCAACCCATACTTAGCATTTACTTCACCGGCAATTTTGTAGCTTGGCATTCCACCTAAACTATGTAACCACGAAGCTTCAAATTCAAACCCAAAATGCTCGGCCGTTGCCTGCCAAGCTTGAATATGCGCTGGCATGGTATCAATCAAAGTCCCGTCCATATCAAAAATTAGGCCGTCGTACTTAGTTAGATCAATCGTCATTACTTCGTCACTCTCTAATAAAACTACTGATACCATAACCAATTACGCGTATGATGAGCCAACATTTTTTATGTTTATCATTGGTTATGCTGCAAATATCGAATAACGTCTCTATTCAAGCTTGGGAGATACAACTTACCGCGATTCGCGCGCAAGGCGCTGGCGGACAAAACGTCAACAAGGTGTCGAGCGCAATCCACCTTCGTTTCGACGTTAAGCACTCGACTTTGCCTGATTTTTACAAAGAACGTCTGCTTGCGCAAAAAGACAGCCGAATCACCAGTGACGGCGTTATCATCATAAAAGCCCAACAATTTAGAACTCAAGAGCAGAACAAAGAAGATGCCTTGAACAGGCTGAAGGCGTTGATTTTAGAAGCGACCAAGGTGACTAAAGCAAGGCGTGCAACCAAACCAACAAAAGCATCACAGAGACGACGCTTAGAAAAGAAAAAACAGCGCAGTACGACTAAACAACTGCGTGGCCGCATCAGTTAAAGCGGTTTGTTGAACTCCCCACCTTGCCTTTAAATCAGTTGTTCTTAGCTAGCGACCTCGCACGAAGGATAAGATCAACTTGATCAACAGCTTTCTTTGCTCATCACTCAATAGACGTGATACAGCCGCGACATCTTCAGCAGACGTCTGACTTGCCTCTAGCGTATCCATCACCAAATCTAAATCGGTCAAAGCCAGTGAACGAGTCAAAGAGCGATACTGCGACATCTTAATGTCCGCTTCTCCACGTTCAATCCTTTGATACGTCTTTAGGCTCACCCCAGCCATAGAAGCGAGTTTTTCTTGAGACAAGTTCGCCCGCTTTCTCCGTTCAATAATCGCCATCACAATGGGTTCATTTGCCATAATCCTTGGCCTTTAATAGACAGTAATGTCCTATTTGCAGCAAAAAACAGACCAAATTGGGCATAAACTATTTACATACACGACAAGTCACATATGATGCAGCGCCTAAAAAGCGTTATATTTCAAATAACTTGTGTTACTTTATAAATTTAGCGCAATTAATAAACTAACTTTAATCATTCACGGGAAGAGCAAAGAAATTGCAAAACGCAAATGCTAGCGATGCAAAAGATCAAATTGCAAACCGCTTTAAAATAGTATTTCCCTGTATTCAACAGTTGCTAGAGTCACCTAACCAAGCCGCCGAAATCACAAAAGTGCAATTCAGGCTGCTCACTTACAAGG
The DNA here is from genome assembly GCF_030248535.1 of Vibrio sp. D404a. Classification (GTDB taxonomy): domain Bacteria; phylum Pseudomonadota; class Gammaproteobacteria; order Enterobacterales; family Vibrionaceae; genus Vibrio. Next base: position 37,945 of record NZ_JAHGAJ010000019.1, on the reverse strand, counting down.
AGTTATTACTTCATAGCCACAGCTTAAACAAAGAAGAGGTGGAAAAAGGCTTTAATTCTCTGACACGAGAAGAGAAAAAGATCGCTCAATTAGGCGTAGTACACATAAATAAAGCGATCTTAGAAATAGATGAGTTATTGGCAGACTTAACGTCTCGAACCTTGTAACCGTCGAACAGAGTGAGTTCTTCTTAGCCCAAGTGCAAGGAGGACTCCTAACCACAATGCTGAAAGTGAACCACCATCTTCACTTGAGCTACTCGCGAACTGAATATTTCCATGCTGATTTAAGTAAGCCGTGCGTTGAAGGTCGCTAGACGTCGCCTTTGGTGTTTCAGAGCCACTGAGCACACTGTTAATCCATACTCGATAGTCATAAATTTCGGTAAACACCGATGTCGCGCCTGCATTTGGATCACCACACTGGCTTGGACCAAAACTGGTTATGCCTACTTGCACATAATTTGAGCCATCTTTCCAATACACCGGTCCACCCGAGTCTCCTTGGCAAGTACCACCACGCAATCTCGTTATGGAACTAAAATCGCCATTAAAACAGATCTGGCTATCGGTTAACGCTGAACCGCTGGTAAAGACGTTTCGACACACAGAATTGGTGATCAGATTGAGATCAACTTGCTGAAGTCTCGTGGTCGCATCAAATCCTGAGACCGTATCACCATGCCCTATCGCCACAAATTCGGGTGCACCAAACGTACTGCGGTATGCCTCACTGCTCGGGCGCCTAACAACATCGTTAATCGTGTCTATGTTCATTGCATCAGACAACTTTAAGATAGCGACATCATTCGCCAATAACTGACTCAGTCGATTGTCGTAATCGTTTCGATAGTAGATCTCAGTGACGCGGTAACGTTGTATATTACCAAAGGGATAGTCATTTACATTTTCGAGTTGAGGTACAACGGTCGTAAACAACTGCGCCGTTTCGTTACCATAGATACAGTGAGCAGCGGTGAGTACATGATACTGGTCGAGAATTGTCGCACCACAATACGGGTTGGTCGTATAGAAATTGTCATACTCTAGACTATCGATAAACAAACTCGCTATCGAAGGAAAGTCAGACACCGACGCATTGCTGCCGTTGACAATATAAGGGGTTATCTCTGCGCTAGATTCTAAATTCGCGTCAGACTCAGTAGTTGGGGTTGTGGTATCAGCACACACTGCAAAACTTCCAATCAAGGGAAGTGCGCCTGCCCATATCCACTTCTTCGATAGTGCACTTTTCATCGCCACTCTCCTACACGTCTGCGATTTCCTTGTTGAGTAATCTTCAGTATAGCGGCATAAATTATAAAATATTAAGCGATCTGTGACTCAAATGTGATACATCCCTAAGATGATCAATAAGTTATATAAAAAACAAAACCCCTCATTATCAACCATATGAATGGTGGAGAATAAGGGGTTAGGGAAAAACAATCGTTAATAAAGTATTATCGATTAGCCACGGTAGTAACGCTGAGGTACGAATGGCATTTTTTCTACTGTCATTGGCAGTTTCTTACCGCGGACTTCAGCAAATACTTCTGTGCCGATAGCAGCAAGATCAGTACGAACGTACGCCATAGAAACAGGCTTACCTGCGTTAGGACCCGCTGTACCACTTGTTACAACACCTACTTTGTTGCCTTCCGCATCAAACAGCTCTGCACCTTCTCGTACAGGAGCTTTAGTTTGACCCACTAGACCAACACGCTTGCGTTGTACGTCTTTAGTTGCGATTTGTTCAAGGATGATATCTGCACCAGGGAAGCCACCAGCACGCTCACCGTCTGTACGTCGAACTTTTTGAATACCCCATAGAAGGCTAGCTTCTACTGGTGTTGTTGTTGTATCTAGATCGTGACCGTATAGACACAGACCACACTCTAGGCGCAGCGAATCACGTGCACCAAGGCCAATCCACTCTACTTCAGCTTCACTGGTTAGTTTACGCGCTAGTGCATCAGCGTGGTCGTTTGGTACTGAGATTTCGTAACCGTCTTCACCCGTGTAGCCACTGCGGCTTACGATGCACTCTACTCCGTCGATGTCGACTTTCTGAACGTCCATAAACAGCATATCTGCAACGCTTGGTTGGAAACGAGCCAGTACTTCAGATGCTTTAGGGCCTTGCAGTGCCAAAAGCGCACGATCGTCAATTACTTCAAGTTCAACGTCGCTTGGTAAATGTGCTGTTAAGTGGTCGATATCTTGTGTTTTACAAGCTGCGTTCACAACAACGAATAGGTGATCACCTAGGTTTGCAACCATAAGGTCATCCATGATACCGCCCTGCTCGTTAGTAAAGAACGCATAACGTTGCTTACCAGATGGTAGGTCGATGATGTCTACTGGAACTAGAGTTTCTAGAGCCGCTGCTGCATTTTCACCGTGAAGACGCAATTGGCCCATGTGAGAAACATCAAACAGACCTGCTGCATCACGCGTGTGTAAGTGTTCTTTCTTTACGCCTAATGGGTATTGAACTGGCATGTCGTAGCCAGCGAAAGGAACCATCTTTGCACCAACTTCTACGTGCAATGCATGCAGAGGTGTTTTTAACAGGTCTTGAGTTGCTTGTTCTTGAGTCATTTTATTCTCCATGAAGCGTTGCAGGTATCCAACATCGACGCTGCCGCTTATATCTCTATTTAGAGTTGCTCTCTATCTATCACCTAAGATGAGAACAGTAAGAAAGTAGGAAATGGCGATATGGCCTCTATTCAGTCTGTTTCTACATAAGAAAATTGTTCTTTATAGAAAACCAGAAAACATAGCTAAATAGACACATTAGGTCGCCTTCCAAGAATTCACTTCAGTAAACATCAATCAACATGAGTAAACCGTGTTCACTATAGTAAACAAGCCTGAATCAGTTTTACACCCTTAACAAGATCAAAACAGTCCAAAATGTGACATTTAACAATTTTAAAACAAATATTGCAGACACAAAAAAGCACGATATTGATGCTTTTAACATCTATATCGTGCTATTTGAAAGATCTTAACGACAGAAGCAAACGTTTGCTTTCACTATAAGAAATTTTAAAACTTTACATTTATTTTGCAGTCACCCACAAAATCAGTGCATCTTCTGTACTGGTCGAGATAAGCATATGACCCATATTGGCATCATAGTACATGCTATCCCCTTCACTCATTGGGATTGGCTCGTAGAACTCCGAGTAGAACATGATATCGCCCGTGATCACCATAAGGAATTCTTCACCATCATGACGCACCCAATCATTATATTCTTCGAAGGCTCTCGCCCTTACACGACTCTTAAATGGCATCATCTTTTTATTAGATAATTCGGTCGCTAGTAGCTCATGCTCATAGGTTGGTGTTGGATGCGGTTTTCCTTGTCCTGCCTTGGTTAAATCACGACGACCTGTCGCAACCTTTTTCCTTGGTGGCTCAAAGAGTTGCGGCATATCTATCTGCAATCCCATCGCAAGTTTTTGCATTGCTTGGAAGGTAGGAGAAATCTGCTCATTTTCAATCTTACTCAGCGTTGAACGAGCAAGGCCAGTTCGTTGGCTCGCTTCTTCTAAAGTGATACCCAATTTACTGCGGATATCTTTAATGCGTTGGCCAAGCCTCAACGGCTCTATATTTTGGTCTGGCGTCTCTTTTGCCAGTGTCAAAGATGGGTACTCATCGTAAATGTCTTCTGACATAGGTCCCTCGTTTTATTTCTACATCCTGTCTATGAATTTCATTGTTGCACGAAGCGCTTTGTTGATTAAAGACCACACAACAAATTAAAGCGTGCTCCCGGTAGCAAAACAAGAAAATCTGTTTCCTATTGGAAATTTTTATTGAAAATTGAATTTAACAGCGCTATGTTATCGACTTGTTAGATGAAGAGATGCTACTTCAGCTTGCATTAAATGACAGATTTAACATTTAAAGCAGCTGTTTTTACCCCACTTTTAGGGGAAACAATTTCGCACTGCATTGACCCTACAACTGGTCGCTTGCCCCAATATTCAAGGCTTTACCGCCATATTGACGCAAACGATTACGATGCAGAAACCAACGCAAGACCTAGTGGACACATAAAAACAATATCCATTAGTTAATTGAAAGGTCTCGACAATGAACAACGCATACCAAAACCATAGCTTAGACAGTTTTTTCTCTACTAACCTATCGGCAACTGACGACGCAGTATTCGCTGGAATCCAAGCTGAGAACGCACGTCAAAACGAACAAATCGAGCTAATTGCTTCTGAGAACATCGTTTCTAAAGCAGTTATGCAGGCGCAAGGCACTTGCCTAACCAATAAATACGCTGAAGGTTACCCGGGTCGTCGTTACTACGGCGGTTGTGAACACGTAGATACAGTAGAAGCGATCGCCATTGAGCGCGCTAAGAAACTGTTTAACTGTGAATACGCTAACGTTCAACCTCACTCTGGCGCTCAAGCAAATGGAGCAGTAAAACTGGCACTTCTACAGCCGGGCGACACAATCCTAGGCATGTCTCTTGATGCAGGCGGCCACTTAACTCACGGCGCACGCCCTGCTCTTTCTGGTAAATGGTTCAACGCAGTTCAATACGGTGTAAACCGCGACACACTTGAAATCGATTACGACGCAGTGCGCGAGCTTGCTGTAGAACACAAACCTAAAATGATCATCGCTGGCGGCAGTGCTATCCCTCGCACTATCGACTTCGCTAAGTTCCGCGAAATCGCAGACGAAGTTGGTGCTCTACTGATGGTCGATATGGCACACATCGCTGGCCTTATCGCGACAGGTGCACACCCTAGCCCACTTCCTCATGCACACGTTGTTACGACAACGACACACAAGACACTGCGTGGCCCACGCGGCGGCATGATTCTAACTAACCACGAAGACATCAATAAAAAGATCAACTCTGCGGTATTCCCAGGTCTTCAAGGTGGCCCGCTAATGCACGTAATTGCTGCTAAAGCAGTCGCATTTGGTGAGGCGCTAGGTCCAGAATTTAATACTTATATCGATTCAGTGATCAACAACGCAAAAGTTCTTGCTGAAGTATTGCAAACTCGCGGTTGTGACATCGTGACAGGCGGAACAGACACGCACCTAATGTTGGTTGACCTTCGTCCTAAGGGCTTGAAAGGTAACGTAACTGAAGAAGCATTAGAGCGTGCAGGGATCACATGTAACAAAAATGGCATCCCATTCGATACAGAGAAGCCTATGATTACCTCTGGTATTCGTTTAGGAACGCCAGCTGGAACCAGTCGTGGTTTTGGTGCTGAAGAATTCAAACTCATCGGTGAGTGGATCGGCGACGTACTTGATGGACTTGTTGAAAGCCCAGAAGGCAACGCTGAAGTTGAGCAACGCGTTCGCAAGCAAGTAAAAGAGCTATGCAAGCGCTTCCCGCTTTACCGTTAATAGAACACTTTTTTCATTTTTAAATTAACACCTCATAAATTTTTGGAGAACAAGCAATGGACAATACACTTAAGTTTGCAGACAGCCACGAGTGGGTAAAAGACAACGGTGACGGTACTGTAACTATCGGTATTTCTGAGCATGCTCAAGAAATGCTAGGTGACGTTGTATTCGTTGACCTACCAGAAACAGAAGACGAAATTGAAGCTGGTGAAAGCTTCTCTCTTGTAGAGTCTGTAAAAGCAGCATCTGACATCTACGCTCCTATCACAGGTGAAATCGTAGAAATCAACGAAGAGCTTGAAGATAGCCCAGAGCTAATCAACGAAGAACCTTATGAAGGTGGTTGGATTGTTAAAGTGAAGATGGCTGACGCGTCTGAACTAGACAACCTAAAAGATGCAGAAGAATACCTAAACTCTATCGAAGAAGATTAATTAGGTAACCCGTGTACGATAAGCTGCTCTTCAGAGCAGCTTAATTTTAGGGGCTTGCTCACGGTCCCTATAGAGAGAAAGTAGAACGATATCATGACTGAATTACTTCAAAGCCAATTACTTAAAGATTTGGGTACTCAAAACGAGTTCGTTGCACGCCACAACGGCCCAAACAAGGCAGACCAGCAAAAGATGCTTGAAGCGATTAACGCAACAAGCTTAGAAGCATTAATCGACGAAACGGTTCCTGCTCAAATTCGCCTAGAAAAGCCAATGACGCTTGATGCTCCTATGAGCGAAATGGATATGCTGAGCTCGCTTAAAGAGATCGCTAACCTAAACCAAGTGAAACGTACCTTCATCGGCCAAGGCTACTACAACACATTTACTCCAAACGTTATCTTACGTAACGTTTTAGAGAACCCGGGCTGGTACACAGCGTACACGCCATACCAACCAGAGATCTCTCAAGGTCGTCTTGAAGCTCTACTGAATTACCAACAAATGGTCATGGACCTGACGGGCATGGAAATCGCAAACGCATCTCTTCTTGATGAAGCGACAGCGGCAGGCGAAGCCATGACTCTGTGTAAGCGTGCTGGTAAGAGCAAAAGCAAAGTCTTCTTCGTTGCAGACGATGTTCACCCTCAAACACTAGAAGTTGTTAAAACTCGTGCTGAGTACATCGGTTTTGAAGTAATGGTTGGTGCTCTTGAAACACTTCCAGAGCAAGATGTATTTGGTGCGTTAGTTCAATACCCTGGTACAACAGGTGAAGTTCGCGATCTAACAGACATCATTGCCAAAGCTCAAGCAAACAAAACTCTAGTAACAGTTGCCACTGACCTACTCGCTTCTGCTCTACTTAAGCCAGCTGGCGAAATGGGCGCTGACGTAGTAATCGGCTCAGCGCAACGTTTCGGCGTTCCTATGGGTTACGGCGGTCCACACGCTGCATTCATGGGTACTCGTGAAAAGCATAAGCGTACCATGCCAGGCCGTGTAATCGGTGTTTCTATCGATACTCACGGTAACCAAGCGCTACGTATGGCAATGCAAACTCGTGAGCAACACATTCGCCGCGAGAAAGCGACATCGAACATCTGTACAGCTCAAGCACTTCTAGCAAACATGGCGTCTTTCTACGCGGTTTACCACGGTGCAGAAGGCCTACGTACTATTGCTCGTCGTACTCACCACATGACAGCTATTCTAGCGGCTGGCCTGACTAAAGCGGGTTATGAGCTAACGAACAACAGCTTCTTCGATACCATCACCATCAACTCTGAAGAGAAGACAGAAGCACTGTACGCACGTGCACAAGCTGCAGACATCAACCTGCGCCTGCTTCCGGGTAAGATTGGTATCAGCTTAGATGAAACAACAACGATCGAAGACATCAACGCTCTATTTGCAATCTTCGACGTGAAAGAAGACATCAACGCACTATCTACTGACATTGCTGCGAACGAATTTGCTGCAATTCCAGAAAACTGCCGTCGTGAATCAGAGTTCCTAACTCACCCAGTATTCAACACGCACCACAGCGAAACGCAAATGATGCGTTACCTAAAACAGCTTGAGAACAAAGACTTCTCACTAACGCACGGCATGATCCCACTAGGCAGCTGTACGATGAAGCTAAACGCTGCTGCTGAGATGATTCCAGTTACATGGCCTGAGTTTGGTTCAATTCACCCATTCGCACCTCTAGAGCAAGCGGCTGGTTACACAGCTCTAGCGAAAGATCTAAAAGAGAAGCTATGTGAAATCACAGGCTACGACGATTTCTCACTACAGCCTAACTCTGGTGCATCTGGTGAATACGCAGGTCTAATCGCTATTCAACGCTACCACGCAAGCCGCGGTGAAGGTCACCGTAACGTTTGTCTGATTCCAAGCTCTGCGCACGGTACTAACCCTGCAACAGCATCTATGGTTTCTATGAAGGTAGTAGTTGTTAAGTGTGATGAAGATGGCAACATCGACATGACTGACCTAGCAGCTAAGATCGAGAAGCACAAAGACAACCTATCAAGCATCATGATCACTTACCCTTCTACGCACGGCGTATACGAAGAGCAAGTGAAAGAAGTGTGTGAACAAGTACATGCTGCAGGCGGTCAGGTTTACCTAGACGGCGCGAACATGAACGCTCAAGTTGGTCTGACTTCACCTGGCTTCATCGGTTCAGACGTATCACACTTGAACCTACACAAAACGTTCTGTATCCCACACGGTGGTGGCGGTCCGGGTATGGGTCCTATCGGTGTTAAATCTCACCTAGCACCTTTCCTTCCGGGTCACATCGAAAATGGTGTACAAGGTAGCGACTACGCGGTATCTGCTGCGGATTTAGGTAGTGCTTCTATTCTACCTATCTCCTGGGCTTATATCGCGATGATGGGTGAATCTGGCCTAACAGACGCAACCAAAGTAGCGATTCTGAACGCGAACTATGTGATGGAGAAACTACGTCCTCACTACCCTGTTCTTTACCGTGGTACTAACGGCCGCGTAGCGCACGAATGTATTATCGATATTCGTCCACTTAAAGAAGAGACAGGCATCAGCGAAGAAGATATTGCTAAGCGTCTAATGGACTTCGGTTTCCACGCGCCGACTATGTCTTTCCCAGTAGCAGGTACGCTAATGGTAGAGCCAACTGAGTCTGAAGACCTAGAAGAGCTAGATCGTTTCTGTGAAGCGATGATCGCAATCCGTCACGAAATGGCAGCAGTGAAAGCAGGTGAATGGCCACTAGACAACAACCCTCTAGTGAACGCACCGCACACGCAAGTTGACCTAGCTAGCGCAGAATGGGATCGCCCTTACTCTCGTGAACTTGGTTGTTTCCCATCGAAAGCAACGAAGAACTCGAAGTACTGGCCTACAGTGAACCGTGTAGATAACGTATATGGCGACCGTAACCTAATCTGTTCTTGCCCAAGCATCGACAACTACGAAGACTAATTTCGTACAGTCTAAATAATCAAAAAGCGAACCGTTTGGTTCGCTTTTTTTGTTCTAGTCATTTTGTCTCTGTATGAGCCTGTACAACGTCAAATAAGGATTGGACGGGTAATTGTTCAGATACAAAAAAACCAGCGCGAGGCTGGTTATATGTAATTTGGAGGCGCCTCCCGGAGTCCAACCGAGGTCCACGGATTTGCAATCCGCTGTATGATCCATTTCTCATATCACAGTAGATAACAATAACACTTTCATCACTATGTTTTAGGTCGACCTATCTTGCACGATATGCGACCAGCCTCACAAGAACCATAACAAACAAATCACGGGATGAAATATCACTCTAATTTATTGATTTGAAGTGATTTACCTAATTAAAAAATAAATAGAATCATAGAAAATTAATAAAATGGAGATTTTCTTTTGAATACATTCAATTCATCGTCATTGGCTATACGGTGTTTCAGTTGTAAAAAACTTTTCCACTTTTTGCTTTTGATTATCAGTACGTTAGGCTTAGCTGCATGTGGTGGTGGCGGCAGTGGCGGAGGTGGTGATACAGCAGTAGCCCCATCGTCAACAAACAGTATGTTACCCACATCAAGTGAAACTAAATGGTACTACTCAAATAGTACAGAGCAGACATATGCAACGACAACACAAGTAGCAGGAGCTACGGCTCAAGTACTTAATTACCCTACGGGTGGCAAGGAGTACTTCATTACCAATGAAGACAGTATATCTTTGGCAGGATTTTACTCTCCCTATGTCAATGTATATGGTGTAGGTACTTTCACTATTGATTTTCGCTTCAACCAACCAATTGAACTTCTTTCTAACAACGTCATTGCGGCTCAGAAGAATTTTTCTGCTTCTGGTACCGCAAACATAAACCCAACATACGGTGTGCGCGATGTAACGATCTATGGCGACAGTACCGTAGTTGGCACAGAGACGATTACCGTCCCTTTCGGCACTTTTGAAGCTACGCATGTGAAGTACGACTTAGACATTAACGCGACTATCGATGGCTATAACTTTAACATCCCATCAAATGTCGAGCTTTGGTTTGTCGAAAACATCGGTATAGTTCGTCGTATCGAGCAAGGTGTGACAATTGAATTAACAGATTTTACAGCTCCAGACACAGATAACGATGGTATACCTGATAACATCGACCAGTTTCCAAATGACAATACTGAGTCAGTTGATACCGACGGGGATGGCATTGGTAACAACCAAGACTCCGATGACGACAATGACGGTGTTTCTGACGATAAAGATGACTTACCATTAAACCCGAACGAGCAAGTAGACACAGATAACGATGGTATTGGTAACAACACCGATACTGACGATGACAACGACGGCATTGAAGACAGTCTCGATCTGTATCCTCTAGATGAAACTCGTCACGACAAATTGTCATCAAACCTCACCGAGTTTAGACATAATACGACGCTAGGTTCACTCAACTCCGTCACTCAGCAATTATTAATTTCCGGTTCCAACATCGATTGGTCTTTGACTAGTGATCAAGCTTGGTTGAAGTTTAACAAAACGTCAGGTAACGGCCCAGAAACTGTCGTTGTATCGATTGATGCGACTCAACTAAATTTAGGTCAACATAATGCCACATTAAGTCTAAACAATGAGTTAGATGGCACTAGAACTGACATCAATGCCTCTATAGAGGTCTTACTTCCAGAATTGACATTCAGTAAATCTAACATTGATTTTGATGTTACCGATGGTTGGCAGCCACTGACAAAGAGCTTAGAGATCAGTCTAAATACGGGAGAGCAGAGTTACCCTGTTAGCTTAACGTTACCTGAAGGTATTAATATCAACTCTCTAGCTGAAATATCAAGCTCAGCACAACAAGTTGATGTCCAGTTAATTTCTCCAGACAACCTCTCAGAGGGAGAAAACAACAGCATAATTGAAGTCAGCACGAATGTCCTAGGGCACCAAATAACCAAAAGCATCAACGTCAATGTATTGGCCTCACGTCATGCTCTACTGATCCCGGATAGAGGGGTTTCTCTCACCAAGTTCCCAACCAAAGAGAAGCTTACTGCGCAGATCGACGTTCTAGATAGCTACAACCTACCTAATACAGCTTGGACTGCGACTACCTCTGCAGAATGGCTGAGTGTGACACCATCCGGTACTACCTCAGATAAACTTGTGGTCAGTGCCAACATAGATGGACTAACCAATGACACTCTTTACGAGACTGAAGTAGTAGTTAGCGCTGAAGAAAGCAACATAGTAAACAGTGAGAGCATTAAAGTCGCACTTTGGATTGGAAGCAGCGAACCGGAGTTAAGAAGCACAATTATTGGCGAGTTCTATCAACTAGCCGCCGACCCTGTTAGACCGTATATCTATGCGAGTCACGGTGAAACTGAGTCTGCTGAAATAAGTATTTATCACAGCCATACCCTTGCTTACATTGGAGGGCTTGAACTAGGTGGTACGCATCGGTTCGGTCATATGCAGATAAGTGAAGATGGCCTGTGGTTATATGCAGGTATCGATGGTGATAGCATTGCCGTATTCGACCTAGTCAATCAATCACTCGTTAAAGTATGGCAGGGACATAATGCACTTGCAGATATGTTCACCCTTGTTGAGCCTTCAGGTAAGCCCGTAATACTTTCTTCGCACGCTAGAGTTTATGAGCCGAAAACAGGTAATGAGCTGACTTCAGAGGAAGACTCTATTTATGTTTATGGCACTGGGTATTTAGATGCAAACCTATATGGTGATCGTTTCTGTAGTATTAACAGTGGGTTATCACCATACACTCTCGCTTGCTATGAGCTTAGCTACAACAGCTACCGTAACACGGTAAACATTACAACTATTGGGGAGGTTCCCCATGGTACGGGATCAAATGGGCGTGCCATCGCCGTCAACAAAGACGGCTCTACGGTCTATGCTGCAAGTGGTTCACCATATGATTTTCTTGTTATTGATATTGATACAATGACTGTAAGCGAATCACTCCCTGCTGATGCGTACCCGAACGGTGTCGCTATCGGTGAGAATGATGAAGTACATGGAATTATCGATGGGTATTACGCATCTAAAGACTTTTGGATCTATAACCCAGACGGTTCTGAACGCTTCAGTGCAGATGCCTCTGGCTACTATAATAGCTTAGTGCATATCGCGTTAGCTGTTTCAGGAGACGGCTACAAAACATTCATGTCTGATGGTAAAGAGCTGATCATTATGAACAGTTACGAATGAACAAGAAGATAATTTAGGTCAGTCAGATCGAAAAAGCCCGCTACGAGTAGCGGGCTTTCTTATATTTGGAGGCGCCTCCCGGAGTCGAACCGAGGTCCACGGATTTGCAATCCGCTGCATAGCCACTCTGCCAAGGCGCCAAATTGTGCGAGTTTAAAGAGTTCGACTCTGTTCCCTCTTGCGAGTAAGTAGATGGTGCCCCGGGCCGGACTTGAACCGGCACAGCGCGAACGCCGAGGGATTTTAAATCCCTTGTGTCTACCAATTCCACCACCAGGGCAACGCAATCATGCGATGGCAACACCATCTCTCAGCGACTTGTGCCGCGAGAACGAAACGTACTTTAACGGTTTCACTTTTTAGATCAACCATTATTTTAGTTAATTTATTCAAGTGGTTACAAAGCGAGCTTTATTGAATGTTCTATAACCGCATCAGTCAATTAACATTTCATATAAACAACCCTTCTGTTATTTTTATTGAAACACTATCCATATAAATCAAAGATTTGAATAACCTCTCAAATTCACTCAATTTATAAAAAACATGTAGCACATAAGAAAATTTCTGATATATTCATCGCCCCAATGATAATAATTATCATTAAGGTTAGTAAGGAGTATCAGGGAATGACCGTAGCGAGCAACAACACCTCACACAGCGTGGATCAAATGTACCAAGAGCATCACAGCTGGTTATCGGTGTTTATTAAACGACGCTTAGGCTGTCCTGACACTACGGCTGATCTTGTTCAAGATACTTATCTACGCTTGTTAACCAGAGGTAAGCTTCCTGAATACAAAGATTCAAGAAAGTACCTGACTCATATTGCTAAAGGGTTGGTGATTGATCTTTATCGAAAACGTCGTGTGGAAAGTGCCTACTTAGAGCTCATTGAACAAGAACCCTCTCTTGTCGCTAGCTCTCCGGAAGATCACACCATAGTGGTAGAAGCACTTGTTGAGATCGATACCCTACTCCACAAACTTCCAATCAAAGCTCGCCAAGCACTGCTCATGAGACAGCTCGAAGGCAAAAGCTACAAAGAGATCGCCTTCGAGCTTGAAGTTTCAGTATCGTCTGTGGAAAAGTACGTTGCTAAGGGCCTTCAAGGTTGCATGCTAGCCATGCTTAACGAGGGTTAAGATGCAGCAATTACCACCTGAGACCATAGAACAAGCATCAGTTTGGATGGCACGTCTTTGGGCTGATGATGCCACGCAACAAGATCACGACGCCTTCGAGTGTTGGAGGCTTGCCCACCCTAATAACGCCTTGGCATGGCAAAAGTTAGAACTGCTACAAAGTAAGTTTTGTGCCATTCCTCAAGGAAAAGTCAGCAAGCAGGTCTTAACGCGTAAGCCACCGAGAGTCAGCCGTCGCGAATTCTTGTCCATAAGCGCAATTTCGTTCGTCGCACTAGGTTCAGGCATGGCGGTGTACAGACCAACGCCGACAGGTACCGAATACTCAACGGCAACGGGCGAAATTCGTTCGATGACGCTGCTCGATGGCACACAATTGGCACTCAATACTGATTCCAAACTGTTTATCGATTTTAATAATGATCAGCGTGATATTCACATCGAAAGCGGCGAAGTCATGATCACCAATACACATCATCGCAGCCCATTAACAGTCACAACTTCGCGGGGTTTAGTGTTGCCTATCGGAACCCAATTCAGTATCCGTGAGCACACAGATACCACTCAGGTCTCTGTTTACGAGGGTGAAGTCGAAATTCAACCTATGCTCGGGATGGGGAAACCGCATCTTTTCGCAGGGCAAACTGCCCACTTCGATCGGCGCACAGTATCACAGCCAAACCAGACCCAAGATTCAGACATGCTTTGGTTGGAACATAAAATCATGGCGGAAGCGACACAGCTCAAAACCTTCATCAACGAATTAGGGCGTTATCGACGCGGCATCATCAACGTCGATGCCAGTGCCGCAGCACTCAAACTTACTGGTGTGTTCTCGACCAAAGATATTGATAAAACCTTACACAATATCAGCCAGATACTACCGGTAAGAATCCACTACCGAACTCCTCTTTGGGTCACCATCACAGCAAAATAAAATTTTATTACGGATTTCTGATTCTTGTTCGGTGTATGTGACAGTCAGTTAGAAATCCCGATAAGGAAATTACGGTGCCAAATGCCAAGCAGCGCTCGCTACTCTCCAAAATTACCACTTTGAAACTCGGTGTCGTTATATTGAGTTTTCCTTTTGCTTCTCACGCTGCAGAAGATCATCAATATAATATTCCAGCATGCACCCTAGACAGTGCTCTCAACCACTTTGCCGTTGAATCGGGTATCGAATTTTATCTAGATTCCTCACTCTCTTCAGAGCTCTACAGCCAAGGTTTAGTCGGCCAGTACAACAATGAACAAGCGCTGTCTATGCTGTTGACCAATACCGGTCTGCAAGCACAAAAACAGTCTGATGGTGTTTACTACCTCGTACCGACTACAGACTCGATGACGCTCGATGCTATACAAGTTCGCACCCATTTTGATGACGCCTATCAAAGAGACACAGACGGTGAAATGGATGTGTACGATAAAGACGTCGCAACCGCTTATCTTGGGAAAGAAGAAATCGAACGTTTCAAAGGAACCAGTGCAGCGGATCTATTCACCGGTGTCGCCAACACACACAGTGGCGAAGCACGAAATGGCGGTGGCAGTATCGACCCGAACGTACGTGGAGTACAAGGCTTTGGTCGTGTACCTGTTGTTATCGATGGTACTGAACAAGGCATTTCAGTGTATAACGGCTATCGTGGGTCATCGAACAGAAACTACATTGACCCCAACCTCATCGGCAGTATGACCGTCTATCAAGGTGCTCAATTAAACTCAGAGATCAATACCTCAACAGGTGGTGCCGTAAAGGTGACTACCTTGCAACCGCAAGATATCCTTGAAGAAGGTGAACAATTTGGTATTGAGTTAGTTGCCGAAAGCAGCAGTAACTCCATCGAGCCAAACAAAGCGCGACTGCATACCGGAAAACGTTGGCAAGACGTCCCTGCTTATGCCGAGCTAGGTGGTGTTCCACTGTACGACGATCCAGAACTTCGTTTCCAAACCAGAGACAACAAAACAGATAATCCCTTCAATGGAGAAGACGTCGCCTACCGCCTCGCACTCGCTGGAATCGAACCAAAATTTGACTGGTTAGCCGCATACGCATACCGAAATCGAGGCAACTACTACTCAGGTACAAGCAAAGCTGACTTCTACTCGAAACCATTTGATAATAACTCGAGTGACCAAGTCGCGGGGCGAAATCCACTTTTAAGACCTGAACACATGGCATTGGTCCACTACCCAGGCCACGAAGTACCCAACACATCGGCCGAAATGGAATCAGCACTGTTAAAAGGCACAATCAATTTCAGTGATTACTACAAACTGCACGCCAGTATCCGATACACGGAAAGTACTCATGGTGAAATATTGGCGAGTCGTTCAGACTACCGTAATTCCGACGGACTCGCTCAGTGGCCGCTTGCGATCGCAAAAATGCAAGCTTACACCCTGAAATTTAGAGCTAACCCTGAACACGATTTGCTAAACCTAAGCACCAACTTATGGCTGACAAAAACAGATTCACGCAGCAATACTGGTTATGGCTTCCCCAACTTCGTGAACTACAAAAGCGATACGCCTGACATCATCATAAACACATCCGTCGTTAACCGTGATGAGCAAAGGTACGGGTTCGATTTCAATAACAAGATGCTACTGACAGACTCTATTGATATGACGTTGTCCGGCAGTTACATGATGCACGAATTGAACCCTAAAGAGGGACTAGCCAACCTTGTCGATTTCTATGGTGGTGCAGTCCGTGCCGGTGAAAGAGAAGAATACAACGGCGCAGTAAAGATTGAATGGCGCCCACATGAATCCATCGTGTTAGATTCTGGTGTTCGTTACATCTCTTACAATGCGACAGATTACTACATCGAACATCAAGTAAACTCTGGCGACATTAGCCCTCTTAAAGAGTACAAGAAAGACGGCTACCAACTAACGTATCAAACTCTAGAAACCTATGCGCCGGAAGAGATCGCACAAAATGTAGCAAATGCAGAGCATGAGGTAAGAGTCACTTTCACGCAACAAAACCTCAATACTGAGATAGATAGATTGCAAAACTTGATCGTTATGTTCCCTGATCAAGCCAGTGAGTACCAAAGTCAGCTAGACGAACGACAAGCTGAACTCGCTAATTTCGATGCCATATTACAACAAAAGCTACAAACACAAACCGAAGCGGCGCAAAATCAAACCACTTTCATCGAGCACCATGCATCCAATTGGTTAACCAATAGCGACAACGAGCTCGATCTGGCGAACAATGCTTGTCGTATTGCCATGCAACAAGAAAACTACATCGAAGGCAGTTGTAAAGCCAAGTCGCTTGAAACTTCTGAAGAATACAATACCCAGTACAAAACTAGCGGTAGCGGTTGGATGCCTTCTGTCACAGCCACATGGTTAATCAGCGATAACAGCCGAATTTACACACGTTATGCTGAGACTTTACGTTTCCCAAGCTTATTTGAAAGTACCAGTGGATTCAGTAGCAACCCCGTCGCAAGTGCTCCACTACAACCTGAGCGTGCCAAACTGTACGAGACGGCCTACATTCACTACTTCGATAATGCGAGCTTTAAGCTGACCTATTTTGATCAAACCATTGACGATGTGATGGATAGAGACCGTGACAGTTATAACTTCACTAACCTAGATAGCCAACGAACCAGCGGTATTGAGATCAATGGGCAGTTTGATAACAGCGATTATTTTGCTGATGCCTCAATTGCTTACAACTTCCGAAACGAGGTTTGTGACAAAAACTCAGCCGCTCAAGGTTATATAAAGGATGTAATTTCAGGCAATACCCCATCCGAAGAAACCTGTGTTCGTGGTGGATTTTCAGAAGGAAGCTTCCTTGCTGCCCATGCAGCACCTGAATATACAGGCAGTATTTTACTAGGTACTCGTTTCTTTGATACCGACTTAGAAACAGGCGTACGTACCAACTACGTTTCAGCGAGTCATGAAGATGAGATCATAAAAAGAACTGAGGTGATTACTTATGATGCCTACGTCAAATATGCCTTCACAAAAAAACTGAGTGCTGAACTGATTGGTAATAATTTATCTGATGTTTATTACTTAGATACAGGTTCGGTATCAGGTATGCCCGCTCCAGGCCGGACATTAACCTTCAAACTAAGTGGTAAATTTTAATAAAAAGACCACTGATATTGCCTTTCAGACTCGTTTGGAATCAAACGTATCACTCAAAACCATAATAAAACGCCTTTCGGGGCGTTTTTCTTTACGGGTTTCTCATCTTGATTCGGTATACCCAATGAAATTGACATTTGCATGGCTGATTTCAAACAGCTTTGCCACTCATGATTAGGAAAAAATACATGACTTCAAAACTAAAATGGACCTTACTTGCTGCTGCTATGCCAGCGCTTATCGCATGCGGTAGTGGGAGCAGCGACAGCAGTTCAGACTCTTCAAACAACGCAACTGTAGAAAAATCTTATGCCAAATTAGGCAAGCGTGTGCGCTTAGATGCAACCCAAGGTTTAGATACCTACAACGAAAACATGACTTTCGAATGGAAGCTCACAAGCAAGCCTGATGGCAGTAACGCTGCACTTAACGCAAGCAAAGCCATTTCACCTTATTTCACTCCAGATGTTGTTGGTGATTACACATTTGAACTAGAAAGTGCAGTATCTGGCACTTCAAGCACCACAAAGCAAACCATTGAAGTCACTGACGCATCACAAAACGTGGCGCCAATCATCGATATTGCGACACCACCAAGTGTTGCTCTAACCAAATCTATCGAAATTCCGTCTAACGCCGTCGACCTTGATGGCGATGTTTTAACTTATCAATGGGCGCTTTTATCAACACCAGATAGTGCGACAATGAAACTCACGGGCAGCGGAGCATCAACAGCAGTACTACTTTCTAATACAGCCGGTGACTACAAACTGAAATTAACAGTAAGCGACGGTTCCGAGAGCGTTAGCCAAGAAGTGACTGTGTCTTATTCAGCAGAAAACGTTGCTCCTGTCGCTAATGCAGGTGGCGCAAAGTCATTAGAGATTAGAGAAACAGCAACCTTAGATGGCAGCGGCAGCTACGACGGCAATGAAGATGCGATTACGTACACGTGGAAACTACTTTCTAAACCGGAAAATAGTACGGCTGAACTGTCAGACTCGACAGTCGCGAAACCTGATTTCACACCCGACCAAGTGGGTGATTACCTCTTCTCGCTGACTGTAAATGACGGTGAATTCACCAG
Source organism: Vibrio sp. D404a (assembly GCF_030248535.1). Lineage (GTDB taxonomy): Bacteria > Pseudomonadota > Gammaproteobacteria > Enterobacterales > Vibrionaceae > Vibrio. The sequence continues at coordinate 19,497 of NZ_JAHGAJ010000019.1, read as the reverse complement.
TGAAGCCGATATGGTTCGCTTAAGCGCAAGTGCCATAGGCAGCAGCGAAATCATCTTTACCTTTGGAGATGAAAAAACAGTACATGCCCTACCTTACACACCGACGCCGATTACCCTAGATAAAACCATCACAGGTGATTCTCCCGAATACGTTCTAGTGGGAACTTATACTCTAGAGGCGGTTGGTAAAGACTACACAATCAGTGAAATTACTGAGATGGATTTCAGAGGTGAAGATTATGCACCGAAAATGACAGGGATAGAACTAAACCAGGTCCTACATGCAGGGGATGTGGCTTACGTGAAAATGTGGGCAAAACCGACGACGGGCGCGCGAACCAACGTTGTATATTCGTTCATCCTTGACAGTGATTTCACAAACTACATGGGCGTTGCTTACGACTTTAGTGCTGAGGCTAACTAAGTTCACTGTCTTCCAAGCTAAAGACTCTAGATTCCAAACTCGAATCATTAGTCTCCAAACTAAACCTACCAAAAGCGCGAACATTCGCGCTTTTTTATTTTTGGATTACGGTTTTCTCTTTCTTAAACGGTATAGCAAGGAAAGGCAAAAAACGATGACTTAACATTCTACTCTCGACGGTGTATTGCAATGCATGGCTATACTTACAAGTTTCCAATAATTCTCTCTTTCGCTTTCATTACGGCGTGTAATGGAAGCGCTTCTGATTCATCGCCGACAAGCGACCCGAATAATCAAACTCCGATCGCTATCGCTGGCATCAATCAACAAGTTAAAGTTAATCAAGTCGTCCACTTAGACGGCACGCGTAGTGTTGATTATGACAACGACCTCATCTCTTATTCGTGGTCATTCTCAGAAAAACCCGCAGGAAGTGAAGCACAGCTTTCCAGCTTGGAGGCCATCAAACCGACTTTCGTTGCGGATCAGATTGGTACGTATTATCTCTCGTTGGTGGTCAACGATGGCAAAGTCAACAGTCGCCCAAATCAAGTAAAAATAGTAGCTAAACCCGACCAAGACAACTCGCCACCGGTGGTCTCACTTACCCCAACGTACAGCGCGTCCCTATCGCAATCAGTCAAACTGTTTGACACATCCACGGACGCTGACGGCGATGAGCTTTACCGTCAATGGCAAATTATCAACCAGCCAGACGGGAGTCAGCCTAGCCTCAGTAAATATGAGGGCAAATACCCCGACTTAACCGCTGATGTGGCAGGTGACTATGTGGTGGAATTAACCGTCACCGATGGTTTCTTATCAACTAAGGCGACCACAACCGTCACCTTTAATGAAAACCATCAAAACCGACCTCCAATTGCGTATAGTAGCCATGCGATGCTAGCAATAGAGGGAATGACGATTCCTTTGTCCGCCACCGAAAGTTCTGACCCGGACGGCGATCCCCTCACCTTTAATTGGTTCTTTGCATCAACGCCGCAAGGGAGCAATGCAACTATTGGTAACCCTAGTGCTGAAACCACAAGCTTTGTTGCTGATGTAGGTGGACAATTTGCTGTCAATGTCGAAGTAAGTGACGGGGAGTTCACCGATTTACCCTACAGGCCTACATACGTGCGCGTTGCTTCGTTAGATGGCCCGCATGCAAAAATCTTTCTGAGAGATGAAACCGAACCGTTACTTCTGCCATTCAAAGAAGATAAGAGCATAGATCTAACCAACGATACTGGAGCAGTACCTGAGTACTACACTCTAGGGTCCTTTACATTTGAAGCTGTCGAAAAAGACATCACGCTTACCATTACGTCTGCATCTGACAGTAAAGACATTGTACAACCCATCATAAGAACCCCTTTTGGTGAGATCGCCGAATCTGATGTTTATGTGATTCCAGCAGGAACCCGCGAAACCCTGACTTTGCTTTCTCCTCCAACACATGGCCGAACCTCTCGAGTTCTTTTCGGTTTTGCGTGGAGTTTAAATGGGCCAAATGACTTTACGCTGATAGAGCGTATTGGCAGTTACTACGATTTCACTAGCCGATAAAATTTTATTAAAAAATGCGATTTTCTATTGCGGCTTTCTCTTTCCTAAACGGTGTAATAGTTGAAAGCAAGCACGACATCTGTCGCGCGCACCGGATGTTGGGTTTGCTTTTTACTTACCATACTCAATTTAAAAGGAATCAAAATGAAACCAGTTCAACTTTCATGGATCGCGGCAGCAATGATTGGCCTTAGCCCACTTGTACAAGCAGGTTTTGATGGCGCGATTAGCGACGACTCTTTACGTCAGGTTGGTGAATCTGAAGTTTACGTCCCACTGTTTCACTCAAAAGGTAAAGCCGGCATTGGCAGCTCAACAGGTAAGCGCGTCGATTTCGATGGTCTAGCAGGCAATATTTTCAGCAGTAAAAAACGAAATGGCGTACACACCTCTGGCAGTAAACACTTTGGTTCAACGCACTACAACTTTGCGCAAGCGGCTAACCAAGACGTTTGGTTTGGTGAGTGGTATGAAGGGGAGCAGGATAAAGGTTACAACAACCGCACTGTTTACTATGTAGGCGACAACACTGGTACCACTGTACCTACCTCAGGTAGCGCGACGTACAACATTACTGGTATTAACCACTTTAGCGGTAGTAACCAGCTTGAAGGCACGTTTACTGCTGATTTCGCTCAACAAACTCTAACAGGCGACATTGCTAATGCGTCTCTATCTATCAATGTGGATAGCACGATTGATGCAGCAAGCGCTTCGTTCAATGGTACGGCAACAGCTAACCAAGCAGGTGTGACAACTCAAGGTATTTCTCAAGGTCACTTCTTTGGCGCAGATGCAGCAACACTTGCAGGTATTGCGACTTTTGCTGGCAACTCTGATCTTGATACTGCATTCGGCGGTGCAAAACAGTAATCACCTTCAATGGCTAAGAAGCAGCTTCGGCTGCTTCTTTTTAATGAGCACCACATGAACTCCAACACCACTCCACTTATACGTTACCTACTATTGTCTTGCGTTTTATCTTCACCTCTTTCTTGGGCTCAAGACACGGATACGCAGTTTCGTATTGAACAACGAGACGCCCTGTCGGCTCAAAACAAAGAACAAGCAATACTTGAAGAAGAGAACCAGCGCGAAGCTAACTCCCAAAAACCAGCCCAAACTGGATACCAGATCGACACAAACGATGTGAATCAAGTCGCGAAAGCTCTTCATCTTGCTGTTCGTTACCGTCAATGGGTGCAAGCTAGCCAGTTACTGGAAATCTATCGACAGTTTGAACAGCCTGACCCACTGTTACTGAATTACGCTGACGGCGCAATCTCTCGAGCTAAAGGTGATCTGGAACACGCCCAACTCGCATTCGAAGACGCATTAGCCTTACAACCCAATTTTATCCCCGCGCAGTTAGAGCTAGCACGAGTCTTGTTTGAAAGTAACCAAAACCGAGATGCGCTCAACCTGTTCAATCAAATCAAATCAAAAATACCCTCACAAAATCCGAGAGCTGCTGGTGTGATTCGAACCATCGACAGCTTTACCCAAGCACTTATTGCTCGCGACAGCTGGAACGGGTCTGTGGCGATTGGCGGTTCTTTTAATGATAACTTAAACAGCTCTTCTGAATCCTATACCTGCCTAGTGACATCCAACACAGGTCAGTGTCTCTTTGACCGTGTCACGCCTAAAAAAGAAAAAGCATATGGGATCGATTTTGAGGCGAGTATCAATAAACGTTTCTCTTTGTCTCGACACCACGGTATTCATTTACAAGGCCTAACTTATGGCACTAACTACGGGAACAACAGTGATTACAATGAACATACTTCTCGAATCGGCTTCGGATACAGTTTTCATAATCGCCTCAACAAAGTATCAATCGGCCCCTCTTTTGAATTAAGTCGTTACGCGAACAGCTCTGTTTATTTCAGCTCAGGAGTTAAATTAGACTGGCTTAGAACAACCAGCCAAAACAGTGCCCTTAAATTCGAGTTCAAAGCCGACTATCAAGACTACATCCCAAGTGTACTCAGTTATCAAACAGACTGGCAGCTGGCTTCGTATCTTACTTATTGGTACCAATTTAATCATGACCTATTGTTATTCGGTGGCATAGATTGGACAGGTAAACAGAACAAAGAACAAGTCCATGCTTACGAGCTTTATGGCGGTAAAATTGGCTTGAATTCAGATGTGATTCCTTGGGTTGATCTGACACTTTTTGGATCGTTTAGACATCGTGACTACCAAGGCTTCAATAGCATTCTGAGCGAAACGCGTAGAGATAAAGAGCAAAATTACGCGCTCTCTGCTTCGCTAAAAGATATCAAGTTATTCGGTGTTACCCCTTCATTGGTTTGGAATCATAAAAGAATAAAAAGCAATGTTGATTGGCTCTACACCTACCAGCAAAATGAGATCACTATCAAGTTCACTAGGCGTTTTTAAAATAATTAAAATTTCTTTACGGTTTTTTTAATTTCATTCGGTATAGGTAGCGACAACGTGGAAATTTATTCCACCAGCCTAATTCAATCCCTAGTGAGTGATACCTAATGACAACGCTTTTTTTTCGTATCGCGTCAGTGTTTTTAATGCTGACGTTTTCCCATTATTCTTTGAGTGATACGTCGATTCAACCTATCTCCGATACTGTGGTCTCAAACCAACAGATTGCCCCACCTTCAAATCCATTGATCACCCACGATCTTTCGCCGATGGGAATGTACCATGCTGCAGATTGGGTAGTTAAGTCGGTTATGATCGCTTTATTAGTGGCTTCCATTTTGAGCTGGGCAGTCTTCATTACTAAGCAGATACAGCTCGTTCTTGCTACGAAAAGAACTAAGCAACTATTAGCAACCCTAGTGACCGCAGACACTCTTCAGCATGCGGAATCCGCTCTTACGCTACAAGCAGGGCAAGAAGTCTCCGTAGTGACCGCTGCACAGCACGAAATCTATATGTCCGGTCAAGGCCCTGCGACTCATAACGGCATTAAAGAACGCGTTCAATTAAGACTTGAGCGAGTTCAAGCAGAGTTAACCCGAGACATGACGTCACTGACGGGCATTTTGGCAACCATAGGTTCAGTTAGCCCATTCATCGGCCTATTTGGTACAGTTTGGGGAATTATGAATGCGTTTATCGGCATCGCGAAAGCCAAAAGTACGACGCTTGTCGTTGTGGCCCCTGGTATAGCTGAAGCACTACTCGCAACAGCGATCGGTTTGGTTGCCGCTATTCCTGCGGTGATGATGTATAACTATTTTTCTCGACGTATTGGACACTATAAAGCACTCCTAACAGACGTGTCTGTTGCGACCATGGTACTTGTTAGCCGAGATTGTGACCGCGATACCAATGAAGAGACGCCATCACAATTAAAGCAGGTGGTGTGATATGGGATTTCAAACATCTTCAGACAGCGATGAACTGGTGGAAAACCACGATATCAACGTGACACCCTTGGTTGATGTAATGCTCGTTCTACTCATCATTGTGATGGTAGCAGCACCATTGGCTACCGTTAATGTACCCGTCGATCTACCTTCATCTTCTGCTGAAGCCACACCTTTACCTGATGAACCTTTGTTCCTTACCGTTGGTAAGGGGCTAGAGCTGACATTAGGTGAGGATAAGACTTCAACGTTAGAACAGCTACCATTTGATCTTCCGCTACTTATCGAGGACCAGAATCAGAGAATTTATCTAAGAGCTGACAAAAGCATTACCTATGACGAACTCATGAAAGTCATGAACACACTTGTACGCGCCGGATACAGCCAGATTGCGCTCGTTGGTTTAGAAACGCCGCAGGGGTAATAAGCATGAGTATTTTTGCCACCTTAAGGGTCCGATCACGTAAGCCTCGTCGGCCTTGGTTTGTCGTCGGTTTTGCATTGAGTGTTGCCCTTCACTTATCTGCTCTTGTTTATTACCTTTGGACACCTGAGTACGATTTTGCTCCGCCTCCGCAAGCTGCACCCATTAAGGTTACGATTGTTGCCCCTCTTGCGATGGCAAAAATGCAAGTAGAAGATACGGAGATAGGCGAAAATCAACCTGAGATAATTCAAGAGCAGATGATCCAAGCTGCAACGGTTGAGGAGATACAACCAATCGTCAAACCGAAAGCTGTGAAAGAGCAGCCAAAGTTCGTTGAGGTTGAGAAAGCAAACGCGCTTTCATCAGCAATCAACCAAGAGGCCAAGCCGGAAAAAGAGACGAAAACTAAACCCGAGGAGCCAAAACAGATTGCGAAAACGCCTGTACCACCTAAAAGTCGTCCAGAGCCTCCCGTTGTCAAAAAGACGAAACCTAAAGTCACCCCCGATCCCCAAAAGGCGATTGTAAAACCCGTTCCGATTGAGAAACCGCGTCCAATCAGTGATGATCTCAAAGACCAACAACAAATCGTGCAAACAGCAAAATCTCAACCTAATTTAATGGCTGAAAATAGCCAGCAGCAAGCGAGTGCGCTTCGGGTTGGACAACTTTCTGAAGCGGGAAAAGCGGCTAAAATTAATTGGCAGCAAGCACTTCATGCACATCTTGAGCGAGAAAAGCGTTACCCCAGAAAAGCGAAGCGCATGAAGAAGAAAGGCATGCCTGTTATCAAATTTACAATGGATCGCCAAGGTAATGTGATTGACGTCGTGTTGGTTAAAAGTTCGGGTACCCTTTCGTTAGATAACGAAGCTGTCGACCTTGTTTACCGCGCTCAACCATTAATTAAACCCCCGACGAGCATAACTGGTACACGCTTAAGCCTTACTCTTCCAATCAACTTTAGCTTTTGAGTCATTTGTATTTGAAGTATTAACATCGCAGGTTCGATCTTCAAACCCTTACTCAAACTCTCAAACTCTCAAACTCTCAAACGCCTAAATGCTCGAACTCAGGCGCTATAAAACAACAAAGCCACTCGTTGAAGTGGCTTTGTTTATTATGTTTCGATTAAAGCTCGTTAGGCACAGCAGTTACAATTACGGCGATACTTGTCCATTTTACCGATACCTGGGTTAAAGGTATTGGTTGGATCGAGCTGATGGTAGAACTTCTGTAGTGAGTTTTCCGCTTCGTACAAGTGTCCTACGTTGTGCTCCGCTGGGTATTTCGCGCCACGGCTATTCAAGTGTTCTAACATCAATCGCTTCATGCGTTTTGTGTCTGTTCCCTTTTTGAAGATGTAATCTTGGTGGAATACAAAACACATAAAGTGACCGTAATAGAGAGGCATCACAAGGTTATCTGTCACCTCTTGTGGCAGTGTTTCTAACCACTCCTCGTCGTTACGTCGTAACGCAATATCGAGTGCGACAATGTCCTCTACTTCATTTCGATGGATGGTTTCGTAACGAATCGCCGCTCCTGCTGCTGCAAAACGATTCAGGTACGCTTTCTTACCTTCTTCTGCGGTACACTCAAAGTAATCTTGGTCTGGTTCTGCTGCCCACACCTCTTTAAGATATTTCTTAGCCTCATCAATACCGCCATCACTCATCTTTAAGATCAAGTGGTGTTCGTATTTGTCACGATAATCTAGCAACCTTTGTGGTAAATGTTGCGGGAACAATTTACTCGCATAGTACAAAATCGTATCTGGCAGATGTTTACTAACAAACGGGATTCGTTCTAAGGTATTTTCAACCTTGGCTTTTAAAGCAAACATCTTTGGTAAGTTGTCCGTACCAAGATGATCGATGGATAGGAATACATCTTTGCCGTACTTCTCCGCCATATTAAAAATATCACGGTGCATGTACTCGCCCATTTCAGGCAGATTCTCAAACTGAGTCAAAAAGTCTTTGCGTAGCTGAGTGAGTTTCGCCGGATCATTTGTACCAAGATAAAAGACCTGCTCTTTGTCAGGTACTGGGTAGCTATCAACACGTACTGCAAAAACACCAAGCTTACCGGCACAGCCGCTGGCTTCAAACAGTCGGCGATCATCCGCATTGAATCGTGAAGGAATGTCAGAGGTAACGTCTCTTACGCGCTCGTCATACTCTTTGTCAGAAGCCATGCGATCATCATGAACCACTTTACTTGGGTCGAAGTTTCCGTCTTGAATGTTTTGTAAGATTTCTTCTGGCGTCTCGCCAAGACCATCAATGCCTAAATGGTTAACTAAATGAAGTTTGCCGTCTTTATCGACTTGAGCGAATATCGCAAGCTCAGTGTAGGCAGGGCCACGCTTCACTAGAGCGCCACCGGAGTTGTTCGCGATACCGCCAACCACTGTCGCACCTAAAGAAGAAGAACCGATAACAGAGTGTGGTGCGCGGTTAACCGTTTTTAGTGTTTTTTCTAGGGAGTGTAAGCTCGCACCCGGCAGACAAACTGCTTGCTTGCCACCATCAAGAAGGTGGATCTGTTTCATTTTAGTGATATTGATAACGACAACATCGCGATCATAATCGTTACCGCTTGGTGCAGAACCTTCTGTTAAACCAGTTTTAGCAGCCTGCATAATGATAATGCAGTTAGCTTCGACACATTGCTTAATAACTTTCCACTGTTCTACCAAGGTATTTGGAAAGACAACGGCCAGTGCAGAGCCACCACCAGAGCGAAAGCCCGAACGGTAATACTTGGTTTTGATATCGTCGGTTAACACATTGTCATCACCCACGATTACCTTGAATTGATCAATCAGCTGCTTTTGTTTCATATCCATATCTCTAATTATTATGCCCAGCCACTATAAGCAGCCTGTTATACAGCGTCTACGCTGCTGATCTCGCCAACACTATCCAAAATTAAGCTTATTTGTAATAAAGCTAATATTTTCATTAAGTTAACTAAAACAAACTTCAAAATTTGAGCAAGAAACAGATTGTTTCTTTATGGAAACAATATCAAAACCAATCATTAACAGCTGCGTCACACATCCAGTTATTGCAAATGCGTGGCTTACACCGACTAATATTCGAGATGTGAAGTGAGGTGCCAAGCATGAGATACCGAGCAGAAAAAGAACTAGAAACTTTGCTTAGACTTAGCCTAAAACTGATGGCTGCGCTTTTGAAACCCTTGGTACAGGTGTTCAATAAAACGCTTCACCTTTTCAGGTTGCTGACGTGTATAAGGGTAAACCGCATAAATGCCTAAGCACTTGGCTGTTTGTCCTTGAAAAAGTTGGATCAAACGCCCCTGCTCTAAATCATCATGAATCAAGACTCTAGGTACGTAAATGATCCCTTGCCCTAACAAAGCCACATTTCTTAGTGCCGATGAATTATTGGTACACAGGTTACCATCGACTTTGACTTGGTAAAGTTCGTCGCCCGCTTTAAAGGCCCACTCTTTTGCCCCTGTCTCTTGGTAGGAGTACGCCAAGCAGTTGTGTTTGACTAACTCTTGAGGGGAATCTGGCTTGCCATTTACGGCGAGATATTTTGGAGAGGCACACACAACCCAGTGCGCATCCACCAGCTTACGTGCAATCAGGCTTGAATCAGGGAGTACACCAGTTCTTATCGCCAAATCAAAACGATCATTCACAATATCCACAAATCGATTATCCAAATCCATGTCGATATTTATGTCCGGGTACTGCTCATTAAACTCTGCGATGACGCTCGGTAAAATCAACTCACCAGATATTGTTGGAACGGTAATTTTGATGTTACCCGATAGGTTCTGCCCTAGGCCGACAATTGACTCTTCGGCTGTCGCAACCGCTTTATATACGCGTTTCGCCTGCTCATAAAACGACTGACCCGCTTCACTCAGCTTAATACTGCGCGTCGTTCTATAGAGAAGTTGCACGCCCAGCTCTTGCTCTAACTTAGAAATACGCTTGCTCACCACCGATTTAGTCAACTGCATTTGTTTGGCAGCGCCACTAAAAGAGCCTTGCTCCATTAAGTGATAAAAGATGATGTAATCGTCGGTACTTCTCATGAATACTCACAGGTTATTGGAAACAGGGTAATTCTAGGCGTTTTTGGATCAAAAAGCTGACTCTAAGTTCACAGTTGTCACTAAGCCCGCTAATGATGCTCAGTCAAATCTTATAGGGAATTGGCATCAGCGATAAATATCATCGGGCTTGCTGAAATTTAGGTATAAAAAAAGCCAGCATTAGCTGACCGAATTTGGAATGATATTGAAATGGAGGCGCCTCCCGGAGTCGAACCGAGGTCCACGGATTTGCAATCCGCTGCATAGCCACTCTGCCAAGGCGCCTTCATGTGTCCTATTTACAGTAAATTAGGTCACTGTCCCATGCTGATGCTTGAGAACGGGGTGTACTATAGCGCCTTCAAAAATAACGTCAACAATTGTCTATATCTAATCGGTCTGTTCGTTGCTGCTTTAACCAATTCTTGTGTAAAACGACTGCATCGCCCTCATTGAGAGTCATCATAACCATACTGATTGTCATGGATCTTTCACAATTGCCCACTAAGGTAAGAAGTAAAGGGACGATTGGAATAAAGTTTGAAACCACTTAAAAGATACCAGTATGAAAGGTATGCCGTTTTATGCAATCTCGCCTACCCAAGGGTATTCAAACAAACACGCTATGGGTTTGACCCAAACGGGCAACGAATCATCAAAAATCAGTTTGGGAAAACCATGATCCGTGTGCTGTGGAGTGAAGCGGAAACTGAAGTGATTGTGGTGATCAAAGGCTCGCATAGCCTCAGTGATTGGCTATTAAACTTCGCGTTATGGACAAGAAGCTGCAAATCGATTGGGCTCAACTACCGTATCCACGCAGGGTTTTATCATCTTCTGTTTCAAGAGAGCCAACCCAGTAGAAACGAAGATACGCTCGGCGCTTCAGTCTTCGAACGTTTAGAAACAACACTCGCGCCACTCATTGAAAAAGGCAAGCGAGTTACCATCACCGGACACTCTTCTGGCGGAGCGATTGGCTGCGTTTTCGCTGATTACCTGAATCACAAATACCCTAAGAGCATTAAACGTGTCGTGACGTTTGGCCAACCCGCGATTGGCAACTGGCAATTCAAGCAGCGCTATTCTCTTAACAAGAAAACCTACCGTATCTGTTGTGATTTAGACATCGTGACTTTCATGCCGCCTATTCCCCTTATCTATTGGCATGCAGGCAGAATGCTCTGGCTTTACAACGGTCGAATCTATGAGAACACTCCAACTCTAATTCGCTTTGGGCGCTCGCTATTAAGCTGGGTGATTCGTCCCTTCTCGTATCACTTAATGAGTAAGTACATTCGCAACAAAGATTTCTTTGATCAGAGATAACACAAGATATGAACGCCCCTTGATTGATTGGCTAGCAGTTTATCGAAGAATAATAGATATCTTTTTGGCTCGCGAATTCAAACTCGAACGTGTAGGTATTGCCATAGTTGTCCGACGCCGTGATCAACAACTTACCGGGTTTACCTTGTACTCGAACAGCGTCAGACGTATACCAAGCACGGTAAACTTCACTAACGACATAATCTGATGAAAGCGTCAAAGGTACAGACGGTAATTCCACATCATTGCTCACCACTTTATTCAAAGTTACTTCGACATTATCGTATTCAGATTCCGTTGATAGAGTCAGCGACAGTGTGTTTTCTTCTAAGGAGAAATGAGGATAAGCTCGAACCGTGATTCCACCAGCACGCTGCTCTAACCCATCATACTTGGCTTTATGGTACCCACAGCCTGCACTCGCCGTTTCGACTTGCCCTAACTTAACCACAGGTTTGTAGTAGTCACGAGTCGTCGGATAAAGCACACAGCCCGCAAGCATAGTAACGAGAGAGAAAACCAGAAAATTTCTAAACATGAGGGATTCCTTTTTAGTTGAACCCAGTAATTATGAACAGTGTTTTATTATTATGCTCGTTTTAATTACACACGCTTACAACGGGCGTCGACGTCTAGTCAGATATTGAAGCGCTCGTTCCCTTACAAGGTCGAGTTATATTATTGAAATCAAAGAAATAGAAGAATTGAGATACAAAAAAACCAGCACTAGGCTGGTCTTTTGTAATTTGGAGGCGCCTCCCGGAGTCGAACCGAGGTCCACGGATTTGCAATCCGCTGCATAGCCACTCTGCCAAGGCGCCAAATTGTGCGAGTTTTAAGAGGTCGACTCTGTTCCCTCTTGCGAGTAAGTAGATGGTGCCCCGGGCCGGACTTGAACCGGCACAGCGCGAACGCCGAGGGATTTTAAATCCCTTGTGTCTACCAATTCCACCACCAGGGCAACGCAATCATGCGATGGCAACACCATCTCTCAGCGACTTATGCCGCGAGAACGAGAAGTACTTTAACGGATTGAGCAACGGAATCAATAGATATTTAATCTTTTTAATTCATATGCTTATTTATCGAACTTAAAGATTAATAACAAACCATGTTGCTCAAAGCGTACTCGCCTAACACCGACATTAATCCAGCAAGTCGGTATTACTTTCCTCTTTCTCAAGTCCAATGAGATTCAATACCGTGAATGCAGAAGCGAGTAATAAGCCAAGAATCCAAACGAAATACCACATAAACCCTCCTAATACAGTGAGTGACTGTTTTGTTCAACGTACTCATTATCGAGTCGACCAAACATCGTTCGATAGCTAAAAGCGGTGTAACCCAGAATGATCGGCACCATCACAAACGCCACGCCGGTCATGATATTGAGGGTCAGTTCACTGGATGTCGCATCCCACAGCGTCAGGCTGAAATTCGGGTTGATCGTCGAAGGCACGATAAATGGAAACATGGTAAATCCAGCCGTTAAAATGATTGACGTGTTGCTCAAGCTTGAACTGATAAACGCCGCCAAATCTTTCTTTAGTCTTGCAAAGATGAAAGTCAGCATTGGAAACGCTACGCTGCCTAACGGTGCGAACCACATCCAAGTATGGTTTTCAAAATTGCTTAACCACATCCCCTCTCCTCCGATAACAACCTTGTTTAACGGATTAGAAACCGCGTTGTGATCGAGTGTGCTGACCACTTGAAAGCCCATCAACTGGTCCAAAACGAGTCCGCCGATTATCATAAATACGAAGGTCGCTAAGGCACTCATTTGTGTCGTTGTTCTCGCCTTGGTATAAATTGCACCTTTTGTTTTTATTAACAACCAAGCTCCACCTTGGGTTAACGTCATCGACAACGCGACTAAACTACAAAGCAAACTGAATGGGTTAATGAGTTCGATAAACGATCCGTGGTAACTGACCATCAACAAGCTATCCAACGAAAACGGCAAACCTTGGATTAAGTTACCAAAAGCCACACCAAACAGGACAGGTGGGAAAACGCCAGCAAACGTAATCGCAGCATCACATGCCTGCTTCCACACCTTGCTTTCAACTTTTGCTCGATACTCCAATGCCAGTGGGCGCAGCCATAAGCCGATGAGAACCAAATACATCGCCACATACAGACTTGAAAATACCGTCGCATAGACCATAGGCCAAGCTGCAAACAAGGCGCCGCCAGCGGTAATCAACCATACTTGGTTTCCGTCCCAATGCGGTGCGATTGAGTTGATCATCACACGCTTTTCAGTATCGGTTTGCCCAATCACTGGCAACAGTGCACCGACACCCATGTCAAAACCATCTGTTACCATAAAGCCAATCAAAAGAACTCCAATCAGCACCCACCAAATTACTTTTAACGTCTCATATTCAAACATATAAAATCCGTCCTACTGCTCTACTTGTAATGCCAACTTGGCTTCAACCGATGGTTTTGTTTGTTCATAGTGATATCGCCCTGTTTTCAGACTGCTTGGGCCTTTGCGTGCAACCGTCACCATCAAGTAACTTTCAACGATAATAAATACGGTATAGAGGCCTAAGATAAGCGCGAGCGTAAACAATACGTTTTCAACAGACTGCTCGGACGCGGCCATCGTGACTGGTAAAATTTCTCCAACCGCCCAAGGCTGTCGGCCATACTCTGCAACGAACCAACCGGCTTCAATGGCAATCCAAGGCAGAGGAATCGACCACAATGCGGCCTTCAGTACCCAAGGTTTGGCAGTGATTTTCTTGCGATAGGTTTGTAAAAATGCAGCACTGAACACGATCAGCATCACGATGCCGCAACCCACCATGATTCGGAAAGACCAAAATAGTGGCCACACCGTTGGAATGGAGTCATCTGCAGCGAGCTGGATCTGCTGCTCAGTGGCGTCAGTCACCGTTTCGGTATAACGCTTTAGAAGCAATCCATAGCCGAGGTCTTGTTTAACCTCATCAAACGATTTAACGGTTTCATTGGAGCTGTCTCCAGCGCGCAAGCGCTCAAGTAAGTCATAAGCCACCATACCGTTGCGAATGCGTTCGATATGCTGTTCACGTATGTCATGCAAACCCGTCACTTGTTCATCCAAAGAGCGCGTCGCAATAATGCCCATGACATAAGGGATCTTTACGGCATAGTCTGTTTCACCCTTATCCTGATTCGGTAAGCCAAACAAGGTAAACGCTGCAGGGGCTGGCTCGGTGTGCCACTCTGCTTCTATCGCCGCCAATTTCACTTTTTGTACGTCGCCAAGCTCGTAGCCAGATTCATCTCCTAGTACAAGAACAGAGATAATCGATGCCATACCAAAACATGCCGCGACTGCGAACGAGCGTTTAGCAAAGGCAATGTCTCGACCTTTAAGTAGGTAGTAAGCACTGATACCGAGAATGAACATGGCACCGCACGTATACGCTGACGAGACTGTGTGAAGGAATTTCACTTGAGCAACAGGATTAAGCACGACATCAGCGAAACTGGTCATCTCCATTCGCATCGTTTGGTAGTTGAACTCCGAACCAATCGGGTTTTGCATCCAACCGTTCGCGACAAGAATCCATAAAGCGGAAAAGCTCGAACCAAGCGCGACTAGCCAGGTCACAATCAAATGCTGACGTGCAGATAAGCGATCCCAACCAAAGAAAAACAAGCCAACAAAGGTCGACTCTAAGAAGAAAGCAACCAAGGCTTCGATGGCGAGAGGCGCACCGAAAATATCGCCAACGTAGTGTGAATAGTAAGACCAGTTGGTACCAAACTGGAATTCCATCGTGAGACCTGTAGTCACGCCCAAGGCAAAGTTAATCCCAAACAACTTACCCCAAAAGCGGGTCATGTCTTGGTAGATTTGCTTACCTGTTAGCACATAGATCGACTCCATGATCGCTAATAGGCAGGACATTCCAATGGTCAGAGGAACGAAGAGGAAATGGAACATTGCCGTCAACGCGAACTGCAAGCGTGATAATTCAACAACATCAAACATTAAAGCTCCAAACATCATAATGATGACTTTCATACATAAGTTGGAGCGTATTTCAGCACAGTTCTCACGAACCAAACTAGAACAGATCAGCCACTAAAAATTAGAACAGATCAGATATTCATGTCGAGAAAACAGTTGTAGACCACCAGCCCTTTTAACCTTGCGATTCCAGCTCTGAGACTAGCTGGCCTAAGGTTTTGATGGCTCGAGAAATTTTGTCATCGCAGGCATAAGAACAGTTCAGGCGAATATGGTGGTTGAAGCGCTTGTCACCACTGAATATGATCCCCGGCGCGACAGAGATATTCTGTTCTAGTGCCCGATCATAAAGCGTCTCGACGCATACATGTGGCGGCAACTCAATCCATAGGAAATATCCCCCTTTTGCGTTATGAACCTTGGTGCAATCGGGTAGGTGCTGTTCCAACAAATTAACGTGTTGCTGCTTGCGTTCATTCAGTACTTTCCTAAGCTTCTTCAGGTGATTATCAAAGCTATAAAAAGTCAGATAATGGGACAGAGCCAACTGGATGGGAATACTACTAGAGAGCGTAGCAAGGTGTTGTAAACGCTGAATCTTTAAGGCTTGTTTTCCTGCCACCACCCAACCGATTCGAAAGCCGGGAGAGAGTGATTTTGAAAAAGAACCACACAGCATGATGTTTTCATTCTGATCGTACGCCTTGGCAGGCAAAGTAGATTCACTGCCAACATACAACTCACGATAGACATCATCTTCGATCATTGGGATGTTGTAGTGATTGACCAACTCAGCAAGTCTCTGTTTGTTACCACTGCTCATTGAGTACCCTACTGGGTTTTGAGCCGCCGTCATAAACCAACATGCTTTGATATCCATAGATGAGAAGACCGACGACAACACATCCAGATCAATTCCAGACTCCGGATCTGTTGGGATCTCTACTGCCGTCAGGTTTAAGCGTTCTATGGTTTGAAGTACGCCATAAAAAGCAGGATATTCAATCGCGACTAGGTCACCGGGCTCAGTACAAGACTGCAAACACAAGCTAAGCGCTTCCATTGCACCAGACGTAATTACAATGTCGTCGGGAAGAACGTTTAGCCCATTCACTTGATAGCGTTGAGCAATCTGTCTTCTCAATGTTTGGTTACCGGGTGGTAAGTTGGTCAGCATACTGTTGTCTGGCATCTGTCGGCTTGCATTACCCAAACTGCGCGACAAGGCTTGGTGCGGAAATAGCGACGGGTCAGGAAACGCAGAGCTTAAAGGAATGATGCTTGGATCTTTGGCCTTTTGAAGCACGTCATACAACAGATCACTGATTCGCACGTGATAAGGAGTGATTGGTTTTTGATTGGTTTCTTTACTTACCAGCACATCACGACGCGGCAACACAAAGTAACCAGACTTAGGTTTGGAGTAGATATAACCTTCGGCTTCAAGCTGCTGATACGCTTGGAGTACTGTTTCAATACTGAGGTTATAGCGCTTGCAGGAGTTGCGTATCGATGGGAGCTTCTCACCACTCAACCAAATATTGTGTTCTATCTGGTTCTTTAACTTCTCTGCTAATACCTGAGACTTCTTCATACCAATCATTCAACATACTTAATGGTTGCCAATAAGGTTACTGTAAGAGACGCAGATAGCAAGCAATACAGACGCTTAGCGTTTTACGCTTATATTTTTTGCTTATAGCTGGCGGAGTGTAGTTTTAACTGCGAATTGAAGTGCGGGCACCAAAACGAAAAAGCACAGACTCGATGGCCTGTGCTTTATTGATTGTGTTACTAAGCTACATTGACCTCTATAGCTTAAAGCGGCTTAGCTCCTGTTTAAGATCAGTGGCAAGTTGGTTAAGTTGATCCGCTTGTACCACCGCATCTGACGCATCCAACGCCATCACATCACTCACTTCACGAACCGACTCTGTATTGGTGTTGATTTCAGCCGTCACTAACGACTGTTCTTCTGCTGCCGATGCAATCTGAGTCGCCATGTCGCTGATCACCTGAATCGCCTCACGAATCTGCTCTAGGCTTTCACCCGCTAGGTTCACGTCATTAACACTGGTTCGGGCCATATCATGACTCTGATTCATCACTCGCACCGCACCATTGGTCGCTTGCTGTAGGCGCTTGATCTTGTCTTCGATCTCTTCTGTCGATGCGTGGGTGCGTTGTGATAGCACTCGAACCTCATCAGCAACAACAGCAAAACCTCTGCCCTGCTCACCTGCACGCGCAGCTTCAATTGCAGCATTAAGCGCCAGTAAGTTAGTCTGCTCTGCAATCTCTCGAATAGTGGCAAGAATGGTCGCGATCTGTTGGCCGTGCTCTTCTAGCTCACTGATGATCGATACTGCACCGGTTAGCTCGCTCGCCAGTTCATTGATCGATGCTTGGCTTTTCTCCATTTGATGGAAGCCTTGCTCACTCAGTTCTACCGAATGCGTTGCGCTCTTAGCCGTATTGTCGGCATTGGCGGCAATCTCTGAGGTCGCGGTCGCCATTTCAGTCACTGCGGTTGCAACCATAGTGATTTCATCTTGTTGCTTACCCACACTCTCGCTTCGTTTCATTGCACTTTGATTGGCATGGTTCGCGCCCTGCGTCATTGCAGAAGAAACGGTACTCACGTTTTTCATCATGTCATGCAGACGATCGATAAAGATATTAAACTTATCCGCCAACTGACCCACTTCATCTTTGCTCGATACTGTGAGGCGTCGAGTAAGGTCACCCTCACCTTCTGCGATATCTGCTAGTGCTTCACCAACACGTCCGAGTTCCACCAACTGACGTGCAACAAACCAAGAGGTCGCAACCGCCATTACAATCAGAACCACTAAGCCTGTTGTGATTTGGTTTAAAAGCATAGTAAACAGGGGCTGCTCTAGAACTTCCTTATCCATCTCTATCACTAGCATCCAATCGGTATTTTTGATTGGTTCAGCCATGATCACTTTATCAACGCCATCTACATCGGCATAAAGCGTCGTCAAATTTGCAGCGGCTGAGTTAAGGCTAGAGATATTCAGCTCTGGCGCAATATCCGAGATCTTTTTCAAGATAAAGTCTTGGTTGTTATGCGCCACAACTGTGCCCTGCTTATCAATCAAAATCGCATGGCCGTCACCCGGTACAGGAATCGCTAACACGTCTTGAATAAGTTTATCCAATGCAAGGTTAGACGCAGCAATACCGACAATCTGACCGTTTTCAAATACTGGATCGGTAAGCGTGACCACTAGTGTTTGCATTGTGACGCTTACGTAAGGTTTAGTCGTAATCGCTTGATTAGCCGCAAGTGTTTCTTTGTACCAACCACGTAGGCGTGGGTCATAACCCGGTTTATTCAAAGATGGATCATGACGGAACATTTCACCTTCTTTATTACCGTAGTAACTTAAACCAAAGCCGCCTGACACCAATGTTTGGCGTAGGTGCGGTACAACATCTAGATCTGGGTTTAGGGAGATTTGTTGCTGTAGGCCGTTTACCGCTTGCTTCTTATCGTGGAACCAATCGCCAATACCTTTAGCGTGAGCATGAAGCGTATTACGGCTCTCACTCTCTATCGCTTGCCAGCTATTGGTTTGAAACGTTTTGTAGCCAATGAATAGTAAAATGGCAGATGTCACCGCAATCGCCAAAACCACAGAGAAAACCATCTTTCTCTTTAGACTAAATTGCATAATTAAGAGCCTCTTATAAAACTTAGAACATGAGTTAGTGTTTTATAGTCTCATCTATGCAACTGATTTTATGAGAGTTTCGACTCAATAATGAAACAAGTTGACTAGCATTAGTCAATATGTGACTTGTGTAATACCAAAGTATTAGAAAACACGCTACCGCTTCTTTTGATCAACGGCTTTCTGCATCCAATGCTTTTCGTTGGTCTATACAGTCCCAAGCATTAAGGCCTAATAAGAAAGAAGTGTTTAAAACAAAAGATAAAATTCAGATGCAAAAAAACCAGTCACTAGGACTGGTTTGATTGAATAATGGAGGCGCCTCCCGGAGTCGAACCGAGGTCCACGGATTTGCAATCCGCTGCATAGCCACTCTGCCAAGGCGCCTTAATTTGATTATCGTAGTCTAAGGTAACTACGTGTCTCTTTATAAGAGAAATAGATGGTGCCCCGGGCCGGACTTGAACCGGCACAGCGCGAACGCCGAGGGATTTTAAATCCCTTGTGTCTACCAATTCCACCACCAGGGCACGCAATTCTTTATTGCGATGCCGTTACGATTCGTAAACACCATCTTAATGTCGATGCCAATCAACATTACAAAATTTTGGAGCGACACACGAGGT